>NZ_JBWBTZ010000004.1:0-2857 GCF_056173065.1 Pseudoalteromonas sp. QJM3NY_22 | reverse complement strand
TTAAACCATGTTCGTGGTTTAAGCCAAGGGGAAAAGGCAAATTTTCAACTTCATTCCCTTTTGAATTTCGAGAAGCTACAAAGCCAACTTTGCAGTTGTGGTAATTATCTGGTGTTTCATCAGTACCACACTGTGGGACAAGTGCGCCTTGCAAAAGCTAGTTTTTGTAAGAACCATCTAATGTGCCAATTGTGCGCCATCAGGCGTGGCGCTAAGCAAGTTCAGGGCTATTTAGGTAAGTATGAGCAGGTTGTAGCTAAAAATAGCTCCTTGCGCCCTTACATGCTCACCTTAACGGTTAAAAATGGTGATTCATTACCAGAGCGCTTTGATCATCTTCAAAACTCTGTGAGAAAACTCTTACAACGAAGGCGTGATTTTGTAAGTAAAGGGCTTGGCAAAACTCAGCTTGGCAAATCTGACGGTGGTGTATTTAGTTACGAATTAACTAAAAGTAAATCTGGCTGGCATCCTCATTGTCACATGGTTGTTATGCTTGACCCTGAAAACCCTATTGATTTCCCTTTCGATACCCGACCTCAAAAATATGATAAAGAAGCCTGGTCTAAACTTCTTCCCTGGGAGAAGAAAAACGAAAAGGCCTTATGGCAAAAATGGGGTGCTGATGCCTCAAACTCTGCTCTTGCAAAAGAGTGGGAGAAAATCACAGGTGATAGCAAAATAGTAGACATTCGACCTATCGAGGGCGACCCCGCTCAAGGTTTTGTAGAAGTATTCAAATATGCACTTAAGTTTTCAGACCTGAAACCTAAAGAAAATATAGAAGCTTATTCTTACCTTAAGGGTAAAAGGCTAACTGGTAGCTTTGGATGTTTTTGGGGTGTAAAAATCCCTGAAAAAATGACTGATGATCTTTTGGAGGATCTCCCTTACATAGAACTTTTTTATAAATACACTAAGGCGGGTTATTCTCTCCAGTCGGCCACACCTAAGACTGAAAAAAGTTACAGTAATCAAGATAAGGAAATTTTAAGTCGTATTGGCTCAGGTTCTTCACCTTTGCCTAAGATTAATAGTGTTTTTAATAATCATGGTTTTTTAAATTCCATAATTCAAACTGTAGCCGATATTCATACCGACCCTAATTTTAAAGGGGCAAGGGAGGGACCCGTTTCACGGGAGGGTGACTTTGAACTTTTAAAATTGAAGGAGGACTGAAATTAACGGCCAAGCGAAGCCTGAGCGTAGACGTTAATTTATGTTCGACTATTGAAAAGTTAGTTAATAAGTGATCTGATAGGCATGTCAGGTAGAGCGGTAACTCTTACCTGACACTAACACAAACAACTTTCGAGGAGTTATTCATGTCTAAGCAAGATACTAACAATGTTGATCTAATTACTACAGCCGAAAATATAGAAAATTTATTAACCGCCCTTACTGGCCTATCTGCATTTTATAAAACAGATGACTCAATTAATGAATTAATATCCCTATTAGTTTCAGAGTCTGAAAACTTAATCTCAATAATTTCACTTTCTAAAGCTATTCCCCAACAGGTAATTGATATGGGTTTATTAAACGGCTTGCCGTTTAATGTAAGGCCTAACTTTAAGGTTAATTTGGAAATCACAAGCCAATAGGCCGAAGCCCGCGAAGCGGTAGAATATTAAATTTGGAAAACAGAACCCCGAGCGCAGCGCGCTCCCCTGATAAACCTAGCTGAATTACCGTTCAACTTATCCGTTCAGGTTTTCCGTGTGCAATATTCTAATCGCCAATCCCAATAAGCACTCTAGGTTAGAACGATAGTGCAACCTAGAGTGCAAAACCTATTACTTATGATGCAAAACTTTACTTTTATTAAAATCTAGATTAGATTCTCAAGTGACGTAACAAGAATCTAACTTAATAGGAACGTATTATGAAGTCACTAAACCAACTGGCGTCGAAGATTATTAATGATTTGTATATTGAGGAAGCTATGAAAAATAACCCACCTGAAGAATTAACGCCTTATCACAAACGTAAAATGTCTCTTACAGCGCCAATAATAACAGTTTTTATGTTTGACGCTATTGCGGCTCGCTTTGGTAAAACCCGAATTGAATTATTAGAGCCTGCTTTAGAACTTTATGCTGAAGAGCTTTTCCTTTCGCTTTCAGACTCAGATAGAGATTCAATTTCTCAAGAAGTGGATTCTCTTTGTACTGAGCATTTACCTGAAGGTATTCAAACTAAATCCATTAATGCAGCAGGTACTTTTGAAAATGAAGTAGGCCATTGGCGTGGTTTAAATGCATCTATTAAAAGTTTTAATAAGGGTAAGGAATAATTATGAGCATGCTTACTCTATCAGGCCAATTAATAAATATTTTTGAAAGCCCAAAAGGTGTTAAGGACGAAAAGGAATACGGTGGACAAGATAAAATCCAGATACTGGGTGAAGTAGTTCTCCAGAACGGCGAAAGTCGAAACGACCTTATAACTTTAACAACTCATGACAAACAATTGTTCGAAGGTCTTAAGGGTAAATCCATCAGAGTACCGGTATCGGTTTTTGCAAATGGTAAATCTATTACTTACTTCATTCCAAAAGGCTCTAAGCCTACGGCTGCACACTAAAAATACAGACCCCCAAAAGAGAGAGCGACAGGCAAAAGCTTGCCTTTGCCGTCCTCACTCTTGGGGGTTTTTTGCAAGCTCTGCTTGCCTTACTTGATACATAGAAATAAAGTGTGGATATTAAGGATAAAAATAACAAATGACTGAAAAAAGAAAACCCTCACTAGACGACACTTTGGCGGGTGAATCTAGCAAGGGCTTCAATGAAATATGTAATTTCTCTGGTAGAGTGCAACGCTACAGCGAAGCAAAGACCAGACAATTACAGATA
>NZ_JBWBTZ010000003.1:0-104705 GCF_056173065.1 Pseudoalteromonas sp. QJM3NY_22 | reverse complement strand
CTAAAAGTTCCATCCGATGATTTTTATTAACTTATAATAACGCAAGTACAATTGTGTGCATACACAAGTGCTAAAATAACATTTTATATTCAGGGAAAACTGATCTCTGCGTGTTTAAATTCGGGGAATTTCGATCTTTGAGAGGTCCCAATTCGGTGAAAGTTGATCTCTATCCATTTTACCAAACAAGTGCAGCCACAAAAGTACACTGTAAAAGCGGGGAAAGTTGATCTGAATATGCTCTTTTTGCAAAATTGGGCGTTTACTACAGATTAATCGGGTAAATTTGATCTGAAATTATAAGTTGTTGTTTTTTAATGTAATCGTTTTCTCATTTCTTATTTTTTATGTAGGGGAAAATTGATCTGAGTCATATAGACAAATTAAATTTAAACATGAATTTAGATTTGAGGTTTAAAGTTCGTTAATAGGGCTAATGTGTTTTATATATTTTTAACCATTATAAATCAGCATGTTAAGATAATTTAAATTGTAATTCATTAACTTTACAGATCAGAATTCCCCTTTATAAAAGAGTATTTCACCCTCTCATCTGAAATCTCTCCTTCGCCAGTTACTTAAACATGGCAAATTAGGGGGAAACTGATCTGTACAAGAGCTTACTAACTTTAAATCGGGAGTTTTTGTTCTGCCAGCTTAATATCTAAACAAACACCAAACGCTTCAATCCTCTGTGCATAACTAGAGAAACATTAGGGTAAATCTGATCTCTAACTCATGGAAACCTGATCTTTGTCGTTAAATCTGCAGAATTTGATACAAAGTCATCAAGCTATGTGGATAAATGTTGTTAATAAAATAGTGGAGATCTGATCCCACCGAATTGAATTAGCTCATTTTTGTTGTTAACCTGTTGATAAGTTTGATGTATAACAGTGTAAATTAAGGTAAACCTGATCTGTAATTAGGGTAGATATGATCTGTACCTCGGGGGATCTCGATCTGCTATTTTTAGATTTATTGAGGAATAACAATAAGATAAAGCCTTGTTAATTAGCCTTAACCCTATACCTAAGTATTTAACCATATTAACCTTATTTATAACCTTATGAGCTATCAGTTAAAATGAATGCCCAGTTTTATAGGGCAAATGTTATATAATGCCTCCATATAATCAGCGCATGAATGGTTTTCAAAATCATCCACCAAGATGAGCTTTTTACTTATCGCAAATGGGACAGTTAGCTTAATAGGCACATAAACATTCTCAATTGATGAACCCCATAATTTATATAGATTGGTCACATTAGATTGATAAGGACAAACTTTTATCGCTCTATAAATTATCAAGCTTATATCTGCGGTCGATGTTAAGTTTAGCTGATCGTTGTTATATCTTGATTTATTTTCAATTTGACAATCTGAGATATGTCTAAAATCTACATACCACTGTGTTATAAAAGCATATGAAATTACTACGTAGTCACTTTCATCAAGTACTTCTTCAAAAGTATCAAACCACGACATGACACCAAACAGTAAGATGGATAGCGCTATTATTTTTTTCATCATTTTCCTAAAAAGTTAATCAATAATCTAAAGTACCGTAAGCACTAATAAATAAAAGAAAAAACCCGATTAACTGTGAAAATTATCCCGCAAACAAGTTTTATCAATTACAAATATAGAAATACACCCACCTTAATGCAGAGAGTTATTAATCAGGAAACACAATTCAGTTTATTCTAAACTTTGCCGACTTTATCTGCAGGATATATTGCTTATGCTAATTTTGTGCTATTAAAATCCAAAGGCATAAGCAATGAACAAAATATCTAATATTAACCTAAGCGAATTAGCATTACTCGCAGATAAAAATACGCTTACAATCACACCGAATAATAGAACAGCAACTTGCTTAAGTAATAGGGTAATTGAACATGTGTTAAACCAAACAAGCAAGAATGCCTGTATTGCCCCCAATATAATGCCTTTAGATACATGGGTCTCCACTACATTTCTAACACTACGCACACAAAACATTACCCCATTTTGCAATTTATCAATGATAGGAGATAACGAATTAACAGCGTATTGGGTTAAAGCAATACATAATGACAAAATGGGCGAATCGCTAGTAAATCCCTCTGATTGGCTTTCAGAAGCCATGAATGCAGACAAAGTGCTTTCCCGCTGGGAAGTGACAAAGTACCAACCTGATAGCGCTTTAAGCGGTGCGTTCATGCGATGGAGAAGCAAAGTGCAGAAAGATATATTGACCAAAGGTTTTGTTACTAAGTCAATGGCAATAGAGTTACTAATCAACTCGATAAATAAAGGTGAAATTAAATTACCAAAGCGTGTTGCATTGTACGCTTTTGATGAACAACCCCCGCTATATAAGAAGTTATTCGCAGCAATACAACAAAAAGCCAAACTAAAACCAGTTAATCCTCTAACTTCCAGCAAAAATTGGCATTCTGTACCAACAGTCGATAATAATGATCAATTAACAATAGTGGCAAAATGGGCCTCTAAAATAATAGATAATGAGCCAACGAAAACTATTGCGATTGTGTCGCATGACTTGAAAGCTAAAAGAAATGAAATTGTTAAAAAATTAAATGATGTATTTGAGCCACAATGGCTTTTGCCATCAAATAAACCATATATAGCTCCCTACGATGTTTCATTAGGACTTACGCTAAAACAAATCCCATTATACCAACGGGCTCTCTACTACTTAAGTCTAACTAGCGAATTCGTGATGACTGAGCATGTACTCAACATTATTAATGACCCATTTATTGTTAATAGTAAAACTGAAAAAATGGCGCGTCGAAAGTTCGCAAGTAAAATGCGAGATAATCGAGCGCATAGAACATCATTAATGCAGCTTGCAATGAAATCATATTGCCCAAGCATATTTAGCAAGAGCTTAAATGAATTTGTAAGGATAAACACAACACATCCTGACAGACTTCTGCCAAGTAGGTGGGCGAACCTATTTAACAGTTCACTTAATGCGTTAGGGTGGGCGAGAGGCGTTGAGATAAGCGAAATGGAAGCTCTTGGTGCAGAAAAATGGAAATCAGTACTTGATAGTCTGAGCAGCTTAGATATGCACACTGGTGAAATATCACGCGAACTAGCTTGTAAACTGATAAATCAATACTGCCAAAACACCTTAGTAACCCCTGTAAGTAAAAACTCTCCGATTAGTGTATTGGGGTCACTTGAAGCCGCGGGTCTAAATTTTGATTATATTTGGGTTATAGATTGCGTTGATAATATTTTTCCTGCGCCAGCGAGCATCAATGGCTGCATACCGGCTCAGTTGCAAATTGACAAAAAAATGCCACACAGTAGTGGTGAACGTGAATATGAGTTCACACAGATGCTTTTCAATAGATATGCGAGTTCATGCAGTCGTCTCTATACAAGTTTTACTCTTAATGGCCCTTACGGTGCTCAGAAACCTGCAAGCATTCTCAGTAATGCCGACAGCATCATTGACTCCAAAGCCATAATAGACAATGACGTTATCGACTATCACACATTAACGTTCAAGCAGTTCAATGTTGCAACAAAAGAGGACAGCATCGGCAAATTAGAAATGAAAAATAACACGGTGCCAGGTGGAGTCTATCTAGTAGATAAAATTGGTCTTTGTATGATGCAAGCAATAACGAACTACAGGATGAAAATTACCGATCACACTCCAAACTATAACATGGGATTCACCAGTGCTGAAAAAGGTGTAATGCTGCACAATGCCTTAGAATCACTATGGGGGTCACTGATTGCATTACGTAAGAATAATAAATCAGACAGATACACGCTTGAAATAATTGATGAGAATGAATTAGCTAAACTTATAGTTAACGCTGTTGATATTGCATTCTTTTGGGTGGATAGAACTGATATACGTGAAGTTCTAATAGAGCAAGAACGTAGTTTAATGTGCGAAACATTAAACCAATGGATATCACTTGAACGAGAGCGTGATGATTTCAACATCATAGCGCTAGAAAAATCAGATTTTATAGATCTTGGTGGCATAAAATTAAAAATTAGAAAAGATAGGGTCGATCAAGCATTTAATTCTGATAATACTCACAAAATCCTTGCTCTAGATGTTAAAAGTAGAGAAGAATCTATTTGTCGTTCTTTTGGTAGGAACCCTAAATCCCAACTACCTCTAGCTGCAATAAGTGAAAATGCAGACGGCTTTGGGTATTTAAACGTTGTTCCTAACTCTCCTTCAATTAGTGGATTAATTAATAGCAATGACACACCTTATTTTAAGTCTGTCGCAACTCATCGATATAAAGCCTCTAATGACTGGGCAACATTGAAAGAACATTGGTTGAAATTATTTAGCGAGAACATAAATAGCTATGTCTATGGTGAAATGCAATACACTCCAAGCAGTGAAGGGTGTATGTATTGTGTAAAAAGAAGTCTATGCGAACATTCGGTGGCGTAATGAAAATAAGAGATGTAACAATTATAGTAGTTGTACTTACGTTAGTGGGTACATTACTTTTCTTGTTAAACAAGAAAGCATTAAAAATTGATAAAAGCAATGAACTACCAATGATTGTCTTTGATAACAAGGATAAATTATGGCAAATCGTCACTTATGATGATGATAATGTTACTGCTTTGGAGATTGATATTTATCCAAAATATTCCGAAAAGTATAAGAAGGTTTATATCAACTACCGGTCACAATTCGTATTTTTCAACGGTGAACCAATATTATTAAATAATGAGCCAATATTCTGGAACCGCCGCGGGGATGTAGTTGATTACAACTACAATGTGATTAATGAAAGCATGGTTTTTTATATTGATAAAATTGGCATGCCAGCTAACACAGCTATGACCCTTAAAAATTTAAAAATGAAGATCCGGTCAAATGTGCTAAGAGAACAAGATAAAATTAGAGAAACGCTATTAGAAAAGGTTACTTTAGATAAGGGTTAAAAATGATTTCCAGGTATATTCAAGAGCGAAAGTTAAAAAATTTGCTTTCAGAGCTTAATGTAAAACACAGAATGATCATGATATGCATAGTAGAAAACCACTTTGCCAGTTTGAATAGTGGAATATCAATATTTGGCTTAAGAGGGGAGGCTATACTTCCTAATTTTGCCGAGGGGAAATTAACTAAAGCAAAGTATGATGAAATAATTGAGTACCATACCCCATTGCTTATTTATAACCACCTAGCCATAAAATCGTACCCATCAATTAATGAAGCGGACACTACTTTAGATAAGTTAGAGACCAATCTAAACAAGCTGCAAAAAAATCCTTGGGTTGAAATACTATTAAAGGCATTTTACAAGGGGGAGCCGGTTACCAAACAGTCTCTTTTAAATCTTGAAATTGATCAAGCTGCCAAGTTAGAAATCTCAAGAGGGATATTTACATCTACATGCACAAATGAACTATTAAAATATCAAAAGCTTTGCAGAACTAAAGAAAACTCAAAAAAAATTAAAGACTGGCTTAAAACAAAATCAAAAGAAGTGGAGTGAGTTTATTGTGACTAATTTCTTAACAATAGTAATGGCGATCATGCCGTTGTCAGTGCAGACGGTGAATGAAGACATCGCTAGTGTAGTGTCACAAATTAACACTGATGTACCCTTTAAAGTTGATAATTCAACAACCTTAGTTGGGGCTGAGTTCGGTGGTGAAACCCTAATTTACTATATGCAAGTAGCTGGTGGGTTATCTGAGGGAGTATCGCCTGAAAATTTTAAAAAATCTACAAGAGAAAAGATTATCACTGATGCATGTGCAAATGAATCAGTGGCATACTTTTTTAAAAACAATGTTAGCATAGTTTATTCATACACTGACTTTGAAGGTATGCCACTCGGGAAAATTCATTTAGCAGAAACTGATTGTAAACCTTGAAGTTGTGCACTGTCATTTTCATCAACTTCAGGTACATCAATGCAATAGACAGTATGTAGTTTATCGTTAGCCAGATGTGATGAAGTTTCAAACACTCGAGTCTCCCAGTCTGAGCGACCAGCTTCGTCAGGTCTTACTGGCCAAGGGCTTTTAAATTTCAAGTTACGAGACTGAAGAACTTCTTTCTCCGGTGTCCACTCTCGAGTTTTACGATGAACGACAATTTCTGGTTTGCGCTCTTTACCGTATAAGAAGCCGCGTTTACATTGTAATACAAATTTAATATGCCCTGGTACAGCGTAATTAACACCATCAATTAATGCATACCTAGCTTTTTTAATATCCATTTTAATTACCTCTTACAATAGCGAATCCTTCTGCTAATTTATCCCTCAAGAATTATTACAATAATGCGCGGGGTAAAAATCACCAGCAACACTACGTAAGAAAATACAAAGCAGTATGTACAGTACACCCAAGAAACCTCTGATTATATGTACATACTGAGCTCAAATTAAACACACTTCATTAGCACAAACGAGTCTCATTCCTGACTTTTCAGTATTAATGAAACCTGAATATTGATTGTAAAGTGCCATAATATCGGAAAAAAGTAAATAAAAAACCATTAATATGTAACACATACAAAAACAACTAGTACTAAAGGGTTGCTTTATGATGGCTTGTTTTTAATCAGCAATATTAGTTGTATCTTTTATTACATTAACTGTTGCTTCAGGCTCAGCAACAGCAGCTTTGTTTGTGTCTAAATTATCTTCGCTTTGTTTACATAGACGCTCGACAAAAATTGGTATTACGATTGCTCTGAACTCATAAGCCAAATAAAAAGTAAGCAATGGACCTGATATTATTGCAATAACCCCCATTATACCGGTGAGAAACACCCCGAAAAGTGCTGAAACAGCACAACTAAACGCTGCTAATAAATATAAGGCAATAGATAGATTGAATAAAGTAATTAAGTAAGTATTGCTGCCAATTGTGAATTGAACATCAGTGTTTTTTAAGTTTGTAATCATTGTATTCTCCGTTGTTATAGAAAGTTAATATTTATGTACGCTACAGCGGCGCTTAAAGTTAAAATTTTTAATCCAGATAAATAATTCCGAATCAAGATTTCAGATAAAGAAAAAGATAAAGTTGAACAAAATAATGAGTTAAAAATTAATGTCACGAACTCAGGTTGTTGACTGGAAACAAATCTACAAACGTAATAAAAAGATAACACAAATGTAATCAAAGCTATTAACTGTAAGTAATGGCCATATAAAAACCTACTATCACCAGATAATTTGTAATATCCCAGTTTCGTAAAGTGCAAATGACGCTTTATACCAGCATCAATAAAAGCTTGTTTTATTTCTTCATTATTAGTCATGTATATTCCTGTAATCCACTAATCCGATACTCAAGCCCGAGTTCGTTTAGATAACGATTGTAGTTATGCCGGTTCCCTGTGGAAGTAATAATTGAGCGATTATCCCCCCTATAGATCTCGGTACCAATTTGAGTTGCTGAAATAATGTTGGCTTCATAAATAAATCGGGATGCGTAACCCTTATTGAAATAATCAACATCATTCATGTAACCTTTATATTCCTTGAGGCTTTTTATTAAGTCATGATCGATTGGAATGTGGAAAGTTAATTTCTTGCGAGCCCTGGTTACACCGACATAAAAAAGACGCCTTTCAACTTCAACTAAGTATTCATCATTAGCTGACTCAATTGATGGGCAGATACGTTCTTCACAATGAGCAATGATTACGTATTGCCAAGCTAGCCCCTTACTTTTATGTAAGCTACAAAACTGCAGAGCATTTTTGTCATCAGCCAAACTGACATTATTTTTTATATTATCAACAATCAAAACTGATTGTTGTGGGTTATCGCTTAGTGAAGAATAAAATGCTAACAAGGCGTCAAAGCGCTTTACTGGTTCTGTTGTTGACCGCCAGTATTTCTTTGCTAATACGCCTTTAATACCCGAATCATCTATAAGTCTGTTTAGCCTGTATGCAACATCGGTCTTTCTACTGCGCATTACTTTACAAAATGTTTTGGCGCGTCTTGCTATATTGCCAACAACATCGGGTTTCAGCTTTGTTTGAAATAATGTAAGAGCATCCAAAGCGCCATTGATATCGTCATTAATCAGGCTATTACAGACGTCAAAGAACTTTAGCTCTACATCAATCCAAAAATAAGATTTTAGAAAATATTCTAAAGCAGTTACTCGTTCTATATTTGAAGCTGTATCACTAAGTGCAACTAATGCAGAACGAATAAACTTACTATCTTCAGAGTGCAGTGCTGTCTTACTTTCTCCATTTATGTAGTATGGAATTCCATGTCTCAATAAGGCCAGCTCTAAGCTGAATGAGCTGCTGTAATTACGCATTAAAATACAGATATCTCGATATTGACCTTGATTAGTTAATACATAATCACTGATCTCTTTAATCAAATCTGGTTGCTCAGTATCTAAATGCAAACTGGTGTATGAGGCTATGCTGATTGTAGAATGAAGGTCCGGTCTACCTGAGACACTGAATTTTTCAATTCTACAATCGTTATTACTAATAATGTTATTGGCTATAAGAGCTATCGTATGGCCATAGCGAAACGATTTTGTTAAATAAAACTCCGATATATTATGAAAGTCGTTATTAGCTTCATCTTTTAGAAATCGTGGTTCCGCACCTGTGAAATCATAGATAGTTTGGTCATCATCACCAACCAGATTAACACGGCCTCTTGAACCACATATAATCTTTACTAGTTCATGACATGCTTGATTGGCATCTTGGTATTCATCGACAAGAATAACGTCATGTTTGTTAGAAATTTTGGCTATTACGCTTGGGTCCCTTTTACATAACATTACAATGTCGTAAATTAAATCAGAGAAAAACTGTATTTTTTCTGCATGCCTTTTTTCTTCTGACTTATAAAATGAGTTTATAAATGATAACTTTTCAGATGAGAATTTGAACTTTTTAAAAACTACCTCTGGTGGAAGAAGTGAAGATTTACATAATTCTACAAGCCTTATAAAACTATTAATAGTGTCTGAACTATCAACATTTAGCTGCTTATGAAGGTGCTCGGGTGTATAGGTTTTTAATGCTGTTCTATAAAAATTTTTATAATGAGCTTGATTCGGTGTAAATGTTGTTTTTTGAAGTAGGCCTTTTTTTATCAATATAAAACTTAATCTACGAGCAAACGAGTGGTAGGTTCTAACATCAGGAAGATTCATATATTGTAGTTGCGACATATCATCTACAAAGTTATTGACAGCTGAATCATTAAACATTATTACCAACAAACGTTCAGGCCTAATGTTTTTAGACAGTAAGTATCCTATACGATATATGAGCGCTGTTGATTTGCCAGATCCAGGAACGGCGATAACTTTTAAGTTAGCACATGGATCAGCTTTAATTATCGACATTTGCTCATTTGTGATTGATACGCCCATTAAGTGACTATTTCAGAAATTATTAATACTTGTTGCAAGTAAATATTGATACAGTTTAATGATCAACAATTAAGTCAGTATTTGTAAAAAAATGTCAGAATTTAGCGTATATCACCTTGATCACTTAAATCATAAGAATCGAGCCCTAATCAATAAAATTTTGAAGAGCAACCGCACATTAGATGAATCGATTTTACGTCAATACACTAGCAATCGTTATTATGAATTGCTGGTCCGTGATCAAAATATAGAAATTACATCGAGCACATTTATAAAAGATAAATGTGCAGCAGTATTAGAAGCATTAGAGCTTGGTTTGTATATACATATTGCAAACGTAAAGGCCAGCAATATAGTTGAGGCCATCAAATTAACGACCAGTATTAATAACTATTGGTTTATGAAAAAAACTAATAATCTGGAGTTTGTTGGTTTGTCAGAGAGGGATACGTCAACATATGATCTAATTGTCTATGAAAGTAAATTCTACTTAATTAATTCTTTAGGTTTTATCGACTTACAAAATAAGGCTATTGCAAAGTTTTAAGTTACTCACTTTTGAGTAATTCGACAAAGGAGACAAATTCACTATAGTTTATATTTGTTGGTACGTTTAGAAATGTAATGTGTCTGTTATGTTCAGGATGCCTATTTAAGAAATCTGATACACTTTGTGCAGGAATAATGTCAAGTTCTACACATTTTTCACTTATCCATTGATTATACAATGCTAACGCCCTCTTAGTTAAAACATTGGCCAAAACACAATCCCGCAGCTCTAGTTTTAAGATAGCCTTTTTTGGCCATGGGCCAAATTTATTTGTTAAACACAATTTTATAAATTCTTCATTAAACCGGCTAATCTCATCAATTGTTAGGGCGCTAAATGCACGTTTTATAAAGTTACGCGAATACTGATTGATACCATTAATTAATAGTTTTGCGCGAGCAGCTCTTTGGCTTTTTTGTTTCTTCAACACTTCTGCTTTGCTAATATCAGAAGAAGAGTACAAATCATTAGTCGCTATGAATTTTTTACATAATGACTCTACCTTCGAATCGCTGGGTGTTTTAAATATTCGATATGCATAATTATAAATTTTTGAGTCTTCTTTAGATAACTGACCATCAAGCCAGAGTTGTGTAACAGCTGTAGCAATAGAAAAAATACGGCAAGTTTCTCCTTTCGGATTTGTATTAAATTGCTTTTCATTTATTATTTCATTGATATATTTATCGACTAACTTGAATTGTTTTAGTAAGCGATAAATAACTTCAATCGGATAACCGTTTTTTACATTATGAGTTTCTTCTTGCCAAAAGGAAATTAAAGTAGATTTTAGTTGAGTTGGATCAGCTGGTGATGAATGATCATTCATAGACTTTGAGAGTAAATTTTTAATTGACCGGCGTTCAGTTAATATGAATTTTATTTCACTAATTCGCTTGCCAACACGTTGAGTAGAGCTATAGTCGTTTCTGGTGTATGAGAAAAAGTCATTGCGATGTAATCTGTTAATTGATCTTGACCGGATCAACAATTAACCAGAGAGACATCGCAATGACTGAAAATGATAATGTTATTTCCATTGAAAAACCAGACAATCCGTTAGAGCAGTTGCTTAAAAGCGGGGCGCAGCAGTTGTTAGCTCAAGCGATTGAGGCTGAGTTGGCTGTTTTATTGGCTCAATACCAGCATGAGACCGTCGAGGGACTTCAGCGGATCGTCAAAAATGGTCACCAGCCTGAGCGTACGATCCAAACAGGCCTTGGTGATATTGAGGTCAAAATACCTAAAGTCAGGGATCGAAAAAAGGAAGGCATTAAATTCAATAGTGCCTTGATCCCGCCTTATCTGAAACGGACAAAAAATATCGAAGAGCTGATCCCATGGCTCTATTTACGAGGAATTTCGACGGGTGATATGCAGCCCGCTTTAGTGTCTCTTTTAGGCGAGCAAGCCAAAGGTTTGTCGGCCAATAGTGTCTCTCGGTTGAAATCCACCTGGGAAACGGAGTATCAGCAGTGGTCTAAACGTTCCTTGGCTAAACGTCGATATGTGTATATCTGGGCCGATGGGATTTACAGTAAAATTCGAATGGATGATAAGCTGTGCTTACTGGTAATTATGGGGGTAGATGAAACGGGCAGAAAGGAGCTATTGGCGGTGGTTGACGGGGTTCGTGAGTCTGAGCAGAGCTGGACTGAAGTGTTAAATCAACTGCGCTCACAGGGTCTAACAATACCACCAAAATTGGCCATAGGGGATGGTGCGCTGGGGTTTTGGAATGCCCTCACCAAAGTATGGCCAACAACCCAACATCAACGTTGCTGGGTGCATAAAATCGCGAATGTGCTAAACAAAGTGCCGAAATCAATGCAACCTAAAATCAAAGCGAATTTACAAGATATCTGGATGGCAGAGAGTCGAGCTTCTGCTTATAAAGCGTATGATTTATTTGTTAAAAATTACTCAGTCAAATACCCAAAAGCGACGGATTGCTTGATGAAGGATAAAGATGAAATGCTGGCATTTTATGATTATCCTGCTGAGCATTGGATGCACATAAGAACGAGTAATCCGATAGAGTCAACGTTTGCGACGGTAAGGCTGAGAACGCATAAAGTGAAGAGTTGTGGCAGCCGGACAACCACCTTAATGATGGTTTTTAAACTCGCGCAGTCGGCAGAGAAAAAATGGTACCGCTTGCGAGGATTTAAGCTACTGGCTGAAGTAATTACAGGGGTAAAATTTAAAGACGGCGAAAGAATAACTCAAGATCAAACAGAGCATCAAGATGAGCTCATACACCAGATTTGACAATAACTCCGTTGAGTATCAATCCCTTCAATTTGAAAGTTCACGTATGGGTTAGCTTCGATTGCATTTATAGCGTGCTTTAAAACATCACGTTTAAATGTTTTAAAAATAGTATTTCCTTCATCATCATTATACGAATCTCCTAGACCCATAAATTCGCGTAATTGATTAACGTCAATATATTTAGTTTCGCCTAAACCGATGTAAGGCGTGCAGAATAAAACGAGATTTTTAGCATGTTCACCGCCTTTGCCCTTAAGTGAAATGAAGGTTCTCATTTCAATTATGAATTGCTCTTTATTGCCTTCCGTTTTAAGTATCTGTAATAACTCTCTTACTAATCTATATTTTAAGCTTGTCACATCATTTGATTGGTTGACGGTAATTTCAGTTGGACCTAGCAAATGAAATGAGCTTCTTTTCCTTTCGAATGTTTGCGGAAGATATTCATCTTGCTTTATGAGTGTAGTTTGCAACTCCTCTAAAAGTACTTCTAATCTCTTATATGATAAACGACCATCGAGTGCCTGCCATATGGCGCTCAAAGGCACAAATTGATCTTCTTCGCTAAAATCTTTATCACTTATATCGGCTAAGAGACTAGCCCAGACTTTGAATGAGCTAAAAGAAACTTTTTGATACATTTCCAGTATAGCTCGTGGAGCAATGAATACACGACTATCTAATAGCTCATTATTATTGTTCTGTTGAAATGCATTACTGCTCATTAGAACCTGCCTTTTTTGTAAAATTTGTCTCACCTGAAAGGCATCATACAGTCGGAAAAGTATGGATCAACAAAAAGGTCACTATTTTGAAAAAAAGTGACTCATTAAATAAAGTAAGTTTTAGTAATTAATAAACTTATGAAAAATAAAGATAACTAATAAATAAAGAGATCTTGATCTTAATATCTTAGTTAAGATCAAGATGGGATCTTAATTGTTGATCTCAAAAGGATCTAATGAAAGATTGCTGGTTTAAAGTGAGAGTATACCCACGTAAATCTAGTCATTATGTTCGTTCAGGTGAGTGAATCACCAATAGGTGAGAGCTATCCCATGTTTAAAACTGGTTACTACCGTGGAGAAACGATCACTTTACTGTGGTTATTGGATCACCAAATGGTTGGTTTTGCCATTAGTTAATAGAAGGTGCGAAGATAACCACGTAAAGGTGAGATATTTCCCACCTTCTTTAAAAGCTAAATTTTACGTTGTAATTGTCGCTACACCAACTTATAAGTTGGTGTAGCGACAAGTAATTAAGATTTAAGGTGAGTTATTAGTTACATAATTCACTAGTTTTGCATCAGGTGAGGTTGTTACTACATAATTTACCGGTTTAATCATTCGCTAGATTGATAGTCTGTCCTTCCTTTTCAGCTGGAAAAAATTGCTTTCCATTATCACGTTGCGGATTTAGTGCTACTAGCATGATAAAGACATATAAAATACGTGTCACACGTAGCTATAAGGCGGGAGTTACGGCCATATGTGATGGGGGAAAGTAGTAAAGGTGAGATATCTTCCACTGCATCCATGATGCAGGAAGTGCTTGCGGGGGACCGGTTCGGGCTCATGTGTGATGGGGGAAAGTAGTAAAGGTGAGATATCTTCCACTGCATCCATGATGCAGGAAGTGCTTGCGGGGGACCGGTTCGGGCTCATGTGTGATAGGGGAAAGTGGTAAAGGTGAGCTATCTTCCACTGCATCCATGATGCAGGAAGTGTTTACGGGGGACCGGTTCGGGCTCATATGTGATGGGGAAAAGTGGTAAAGGTGAGCTATCTTCCACTGCATCCATGATGCAGGAAGTGTTTGGGGATGACCGGTTCGGGCTCATATGTGATGGGGAAAAGTGGTAAAGGTGAGCTATCTTCCACTGCATCCATGATGCAGGAAGTGTTTTGGGAGGACCATATTTGATCGACTAGTTAAGTTAAACATATTGAGCAATAAGTTTCATTCCAAATATAGCGACTTTTGACTATTTCAATTTTGTTTTATTGCATTTTTTACCCTTAAATAAGTAGATTTTTATGCGGCCGTTAGTGAAGTAGATCATAGCTAAATAGAGGTCCACTGTGCCCCAAACTTGGTGAGTAATATTCTGTTGTGATATTTTTAGGATTTCGTCCAAAAAACCAGTCTAAACTGGGTTAATGATTTATGTGACTAGCCTTTATATTCTCTGCCTGCACCATATTTAGTGAAATAATCAACAGCAAATTGTTTGTTTTTCTGTATTTCCTCAATTCCACCAGCATTGTCAAACTCGGCTTTAGAAATGGAGACAAAAACAGGTTTCATTTGAAAACGTAAGCAAATAGTTAAAGCGATTGAGTTGTCAGCATTGTACAGCCAACCTACCGAAGTAATATTGTTAACATTCATTTATCTGTATTCCGTTGTTGTTTAATTTAGGTTTACCGTACCAGTCTTTATACAACATGCATTAAAAGACGCATTTAAATTTAATCCCACTTAATAAGCAAAAATGTTTGACAAATTATTCCAATATCATCCCTACCGTATTGCATGAATTGCCTTGTTATTGCATTGTGATAGTGTAATCTATATTGCATTGTTATGTATTAAGGTTATGCAACTAAATTATGTTGAGGCAGATATTTACTGAAAACGACATTGATTCACTCTTTAATAAAGCCTGTGCGGGTAAATATGAGCTTAAAGATAGATACCTAGTAAGCCAGCTCGCATACGTTCCTTTGTCGCTCACTGAGCACAATTTATTGCGTTTGCACCAGTTAATTAGCGATAAGGGCGAGGTCTACAGAAAGTGGGTTTTACCAGCCGCTTTTAGTCGAAATAAAAAAGACCGAATAATTGAAGTGCCAGAAGTTTTTTGCCAAGCGCTAGAGATCTATCTCGATTGGTACGAACGGCAAGAGCTGCCGCCAGAGTACAAGCATAACCTGAATACATACAGGGGTTTTAGCAAGTACGCGCCAGTGCTTCTTAGTGACAGATTGAGCGGCTTTGCTATGAGCGAGCGAGCCGTAAAAACTGGCATTAACATTCAGCCTACGAATCTGAGGGCAAAAGTTAATACGCTGCTCAAAAAAGCTGGCCTTGATTGGGCTACAGCGAAAACTTTTGAAGATTCGCTAGTCATTCATCTTGCGAAAAATGCGGAACATGGGGAGGTAGCTGATCTATTTGGCTACTCATCGAGACAAGTGGTAGCAGACAAATACAACGGTAATTTACTGCAATTATCAGACGCCATCAATAGCGTATATTCAAGAATTAAAATGACAGGACATTAGGAAGTTGAAAAAGTTTAAGTTTATAAACAATCAATCAAAAAAAGAGTTTCTAGCGTTGCCCGATAAAATTCAAAAGCGCTTTGCAAATGATTTAAACGCTATCTGTCAAAACAAAGAGCCATTTAGCAAGTTTAAGCACTTAAAGGAAAGTGTCGGTATTGGGGCGGTTGAGCTGATAGAGAACGGCAGACCAGCATACAGAACGATTTACGTTGCAAAGTTTGCCGATACAGTGTTCATCTTACATTCGTTTACCAAGACTACTAACGGAGTGGATAAACAGGCTATGGATACTGCGAAGACGCGGTATAAGCTAATGCAAAACGAAATAAAATAATTATATCAGCACTTGTATATATATCAGTGCTGATATATAGTGCTTATAAGTTAATCAACAAGGCTATTAAGATGACTCTTGAATACTCAAATATCTTTGATGCAATCACAGAAGATAAGGCAGAAGCCTCTGAACTACAGACGCGCTCAGATCTGATGATTGTTGTTCGTGACATTATCAATGCTAAGAATTGGTCACAGGCCGATGCAGCGATTCAATTAGGGCTAACCCAACCTCGCGTAAGTGATCTGGTTAATGGCCGAATTGATAAATTCAGCATTGATAAGCTAATGACTTGTTTGTATCGAATTGGTTTTCGCTTTAAACCGTCCTTTGCAGATGATCAGTTAACAATGGCTGTTGAAGCCGTTAAAGCACACTAGTTGAAGAATTTTAAGGATAAATAATGGACGACAAAGAGCCTGTTTGGGCTGCATCTTGTATGGAATGCGGTTTTGATAAGAGCTATACCGAAGAAGAAAATATACCTGAGTCTTGCCCTAAGTGTGGTGAGCATAAAAATTTTGACATAGTGCATTTACCATCACTCTATGAGTAAAGCGGTAACTTGCTTGGCTAACAAGGCAAATAGGAATAAAGAGATATAAATATGACGGTAAAGCGTAACGAACCATGCCCATGTGGGAGTGGTAAAAAATACAAGAAGTGTTGCTATTTGATTAACAATATTAATAAAAAGAGCAGCGAAACTCATGCTCTACCACCTTTTGTCACATGTAATGAGTGTGGCGGTAAGGCTCCAAAAAATACATTTGAAATCATGGACACCAATGGAATGGTAGGTATTGATTTGGCTATTGGCGCTGTCTGTGAAGATTGTAACGCGCCAACGTTTGCTATATCTGGCGAACCTAATGCAGTCCAAGATTTAATGCTAGTTTTAAAGGAAGAAATGGGTGGGTCAGTTGGCATTGACGCTTTTAAATAGAAACCAGTGGAATAGTTAAATCATGTCTGACAGTAATGAAAATGCTAAAATCGCTGGAAAATGGAACTTCGCAGCATCAATTGCATCGACGGTAATTGCGGGTGTGCTCGGTATTGTAGGCACTTATTTGACCATGCAAAATGGCAATCAATGGGATGAAAA
The DNA here is from genome assembly GCF_056173065.1 of Pseudoalteromonas sp. QJM3NY_22. NCBI lineage: Bacteria > Pseudomonadati > Pseudomonadota > Gammaproteobacteria > Alteromonadales > Pseudoalteromonadaceae > Pseudoalteromonas > Pseudoalteromonas sp. QJM3NY_22. Next base: position 87,744 of record NZ_JBWBTZ010000003.1, on the reverse strand, counting down.
TCAAGTTTGCCTCTCTGCGTATAAACACTCCAATATCAAAGCTGTTGAAGCTGAAAAATTCTTGGAATACTCAAACTCCAAATTATATGCTAAATGGAACGAACAATCAGCTGTAATAGATTACATAGCGAATGGTATGGAAAGAAATGAAGCAGAAGCAAAGGCTAGAAGAGAGTTTGCCAGCTTAAATGACCGGCCTCAGGCCGTAAAAGAATACATAGAAAATGAACCAGAGATAACATTATCAGAACTTCAAAATATTAATAAAGGTTTAAGTTCTGACTGCATGGAGTCTTATAAAAATATTCTGAAAAAAATCTACGATGATGAAAGAATGAATCGTTAATTGATATATTGGAAATCAGGAGTCGAATAGTTATGGATTGGAAAAGTGAATATAAAGTGCCATTAATTAAGCTGTTAATACCTGAATCAAAACCCCTATTTCCACTGTTTTTTTTTCAGGGGTTTTCGTGGCTTATACATACATTAATAAATTGGTTTTATGGGTTTTAGCACTTCCACTAGTGATATTCTGCTTATGGTTATATGTAAAATACGAACATAACATAAAAGCATTTTTAAATAAAAACACATTGTCGCTGCAAGCAAACCGTGACAAGCGCTAGATAATTATATCAGTCACTTACAGATAACCTGCAACCATTCACTGACATAAAATACAACCATACGATGACATAGCAATTAAAACTTATGTGTGTGGACACATGGTTTTAGGCTATCGTTGGCAAATAGCTATCGTCAGTACGTAAATAAAGGTATAGGTAGAATTTCAGTATTTACGATTGTAGAACGGAATTTCAACCTATCCTAATACTTGGTTTTCACTCAAACCGAACTTCGTAAAAGTGCCATAAGCGGGCATTGATAACGCTTCGCTCTGCCGCTCATCAGCAGCAGAGCCTTGTTAAGCTATTTTTTTTCGATAACTCACTGATTAAAAAGGCTTTCCATAGTACCAATTTCAAGCATCGCTTTTACCAAAGACTTCAACAGCAAATCTGATGCTTCGTACAAACCAGCCAAAGCTATGGAAAAATCCATGACCTTCAGCTCTGAGATAATTTTATACTGATGTAGGGCGTCGGCCTCTCTATGAGCAATAGTGTTGTGCCTTGCCTCAGAAATTTCATTTTCAATTGCTTTTCTTGCTTTCTTTAATTTTTTTAGGGCATCGACAACCATATTCTTTGAAGAATCAGACAATCCTGTCGATTCGTATATAAACTGCATTCGCCGTCCAGTAACTTTTCCCATATCCCACTCATAAATAGTTAAAAGCAGTGCACGTAACGCAATATTCCTTTTTGTCTCATTAGGATGAGCGAAAGCATCAGCTTTTAAAGCTTGGATATCTCTCTCAGCAAGCAAGAAATACAGGCCAATATTTAAAAACTGCTTTGTCGCAGGAAACAGCTCCTCGTTGACCTTCTTGCATTCTTTTACTGTAGTTTCTATAGCTCCGTTTATAACTTTATCTTTTGCTTTAAATTCTTTTTCCAATTTACGGTAAAGTCGCCACAAGAAAAAAGCTTTTATCTGCCGCCCAAAATTTCTGTGGAATTTCATTCGAAACCACCGCTCTTGAACGCTTCTATCTTTATCGAAAAACCGACTATTGAGCATCAAACTTCCATTGGTTTATTGCCTAACGAGGCTGTAGAATAACTCCAACAGCCAAATCTAATTAAAAATCGAATTCCTGTAATTAACGCTAAGCGCTTTTAAAGCATTAGGTAATGCATTTTTTGGAACCCATAAAACAGGCTGATTTTTTTAAAAAGAGTAATTCTACAGCCTCAACGCCAAGTTAAGGTGTCACAACCGTGTGCCATAATCGTGAGCGAAGCGAAACCAGCACACGTTTGGAATCACTCTTGAACGTTTTGTTAGTTTTATTTATATTTCGAAGGTAAATATTGATTTAAAACCACAATCAACACGATGTTGGATAATTTTATGAACTGACTCATGCAACTCGTCAAACCTTTGCTTCTCTCGAATCACTTCATCCATATTTTGTCTACTGCTTACAAAATGGAATAATTGATTGTTCAAAACTGAGGATATCACACTAATATCGTCCAGTGACTTATTCAAAGAGTTGTAGTTTTCTTCAGCCTCTTTAGCTAGACAAACATTCCAGAATGATAACTCTCTATTAGATTTATAAAGGTTTCGTCTTGCTTGATATAAGTTGCCCCAAACAATATTAAGATGCTCAATACGTTTGATTGATACATCTTTATCCTCAACCATCAATCCTGCTGTAGGACAAATATGATCATAATGAAATCGCAACTCATGTAAGTTTTCTTCTATTTCATCTATAGCAGCGATGTATTTTTTGGCGACTAAATATGAATCCTCCTTTCGCTTGCTATTTAACCATTGAAAGTAGGTATAGAAACCAAAAATAAAACCAAGAGATGTAATAACTAAAGTACCAACATCAGTCCATTTGACCCCGTCAAACATAGCCTCTCGATTCGTAACACCAATGAAAAAGCCACAAGCTACCAGATACAATCCAACAACAACCGCAAATATGAATAATTTTTTCAACTAGTTGACACCTTTAATTCTGAAGAACTCAAATATAAAACTAACATTTTATAGTCTGCTCATCGCGCATATTTCTGTCAACTTAACACTCATCCATCTACTTTTAACAAATAACCTAAGGTATTACTATCACTAAGTATTCTAAAAATTTTAAGTTAAGTTAGATGAACAAATATGCGCGCAGTGCCCATTTTCATTAATATATGCGCAAAAAGCAGTTTAACCGATCAATTAAAGACGATACTTAGCCAATCTGAATGACCGGTTATCGCTCATACCCGAATTTTTTTGTAGCAAGCTAAGCTTAAAACTCCATAAACACCGGAGTACAACTAATGCACCAGTTAACTATATATCAGCCTAAAGAGCCTTGGAATAAAAATAAGCTTGTAGGACAAAAGTTACCTTTAAAATTACAGCAAATATGGGCTATCCGAATACGACTAGAACTTTTTCATAAAATAAGAGATCTAGCACTATTTAACCTAGCCATAGATAGCAAACTAAGAGGGTGTGATTTAGTTTCACTAAAAGTTAATGACATCGCTCATGGTAAAACAATCCAATCAAGGGCAATAGTCGTTCAAAAAAAGACTGGTATGCCTGTTCAATTTGAAATTACTGGAAATACAAGGAAATCAATTGTGGCGCTCATAGAGCAATTTACTCTCAATTCTTATGATTACTTGTTTAAGTCACGAATTCATTCCTCTGAACACCTTTCAACCCGTCAATATGGACGTATAGTTGATTCTTGGGTCACCTCAATTGGATTAGAGTTATTGTCAAATCTGGTGTATGAGCTCATCTTGATGCTCTGTTTGATCTTGAGTTATTCTTTCGCCGTCTTTAAATTTTACCCCTGTAATTACTTCAGCCAGTAACTTAAACCCTCGCAAGCGGTACCATTTTTTCTCTGCCGACTGCGCGAGTTTAAAAACCATCATTAAGGTGGTTGTCCGGCTGCCACAACTCTTCACTTTATGCGTTCTCAGCCTTACCGTCGCAAACGTTGACTCTATCGGATTACTCGTTCTTATGTGCATCCAATGCTCAGCAGGATAATCATAAAATGCCAGCATTTCATCTTTATCCTTCATCAAGCAATCCGTCGCTTTTGGGTATTTGACTGAGTAATTTTTAACAAATAAATCATACGCTTTATAAGCAGAAGCTCGACTCTCTGCCATCCAGATATCTTGTAAATTCGCTTTGATTTTAGGTTGCATTGATTTCGGCACTTTGTTTAGCACATTCGCGATTTTATGCACCCAGCAACGTTGATGTTGGGTTGTTGGCCATACTTTGGTGAGGGCATTCCAAAACCCCAGCGCACCATCCCCTATGGCCAATTTTGGTGGTATTGTTAGACCCTGTGAGCGCAACTGATTTAACACTTCAGTCCAGCTCTGCTCAGACTCACGAACCCCGTCAACCACCGCCAATAGCTCCTTTCTGCCCGTTTCATCTACCCCCATAATTACCAGTAAGCACAGCTTATCATCCATTCGAATTTTACTGTAAATCCCATCGGCCCAGATATACACATATCGACGTTTAGCCAAGGAACGTTTAGACCACTGCTGATACTCCGTTTCCCAGGTGGATTTCAACCGAGAGACACTATTGGCCGACAAACCTTTGGCTTGCTCGCCTAAAAGAGACACTAAAGCGGGCTGCATATCACCCGTCGAAATTCCTCGTAAATAGAGCCATGGGATCAGCTCTTCGATATTTTTTGTCCGTTTCAGATAAGGCGGGATCAAGGCACTATTGAATTTAATGCCTTCCTTTTTTCGATCCCTGACTTTAGGTATTTTGACCTCAATATCACCAAGGCCTGTTTGGATCGTACGCTCAGGCTGGTGACCATTTTTGACGATCCGCTGAAGTCCCTCGACGGTCTCATGCTGGTATTGAGCCAATAAAACAGCCAACTCAGCCTCAATCGCTTGAGCTAACAACTGCTGCGCCCCGCTTTTAAGCAACTGCTCTAACGGATTGTCTGGTTTTTCAATGGAAATAACATTATCATTTTCAGTCATTGCGATGTCTCTCTGGTTAATTGTTGATCTGGTCAAGATCAATTAACAGATTACATCGCAATGACTTTTTCTCATACACCAGAAACGACTATAGCTCATTGGATTAGATAAGACTCAATATGGCACTCATTCTATGAGACGTACCAAACCATCACTAATTTACAAAAAAACTAAAAATTTAAGAGCCTGTCAGCTTCTACTTGGCCATAGAAAACTAGAGAGCACTGTCAGGTACTTGGGAATAGAAGTTGATGATGCGTTAGAAGTATCAGAACAGATCGATGCTTAAATTTGAACCTAAGCCAGACTCGAAGTTAGAGTCTGGCACGTATCAATTGTTATCACTCAGCAACGCCTAAATTTAGCGTGAGAATTCGCTCAGAGGGTTAAAGTCACGCCAGCGCTATTTGCTGGCGATAAGATTTGATTGTTAGCTGTATTACTTTACAGGCTACCTGATGACCATCTATTTTTTGCTTAGCTTCAAGTCCGTATTTTGCTCCTTGATCTCAGCGATAAAAATTGAATTATTGGCGACAGCCAGTTCCAGCGCACGCTCAGATGCAATTAACGCATCAGGTAAATTCTTATTCAAACTGTAAGCTGTTGCTAAACTATCCCACAGTATCTCTGAATTAGGAAAAGTCTCAGTACCTTTTTCCAAAATTTCAACGCCCCATGCTGGCTTATCTTCATACGTAGCTTTGAGCCCATAAACATTATACTGATGTGCCGATAAAGGGAATGCATAACCGAACTCTTTAGCTTTATCCTCATAAAATTTTATTAGGTTCGACAGAGGCATGATATCAATCTCAGGTACCGCATTCCAATCAGAAAAAATAGCTTGTAACCCTTTTGCCATTCCTACTACGGGAGTGGTGTCGTGTGTTTCATCGGGGAACCTTGCGTACTTATAATAAAGCCCTGATTTTGATTTTTTTTCCAATGCCAATAATATGCGATCAAAAGCTTCGGGCATTTCGTTCGGCTCACTTGCCATACTTAGAAACCATCGAAAAGTTTTTGCTCCACTGGTTGAGTGCTTCTTTTCAAAGTCTGTAACTATTGTAGCTTCATCCCACCAAAGACTTGGGCTAATGGATATCGCAGCATTAAATTTAGTATTACCTTTAACTGCAAGGTAACTGGTATATAGACCAGAAAGTGAGTGGCCTGCGATAACATAATAAGGCGCAACTCTATATTGCTTATTAAGTTGGTTTAATAACTCTTCTTGTAGGAAACGCGTGAGTAAGTCAGCTTTACCGGCTCGACCGACAAATGCTTCAGGCTCAGTATGAGTAAAAAATGCTAATCTATTTTTTAGACTTACACCTACAACAATCATTTCCGGTATTGCTGCATAAGTGCTGTAAAAATGCGCGCTAGCTGCCGCGTGATTGAATTGAGTGGCGCCATCTAATACAACTAGTACAGGGTATGAAAAGTTATCAGAATGTCGATAAGTGTCTGGTAACGATATCTGAACGGTAACGTCTTTTCCTAGGAACTCAGAATTTAGACTCAAGCGGTCATACTGCGCAAGAGCTTGAGTAGAATTTAAAAAAAATAAAACGATTAATATAAATCTCATTGGATACCTTTAAAGTTAACGGCTTATTCAACACCATTTAGATGGTTTATAACACACGAAAACAGCGGTTAATAATGTTATCAGACAAAATTAGGCTCCTACTCAAAGAAGTAGGAATAAATTTAACTTTTTCAGTGTCTGCTTATCGCTCAAAGCCGCCCTTAGAAAATTTAAGGCTAACGTCCCCAATGCGAACTAAACAGTCCTTTTTGCAATATCATAGAATAAAAATTCTACATGGCTAAATTCAACGTCATAAGGGCAGTAGCTACCACATTCGAGATATTGACCATTTATATGAAATAGTATATTAAAATTAGATTTTTAATCGATAAGCCAGCTTTAAACAGAGAGTAATAATTCGATAAAATGAAAAACAAGCCAATGATGAACACAATTAGTTAAATTTCTACCCCTTACCAATAAATTTCTTTACTGTTTTAAATTTTTAAGTCTATAGTTATTATAAAGGTGAATAAACAACTTAAACCATTACAAAAGGTATACATATGTTCATTAAACCAGGACCGAAAAGAGAAAATGATGATGGAACGCCGGATAAAAGACAACGTACTAACACACCAAATAAACATAAGCCGTTAAAACCACATGATCACAAACCAGGTGATTAACTTAGACCTAAATTTTTTAAGTTATTATAATTTCGTTCCCCATTTTATGGGAAAATAAAACCCAAGTTTTCTTGGGTTTTTTATTTTGGCCTTTATTTTTCTACTTTACTATCCAACTCATTGCGGGGCAAGTATGCTTTACTTATTCCTAGGATGTTTACTCACCATTATTAATTGGGAAACTTAATACTCTCTAAAAACAGAGTGAATAACCTTAAATATAAATCTACTTATTAAATCAAAAATAAAATATCAGTCCTCAAATAAAAGGCTGGTTTTATATTTCTAGTAACTGCCTTTTCGGCAGAAGTACATTAACATAAACATCGAAACGATTGTTTTTATCTTCAGCTGCCTACTCGGCAGGTCACTTCGCCACCTAGACCTGCCTCTTTATGGTCAAATTATCAGCTGCCTACTCGGCAGGTCACCAAGCCTTCATTTAGCTGCTGCAAAAATGCAAATTATCAGCTGCCTACTCGGCAGGCCACATCAAAATAGATAAATGTATTTTTATAATTCATATAATTAAAAAGAAAATTCAATTTTAACCATATTTTAATGCTTGCTCAGAGGGCATTAATATCAACGACTTATAATAAAGACAAAAATAAAGGTTAATTACTTTCTATTAAGGGTGATAAATCAGGAACCGTGCCTTTAAACTTTTCATTTGAGGCAAAACCATAATTACTAAAAGTTGGCTCTGCTTGGCAGTCGGCATTTTGCTTTTGAATATGAAGAATATAATCCTCTTGTGAGCTCTTGCTAGTCATGGCTACCCTATGAAAAATATCAACCTCTCTTGGAGCTACGAGCTTTTCAGGGTTAAAGTCTTCACCTCTTGCTAAGGCTCTTTTTTGCAGACGCTTTAATCTTCTTCTACTTTCACCTGTAAATATTTTTGCTACCGCCTGATTACGTATAAAACGTATTTCTTGGCAGTCTTCAGGTACGGCTAAAACTTGGCTTAATTTAAAAAAGCCACAATCTTGCATGTCAACAAAATACGCTTGCTCTTTAAGGCTGTTTAAAATCTCCATATCCGTATGAACAAAAGCAATTACATTACCAATTGATGAATCAGACCAATTAGGAAACGTAACTCCCATTCCTTCAATATTATGCTTCAAAATAAACCCATGCATGATAGAAATACAGCGTCCAGTAAGCAGCGCTAGGTTTGCTTGTTTTGGTAAAAAGTGGATTATGAAATAATACCTTTGCATAACTACGCCTTTTTAGCCTCTGCTTTTTTCTGGAACATTCCGCCCTTAATCAATACAGAAAATAAATAATAAATAGCTGGGTCTATATTTTCACTTTTATTAGTAATGCAATTTTTAAGGGCTGATAAATACCATTCAGTATTTTTGAAAATAGAATAAAAGTTCTGCTCAGAATCGGGAGGGCGTCGGGCAATGCCAATTTCTTTATCTGCACCAAACTCATGCACTCGTAATCTTTTACTTGCATCCTCATCCCACCAATCATCAATTGACTGAAGCGCAGCACCTATTTTTACAGAATTAAAACTTACAGCATAACGGCCATCTGCACATTTCGCTTTTACAAACTGCTTAGAAGCCTCTCCTTGCTTAACCTTGTCGTTAAGAATTTGGCTTGGATAAATTTCTTGGCAAAATGAGGCCTCTATTTTCGCAGTTATATCGGCACTCCAAAAAACATTGGGATCTGCTAATGCGCTCTCAATTTCGTTACTTAGCTCTTCCAATACGTTTTGCTCATCAAGTGTCCATTTACTTTCCCAAGCCAACTTACGGGTGTTATCGATTAAATAGCAACTCCCTTTGCTAGTTTTAATTTCAATTTGAGTGTTACCGGTATTCTGGTTACGCCAAAGCCATGTGCCCAATAAAATATTTCGACAATACCTTACGGCTAACTCCTTATAACCCCGGCACTCTTTAAATGTTGTGGCCAACTCTTTTAATAAAGAGAAAACATCTGGGTCACTGCAGCCTGAAGGTACCAACGAGTTAGTCTGAACTCTTAAAGAAAATCGACAAAATACATGTTCCACATTTGGAGGCACATAACACTCTTCAAGAGTTAATATATTATTATGTGTTAAATCCTGATGTGAGATGTTTTTTGGTGAAAACTGCGGAGTGAATGCTTCAGTAAAACCAGATTTTGGGCCTCTAATCTTATTAATTTCAGCCTCTAGAGGAACAAAATCAGAGTCAGCCGTTTTATAAAAAAACACTGCTTTACCTGGATAAAGTGAGCGATCATATTTTAATATATTACATAGTTCCATTAAGTATCTTCCGGTTAAACCTTTTTCATTAGCATAAACTTTTCTCGAACATCTAGCATCCAAAAAGCTTCATTAAAATAGTTGCTAATACCTTTTAACCTCAAACTAATGGCCGTTTCGTACTTCACCACTCCTATTGCTGGTTCAGCATAACAATGTAGCTTTTCAAGCGCACCTACTCTAGCTTTGGGTTCAGTGAGTAACATATACCCCATCATAGATGGGCTCAATTTAGAGTCACTCTTTAATAATAAGAGTAGCTCATCTAAATCCTGTATTTTGTGTTCAGTCGGCATAACCCAGCAACCTGATAAAGGTAACCGTCTTAGCTTTTCAAACAGCTGATTTTCATTACTATACAAACAGCACCAATTTACATTTGAAGTAAGCTCGGGTTGATGCATAACACCACCTGCAAAGTTAGATGGAAAATGCGCTTTCAAAATGTCTGGCTCACTATCTACTGCCTGTAAATCATCTTCATAGCCATCAACATTTACTATTAAATCAAATACCAAATCACAATATTTGCCATCAATAATACCTGGCCGCTTAAGCTTATTTTGCTGAGCGCCTTGAAGGCTAAGTTCCGGAAGCTTTTTTCCTGCTAAAGTAGAATAATCCCTAATAAACCAAGAAAAAGATGTGAACCGTACATTAGCCCCAAGCGCTTCATTAAGCTTTCTTTGGTAGCTATGAAGCATCCCCCAAACAGCGGTTAAAGATGGAATACCTGAGCAGTAAGGGTTAGATAATGCTTGCGCATCAAACACACGCAAGCCGCTTAAATGTAAATAACGAAAACACTTATCATCCTCTTCAGTCGGTTCGTTTTTTTTATCTGTAAGATTGATAAGTAGCCATTGTAAAGCTGCTTTCAAAGGACTCATTAATTTAGGGTGGAAAGCATACCTTTGTGTCATATTCACACTACTAAGCATTTCATTTAGTAAGCTAAATAAAGGAATAGTTAGCGACGGGAGTTCATCGTCGGGCAGCGATAGTATTTTATACTCTAGTTGGTTTGAAGCACTCTCAAGTTGTTCTAAGTCACTTCCATTCTCAACAACGTCTAAGCGCCATTCAAATACAGGTGAAAACCACTCTAAAAGCGTACTTCTTACATCTCTAATATTTTTAACTTTTTGTTGTCTGCGTTGTTTAAGAGCCAACGCGTTATTGCTAAATATAATACCCTCTAAAGCTTTAATGAATTCCGGCTTTAATAGTGCTCCTACTTTAAATACTGTTTGCCCATTGTTTAATTTGAATTGTCGAGAACTACTTAAACCATGATATTTATTTAGTATCTTAGGAGGGTAATTAAGCACATTAACAACCCCACCTAAGGAAGCAGCTAACATACTGACAGCAGCAGGACGCGTAAACTCTACACTGCTAAATCGAGCTTGTTTTTCAATTGCCGCCTGCTGAATTTTTGATTGAACTACATGGCTGATAACAGGCGTAACAGCCACATAACCATCATGATAAGGCATTCTTACTTGGCGAGAATAGCGGTCAACAGAGACGGGAATAACCTCTTCAGGCAATGATTCTTTAACGGTTACACATAAGCTTTTAAATGCCTTAACGGATAACCCCAGAGAGGTAAATGCGGCTTTCCAGTTATCTGAGTACGTAGCTAACACTTGCGCCAAACAATAATTTTCATCTTTCCATTTAAAGTAACTAACAAATAATTTAGCTATATTTACCTTAGCAGAGTCATGTGACCAGCCATAGGCTTTAGGGTAGTTAGCACTACTCAAAACATAAGAGTGCAGTAGTGGAGGCGCTACAGCTAAATTTTGCTTACTTACTCTAATGTCAGGATACTTTAAATTATGAGTATGAAACCACGCTATTTCCTTAATACATTTATTAATATGGTCTTCACTTTTTAAAGCCTGTTTTGCTAGCTGCTTATCCAGCAGGCCATTAACTTGGTTTTTTCGGTAAGTCAGGTTTAATAAAATAATTAAAGCATTGCCTTCGCAACCTGTTATATCAATAGTTGCTTTATAAGGGCTAAAAGCACGACGTAATAACCTATCTCGCTCAATGGTGTCTGTAATTTCTAACAGTTCTTTTAAATGCATATACTCACCATGCCGACAAATACATTCTAGCTTTATCATTTCCAAAACTAGTTTTGTACTCTATAACATGCCTTAAAAAAAACACGCCCCTGTAAGGGTTGATTCGCTGGTTCATTTTATGACGAGATGCCGTTTGCAAAATACCATCTTGGTACAGCCTATATACTTGCTCTACTGAAGTACCTAATAAAGTTGCAGCCTCTAATACGCTTACCAATAAGTCAGCTGTATTTGGCTTTTTAGTTTTAGGGTTACTCTCAACTAAAGTAACTAAATAATCTAATAGAGCCCTATAAATAAAGTGAGATTCCCTCTGCTTTTGAGCATTAGGACAAGACAAAATAGCTTCACCAAAAATAAACTTAAACTCTGTTTTATTAAACAGTTCAATAAGCTTCATTTCAGCATTATTACTTAAGACACTTAACTCTTTATGTAAAACAGTTGGCCACTTACTAAAATAATCAACAACATAGTCTAAACAAAAGCTATCAGTTTGAGAATACTGTTCCTGATACCAAAGGAGTGCAGCAAAGCGTTCAGTAAGAGTGGTATTGTTAAATAGTGGGTTACTATCATTATAATCACGTTTATCTAGCAACTTATGCAAATACTCAGTGCTTAATGTATTTGCAGGCGGAGTACTTGCGCAAGACAACTCAAAACCGCATGAACAATGAGTAATTGACTCATTTTCGATATAGTTGATTGTGGCACAACATTCGGGACATTTATGGATTAAAGCACATTGATGTTTAGTGCATACATTTACCCACTTTATGTGCCAGCTTTGTTTTATATAAGCTTCTGCAACAAGACATTGCGGGCAAATAGGAATCGAATCAACGACATCTTCAGCGTGGTAACGAATGAATCTCAGGGGAATGTCTACGCCATTTTTGTATAGGGCAACTGAGGAGTTAAATTTAATATCTGACTTTAATAAAGCCAGCTTTTGTATCTCGTGTCGAGGTAAATCTAATAGTGTTTCGAGTAGCCCTAAAGCCCGCATTCTAAAGTGGCTATTATGCTTGGCGTGGCAAACATTGAGTCTTTTCAAGTTGACCGGAAACGCACCATGCGCTTCAAAATCAAGCTCATGGAGCTCTTCGCGTATAGCTAAGCTTAGCCCTTCATATGATTCAAAAAAGTTTTCTGACACTACTCGCAATAAATAGCTTTCTAGCGATTCATCAGAAAAGGGACCAATCTTGGGCGAGAATAAAAAAGCCATTTAATACTTAACAACTTAAAAAACCTAAGCCCAATGTAAAGTTACCCTACATATATTGCAAGCTTGATTTAGTATACAAGGGAAAGCACCAGATTAGAGAGAATTGGGCAAGGTTTTGTCCAGTGGTGTGTCTGAGACGATCACGTTCAACACACCTTTGCCCCAAAGTGAGTTAACGTAAATGCACTAAGGGTGGCTTTGAGCGAGAACCAGTTATTGAGATTGGCTAAATATAATAGTTAATTGATTGGTCAAACTACTGTTTGCGCATATATCCATGAAAATTAGCGGCGTGCGCATATTGTTCTATTTAACTTTACTTAAAATTTTTAGAAAACTTAGTGATAGTAATACCTTAGGTTATTTGTTAAAACTATATAAAGTAGATAAATGAGCGTTAAGTCGGCAGAAATAAACGTGATTATCGTACTATAAAATGTTAGTTGCATCCGTAATATTGAACATTGGAGGTTTAAAAGTGGAATGGTCTTGGAAAGTATTCTTTATAACTTTACCCATAATGATTATTTATAGCATGTTTTCTCGTGGCTACATGAACGCACAAAATGTTGCTAAACATGGTGATAAAGCTGATTATAAGCAAAATCCTAAAATGGCGTTATTTGGCTCAATAGGCAGTGGTGCGATCGCATCGGTAATAATTACGGTCATTATTGGCTTCTTTTAGTCAATTAAAAATGCAACTAACAAGCGCATTAGATCTGACGTCCCACATTGTTCGATTTTTTGCTTAAAAGAAAATGACGTAAAAAAGCGTCTAACATGCTCCGTAGCTAATGCGGGCATTATAATGACTAAAGGGAATTTTATGAAAAGACAATTTTTTGCAATATTATCAGTATCTTTATTATTAACAGCTTGTACATCGAGCAGCGGAGTAATCCCTGACGGTAAAGATGCATACAGAGTAGTGCAAACAGGGGATACGGGATTTACCAACTCCAACACATTACAAAAAAATGCTTATAAAGAAGCCTCGTACTTTTGCGCGAATAAAGGACAAGTAGTCGAGACACTTAATGTTGAATCGAAACAAGCTAGACCGTTAGGTGGTTGGCCGGAATCAAGTTTATGGTTTCGTTGTGTAAATCGAGAAAAAGATGTCGAACAGTCCTCTTTTTCTGATAGCAATCAAAAAATTTGAGTACCGACCCATAACAGGTCAATCAACGCGCTCACTTCGTTCGCTGGGACGCAAACGCTTAGGACGGCTTCGCTATTATGCACTACGTGCCAACGCCCACTATTTATAAGTTATACTTTTCAGAGGTTTAGGTGAAGTTAATTAGCAATATAAAAACTTGGATTACACGGCTGCTAGGCTGCTTTTTAATGTATCTCGTTTTCACATCTGATTTTCACCTGCTTTATTCACCGTTAGTTGTAATAGGTGCAATTGTTTGTTTTATAAACACTCATCAGATAAACGAAATGGTATAGTTGAAGGGATATGGATTCTGACAGCAGTTTTATTTACTTTATTATCTGGTTTAGCGATATTCGGTGGTAAAAATGATCTACCCGCTTTAGCTGTTCTTATCCCATTAGCGGTACTTTATGGTTGTACTTATATTCCATCTAAATATATTCCTAAGTTTATCAGGTTGCTTTTTGAGTAAAACATAACAAGCGATTGAACAGGATTGTGCTTGTCCCTCGCAAATTTTAGCCTGCAATAAAAGTCCATTAATTGAGCGTTACCAATGTCTGCTCATGGCACTTAGGCGACTGTCAGATTGGTTAATTCCTATTATTCGAGCCAGTTAGTAAAGTTAAAACTTATTTGATGTCTAGCAAATATGGGGAGTTATTGTCAAATCTGGTGTATGAGCTCATCTTGATGCTCTGTTTGATCTTGAGTTATTCTTTCGCCGTCTTTAAATTTTACCCCTGTAATTACTTCAGCCAGTAGCTTAAATCCTCGCAAGCGGTACCATTTTTTCTCTGCCGACTGCGCGAGTTTAAAAACCATCATTAAGGTGGTTGTCCGGCTGCCACAACTCTTCACTTTATGCGTTCTCAGCCTTACCGTCGCAAACGTTGACTCTATCGGATTACTCGTTCTTATGTGCATCCAATGCTCAGCAGGATAATCATAAAATGCCAGCATTTCATCTTTATCCTTCATCAAGCAATCCGTCGCTTTTGGGTATTTGACTGAGTAATTTTTAACAAATAAATCATACGCTTTATAAGCAGAAGCTCGACTCTCTGCCATCCAGATATCTTGTAAATTCGCTTTGATTTTAGGTTGCATTGATTTCGGCACTTTGTTTAGCACATTCGCGATTTTATGCACCCAGCAACGTTGATGTTGGGTTGTTGGCCATACTTTGGTGAGGGCATTCCAAAACCCCAGCGCACCATCCCCTATGGCCAATTTTGGTGGTATTGTTAGATCCTGTGAGCGCAGCTGATTTAACACTTCAGTCCAGCTCTGCTCAGACTCACGAACCCCGTCAACCACCGCCAATAGCTCCTTTCTGCCCGTTTCATCTACCCCCATAATTACCAGTAAGCACAGCTTATCATCCATTCGAATTTTACTGTAAATCCCATCGGCCCAGATATACACATATCGACGTTTAGCCAAGGAACGTTTAGACCACTGCTGATACTCCGTTTCCCAGGTGGATTTCAACCGAGAGACACTATTGGCCGACAAACCTTTGGCTTGCTCGCCTAAAAGAGACACTAAAGCGGGCTGCATATCACCCGTCGAAATTCCTCGTAAATAGAGCCATGGGATCAGCTCTTCGATATTTTTTGTCCGTTTCAGATAAGGCGGGATCAAGGCACTATTGAATTTAATGCCTTCCTTTTTTCGATCCCTGACTTTAGGTATTTTGACCTCAATATCACCAAGGCCTGTTTGGATCGTACGCTCAGGCTGGTGACCATTTTTGACGATCCGCTGAAGTCCCTCGACGGTCTCATGCTGGTATTGAGCCAATAAAACAGCCAACTCAGCCTCAATCGCTTGAGCTAACAACTGCTGCGCCCCGCTTTTAAGCAACTGCTCTAACGGATTGTCTGGTTTTTCAATGGAAATAACATTATCATTTTCAGTCATTGCGATGTCTCTCTGGTTAATTGTTGATCCGGTCAAGATCAATTAACAGATTACATCGCAATGACTTTTTCTCATACACCAGAAACGACTATAGCTCAAATATGGGAAGTCCAATACAAAATCTGGAAAAATATTTTCCAGACCTCAAAAAAGTCTAAATTTCTTTGCGAATTTTCACTTTTTCTGGAAAAGCCTCCTAAACTAGATAATATGTAGGTTTCCAGAGTGTTTCCAGATTTGGATGTACAGAGTACAAGCTGTAAATGGATTTGAAAGAATACTTGATTATGTTAGTTATTTTTATGATGTTAATGATAGCTTTTAGCTTTTAGCTTTTAGCTTTTAGCTTTTAGCTTTTAGCTTTTAGCTTTTAGCTTTTAGCTTTTAGCTTTTAGCTTTTAGCTTTTAGCTTTTAGCTTTTAGCTTTTAGTTTTCAGCAATTATTATTTCTTGGCTGATAGTAGGTAGAGCTATTTTAATTAAAAAGGTGTTAAAACTGAAGGTGAGGGATTTCTTATTTATTGGTTTTATTTAACTTGGTCATGCTACTCGAAATAAAGAATATCAGGAGTTCATAAATTATGGAAATATCAGGATTTGAATTAAAGAATAAACCAAAAAAAGTTATTGCTGCACTAGCTATAACTTTTCAATTACTGGCTTTTTTTGGTAGTGATTTAGGTATTACCGATTCACTTAAACCGATGTTCTTATGTTTAACGGTTTTTGGTTATAGTTTTTTTATTTTACCTCATATAGATGTGTGGCAAAGAGTAAAATCAGCATAGTGGAATAGAAGGTGTCAGGGAGGACTGCGAAAGTTAGTGGTGCTTAACTTCAATATTAATTCGATTTACAAAACCTATTAAATCTTCTATTCACATGATTAGTTAAAAATTGTTAGTTTACGTTCCTAGTTGCAGACTTGAATATCAAGTTAGGGTAATATATTGGTTCTATTTATAAGTAGGAAGTGTTATAGATAAGCTTAAAAGCGTCAACTTGTTACTGGGCCAAGCTATCGAAATGGTAGTTGGTACTTCAAAACTTATTGAAGACTCTAGTTCATTGGATACGCAGAAAAATATGGTTGATATTGGTAAAGCAATTCACTCTTTGTGGGAAATTAGAAGTCGTATCTATGAAATAGACCCTTCGCTAACTCCTGATGTAGTCAACGACTTCGAATCCAACGAATTAGATTTTAACCGGCTAGATGAATTAGTTGCAGAAGCCGAGGGGTTGGAAAGGAATGGTGATTTTAATAGTGCTCGCAATTATTATATGAAACTACTTAAAGAATCATCGCTAAACCATTTCAGATTGTTAGCTGAAGCAGGTTTATATAGGACCACTGCGACCAATAAATAGTGGATTTGTGTACGTGTATTAGTTCAGACAAGATCTGTAGTGGTCAACTAATTTTGGCCACAGTTTTAGAATCTTGGTATCTAACCTCAGATTCATTAGGCGCTAAACCGGCATTATAATGATGCGGCCTAACAGTGTTGTAATAACGAATGAAAAGATATTTGTTTTTATTTGCTTGCGGTTTAGCCGTGTTTTACAGTGCCGACAAAGTTGTACCTTGGTATATGAATAATGTTGTGGACAGTGGTGGTGTTACCTACGCCAATGTTTACAAAGTATTGACTGAAAATCCGAAAGAGCGGCAATTAAGACAACTGGCATACTCAATGATTGAAGATGGAAAAATCGTTGCGTCTGAATACACATCGTTTCTTAGCTTGTACAACAGCGAATTTGGGAGTTTGGTGGGTGTTCCAAGAGGTAAGGCTTATGAAAAGGATTATTACCTGAACCTGATTCATGACTTTTTTAAATTGAATGGTGAGGTTACATGTACGTCAGCTAGGACTAACTCTGTAAAAAAATCGTCGTTGAAGATAATCTTAGTTATGGCGAATTTAATAAGCCTTCACATAATCAGGAGCGGTTCGAGTTTGTTAATGTAGACGGGGGTAATGATTTGATTTTAGCGGTTGACGATTGGCGCTGCGTAGATGCTGATTTGAATTTCTTTTCTGTGACGGATAGAGCTATGCCATTATTTCCAACAATATAAAATTAAATAGTTTAACAATAAAGGAATGTGTTAATGGTAAATTCTGATTTAGATAGAATGTTAGAAAGTTTAGGAAAATTAAGATCGTCAAACGAAGGGGAGGAGCCTTTCGATGTTTCACTAGCCGCCCTTATCCAGCAAATAAACAACCTTGGAAACGAGGGCGTTTTAGCATTTAAAAAAGCATTCAGCGGCTTTGTAAGACCATCTTTGGGGCACTATCTTGAAAGCGATGGCCAGTCAATACCAGGTCAAAAAGACGACTATATTTTAGGCTCAGTTTTTAGGGGGATTAATATATTACCAGAGCCAAGCTCTAAAAGTGTTCTACCTAAATATGTATATAGGGGCTGCGGGATTAATCCTGAGCAAGTGATAAGAGCGAATGGATTTTATTATAATTCTGGTGAGTCAAACTTAATGAAACACCAGGAATCAACGATAAAAAGCATTTATATAAGTGCAACTACCAACATGCAAATAGCTCGCGAATTTGCTTGCCAACACCCCGGTCGTTGGGTTTATAAAATTTCCTCACATAATTCGATATCTGTAAACGATTACTTTTCACCTTATTATCTTCATCAAGGAGAGGGCGAAGTTGTTTTTATTAAGAAAGTACCACTTCATCATATTAAAGGTGTTGCCTGGGCTAAAGACTGGGATGTAATGGAGACAGATTTTTACCCCATAGACCAGTGGACGAGCTTAGTATTAGAGTTAGTTAATAAAGGGGTTATAAGTTTAAGGGGGTAGTTGTTGAGCATTTAAGAATGATTGTTAATACCATGATAAAACGAAATAAACACTTGTAAGCAATAGGGAAGTAAAAGATTGTTGTATTGGCATAAACAAGGACTAACAATGAATAGATACGTACTAATGACTAGGGGCTGTTGATCTTTGTAGTATATATATTAATCAGCCCATATTGGTAGCCACATCATAGTGAATGCTAAAGCGAGCATGGAATGATAATTCCGCTCAAGCTTTTCATACCGTGTGGCTATCCCTCTATATTGTTTGATCCGACCAAAGGCATTCTCAACTAAGTGCCTATATTTGTACATGCACCAGTCAATATCTTCATTACCCACTAAACTGTTATCCTTGCGTGGAATAACGGGTGTAGCGCTATTGTCACGAATAAACTCTCTTAGTTTTTCACTATCGTAGCCTTTATCTGCGACAACAACATTACTCGTTGGGCAATTGGCTACAAGTGACTCTGCATGGACGATATCATGCGTATTTCCACAGGATAATTCATAATAAACAGGCAATCCTCCGCTATCTACTGCAAGATGAATTTTAGTCGAATTACCACCTCGACTCTTACCGATTGATTCATTGTCAGCGGTTCTTGCACCGCAACTATGCTGGTGAGCCCTGACAATACTGCCATCAATAAAGATCCAATCCATATCAGCATAGTGGGATAACACTCGAAATAATTCATTCAAAATATCTTTTTTGGACCATAAATTAAATCGTCTATAAATAGCACTCCACGAGCCGAAATAAGACGGTAAATCTCGCCAAGGAATACCGGTACGCATCTTATAGAGTATGCCTTCGAGCGTTTTTCTATGCTCAGGCTTATTATAAATTCGACCACTTAAGTGCATTACTTTTGATAAGACATTCCATGTCGCGTCTGTTAACATTAATCTTGGCATGAGGGTTCGGTGTAACGTTTTTTAGCGAATTCAATTATACCTTATCCTTATGCTGTTTGTTTTTTATACCGCAAAGATCAACACGCCCTAGTATATTGACACCTATATTTTCGGTGTTTTTAACAGTAGTCGAGATCTCTATATTTAAAATACAGGGTGATTTATGGGTTATGGTAATATTAAATTGTATTGTTGCAACATTTATTAGTTTGCTAGCCTCAAAAGCTTACTTTATAAATCGCGACAGCCAAATTCAGTTAGGTTCATAACCATTGGAGTATGTTATGTCTCGTATAGAAAATGCAATGGCAATGATGGCTTTTTTGGATGCTAGCGGCGTTGACCGCAACGGCAAAGCAATGCAAGAAGCTACAGCTCAGCTAATGGATAAGTCAGGCAGGAATGGGCTAGTCTCAGTTTCTGTATTTACAGGGCAGCATTCAAGCTTCGGACCTCATCTATTGTTTGGTGATGAAATTCGAAGCTTCGGCATTCCTTACACTGAGTTTAAAACTAGCTATGAATTCCCTAATTTTGAACTTAATGAAGACGAATTAGAGTTAAGCATTAAAGGCACTAATTATGAATTTAGTATCAAAAATCTGAGGTTGGAATAAGCAACAAAAAGTGCCTGCGAAGTATAGACATAACTTAGGTACTTACAGAGGGTTTAGTGAATACGCACCAGCATTGCTTAATGATCGACTTAATGAGTATGCAATGAGTGAACGTGAAGTTAAGGGTGGTATTAATAAACAGCCAACCATTCTAAGAACTAAAGTAAACGCATTACTTAAAAAAGCTAGTTTAGAATGGGCCACAGCTAAAACATTTGAAGATTCGTTAATAATTCATTTAGCTAGAAATGTTGACCATGGTGTTGTAGCTGATTTATTTGGCTATGCATCAAGGCAAGTAGTAACAGACAAATATAATGGTAACTTGTTGCAAATATCAGAGGCTATTAATAATGTCTACTCAAGAATATAAGTAACAGGGTATTAAGGTGCATTTTAGAATTTATTGTGCGTCAGAAACAAGTGAGCCACCCCAATTGGAATGGCTCTTAAACTCGCTACCTGTTGTCAATACTCATAGAGCGTAAGAGGACAGGGCTATCGCAACAAGAGGCAATGCCTCAGTTGCCGTCATATTACCTAATAAATTTAATAAGGGCAAATAATTTGGATCTTGCAGAAATAAAAAAGGGCCTATCTACGGAAAAACTTGAAACGTATCGTCAAGTATTCTCCTGTAAATCTGACTATGAATTAATAGCTATTTATATGTCAATGCAGAGCATTATGAGCCACTTTTTCACAGTTGTTCAACTACTTGAAGTTACTTTAAGAAATTCAATACACCAGTGTGCGACAGAGCAGTTTGATGATCCAGAATGGTTCAAAACTAAAACAATTAGCGACAAATCAAAAAATCAAGTGACCGAAGCAGAGCAAAAGTGCTTAGATGAAGTGGGAGCTAAATACACAACAAATGATCTTGTATCGCGGCTTCCATTTGGATTCTGGGTTCACATGCTATCGAAAGGCTATAATAATCCAAGAGATAAAAAGCATAATTTGTGGCAATTCAAATTTAACCAATGCTTTCCCAACGCCCAAGCAAGTAAGGTTTCCTTGAATACAATTTTTCAAAATTTTGGCACTTTAAATAAATTTAGAAATAGATTGTTCCATCACGAACCAGCTTGGAAAGGACGCTCTACTAGAAGTAGGGAGCAGGCAATAAATAACATAATCAAAAAATATCAGGAGCATTTAGAAGTAATTAGGTATTTGTCCTCAAGTAAGTATCAGTTAATAACCGCGCTAGGGTTCGAGGATAGATTTTTATCGGAATGTGATATTGCTAACTTAAAAACCTTTGAGGATATATTGTTACCATCGGAAACTCAAAATGATTAGATTTAAAAATATTTTCACAGAGTTATTAAATGACACATAGCAAAACAAAAACTAGCTTATATAGGCGAGCTTACGTGACTTGGCTGATTAGCGCAGGCGTTAACACTGTGCCAGCAATTATGGAAGCTACAGGAATGCCAAGGCGAACAGCTCAAGACACATTATCGGCAATTCCAGAGCTGTCTATTGTGCTTGAAAACAAAAACGGTTCATACTCAGTTGTTGATTGGGGAATGTTAAATAAAACTTGGCTAAAAAACAACTTGAAGCACGTTAAAGGCGTGCTATTATATCCATGAGTTAAGAAATCTTGGAATACTGCCTTATGGATTTAAAAATTATAATCAATTACGACAACAAGCCATTGTTGGAGCAATCGAAACTAGCAAACTCTATTATGCATTGTTACTTCGAAAATCAGAATGTGATTGCCTCAGAAGCACTCAATAGCTGTGAAGACAAGTTGTTTATTGAAGAGGAGTGTATGAGCGATGAACTTGCTAAGCACTGGCTTATTGCTAGTGATTTAGCATTTGTAGCTGTGTGTGGTGGAATTGCTGAGATAACAGACCGATACACTTTAAGTTTTGTGGAATAGTTTAATTGGAATAAATAAATTAAGGATAATTTTTCTCTATGATTTCAGAAGGCAAGAAGAAGTCACGCTATATTAAAGTTACGGATACAAACTTATTGATAACAAAAGCAGGTGGGCGCTGTAGCTTTAACTCAGACAATGAATTTTGTAATACCTTGCTCGCAGATGGCCGGGTAATCATTGGTGAAAGAGCACATATTGTTGGTGTAAATGGACCTAGGGCTAGAGAATATGACGTAGAATTTTTAAATAATTATGAAAACTTAATATGGTTATGTCCCAAACATCATAAAATTATTGACCATAAAGAAAATCATAGCATTTATACTGAAGCTAAATTATTAGCTATGAAAAAGCGCCATGAAAGTTACATTGCAAATGGTGTATACCCGTACTATGGGACTGAAGGTTCAAATCATGATTATAGTGTGCTAAGTGCTATATTTCACTTTATCGATATTCATAGACTTTATCCGTGCGTAGCTTCATACCCAGATATACATTTAGACTTTTTTGATGTTGGTCTAAATATTCAGTTACTCAAAGACGACAATCCTGATGCCTTACCCTTGAAAGACCCAATTCTTAGATGGGCTCTTAACAATTTAATATACTGTCATAAAAAGTTAGAATCTGCACTTGAAGAGCGTACTGATGTGGATCAAAACAGATATACAAGAATTTTTAAGTTCAAAGAAAATAGGGAAGGACACATCTGGGTTTTCCGCTATTTATTTGTTTGCGAGAGCATATTAGATATTATTCAAAAACGCTTTCCTCAGATTATGCACCAACAACTGTTTGATGCAGGGCTTTCAGATTAAAGGTGTTGCTTTGACTAAAGGTTTGGATGAAATTCGAAGTTTCGGTATTCCTTACACTGAGCTTAAAACCAGCTATAAATTCTCTAGTTTTGAGCTTAATGAAGACCAATTAGAGTTGAGTATTAGAGATACTAATTATGAATTTAGTATCTAAAATATGAGGCTGGATTAGCCTTTATTTGAAAGGAAGCAGTAGCAGAAATGCTAGGTTAATAAATGTTGGAATGAAAATGATTACACATTACCCCTTTAAATTAGTAGTTCCGGAGTTAATTAGCGCAATCAAAGAAACATCAATTGATGCAATTGGTATCATTTTAGGAGTGGTTGCTCTTATTTGTATTCTATTAATTGGTGGAGTATTTATCATGATTCCTGCAATGGTTGCTATATATTTTGATGTGATGCCAGAGTTCACAGATTTTAATAGATTTGCAAATTGGGTAACAGTAACTACGTGCCTTTGGTCTGCATTTTGGTTTGTGTGTTGTGCACGCTTACATCAGAGATTAAAACTTAAAAAGGAATCTAAGTGCTAACTATTTCTCTATGGTTATTGAGCTTTGTTTGTATCGCATTGTCGTTTACAAAGACAAAACATTGGAACGCCAGAGTAATGCGTGTTCTATTTTCAGTAATGGTAGGTTTGTCTTTTTGGACTACTAGCGTATTTATATTTTGGTTGATAGGTTTTGATTTACAAGTAGGCACTATTAAAGACGGCAAAATGAATGACCATTGGTGGTTACCTCCGGCAGTTGTACTGTGGACGGTATTAACGTACTACGCTTCTAGAAATAAAACCTAAATTAAAAATGGGATAACAATGAACAGCAATACTTTTAATTGGAAAAAATTTCAGTTTATAACTGAAGTTCAAACGGCGGTTATAAATAACGCAACAAATTTAACGTTTAATAATGATGAAGCTAAAAACATTAGACATATATTTTCAGCTATTGGCACACTTTCTATTATGGATGATGCTTTTTATGCAGCTGAGCGTATACCAAGCGATATGACAGCGCATGAAGCTGCATGTGATTTTTGTGGTTATATGTTAGAAAATTTAAAAGAAGATAATTCGGATGTTCCATATTGGTTTGCTAGAAATTAAATCTATATCACCCAAAGAAACAAAGGCTGAATTGAATGTCACGTTTTACTAAAGAAGATTTGTTTAAAGATGAGAAAAGCTGGTCAGGGTTACACGATGTGATCGTTGATGTAGTCCACATCACTCCGTCAAAAGAGCTGGCCTATAAATCGGGGTTAAACGATACCTATTTTCGCGAAGAAGCATTTGATGCCATCGAGCAGGAAGTAGATCCTGATAGAGAATAACCACAGAAGCATATTGGAATACTGGAGTAAGTCATGGAACTGGATGTTGATTTTACAGGGCTTCATTTAGCTGCTAAAAAAATGCAAGGAATTGAATTTAGCGTTGAAGAATTTATAAACTTCGCTGGCTCTGTCATCGATGGTATGGATGATGAGTTATCCGTTTATCTGGCTAAAAGTTTTGAACTTGTAGTAACCGGAGAAGATGACGCGGCGGGAAGTGATTTCAATCGTTTAATAAAAGACTTCATTAAAAACGCTGTTTAATAATATTACCAATAAGTAATGTGGAAACTAATTATGAACGCTTCACAGTCAGCTTGGCAGCGCGGTAAAGTAGATTACAAGTTAGGGGTTGCGTATCAAGATAACCCGTATCAAAAACTTGATGCTGATTTGGCCGATGATTGGTTGGAGGGTTGGCAAATGGCATCTTATCAAGAGCGCCAAAACTCTATCACTAAATCTATAAATTAATGTATTGGAATCAGGCAGTAAGTTATGGCAAACGAAGAAAATAATATCAAATCAAATTCTGAAAATGACAATTTCTTTATTAGAAATACTCACCTAATGATTGCTATATTGTGGGGGCTCTGTGGCCTTGGAATATATTTTTACAATTATTAAATTCAGCTAGCTATTCACTATAAATAACGGTTGGAATAAGGAGAGCGTAATGGTAGTAGAAAGCCGAAAATATGGTTCAGTAGTCTGTGGTATTAACGGCAATGTCATAGCTCTACATGGCAAGGTTGTTATTGGTGATAAGGTCGAGTGGCTTGGTCGCAAAGAAGGTAGCTGCATAAACGATGATAAGTTTGTTGTCGGCGAGCACTATATTGTAGCAGCCATTTATCCAATCAATTTCGATCTGGAATTACAAGGTAGTGAGGACGAATGCACTATCAGAGCAGGTAAAACTGAATACAAGTTAGTGAAATTGGATTAAGGGTTTATATGGATGGTTCGTTTGCACAAATGAGTCATTGCTATGAGTTCATTGAGTCAAGACAGAGTGATGAATGCAGTTGTCCAGAAGAGGACTGGATCGTAGGAATGCTTTATACAACTATTCATATTGAGCCCGATGGTAGCGGTCACATTTTTATAGATAGTGGTAATTGGGAAGATGAAAAGTTAGTGCCTACAAAATCAATCGAAGAATTGCGAGTGGCCGCAGTCAATTGGGTTGAATCATTCCTTATTAACAACGAACTTTAACCATTGGAATACGAGGTAATTATATGTCTAGTACTACAATTGTTTGGTTAGGTGAAAATCTAATTGAAATGTCGAACTTTATAGGCCATGAAGATTTTTGGCATAAAGAAGAAAAGTTGTTAATAAAGCAAGATGATACTGACATTGTGCTGAAAAAAGGAGACACGCTAGTCAAAGAAAATGGAAAAATCTATTTACCTTTGTCTAAGACTTTTCGCAAAGGCGAGGCATGTTCTTATGAAGATGAACTTTCAAAAGCTTTAGAAGTAATCAAGCGACGAATAAATGAAAGACTCCATTTCCCCTCAGGTAACAAAACAGAATTCTTGGACGCGATCTCTCAATTAGAGTTTTGGTCTACACCACTTCAAAATTCAGCGGAAAGTTTAGGTTTTGATGATTATTTAGGTGGATTTATTAGAACAGCATTTGATACAGAGCAATGCGAAAAATCGTGGAAGATAGGTTTTTTAAAGGCTCACAAGGTCGATAGTAATAAGCATGAATTTAGTATTAAACATGCTGAAAAATTACTAGCTGAATCTTAGATTGGAATAAAAGTAACAGGGCATTAAAACGAAAAAACCCACGCCTAAGCATGGGTTTCGTCTTTATCTTATGTCTTTGGTGGGCTGCGTAAGCAGGGATATCCAAAGCTCTCAAGATCAATAGTACCAGAACTAATAAATTGATCAACTAAAAGTCTGCTTTGGGTTTACTAAAGCAAAGAAAAACATGTTATAGGGAAGGTAATGCAATACGAAGCAATTGAAAACACTCTATCAATAAGTCGATTTTCAACATACAGAAATACAGTGATTGCAAGAGCTGGTGTTGATTGCAATATTAAAGCTCTTTCGTTATATGAATGGAACGCTAATTTGTCATCTAATTTTCTATTTCCGTTACATATTTATGAAATAACTCTACGTAATGCTATTAGTGATGCGATTGCTTCAAGGTATGGGGTGGATTGGCCTACAAATAAAGTATTGCAGAACTCGCTAACTTTTAAAAATAAAAGAGGTTTGTTAGTTGCAATAGGCAGTGAATACCAAGGGTTAGGCAAAGTATTGCCTGAACTAAAGCTATCTTGGTGGGAAGAGATGTTAACAAGTAGGCATGATGGGCGTATTTGGAACGATTATATTCATACTACTTTCCCTAACGCTGGAAATTTAACAGTGAGCCAGATTAGATCATTATTAAAACAAGCTTGCTTTACCATAAGAAGACTGAGAAATCGTATTGCACATCACGAGCCAATTTTTAATCAAAATACCTTGCTAGATGTATATCCTTTAATTGAAACAACAGTTGAAATGCGGTGTGAGAGTACCAAAGAATGGCTAAAGCAAATAGAAAAAGTCAATGACCTACTCGAAAATCCAGTAGTTTAAAATTTATGCAAACTAATTAACTAGACATATTTGACAGGTTAATATCGAGAGGTGTACTAGACGTATATGACAGGTAAAAATATTTCCCTTTTTCAAAAAATTGCGAATGAAAAAGGTTGGACGTTTAAACAAATAGGGGAGCGATGGGGAGTTTCAGAGCGTCAAATGTCTAGGATAGCCAATGCTGGTAATCAGAGAGATTTGGACTCTGTTAACGGTTTACCCAGTGTAAATAGATGTATGAAATATGAAGAAGCTGTTCACGATCAAGCGTTGTTTGCTGCTACAGAAGGCTTGGCTCTGTCTAAACGCCTTGCAGCATTATCTCGAAAGAAAGATGGTGAGGAACGTAGAAAGGAAGCTCAGAGACTTGAAAAGAGGTTCAGTAATCATTCCTCACGATGCTTCACGTTGGGTTACATGTATGAAGCAGTTGGAAGAACTGACTTGCAAGACATGATACAAGGGCTTTCAATAATATTAATGACCGATGCCTTGATTGCATTACAAGATCCTGTAGGTTGGGCGGAGGCTTGTCGATTAGCTGGAACAACAACAGATGTGAGCGTATCTGTTCCTGAAAAACAGTTGAAAGAATGGCGTTTAGACTTTCTCGGGGCATTAAAAAATTAGAGGTGGAATAACTGCGTAAATGAAACAGTAACCTATGAGTGTGATACAGGCTATGACGTTGACTTTGAATACGAGACAACTGAATCATCATGTGAAGGTATGTTGCCATGTTCAGGTGGTGAATGTAGCTGGGGTGAAAAAGAAGAAAACGAAAACTTCCTGAAAGCTGCGGCTATTGCAAACGTTATGGAGCAAATACCAGGTGAAGCTACGTGTGATGTGCCGGGCGATTTATCAACCTGTCGTATTTTTGAAGGTGAAAGGCAATATTGCTCATGGGCTACTGCTTCAGACTGGGGTAATGATTGCTGCGAAGCACCGGAGGGTATCGACTTTCTTGATTACCTAAACATGACACAAATGATGCTCAAGTTTGAAAATCAGCAAATGGGAGGGGTATTTTCTGAACCCGCTGCAGAGGCTATTAATGGAGCATGGACTACGGTATCTGACTCGGTGACTTCTACAAACGCGTGGGAAAGTGTTAGTTCATTCTATACCAGTGCCGTGGAAACAGTAACGGGGAATGTCGCAACGGCTGTGCCAGGAGCTGCGACAGGTGCAGGTGGAGCTGCTGCTTCAACTGTAGCTGAAGCGGGTTTAGGTCCTATGACACAATATATATATCAACTTATTTATGACGCGGTGCCACAGGAATTGGGTAGTTTATTATTTTCTACAGCTGCATCTGAGGGGGCAGAGAGCGCAGCCGAAGACCAAGTAGTAACCGGTTTAAGTGATGGGATGGCAAGCGCAGCTAACTTTTTAGGTGCGGTAATGTTTTGGTATTCCATGTATCAACTAGCACAACTTATTGGTTCGTTATTAACTGCATGTGATGAAGTTGACAGTGATACAGCACTTAAACTTGAAATGCGTCAATGCTATGCGGTGGAGGATAAATATTGCGCTAAAGAAGGCTTTGGTGTTTGCTATTTGAAAAGGCAGGATTATTGTTGTTATGGCTCTATTTTAAGTCGAATAGTTATGCAGCAAGCTCATGTATTACTAAATAAAGATATGACTGAGTGCTCAGGGTTAACGCATGAGGAATTACAAGCACTAGACTTCAATCAAATAGATCTAAGTGAATGGATTGGCGTAATGATTGAGTCAAATTTAATACCCGAGTCGAATCAAGATGATTTAAGCGCTGGTGGTAGGTATGAAAATACTGAATACAGAGAGACACCCACAGAAAGGACTCTTCAAAGAACAAGCAATGCAGCTGAGGGAGCAAAGGCTATTAAGGAAAAAATGAACGAACCATTGGATTGTTCAAAGTACCCGCGTCCACAAATTTGTGAGTTCGGGTTTACACTTGGTAGTGAGGAAGGTGGCTGATATTCGTTAGGATGTAAAAATGCCAGCCTATTAGGCTGGCAAATAGAGAAAAATGAATATTTAATTTAGAATAATCATTTGTTTAATTTAAAAGATGAATTGTCCGTAGTAAATAGATACATAGTATTGTCATGGATTACGTAAGGGGCTGGGACAGTGTATTTTACCCCACTACCCCAACGACCGAATGATTGTGGTACTACGGCATAACCCGAGGTCGCTGCCATAATATCGAGAATACCCTTATAGCCACCAATAATCGTTAAAGTAATAACGTCTTTGAGATCACCTTCTTTACTAACCTTGCCTGTTACTTCTATATCAACATAAAATGTACAAGCACGATCATACTCTGGCTTTGCATCTAAGAATAACCCACCTCTTAATAACCCAGCATAAGTGAAGCTTGTCTGTTTAGATGGCTCACAATTTGAGCCATTATACACAACAGCGAACTTATCATCCCTGTTACTTGAATTAGACCTCATTAAACCTAAGTATTGAGCGCCCTCGATATTTTGAAACGTTTTTGTTAATTCTGCTTCTACAACTTTTACTGCATCAGCATCGATGTTTTGCCTATCTAAATCGCCTAAAAATACAAACATAGGTTTCCAATTAAAGGCTCTGTCTGCCTCTGATTGAGCACCCAAGCTGCCAGCTAAGTCAATTAAGCCACCAGTTAGGAAAGACATAGCGTACTCTGCCCCAACCAATGCACCATTAGCTTTGAATTGCGCATCTTCAGGTATCTCAACATCAGATAAACCTGCGGTTTTACGTGTCATTTTTGCCACATTTAATGCAAAACTAGCATCATCATCAAACTGATAAACTTCATTTGATTCCATTGTTATAACAGGTGGCTGAGTAGACATACAAGCTGCCAATGAAAGCGTAGATAGTGCTAAGATTGATTTTTTTATGAAGTTCATTTTTTTAATCCAAATATTTAATTGCATGTATTAAAACATATTTGTAGAAATAGGCTACCAATTGAAATCAATATTAGAGATTACATGAGATGTAATCGCCACAACTCTTCTATTTCAAATACTTTTTCAGTATAGGTATCTTTAATCATGCCACCAGCGGTGACTGTCATATAAAGAACCCTTATTAGGCCACTTTTCTGGCGATACTTAAAAGTGGTATGGGAACCAGTAACTTTGTTGATAGCTTGTGAAAGCTGCTCAAGGCTATAACAAAGAAAATCTTCTTTACCGATAGTTTGAATTTTTATCATGATTGTAATCCATCCAATACAAGACCTGCTTTAAATTGAGAAACATGACTACGCAATATATAAGACAATTTAATAAGTTGACGCTCTTGCGGATTTACCTTGCCACTCTCCCAATTAAGGTAATCGGTTACTTGTACATCTAATTTTGTGGCGACAGTTTCTGGCGAAAGTAACTGTTTTTCTCTTTGCGATTTGATACGTCTACCAAGAATGCGACTGTATTTGTTCATATACATATTTACCCTACTTCAAATTTACAGAGGTCATTTTTACCTATTGTAAAATTTAGGCTACTGAACGGGAAATATTAGAATGCATGTTTTAGGCACTTCGGTAATCCCCCCGAAAAATAATAGATGCCAAACGTAGAATTTTCTCTTATTGTAAACACAGGAGAAAATTATGAAAAAAGCACATTTTACAGACAGTCAGATCCTTGCCATTTTAAAACAAGCAGAAAGCGGCGTGCCTATTCCTGAGCTATGCCGTGAACATGGTATGGGCAACTCAACCTTTTATAAATGGCGCGCTAAATACGGCGGCATGGATGCGTCTTTAATGACACGAATGAAAGAGCTTGAAGATGAAAATCGCCGTTTAAAGAAAATGTATGCAGAAGAGCGGCTAAAATCTGAGGTCATTCAGGAGGCAATGGCAAAAAAGTGGTAAAGGCTTCTGAGCGCAAAGTCTTGGCTCATGAAGTCGTTAGCACAAATAAAATGAGTATTGCCTTAGCCTGTCGTACTTTCATGATAAGTGAAACATGCTATCGCTATACGCCAAAACTGTCTGATGAAAATGAGAAAATTGCAGCGTTGCTATTGGATTTAAGCCAATGTCAGCGTAATTGGGGATTCGGTTTATGTTTTTTATATTTACGCAATGTTAAAGGCTACACATGGAATCATAAGCGCGTTTATCGTATTTACCGTGAGCTTGAGTTGAATCTGCGAATAAAGCCTAGAAAACGTCTAACAAGGGAGAAGCCTGAACCATTGACTGTCCCTGAGGCCATTAACGAATGTTGGTCAATGGATTTTATGCACGACCAATTATCGGATGGCAGAGCGTGTCGCTTGTTCAATGTGATTGATGATTTCAATCGCGAAGGACTCACAATAGATGCTGACTTATCACTCCCCGCTGAGCGTGTTATCCGCTCACTCAATCAAATTATAGAATGGCGTGGTAAGCCAAAAGCTATCAGGTGTGACAATGGGCCTGAATATATTAGCCATAAATTAGCAGAGTGGGCGTTAAATAATAATATTGAATTACGATTTATTCAACCAGGTAACCCGCAACAAAATGCTTATGTAGAGCGGTTTAATCGCACGGTTAGGTATGACTGGCTAAGTCATTATATTTACAGTGATATTAGTGAGTTACAAGATAAAGCAACCGATTGGTTATGGACTTATAATAATGAACGCCCTAACATGGGCATAGGTGGCATAACACCCATACAAAAACTGGAAAAGTTAAACAACGAAAATTCTACAGATAGCCTCCATTAAAAATGGGGGGATTACCCTTCTAAGATTACATATGGCATTAACAAACGATCAAAACGCGGTAGTTGAACACAGAGACGAAAACAAACTTGTACTCGCATTACCCGGAAGTGGGAAAACCCATTTATCAATAGAACTGGCCAGCGAGATTATAAAGGCTAATGTAATTAATAAACTAATAATGGTTACGTTTACTCGTTCATCAACAAAGGAAACAGAGCATCGTATTTCAAAATTAATCAGTGAAAATGACTTAAAGCGAATAGATATAAGAACGTTTGCCAAACTAATACTCGACCATGCTCGACCGTTATTAGATGGGCGTAGTTTAATAATGGGACCAACACACGATTCATTTAAACGCCGTGCAGTAGGTACAGATGAAAAAAATCTACAATTTATAGATACTCAATACCCTGTAGAATATTTAGAATCAAATGGGGATATTGGCGAGCTTTCTGAAATTTCAATAAAATATCTACAAGCACTTTGGCAGTACAAAAAAGTTGATTTAACTACATTAAGTATAGAGCTTATTTTTGCACTAAGAGCTAATAAAATTGAGCCTTTAGATTTTACTCACATGCTGGTGGATGAATTTCAAGATACTTCAGCAATAGAATACGCTTGGATAAAAGAGAACAAAAAAGAGAATAGATCCTTTACGGTCGTGGGAGATGATGACCAAGCTATCTATTCTTGGCGTGGCGGTTTCGGTTACAAAAACATGGTCAAATTCCAAGAAGAATTTAAAGCCAAAGCTTTCCTTTTAAGTATTTGTTTTAGATGTGCACCAGAGATATTGGCGTATGCAGCAGAGCTTATTGACTATAATGTAGAACGTATGCCAAAAAGCATGAACTCTGCAAAAGATCCGGGTGGCAGAGTCGTTTTCAAAGACTATGCACGTTTAGATATTGAAAAAGCACTTAAAATTGATCCAGAACGTATCCACCAATACAAAAAGGAAACTGTTATAAATAGAATCGTACCAAGTGGATTATCTTGGCATTACCGCAGAGCAATTGAAAATTATCTTAACCTCATTAATCAAAAATTGTACGCCAATAAGCCTGATAAAGTCATTATGAGTAAAACTTCGGTTCCGTTTGAATGCCAAGGCGTAGTAGCACTAGAAATAGCTCAAAACCCCAAAGGCTGGGCTGTGCTAGCTCGAACCAATAAGTTATTGGATTTGATGCAGGAAGAATTAGTTTACTTAGATATTCCTGTCGAAAGGATTGGTGGTAAATCTATATGGGAGTCACCATTGATTGTTGGTTTAGTTAGCTTATACAGAAGCTTATCGAACCCGAAAAGCATGGTGTTTATTGATGATGCACTTAGCTTTATAGGTGTACCGAATAATGTGATTAGTGAAACCCATAAGCATGTTGTAGAAGTTGGCGATATAAATAAGGTTAGCTCACTATCATTGCCAGAAAACAAAAACCTAAGTATTTATTTGGACTTGGCCAAAAACATACCCAGTAATGACGATGAAGAAGGAATAGATGAGTTTATCAGTAAAGTTTTTAATGTTGCGTCAGTAATATCAAAGGACCACGAACGCGCGGTTAATAAGCTGCGGTTAGTTTCAGACCGACTACAAGGTTATAGCGGGTCACTAAGAATGAGGGTTTCAGCCTTGATTCGACTCATGCAGATGAAAGACGAAATAGACCATAGTGATAAAGATAAGGTGATACTGGCCACCATGAATGGCTCTAAAGGACTCCAGTGGGAAAAAGTATGGGTAATAGATGTTGAAAAGAATAGAGTACCAACAAAATTTAGAGGCGATAGCGACAATGAGGACAGTAAGTTAGCATTTTTGGAGGAAGAAAGGCGTTTGTTATACGTGGCGATCACTAGGGCTGAGTCACTATTACATATAAGCTATCGCCAGGGCAAGCACTCGCAATTTATAGAAGAAATGCAGCCAGCTTAGGCGTTTCTTTAACGGAAGTAGTCTTTTATCAGCGAGGTCAGAAAACCATTTGGCCTTGCTTCAATTTTTTAAATAAAAAACAGTACAAGCATTGTAAAAAAAGTAAATGCGTTATATATTCGAAATTCGCTACGGCGACAAACCCATTTTCGCTACGGTGAAAATAAATCGCTACGGCGATAAACCCCCTTTCGCTACGGCGAAAATAAATCGCTACGGCGATAACCCTTTTCGCACCCGCGAACGGTTTTGCTAAGCCAAAAAAATGAATTTAAATAAGAATACCAACCCCCCTCCCCCAGTGAGCATTAGCTTATCTGGTATTTGTCATGCTTAAAATTTATTGAAAACATAACTGCCTAGTTATGTCCTTAATAATTTTTACCGTTTTTTTTAACTGAAGTTTTTAACTTCGACTCCTTGCATGGAGTATAACCCTTAGCGGCTTTACATCCCTGTATCGCGACGGTTCAACCTTTTTAGGTCAATGAATCATATGCTACGGCATCAACCCCAAACCCAACCAAATAGTCCAGCTATTTGTAAATTAAAAAAACGGAGAGTAACCACTCATGCGAAAACTTAAAAAAAGCGCACTAACCCCTAAGGCAAATAAAAACATCTTTAGTAATTTTTTCAACCTCGTTGGATTAGTTAATAAATGTATTTATCTGCCGACCTATTTAGTTTCAAAACTTTTTCATAGCGAAAATTTCTTTGGGCGACTAGTAGTTTTGTTTATCTGGCTTTTGAATGTAATATTTTTAATGTTTATTTCATCTACCATGACAAGAGCTATAGTCGTTTCTGGTGTATGAGAAAAAGTCATTGCGATGTAATCTGTTAATTGATCTTGACCGGATCAACAATTAACCAGAGAGACATCGCAATGACTGAAAATGATAATGTTATTTCCATTGAAAAACCAGACAATCCGTTAGAGCAGTTGCTTAAAAGCGGGGCGCAGCAGTTGTTAGCTCAAGCGATTGAGGCTGAGTTGGCTGTTTTATTGGCTCAATACCAGCATGAGACCGTCGAGGGACTTCAGCGGATCGTCAAAAATGGTCACCAGCCTGAGCGTACGATCCAAACAGGCCTTGGTGATATTGAGGTCAAAATACCTAAAGTCAGGGATCGAAAAAAGGAAGGCATTAAATTCAATAGTGCCTTGATCCCGCCTTATCTGAAACGGACAAAAAATATCGAAGAGCTGATCCCATGGCTCTATTTACGAGGAATTTCGACGGGTGATATGCAGCCCGCTTTAGTGTCTCTTTTAGGCGAGCAAGCCAAAGGTTTGTCGGCCAATAGTGTCTCTCGGTTGAAATCCACCTGGGAAACGGAGTATCAGCAGTGGTCTAAACGTTCCTTGGCTAAACGTCGATATGTGTATATCTGGGCCGATGGGATTTACAGTAAAATTCGAATGGATGATAAGCTGTGCTTACTGGTAATTATGGGGGTAGATGAAACGGGCAGAAAGGAGCTATTGGCGGTGGTTGACGGGGTTCGTGAGTCTGAGCAGAGCTGGACTGAAGTGTTAAATCAACTGCGCTCACAGGGTCTAACAATACCACCAAAATTGGCCATAGGGGATGGTGCGCTGGGGTTTTGGAATGCCCTCACCAAAGTATGGCCAACAACCCAACATCAACGTTGCTGGGTGCATAAAATCGCGAATGTGCTAAACAAAGTGCCGAAATCAATGCAACCTAAAATCAAAGCGAATTTACAAGATATCTGGATGGCAGAGAGTCGAGCTTCTGCTTATAAAGCGTATGATTTATTTGTTAAAAATTACTCAGTCAAATACCCAAAAGCGACGGATTGCTTGATGAAGGATAAAGATGAAATGCTGGCATTTTATGATTATCCTGCTGAGCATTGGATGCACATAAGAACGAGTAATCCGATAGAGTCAACGTTTGCGACGGTAAGGCTGAGAACGCATAAAGTGAAGAGTTGTGGCAGCCGGACAACCACCTTAATGATGGTTTTTAAACTCGCGCAGTCGGCAGAGAAAAAATGGTACCGCTTGCGAGGATTTAAGCTACTGGCTGAAGTAATTACAGGGGTAAAATTTAAAGACGGCGAAAGAATAACTCAAGATCAAACAGAGCATCAAGATGAGCTCATACACCAGATTTGACAATAACTCCCATGACAAGCACAACAGGCTTATTAACCAATTTTAGTAACTTTATTGTTTCGTTTGGTCTTTTAAGTGCAGTTCCCGTTTTAATTATTCAATTTAGAAAAGACTCTTTTTAAGTTTAACCCCTTAAATCGTAACTAAATAAACCCAAGGCAAATAAAACACCATTAGCAACCCATTCAACCACGTTGAATTTGCAAATTTTTGTTCTTAATGCCTACCTAGTAACCGTACTTTAAACCGTAATTATTTATTTTAACCACTCGTTGTAATGCTTATAATGATTTTGACTGTAATAATTTTTTATTCCTTTCATGCTTTTCAATTAACACTACATGCTTACTAACTATCCTTAACAATTCCCTTGTTTTGCTTAGTTTTTAATTCTGGTTTTAATTTATTTCTGCAATTTCAAAGTCACTTTTTAAGTTAAATCCCTTAAATCGTAACTAGACAAACCCAAGGCAAATAAAACACCATTAACAACCCATTCAACCTCGTTGAATTTGCTCGTTAATACTTTTATTTTCCACACCATTTAGTTAACACACTTTCATATCAAACAATATTTAACCCTGCTGTACTGATTATCTTAGTTTTGACTGTAATATTTTTTCTATTGCTTTCACTACCACGGCTATCTTTACGCACTTATTAACTAACCCTAACAATATTTATTCTTTTGTTTTGTTTAGCTCTTTAAGTTTGGTTTTTTGTTTTTGTTTTAATTTTTGAAAGTTTTCTTTTTAAGTCCAACCACTTAAATCGTAACTAAATTTAACCCAAGGCATCAGCCTAAACCCTACGGGAGTATTTATTCACTCCTTTGGGGTGCATGTACTCCCGTTTTTTATATCCCGGAGAGTAACCATGCAAACCCATGCAAAGAAAAATAAAGTTAACCACCTAGACAAAATTGAATGCGTTTATCGTATACAACACCACGGCTCTACTATTAAAGCTTGTGCTAAACGTTTTGGTGTTACTGATAAAAAAGTAATTAGTTGGCTTTCGATGCACGAAAAAGGTGAACTTATTAAGCAACATACTCAGTGGTCACCAAGTTGGAATAAAAATGATTACACATTACCCCTTTAAATTAGTAGTTCCGGAGTTAATTAGCGCAATCAAAGAAACATCAATTGATGCAATTGGTATCATTTTAGGAGTGGTTGCTCTTATTTGTATTCTATTAATTGGTGGAGTATTTATCATGATTCCTGCAATGGTTGCTATATATTTTGATGTGATGCCAGAGTTCACAGATTTTAATAGATTTGCAAATTGGGTAACAGTAACTACGTGCCTTTGGTCTGCATTTTGGTTTGTGTGTTGTGCACGCTTACATCAGAGATTAAAACTTAAAAAGGAATCTAAGTGCTAACTATTTCTCTATGGTTATTGAGCTTTGTTTGTATCGCATTGTCGTTTACAAAGACAAAACATTGGAACGCCAGAGTAATGCGTGTTCTATTTTCAGTAATGGTAGGTTTGTCTTTTTGGACTACTAGCGTATTTATATTTTGGTTGATAGGTTTTGATTTACAAGTAGGCACTATTAAAGACGGCAAAATGAATGACCATTGGTGGTTACCTCCGGCAGTTGTACTGTGGACGGTATTAACGTACTACGCTTCTAGAAATAAAACCTAAATTAAAAATGGGATAACAATGAACAGCAATACTTTTAATTGGAAAAAATTTCAGTTTATAACTGAAGTTCAAACGGCGGTTATAAATAACGCAACAAATTTAACGTTTAATAATGATGAAGCTAAAAACATTAGACATATATTTTCAGCTATTGGCACACTTTCTATTATGGATGATGCTTTTTATGCAGCTGAGCGTATACCAAGCGATATGACAGCGCATGAAGCTGCATGTGATTTTTGTGGTTATATGTTAGAAAATTTAAAAGAAGATAATTCGGATGTTCCATATTGGTTTGCTAGAAATTAAATCTATATCACCCAAAGAAACAAAGGCTGAATTGAATGTCACGTTTTACTAAAGAAGATTTGTTTAAAGATGAGAAAAGCTGGTCAGGGTTACACGATGTGATCGTTGATGTAGTCCACATCACTCCGTCAAAAGAGCTGGCCTATAAATCGGGGTTAAACGATACCTATTTTCGCGAAGAAGCATTTGATGCCATCGAGCAGGAAGTAGATCCTGATAGAGAATAACCACAGAAGCATATTGGAATACATTGATGGCAGTTATGTTAAAGCACATCAACACAGTACAGGTGCTGCGTCTCAACAAGAACAAGCGATAGCATTAAGTCGTGGCGGTAATACAAGTAAAATTCATTTAGCTGTTGATAGTTATGGCTTACCAATTGAATTTATTATTACAGGCGGCGATGTTCATGATAGTAAAGTGGCAAATGAACTGATTGAATTATTGCCCCAAGGCGATTTTGTTATCGCAGACAAAGGCTATGATAGTGAAGTCATTAGAAATAAGGTTCGAGAGAGAAACTCAAGCCCAGTGATCCCTAGAAAGAAAAACTCAAAAACAGGTAATGGTGATATTGATTGGTGCTTATATAAATATAGGCATTTAGTTGAAAATGCCTTTGCAAGGCTAAAGCACTTCCGTGCTATAGCGACAAGGTACGATAAATTGAAATTACAGTTTGAGAGTATGTTAGCGCTGGCATGTGCAATGATTTGGCTACCAATGTGAAAGATCAACAGCCCCTAAGCAATCAATTTAGTTGGCCTAAAAAGTATTTTGATGAATTAGTTGGCGAGGTTAACCATAAGAGTATACCCCATCAACAGTCGAAAAATAAAGGTAGCTTAAGTGAGGAAGAGGTTAAGCGGTGGGCTGTAAGGTATTTAAGTATTGGTAAAAGGTGATTGGTTGAAATCTAATCTTTCATGTTAATTTTACTAAAAAATGTAAAATACAACATGAAATGATGTTATATTTACCATATACTGTGTTTAGATAACAACTGGTTGGGATGTGCAATGAGCACTAAATTTACTGGGCAAGATATTTTACTGCAAGCGATTAAAGATGGTTTGAAAGGGGATGCTCACAGTTTTGAGCTAAGGATTAGGAAGTTTGTAAATAAGATGAAGGCGGAATATCCTCATTTTGCTCGCGAAGTAGGTAGTCTTGTATCAGATCTTGGTTTGCTTCGTTCTTCATATAGTAAAGAGCATGTATTGCCCTCACCTGTAGAGCCTGATACTCGACAGCAATTATTGATAGAAAAGTTTCCAGTGAATTTAAATAGAACTCCAAGCTGGCCTGAAAATACGCAAAGAAAGGTAGATCGATTTTTGAGAGAAAGGCATAGAGTTGAGGAGCTTCTTAATGAACAGCTTTTACCTTCACGCTCTTTACTAATGTCTGGACCGCCAGGTACAGGTAAAACACTTACTGCAAGTTGGGTAGCTAAGGAACTAAATTTACCATTATTAACGCTAGATTTAGCTAATGTAATGAGCAGTTACTTGGGGAAAACAGGCAATAATATCAAATCGGTTTTAAATTATGCCAGTTCTTTTCCTTGTGTATTGCTACTCGATGAGTTTGATGCAATCGCAAAGAAGCGAGATGATGAAACTGATGTTGGGGAATTAAAAAGGTTAGTGACGGTTCTTTTGCAATCTATCGATGATTGGCCATTGTC
Source organism: Pseudoalteromonas sp. QJM3NY_22 (assembly GCF_056173065.1). Taxonomy (NCBI): domain Bacteria; kingdom Pseudomonadati; phylum Pseudomonadota; class Gammaproteobacteria; order Alteromonadales; family Pseudoalteromonadaceae; genus Pseudoalteromonas; species Pseudoalteromonas sp. QJM3NY_22. Next base: position 48,592 of record NZ_JBWBTZ010000003.1, on the reverse strand, counting down.
ATCAATCCTAGTTGCTGCAACTAATCATGGAGAGCTTTTAGATCCTGCAATATGGAGGCGCTTTGATTGCGTAATTGAGTTTGACTATCCAGACAGAGAGCAAGTAAAGGAGTATGTCATGTCTTGGGAGGTTAGTGAGGTTGTTGCTGACTGGATTTCTACGGGAGTAACTAATACTTCACTAGCAATAATAGAAAAAAGGCTATTGGAGGCGAAGAAAGATGTAATATTAGAAGGGCGATCCATTGTCCTTTCTCTGAAAGATTCCCTTTGTTTGTCTGGATTACCTAATGACCCAGATATTAGGCGTGAAGTTGCTTATGAGCTTCATGAAAAAGGGTGGGCCAATATAAAAATAGCAGATGAACTTGGTATTACTAGGCAAAGGGTAGCGTCTTTACTTAAAGAAAAAACAGAACTTAATCGACAGGAATTACAAGGAATGGTGAGGCATTAACATCTAATTTGGAGCGGCCAGATTCAGGCCCAATAGAAAAGTTTTTCTATGACTATCAAGAAAATAAAGATTTCCTTTTGCCAAAGTTGTATCAGCTTGAGAAAGAGTTCAAAAGGTTACCTGAGATGGCACTAACAAATGGAAAAGTCGTGGGTAAATTGACTATTCATCCTACTCATTTAGCTAAGAGCTATTACCCTAAGGGCTTGTTATCAAAGTTCTCTATATCGAACATAGGAAGTAAAGAGGTCAAAGTTAAGCCTCGGAGAGTTGGTACAAAAAATAAGAAAGAACTATACTCAACTAATTGTCTTTACATATCTTTATCAAAAGAATCATTAGCTGAATTTATTGCGGCAATCGAGAGCGATTCTTTAAACACAACTCATAGAAATGACTTTTGTAAGTTAGAGGATATTCGCTTATTTGAAGGGCAGGAAAAAATTATAGGCGACGTGCAGGGAAGTACTTATAAATTCGAGTTTGCCTTCCATACCCCTAACAAAGAAAGCTCTCAAGTACTTGCTCAGTTTTCTGATTTTTCAAAATATAATGGCTGCACTGTTGATCACAAGAAAGGTATATCAGTGGACGGGTTATCTTTTTTATCAGTAACTTGTGATAAGTTAACTCTAACCAAGTTATCTGAATATTCTTATTTGAGATCAATAAGAAAAATGCCGGAGATTGGTCTTTTAAATCCAGTATCGCTCCAAGAAAATAAAGTTGTCCGGGAAGTGAAATTACCCGATACAAGAGCAGAGAATGACAAAATAAAGGTGGCAATATTCGATGGAGGTATTGGAGGAAATACTCTGTCAAAATGGGTTCAAGAGCATACATTTTCGGATGTTCAACCTTTAGTAGAACATGTGACTCACGGCTCTGAAGTTACATCCTTATTACTGTTCGGTCCTGTAGAATATGATCAAACAGAGCTTCCTGTGCCATATGCTAATATTGACCATTACCGCGTAATCGATCCTTTGAAAGATAGGTGTGACTTAGACAGTCTTGACGTGCTTCAACGAATCCTCAGTGTTATTAGCAAGAAGCATTATGACTTCATTAATTTAAGTATTGGCCCCAGAAATCCTATTGAGGATGATGAAGTTCATTCATGGACTTCTGCTCTTGAACCTTATTTAGTAACTGGGAAAACACTTATGTCGGTAGCTGTTGGGAATGATGGAGTTCTTGGTAATGAAATGGCAAGAATTCAATCGCCTTCCGATATGGTGAATGCTATCGCAGTTGGCGCTTCATCTAGCGATAATGATGATTTTTGGAGTTTGGCTAATTACAGTAGCATCGGTCCTGGAAGAAGCCCTGGACTTATGAAGCCTGATGTAGTCGCATTTGGTGGTAGTAGTTCAGAACCAGTAGAAATATATTCTCCACTTACTGATGGCGTTCATCCCAAAATGGGAACTAGTTATGCTGCACCATCAGTACTGAGACAGGCCATCGCGATAAAAGCATCGATTGAGAAGGATATTAGCCCGCTTGTAAGTAAGACATTGCTAATCCATAGAGCTTACGCTAATGGCAACAAGTGGCAACATGTAGGGTGGGGTAAAGTTAGGTCAAACATTGATGATATTCTTTACACTCAGGACAATGAAGCTACTATTATCTACGAGCGTGAGTTGCTCTCAAGTAAATACATTAAAGCACCTGTTCCCTTACCTGAAATAGGAAGTATTAAGGGTAAAGTCTACGTTAAAGCTACTCTTTGTTATGCAACCAAAACAGATCCACAGCATCCTTATAGTTATACTCGAAGCGGTGTAGGAGTTGTATTTAGACCGATGGGTGATTTGAAAGATACGGTTGCTTTCTTTAGTAAAAACACCCTTCACCCTAGAAATGAGCAAGAGCTCAGAATGGATGGACATAAATGGGAGAATACATTATCTAATGAGGTCTCTTTTGAACCTGAAGAGCTAAAAAATCCATGTTTTGAAATTAACCACCAAGAAAGAGAAGAAGGGGGGCCCTCAAAAGGAAGTTCTTTACCTTTTGTTCTTATTATTACCGTTAGGGCAGAGAATACGCCGAAGTTGTATGATCATATAGTTCAGAAGTATCAAGTTCTTCAGCCGTTGAGAACAAGAACCAAAGTATCAATTCCATTGCGGTAACATCTTATGCTTTATACTAGTATGATACTTTAATATTCATTTTTAGCTCGATTTAGGAATAGTAGTAGCTACTGGTATGAATCTTTATTTGTTGAACGTACAGATTTTGATGTAATTGATCGAGGCTATAGGCTATTTTAGTATGAAACTTTATTGTTGATCCACAATAGCGGTAACACCGGTTTTAAATCGCGCTACCCGATGAATCTTAAGGTAGCAAGGTGACAGGTAGTTGCAGATAAAGTACTAACAATTTAGAAAAAGAATTTCACTAAGTTCATTGTTTTAATGAATGAGGGGTCGGGAGTGTCGGATTGTATGATATTTCTCACGAAATAATGCTTATCTTTAAAATCAGAGCGCTCAATAAGATCAAAATAAGCCCACATGATAAACTCCAAGCAAACTGCAGAAAGGCCCCCTAGACTAGTTTGCAGGGACTAGCTCACTCATATATTTACAAATAATCACTTTTTTATTGATTAAAGCCCCAAATGGGCATAATTTTATTTTTACTTTTCGTAACCACTAGTGGAAGCCCCAACTTTATTGTGAAGTTACCAAGGTGATACTTCAGCAAGGTTGGTGAAAAAATATTTCGTTCAGCTGAAAAAATAAAGCAATTAAGTAATCATTGGAATTTAGCTTTTGCCAGTGGCGTTTTATCAAGCGCTACTCACAAAGGCAAACAATTGAAGTTCTTGTATCGTATGAAACGTATTGTACGTTTCATACGATACATATAAGTAACAATTTGAAAAATGCGAAGAAAAAAATGGATGAAGATATCGCATATATAACTGATGCAATTTTACACCAGGCAGTTAAATCAATAGATGCACTTTTTGATGAAGAAGGTTACGCAAAGAAACACCCTGAGTTAATTGCAGCCTTCTTAATTTCAGCATCAAATAATCACATCGCAGCGTCAAATAATAAGTAATTGGAAACACAGGAGAACCCTTATAAGTAACGAGAACCAGATTATTGCCGAAGTAGCTAAATTCAGTGATTTAAATGCTGCATTCAAAGCAGTAGAAGCGGATATTGTTGAGCTGGGTGAAGAAAGAGCTAATTGAGATGGTGACACTTCACAATTAGCTGTTATTAAAAACAAAAGGCTTGCTGAATATTATAACAATCAAAGATTGAAGTTGATCGAGCTTGAGCCATCATTAGCAGAATCTTCAGTTATAAATTAACACATTGGAATGAGGGAGAGCATCACATGGCTATTGACTATATTAATAACCCATACGACAGAGACCATGAGAACTTCTGTGCAGATTTACAGAGGAGATTGTTATGTTATTAGGTAATATATTATTAAATTTTACTGGTTTGGTAGTATTTTATATACTTTTCCAACCTTATCCGATCCTTGGTATCTTGATTCTTGTTGCAATCTTAATTCTTTTAGTTAGAGAACGTAAGTATTATGAGCAAAATCAAAAAAAGTTTAAGCTTTCTGATTTTAGGCGCACTGGGCTACGCAAAGAAAAGCCTAAAAGACCTTGCAATGACTAAAGTTCAGCGCCCAACACTTAGTTGCGATTGTGCGAATTGGTATTGTTCTGTACCAACTAAATTTGGGATTTCTATTTCAGTTTACGGCTGGAACTTGATGACAGAATTTGTAAAAAATGGCTTATCTCTTTCAAAAGAGAAAAGCTTTTATGACGCTTACGCAAATATTAATTAAACGTAGGAATTATATGGAATTAGATATTGATTTTACAGGTCTTCATTTAGCTGCTGCAAAAATGGTAGGCATTGAATTTAACGTTGACGAATTTATTGATTTTGCTGGAACTGTCATCGATGGTATGGATGATGAATTAACCGTTTTTCTGACAAAGAGTTTTGAACTAGTCGTAAGCGGTAAAGATGATACTGCGGGCAGTGAATTTAATCGTTTAATAAAAGACTTCATCAAAAACGCTGTCCCAAATAAGTAAAGGGGAAATTGATTATGAACGTGTCGCTGAACCCTACTTTGTTACAACAGCGACAGAACGCTTCACAGTCAGCTTGGCAGCGTGGTACATTAGATTACAAGTTAGGGATTGCGTATCAAGATAATCCCTATAGAAAAATTGATACTGATTTTGCTGATGATTGGTTGGAGGGTTGGCAAATGGCCTCTTATCTAGAACGTCAAAATTCTACAGCATAAACTATAAATTAGTATTTAGGAACGAGGAGTAAGTTATGGCTAACGAAGAAATTAACGAAAGTAATATCAAATCACATTCTGGAAATGAAAATTTCTTTATTAGAAATACTCACCTATTGATTGCAATATTTTGGGGGCTCTGTGCCCTCGGAGTATATTTTTACAATTATTAGATGCATCAAGCAGATCACTATATATAACGCATGCAGCTACATGATTTTGATATTCCACCGTGCACGCTGCGTATTATTGCTTTATAAAGAGGCCAAGAGAATAAATGATAAGATATATTTGTGACGTAAGTCGCTGAAACCATAATTTTCTTACAGCGACACAGCACATTTATCTTTTAAATTCGAGAGAATTTAAATAATGGTCGCGAGGTTTTAGTTGGAACTAAGTTGGAGTGTTCTATGCTGTATCTTGTGAAAAGAAGCAAGTTAGAAAATGGACTTAACTATTATGTTGAGATTGATAAATCAAAGTCTAGGTTATTGCTTGCTACCGGCTGGCTGACAAAAAAATTGTATCTCAAAATTGCAGTACAGTATGGGACTTCGATAGTAAAGAAATCAGAGTGTATGGCCCGATTGATGTACGCCGCAAGCACGCCCCTGAAGGCACTTTAAGATTAACTAGGCCAAACCCTAAAGAAGTTAATATTCACCGTGATGATGTTATCAGTTATCTAGGTGGGGCGTCTGTTGATAATTTGGCAAAGGAACGTGGCATATCAAGAGAGGTTTTTAAGAAAAAAATAGATCAGCTTGGTGTTTTGAGAAAAGCGAGCAGGGATTCACCGTTGAGCTACAGGCAGCTTATTTCTTATGGCCAAGGTTTATCTATTAGCGATATAGCCAATCAAGGTAACATGTCCGAAGAGCAGACATTAAAAAAATTAAGGTTGTTAGGGCTAAGTCTGGAAAATTTCGAATTGAAAAATAAGGTTTATCGTACTGATAGAATTGATTTTAATTTGAATTAAAGTGACGTAAGGGCATACTTAGATGGGACTAGTGCAGACAAGTTGGCGCATAACTACAGCACTATAAGTCGGGTTATTAAGAGTAAGCTAGAGCTGCTTGGTGTTTTAAGGACCGATGATACAAAAACGAGTCATCAGCCTATCAAGAAGGAAGATTGGGTAATTAAATAAAGAAGGGTGTAATGAAAAAAGTGTTGGTGTAAACTGTAAACACACGCAACACTCCACTTAAAATTGAAAATACTAATTGAGTAAAGTTGCAATATATTTTTTCAGACTTTCCGCTTGAGCTACAGTCAGCTCTTTTTCAAAAACAATAGAACTAACATTACCGGCTTCATTATTTTTGATAATGACTTCTTTTGGCCAGCTCAGTACTTTAGGTATAACAGGTGGGTTACAAAATTTTTCAATTTCTTTGGTCAACTTTGAACAGTCTATTTCGCCATTATTTTCGTACTTTGATTGTAAATCATTAATTAGATCACTATGTCTGTACTTAATGTGTTCTGCTATTTCTTTATCACTTTTTTTCTTCAATGCAGCACAAAGCTTATTTATCGTAGGTCTACCGATACAATTAATTGATGGGTAGAGCATTATTATTGAATCAGGTAATGAATATCCATCACACGCGGCTTTTATTATTGTGTGAGAAACATCACCGCTCTCAACATCTTGAGCAATTGATCTGTAAGATAAGCCTTCGTCTTTGTATTTGGTCCAAATTGCACCTCGTTCAATTAACGAAATTTTGCTTGAAATATTTTCTGCATCACTAATAAATTTTGCTTCTTCATCCGTGATGTCGTCACTTACGAGAACTTTGTATGTAACGCCAGCAAAATAAACTCCCATTCGCCGCCTTGAACCGTAGATTACCGTAATTTTGTCGGCATTTATCCGACCTACAGCTGGTGATATCTGGCCCGTCAGCATTAAACTTTTGATCAGTGGAGCTAGTGATTTTTCAGTTAACCATTTTTGATTACGTAAATTACTTTCAAGAACTTCAGTTTTTTCTAAAATTTCCTCGCCTATAAACTCCTTAAGGCGAAGTTTAATTTTAACGCCTTTACGTATTGGAGAATCGATTACGAATGAGTTAGCACCTGATGCGAGCATTGCTTCAATATCTACAGGTCGCTGCTCGGATGGATTCAGCATTGATCTTTTTTTTGCCATGGTAAACTTAACCTTTAAATAATTTTTGACGCGGTGGACGGCCATGCCTGGCAACAAAGAGCTTCAATTTCATCTACAACATCACTTAGATTTGTTACTGCCCCTTGCAATTGAGTGCGGCTCTTTGAGTATTCTGCAGGGCGCATTTCAAAAACAGTCATAAAGTTATCAGCACAAATAGGGATTGCTTTTGAATGCTTTATTGGGTAAGAAAGAGCACGATCAGAATATAGGTTTTTCAAATCTTGGAAATACGTTCTATGTACAGTGATTGTTTGTGGGTTACCTGAGTAATCCAAGTTAGTCACTAGAAGCCTTATATAATCAAGACCTTTGTGCCCAGCTTCAGCTACGACTTGGTAAATTTCTTTTAATCGCTCCAAATACTTAAGAGTAGCATCAAATGCCACTAACTCAGGGATAACTGGAATAAAAAGGGTCGTTGAAGCGTATATCGCATTATAAAAAGTCTTATTCAATGATGGCGCAGTATCGAGAATAATGATGTCGAATTCATCAGAAACAGCATCAATAATACGCTCCTTTAATATTCGGTAAACCCTACTTTTGTCATCATGACCATTGCTAGATGCAAGACTCATCTGCTCTGCAACACTTTCAAAAAAGAAGTCTGACACGCGACCAGGTAAGTAATGAAGATTAGGAATGTGAGTTTCTTTGAAGCAACTTTTTACAAATTCTTTCTCAGTCTCACCATCAGATAACTCGTAGTTACCTTGCATTATATCCCCAACCGAGAAGTCCTCATCAGATAGATCTGGTACTCCAAACATTGTTCCTGTGCCTTGCGGATCTAAATCTATGAATGCTACTCGATAGCGCTTGTTATAGTTAAGAGCTAAACCCGTAGCTATGTGAACAGAAGCCGTAGATTTACCTGCTCCACCTTTCAAATTCGACAAAGCAAGAACTTGGCATTTATCACCGTCCTTGCGCTCGAAGCGCGGGATTTCCATTGCATCAGCAATTTTATGTAAGTCTTGAATTGTGAATTTATAGTGGCCGTTTGATTCCCGCTCAAATTGTATAGGGTTATCACTATTTTCGAGCGCTTTTAAGTTGCGCGTAAATGTATTTGTATGTTTTATATTCAACCATGCTTGCGCTTCTGCTTTCGAATATGTTCTGAACTCTCTGTTTTCATTGGTACCAGCTTTAAGTTGCTGAGTCTTGATTTCGTTCAAGCGACCCCGAGATATACCCGCTAACACACTTAGCTCAAGTAAGGTTTTTTCCGCCGACACTTCACTCATCATTATTTCCTTCAACATGTATAGATAACCCATATTAGTCTGGTGTGTCATTAAAATCAACACGTACAACCAAAAACCAACACGTACAAGGCTTGGCCGCTTTGTGCTTGTAATCATTAAGATATAGCAGCGTAAGCAACTATCCTTCTTTTTCTGCATAAAATTTATGAGTTGATATGATGGAGGGGAATTAAACGAAAAGGTAATAGGTGATCTGTATGGCAATTTTAACTGGATTAATTGTATTGGTACTGATGGTTGCAGTACTACTGCTAATTGAAAAATATGCAAATTTGGAGTTCGCAGGCGAGTTACAGATATTCCCACTGCTCATAATGCTATTTGCTGCAATCATTGGTTGGCAACTTAACGAGCACATTGTAACAGAATGGTTAAATGTGAAATACGAAAGTAGCTTTATTACAAAAGGACTCCAATGCATTCATGCTGTATTGGCATTAGCGATTGCTAAAAAAGGTTTTTTTATTGGGGTGGTAATTATGTTCATATTTTTCATTAGTTATTTTCTCAAGTGGTTATTTACAGGTTAAAAATATAATCAGATAGAGTGTTGCCCTGCTTTTTCTGAAGCAATTAGATAGTTCGATATATTGGTTATATGGTCATTATTTAAATAGGTATTCGTTATGTTAGTTGATAGTGCGGCGCGTAAAAGTGCAATGAAACTGGAAAGTAAACTTATAAAAGCACCGGCAGGATCTGGGAAGACTGGCCTTTTAACCAATTACTATTTGACACTATTAGGTTTAGTTGAGCATCCTCGCGAAATTCAAGCTATGACCTTTACCAATAAAGCTGCAAAAGAACTAGCCGAAAGGGTAATAACTTCAATAGAGCGAGCAAAATCAGGAGTAACACCAACAAATGATTTTGAAAGAGAAAACTATGAATTGGCTACTAAAGCTTTATCAAATTCACGCACCCGCGGTTGGAATATTGAACATAATGTAAATATGCTACAGATAAGCACCATAGATAGTTTTTGTAAACGTATGCTTGTAAGCAATGTAACAGAGCATGAAAGTCAATTGGCAACAAAGAACATTTGTAGTGATCCTTACTATATTTATCAACGAGCTGTTAAAGAGACACTTGATTTGCTCAGTAATGAGCAGCATGGGGCATCTATTTGTGCCTTGCTAAGTCATTTCGGAAATAAAGTGTCAAAAGTTGAAAAGTTATTAATTGAAATGTTAGAAACCCGTGAGCGTTGGATTCCAATTTTATTTGAAGAAAAAGTGAAGCAAAAGGAGTGCTTAGAGGTTCAAAGGACGATGTTTATAGAGAAAATACTTCATCAGAATTATTTAAGCTTGGTTAAGGAAGAACCGGAAATTAAAAGAGTATTAGCTAATTTAGTTAACTTACCAACTGAAATATCTGATTTCATCAAATATGGATTTACTAATTCTGTAATAGAAGATAGCGAAATTCTTAACTATTTAAGCAAGTTATTACTAACGACAGCAAAAAAACCAAAAAAGAAATTTACTAAAAATAACGGTATTAGCCCATCGATGAATAAAGATGATAAGGCCACACTAACGGGTGATTTACAGCATTTAGCAAATAATTGTTGTGACGATTTAATTGCATTAAGTGCTATACCAGATCCAACATTTAAAGATTCAGAATGGCAACTTCTTAAAGCCACATTTGATGTATTGCCATTGTTATTGGCTAATTTAACGCTGACGTTTAAAGACGTTGGGGAAGTTGATTTTACTGAAATAACATTAAATGCAATTAGATCTCTTGATAGTGAAAGTGGACAGAATACTTCGACTGCAATAATCAAAAGCCAGATGATTAAACATATATTAGTAGATGAATTTCAGGACTCGGATGACAACCAATTACTGATGTTGAAGTTACTGACTGATTCCTGGGCAGAAGAGGATTTAAATACATTATTTTTAGTGGGGGACGCAATGCAATCACTTTATGGTTTTCGTGGTGCTAACGTCACTGGATTTATGGAAGCTGAAAAGGGGATCGGTAACCAAAGGCTGTCAACTTTGATACTTGAGACAAACTTTAGATCTACTTTTGGAGTGGTGGAGTGGGTGAATGACGTATTTAGTAAGGCATTTCCCGAAACTAATAACGTATTGTTAGGTGCTTGCAAATATCAAAGTAGTAAAGCCGTGAAGGTAAGTGGTGAATGTGAAGCGCCTGTGCAGATGCATGGCTTTATTGATGATCATGATTCGGATGCTGAAGCACAGTTTATTGTAGAACAAGTTAAATCAATATCAGCAAGAGATCCAAATGCATCAATAGGTATTTTAGGCAGGACGCGTAATAGTTTAAGAAGTACCATTGAAGCATTGCAAGCAACCGATGGAATTAGTGCGAACACTGTTAAAATAAAAAAAATAGCTAAAGAAACTATCTGTATCACGGCCATTTCGCTAGTAAGAGTATTAATTGACGATTTAGATAAATTAGCATGGTTGACACTATTGAATAGCGGGTTGGTCGGGTTGACTCATCGTGAAATAGAAAAAGTTTTAAGTTTAAACCCAGACCCGTACTTGGCTGTTAATGATGAGCAAGCGGTAAGTTTATTTAATGATGATGCAGCTCAGCGTTTTGAATTTGTTATTACACATATTAACAACGCTATTGATAACAAGCACCGTCAAGATTTTGATACTTTACTTACTGGTCTTTGGTATCAGTTGCATGGTCCATCACTAGCTAAAAATAAGCAGGATATAGAAAGTGTAGATGCACTTTTCAATTTATTCGTTGACGCATCTATGTCAGAAATTTCTTTAGCATGGCTAGAGCGCCAACTTGACAGCTTATATGCAAAGCCTAATTTAGAATGCATTAGTGATGTAGAAGGGCACATTAATGTTGAGTTAATGACAATACATCAATCAAAAGGTTTGGAGTTTGATTATGTTTTTATACCAGGTATGCATAAAAGAGGCCCCTCAACGCCAAGTAAATTACTTGCATGGTCATCAATTGGTGGGGAAGATGCAATGGGTGTTATGGCCTGTAGTGAGTCGGTGGGGATAAAGTCACTAGATTGTGGGTACCATGATTTTTTACAAAAAATAAAGCAAGAACGCGAGCAGCAAGAGTTAATTCGCTTGGTCTACGTTGCAGTAACAAGAGCAGCAAAACAAGTCTTTCTATGTGGGAAAATAGGTATCACGGCTTCTGATGAACTGAAGATACCAAGTAATGGTTCGATGTTTGGAGTTTTGGCCCATGTTGTAAATGAAGAGCTGGTATTGCATGAAAGTAAGAAAAATAACAATTTACTAGATAAATGCCTAATTTCAACCAATGTTTCTGTTATTGACGCTGATATAAACCACGCTCTTCCGACTCGTAATACTCTAGCCGCGTACAGAGGCAAGCAAAACACTACTAAATTAACTCACGGCATTCAATGGTCAGTACCAGTGAGCAAAATAGAAGGAGTTGTGATACATCAAATAATTGAGCAAATAAACAAAGATGGCTTACAAAACTGGTCTGCATTACGTGTCGATGGATATTCAAGAATTATACTTGCGTCATTAAAAGAACTTTCATTGGGCAGAGATCAGTTAATAACTTCGGTAAACAGAATAAAAGCAGAGATAAAAAGTTTATTGGAATGTGAAAAATTCAAATATTTATCATCTAGCCATATTGACGATAGCATTGAGTTCACAATGGCATTCCGGAAAAATAGAGTAATCCATATGCTTCGTGTTGATAAGGGGTTTTCTACGAATGATGGTGTTGGCCATATCGTAAATTGGAAGAGTGGAGAAATGGGATTAAACAATAATACAGAAAGCTTTATTGCTGCAGAAAAGTCCGCTCATAGAGGTAAATTAAAGATGTATGCTCAAGCATACAAAGAAGTTAAGGGGAATCAACGAGTAGACACTATGTTGTATTTTACAGGTTCAACAGGTTCACACATTTTAGAGGACTGTGGCTAAATGAAATGGGTATATATAGCTCTAATCGGCATCATGGTTGTAACCATATTTGCACTTGTAAGGAAGGCTAAGCTTATGGAGTGGCTAGTTGGAGTGCCAATTGTGGCGCTAGTAACTCAGTTACTAGTATTAATTTCTATTGGATAAATATGATGAATAAATTTTTCAAAAACAAACCAGAGTACGGTGTCATTGGTGATTTAAAAAAACAATACAGTTTCGCCCAAGTTATAAGAGATATGCTTTTGGATATGTTCGGAAAAGAAGTAACTGATCTTGCAGAAAGTACAGAATTTGGCTTCTACATTTATGATAAAAATGGCACTGACGTAGTTCTATGTCTAAATGGAAAGACGTTTAACCTTTCAGTTATAGAGCAGGGAGCAATTGCTGTTCTTAGATATAGCACAAAGCGTCAAATAAATGCGGTCTCTGCAGATATTTTTAATAACGCGAAGCAAATTTTTAGTAGTGATTTTTACAATAACTTTTTTGTAACTGCAGATTGGGAATGGGGCGATATAACCAAACAAATAAAAATGGCACAGCTAAAACCTAACTAAATTAAAGAATAGTGACTTTGTTAAAGCGTAGTAATTGCCCGTGTGATAATTTTCCACTCAAAAGAAAAGTCTAAGGGTGAAATATTATCTAAGCCGCGCGCGCAAGTGGTATCAGTTAAGTAATAATATAAGGTGGTAATAGTGATTAATAATATTGAAAGCAAAACGGTCGTTTCTGATTTGAAGAAAGTAATTGTAAGCAATACTGCTGAATTGTTTCTAGTGAATATTTTGTCAACCGATGTAGATTTAATTAATAACGTTGTAGCTGAAGCCGGTAGCAGTAGTGTTGCAATTGAATGTAATACAGATTGCATCAGCTTACCAAAAGTTTATGAAGAGTTTGAAGCGACTATACGTGGCTTATCAAAAGTGATTTTGATGAATGTTTCACATAACAAAGGCTGGACTCAAATTGAATATTGCGTGGTTGATCCACTAAATGCCGGTGAGAGTGGTCTTGACGCTAAAGAAGCTGTCTTAATTGGTGATGCCAAAGTGTTTAATGGGGAACCTTACTATGACGAAGATGTACTTTAGCCTTTCACTATCATTGCTTCTTTTCCCAATGCATTTAAAAGCTAATGAGTGTAATGAATTGAAAGTTTATTTACCTTTATATGCAAACGCTCATGTAATTTGTGATGCAACATTGAACATGTTGCATGGCTATAGTAGCAAAAAGAAAACGCCAGTCTTCTCCGTATATAATGTTGCTAAAAAACCCTATGAAAATTATATAGTAAATACTGGTTCACATAAGAAAACCATTCAATTAAAAAATGAGCAGCAGGTCGATTTAAACTTATTTGATGTTAGTGGGCTCGATAAAGCTTACTTGATTGCACCATATCAAATTATAAAACACGAATCTGAAGTTGAAGATGCTTTCACGACTCTGAATACCATCGCAGTACCAAATAAAGTCTGGCGCGGTCCACTTAATGCTCTTTTGTTTAACACCGATCTGTTAGAAAGAAAAATGTTTGATGAAAAAGGTGAAATAATAGCGATTTACGGTGCAGTTCCAGGAGCTGTAATAGGTGGGGTAACGACCTAAAGTATCCCCAGAATTAGCCTTTATATATCAATAAACTAACAGTATTAAAAAATGTGGGAAGCGAGGGAACATTCATGGTGTTTTGTGATCTTATGAATCACTTACAAACAACAGAGCTAAACACCATGAATGCTTTTACTATTTTGCACAATATGCTCCGCGCTGTCACCCCTAAATCAATTCATAAAGCCAGATTTAATACTCTAGTCGCTGCCGTTAAATCTCTTTTGCACTGTCAGCAATGCACCTTGACGTCTATCGGTCGCAATTTGAATTCAAAAACCACTGAAAAACATGATATTAAACGTATTGATCGACTGCTCAGTAACCACGAGCTTTTACGTGAATCAACAACGGTTTATGTTCACTTAAGCCGTTTTGTGGTCACTGAAAAGCATCCCGTCATTTTGGTTGATTGGAGTCATGCCGATACACAAACCAAATATTGTATTCTGCGTGCCAGCATTGTCAGTGAAGGTCGCTCTTTAACCCTGTATCAGGAAAGTGCACTCAGCTTTCAATATCATTGCCCAAAAGTACAAAAACGGTTCTTGAAGATGCTCAAACTGATCTTGCCGAGTGATTGCCGGCCCGTCATTGTGACGGATGCGGGCTTTAAAGTTCCTTGGCTCAAAGCCGTGCGAAACAATGGCTGGCATTATATTAGCCGAGTTCGAGGTACGGCACACTTGAAAACGCAGGGCAGCGATGAGTTTGTTCCATGCCAGTCACTATTCAAGAGCAATCAACGTAAGAGCCAGTATCTTGGCGCGACCGAGTTGACCAAAAGTGCAAAATATCAAACGCATGCAGTGCTGGTTGGCAAGGGGCATAAGTTATTAAAAAGAGATAAAAAACGTGGTTATAAGGAGCCTTGGCTACTCGTTTCTTCACTTCCAAAAAGGCACCACTTTCTCGAAAAAGTGCTCAAATTATATGGTATGAGAATGCAAATAGAAGCCGGATTTCGAGATCAAAAAAGTGTTAGGTTCGGCTTAGGCTCAGATCTACACAGAACGAACAAACTCTACCGATTAGACATACTTTTACTGCTCGCAACACTGGCGCATTGGTTCTCAATGATGCTGGGTGCAGTGATAGACAAAGCAGGAAAGACAGGATCTTTTCAAGCTAACTCAACCAAAAGCAGGCGAGTAGTGTCATGGGCATTTGTTGGGTTGCGATACTTCAAAAAACAGTCCATTAAACTGCGACGGCGAGATTATTTAGAAGGGCTCGCCTATTTCGCACAAGTGGTAGTGCAACTCAATTGGAAAAATATGGATGTGAGTGATGTAATTGAAACTTAATGATTATTTTTGGGGATCCCTTAGGGTAACGACACCAAAATATTTATATAGAATTTATTATCAAAAGCAGTTCGATTTAACTTTAGCGTTTATGTTCCCAGTTAGTAATGATGTTACAACTAATCCTATAGATTATTTAACTAACGTTGCCTGTATTGAGGAAATAGGGGATGTAACTTTTTTCTCTAATTTCGATCCATTAGTGCAAAAAGATATTAAAAATAGAAAAGCAATTAGTGCTGTAAAGTGGGCAAGGCGCGATGGAGATATTACGGAGGGAAAATGCGAAATCTAATGATATTTCTGTCTGTATTTAGCTTTTCTGTTAGTGCAAACTTGCTACATAAGACAATCAACATATCCCAAGCCACTGTGATAACCCCATCACTAATTGAATTTGAAATTCCAGCTGACCACACCAGGCCATCTGGACTAGTAATGTTGAAGTTAATGGATATTGATTTCGATACAGAAGAAAACATTTTATGTAAAAAACACCATTTAAACGCCTGTGAAAGACTACAGAACCTTTTAGATAAAAATATTACACAATTACATCTTAAGGTGTTTGATCATGAGAGTCAGCATTTCTCTGGTGATGTATATGTAGATAGAGAAAAGTTAACTTATTTGATGGTATCGAAAGGCTGGTATAAGTTTGATTATAAACAAACACGTAATAAATACTACGTGTTTCTTCAAAAGATGGCTATGTGTAAAGGGTTAGGTATTTGGAGTGGTGAGTCTTCAATGCAAGATGAAATGTGTAACTAAGTGGGGCATATGATGGTTTCGGCAAAAGAACTGTTTTTGGCTATTTTAATGTCCAAAAATGAAGAATATACAACGGTAATTAAAACTTTGGTTAATAATAACAAAATAAATGAAATTGAATTAGAAGACTATCGACAGCAAGTAAGAACCGATGAAAATGTAATGGTTTTATCGTTAATGTCTAAATTGGCCAGCAATGAAAATATGAGACTAGAGCTACTTCATTTATTTGAAGAAATTCATACTTCCGTGGCTAGAGCTAAAAAACCTGAAATTTTTAATTTGTTGATAGGTTAGCTCATGTCCGACAGTATTTTTGATGACACACCAGCACCAACCGACAAGCACGTTCTCAATTATTTAGAACTGCTTGGTTCAATAATACGAAATTACAGGAAAACACATCCAATAGCTGGTGTAAGAAGTAGTGAACGATTTGCGGAAATTAAACTATCTCCGTATTTTAGAAATGGAGTAACGCGCAAAACATTAGGAGCTGCTGAATCAGGCAAACCCTCGGTATCGGTAGGTGTATTTGCAGCAACAATCCAAGAAATGGGCGTGTGGCCTGAAATAATTAACGCGATATCATCTGGAAAAGTAGAGGATATTCGTTATATTGAAATTGTAATCAATGAATTGCGTAGGAAAGAAAAAGAGAGGCAGTTAGAGCGTATGAAATCACTGAGTAAGAAATTTTTTAATGAGATAGGCTAATGACTTTCGATAGTATTAATGTAACGCGTTGGATCAATGAAGCACAGAAGTTTGTTGAGGTAGGTACATTATTTAGAGATAATTCATTAAAAAGGAAGGCCCCATTAATAGGTTTTAATTATCACCCTGACTATGTTGCTGAGCATCCAAGACTTTTGCCTGTTGTCGCTGAAAACACGAAGGGTCTGACGCTATTGCCTGCAAACAACAATAAAGGGCTGGTTCCAAGCTATTTTAAGCAATTTTTGCCCAGTGAACGCAATAAGAGTTTATTAAATAAAATTAGTGATGATTTTTATAAACTCGACCAATTCCAACAAATTGAATACCTCACTAAGTTTCGTGGTGTTTTTGGGGCTGTCCAACTTAATTACGATCAAACCCAACAAAAAAATAAACTACCAGATATGGATGCTGCTATAAATCTTTTGGACAAAATAGATTCAGGTAAGGTAGGTGATCTGACAAATAATGATTTAAGCGCTATGTACCATCCTAATTCAGACTACCACGTAGTAAGCACATATTTAGAACTTGATGGCAGCCATGTTTATTGCACACTCCAAAAGCATGCAACAGAAAGATCAGCAAACGAAGTCCTCTTTATTCAGAATTTAATGAATGAATGTGGGATAGAGTCAGCAATAGCTGTTAAATTGGAACCAGGGGACGGGTCATTCTATGTAGGCCAAGTTACTGGGGAACAAATTGTAAATAAAGAACGGTGCGTCTCGTTAATGTATAATACAGTACCGATTGCAGCAATAATTTCAGATGCATATCAAGCATCAAATTATGAAAATATAAACTTCATGGATATTAATGAAAGTGCTCAAAAGGTTGTTAATGACTTAGGAGCTGAAATTTATAAACGGGCTTTATTTACACAATTGCTTGGTCAAAAAGATGTATCTGCACAGAATTTGAAATTTAGAGAGTCGGGAGGAGTTTGGAACATCGCACCACAAGAAATATTCAATATCAATCATGATCCAAACACACCTTTTAAAATGGCATTTTCAGATACTATTTCGGCTTACTCTAATATTAAAGTAAACAACACATTAGTTGATATGGTTGTTGACAAATATAAGCTAGCCCGCGAGCTGGTGGAAGCTACCACTCGTGATGTTGCGAATGGCTTGAATAAGCTCTCTGAAATAGCATTTGACACGGGGTTGACGCGACAAGATGCAATGGAGTTAAGTGAGTTTATTAGAAAAACTGGTCTGCTAGATTATTGTGATAATGATCTAGGCCTAAACAATTCAACAGATAATGAGCCGGTGATCTAATCTTATGAAGTATATGACCTTAATAATATTAGCAATGTATGCAGACTTCGCGTTGGGTAACGCACAATTAGAGATAGCTAAAGACCAAGCAAGAATTAAAATGCTTGAAAGAGAGAGCAAGTTAGTGGCCAATAAATCAAAATTGGACTCGCTGAAATTAAAGGCAATAGAAATTACGCCAACAAATTATAAACAGCTGAATTTTGGAAGCAAGCTCCTTACTTGTCAGGCGAGTAGTTTCTCATGGCCAATAACTAACTTTAATAACGAGATCAAAGATTGCACTTTCAAACTTAATATAGCTAATGACTCAGAAATTAAAATGTTTTATGCAACGTTGAGTGAAATGAATTCCGGTGGTTGGAATGTCGATAAAAATGAAGTGTTCAATCAAGACATACAAAGCTCTGAACGCATCATAAATATTGAACGCTGGCGCTTCACTAAACCAAAATAACTTTGAAATATCACATTAGTGAGGGCAATGAATTGCCATGACATCTCTCATTGGAGTATAGGATCTAAAAATGAGTATAAAAGCCGTAAAAGTTGAGCGTGACGAAAATGGTTGGTGGGTACATCCTGAACTTCCAAATTGGGGCGAAGGTATTTCTCAGGTAAAAATTGATGTGTGGTGTGAATCAAATGAAATTACTTATTTCATTGATTATTTTGAAGGCAGTGCCACGAAAGAGCAAAGTTACAGGTGGTATGATGAAGGAAATTGCGATTGTTCCGACTGGCGACCTACATGTGATGTGCCTAACTCATTTTTACTGTCTATTCATGACACAGAAGATGGTCCTGTTGGCATTTTTGCAGTACCAAAAGCTGCTTAATTAGTATTGGAAGTAGCTAATATGAATGGTTCGTTTGAACAAATGAGTAATTGCTATGAGTTCATTGAGTCAAGACAAAGTGACGAATGTGGTTGTCCAGAAGAGGACTGGATCATAGGAATGCTTTATACAACTATTCATATTGAGCCTGATGGTAGCGGCCATATTTTTATATATGGATTTCGAGTCGAGCAGAACAGCGATATATTGCCGTTACTGTGCAGTAATATTATATTGGAATGAGAGGCATTTATCATGAAATTAAACCCGTATCAGGTTGGTGAAAACGACATAGTTTTAGCTGCAAATGAAGATGAGGCAATAAAAATATTACATAACTACACAGGGCTAGATGAGCATGATCTGGGAGAGGTTGATGATTTGTCATCACGTTTAGACATGAAGCTATCAACCGAAGATGGCAAGTTTTTATGTACGCTTGGTGATTACATCGCTGATATGAAAGAGCCTCAATACGTTGTCGGTTGGGAATAAGGCGCATTGGAATATCGACCAGTCCCCCTCTTTACCTATCGAGTAACCTTCATCTTGACTTATTTATCCGGCGCATTTCTGAGCCAGTACAATTCAGGCTAGCAATGAATAAGCAAAAGTTGCGATGTTTTACGTGCTTGTGTTAATTACAAAGCTAATTTAGATTAGATATTGCTATTTCGTACCCTTGAATTTATTAGTAAACATATTTATCTGTAACTTAATGATAAATCTAGGAACTTAAAAATTAACACGTATTTTCAATACAAAGTAAAAATGTAATTCACAGCTTGATCAAGATACCTGGTACTTAATGTTTGTAGTGTTCATTTGCCAGCGAACCACATTTACACTTCCGAAAGAAATGGAAGTCGAATTAAACTCATATCACTAGCATTTATTTGCGTAGTTCCATTTATAGCTCTCATTGCTAATTCAACATCCGGTGACGATAAATACCTAGCTAATCGTAAGGAAAATTGCGTGTCCTTTAATACTTCGCCACTGATGTACTGCAGGTGATTCGATAAAGCAACCTTGTCACTTATGCAATCAGATTGCCGTAAAACGCTGCATTTCATACGCTGCTTATCACTGTTGCTAGAAATTCGTTTTAATAAAATTACATTTTGTGCCTCTATTAAAAGAGGAAATGTTGTCTCATTAATACGCATGGCATTACCGTGACTTCTTGAAGAGTGTTTTTTACGATAAGTATCGTAATTGGTGTCTAAGCATTTGGCTTCAATATACATAGCACCAATATTAGAATTATTTAATGATTGTTTGTGGCGATATTCAACGACTTTCCCTGTTGAAATTGACAACCCATAGTCAGCTAAGCTGCAAGGCATTTCTTTGATACGCTTATAAGCGTTTAATTCATCATGATCTGCTGGCAAGACAAATATTTCCTTATCATTATCTAGAAGTAACTCACTGGGTAAAAGCATGTTGTGCTCTGGTTCACTATCAGGATCTGTACATGTAAACACTGTAATTTGTGGCACTTGATGCCGCTTAGTAAATTTAACAATAACATTTTCTTGTAAGATGTTATCAAGCTTAAACAAATTACTACGCGACCGGTAACGGGTGATCGAGTCGATAGAGTAATGCTGACGAATATAACGTCTGAATGACTTGTGATATGAACCGTTAAAGAATGATCGTGGTACAAGTGCAGTTAATGCGCCTTTAGGCTTTAATAAATGTAGCGATAACAATATAAAAGCACTATATATATTTGGAACTGTAAAACCCAAATGGGCCTTAATTATTTGATTAAAGGTATTTTTTGGTGAGATTTTAAAGTACGGTGGATTAATAATTATACTGTCGTAGTCACCATAAGGTTTAGCAATCGCTTCACCAGCAACCATTAAAAAGTCACCAGCGATTTTATAATCAAACATCTTATTAAGAGATTCAGCCTGTCGAGAAATTACGCTGTAGGACTGTTCGAGGAATTGCTGTATTTCAGGAATGATTTCATTAGCACTAATAAAGCAAGGTTTTTTACTCGCCGATAAAATATGCCTTGCAGCTGCACTAGCTGATAATATTCCTCCGCCAGCACCTTTATCACCCAGCTTACCTCCTTGGTAATTTGCCACGCTTATAATATGCTCACTTAACGCTTTAGGCGTATAGTAAGCCGCATATTTCTTCTTCTTTGCTAATGATAAGCTTTGAGAAGAAAAATGCGATATTCTAGCAATGTCCTCAAAGATGTCAGCTGTTTCAAGTGCCAAACCGTGCTTCATAAATATAACCTTACTCATTGATCAATCTTACAGTTCTTGAATTAAAGTTGACTGGTGGTGGTTTCCATTAGTTGGTGAAGGTAAATTGATTTAGTTCATCTAATGGGGTTAGGAGCCATTCGTTTTTAATTCGCGCTACTTGTTTTAATAAAGATAACAGTTCGATGCCTATGCGCAGATAAAGACCCATGCAATGAAGATCTAGGTGTCCAATTTTACAAATTCTTTGGGGAGTGCTGGTATTGCGTTTTGTAGCTCAGTAGTCCAGACAAAGCGCAGGCGAATAAGTTAAATTTACGATATAGTAGAGATTATGATAAAAATCCCAATACTGACTATATTGTCAGCATGCTCAGGCCCCGATTTTAAAGCGGGTGCAGATGTACAAGTTCATGTATAAGAACTACTAGGTGACAATAGTTGTGTTGTGGATCATTCATTTATTCAACGAGAAATTTTGATATTAATTGGTGGTAAAGAACAGCTGGTTTGAGTGGTAGCCATTGTCACAACATTTACCACTTGTTTCAATAAACTGGTATTTTGTTTCATTTTTTTACCAGCTTATTTTAAAAGTAGGTAGTTTACACTCTTTTTGCCATTTTTTTGGTAAAGCTGGTAACAAATTTCAGCGTGTGGCCACTTATTTATATTGATAGAATGACACTAATCATCGGGAGTTTGTAACTGATATAGCATCAATTAGCGTACGCGATAGGCAAATCAGCAAACCGAGTTGTGTAAGACTTTGGCGCTAAGTCATTTTTTGGTCTAAAGCTATGATCGTACCCTTGGGTTGCAAAACGAATAGCTCCTGGGCCGAACTTAGAATTAATTTGATCTGTGACTTTAGTTTTATTGCTTTGCTCAAGTGGTTTAGTGTCCTCAAAAATGTTGAGCTGCTGTTGGTCCTCACCGCTCACAAATTTCTCTAAAACTACACCTGTTTTTTTGTACTTATAACCCTCACGGTAAATTGCATCTAATGCGAATAAAGTATATTTGATTATTATATCGGTATCATTAGTAAGCATAGGGAGAGCAACTTGTACGGCCTTACTGTACTGGTTATGATCACTTCTGAACTGATCTGTTTTAATAAATACAGTGATGGAAGAAGTAAATAAGTTGAATTTTCTCAACTTACTCGCAGCACTAGATGCATGAGATGATAAAGCAGCCCTTAGTATATTCTGTTCAGTGATATGTTTCCCCATGGTACGTGATACACATATACGTCCACGCTCCTTTGTCATATCATTTAATTCAATAGAGTTAATACCATTTAATTCATTTATAGTTCGCGCCAAAGTTATGGAAAACAATGATCTTGCCTTGGTAGTATCAAAATTTTTGAGTTGGAGGCCGTTTAAGATGCCGATTTTTTCTAACTTACTCGCAGTTGTAATACCCACACCCCAAATATCGGTTAACTTAATCCTTGATAGTGCCCAATCAATTTTAGCTTCATTGTCCAATACTACTACACCGCCTGTTTTATCATGCCACAGAGGTAATTTGGCGCAATATGAAGCGACCTTAGCTAGTGTTTTGGTTAGAGATATACCCACACCTACGCTTAAGCCAAGATTTTTTTGTAAGGTGGTCTTTATGAGTTTTGCATGGTTTTTTAAATCTTGATTTTGTATTAGGTTGATTTTGCCAAAAGCTTCATCAATCGAATATTCAAAATGTTCATGTAAAAATGGCTTTAGTTCAGCATGAAACCGACTACTTATATCACCGAACAGCGCAAAATTAGAACCCCAAACATGCCCATGATGTTTTTTAATTATTGGGATGGATTTAAATGCTGGTTCGCCCATTTTAATGCCAAGCGCTTTTGTTGCATTATTTCTGGCTATTACATTGCCCTGATTTGAACTTAATACTGCTAATGGCGTTTTATTAAAATCGAATTGAGGATTGAATAGCTGACAAAAACTAACATATGCAGCGTTTATATCACATAAAACATACATCAAATTTTACTCATAACGCCGGTTACAACACCCCATATGGTTGCAGCCTCCCAATTATTTTCGGGGTCAATAGGCAGTTCTATTGTAGGGTGTTCACTATTATGGCTTGTGAACTTGGCAACAGCGCGGCCAAGATCTATCGAAAGCTCTTTCACGACAAAGTTCCCATCGATTGTCGCGAGTACAATACAGCCGCTTTTAACTGTGATTGACCTATCGACAATTAATATAGAGTTATCCCGAATTAGCGGCTCCATGCTTTTGCCATTCACGCGGAATAAAAATGTGCTAGATGGGTTATCTATCATAATCGAATCAAGTGAAACCGGCGCTTCAAGAAAATCTTCGCATGGATTAGGAAACCCAGCCATAACAGAGAAATGGGCGAGGGGTAATATGTTGCACGAACGTTTAATGGGAGTAGGGAGCATAAAAACCTAGAATACTGTTTACATATACAGTATTCTAGGTTTGATTGGTAAATAGTGCAAACAAATTCACCAATAGTGGCTGTGCACAGTTACTAATCTAGCATTGATCAGCGTATTTTAGTTCGAAATAAAGCGTGTCGCGATAGCTTTTATCAACAACAGCTACGTGAGCAGACGCTGATTTAAACATAGCAACAGTGATCATCATTGAACAAAAGAGCATTGAAACTCCGGTTGTTGTAAGCGTAGATTTTTTTGAACTTGCATAGCCACACCAATACGCATTTCGAGCAGCGGCGTTAGCGTTTTGATTTGTTAGTGAGCGCAGAACACCGACACATATCATTGCGACTGACAGCGCAAGCATTAAAGATAGAACGTCAATTGTATAAGTGTAATGCAGAATATTAAACATAAGTGCATTGTTATCTTGCTCAAGTGATAGAAATGGAATTAAATTAGCAGTGAACTGCAAAATAATATTAATTATATTCATAATAATGCTCCTTTTTTGTATATTTAGATATTAACATAAAAAAAACCAACCCCTTTAAGGTCGATAAGTATTTGTTATTGTTTAATTGTAACTATTCACCATGGTAAATTATTTTCAAAGGATCTTTTTTAACTATTGACCGATCCCGCCAGTATGCCAAGCTAGGGCTATGACCTAATAGCCCTAGCTTCAATGAATTTAAACAGCATCAACATCGACGAAATCGTTGAGAAAACCAAAGCTCAATTACAAGAAGGTAAAACTCTCACGCCTGCGCTGAAGATGTCTATTGAACTCATTCTGGTTGTCGTTGTTATGTTAGCAAGTAAATTAGGACTTAACAGTAACAATAGCAGTATCCCGCCATCAAAAGACATCAACCGAAAAAAACAAAACAAAGAGAAATCAGCCAAGTCAGCGGGTGGTCAAAAAGGCCGTGCAGGTAAAACACTAACCCAAACACAGACGCCTGATGAGATCAAAATCATCCTAGTTGAACGTGATTTTTTACCGAAAGGTCACTACCGTGAAATTGGCTTTCAAAAACGACAGGTTGTCGATATAGATATCAGGAAAGTGGTCACTGAATACCAAGCACAAATTCTGGAAAATGAGCAAGGTAAGCGTTTTATTGGTGAATTTCCAGAAGACGTTAACAGTCCTATTCAATATGGGGTTGGTGTAAAAGCCCATGCAGTTTACCTATCCCAATATCAATTACTCCCTTACAACCGCATTGAAGAATATTTTTGTGATCAACTCGGTATTCCAATCAGTGCGGGTAGTTTATTTAACTTTAATGAACAAGCAGCGGCCTTGGTAAAGTCCTCCGGCGCAGAAGCCGCGCTCAAGAAAGCCCTGAAAACGACTTATCAAGCCTTACACGTTGATGAAACGGGGATTAATATAGGTGGTAAACGACGATGGCTTCATGGTGCATCAACGACGTGGTGGACGTATTTTTACCCGCATGAGAAAAGAGGGAAAATAGCGATGGATGACGCCGATATTTTACCTCACTTTACTGGGGTACTATGCCACGACCACTGGAAACCGTATTATCAATATACACAGTGCCAACATGCCTTGTGTAATGCACATCATATCCGAGAGTTAGAAAGGGCATGGGAGCAAGACGGTATGCAATGGGCAAAGGATTTGCAAACCCTACTGACTGAAATCAATAAACATCAAATAGATAACCCCGAGCTAGATGCAGACACAAAAGCTCACTATATAGAGAAATATCAACAAATATTGGCTCAAGGTGACATTAAATGCCCTCCACCGGATAGAAACAGCCGAGTAAAAGGCCAGCGAGGCAGATTGAAACGAACAAAGTCTAGAGCGTTGTTAGAGCGGTTAAGAGATTATCAAGATGATGTCTTACGGTTCATGACGGAAACAGCGGTGCCTTTTAGCAACAACCAAGGTGAGAATGATATTAGGATGACCAAGGTTCATCAAAAGATATCTGGGTGCTTCAGAAGCATGCAAGGTGCAGAGATGTTTTGTTTAATCAGAAGCTACCTCTCGACTTGCAGAAAACAGCATGTATCAGCAAGCCTAGCCCTTGAATTACTCTTCAAAAATCAGTTACCTGATATATTTATTGAAAATGTGGCTGAATAGTTACGTTTAATTTTAATTCAAAAAATAAAATGATGATGGACTTAATATATTTTGTACCTCAAAAATATATCTGCTAGTTTATTATTAATTATTTTTAATACTAGGGGCTGTTGATCTTTGTAGTATATATATTAATCAGCCCATATTGGTAGCCACATCATAGTGAATGCTAAAGCGAGCATGGAATGATAATTCCGCTCAAGCTTTTCATACCGTGTGGCTATCCCTCTATATTGTTTGATCCGACCAAAGGCATTCTCAACTAAGTGCCTATATTTGTACATGCACCAGTCAATATCTTCATTACCCACTAAACTGTTATCCTTGCGTGGAATAACGGGTGTAGCGCTATTGTCACGAATAAACTCTCTTAGTTTTTCACTATCGTAGCCTTTATCTGCGACAACAACATTACTCGTTGGGCAATTGGCTACAAGTGACTCTGCATGGACGATATCATGCGTATTTCCACAGGATAATTCATAATAAACAGGCAATCCTCCGCTATCTACTGCAAGATGAATTTTAGTCGAATTACCACCTCGACTCTTACCAATTGATTCATTGTCAGCGGTTCTTGCACCGCAACTATGCTGGTGAGCCCTGACAATACTGCCATCAATAAAGATCCAATCCATATCAGCATAGTGGGATAACACTCGAAATAATTCATTCAAAATATCTTTTTTGGACCATAAATTAAATCGTCTATAAATAGCACTCCACGAGCCGAAATAAGACGGTAAATCTCGCCAAGGAATACCGGTACGCATCCTATAGAGTATGCCTTCGAGCGTTTTTCTATGCTCAGGCTTATTATAAATTCGACCACTTAAGTGCATTACTTTTGATAAGACATTCCATGTCGCGTCTGTTAACATTAATCTTGGCATGAGGGTTCGTGTAATGTTTTTTAGCGAATTCAATTATACCTTATCCTTATGCTGTTTGTTTTTTATACCGCAAAGATCAACACGCCCTAATAATCAACAGTTTAATAGTCTTTTTTTTAGATAATACATATTTTAACTATATACTCCGTCTAGTATCGGACTTAGTGGTTCACTTTTCATACTTGCTACTCATACGCCACCCTTTCACCTTAAGCTTAACGTTATAATGGCTGTGGCACATAAAATCATCAGGACTCGGAAGAACGACAATGAGGTAAATAATAGCCATGACTGTCAATCAAGCACTGTGCAGTAATGCAGTGTATTTAACTGTTAGTAAAATCATGATCTGAAATCAATAATTAAGCATCATTGATTATAACGTTAGCGACATAATCGCCGAAGATGTGATCACGTTAGAGTGAATTTATTAAATCTTCGTTATGACTCATTGAGTTGATAATATTTAGATCCAACAACCGAGCGGGTTTGGCCACACGGGGTGACATTATAAATCTAGAAATAGTGACAAAATCATTGTCGCGCCCCACGTGGTTGGCTAGTATTAAACTGAATTTATATACCCTCCTAAAGTATGTACTACACCAAAGCCACCGGCTATGTACAGCTGGTGGCTTTTTATTTGGCACATACTACTTTTGGTCTCATAGCA
Organism: Pseudoalteromonas sp. QJM3NY_22; assembly: GCF_056173065.1. NCBI lineage: Bacteria > Pseudomonadati > Pseudomonadota > Gammaproteobacteria > Alteromonadales > Pseudoalteromonadaceae > Pseudoalteromonas > Pseudoalteromonas sp. QJM3NY_22. Next base: position 21,468 of record NZ_JBWBTZ010000003.1, on the reverse strand, counting down.
CCGCAACACTTCATCGATTCAAAATCGACTTTATCTAACACTAACAATCTTTATTGGGCCGGTGCCTATTCACGCTGGAAAACAGTAATAAATATGGCTACAATTCTATTGCGCAAGATAAGTGTAATTATCATGCGCAATAGAATTGTGCTTCAAAGCGTGCTATTGTCTTATAAGACATTTTAAATTATAACCTGTTGTAGGTAACTTTACCCTGTGAATGAAAGTTTAAGACAGAAGCAAAAACGCCTCTCGCGTGAGCGCAATAACAAAACCACGATCCAGTTAAACCGTGGTAATAAAATGCGCTTGGAGAAAATAAAACTCAGTGAGGGCTTCGATACGGTAGATGAGGCGCTTGATGAAGTGTTGTCATTTTATGAAGATGAAAAGCGAAACGAATGCTTAAGCTAACCGCGGTTAGAATGCGAACTAACACAGGAACTGCCAATGACTAATAACAGCGTGATCTTGGGATCAGGAAATGGCGCGTTAATAACTGAAACTATAAAGCGCGATCAGTATGATGAAGTGCAGCGCTATTTTGATGACATCTTTGCGCGCTTACCGCTTAACACGCGCCGTGCTTATATTTCAACGATGAAAAGCTTTAATCAATTTTGCGATGTGAATGGTAATCCGAGGTTCAGCCATAGTTTTGATGGTAATCTCACGAGTATTAAGGCCTATGTTACCTCTATGTGTGAGTCTCAACTCGCATACAAAACAGTTAAAACCCGCATCGCACTTTTGTCGAAAATGATGGCCATTGGTTCGTTACCTAATCCAATAAAAGACTCGGAGTACCTTAGAGACTTTATAAAATTAGAGCTGAGGGAATTCGATATTTACAATAGAGCTAACCAGGCCCCTGCATTAAGAATATCGGACTTAGCGGCAATTAATAACGATGTGGTGCCAGATAACCTATTGGATATACGAGATCTGGCTTTAATAAACTTAATGTTTGATGGCCTACTGCGCGCTGATGAAGTGGCCCGAGTTCAAATAAAGCACCTTAATTTTGAGCAAAATAAATTTTTAGTCGAAAAATCAAAAGCGGATCAATCCGGTAAGGGTTCATTTAGGTATGCATCAAGGACAAGCTTATCTTATATCTCGGATTACATAAATGAAGCTAATATTGGTAAAGAACCAGAAGATAAAACCTCGTTGACGACCGGCATCCTCTTTCGGCCCATTTCACCAAAAGGCACTTCCCTACTCCCCTACGATGAAAGCGAGAAGCGCACCAGTAATATGAAAGTACTCAATTACACGACTATATTCAGGGCGCTCAAGCGCATTGCGAAAAAGGCAGGGTTAGAGCTCGAAATTAGTGGTCATAGTGCGCGCGTTGGTGGTGCAGTGAGTATGTATGAAGCGAATATGTCATTAGCAGCGATTAAAAAAGCAGGGGATTGGACTTCTGAAGCCATGCCAGCGCGTTACACTGAGCAGGCAAATTCAGACCTTGATATGTCTATCCTAGCCAAAAAGTATGTTAGATAGATCCACGCTAACTATAAAGTGGATTTTGACTATATATGGAAAAAATCACCTCCGGTTAATCTATTATCAGATAAAATGTGAGCCATTTCGCCCATTGTAATGCAATACTTTATAAGTATAATATGTAAAATAAATGAACATCCAAGATGTTAAAGGTATTGGTTTTACGGTATTTTAGTGTAATATAGGCTACACTTTAATTAACATCCACTGCAAGGTAAAATACCGTGTCTAGTTCAAAGCCACAAAGCAATCAATCTAAGTATCAATTTGATGCTGTTATCAAGTCAGTGCATAATGGAATACCGGTTTTCGAAGTTTCAATTGCAAGTAACTTTGATTCGTTTGCAATACAGCAACAAAAAACGTTAATCGCTTTTCTTCTGTCTCAGTATGAGTCAATCCCTTTACTTAACAATATTGAATGCCCAGCAGAACCCTCGGTGAATGATGAAGTTGTTGGTGAAGTCATTGCTGTCATCCTTATTAATGATGAATCAGGTTTTTCTCTTGAGATTAATGGACCAGACGAGTTACTTGAAGGAGAAAATAAAGTTGTTTACGCTGATGCATTACATGATGCATTATTAGAATTGGAAGCTAAATTTAATAATAGCAAGGCAGTGCCTTAAAGCTGCCTTATGAGTAACTGTATAAAGCTGATGGGTTAACCAAATTTAAAGCCGAATTCATCAGCATACCTATTTTGTTTATCAATTAGAACGCTGATATATAGCCCAAAATCAACCAGACCGGCATCCACAAGAATTGAGTGCAACTTAACAGCAATTGGTTCATCTTTTGGTAATAGAAGGATTGTACCGCGCCGTGTTTTAGCTTCATCACCGAACTCAATTGATAGCAATGAACTACAAGGAATATCAGAAGTTAACGGTTGTATACCACAATTTAGAACCAGCGTTATAAACTCTCTTCTAAATTCGTAAGGTAAGTTAATGACCACTGAAGCATATTTAGCATTAAAATCCGATATTGTATCAGGGCATAGATAGTTTATTTTTAGCCTACCCTGTATCGTTACTTTCTCATCTAATTTTCCAGCTATGTACCTTGCAGCAGCAAAGTGATGTGATCCCCCACTGTTTGAAAGAAAAAGTCTCCCGTCCCAAGCGTGGAAAACTAGGCTATCGCTACTATCGACTTGGTTTATTATTCTTATTTCAGGCCATTGTAGGTGGCGGTGCAACACTTCATTAGTACACTCAGCAACCATGCCAGGGCGATTGGTTATTATCATCTTATCAATGCTATCAAAATCAGATAAATTTGATTTTGAACCGGTGAAACCTTGTATTTCGCGTATATCACATTCATAACTATCAATAGCCACTTGGAGCCCTAATACATCAGGAATTAATCGCCCTTGTAATGCATCGCAATTGGGTTGTTTATGCGAGCTTTTAGACCATAACCGTATTTCGTCATTAAAGTCAAAAGTGTGCCACTTAGTAATATCTTGATGAGATATAGTGTTTCTTTTACTTAATTCTAAAAAATGTCGGCCTTTGTGAGCAGCCAAATAATTCGATAACGTTGCTAACTTAGCATGTTCACCAATGCCAACTAGATTACGTATTTTTGTCGGTGAATAATAATTATTCATTCCATCTAATAAATTATCATCCTAAGCAATAAAGTCTCATACTGCTAGGTGGCAACTGTAGAAGCAAAACTTTACCACTTTTTATCGTTTGTTCTTTGGAACTGGTAAATTGTTTCAGTTTTACTCTGTTTTGTTTCGTAAAAGTGGCAGTTTATTTGGCTTTTTACCACTTTTGTCTCGTTGAAGTGGTAAACATTTCAGATCTAGGATGAGACTTTATTATTTTGTTTTTAGTGAATGCTGGAATGAAATTTTAATCAGTATGATACTTTAATTATTATTAGCGGCTTTGGTTGATAAGTTAATAGGGGTTTTGGCTCTATTTAGTATTGTACTTTTTAAAGCACCCACATTTTTATACGCAATACTCACGGAATCGTTCCATTTTAACTAGTAATGATCTAGAAGTGGAGTTGAAAAAGCAAAAGGGGTTGATGAATGAGGTGAGTAAATTAGCTAAAGAAAACCCAAGCGATACCATTAAGGCAAGTATCAAGGAGCTTGCAAAGTTACTTAATGAGCTTTTGAATAAGTTTATAAAAAAAGAAGTGACCCAAAATAACAACACCTAATTAAATATCGTAGCACAAATCGATTAGTACTTTGGGGGTTAAACGCCCACTTTAGGGCGCCAGATAGACCACTTATTTAGTAGATTTCAACTGAAGTTCTACGCGCCAGCAGTCAAGTTGGTAATCAGTGAAGTTAACTTTATAATTAAAATTAATGACTGACTCACCTATTTTAAAGAACTGACCAAGAGCATCCTGAAGTAACTTTGCAACTTCTCTATTATTAACATTGAACACAACACGGCCAATATGAGCGTAAGTGTAAATAATATGCTCATTTAAAGGTTCTATGATAGGTGTTAAAAAATTAACAAGGTTTCTTGCTACATCACCGATGATCAATTCATTTGATTCACTAATATCAACTGCAAACTTCCCATTCGGGTCATCAATAGCATTAGAATTTTCATCTACTGCGTGTGGTCGAAAGGTTCTCATGTTTTTGTAACCCAATTTGTTGGCTGTTTCTTTAATTTTAATAGTATCTTCAATGCTATCACTATAAACCCAAAAGCAAGCCGGTGATATGTGACAGCTTGCTTTACGATGCCCAAACTCTTCGCTAATTAGCGACTCATATATAGCTGAATTATGCTCTTGGATTTTTTCAATTTCAGCGCGTGATAGTCCACGGGTACATTGTTTAATACCTTGGCAGTTTTTTAATTTAGTGAGCTATAGTCGTTTCTGGTGTATGAGAAAAAGTCATTGCGATGTAATCTGTTAATTGATCTTGACCGGATCAACAATTAACCAGAGAGACATCGCAATGACTGAAAATGATAATGTTATTTCCATTGAAAAACCAGACAATCCGTTAGAGCAGTTGCTTAAAAGCGGGGCGCAGCAGTTGTTAGCTCAAGCGATTGAGGCTGAGTTGGCTGTTTTATTGGCTCAATACCAGCATGAGACCGTCGAGGGACTTCAGCGGATCGTCAAAAATGGTCACCAGCCTGAGCGTACGATCCAAACAGGCCTTGGTGATATTGAGGTCAAAATACCTAAAGTCAGGGATCGAAAAAAGGAAGGCATTAAATTCAATAGTGCCTTGATCCCGCCTTATCTGAAACGGACAAAAAATATCGAAGAGCTGATCCCATGGCTCTATTTACGAGGAATTTCGACGGGTGATATGCAGCCCGCTTTAGTGTCTCTTTTAGGCGAGCAAGCCAAAGGTTTGTCGGCCAATAGTGTCTCTCGGTTGAAATCCACCTGGGAAACGGAGTATCAGCAGTGGTCTAAACGTTCCTTGGCTAAACGTCGATATGTGTATATCTGGGCCGATGGGATTTACAGTAAAATTCGAATGGATGATAAGCTGTGCTTACTGGTAATTATGGGGGTAGATGAAACGGGCAGAAAGGAGCTATTGGCGGTGGTTGACGGGGTTCGTGAGTCTGAGCAGAGCTGGACTGAAGTGTTAAATCAGCTGCGCTCACAGGATCTAACAATACCACCAAAATTGGCCATAGGGGATGGTGCGCTGGGGTTTTGGAATGCCCTCACCAAAGTATGGCCAACAACCCAACATCAACGTTGCTGGGTGCATAAAATCGCGAATGTGCTAAACAAAGTGCCGAAATCAATGCAACCTAAAATCAAAGCGAATTTACAAGATATCTGGATGGCAGAGAGTCGAGCTTCTGCTTATAAAGCGTATGATTTATTTGTTAAAAATTACTCAGTCAAATACCCAAAAGCGACGGATTGCTTGATGAAGGATAAAGATGAAATGCTGGCATTTTATGATTATCCTGCTGAGCATTGGATGCACATAAGAACGAGTAATCCGATAGAGTCAACGTTTGCGACGGTAAGGCTGAGAACGCATAAAGTGAAGAGTTGTGGCAGCCGGACAACCACCTTAATGATGGTTTTTAAACTCGCGCAGTCGGCAGAGAAAAAATGGTACCGCTTGCGAGGATTTAAGCTACTGGCTGAAGTAATTACAGGGGTAAAATTTAAAGACGGCGAAAGAATAACTCAAGATCAAACAGAGCATCAAGATGAGCTCATACACCAGATTTGACAATAACTCTAATTTAGTTTGTAACATGTAACAATTCCATGCGTTGGTTTATGATGTAACCAAGGTATCAATTTATTTTGTTAGTTCAGATAAAGTTGGGAATTAACGTACTGGCGGATATCGCTATATCAAACCAGGGTTACAGTGACAGTGGAAATTTAATAATTACTGCTAGTTAATGACCACCAAACGATGGCCATTAACATCTATAAAGCGCTTATAACGGCCCTAGTAAACCTTTCGGCCATTAAAGGTGGAACTGCATTACCAATCAACTCTTTAGCTATTGTGCGCCCTTCTGGCAAAATGTATTCAGATGAAAATGACTGAGCAGCCGCTAACTCACGTACTGTTAAAGAGCGAATATAATCCCCCATCACTAAACTATGTTTATTTATGGTAGTGATGGTCCCTATTGGCTTATTAATATCCCTGCCCCCTTTTTCATTACCATAAGCCGCATCAAGGAAAACATCACCAAACTTTTTCCGACCATTAATAATGCGATTTTGGGTAGCTTTGACACGATTACTGACTAAATCCCATGCGTATCCTTCAAAATTCAAATCAATAAAGCTACTAGCTGGTATGTGGGAATGCTTATCAAATTTTATTTCTAATGGATTTTTAGTACGCGTACAAACTATGAACAATCTCTCACGGTTTTGCGGAACTCCTAGATCAGCAGCATTTACTATATTGAATGATGCTGAGTAACCAAGCTGCTTAATGGCATATATCCAAGCATCAAATAACCTCCATTTTCTAAAATCAACAACATTTTCTATTACTGCTACTTCTGATTCTTTAGCATCAAGACAGCTAACAACAGCCTAGGCAGTGGAGCGGCTTTTATCTGCCTTTTTAGTTAACTTAGCCTTACCTGAAGCATAACTATGCCCCTGACAACATGGGCTAGCAAATAGAATGTCGTGATCTGGAGTAAAACTAAAATCAGCCTGCTGCAGATCCTGGCAGGAATGTTCAACTTCCGGATGATTCAATTCATGACTATCACAGCGTTTATACTATGATTAGCCGCCCACACTATTTCTATTCCTGCTTGCTTAGCACCCGAAGTAGTCCCTCCCCCACCAGCAAATAAATCAATTCCTTTCATATTATACCTCCGATGAACCTATCCATTTACTTCCCAAATATGCATCCCAAAAATGCGGGGAATATGCATCGTAATCTATTGATTCTAAACTATCATGAGTCCAACCATTCACCGGAGCGGGGATTACTTTAACAACATTATTCAAATCTTTTATTGTTAAAACCAAATGCTCGCTACCAGTCAGGATATCAAGTTCAACACTACTCATTGGTCGAGTTATAATTTTTCCTGTGTTTAATAATTGAATATGCGTAGCATCAAAACATTTGTTGGGATTTTTTCCGCAATGATCACTCATTAAATTTGCACTCCATTATCAAGTTCAGCATGCTTATAAAGAGCCTCGATATTGTTCTCTTTAACCCAGCTCGAACCTTTAACCAAAATTGAAAATTGCAGCAAATCTTTGGCTGTAGGGATATACAAATCATCAACAGGTATAGTCCCTTTAAAATCACAAAATAGGCCGCGTTGTTTTACTGCTTTTAAGAAAGCGCCTTTAATGCCATACTTTTTTAATGAAAATGATTTTGACTGCAAACCACTTTTATCTGCATTTTGATAAGTAGCTCGCATCAAGACTGAGCCTGATGACTGGTGTTGCAAGTACACTCCAGCAAATTCTATGTAGCGGCCGTTGTTATTGGTAATATTTTGCAGAATGTCACCTAACTTTAATTGCCCACCTAGTGCCAATTGTGGATCTAACAGCCCTTTTTTATTTACCGAACTTAGAAGATCACACGTAAAACGAATCAAAGCTGTTGGATTACGAGGGTGTTTATTAAATGTCATGACGGCCCCCATCACTCTGATGCCTTCAAATTTTGATATTCGCTCAATGCAAGTTGGTAGTTAAAGGAATCGATATTAATTTCTATGAGCCTGTTAAGTAATTCGTCAGTTTTAGAGCCCTGCTTTACTAACACATTAAAACCTGCAGATAAGCCTAGAAAATCACCAACATATTTAACCCCACCAGCGAATGCCTTATGCTGTTCGTCAAGTAAGGTAATATCCGTGGATAAGTGTGATTTAAAACCTGCCTCATGGAAGCGCGGATGTAATGTGCTCTCTTCTAAACGCTGTATTAATAGATCCAAATCATCCTGGCTACCGCCGAACCATTTAGATCCATTTCCTAAAATACTATAATCCTGGTTAATAGTTACCTTATTCATGTTTAAGACCTCATCATTATTTGTTGAAATTAAATGTACCAAGCTAAAACACTTGATCAGAAAAAGACAGGGGGATATAAATCCTATATATTCAACAAATTAGAATTTAGCTGTGTATCTACCGAATTACATTGCAACATATTACCGAGGACTGTTTTCACTAAGTAATAATTAAAGCACTCCATGCATGACATTGATAAACCGCGCTGACCAATAGTGTCTTCAATCATTAATAATGATTCTTCTTGAAGTGAACGATAGCCGCTATAAAACACATCAGTTTCATCAGCTGGATTAAAAAAACGAACAGTAGTGATACTTTGCCGGCCATAGCGCGCCTTAACCATATTTAAATCCTCAAATATGCCAAATGCATCAATAAAGAAAATTTGATTATGAAGTGAGATTTTATGTATATAGTGCACCGGTTGATTCTGTGGATCTAACAGAAGCAACCCCTGGGGCTTGAGGTCATTCGGAATAACTCTGTTTAAAGCTTCAAACATCAGTTGAGGGTGTTCATGAGCGAACAATTGTTTGAATTGAACAGAACCTGTGAAGTTATAAGCAGGCTTACCAACAATTTTAACAAGCTCAGTCACATCGCTGAATAAGCTAGAAACATCATTGCGCAATTGCATATACGCATCACTAACATTTCGTGCAATTCCTGACGAACAAATAATATCCGAGTATACTTGGCATAGAGTATTTAACTGGTTGCTTTTCTTGTTCATAAAATATCTCCGTTGAATGTTGACCCGCTCAATGTATATTTGCTGAATTAACATTCAGTAAAAGGCGGTCTACACAAGGCCTACAGCGGAAACTAGCAGCCTAATAAACAGAACAAAATAAAATTGACATTTTTGGGAGTTTAAATGGACAATTATGGGTAATACACCAATAAATAAGTAAAATATTGAGAAGCGCGATAGTGCTGATTTATAGAAAGATAAGAACAATCCGGCTCTAATAATATAAAAAGCCTGTCACAAGACAGGCCCAAACTCACTAATGAAGTCAATGGTTGACTCATCCCGATTTTTATTTTTACTTCCAACCTTTGCTGCTTTTACTGCTTTTTCACGATCCTTAATCATCTTACGCTCACTCACCTCACGCTCTAAACTAGCTTTAAGATCTTGTAATCGCTTTACATGCCTCTTAACCAACATCCAATCAACCGGTGCACCTATTTTTTCATTCAGTGGTACTTTGATAAAAACAGTATTTTTGTAAGGCATTACAGCTCTTGAAGAAATATTTTTTTGACTTTTAGTTACAACACCATCACTAAGGGCTGTTCCTTTTGGGTGTTTTACATCAGAGTGGATTATACGTGTCTTGCCAAACATCGTATGATCTACAACTATTTCAAGTGCAATCATTTCATGATAATGATCTTTATAACTTGCTGCTCCATGTGCTAAATCATTGACATTAGACATGATACAAAAAATACAACTCAATCGGGTATTGCCATTCACCCCACCTTCAGGGCGGTCACCGTAGGCACTGTGCGCTCGCTTACCAGCGGCTTTAATTGTGTCAAATACCATTTGCGTAGTCATATGGAACACAGGCATAAAATCAAACACTTGGCGCTGGCCGCTTGTGAGTGTTAGTCGTTTATTAATCCAAAGTGGGTTCTTCATTGCACGCTTAGCGCTTTCTTCAGCTCTTAAGCCTGAAACATTAAAGCCATGTGTATAGCCGTGCTCCTTCATATAACTTCGGATAAACTTATCTATTGGATTGGTCTTAAGTGTACTAGTGCACTCACGGAACTGTGAACTGGGGAACATGCCGCGCACCAACACCATTTCTATGAAATCTTTAAGCTCATTTTTAACAATATGCAAAGGGTGTTCTATATTAGATTTTATATGTTCAACCACTCCATTATGCTCAACTGCACCCAGGTTCGCATGAATAACAACAATACGATCATGTGGAACTAGCTTTTTCAAGGTTTCATAAGAGGCGTCAGAATCTTTTCCGCCGCTATGCGATTGAAAAAACACAGTTTTTTCATTTTTCGCATGATACTTAATAAGCTCTTCACGCTGCGCAACACAATCCTCATTGAGCTTATCTACACCGTTAATATCGAATAAATCACTACTCTGACACATCATCATCACCCCTATTTGACTATGTATCTAAGATACCAAACAGGGATAAGTGTGCAGAAAAAGCAAGCCTGGATTCACTATCATTAGATCATAACAATCATTTGAGCGATAGCGATAAATTTGAAACATTACTATAATTAATGCTCTATACAAATATACTGCAGGACGCGTAAAGCCCCCTGCAGATTAGATTACTTGAAATCACTCCCATTCCACGCCAATTTAACTGATTCATCCATATCAGCTAACAAACCATCGAACTTATGAACGCAACCTGTGAACGGCCTACATAGCTTAAAAATACCACACTCAATTTCATTAATAGACTTTGGAAATGGGTTTTTCGTCAAACCGCATTTCGTTTCGTGCGCCTTTGAGTGAAATTACGTGAGTTGGATCTTCCTGATTAATATCAGAATAAATAATAACGCGTAAATCTCCATCGTACATTTCAATATACACAGGCGTACCGTTATTATCTGTTGAACAACAATCGCTATAACCATCGAAATGTAAAGCAGCACCAAGATTGATTTTATTGTCGATAAAACCCTTGATGAGATTTTCTTCGCTCTCGAATTCACCTTTTAGAGTGAATGCTAGTTGAGTGTTATCGGTTTCACAATCAGTACTGAACTCCGTAGCAGCCCTTTCTATGGATTTATCAATTGAATTAATCTTTGAGATTGTATCAATAAGCTTCCTAGCTTGAACCCTATAATAATAAATATGAGTTTGTCCTTCAGGACTTGTTAATTCAAGGAATTTTGAAAGTTCTTCACCATCCATTTCTCCCTTCATACCCTTTTGGAAAAGTGCAGACCAAAGAATACCATCTTCTTCGTTTATACCGATATTTGGCTTCCATTCATAAGAATCAAATTCTTCTAAACAATAATTCTTCATTACAGTTGCATCGAGAAACGTACTGTCCATAAGCTCTGATAAGCAATCACGCGCCTGTGCAAGCAATGAATTTGTTAATGTTGTCATTTGTATACCTCGCAAGTTGATGTAAACGCCCAAACAGGAGACTGGGCCTATAAATTGTTATTAAATGTTTGGAATTCATTTCAAATTGAGCATATGTAGCAATTACTCAACTACGATTAGCTTAATTAAATCAGACCTAAAGACTTTGCTTTACATTTTACGTCATGAAACGTCACTCGTTTTTCAAGCTGCTCAATGAACTGAGCCGTTTCGGCTTCTGACAAGACTAATTCGCCAGACTGTACTAAAGTAAGCTTTTTCGATATATCTTCTCTTATCCCAAACTCTAAAAAACTTATTGTTTTAGCTGCTGAAACCATAACTGAAGAGCTACTTTTTGTTACACGTTCTTGCACATAATCTCCGCGTAATCGCCTTTTCGCAGATAACATTTTCTGACTCCATTCAGCTTCAGTAAGAAGGTATGGCGGAGTAACTTGGCTTATATTTTTCATAACTGACCTTTACGTTAAAAGTTAAATAATAATGAGACTGTAAACAGTGTTTACAGTCTCATTATCTAGATGCTTAAGGAAATTTGGACAGCATCAAATTTAGATTTCATGCGCGCTGCAGCATCTAGAATATGATTGCGTACACTATCCATAATTCGCTTATGTAAAGAGCAACAAATACTTTGACCAATTATTTGTGCCGCCTTGTCAAGTGGCGCCCAATCTAAATCGAACGAATCTGGTATATTATTAATCGCCATTTGAACTGAAACAGGCAGACGGTAATAACGTCCTTCTCGCTCAACCACAATGGCATCTTTGCTATCTTGAGATTGTGCTCGAGTGAGAGTTGGTGAGAATGGCTTAGTATCTCTTATGACTCTATAGCGACCAGTCGATATTGCATCTTGCATCACTTTTGTATCTGTAACATCACGCTCTTTAATTTCATTCCAATTAGGGAGGATTATTTTTTCCCAGACATTGGCACTTTCACGAATGTCAGCTTCTGGCATAATCAATGGTGCATCAAGAGTGGTTGCAACCATGTACATCCTTTTCCTAAGTGAATTTCCGCCGTGCTGTTCAGCCTTATATATCCCTTGGTGAATTTTGTAACCAAGTCGCTTAAGCTGTAATGTTAGAATGTCGTTGGCGGCACTTTTAAGAAACCCCTCTACATTTTCAACAACTAATACAGGAAACTTAATTCGCTTTAAAATATTTAAAAGAGGGATAAACATATCAACCGTTGAACTTAAATCATCCAACGATGTGTTTTTGGCTTTGTTCGTTTTGAGCAAGGAAAACTCTTCGCAAGTCAAACTAAAGTGACCTACAGTGATCGGAGTACGGCGCAGTAACTTGGCCAATCGCTCAGGACAAACTGAATAAATATCTTCGTTTATAAGTAATCTCGGAGCCGAGTTAATTAACGTTGATACACAATCGAACTCAGTGTAATCAGCAGAGTCCCTTTTTTCTTGGGGTCTAAAGCTAATGGCAGCTTGCACTTTATAACCTCCCTTTTCGAGAGTGTGGCAATCAACCCCACCGGTCATAGCAACAAGCGTGTTAATTTTAGAATTGCAGTCTAGCTTTTGTAATAACGAATACTGAGCCTCTTCAACCGGCTGAAAAAATAGTACGCCATGCTTGAACGTCACGTGCACATGCGAACAATTTTCACCCAGTGCTTCATTAATCAATACTTTACTTGATATTTCAACCACACGCTCTTTACGGCCAGTCACTGGATTAAGTGGGTTAGCTGACCGCGACTTATAAGTTCTTACATAAACGCTTTTAACGTTTTCATCACTTTGATTAGCAAGCCTGACTTTTATGCCCTTACCCTTACCTAGTGACTCTTCAACCACTTTCTTAGTACCGTCAAAACCGTAAAGCATCAACCAATTACTTGAAACTGTAGCTCTTTTATTACCTTTACAGGTTCTTAACTTTAATTGCTTAGTGGCTAATTCTGGAATATTAACCCTTACCTCTCTCATTACATTTGCTACTTGAGACAATGCGATACCCATAACGCCTCCTAATTCAAATTCACTAGCTGAGAAATCCCCTTCCAAGACTTGTATGCCCGCTCAACCTGTTCAAGTGTGTCAAACTCTTTAGGCATAGCGAAGCCATTGTTATAAGCCTCAACGGCAGCATTCATAACTGTCATGTACCATTTACCGTTGGCACCTTGTTCAAGGGTGAAGTCGTTACCACGAGCTTTTAAATGAAATTTTGAATCACTGAGCATTTGAATTGAATTAGCCATATGTACACCTCCATAATTTGTATGTACATGCTATCGTGCTGGTGAATTGACGCAGAAAAGGCAGAGCGCTGTAAACACTGTTTACAATTCCATATATCATAGAATATGTATCTTTTGACTAAGCGATAGCGCAGGATTAAGAAAAACGAAGATAAATTAATATTAGAGTTTTTATGTTAGGGAATTTTCAATACCAAGCATGATCAGTAACATTTAAATAATTTCTGTACATGCCCTTCAAATACATATCGGGATAACACTGCTTTTAATCATAAGTTGCCAGTGTAAACACTAACTAAATGCTTTCAACCTTGGTATGTAAGAAACCATTATTTCTTTAACGCTTCTATTCAGTGCTAACTTAGCATTAATTGAACGTCTAACATCAATTGAATTAGATATATCAGCAGTTTTGTATAATGCTCTAGTTTGTTTAATATCGTGATTAGTAATTACAACCCAAACGCCACGCTCCCTTGCTTTTTCAGCAAGATCCACAAGTTTTATTTGATCGTTCATTGAAAATCCACCAGCTGAGTAACTTGTAAAATGGGCAGTTTTATTAAGCTTATAATAGGGTGGATCACAAAAAATAATATCTCCTCGACGCGCCCTTCTAAACGCCTGTGAGAAATGGGAGCACATAAATTCAGCTTGTTTGGCTTTAATTGAAAAAGCCATCATTTCATCTTTTGGAAAGTAAACCTTTTTATAATGACCAAACGGGACATTGAAATGACCTGTATTATTGTATCGACATAGACCTTGAAAACCGTGTCGATTCATATAAACAAATATCAGTGACTTAAGATAACAATCTGTAGATACATTGAATGTACGCCTTAATTCATAATATCGGTCTTCACAGTTATTATTTTCATGAAAATACTTACTAAGATCTTTAATGAACTGTGTAGCATTCATTTTAAGATAGAGAAAAGTATTAATTAAGTCTTCGTTAACATCATTTAGTAAATAGCGCTGGTTCTCAGCATTTAGGAACACTGTACCACTGCCGGTGAATGGCTCTATTAACTTTGATGCTGGTGGAAGAGCTGATCTTATTTCTTCCACCAGTTGATACTTATTTCCAGCATACTTAAGAAAACTTCTTTGTTTGCTCATTTTAATATTCACTTAATTATGCTCCATAAGATTCATTTAATTGCCGATGCCAGCCTGCTATATGTTCTAAGGAATTAACAAGTTCAACTAATCCATTTTGAGATAGCTGAGTATGCTTGTAGTAACCATGAGTTTCATGGGTACCGCCGTTGTTTGTTTTTAAAGTAAGGCTAGCAAAATTGTTCTCATAGCCATCTAAGGCAATATCAATTACATTGTGCCCAATTAACACTGTGTAATTAGACGAACTACTACGAGTCTGAACAAAAGGAAGAGATAGATAGTCGGGAGAGCTACAACTATTGGCTTGTTCATATACTGCTTCGATAAAAACTCTAAGGTCTTTCAAATTATTGATGCACTTAAAATCATTCATCAATGATTTATCATATCTCTTTGTTTCATTTATTAACGAGTTTAATGTTTCAAGCATGACGTTTAGCCTGTAAATATATTTTGTAGTATCTAATCAGCTATTGTTTAGAAATGGATTCAATATCTGTGTTTTGTAACTTAAAGCGGACAAAAAGGTAAAGCTTATATAAAAGCTTTACCTGGGATGAAGTTTACGAGGTTGGTGCTTTCCAAGGAAACACTCTCATCTTCAGATTTATAAAAAAAACCGAATTTATACGGGTCATATGTTATAAACTGACTATTATCTTTTAGTTCAGCCATACCTAGAGAGTTTATAATTCCAATAGCGTAAGCATGAACATTCTTTCTTTTCTCACGCAGTACGCGGGCTCTTCCTGCCTCACTAATCTTAAAGCTAACTTCAGTTAGACAAAGGTTATCAAAGTGAGCTACAACCTTCCCTTTGAACTCGCCCGCCATGGCTAAAATGCTCCACTTCCCATTATTAAGGTTTCTGTACACCTTAACTTTGTCACCGATTGATACTGTTCGCCCTTTGTAACCTTCAATCATAATAATACCAAAATCTGTAATCGTTAGAGCTAAGGTAACAATTTTATAATTGAAGTCAGAAAAAGACTGTAAACACTGTTTACACTTCTAATTCTCAATAAATTCAAATGTGTCGATTGTTATAGATTTATATGACAAATACTTATGATTTGATTCATTATATCGAACATATTTTTTATTCTTACGGTGAGCGCCACATATAAATGCACGAGTACCATTAACTAAGTTAACGTACACTTCGTACTTATAATTTGTTTTGCTAATAATTTTACTTAACTCACTAACCGATTCATTTTTAAGAACTCCAAACCGGTTAGCTGCCCGTTTGAACTTGGTATTGTGCCCATTAACAATACCCACCATTAAATGACATAGTTCATGCTTTATTGTATTATCAAGAAGTAAGTAACAATCCGTGCCTACAAACCGTTCATTTAACTCCACTCGGCCACTCGTGAAAGCTTCACCCAAATAAGCTGCCTTTGAACTCAATACCACTTCTGTAAGCGGATTATGAACCCACTTTTCAAGCTCTATTACATCCGTAAACTCTTTAATGTAATTTTGGTATCTTTCCTGAATTAAATCTATTGTAATCATACTAATTGGCCTTGGTCTTAACTTTAAAACACAATAACAAAATTTAAGTTCTATTCAGAAAAAGGGGGCTCATAATTGAAGATTGGATAGCTATCTAGTGTAAGAACACGGTACAAATTTAAATTAATTCAATAAATAATCACTTTTATAGTTTCTTTGAAATTTTAAATTTATATACTCTTCCTACCTAATATATTGATAAAGAATCGAATGCATTTGTCTAAAATTGAACAAGTAACAAAAAACCAGTTTAGAATTGCTGATGAGCCACTTCCACGGACACTAACATATTTGGGTGATGGTACTTGGCGACTTACGATTGGTGTTAATACCTTAGAGAATTTACGAAAAAGAAAATTTTCAAGTGTACGATATACATCTCTTGAAAAGCTTGAAATGGAACATCCTGAATGGAAAGGGATAGCTATTATCTTTGATAGTTGTTGTCCGATACACAGCTCAATGGTAAAGCATTGAGTTATATTGATGGCAATAAGAATACTTGCCATCAAAACTCTTTTAATCACTCAATTGCAGAAAAGACAGGGTAGGGGGCTAGGATGTTTGCGACAAGCTCTTCTAAACTATTAGCTCGCAATAACTGTCCTACTGGCACATATAAATCTCCACCATTGTAGTCAATTGATAGCGGCTCGACCTCAGTTGAATATTTCTTGCTTAGCCTTTGTAAATTACTCTTTAGTGAACCCTGTTTAAGATAAAACGTCACTCCTTCAATTGAGGCAAATACTGGGAAGCTATTTAATGTTTCAACCACCAATTCATCCACTGAACTTGCTCTGATAATTGAAGACTGTTCGACATAATAATCAACATCACTATATTCCAAAGAAAGTGGATCACTCTCTGTTGAAAACTTCTCACTTAATCGCAATAAATTTTCTTTAAGTGAGCCTTTCTTTACTAAGAAGGTATAAACATCTGATTCAGGTCTGGTCCCTTCAATCGTTTCATCAAGCAACTGCTTATCTTTTGAAAGAAGTTGAAGCTCTGACTCGGAGACAGCAACACCACCACCAGGAATTACACTATCTAGTACAATAATTTCTTTTTGACCTTTTAGAAGTTGAAGTTGCTCTAGAGAAACGACTACGGCACCATCAGCATCTCGTCTTAGTTTTTCCCCACCAACACTAATATAGTCATCACTGACATGATTACCTGTAGAATGACAACCTACGGCCAACCCTAATATAACAATTGAAAGTGATTTTTTAATCACATTACACCTATTAATTTAAATTATTTACTCACTTATATAAAAATAGATGAACTACCGCATCATAAAAGTCACTATTTATGAAATTAATCAATACTGCTTTAAACTGTCACTAGGGTGAATAGTTACTAGTTCGCCATTGCCATCATAAAAATTTGTAAGTGATAAATCAGAGTTAGCCAGAAACGAGCCCATTTTCTCGCTAAATGTTATATTTAACTCTTCTTCAGCTCTTGTTATACCTACATACGCCAACCGCCTTTCATCCTCAATATGCATTTCAATATCATTCTTTGCTGAAATAGGCGAATCCTGCATTTCGGTCGGTATAGAACCTTCACTCCAATCAATCAACCATACTGATTTCCACTCTAACCCCTTTGATGAATGCAGGGTTCCAATTGTTACTTTTGTGCGGTCTATTTTCACCCCTGAATCATTTGATGTATTCATCATTTTATTAATTTTTAACACTCTATCTTTCAGAGTAACGCCTTTAATTCTCTGAGTGACAAAGTCTGCAGCACTGAAAACGCGTTTATGTGAGCGCTTTTCTGGAAAATAGTCCACTAAAGCAACAACAATATTTTTTTGGCAAAAATAGATATCATTACTCACGCCATATCCCCGCCATCTAGTCGCATTATTAAGAATAATATTTGTAGCACTACAGAAATCTAATTCCAAAAGCTCGGAAGTATTGATTTGCGAAAAACGTTTTATATTGCGTTCTAAAAATAATGACTCTAAATATCGTAAATTGTACTCACTCTCTTTCAACCAGCTCAAAACATCAATGATCATTTCAACGTGAACATCGAGTACGATCACAATCAAAAGCTTTAAATATGCTAAAACATTGTAGTCATTAAATAGCCCACCACGACCATTTAACCTTTGATATGGAATTTCTTCATTTAATAGTAGAATTTCAACATCATTAACTTTCATATTTGTCCTGCATAATATTGCTGTGTTATTTGGTTTTTTTATAAAGAAAGGTAATAGTTCATCAATAACATCATTTTGGGTGTACACATTAATGATGCCTTCTAGATCAGTACGGTTTGAATTGAACTCTTTATCTACTCGAAATCGATTACTTTTGATTACAGAAGCACCAAAGTTCAGTATTTTAGGGGCACAGCGAAAGCAGGTATCTAAACTATAACCTTTAGCGCCAAGATCTTTTTTAAGGTTTATAAAGTTTGCATGCCCTAGACTCCCTGCGAATCGATACAATGATTGATCATCATCACCTATTCCTATGACCACGGATTTACCTTTGTGAGTGGCGCTATGCTGCTTAATCCACTCGTATTGTATTTGCCCAGTATCTTGAAATTCATCAATAATAATTACATCAAATTGATACGGAACAATATCACCCGATTTAATCCTATCTATTAGAAATTTACCCAACAGCTTTAGATCAAATGTAGGAACTGGCTTAGATGCTAAAACATCTTTGTAAAATGATACTACCTGCTGGTGGTACTCTTGTTCAAAGTCAATTTCATGGGGAAAGGATAGGTAGTAGTCTAAGATCTCAAGTGCCGTATCTAAGTCACAAACATTAAGCTCATTTACAACTCGCATCACTGTCAAATAGTAACTGCCACCCATAATTAACTTAAATGACTTATTATGGTGACTAAAATACGCCTTGGCCATATTAACTATGCATGAGTCTAAAGTAGAGACTTTTACACGAGCAAGAGACTCAGGCGTTAATTTTGCGGCCAATCTTTCTTTCATTTCTGCAGCAGCATTTCTAGTAAACGTGGCATCTAAGATTGAAAGTTCAGGCGATGAATTGAGTAGGTTTTCGACTAAGATTGTATTTACATAAGTCTTGCCAGCGCCAGGTAATGCGACCACATAGCTGCATTCGCCATTTATAAGTGATACGATTTCTTGTTTTGGAGTAAGCATTTGTAAGTGAGCAAATTCAACATATAAGCAATATATCAAACGGATAATATTTTAACTTTATGAATGTGACTATTTCCAAATTCAGATCAATTAGTACAAATGGCCTCAACCTCTTAAGTAAAAGCCTAGATCGGAACAAATAGGCTTCCAGCCAAGTCTCTTTAGTTCTTCATCATTTATAGCACTAGTAAGCTGCAAGTCACACAGTGGGGCAGTTAATTCGATGTTCCCATCTGAATATACTAACAAAGGTAACGAACTATGATATTTATCCCAAGATTTTCTATCTGTGTGCTTGATTGCCAATTGTGGGGCGTAAGGTGCAGGTTTTATCCTAGTCAAAACGGTTGATTCTGCCATTGAGTTTAATTTGGCTATTGTCTTTTCCAATCTAAGACGCCATTGAAATGATGAAAACCTCAATGCTGGTGGCTTATCCAAATTATAAATAGCGATGTTTTTTGCTGATTCAATAGTGTGTTTATCGTAACGCTGCCTCCTAGTCCATTTAAAATGGGCTTTTGAAACTGATGCATCAGACATTTTAATTTCCCGAATGATGTGAGCGGGGTTTTTCATCGGGTATGCTTCAAACAAAATTGGATTCAGTTTAACCGTTGGGCCTTTACTTAGCGTGACGAGCTTGGGCTTATTATTAACTTTTAAAAACATATGAATTGAACGTTTGGCGTCATTAACCTTGCTTACCAAGGTAGTAATTGTTGAAAAATGGGCCTTATCTATAACAATGTAACCAGGATATAAAGTCACATCTTTAGTACTATCTGGCTTTAAACATTCAAGATCAGTATATGATTTAACAGAAGAAACGACACTAGAATGCTGAGACACAGAACGTAGGTCCTTGTCTTTTTTAATAGAATAAGTGATGTATTGGGAAATAACGCCTTCGACTAACAAAGCTTTGTTTAAGTCTTGTAACAACGAATCTAGTGTATCCATATGCTTATCTAGCGAGTCACGTATTGATAGTTCCATAAATCCCATTGAATTTGACAGTCATTGTATTTATGAATAATAACAAATAGATTTCAGTTTGAACAAAAAACAATCACAAAATATGCACAAATTAACTATATTATATATTTAAGTTATTCAACTGTGATTTTTTTGGCTTTGGCATCAATTTTAACCTTATGCTTATTGAGTTCAATTATTTCAGCACAAAATTTGTCGGTGGGGTAGAGCGTGTACTTGTAATCAACAATACTGCCATCATCATCCTTTATATTCTGAACATTATAATCTTTGATGATTTCCGCGCTCTTCAAATCTTTCATCGTAGTAGTCATATCTCTGCGAAACCCTATTAAACGGTCACCAACATCCTTATCACTATCGAGAGAACCGAACTTGACCATTATTTTAACTAACGTGAAATGATGGGTATGAGATGGGCTTGCGTATCGAAACATTCTGTATAACCTGAATGAGAGCCAGATAGATAAAGAACGCTTAAAAGACTGAGTACGGTTATAGTAATAGCTTTTATACTCAACTGATTCTATTTGCTGCGACATCAATTCATTTAACACAGCCACACAACGCACATTTGACCTTCCTCGGCCAGTCGAAAAATGTATTGCACTTAAGTAATTCATGATCGTTTGATTACTTTCAAGTAACTCGCCATCTTGACTTACCGCTTTATAAGTTAGCGATAGTTCTGCGCCCTTTAATATTAATAAAGACTCTTTTAACTCACTATGATTAAGGGATTGGTTAACAGATTTGAGTTCTTGAATTAATTCAGAAAATGTAAAGTAGACAGCGTAGCGGCTACCCATTTTCCCTGAAATTTTTGCAATTTTACCTTGGCTGGCAAGCCTAATTAACGCACGTTCAACTTTTTCTTCTCGGTCACCAGGCCACGCAAGTAAATCCTCCTTTTCTCCGCGTAACAAGGCCGGTGAAATACCCAATTGACCACCATAAGTGACTCCTTCTATTCTTTCTGAAATATCGCGGTCAACGATTACTTTACTCGGACTTTCACTAACTCGTACATGCTTACGATTGTTGCGCATGAATCGAGACCAAAGATCATACGCATGAAAGCTATTCGATATTGAATTACCAACTTTAAGCTCAGTAGCCGTATTATCAACGAAAAGAGTTAACTGCTCTACTTCTCTTACATCTGAAATAGCAGACACATCACTTTTCAAACTATCGGGCAAGTTTGCTAATGAGAGATTGGTATTCAT
>NZ_JBWBTZ010000002.1:0-1036190 GCF_056173065.1 Pseudoalteromonas sp. QJM3NY_22 | reverse complement strand
TGTTCTTATTTCCATTTTTATTGCGACAGTTAATAACAACACATAAAACAAGAAAAGTTAAATGTTTAAGTTAGTATAAAAGTGATCTGACTTTAAATAAAACATTCAGATCACTTTTATACTAACTGTTGTCAATTTTTGGTGTTTTCAGATCATTATTATACTAACAAGTGAGTTATAAATCTCTTTTTTACTAACTCAGCTATTATTTTGTCCAGTGTAATTGATATTTTATTAAATTAAACACGACAAATTACGCTTTTAAGTAATTCTCCTGTGGATAAAGCAATATCGAGTTAGAATAGATCTGATCTGTACTTACTACAGATCAGATCTATACTAATTCAATGCCCCTTTTATCTAGTAGACCCGTGCATAACTTTATAATTTACTTAGTAAAAATCGGATCTCAAGAGGTGTTTTTGTTCATAACTTAATGAGTAAGCTGTGCATAACTATAGATCTCAATTAGTCCTTAGTAAAAAGCTGATCTGAGTGTTAATAAAGATCTGATCTTAACCAAGTATAAAGGTGATCTGCTTTTTTTAATATTATTCATATTTATCATCAAGTTATATGCTAATTATACACCCTTAACCTTTATTACCTTATATATTTAACCACCTTTAAACTTCTTTATTTATACTAAGCAATATTAATGATGTAAAAATATTATTAGATGTCTTCTTTTTAAAATGCATGTCGCCATAAATAGTTGTTTACAGCAAATTGAATGGACATTATACTTACTGCCTAACTTTGAGGAAGGAAAGTATGTCTATCAACAATAATGCGCTAAATACCTATCGACTTTTAAAAGCGACTGCTGAAGTTGCAGAAAAGTCATTAGAAGGACGTATTCAACATTATCGCGCTCATCTTAAATCCGAAGAAAAAGAGTTAAGAACATACACCCAAAAAGCAGCAGCCGATTTACTAGGTTGTAATAATCGTACCTTAAAAAGACGCCATGATAATGGTGATTTTGATGATTTAAACATAAAACGCGGTGCAAATGGCCATTATGCTTACACACTTGTAAATATTTTTGCAATGGCTGATATTATGGATATCAAGCCTGATCACCGCACTAGCGACGACAAACTTCAAGTTATTGTTATAAACTCCCTCAAAGGCGGTTGTGGTAAAACAACCAGTATGGTTAATATTGCAGCGGCACTTGCTACAACCAATATTAAACGTTATCGCATTGGTATTATTGATTTAGATCCGCAAGGATCATCATCTAGCTTCTTCCCCTCTAGCGAACATGATCCAATTACTGTTGGTGATTTAATGCGCGATTGCATAGATCTAGACGAAGGCGAAACATGGCCTGAATTTGTATCAAACTCATTTTTACCTACGCATATTCCAAATATTCGCGTTTTACCATCGGGTATGGATGACTTTTATTTTGAGCACGAAACTGCCACTTTATTAAAAGATACTTCAAATTATGAGCAAACTCGCCATTATCATAAGTTATTAGAAAAAGTAATCGAGCCGGTTCAAGATGAGTTTGATATTTTACTTATTGATACAGCTCCAACTCTTAACTTTATGTTTTATAATGCATTAATGGCATCTACAGCGATGCTTATTCCTGTTCATCCGGAAGCTGTCGATTTTGATGCAAACAATAAATATCTAAAAAGGTTAGGCGAGATTTATCATACTGTTGCTGCGCTTGGACATGAAGGTTGGGACTTTATGCAGTTTCTTGTAACCAATTATGTAAAAGGTAACCATTCACAACGCGATATTGTTAAAGATGTTCGTAGTGCATTTGGCCGCCAAGTAATGAGTTACCCAATTAACCACAGTTCTGCAATTACAGCGAGCTCTTCATCTTTTAATACTATTTTTGATCAAAAAGCGTCTGATAGTTTAGCCAGTCGTGAATCGCTTATGCGTGCACAAGAAAACATTAAAGATGTTGTTGACGAACTTGAAATGCTAATTCGATCTAATTGGCAATCCACACAATCAAAATTAAATACGCCTAAGTAAGGATGTTAAATAAAAATGGCTAAAAAACGTAAAAATGACACCCGCTTAGATCCATTTGCAACAGCTGTAGGCAGCAGTAGTCTTGATGCATTACTAGAACAAGCGAATGCTGGCGATGTAATTAGAATGCCTGCACCGAGCGACCCTGCTCGTCAAATTACGCTTGTTTGTAAAGTGATCGCACATGCTGATATTGAATCTATCACTGGTGTATATGGCAAAAATCGTCGCGTACAGGCACTTCTTAACGAAAAGTCAGTATCAGATATTCTTCCTGCAATTAGCGATGATGGTCGAAATCAGCACCCTGCTTTGCTTTGGGAGCAAGGTGACAAAAGTTTAGTTCTTGCAGGTTCACGTCGTCGTATGGCCTGTATTCTAGGTAACGCTGATTATTTAGTGCTTAGCTCAAGTGACTTTACTGAACAAGATGCAAAAATTTTAGCTGTTTCATCTGATCAATACATAGCACCAAGTTTATGGGAGTTAGGACAAGCTTATCAACAAACTAAAAATGAATTAATTGAACAAGGTAAAAAAGGATCTTACCGAGAAATAGCTGCTCTTGAAGGTGTTTCGCATACTGCCATTGCAGATGCAATTAAAGCCTATGAACAAATACCAGCTGAGGTTATTGCGCTTTATCCTACGGCTAATCATGTTGGTAGAGAAGTTGCTAAAAAGCTTGTTATTGCAAAGGAGCGTGATCCTGAGAGCTTTAATCGGTTGGTTCAAGAGCTAGCAAGTAACAATGACATTAACGCGATTACAAGCGACGACAAGCGTGCAATGGCTGTTACTAAATGCTTAACAGCTGAACCGCAAACTACAGTAAAACGCGAAGCTGTTCTCGAAAATGATTTTGTTTCACTTCAACGAAATCTTAAAAGTGGCGATGTTTCTATAAAAATAAACAACAAAGTGATGACAGACAAGCGCTTAGAGCAACTTACAAAGCTATTAAGTGCTTTTAATTAGTTAGTAAAATAGCGATCTATCCAGTTTGTTTTGTTAGTTAAATATTGATCTGCAATATTATTTAGTTAGTATAAATCTGATCTGTACACGCCGTTAATGTGCTTATTTAGCCTGTTTTATTGCGTAGATCATTTTTTTACTAACTATTCGCCTCTTTTTTATCTATTTACCATATGTTTTAAAAAGTGTTAGTAAAATTCTGATCTAAAAGCGCTCTAACTATTGTTTAAGTTGTTTTTATTTTTTGAATCAGCAACATTTTGCAATTTATTCAACAAAATCCATTCTAAATTTAGTTATAAACCAATTTTTTACTAACCAATCAACTCCAACCAGTTTATATTGCGTTAATATAGCTTTAGCTCAGAGCACATAAGGCATATACTGGCAGAATTATTTTTAAAAACTAATCACTTAGAGTGACATGTCTGCTAACTTATCAAAAAATGATTTACTGGCTATTTTTGAAGAAATTAAAAATGAGCAGGCTACTCAGTTTCCTCTTTCAGAACGCTTTATAAATAAGCTGTTTCGACCCAATGTGCTAGCCAAAGGTAAAGAGTATTACAAAAACGGAAAAATCAGTTGGTTAGAGCATACTTCTAACTTTTCTGTTGTTGATTCAACTGTGCAAGGTGATAACGGTACACCGTTCAATCAGCGTATAGAGATCAGTAAAATACCAACTGGTTATTCGGTTGATACACATTGTACGTGTAATATAAAAACTAAATGCCGTCACCTAGCAGCAATTTTATTAAAACTAAAAATAGAGCACTCTGGTGAATACGGAGAAGATTACTTTATTAATGATTGGTTTAGTGAGTTAAGCGCACTCAAAAGCGCCGAGCAAACAATACCGTCGCAAGTTTTACTCTTTGTATTAGATATTGAAAATAACAAAGTATTTTTATCACCTAAAATAGCTAATTATGATAAAGATCAAAATTACACATTAGGTCGTAACCTTACCGATCAGCAACTTAATAGCTTTATAACCCCGAATGATTTACTCGAAAGTGATTTTAGACTTTATAGTTGGATCCGTTCACAAAATGCTGTAGGTAATATTGAACTCAAAGGTTTATGGGGTTTTAATGCGTTGCAACAACTTATTGCTACAGAACGATTATTTTTACAACGCTCTCGTGTTGCAATTAAGCCACAAAGTGCCCAAGCGCTGAACTTTAATTGGAAACAAGAAAAAGATTTAACGCAGTTGGGTATTAATTTGGAGCAAAGCAAAAATTGGGCACTGATTAAAACAACGCCACCTACATACATAGATTTAGATTATTTAAAAATAGGGCGTATACGTACGCCATTAAGCGCTGATGAAATCTCACATTTGCAAACAATACCCGCTTTACATAGTGCTAACTTCGATCGAATTTATAAGCAGTTAGCAGATAATTTTGGTGCGGGCGTTATACCACATCCAATAAATTCACAAACAACGCTACCTAAAGCAGCTAGTAATGCTGTTTTAAAAGTAACTACGGGTGAACAAGGCTTAACGCTTTCATTGTTATTTAAGTATAAAAACAAGAATTATTTAGCAGGTGCAGCGCCTGCTAGCTTAATAAACAATGCGTTTGAAAATACCGTTAAAAATGAATTAGTGAATTTAGGTTTTGAGTTTTGTAAAGGGGGTTTACAAAGTGAGTTTGTTTTTACCAAGCAGTCCCCTATTCATCTACATTGGCTTACCTATGAAGTATTTCCAAGTTTTAAAGAGCGCGGTTGGAAAGTAGCGATTAGCAAAATGACAGTTGCTAATCCACAAAGCGAAGTTACACTTTATGCGAATAGAGCCGCAGGGCATCAAATGCATTGTAAAGTATTACTTAGTGGTGCAAAAGCTGCGCTACTTTTTAATAATGAAGATTTAACTTATCAATCATTAAATCGTCAAAGTGAGCTATTTCATTACTATCCAATGGGTCGTCAATTTGGCGTTATCAATAAATCAGCTATTAATTTACTAACTGAATTTAAGCAACGCTTTGAGTTTGTAAAAACAAGAGATGAATTTAATATTCCGCTTTCGTACTTGCCTGAGCTTGTAAAACACACCGCAATAAATGTTGAGCTTCATGACGACTCTTTAGAGCTTTACTTACAAGAACTAAATAATACCGACCACGCTATGCCAAAGGTATCTTTACATGGCTTAAATGAGTCGGTAGAGCTTAGAGAATACCAACAACAGGGCGTTGATTGGTTAAGCTTTTTAAAACGTCATAAGCTTGGTGGTATTTTAGCTGACGATATGGGTTTAGGGAAAACACTGCAAGTGATTGCTTTTTTAACTAGCACGTATAATCGTCCGCAAGCTGGCCCTACTTTAATCGTGTGTCCGACAAGTTTGGTAAGTAATTGGGAAAATGAAATAACTAAGTTTGCTAAAGGCTTAAAAGTGACAACTATTTTTGGTTCTCATCGAAACGAGCCACTACAGCACCTTGCTCAATCGCAATGCATACTGACAACTTATCCGCTGTTAAAACGTGATATAGCATATTACTCGCCATTATATTTCGAAAATATAATTCTCGATGAAGCGCAATACATTAAGAATGACACAGCACAAGTATCGCGCTTAGTTAAACGACTTAATGCTGATTTTAAGTTATGTTTAAGTGGTACGCCCATCGAAAATAATTTACTTGAGCTTAAATCTTTACTCGATTTTGCTATGCCATCATTACTTGGTTCACAAGCCCATTTTAAGCAACATTTTCAAACTCCAATTGAACGTGAAGCTGACATGGAACGTGCTGAGCAGTTAAAAGCGTTGATTATGCCTTTTATATTGCGCCGTACTAAAGCGCAAGTAGCTCAAGAGTTACCTGAAAAAACAGAGATAACAAAAGAGTTTGAGTTTGAACCTAAACAAAAAGAAATGTATCAGGGGATTACACGCTCTCTTGAAGAAAAGTTAATAGACTTATTTGCAGAGCAAGGTGTTCAAAAAAGTAAACTAGCCTTTTTAGAAGCATTATTAAAGCTTAGGCAAATTTGTTGTCACCCTAAATTAATAGAGCCTGATACGCAAGCTGGCTCTGCTAAATTAGAATGGCTCACGACCCATTTACCATTGATGCTGAGCCTTGGTCGTAAAGTAATTATATTCAGCCAGTTTACTTCGGCACTCGACTTAATTGCTAAGCGCCTAGATGAAATAAATATAGATTTTAGTCTACTTACAGGACAAACTCGCCATCGAGATAAAGTAATTGATGAATTTACTAGCGGTAAAACATCGGTATTTTTAATTAGTTTAAAGGCCGGCGGCACAGGTCTTAACCTTACACAAGCCGATACAGTTATTCACTTTGATCCATGGTGGAACCCTGCTGTAGAAAAACAAGCGACTGATAGAGCTTACCGTATTGGCCAAACTAACCCTGTGTTTGTATATAAACTCATAATGAGTAACTCAATTGAGCAAAAAGTATTTAAAATTCAAGAAGATAAGCAAGCTTTAGTTGATGCATTATTTACTGATAAATCAATGAGTTTTACCCAGTTTGATGAACAGCAAATGTTGTCATTAATAAAAAACTAGATTTTTTTTGAACTTAATTAATTAAAGTGCGTCTACTACTTTGCTTGTTGTTAAATTGCAGTTTACACAAGCGATAATGTTGATTTCCCTATTTAGTTACTAATTTTAGTAATGATTGAGCCAGCCCATTTTGAGTTGGCTTTTTTGTAACTATTCACCATGGTAAATTATTTTCAAAGGATCTTTTTTAACTATTGACCGATCCCGCCAGTATGCCAAGCTAGGGCTATGACCTAATAGCCCTAGCTTCAATGAATTTAAACAGCATCAACATCGACGAAATCGTTGAGAAAACCAAAGCTCAATTACAAGAAGGTAAAACTCTCACGCCTGCGCTGAAGATGTCTATTGAACTCATTCTGGTTGTCGTTGTTATGTTAGCAAGTAAATTAGGACTTAACAGTAACAATAGCAGTATCCCGCCATCAAAAGACATCAACCGAAAAAAACAAAACAAAGAGAAATCAGCCAAGTCAGCGGGTGGTCAAAAAGGCCGTGCAGGTAAAACACTAACCCAAACACAGACGCCTGATGAGATCAAAATCATCCTAGTTGAACGTGATTTTTTACCGAAAGGTCACTACCGTGAAATTGGCTTTCAAAAACGACAGGTTGTCGATATAGATATCAGGAAAGTGGTCACTGAATACCAAGCACAAATTCTGGAAAATGAGCAAGGTAAGCGTTTTATTGGTGAATTTCCAGAAGACGTTAACAGTCCTATTCAATATGGGGTTGGTGTAAAAGCCCATGCAGTTTACCTATCCCAATATCAATTACTCCCTTACAACCGCATTGAAGAATATTTTTGTGATCAACTCGGTATTCCAATCAGTGCGGGTAGTTTATTTAACTTTAATGAACAAGCAGCGGCCTTGGTAAAGTCCTCCGGCGCAGAAGCCGCGCTCAAGAAAGCCCTGAAAACGACTTATCAAGCCTTACACGTTGATGAAACGGGGATTAATATAGGTGGTAAACGACGATGGCTTCATGGTGCATCAACGACGTGGTGGACGTATTTTTACCCGCATGAGAAAAGAGGGAAAATAGCGATGGATGACGCCGATATTTTACCTCACTTTACTGGGGTACTATGCCACGACCACTGGAAACCGTATTATCAATATACACAGTGCCAACATGCCTTGTGTAATGCACATCATATCCGAGAGTTAGAAAGGGCATGGGAGCAAGACGGTATGCAATGGGCAAAGGATTTGCAAACCCTACTGACTGAAATCAATAAACATCAAATAGATAACCCCGAGCTAGATGCAGACACAAAAGCTCACTATATAGAGAAATATCAACAAATATTGGCTCAAGGTGACATTAAATGCCCTCCACCGGATAGAAACAGCCGAGTAAAAGGCCAGCGAGGCAGATTGAAACGAACAAAGTCTAGAGCGTTGTTAGAGCGGTTAAGAGATTATCAAGATGATGTCTTACGGTTCATGACGGAAACAGCGGTGCCTTTTAGCAACAACCAAGGTGAGAATGATATTAGGATGACCAAGGTTCATCAAAAGATATCTGGGTGCTTCAGAAGCATGCAAGGTGCAGAGATGTTTTGTTTAATCAGAAGCTACCTCTCGACTTGCAGAAAACAGCATGTATCAGCAAGCCTAGCCCTTGAATTACTCTTCAAAAATCAGTTACCTGATATATTTATTGAAAATGTGGCTGAATAGTTACACTTTTTTTATGTCTAAAATTTAGCGTTAAGCACTTATTTTAAAATTTTTTATTTTTTTATGAACTTAATTTAAAAACAGGCGTCTACTATTATGCTTGTTGATTAATTGCAGTTAATACAAGTTTTCATGTTGATTCCCCCCTATTTAATTACTAATTTTAGTAATAATTAAGCCACTTCATTTTGAACTGGCTTTTTTTATGGTCAAAATTCATCATTTAAATATTATTTAAATTTTTTGAGTTTTTACTGAACTTAATTAATAAAGAGGCGTCTACTATTATGCTTGTTGATTAATTGCAGTTAATACAAGTTTTCATGTTGATTCCCCCCTATTTAATTACTAATTTTAGTAATAATTAAGCCACTTCATTTTGAATTGGCTTTTTTTATGCCTAAAATTTGCCAATTCCAATCAACCACTACTCAGATAAACGAATTTGTACCAATCTGCTTTGGTATGAAGTGATTTAATTCGTTCAGTTGTTCAAATACTTATGCTGATTGGTATCACTTAAAGTTATTAAATTATTTTTGAATTAATTACTTCATTTACCGGTCTACTGTAATACCTGTTGTTATACAACTTAGCCAAATAATGTAATTTATTTTGGCAAATGCGTATTTAAGTTGCAGCTTGCTCGGGTACATGTTGATTTTCCCTTTGATTACTTAATTTAGTAATATTTAGCCAGCTTATTTGAGCTGGTTTTTTTATGTCTGTAATTTCTTTGCTCCTCTACTTCTATTGCTTGTTATTGGTTATGATGGCATGTCTCTAAATCTTATAAGTTTATTTTTATGCTCACTCAAATACTCACTAACATCGATTGGTTAAGTGCAGGCGCTGGTGCTATTTTAGGTATTGTATTTTATGGTGTTATATCTGCGCAGCTTCGCAAAAAGCTACACCTAAAAATAAGCGAACAACAACAACAGCTTTCACTCTTACAAAATCAGTTTGATAATAAAGAGCTACAATACAGCACCTTACTTGAGGATCACGAACTACTCGAACATACTCACCAAGAGCAGCGCGATGTGGCGCAGCATTTTAAAACGCGTTTTAGCGAACAAGAAAAACAAAGCATTCAATACAACCATTTTTGGCGCAAAGCCGAAGACGAGCTTACAATGCTTCGTGAGCAATATAATCAACGCGATGTTGAGTATAATAATATGCGCACCACCCTTGAGCAGAAACAGCAAAGCTTTAGTGAGCAACTCGCGCAAATTGAGCAAAGTAAAAATATGCTCAAAAAAGAGTTTGAAAATCTAGCCAATAAAATTTTAGAAGAAAAATCACAAAGCTTTAAAACCTTAAATCAAGAAAGCATTGAGCAATTATTAAAACCAGTTCAAGGCGAGCTAAAAGGTTTTAGAGAAAAAATGGAATCAATACACGTTGAAGATATAAAGCAACGGACCGCGCTAAAAACTGAGCTACTGCATTTACAAGCTAAAAGCCAAGCTATAACAGATCAAGCCGACAAGCTCAGTAACGCGCTACAAGGGCAAAAGAAGACCCAAGGTAATTGGGGGGAACTCATGCTCGAAAACGTGTTAGATAGCGCAGGCTTACGCGCAGGTGTTGATTACAAGCGCGAAGTGTCGTTTAACACTGAAGATGGCCGCTTACGCCCTGATGTAGTTGTGTACTTACCACAAGGCCGCCACTTAGTTATTGATGCTAAAACATCATTAAATGCTTATACACGCTACGTAAATGCTGAAAATGAGTTAGATGCTAATCAAGCGATTAAAGAGCATGTAAATGCGGTTACAGCACGTATTAATGAGCTTGCGAGTAAATCTTACGACCGTTTGCCTGGTATTAACTCGCCAGAAGTGGTGGTTATGTTTGTACCAATAGAATCAGCTTTTGTTGAGGCGCTTAAATATCAAAGTGATATTTACCAACAAGCAATCGAAAAAAATATATTAGTAGCCACCCCCACTACCCTGCTGACTAGTTTAAATATTGTTAAACAGCTTTGGCGTTTTGAAGAGCAAACCAAATATTCAAAAGAGTTGGCAAATCGAGCTGAGCGTTTTTATAACAAGCTCAATGGTTTTTTATTAAGTATGGAAGGCGTAGGTAAGCAGCTTGATAAAGCGAAAGAAAGTTACGACAAAGCGTTCTCGCAATTATACCGTGGTAAAGGTAATTTAATTAAACAAGCATCAGAGTTTAAAGAGCTTGGTGTATCGGTACAAAAAGAGTTACCTAGTGAGAGCGTTGAACGTGCGCAGCTAGAGCTCGATTAAATTATTTTAAGTGTTTTGACTTAAAATAAAAACTTACCTTAAGTTTTAAAGCACACTTAAGAAAATATTATTAAATAATGTACGTTAGAGATTAGAGGTGTTTATGAGTAATAAGATTATAGGTATTGTTTTAATCGTTATAGGTATCGCTTTAATTATGTGGGGATATGACGTGTATGATGCGGCGGCTTCGCAGTTAAGCCGTGCATTCAGTGGTGATACACCAATAGAAGCATGGGCGGGTATTATTGGCGGTGCCATCTGTGTATTAATTGGCATTAAAAAGCTTAAGTAATATAAAATACAGCTTATTTTAGTAAGCTGTATTAATTTATTCGTAATCTATCACTTTTAGTAATTCATTCAATTTGCCTTCTGGCAGGCATTCGCCTTTATCCCAATAAGAGTTGATTAAACTGCCAATACGTTGTGACTTTTTCTGCATTTGCTCAATCAAAATGTCAGCTTCTTTTTGTTTTTTTTCTAAACGTTCAATTATTACTGTGTGGTTTAGCTCGTCGTTTTCGTTACGTAATAAAGGTATTTCGTTGAGTGAAAACCCCAAGCTTTGTGAAAATTTAATTAACTGCAATTTTTCTAAGTTTTGTTGGGTGTACAGCCTATAACCATTAGCACTGCGAGTGGTTGGTGTTAATAACCCTTTGCTTTCGTAAAAGCGAATAGTACTGGCGGGTATGTTGGTAAGTTTTGCAAGTTCGCCTATTTTCATAACTAATAATAACTCCACTTTACATAAACTTAGTAGGTTGACCTTCAAGCTAACTTTAAGGTTATAGTCGCTTTAATGTCAATTTAATTAGCCCATAACTATGCGTAACCCTGTATTTACCCCTTTTACCTTGCCAAGTGGTTTAGTATTAAAAAACCGTATTGCCAAAGCCGCTATGGAAGAAAACCTTGCGCAAGAGGATCAAACGCCCTCCCAAATACTCAAAAATGTTTATAGCGCATGGGCAGTGGGGGGAGCTGGGCTAATTATTACTGGCAATGTAATGATTGATCATTTAGCGATGACAGGCCCAGGCGGCCTTGTGCTTGAAAAAAGTACCGATATTACTGCCTTTGCAGAGCTTGCTCGTTTATCGCAGCAAAATAATTGCAAAGTGGTGATGCAAATTAATCACCCTGGTAGGCAAGTATTTAAAAAAATGGGTGGAAAGGCTCTATCAGCGTCAAGTGTTGCA
Organism: Pseudoalteromonas sp. QJM3NY_22; assembly: GCF_056173065.1. Classification (NCBI taxonomy): domain Bacteria; kingdom Pseudomonadati; phylum Pseudomonadota; class Gammaproteobacteria; order Alteromonadales; family Pseudoalteromonadaceae; genus Pseudoalteromonas; species Pseudoalteromonas sp. QJM3NY_22. The sequence continues at coordinate 1,024,459 of NZ_JBWBTZ010000002.1, read as the reverse complement.
CTTAATATGGGTAAGCACTCGCACTTGTTTGGCGTACCAAAAGCGATGACGAAAACTGATATTGACGATGTTATTACCCGCTTTACACAAACTGCGCAGCAAGCTGAAAAAGCAGGTTTTAATGGCGTACAAATACATGCAGCGCATGGTTATTTACTGGCTCAGTTTTTATCGCCACTAACCAATAAGCGCGACGATAAATGGGGAGGGAGTTTACAAAATAGAGCTCGCTTACTTCTCGAAATAACCCGCAGTATTAAAGCCTCTTGCTCACTTACCTTTTCGGTTTCGGTAAAGTTAAACTCTGCTGATTTTCAACGAGGTGGGTTTGAACCCAGTGACGCGCAAGTTGTAGTGGACTTATTGAATAAACTCAATGTTGATTTTGTAGAGCTTTCGGGTGGTAGTTACGAAGCACCTGCCATGCAAGGAAAAACAGGTGATCAGCGCACGCTTGCCCGCGAAGCGTATTTTTTAGAGTTTGCAAAAGCGATTAGCCAACGCTCATCAGTCCCAATAATGACTACAGGCGGTATTAGTCGCTTATCTATTGCCAACAACGTGATTGAAAGTGGCGTTGCCCTCGTGGGTATTGCCACTGCGCTTGCATACCAACCAAATGGCAAAATGAGCCACTGCAATTAGCCGTGTTACCCAATGTTACTTGGCAAGATAAAACTCTCGCAGGACTTGCCACTATGGCACTGGTTAAAAGACAAATACGCCGTATAGGCCAAGGCAAACTCGTAAAAATAAATGCCTCACCAGTATTTACTTTAATTAGCGACCAACTACGTTCGGTTAAATTAACTAAGCGTTACCGTAAACGTTTTGCTCATGAGCTTAATGTTGAGGCTAAGTAGGGTTTTTTAAATTAAAATAATACACCAATGATGATTTTATAGGCTAAGGTAAAGTTTCATATTAATTTGAGCTTTTTGAGACCTAAATGAATATAGGCATTTATATTTATGATAACGCAGAAGTACTCGACTTTTCAGGCCCTTTTGAAGTTTTCAGTACCGCTAAGCGTTTAGCTGAAAATAACTGGAATGTATTTTTTATTGCGGAGCAAAGTAAGCCTGTAATAGCGCGCGGAGGTTTTAGTGTAAACCCCCATTACAACTTTTTAGATCACCCTCATATTGATTTATTAATTGTGGTAGGTGGCGATCACACCGACGAATTTAATAAAAAGCAGGTGATTGATTGGATCAGTAAAAGTGCAAAAACAGCTACTCGTGTTGCGTCTGTATGTACGGGCGCGTTTTTGCTCGCAAAAGCCGATTTATTACATGGCTTAAATGTAACAACGCATTGGGAAGATCAAAATGAATTGGCGTTATTATTTCCTGATTTAAATGTAATTAGTGATAAACGTTGGGTGCAGCATAATCAATTTATCACATCAGGGGGGATCTCGGCTGGCATAGATATGAGCCTGCAATTAATAGCATTGTGCAGTACTGATGAATTTGCTTGCTTAACAGCAAAACAAATGGAATATCAGTGGCATAAAAAATAACAGGCCCAAGTAAAACTACTTATACAACTGTTTGTAATCGACATATCACTCTCCTAAGTCCCAGTATGGGGTATCGCCATAAAAGTCGCTCGCAAAATCAACAAAAGCACGCACTTTGCTCGGTAAAAACTGTCTATTAGCATACACCATGTAGAGTCCCATTGGGTCGGGTTCATAGTCTTGTAAAATGCGCACTACTTTACCTTGAGCCAGCGCTTCGCCTGCAATAAATGTGGGCTGCATAGCAATACCACCTCCCGCAATGGCTGTATTTAGTAGTAAGTCACCATTGTTAGCCACAAAGTTACTTTCAAGCTTTAGCTCGCTTTTTAGCTCATTAACTCCAAATAGGCGTTTTGTGGGCTCGCTAAGGGAATAGCGTAAATAATTATGCGACTGTAAATCTAAAAGCGTTTGTGGCGTGCCATGGAGTTTCAAATAATCGGGTGACGCAAATACCGCTAGGTGTATAGGGGCAATTTTTTTAGCTATGAGCGTTGAATTTTTTAATACGCCAATGCGCAGCGCAATATCAATACCTTGCTCTACTATGTCTACATATTGGTCTGTGAGCCGTAAGTCTAACTTTAAATTTGGATACTGCTTTTGAAAATCAACCAGCAAACCTGCTAAATGCTTAGTACCAAATGACATAGGTGCACTAATACTAAGCACACCCGAAACATTCTCGCTTAAGTTATTTAGTGAGTTTTCCATGTCTTCAATATCAACAAGCACCTGCTGACAACGCTGATAATATTGATTCCCAGCCTCTGTTACACTTACTTTTCGCGTTGTACGGTGTAATAAACGCGTGTGTAGATTATCTTCCAGCGCAGAAATATATTTGCTGACTAACTGCGGGGAAATATCGAGCTTATCGGCCGCTTTTGAAAACGATCCTTCTTGCACAACGGCCAAAAAGGTTTTCATGGTGGTGAGTTTATCCATCTTTAACAATACTTTATTGATAATTTATAAATAAATACCATATTTATCGTCAAAATAAAAACTAATATAGTGCTTAATAACACATCTATTTGTTTAAGGTTTTAGCATGACTCAGCCCGCTTTATTTATATCTCACGGTTCGCCAATGATGGCTGTACAGCAATCTACTACGTCAGATTTTCTTGCATCATTAGGTCAAACGCTTAATAAACCACGAGCTATTGTGGTGTTTTCTGCCCACTTTGATGAAGCGCACGATATAGTTATTACATCTGGAGATGCGCCGCAGACTATTCACGACTTTTATAACTTTCCCAAGCCCCTGTATGAAATTCAATACCCAGCACCGGGGGACCCTAAGCTCGCTAATACTATTAGTGAGTACTTTTACAAAGCGGGTATTAAAGCCGTGCAAAGTGCCAAGCAAGGTTGGGATCATGGTGTGTGGATCCCGCTGCGCTTAATGTATCCAGCAGCTAATATTCCCATTGTTCAAGTGTCTATTAATACACGTCTTGGCACTAAAGCGATGTATAAATACGGACAGTTACTTGCACCACTGCGCAGCGATAACGTATTAATTATTGGCTCAGGCGGTATTAGTCACAATCTACGTGAAATATTTAAAAGCTCTCCTACACCTAACCGTGTTCAAATGGTTAATGATTTTACCCATTGGGTTGAGCAAAAGTTAATAACGCAAAACACTCAAGCGTTACTTAACTATTTAGATGAAGCACCCCATGCTTTATTTAACCACCCTACTGCAGAGCACTTTTTACCTCTTCTTGCAGCGCTTGGTAGTGGTGACGGTCAAGTTGAAAAAGTACATGAAGACATCGAAATGGATATTTTAGCGCTTGATGCATACAAGTTTTATTAAATTGAGCGTTCGTTCAAATTAAGTTAAGCTGTAAGCAAGTACTCTAAAACCAACTTAATTTATTTTATTGCGGAGCAAACATGGCAACTACACTTGCATTTGACGTATACGGTACGCTAATAAACACTCACGGCGTACTGTCCTTACTCGACGACATGATTGGCGATAACGCCCAAGCATTTTCAAATACATGGCGCGAAAAGCAATTAGAGTATTCATTTAGACGTGGATTAATGCAAAATTATATTCCTTTCTCGGTATGTACAAAACACGCACTCGATTACGCCTGCTTAGCGCACAAAACCGAGCTAAGTGAAGATCAAAAAGAGCAACTGCTAGAGCTTTATAAAACGCTTCCTGCGTTCGATGATGTAAAAGCAGGTCTTGAGCAACTAAAAGCAAAAGACTACCGTTTGTTTGCATTTTCAAATGGAGCTGCCGACGCAGTTCATACCTTATTAGAAACCGCTGGCATTAGTGAGCTTTTTGAAGGGGTAGTAAGTGCCGACGATGTTAAAACCTTTAAATGTATTAGTGTGATTACCAAGGGATTATGTCGGTCTAATTACCGAGCGACTTTGTCGTAAATAGCATATCAGCCAGTTGCTAAACTGGCTATCTTTTATGCCGATTCAGCTAAAGCATTAGATTTTTCGACTCGCAATGCGGTGGTATTCATATTGTTTCTTAGCCACATGCTACGCACACCGCCCGCGCTAATATCAACACCTAAGGCTTCACTGAGCTTCATCGCGACTTTCTGCTGACCAAGGTGAGGGTGTTCAATAGAGAATTGCACAACGGCGTCTTCTATTGCCTTATCCACACAGTTTTTGTGCCGTAGATTAGGTGTTTCTTGGCGTTTTAATGCTCAGGGCCACCTTGCTTAACTAGTCTTAAGTGCCGGTGAATAGTATCTCGTGATACGCCACTTTGGCGTGATGCAGCGCTGACGCTTCCGAGTTTTTCGATTAACGCTAATACTTCAAGTTTCTTCTGTACTGCCAAGTCTTCTGATGCGAGTTTGCTTGGTTCATTAACTTCAGAGATCTTGAGTTTGCGGCCAGCGAAGTGAGCGGTAAACCCTTTTTTACTCGTGTTCCTTATCTCGATTTTCTGATTGGCAATGGAGTGCTTGAGCGGTGAATCTATTAAATAGAACTTGTTGCCATAACTGAAGGTATGGTCGTTACGTATTTTACGGTGATCTTTAATGACGCAGATATCATCAAGGTTGATGTGTTTCGACAGAGCCGTAAATTCAGGTGCTTGCTTTGATTTAACTTGAATTTTGGTTTGCCAGAACTGCGGAATAAAGACGTGTTTAAGGTAGGCATTAGCGGCAGCAATATCATTGATATTGTTCAACCTAAGCTCGGGAACAAGACGGTCTTGGAAGGTATCGAATGCTCGCTCAATACGGCCTTTGCCTTGCGGTGAGTTGGCAAAAATGATTTCAATGCCTAGCTCCTCGCAAGCCCTCTGCATCTGTGAGAAGTTGCAGCGTTTAGGGCCACCGAATATACCGGCTCTATCCACATAAAGCGTTTTAAAAACGCCTTTGGCTTCAATACAATCTCGCATCACTTTCAAACAACCAACCGTCGTTTCTGAGAGAAAGAACTCTGCGTATACTTCACTGGTAGCATCATCAATCATGGCAATTAAACAGTGCTTTTTATCCCCAAACCAGCGATGCGGACTGCCATCCATTTGCATCATTAAGCCCGCTGCTTCCATACGCTCTCTACGTTTACGAACATTGCTGCGCCTGCGCTTAGCTCGTTTAACATGGTGAATATCATGCGCCCAACCTCGCAGTGTTTCGCGCTTCACAACAATGTTTTCGTTTTCGGCCAACTGCTCAGCCAAGTGCAACAAGTTCAAATCGAAATACTTATCTTTAATCAAAGCCTGTACTGCTTTCTTAATTGATACTGGCGTTTTGTTTGGCGGGGTTTTACCGCTATTACCATGAATAGCGAATTGAATACCGACTTGCTGATATTGCTTTACGTAGCGTTCAATGGTGCGTCGAGACTTACCGAGTAATTTTGCAGCATTGGCAATTGTTATTCTACCTTCGACTACCTTAGCAATGATATCAACAGTGAGTTGAGCTTTAGAGTCCATCACAATCATCCTCAACATGCCTTCTAGTATTCAAAAAAATAAACACTAACAGGCACATAAAAAAATGACCGACAAATTCCCTTGGTAATTAGCAATTACGACAGAATCGCTTGGTAATTAAGATACGACAAAATCGCTTGGTGTTAACAGTCTTATTTGTATTAGTTCAGACAAGATCTGACAATTCAACTTGAAAAAGTGAGAGTTACCCGTTTTGATAAAGGTGTCGAATCTTTAAATCAAAACAAACAAAAAGGTAACTCTCATGTTGCATACTAACAATCCAATCATAAAACACAAAGCTGGTTTACTTAACCTTGCCGAAGAACTAGGCAATGTATCAAGAGCCTGTAAAGTCATGGGCGTATCACGAGATACATTTTATCGTTATCAAGAACTCGTTAATGAAGGTGGTATCGATGCATTAATCGAAAAGAACCGCCGTACACCAAATATAAAGAATCGCGTTGACGAAGAAACAGAGCAAGCCGTCATTAACTATGCAGTTGACTATCCTGCTCACGGTCAACATAGAACCAGCAATGAGCTTCGTAAGTTAGGCGTGTTTGTCTCAGGTAGTGGTGTTCGTTCGTTTTACTACACCGTTCTTTATACCCTATTAATTGGTATTTTTGGTTGGCAACGAATTAAACGACGCAAAACACCTTATGTAACAGTACAAACGTCAGTTTTGTTTGCGATTCAATTGTTTCCATTATTTTTATTGCCAGAAATAATTTTACCATTACTTGGCTATAACGGTGTATTTGATGCAGGAATAGGCAAAAGCTTTGCCGATGCGTTGTTTCCCAGTTATATCTCAGCGCAAGAACTTGCGACGCATACATGGCCTGAATGGGGACACCCACGCGCTTATTGGCATGCATATAGTTTTATCTTCGCTTGGCCGTTAGGTGTGTATACCGTATTCACCGACACTCCCCAAGTTGCTTGGTTAGTTATTGGGGCTATTCAAACATTCGTTATTATTCCAATTATTGTGATGAAGTGGGGCAAAGGCGCTTATTGTAGTTGGATTTGCTCTTGCGGTGCTATGGCTGAAACTATGGGAGATCTGCAACGCCATAAAATGCCACACGGTTCTAAGTGGAATAAGCTAAATATGCTTGGTCAGTTCATTTTATTAATAGCGGCAGTGTTATTAGTCATTCGTGTTTTAGGGTGGATATATCCTGAGTCATGGATGAACCATATGTTTAATCTGTTTTTAAAAGGCGAGAACAAGGACTACCAATTAGTAAACGCATTTAGTTATAAGTGGGTTGTTGATATTTTATTAGCCGGTATTTTAGGGTTTGGCCTTTATTTTAAATACTCAGGGCGTACATGGTGTCGGTTTGCTTGTCCATTAGCGGCATTAATGCATATATACAGTCGCTTTGGTCGCTTTGCTATTGTTAGTGAAAAATCGAAATGTATTAGTTGTAATCAATGTACAGCTGTATGCCATCAAGGCATTGATGTTATGGCTTTTGCAAGTAAAGGCCAACCAATGACCGATCCACAATGCGTTCGTTGCTCCGCCTGTGTACAAACCTGCCCAACAGGCACATTGTCTTTTGCTGAAATAAACCGAAAAACTTCCGCCATTATCAAAAAAGATACACTTGCAGCTAGCCCTGTGCAAATGTCTGAAAAATCACGTGGCGGCGTTAACATTATTGAGATTAAAAATGTATAAAGGTCATAAAGTTGCTGTTGTTATTCCTGCTCTTAACGAAGAGCAAGCTATTTCTATTGTGGTCAGAAATTTGATTACTTTAATGTTTGATGAGCAGGCGGTTATTGATAACGTTATTGTTTGTGACAATGGTTCCACAGACAACACTGCAAAAGTAGCAACCGCTAATGGTGCTCAAGTTGTTCATCAAAGTACACCTGGTTATGGTATTGCCTGCTTAACCGCTATTGCTAAGCTTCCCTCATGCGATATTGTACTTTTTGTAGATGGTGATGATTCTTGCTTTGTAGATCAAGCCCTTTCATTACTAAATGGGATTGTTAATGGTGACGATCTTGCTATTGGATCAAGAACCTTAGGCACCATTGAAAATGGAGCTTTAACTAAACCACAACTCTTTGGTAACTGGCTATCTAGCCACTTAATAACACTATTTTGGCAGCAAAAAATAACTGATTTAGGACCATTCGCTTCTTGTCGCTGCACACTTTAAATATGGCTGATACCTCGTTTGGCTGGACTGTAGAAATGCAGGTTAAAGCGATCATTCTTGGTATGCAAGTGAGCGAATACGCTGTTGACTCTAAAGTGCGAATAGGACAATCAAAAATTAGCGGCACAGTAATGGGCTCAATTAAAGCTGGTATCGGTATTTTATCCATGATTGCAACGTTATTTATTCGCCAATCCAGTGTTAAAAATACAGCGCAGCTTAAAGGTAGTGAGTATGAATAAGCGTGAGCTAAGTAATAACCGAGCAACAAAGAGTAAGTCGTCTTTAGGACGACCTAAGGGCAGTACATGCTTGGCATTGATGTTGCGTTATTGCCTCTTTATGGGAAATAACAACACCACGTAGGCTCAGCCCTACCTAAAAATCAAACATACGGCTGCAAACTCAGCCTAGAAAGATAAACAAGCCCTAGTTATAAATGCGAATTACAAAATTATTAGTGCTACGTGAGCTGTGATTAAAATGAATAAAATAAACCAAAGTAATAAAGCGTCAAAACAAACAATTAGATTAGTTATAAATCAAGCGACGTTAGTTGTTTTTTGTAAACGGCCTAAACTCAACCAAGGTAAGCAGCGGCTTGCTGAAGGCTCGAATGCGCAATGTGCACTTAAAATTGCACATGCATTATTAGCATGCGCAATAGAAGATGCTAATAATTGGCAAGGGCCTGTTGTTATTGCTTGTTCAAGCGAAAGCGATATTCAGTGGGCGCATTCTTTAGTAAGTAATGCCCACGTAATAACGCAATTACCGCTTGGGCAGTTAGGTAACTTAGGCGATAGATTAAACTATGTTGATAATCAGCTGCGAGCACAAGGGCATGAGCAACTAGTGTTCATAGGTACTGATGCTCCAATACTTAACCATCAATATTTTGAGGCAACGATTAGTGCATTACAAAGTAATGACGTAGCTTTGCATCACGCTGATGATGGTGGCGTCATCATTATGGCTAACAAAGTAGCTTGGCCAGTACTAACCCATTTACCTTGGAGCACGAATGAATTATCACAATCATTATCACAACAGTGTAGGCAGAATAAATTATCGGTGAAGTATTGCTTACCAGGTTACGATATTGATTATGTCAGCGATCTTAAAAAATTATTTATTGATCTACAGTCAGATACTCGCCCAGCACGTAAAGCTCTATTACATACAATTAATGATCTATTCTCGCTCGCTAAAGTGAGTTTTCATGAGTAATATTCTGAACTATGAGGTTATAAAAGTATGTTAAGTATTATTATTCCTACTTTAAATGAAGAAAAAACAGGGTATTTACAACGGATCCTCAAGGCGTATCAACATTTAAAAAACTGCGAAATAATTTGTGTGGATGGGGGAAGCACCGATAACACCATCGATATAATTAATGCTGCGGGCGTGTGCTTAATTAAAACCGATATAGCATCACGAGCAGGCCGGCTCAATGCGGGTATTGTGCAAGCAAATGCTGACACAATTGTGCTTCATCACCCTCGTAGCATAATTGATATTGCAGGGTTGAATGCGTTAAACAAACACGCAGATCAGATGTCGTGGGGGGCTTTTACCCATAAATTTAATATACGCCATCCATTACTTCAGTTTACCTCTTGGTATTCTAATTATATTCGCGGTGATAAACGGGGAGTGTATTATTTAGACCATTGTTTATTTGCAAAAAAACAACTTCTACTCGACGTAGGTATGTTGCCGCTAATAGATATTTTTGAAGATACAGAGCTATGTTTACGGCTTAAACTCAAATGTAAAGCAAAGCGTCTACCGTTTATTAGCGAAACCTCTGCGATACGCTTTCAAGTTAACGGAATCTATCGACAGGCTTTAACTAATCAGTACATGAAGTGGTTATATTATTTTAACCGTTCAGATACTGCGATGAATCAGCGCTATGAAAAAGGTATTCAGCTTAATACTCAATACGACGAAAGACAAAAATAAGGTATTTACCTTAACTTGACTTAATTAACTCAATCACTGTATTCATCCGTTTTGCCAGTGGCCTATTTCGATGGTGACATGCATAAATAGTCTCATTAACGGGATTGGCTAAATAGTGCGTTTTAATAAGCTCAGGCTTATTAAAAGCACCTACCGCATTGGCAGGTAATACCGTAAAACCTAAACCTAAACTTACAGGTTCTAGTATTAAGCTAATTTGGTTGGAAAACCCCGTCTGCTTTATTTGCTCAATATGTTCAAATTCATCGTAGTTTTCGCTAAGTAGTAGTTGCGCATGATGGTTTGCATCAGGATGAGCAATAAAACCCAGCTCACACAGTGTTTGCCAATTCGGTGTATTTATACCCGCAGGTGTAATAAGTAATAGCGCTTCTTTATCAATTTTATAACTGATCACTTCGCTAAGTGTAGGGGCTTGGGTTAAAAAGCCAATATCGGCACTGTAATTTGCCACAGCTTGCTCCACACTCACATTTGGCGCAAAGCGGTAATCAATAGTTAGTGCTTTATGCTCACATTGCAGTGCTAATAATTGATTGTAAAACTTTAAACCACAACTGCCCGGCGATTGAATTTTTACTGCTCCGCTAAAAGGTGAATCATCTTTTAATTGCTGCTCTAAAAACTGCCAATCTTTGATAAGTTGGCTACCCTGCTGATATAAGTTTTGACCCTGTGGCGTGAGTGAAAACTGCTTACCGTGGCGCTCAAGTAAAGCACAATCAACTTGTTGCTCTAGCTTTTTAATATGCTGGCTTACACCAGACTGCGTCATATAAAGGCGCTCAGCTGTTTTGGTAAAATGATTTACCTCAACCAAGGTGCAAAATGTGTTTAACCATGTCGGATTTATCATTACAAAACGTACTCAAAGTTATGATTAATGATAATTTTACTTAATGTTTTTCGATTCGTAAACTAACTCCATCAACGAGTCACAAGATAAGTCACACGTTAAAGAGGAAGCATTATGAGTCATACATACCCACGTAGTTTTTCGCACATTGGTATTTCGGTTCCCGACGTTGAAAAAGCCGTTGAGTTTTACACTAAGGTTATGGGTTGGTACACCATTATGGAACCCACTTTAATAACCGAAGACAAAAGCCCCATTGGCGAAATGTGTACCGAAGTATTTGGTGAAAAATGGGAAAAATTCAAAATAGCGCACCTTTCAACGGGCGATCGTATTGGTGTAGAAATTTTTGAATTTAAAAACCAAGAAAACCCAAAAGACAACTTTGAATACTGGAAAACAGGCATCTTTCATTTTTGTGTTCAAGACCCTGATGTAGAAGGCTTAGCAGAGCGTATTGTAGAAGCTGGCGGTAAAAAGCGTATGCAAGCCCCGCGCTATTACTACCCTGGCGAAAAGCCATACCGCATGATCTACATGGAAGACCCGTTTGGCAACATCCTTGAGATTTACAGCCACAGCTACGAGCTAATTTACAGCGCAGGCGCTTATTAAAAGCATTGAGCTAAAAACAAAGGCCGCAGTATTTATTACTGCAGCCTTTTTGTTTCAGCTATAGCGCTTTTATTTTTACTAATCGTGAGGGTATACGGTGCCGTTTTTATTTATGATTGCGCTCCACTGCTCTATTATTTCATTTGCACTGGCAAGTTCACTTTCGCTAAGTTGCGGATACTGTCGTTGCTCAAACCACGCATAGCGGTTATAAATATCATTATTATCGGTGATTTCCATAATTAATCGGTTTAGCGCGTAAGACTTTGCAAAACTTTTTTCACCAAGCTGCTGTGAATAATACACATTAGATAAAGAGATTAATGCCTTTTCACTACCATGTTGAGCAGCGTATTCTAAAAATACTATTTTTTGTTTATTAAAATTATCTCTTTTTTTAATGAACTCAGCGCGTTTTAGTGTCGAAAAACCTTGCGACTTCATAAAAAACTCAGCCGTTAGATTAACAAATGACTCTTGTGCGGCGACAAACCCATTTTTCGCTGCATCTTCTAAATACGCATAAAATTGGTGACGCTCAATACTATTAATGCCCTTACAATAATCAAACTTTTCTATTTTTCTATCAGCGGCTTCGCCGACATCACTGTACTGAGAGATCTCTTCTAACTCAGCCTGTAGAGCGTAGTCATCAATTGGTGCCGACAAACAATACCTTAAGTTTGTAGCGATGATATATTTTGCTTCGTTATCACCATCGTTTGCTGCCGCTTGTAAACGTTTAAAGTGCTCCCTAAACTCCCCTTGCAGTTTCCATTGTGGTCTGGTCATAATAACTCGCTGATACTTACCTTCGCTTGATGAAAGGGCACTGTTAGTCACCTTTTTGTTTGTCAGTAAGTCAGTATTGACTGCTTTTTCAGGAGTTTTTTGAGGTAATACAGTTAAATAATTAGAAGTTTGCTCTGCTGAAGTCGGTGGAGCCGACGCTTTATTGTAAAAATAACCAACAGTACATAACAGTAGAGAGACTATTAAAAATATAGATAGATAAACCCGCCCTAGCTTATGCATGTTATTGTTTTTCAAATCACTTACCTTATAAAAAGAACATAAGAATGGTAATTAAGACGGGTGTCTTGATTATAGATTATTCATTACGGGAGATGAACCGCCCATTGCACTTCCTGCCAATAAAAAGCGCATGATGGTTGGTATGGGCGCTGGAGGTTAGAGACCTCCGGCTACCCGATTAGGTGTTACCACGCTCCGCTGTCAAGGATGAGCTTCTATCCAACTTCTCGAAGTCAAATTTAGCCTTGGATACTACAAATAAGTCACACTGAACAACAGCCGCATCATTTAAATTAAAAAGAACATAATTACGCCCTTTAGTTAAAGAGCTTTTATAAATAATCCCGTCATACCCTTTCGATTTAATAAACTCTGATATTATTTGCGTCGGCACATATTCTGACTTGAAATCAGATCCCGTTACAGGCCAAGAAAAAGCAATATCCATCGCAGCCCACACAGCGTCAATTCTCTGATTAATAGAAGGTTCGCCGAAGAAGAAATATGGGTACTGTTCAGCATCAGCCGTCTCCGAAAAATCAATCAACTTCACATCCTTTGTCAAATGCAATTGGGCAATTGTTAAGGTTAATCCAGGCCAAGGTCTCACTTCGTGTATCGCAGTTTCCGCATCTGCTGCTACATATAAACAAGGAATCCCTTTTGAGTTCGCCCTCCCCTCAGAGGCGTTATTGGTCAATGGCTTCATTCGTTCGAATGGGAAAGGAATACGCTTATCAACATGGAACTCTTGCTCTACATTATCAGAAGCCTTCTCCTCACCACATCCAGTTTGTGCGCGCCACACCACAGAACCAACTTTTAAGGTTTTAACCCTGTCACTACAAGTGTCATTAATTGAATTTAGAAATTCACTCGACTCATTATCTAAAATGTAGCGCAGCTTAGAGCACGCTTTTTCAGAAAAGTCAGAATAGCTTAACCAAGATTTGAAGCTCATTCATACTCCTTAGTTTGTAGTAACACATAACATTTTAGTATTTATGCGACACGGAGTTTGTGTTGCAGTGTCGCTTATCGGACTGAGGCGCCACCTGCTCGGTGTTGTTTATGCTATGAACTTTACATTTAAAGAAAGGCTTTTTGTGACATCAACTACATTAAGCCTATTTAATCGGCGCGCCTGTCGTATCTGAGCTGTCCCTGCATTGTTCAGTGTTTATTATGTTGTTATTACACCTAAATTTTGTTTGATAAGCAACTAGGTTATTTAAACACACAGCCGCTACTAGCCTGAACAATTAAGCAGGTTAGCTCATTGAATGTTTGGTTATCGCTTAAGATCATAGTGCTGGGTAGCTCAACATGATCGTACTTTGTTTATTAAGTAACGATTACTCTAAAACATCTACTACGAGTCACCTTTGCCTGCGCTGCGTGTTTCACCACGATAAACTTAGGTTATTACTAAATTACTCTGTTGCGCACCGCTAATATGAAACACGGTTAATTTGCTTTTAAAAGGTTTGCCTTGAATGATTTTTACACTAGCGGGCATGTTTACATCACGTTAGTATGGAACTTTATTAAGTTACAAAACGATAATTACATGACTTTAAAAACAAACGCATTAATTTATTTTTTAGCCTTTTGCAGTGGTTTTTGCATTATGGGGATTGAGCTTTTAGGAGGGCGAATACTTGCGCCTTTTTTTGGGAGCAGTGTACATATTTGGGGCAGCATAATAACGGTGTTTATGCTCAGCTTATCATTTGGTTATTTACTTGGCGGTAAGCTAAGTACTAAAAATGCATCGCTTACTAAATATGGTTTAATATTTTTAGTCGCCAGCATTATGGTGGTGCCTATTACGTTATTTTCGCAGCCAATAATGGAGTTTATATTCACGCATATTGAAGATAGCCGTTATGGTTCGCTGTTAGCTTCAACTGCATTATTTTTTATTCCAACCGTTATTTTAGGTATGATTTCGCCCTACTCAGTACGTTTATTGGTAACCGATAGCGATAAAAGTGGTCAAGTAGCGGGGCGTTTATACTTTGTAAGTACGCTTGGCAGTGCGCTGGGTACTATTATCACCTCTTTTTACTTTGTGCTCGCGTTTGACGTAAATACAATTATTGGCGCTTTTGCTTTAACGCTTGGGTCACTTGGTTTAGTGGCTATTGTTGTTAATAGCTTGGTGAATAACAAGGAGCTTGCTCATGCTTAAATATTTACTACTGCCGTTAATCGTGTTTTCGGGGGTTGCGTTTAGTAAGGTTATTCATGAAGAGCGCTCGCTTTATCGCAATATTATTGTTGAAGACACTAGCGACTTACGTTGTCTTAAATTTAATACTAAAAGTAGCCAAACAAGCCAAAGCTGCATGTACAAAAATGACCCTGACAAACTTGTTTTTAACTACACTAAACTTACTTTTGCCAGCCTTTTAGTAGCCGATAACCCTAAAAATGTACTTATTATAGGATTAGGTGGCGGTACGCTTTCTAATGTTATTCATGAACTATACCCCACAGCAAAAATTCATAATGTTGAAATAGATCCCGCTGTAACTAAAGTTGCACGCGATTACTTTAACTTTATAGAAAACGACTTAGTGACATCAAGCGTGCAAGATGGCCGTATTTTTATAAAACGCGCCGCTATTAAAAAGCAAATGTACGATTGGATAATTTTAGATGCCTTTAACGGCGACTATATTCCGGAGCATTTACTCACTAAAGAGTTTTTTGAAGAGGTACAAAGCGTATTGGCCGAAGGTGGTGTTATAGCTGCAAATACATTTTCAAGTAGTAAGCTTTATGAGCATGAGTCGGCAACTTACCACGCTGTATTTGGCGACTTTATAAATGTAAGCCGTGAAAATCGTAGTAACCGTATTATTTTAGCGGGACTTAAAGCGCCGCCAACTAACGAGCATATAAAGGCACAGGTTAAAATACTTGAGCCTCGCTTGGCAAAATACGGCATTGATATAAAAGCAATTAGCGAATTTATGCATTTTACAAAAGACGGTCAAGATTGGCCTGCTGATACGAAAGTGCTTACCGACCAATATTCTCCCGCTAATTTACTTAATTTTTAAGGTGCTTTTATAAAGCGCTAAGTAATAGATAAGTTACTTGAGCGCGAAATAAATTCGCACCTACAAGTTCGGCTTTTATTTATGTAGGTGAGGTTTTATACCTCGCTTATATTTTTATTTGCAGGCAAGCGCGAAGTAAATTCGCACCTACAAGTTCGGCGTTTATTTATGTAGGTGGGGTTTTATACCTCGCTTATATTTTTATTTGCAGGCAAACGCGAAGTAAATTCGCACCTACAAGTTCGGCGTTTATTTATGTAGGTGGGGTTTTATACCTCGCTTATATTTTTATTTGCAGGCAAACGCGAAGTAAATTCGCACCTACAAGTTCGGCTTTTATTTAGGTAGGTGAGGTTTTATACCTCGCTTATATTTTTATTTGCAGGCAAGCGCGAAGTAAATTCGCACCTACAAGTTCGGCGTTTATTTAGGTAGGTGAGGTTTTATGCCTCGCTTATATTTTTATTTGCAGGCAAACGCGATGTGAAATCGCACCTACAAGTTCGGCGTTTATTTATGTAGGTGAGGTTTTATACCTCGCTTATATTTTTATTTGCAGGCAAGCGCGAAGTAAATTCGCACCTACAAGTTCGGCGTTTATTTAGGTAGGTGAGGTTTTATACCTCGCTTATATTTTTATTTGCAGGCAAGCGCGAAGTAAATTCGCACCTACAAGTTCGGCGTTTATTTATGTAGGTGGGGTTTTATACCTCGCTTATATTTTTATTTGCAGGCAAACGCGAAGTAAATTCGCACCTACAAATTCGGCGTTTATTTTGAGACACCTCGCTTTATGCCTTACTGCACATCTTTAATCCATTTTTAACTAATATATTTACGTTGTTTATTAAGTAGTGATATTATAGTTAGCCTGCTAACTAATTAAGTGCGCTATGGTTAAAAACATTCCATTTTATGAAACTCTTGATTTAACACTTTGCGGCAATATGGGCCGTGTGCATCGCTTATGCCGTGAAGCGGTAACTATTGCTGTTGAGCCTTTAGGGTTAACACAGTCGCGCTGGACTGCCTTAATGCATATAAATATGCTCAAAGAGGGCGTTACCCAGTTAGCGCTGGCACAGAGCTTAGGCATAGAGATGCCGTCGCTTACGCGCACGCTCAAACAGTTAGAAGAGCAATCGCTGATTGTGCGCCGCGTAGATGAGCACGATAAACGCAGTAAAAAGCTTTATTTTACCGAGCAAGGTCGCAGCATTTTACACACCTTAAATGAGCGAATAACAGATATTAAAGCGCAGTTATATAATGGTTTTAGTCATGCACAATTAGATGCAATGGCATACGGCTTGATAAAAATGGAAGAAAACGCACTCAATTGCATTAAATCTCAAACAAAGGCTAAAAATGACACCTGATCAAAAATTTGCCCGCTATGTAAGACTCTCCCTCATTGGGTTTGTTTTAGTGTTTATTTACTATTTAATGGCTGATATTTTTTTACCTGTAACGCCTCAAGCGCGCGTGTATCATCCTGTTGTGCAAATATCGCCACAAATAAGTGGCCGAGTAACTAGTGTATTAGTAAGTAATAACAAACCTGTGAAAGCAGGCGATATTTTGTTTCATATTGACCAAGGACCTTACAACTTAGCGTACGAACAAGCCAAGCTGGCACTTGACGATGCTAAATTACAAAACAAACGACTCGATACAAATGTAAAAGCGCTTGAGGCGCAAATAAGTGCTGCAAAAGCTAAACAACATGAGCAAAAATTATTAAAAAGCCGAGGCGAAAAGCTCTACAAACAAAGCTCCATATCAGAGCAAGAGCTTGAAAGCATTCGTGCTAATTATCAAGCAAGCAAAGCAAATGTAGCAGCGTATGAGGCGCAATTATCGGAAGCTATTTTAGCCCGTGGCGAGTCAGGTGATAAAAACTTAGCAATGCGCCATGCTGCAAATCAGTTAGCGCAAGCTGAGTTGAATTTATCGTATACGCAAGTGCGTGCATTGAGTGATGGCATAGTTGCTAACTTACAATTGCTTGATGGTGCATATGCCGTTGCAGGTAAACCGTTATTAGCGATTGTGGCTAAAAAATCCGACTTAGTTGCCGATTTTAGAGAAAAATCACTTCTGCACATGAAGCGCGGTAGCCTAGCAAAAGTCGTTTTTGATAGTCGCCCTGGAGAGGTTTATGACGCGACACTTGAGGCGTTTGAGGCCGGTGTAAGCAATGGTCAGTTAAGTGCCAATGGTTTGCTCAGTACTACAGAGATCAGTAACCGCTGGGTGCGCGATGCGCAGCGACAACGTATTCATCTAAAATTAGTTAACAACCAAAATTTAATTGAAAATATGCCAAGTGGTGCACGTGCTACAGTGCAATTATTGCCAGAGTCAACTATTGGGCAGTGGTTTGGCGCAGCGCAAATTAGGTTTATTAGTTGGTTACACTACATTTATTAATGGAGAGGGTATGACTCAAGTTGTTAGCCAAGGACCACAATTAGATTCTAATGGCCTTCGCCAAGCACTGCGTATAGCCGGCGGATGTACTATCGGTTTTGCCATTAGTAAGTTAATGAACTGGCCAAACGGCATATTTTTTACTGTTTATCCTATGTTGTTACTCGGTATGGTGCCTACATTAAGCCGAGGTGTTATCAATCAATTTATAGCGTCGGCGGCTTTTAGTGCATTTGTAGTACTTGTAATACAGGGGCTATTTTCTCATTTGCCTGTCGTTATGACGCTACTTGTATTTGGCATATTTTGTTTTTTATTTCATAAAATGAGTAGCGGTAGCGCCTTTTTATTTGGTGCTTTAGGCGTGGTTAGCCTTTCAATTCAACTGCATTTTTCGAGCTATGTTGATCAAGGCAGTAGTATTTATCCGCTGATTTTAAGTAACGGTTTGGCTATCCTACTAACTGTGATTATTGCCGCGATAATGCATGGGGTGTTTCCTGATGTAACCGCAAGGCCCAGTCGAGTAATGCCAGCTAAACCTAAAGAAAGCATTCGCCATGAGGTGCTACTTTGCGCCAGTGTGGCAACGCTTTCGTTTGTGGCTTTTCAGGTGCTTGATTTACAAGATTCAATTTCAGCACAAGCGGTCTCAGTACTTATTTTATTTTCATTGTGTTGGAAAGCTGCAGGTATGGCAGGCTGGCAACGTGCAATTGGTACATTGATTGGTTGCAATGCAGCGCTGTTATCACAGTTGTTTTTGTACAACCATAGCGATTTTTTACTTTTTCCGGTTGCTATATTGTGGATTTTATCCTTTGTGTTTGCACGGTTTCACATTTTAGGCGGCGGTATTCCTGGTATCGGGTTTGGTGTATTAACCACATTTGGTATTTTATTTGGGCAGTCGTTGGGCCCAGGACAAGACTTAATTTACAGTGCGTTGTATCGATTTAGTTCGGTATCGGTGGCGATTATTTTAAGCTTGTGCGCTGTATATGTTATGCATCATTTACTTAATCGCTTTAGTGCAACGCGCCATCATACCTTTGATTAAATAAATTTTAATTATTAAGCCATTTTAAAAACTGCGTTTTTACACGCCAGCAAGTGCGCGTCTACCAGTTAACAAGGTTGCACGTTTTGTAGACGTAGAGCTTGCTCACGTGAGAAGCAAGGCTTCTGATTATTAAGTTATTTTAAGAACTGCGTTTTTGCACGCCAGCAAGCTGCGCGTCTACCAGTTAACAAGGTTGCACGTTTTGTAGACGTAGAGCTTGCTCACGTGAGAAGCAAGGCTTCTAATTATTAAGTTATTTTAAAAACTGCGTTTTTATACGCCAGCAAGCTGCGCGCCTAGCAGTTAAATTTTCACACTGCCACGCAATGCTTTGTTCTGGCCGTGCTTGGTTTTTTTATCCATGCGTTTGCGCTGAGAATTTCTACTTGGCTTGGTGGCTCTTCGAGCTTTGTTCACCACGGTTGCACTCAAAATAAGATCTTTTAAACGCTTAAGTGCATCATCTCTGTTCAATTCTTGGGTCCGGTGGCTTTGGGCTTTAATTATTAAAACGCCATCTTTAGTGATTCTAGAATCTTTTAAAGCGAGTAAGCGTTCTTTGTAAAAGTCAGGTAATTTAGAGCGATTAATGTCAAAACGTAAGTGTATAGCACTTGCTACTTTGTTAACATTTTGACCACCGGCACCTTGAGAGCGAATAGCTGTAAGCTCTAGTTCCCACTCATCAATTGTGACTGTATTTGAAATTGTTAACATTGTGTTCAGCTCTCGTTGTCAAAAATGCATTATATCATTTGTACATTGACTTAGGGTGAATCAACTAAAATCGTAGTACTTTAGGTCAACTCCCATGAATTGTACTGTAAAATTCGCCAATACATTATTATGTATTGGCATATGCAATTATTTAGTTTCTAATTGCACAGCCCTATCTATTTAGGGCTTCATATAATAATAGCTCCACAATAATAGGAAATGCCTGCATGAAAAAAATACTCGTATCACTTAGTTTGTTAGCAATGAGCTTCTCTGGTGTTGCAAAAGATATCACTGAAGGTGATTTACAAAGCTACATGAAAGCACTACCAGCGGTAACAAGTTGGGCGAGCGCTCAAGATTCTCTAAAAGGGCTGGACCTAGGAAGCATGTTAGGTGCGTCGGCTGACCAAACAACATCAGAGCAAGGCTCGCTAGCTAACAGCGCGCTTAGCATGATTAAAGAGCAAGACTTATACAAAAGTTTTGAAGGCGTAACAAGTCGTTACGGTTTTACTCCAGAGCAGTTAATTACTGTCGGTTCTGAAGTGTCTATGGCTTACATCGAAAACCTTAAATCTGGCTTATCTACTGAAAATAAAGAAACAGCAGATAAACTAATGGGTGGTTTTCAAAGTATGAAAAGTGTTAAAGACAAAGGCGCTAGCTCGCTAATGGGCTCATTAGGTAACGCATCAAGTGCCGCTAAATCAAGTGAGCCAGTCGTTAGCGAAAGTAACCTTGAGCTTGTGAGCGAGTACATGCCACAACTTAAAAAGCTTTTTGCACTTCTATAAGTTTTTGTTTTATAAAAAGGTGGCTTTTGCCACCTTTTTTAATGCCTAAAATAATTTATAAACAGATGCATAAAGTTTATTTACTTCTACAATTTAATTATCTGTATTTTTAGGTGTAATGTATGAAGCAATGGCATGTGGTTATTGGTTTATTCTTTATTTTTACTGCGTATTTTTCGGTATCCACGTACGCAAAATCAACTCAAGCTTTTAGTGCTGGAGTTATTGCTCAGGAGCAAATATTTCCAATAAAAGTATTGCAGCTTGGTAATTATGCGCGTTGTGCTGTTGTTTCTGCACAAAAAGAAGATGCATTTTATTCTGCTTGTTATATAAAAAAACAGTCTCAATCCAATTGGATTGCAGAATCGGCGGGTGCACGCTGCGAAATAAGGTGTATAACGCATCTTGACAAAAAAGGCCTCTCACAAACGACATACTTTACAGCTCAATAATACTAATTTTAATTAATATATGAGTATTTTAAGCGCCAAATAACTCATTAGTTTAAGGTTATTTGTATAAGTCGCTCCAGGATTTTTTTATTGGTGTAGAGCCTTCGTTTATTTGCCGACTAGTTAAAGCGCTACATGCGCTCTGTGGTTGCTCAATATGTGGGCCTGAGAGTAATAAAAAATATTTTTTACCATTAATATTTCTGTTGATAGTGAACAGTGGGAAATCAGCTTTTATCAATTGAGGTTTTATTGTTTTTTTAGAGGTATACGCGGCATATTGACAATAATAGAGCTCTTTCGTATCACTTTTTTGCTCTCCCCATACGTGCATTAGTTGCCAATCTGTAGATGTATAACGTCTAGCGTCAACCATAAAGCTGCCATGTAATGCAGGCGTTGAGTAGACATGGTTAATTGTTGTTTGCGCGTCTTGGGCGTTTGCATAAGGGCCTGTTACTAAATAGTAACTGTTGCGGCTTTGATGTTTATATAATTTTAAAGGATGCGCTTTTGAGTCAATCTCTTTTGCTACTATTACTGCCGATTCAAATTTTTTAAATACACCAAGCTGAACAAAATAAGATTTTTCTGATGGCTTATCAACTAACTCTATTGAGTCTATTGTATTGTTTTTAGGTTGCAGAACGATATCTTTTAGAATAATAGTATCACCTGTTTTTGAGGTAACAACGCGCTCTGGTAAGTTTTTAGTAACGAGGCTTTTTATATTTAATGTATTTGCTTCAACTTCAATTTTGTAGTTTCCTTGATTCACATTAGAAAAATAATAATACCCGTCGTACTCGGTAGTTGTTGTGTATTCTTTGTCGCCATTAATTTGCTTTAAAAAAACGGTTACGCCTGAAACAGGTTTACTTTTATCGTTATTTTCAAAATAAACAGTCCCTTCTACTTCATTAAAAATAACCATTGGTACATCAACTTTAGTCTGACCTCCTCGGTGAGCGTAGGTTTTTATTTTTCCAAGTACAGGTTGCAAATATGGATTAGGTAAAGTGCGTAAATCGACCTCTAAAATTTGCCCGCCGTGACTACTTGGCAGTAGCGCTTTACCTGTATTGTTGGTGAATTTATTTCGCCATAAATAATTACCGGTAAAGCGAACGTCTTCTAATGCTTCATCACCTTGATCAAATACTCGATTTTCGTTCCAGTCAATAAAAGCAGATGCTTCAAGCTGTCCGCCGCTAAGAGCTCGTGGGGTGTCAAATATCATATCTAACTCAAGATGATCAAAGCTAAATGTGCCGTTTAAACCTAATGACACGCGCCAATCACCACGACTATCGTATTGGCCTGAGACTTGAACATTAAAAATATCATAGCGATAAGTATACTGATGGCTTAGTTGCGCGGTCGCTGATGAATCAGGGTTATACGATAACTGGGTTTGGTTAAAGGTCTGTTGTGTTTGCGGCCAACGTAAATTACTACGCAGGCTAACAAGCTTTCCCCCATTTATAGGCAGCCAATCGAGTGTATTTGTCCACTTCCAAGAAGCGATATCAATAGATGAATAAAGTTGATTAGTTAATTCATCTTCTTGTTCATCATAAAAAAGGCGTCCAGCCCATGTACCACCAATGTGATTTTTATTGATACCTAATGAAAATGTATTGTTGTTTGATTTATTTTCACGATTTTCGTTAAGCCATTTCATATTCCAGTTTAAAGAGTCAAACGAATCAGAACGACCATTTAAACTAATTGATAATTTATTTTTAAGCACATTATTTTGTGGTAAAAACAATGCGCTCGAGAAATCATCTAAGGCGGTATATTCTAAATTGACGTTTACGTCGTTATAAAAATCATTAGAGAACAAGCCCCTAAAGCCTGCATAATAAGCGCTGCCAGCATTGAGTTGTTTGCTAGATAAAAATCGATAGCTGCCATGCTCCGTAAGTATATTTAATCCTGATGATATATAGCGAGAGCGCTCATCAGATGCTAGTTGAGTGATTTGTGCATCATAGGTTAAATTTTCACTTATCCCATATGAAACACTGGCTTTAAACGTGTCACTAAATGTATTTTGAGTATTTTGGTTGTTATCAAATACGCTTTTATCTGTTTCAATTAACTCAACTTGATAGCTTATTTTCCCTGGTGATAGAGCATCCTGCCCTATCGTGTATTTTTGAGTGCGTGTAATTTGCTCACCTTGGGGGCCAAAAAGCTTTATTTCAAAAATATTATTGCCATAAAATGTTTCTATATCGATAAACTTAACTAAATTATCGTCATTTGCTTGTGTGGTCGCTAAAAATTGCCCATTGCGATATAGCTCAGCTTGCCAACCGGGTAAAGCGGGTTCTTCAATGGTTATTGACGAAAAATTTTGTGCTGAGCGTGGATCGGCATTCGAGATATAAATACCTCTGCCTTGCCTTGAAGCTGTCGTCAGCTGATCTGATTGAGATTGAATATCACCCAATTGATAATGAATGCGAGCTAATGAATGATCTTGCTCGGTCAAACTAAAATCTTTGCTAATTTTAAAAAATGTATTGTCGCTATTTTCATTTTTGTTAAACCGAACTTCTGCTCTATGGTGAAATAAATCAAAATAGCTGTTGAGTCTAATTAAGCCTTTATAACGTGCTTGTTTAGATGTGGCAGTTGATGAAATTGTATACTCAGAAATTGGGTAGGTAAGTAGACGATATTGATCTTCTATAAAGTGATCATATTGTGGGGCAATAGCTTGCTTATGCGTGATTGACGTGTTTTTTTTATCATTTGTGGTGCTTAATAAATTACTCATAAAGGAGACTTGCATGAGTGAGTAATCAAATGTTGAGTCGGTTTCTAAAAGCGTATTAATAACGGATAAGTCTACGTAATGAGCGTAATCGTCTTTTGCCCAAAAAGATGCCGTTGGTGTTACCGACTGAGCTGCCAATAACGTTGTACTTAGTGCAAGCTTCGTTGAATCAACGGTTGCAGTTAAACTCCCTTCGGTAATACTAAAGTTAATCCCCATCGTTGATTTAAGAACACTGATTGGTAGTAACAGCTTATTTGATTGCGTGTAGTAAGCTTCTAAGTCGGATACCACTGAACGGCCATTTACTTTTACATTTACGATCACGAACGCCTCTTCATCAATAGTCCATTGATGAAGAGGCGTTAGCTCATTAGCGACTAATGTTTGAGGCACAATAACAATGAGCAACAAACTAATTAAAGCGCCATAACGCAATGCGTTTAGCTTAAACACGTGTTATTGAATATTAACGGGTATTGCTAACTCAATATTGCCACCATATTGGGGATTTTCTTTGTATTTAAGTGTAAGCGGACCGACAACGGGCTGTTGCAACGAAATATAGACTTTACGACGCGATAAAGGCGTATAAACGGCTACGTTTGTTACTTCCCCAACAGATAAGTTATTACTGTCTAGCAGTTCAAAATTACCATATAACGAACGATTTCCCGTTAGCGTTTGCCAAAACGTAACGGTTGGTCAACCATTTTGGCTAATTAGTTGCGGGTTGATTAGTTGCGAATCAGCTTCTAACTGCCCATGGCGCACAATTACCGGAACGCTGTAAGATATTTTAGGGCGTATGGTTATTCCTTCTGCATTAGGGGCTGGTGCTTCTGACGCAACTATTTTAAGTACCGCTCTGTATTCTCCTGCGGGTAATTCTGCTTTTTTTCGTATCGTCATTCTTATAGCTTGCATGCCTTTTGGCGCTATAGAACCACGGCGTGGAGAAAAACGTAACATGCCAGCAGCAGAACGACCCTCTACTTGCTTAGGTGTTGCATCTATTAGTGACCCTTCTTCGGTCATGTCTTTGTGCGTGATACTAAGTTTAAAGTCGAGGTTTTTATCAGATGTATTTCTGATCATTAATGAATTATTTTTAGTTCGTCCATCAAAATATAAACGATATTCAGATAGAGAAAGATTAGCACTGCAAATTTGAGGTAATAGAAGAGTCAGGCAAAGCGTTGCCCAGCGAAAAAATTTAAAACTCATGAGACAACTCAACAACATGATAAAGCAAAAATGTGGAGCATTAAGCTCCACACAATTTATATTATTAGTAGCCTAGGGCTATAATAATATAAGAAATAATATTACTGAAAAGATACATCGACAGTGTAGTCTACTTCATAAGCAGCGCCAGCAGTAAGATCGGCAGCTACTGTCATATCACCATAAACACCGATTACGATATCAGTTGCGCTTGCATCAGTTGTAAATGCAGAAGCAACAGTATCAGCCGTTGTTACAGTTGAAGTACCATCAGTGGCAGTCGTTACTGGAGCGAAAGTAAGGTTGGCACTTGTACTGCCTGATACAGTGATGTTCATTGCTGAATTTGGAGCCAAACCTGAAACAGTTACGCCACCTAATTGAATGTTTGAGTCTGAAGCATCACAATCGCCCGTTACTGCGCCAGCATTATCCATTGTACAAGTAGAACCTGTAGCTAAACGAATTTTACCAAAATGTACTTTGTTATTTTCTAAAAAAGTTGGTTCGCTCCAACCATTTACACTTGCTTGTAATGTTTCGCTAGATGCAAGTAAAGAAGTCGAAGTCATAGCGAGTAAAGCGGTTGCTGCAAAAATTTTTTTATTCATAATTTTTCCGTGTTTAAATAATTATTATTGTATTACGTCCTTGTTTAATCTCATTTTCTAAGAGCTCGTAATCCATTGGCGCCAATTTAAACACAGGAAGTGCATTTTTTAAATGCTTTATTAACAAATGCAACTTTAAGGATAATAAACAAGAAAAAATCATTAGCAATAAAAGTTGGTTAATTTATTTATGGTTGTTTTTAAAGCAAAAAAAGTATGTTTTTTTACAGATATAAGGCAAGAGGATTTCTTTTTGTTAATATATTGCTAGGTTATTTGCAATGATAAACTTAAGCCCACAACAATTTTGGGGCGTGAGTTTATTTAAGACATTTTACGAAGTGTAGTCAGCGGGGCTATACGTAAAATCCAATGTAAAAATGCCCATGGCCACGTTGGTATAAAGCTGTTGGCTTTTTCTTTATTTATAGCTGTTACAAGTGCTCTACAGCCTGTTTCAGTATCGACAATAAAGGGCACTGTTTTTACTTTTTCGTTTATTTCACTTCTAATAAAACCGGGGTGCACACAACTTACCTTTATTGGTGTATTTATTACGTCTATGCGAATGCCTTCGCTCAGTGATGTTATTGCAGCTTTGGTCGCTGCATATACCGTCATAGCGCGTCTAAAACCACGCACTGCACTAATTGACGAAATAGTCACTAAGTGCCCGTGGTTTTGCGCTCTAAAAATCTCCATTGCAGCTTCGGCCTGCGCCAGTGCTGCTACAAAGTTGGTCTCAGCGGTTTGTTTATTGGCAGTAAAATAGCCTGTACCAATAGATGCGCCCTTGCCCATTCCTGCATTTATAATGATGCGGTCAAGCCCGTTAAACTCTTCATTAAAGGCTTTAAACACGCAAAACACTTGCTCGTGGTTGTTTACATCAAGCACTTTGATGCTGACGGTAATGTTAGGATTTACTTGCTCAAGTTCGGCTTTTAACAGCTCTAATAATTCATATCGGCGAGCGCATAGAGCAAGGTTACAGCCTTTTTTAGCAAACTCTTGTGCCATGCCTTTTCCTAAGCCGGAACTTGCACCTGTTATTAGTATATTTTTGCGCATTATATTTGCTCCTTAGGTATAGGTAATTAATTTTTGTTGTGGGTATTGCTCTAAAAAGTGATGCTCGTTTAAGCTGCTTATACCTAATTTACGGCTTGATCCTCTGCCTCGCGCCACAACTTTAGTAACACCTGCGTTAACTAAACCCCAATTAATATCAATAAAGCGCTCAAGCTTTAATCCCATTAAATGACTGGTAATAATACTAATAGGCCCGCCTGACGTATAAATAATGACTTTTTTACCATCATGTTCTTTTGCTATTTTTTCAAGCGCACCCAATACTCGAGCACAAAAAGCATTAAAGCACTCTTTATAGAGCGTGCTGTCAGGATTAAGCATCCACTGCTCTATGGCGTTAATAAATACTGTTTTAAAATACTCCATTGGATCGACTTGCTTACTAAGCACGGCATGTACTTGGCTTGGAGTGGTAAGCTCAGGATTAGAAACCGCTAAAATATGCTCGTGGTCGTACTCATTTAAGCGCGCATCATTAATTACAGCGGACGTATTATTAAGTGAAGCTAAACTGAGTTCTGCGGTTTGATTGTGGCGCTGCATAGTGCCTGTAATTACTACATCGGGTATGAGTTGTTTTTGCGCTAAATACTCGCCCACTAATGTAGCTTGTTGTTGCCCTTTTACCGAAAGGTTATCGTAATCATCTGCGCCAAAGCTTGCCTGCCCATGGCGTACTAAATATAAAATACACATTAGGCGTTTCCTTGATTGTTAATGGCTTTTTTACAGCGCCATAAAAGGTAATGCACAAATACCCAAAAGTTTTTAAATGCGGGATTTGTTGTTTGCCCATGATGATAACGATAATAAATTTGCTGAACTATGCCTGCTAATCTAAACAAGCCATACACTTCGTAAAAAGTGAAATCGTCAACTGTAATATTCATTTTTTTACAGTAATAAGCCACAACTTCTTTTCGTGTCAGCATGCCTTTTAAATGTGTTGGTTGTCGGCGTGTAGCTTGCGCTAAAAAGTCATCCCCAGGCTCTACCCAATACGCGAGTGTGTTACCCAAATCCATTAATGGATCGCCAAGCGTGGCGAGTTCCCAATCTAAAATACCCCGCACTTTAGTGTAGTCGTTGACATCAAGCACAACGTTATCAAATCTAAAATCGTTATGAGTAATACAAATATGCTCAGTGGCAGGCATATTATTATGAAGCCACTTAATGATTTTTTTACCACTGGGGACATTCCATGTTTTTGCTTTGATAAAGCGCTCACTCCAACCGCTAATTTGGCGTTGTGTATACCCTTCGCCTTTACCTAAGTGACTTAAATTAGCGTGTTTGTAATCAACTTTGTGTAGTTCTACTAAGCAGTCGAGTACATTTTCGCAAAGTTGTTTTGTGCGCTCAGGTGTTGTAGTTAGTTCGCGCGGGAAATTTCTACGCGCAATAATGCCGGTTAGCTTTTCCATTACATAAAAGTCGGTGCCGAGTATGCGCTTATCTTCGCAAAATACTTTCATTGTTGGCACGTAGCTGTAAACCGGTTTTAGTGCTTGTTGTAGTTTAAACTCGCGGCTCATATTGTGAGCGCCTTTGGCTTTAGTGCCTTTTGGGGCACGGCGTAAAATAAGCGACTGCTCTGGGTAGTCAAGGCTGTAGGTCCAATTTGACGCGCCACCGGCATATTGCGTAACACTTGGCTCACCGCTTAAATTACTCATGTGCAGCTTAAGCCAGACATTTACTTTTTGTATATCGAGCTCTTCGCCTTGGCGCACGCTTTTGGCTTGATCTAATAATTGTGTGTTCATCGTTGGCCTTTTATTATTTTGATTTTAAGCGCTGCATAGAACGTGTTTTTTTCAGCATGTTTTTAATGTAGCACTCAACAGGTAAGAGCTTTTTCATGAAAAACGCCTGTTTACCTAATTTATGGGTCAAAATTAAAAATGGCCGTTTGAGTGATTGCGTGTAAATAATATCAGCCACTTGCTGGGCATTAATTGGGGAGCGTTCAAACGCACGGTTAAGCATAGTTCGCATAGCAGGCTCGCTTGTGCGCATTGATTCGTTTAAGTTGGTTTTAAAAAAGCTGGGGCACACAACGCTCACATCAATGTTGTCGTGAACTAATTCAAGCTTTAAGGTTTCGCTAAAGCTAACCACGGCAGCTTTTACTGCATTGTAACTACTCATAAACGGAATAGGCGTAAGACCAGCCTGTGAGGCAATGTTAATAAAGTAACCTTTACCTTGTTGTTTAAATACGGGATAAAAGGTTTTACAAACACGCACCACCGAAAGCAGATTAATATCCATTATCCACTGCCATTGCTCAATTGTCTCGCCCTCAAGTGAACCGCCGGTAGCAACGCCGGCGTTATTAATAACGATATCTACGCCTTTCCATTTGGTTTGTATTATATCGCGCAAGCTCTCTATATCAGCTTGCTTAGTTATATCGCAGGCGTAATAAAACGCATCGGCTTTTAATGCTTGCAGCTCGGCAATTGTCGCTGCTGCGCGCTCGGCGTTTATATCGGCAATACAAATTTGTAAGTTGGCGCCTAAGTTATTTACATAACTTAGTGCTAATGCTTTACCAAGCCCTGTTGCTCCACCTGTTATTATGAGTCTTGTTTTCATGTGGTAGCCTTAGCGGTATTTGTTTATTTCGAGGCGAGAAACCATACCCATATGTACTTCATCGGGGCCATCAGCAAGGCGTAAAATACGCCCCATTGCATTAAACGATGCGATAGGGAAATCGCTCGACACCCCTGCCCCCCCAAATATTTGCATAGCCATATCAGACACCATTTGCAACATGTTTGGTACCACTACTTTTATGCTCGATATTTCGGTCATGGCGTGTTTAACACCAACGGTGTCTATTTTCCATGCTGCATGTAAAGTAAGTAGCCGAGCTTGATCGATTGCCATACGCGCTTGTGCTACTCGCTCTAAGTTACCACCGAGCTTTATAAGCTGCTTACCAAAAGCACTGCGCGACATACCTCGCTTAATCATCATTTCTAAACAGCGCTCTGCTGCGCCAATAGCGCGCATACAATGATGAATACGCCCAGGCCCTAAACGTCCTTGTGCAATAGCAAAGCCTTTACCTAAGCCTAAAATAAGATTTTTTTTTGGTACGCGTACGTTATTAAATTCCATTTCGCCGTGGCCGTATGGAGGGTCAAAATCACCACAAGCACTTAGCATACGTTTAATATTTACACCCGACGTACTTAGCGGCACCAATACCATTGAGTGCTGACTGTGTTTATCGTTTTCTGGATTGGAAAGTCCCATAAAAATAGCCACTTGCGCATTAGGGTGGCCAAGTCCTGTAGTCCACCACTTTTTACCATTTAAAATTAGGTCGTCGCCATCAACATCTATTGTTGCTTGCATATTTGTTGCATCTGAGGAAGCTACCTCGGGTTCGGTCATGGCAAATACAGAGCGTATTTCACCGTTTAATAATGGTGTTAGCCATTGATGTTTTTGCTCATCGTTTGCAAAGTGATATAGCACTTCCATATTGCCGGTGTCGGGGGCGTTGCAATTAAAAACGTCTGATGCAAATAAACAATGCCCCATTTGCTCTGCAATGGGAGCATATTCAAGGCAACTCAAACCTTGTGCTAACGTGCTATCGGGTAAAAATAAATTCCAAAGCCCAGCTTGTTTTGCTCTTGCTTTTAATAGATCAATCTGAGGTGCTAATTGCCAGCTTGTCCAATCGTTTGTGCTATTTTTTGCGTGGTTGTGCGCAACGACTGTTTGCTCAACAGGGAGTACGTGATCTTGCATAAATGCTTTAACACGATTTAAGTAATCTTGGCTCTTTTGGCTTGGCTCAAAGTTCATACGGTTGCTCTGTTTATTTAAAACCTAAATCCAGCATAAAACATTCGATCCAATGAATTAAATGAAATATATTACCAATCAAATGTGAATTATATTCATAAGTTAAAGGGCGTAAACTCGAATGATAGAAGCTAAAAATATTCAGCAGCTCGATTTAAATCTTCTTAAAATATTTGAGAGTTTGTACTTTGAGAAAAACATGAGCGAAACAGCCAAGGTTTTATATATAACCCCTTCAGCGGTAAGCCATGCGATTAAACGTCTGCGCAGCGTATTGAACGATCCTTTATTTGAACGCCAAGGGCAATTAATGCTGCCAACACCTGCGTGTCAACGCATGGCGCCTGCGCTAATAGATTTACTCGAAAAGTTACGCCAAGTATTACAAGCGTGTGGTGAGTTTGATTTAGCCACTACCACTCAAACTTTTAAAATAGCGCTGCACGATGCTATTGAGCCAATAGTATTGCCTAAACTACAACTAATACTTGCTGAACACGCGCCAAAGGCAACGCTTGCCAGCGTAAAATTGAACCGTGATGATATGCACAAACAATTGGCTAATCATCAAATTGATATAGCAATAGATGTAGCCAGAGCAATTAAATCACCTATTAGCCATGCCGTACTTTCGAGCGATCACTTTTGTGTATTAATGAAAAAAGATCACTCACTTAAAAATCAATTAAATATAGATAATTACTTAACGGCCAAACATGTAGCTGTATCTAACAGAGCAACGGGTACGGTTATTGAGGATATAGCATTATTACAGTTAAGCTTAAATCGTGAGGTTGCTATACGTTGTCAAACGTATTTTTCAGCAAAAGAGGTAATAAAAAATTCACCATTTTTACTCACTTTGCCCTCCATGGTGGCAAGTCAGCTACTTGATGAAACTTTAATTGCGCGTCCAGTACCAACTACCATGCCTACTATTTATCAGCACTTATATTGGCACCAAAATACAGATAAAGACGATGCATTAATATGGCTACGCAGCCAAGTAGAAAGTATATTTAAGCGTTAAGTACAGCTTATAACGACACTTAAAAATCATTCTCAAGTGGATTTGTTTTAAGTCTACAGCAAAGTCTAATAATGAATTTATATTTGTAGATGTCTAGGGCATGTTTACACTAATCTGCTTATATAGGCAATAATGCAACATAAATGTCAAATATGCGGCTGCTCTTTGGGAGCGTCCTTGGGGGCGACCTGTTGCCTATATGGATGTTGTAAAGGATATGATCATGACGCAGGAGCAGTTACCGAGTCTCGTGATTAAATAATCCCTAGATAGAGTAAACTTTAATCCGCAAAGGTTAACAGGTCCAAGCTTGGAGAGTGAAATGTGTCCGTGTAAAGTAAATTCTAAGAATAAACAGAGCTTACACAAGCAATAATAAGCCCTGCTTTTTAGCTATAACTACATTGTGCGTTTGTTTTTAAGCTTTAATCCGCCAATTAACAGCAGCGGCCCTATAAACATTGCCAGGCCATAAATACCGCCAGTAACTGCGTATTCTGGTTTATTTAAAAAACTAATCGCAATTAAAATAGCCAGTGATGCATTTTGAATCCCAACCTCAATAGAAAGCGTTAGTGAATCGGTTAAATTTAATTTTGAACACTTAGCAATTAACCAACCTACAATCATCGAGCCTATATTCAGTGCTATACATGCCCAAAATACATTGTTAAATGAGCTAACTAACCTGAGTTCTGCTTAAGCGATAACTAATGCGTTAAGCTCTACGTCAGTTAAATTAAGGTGTGGCTTCTTTTCTTTCAAGCAATAAGCCACCAATCCAGCGACTAAATTCAACATAAAGCCGTTCATACTCCGATGTCTTGAATGTTCAATGAAGGATATGTTCTTGAGCTGGTCATTAATTGTTTCGATTATAAAGCGTTTTGAAAGCATTGCTCTATCCCATAATGACATCGCTTTTGCCTTCATATTTTTGCGAACCGTCGTAATGAGCTTTACCCCTTTATCGAGTAAATCGGCTTCTAAAGCTTTACTTAAATACCCTTTGTCACCATATAATTTATCCGTCAGGCAGCTCGCTAACTCACGCACTGGTTGAGTATCATGTACATTTCCTGTTGTCACTTTCGCAGCAACAATTTCACCATGGTGATTAACGATTAAATGTAGCTTGAAGCCATAAAACCATCCCATTGTTCCTTTGCCACGCTGGGCTATTCCATCAAAGGTTTTGTGTCTTGGAATACGAATATTATGGCACACTTTAATACATGTGGAGTCAATGAATTCAACGCCTTTGGGTTTACCTTTAAGTGAAGTAAAATAGGCACACATCGGCACAATTACCCTTGGCATAACGGCTAAAAATAGTGTGTAACTGAGCAAGTTGGGAAATTCACTTTTGTACATAAGTGATACATAGCCAAGGTAGTAATTTTTGAAATCTCGGTGATGTGACATATGAAAACTAATAACAATAGTCATAATTTCACTGGTCGTCATACGTCCTGAACGCTGACGTTTTTGGGTGCCATCTTCGAGTAATTGTTTTTCCCATTGGGGTATAAATACTTTGCAAAAATCATCGACATCGCAAAATAATTCAACTAATTTAATCATGCCTGTTCCTTGCTTATCCAATCGTTTTTGGTCGAAAGATCGGATCTCGGAACAGGCATTTAGTTCAATTTCTTAAACGAGATTCAGGTTAACTAATAAAGCGCGCTCTTTTATTACCAATGCGGCAATCATAATGAGCATAAAAAACAATGAAAAGCGTCTAAAAAACGGTTCTGTTTTAATAGCAAAATCATTTTTAAAATGGCGTAACCAAATACCTACAGCAACAGGCACTAAGGTAATAAAAAACAACCCAAGTGATGTCGTCAAAATAGAAAAACTAGCGTTATCTGCTGGCGCAAACTGGCTCATAGCAAAGCCGATAATAAACGGTGTTGTTATTATACTAATAGCGGTGGAAGCGGCTGTTAAGCTTACCGAAAGTGCTAAGTTAGCTTTAGCGAGCTGGCTTACTACATTTGACATGGTGCCGCCGGGACAAGCGGCTAATATCATTAAACCAATGGCTATAGGTGTTGATAAGTTAAGTAAATAGCATAGGTCTAATGCCAATAGAGGCATTGCTACAAGTTGGCCAATTAAACCCATAACGATGGCGAGTGGGCTTTTAAATAACCGGGTAAAGTCGTTTGTAGTGAGCCCAAGTCCCATGCCAAACATAATAAGTGCAAGGGCGAGCGGAAGTATTACTTCAGTTAATATAGATGCATTCAAATTAGGTAACCTCGTTTGTTATTGTTTTTAATTAGAGTGTTAATTTTTAAGTTAACTGTATACCAATTCGCTTAATTAAGTGATCTATTTTGAGGATGGAAAAACGTGTTGATAGCTAGGCAAAAAATTCGCTATTTAGTTGTTCTCGGCAATTGCTCCTGCATTGCTCTACCTTCTGCATCCATGCAGTCGTAAATGAGAATTTTTTAACACAGGTAGCGACACGTTTAGCCCCGCAAAATGATTAAGTATTATTGCGGATTGGTATAACGCCCCTTTACAATAACTAGAAGTATTACTTATTTAAAATAGCAGCAACGTGCTTATCTAGTTCTGGAAGTACATCTTGCTCAAACCATGGATTCTTTTTAAGCCATATATTATTGCGCGGACTGGGATGAGGAAGCACTAAATAGTTTGGCCAATACTCACGCCACGATTTTACTAACTCCGTAAGTGGCGTTTTTTTAGTGTCCGGTAAGTGATACGCCTGTGCGTATTTACCAAGCACTATTGTCAGCTCAATATTTGGTAGTGCAGCCAATAATTGCTCGCGCCATGTAGGTGCGCATTCTTTTCGAGGTGGTAAATCACCCGACTTCCCCCTACCAGGATAACAAAAGCCCATAGGTAAAATGGCTATATTATTGGCATCGTAAAATTCATCTCTTGTTAGCCCAAGCCATTCTCGTAGGCGATTACCGCTTGCATCGTTAAATGGCACGCCTGTTTCGTGAACTTTTATTCCAGGTGCTTGGCCTGCAATTAAAATACGTGCGTTTGGGTTAAATTGTATAACAGGGCGAGCCCCTAAAGGTAAATCAGGTTCACAGATCACGCATTTACTAACTTGCTCTATTAATTGGTGACTATTCATGTCTACTTGGCCTTAAATGCTTAATTTTTATCCTAAATGGCCATTTAGAACAAATGAGTTGGTAAAATATCGGTTTATTTTAATTAAAACGGGCGTTAGTTGGTAAAATCGTGATCTTTAACTACTTCCGGGCTACAGGCCTTATAAAATCTATTGTTTGTCTGCCCATACAGCAAACTCATTGCCGCTGGGCTCTGCAAAGTGAAACCGACAACCACCCGGAAATTCAAAAATGGGCTTTAATATTGTGCCGCCATGCAGCTCTATTTTTTTATAGGTATCGTGGATATCATTACTATAAAAAACTAAGAGTGCAGCCCCGTTTTGAGTTAACGATTTAAGCGGTGCGTTAAAAAATCCACCATCGAGCCCTTGGCCGCTAAACGCCGTATATTCGGGGCCGTAGTCTGTAAATTGCCAATTAAATACATTGCTAAAAAAGGTTTTAGTAGCAGGTAAATCATAAGCAGGGAACTCGACATAATTTAGTTTTTCGTGATCGCTCATCGTTATTAAAGCTCTTATTAAAGTTTAATAAACAACCTTAAACCTTAGTTAGTTGCTAATCAAATATACTGATGTTATTTGAGATCGCTATTTTACTAAGTAGCCTGAATTATTGGATAATAAATCTATCTCAAGCAGTTACTTTCAACGTTAACTGCGGTGAGTTTAAATATCATTATGGTTCAATATGTTAAAAAATTACTTTATCAGAGAGCAGGTGAGTAATAAATTTTTTGGTTGGATAAACTCAAATATCACGAATGATAATAACTATCTTTTGTATTTGTAGGCTATATAATAACGCTTTATTTTTTCACCCGCTGTATTTATAAGAGATTAATTCATTATGCAGGCACACCCGCTGAGTGCGCAGCCCACTAAACTACGCGTTATTGAGTTGTTATCGCAATTTTTTAAACTATCACCTATTTTTAGCTATCGTTTTTCAGTGTTTTTACGCTTTTTAATTGCCATTGTTGGTGGCTATTCTTTTACGGCTGCGAGCACTGCTTTGCTGAGTTTTTTATTACCGCTGACCAAATCAGATGCGGTACTGCTGTGTGTATCATTAAGCATTCTAATTTATGCATTAGTTTTTATTTATGCGTTTTATATTAAATCATTAAAAACAGTTTGGATCAGTATTTTACTAACGACTAGTGCGCAAATTTGTTTATTAGCTGTATTGAAGGGTTGGCTATGAAAGACAGTTTTTTCCGCTCAATGACCTGGCTACATACGTGGGTAGGGTTACTCGTTTGTTGGTTATTATATTTAATATTTTTTGCTGGCACTCTTAGCTTTTTCAGAGACGAAATAACCTTATGGAATCAACCAGCCATACATAATGTGCAAGCCCAAACACAGCGTATAGAAGCGCAAAAGCAACAAATAATTACCGGATTTGATTACTTAGCTAACCATGGAGCTAACTCATCAAGCTGGCGTATTACATTACCTGAGCCGCGTATTCCTTATTTAATTTATGGTTATGCAAAGCCAAAAGAACCAGGCCAGCGCCGCAGTAAGTTTGAAAACACGCAGCTTAACCCTAATACCATGCAAGAGCTTGAGCCCTTTGTAGATACTAAAGGTGGTAACTTTTTTTATCGGTTGCACTATGATTTACATTACATGGATGCAATAACAGCACGCTGGATTGTATGCTTTGCTAGCTTTTTTATGCTGATTGCCATTATATCGGGTGTGGTTATTCATAAGCGTATTTTTAAAGATATGTTTAGCTTTAGGCGTAACAAAGGTAGCCGTACGTGGTTAGATGCCCATAACTTAAGCTCTGTGCTTGCCCTGCCTTTTCATTTAATGATTACCTACACTGGCATGATTACGCTCATATTTATGTTGTTCCCCTACCCTGCAAAAGTAGCTTACGATAACGGCATGCGTGGTTTTTTTAACGATGTAACCCCTCGCAACACCATGACCGATAAAGCCAAAGGCGAATTGCTAATGGTGCCAATACAACGTATTTTGGATCAGGTTTATACTAAGTGGCCTCATGCAGATATTACTCGCGTACAAGTTAACCAACCAAATATGGCAGCTTCAACAATTACTGTATTGGTAAGCGCAGGTAAAACACTACGTAACCAAGCACCACGCTTAATATTTAGTGGTGCTACAGGGCAAATGGTCGCTAAAACTGATGACGAGCTAACTAGCAGCAAAGCGCTTTACGAATCGCTTAATTCTATGCATACAGGGCGTTTAGCTACGTGGTTGTTGCGCTGGTTATACGTATTAGGCGGTATTGCAGGCTGTGTAATGATTGGCTCTGGCTGTATTATGTGGGCTAAGCGAATTCGCGAGCGAACTAAAAATAACGTTAAACCTTCGTTTGGTTTAAAACTAGTTGAAGGGTTAAACCTAGCCACTATTATGGGACTTCCACTGGCAACGTGTGCATTTTTTATTGCTAACAGACTACTTAGCCCAACTACCGCAGAGCGCGCCGATAAAGAAATACTCGCGTTCTTTTTAACATGGCTAGCGGTTGCTCTTTTAGCACTTATAAAGCGCGACACACTGCAATGGCGAGTTATGGCAGCTATAAATGCTGTTGCATGTTTAAGCGTACCGGTTATTAATGCACTTACAACTAACGGTAATCTAATTAGCTATTTGATGCACAAACAGTGGGCTTTATTTACTTTTGATGCACTGTTTTTGTTATTTAGTATATTATTTTTTATACAAACCGAAAAATTACGTACTGCTAAAAGCAACTCAAAAACAATCAGCCCTAGTCAATCTAATAACCTTAAAAGGCAAAAGCCATGATTGATTTACTCGGTTTTAGCCTATGCCTGCTCAGTTTTAACTGTTTTGCGCTGGCTAAGTATAATCATTTTAAAGACGTATTTAAAAAACGCCCTACAGAATCCCAACGTAAAAAGCTGTTATTAGCTGCTTGGATCAGTATTTTACTAAGCTTGGTGCTTTGTATAGTTACTCAAGGTGGATATGGAACATTACTATTTTGCGGGTTTATGAGCCTAAGTGTCTTAATTATAATGGTTTTTTATAATTTTTTAGTAGGCTATGTAAAGTGGTTTAGTGTTTTAAATAGCGTGTTAGTTGTACTAAGTGGGTTGTTTTTAGCGTTAAACTAGCCTTAGTTAGTAAAAACGTGATCCGTTACTTTCCCATAGATTAGGCAAAAAAAATGGCAAGCTATATAGCCTGCCAACAATAGGGGATATTCAGTGTTTCCAATACTTGCTGTCTCACGGCAAGTACACACAATATAACCATAATATATTGTAACTATTCACCATGGTAAATTATTTTCAAAGGATCTTTTTTAACTATTGACCGATCCCGCCAGTATGCCAAGCTAGGGCTATGACCTAATAGCCCTAGCTTCAATGAATTTAAACAGCATCAACATCGACGAAATCGTTGAGAAAACCAAAGCTCAATTACAAGAAGGTAAAACTCTCACGCCTGCGCTGAAGATGTCTATTGAACTCATTCTGGTTGTCGTTGTTATGTTAGCAAGTAAATTAGGACTTAACAGTAACAATAGCAGTATCCCGCCATCAAAAGACATCAACCGAAAAAAACAAAACAAAGAGAAATCAGCCAAGTCAGCGGGTGGTCAAAAAGGCCGTGCAGGTAAAACACTAACCCAAACACAGACGCCTGATGAGATCAAAATCATCCTAGTTGAACGTGATTTTTTACCGAAAGGTCACTACCGTGAAATTGGCTTTCAAAAACGACAGGTTGTCGATATAGATATCAGGAAAGTGGTCACTGAATACCAAGCACAAATTCTGGAAAATGAGCAAGGTAAGCGTTTTATTGGTGAATTTCCAGAAGACGTTAACAGTCCTATTCAATATGGGGTTGGTGTAAAAGCCCATGCAGTTTACCTATCCCAATATCAATTACTCCCTTACAACCGCATTGAAGAATATTTTTGTGATCAACTCGGTATTCCAATCAGTGCGGGTAGTTTATTTAACTTTAATGAACAAGCAGCGGCCTTGGTAAAGTCCTCCGGCGCAGAAGCCGCGCTCAAGAAAGCCCTGAAAACGACTTATCAAGCCTTACACGTTGATGAAACGGGGATTAATATAGGTGGTAAACGACGATGGCTTCATGGTGCATCAACGACGTGGTGGACGTATTTTTACCCGCATGAGAAAAGAGGGAAAATAGCGATGGATGACGCCGATATTTTACCTCACTTTACTGGGGTACTATGCCACGACCACTGGAAACCGTATTATCAATATACACAGTGCCAACATGCCTTGTGTAATGCACATCATATCCGAGAGTTAGAAAGGGCATGGGAGCAAGACGGTATGCAATGGGCAAAGGATTTGCAAACCCTACTGACTGAAATCAATAAACATCAAATAGATAACCCCGAGCTAGATGCAGACACAAAAGCTCACTATATAGAGAAATATCAACAAATATTGGCTCAAGGTGACATTAAATGCCCTCCACCGGATAGAAACAGCCGAGTAAAAGGCCAGCGAGGCAGATTGAAACGAACAAAGTCTAGAGCGTTGTTAGAGCGGTTAAGAGATTATCAAGATGATGTCTTACGGTTCATGACGGAAACAGCGGTGCCTTTTAGCAACAACCAGGGTGAGAATGATATTAGGATGACCAAGGTTCATCAAAAGATATCTGGGTGCTTCAGAAGCATGCAAGGTGCAGAGATGTTTTGTTTAATCAGAAGCTACCTCTCGACTTGCAGAAAACAGCATGTATCAGCAAGCCTAGCCCTTGAGTTACTCTTCAAAAATCAGTTACCTGATATATTTATTGAAAATGTGGCTGAATAGTTACAATATATTTAAGTTACTTTACAGTTAGGTGACTCTTTTATTACTACTGTAAAGGGGCTTTACATTGTTTATTGCTTAACCCAAATTATTTCATCGGTAGCAAAGCCCAACTCTTTAGCTTTAGTTAAAAAGTGTTCTTTAAGCTCTTTGCTAACCGTTGGTGTACGCGACAAAAACCACAAGTAATCTTTGTTATAACTGGTTATAAATGCATATTGATAATCGGGTTGGTCAAGTTCAAAAATCACGTAAGCGCCATAAAATGGACCAAAAAACGAGACTTTAAAATGCCCTGTGTCGGTGCCCTCAACAAACTTGGCCAAGCCTTCGGCGTCATCCCATTTTTTATCATCCGTTAAATACCCTTTGTTAAGGACCTTTACTGTGCCGTCGTCGTTAATTGAATAAGTCGCGTTAACTTGCTCCATACCTTCTTCAAATGAGTGATTGAGCCGCGCTATTTCAAACCATTTGCCTTTATACTTTTGTATATCAAAGTTTTTAACGGGTGTTATTCCCTCAGGGGGGCTAGTGCAGGCACTAAGAAAAAACAACCCTGTAATAAGTAAACCGTATTTAATAGCCTTCATGTAAGCTCCTTTTTAAATTCTTGAATTCAAGTATTAAGTGCAATCATTATGCAGCCACCAGAACTTCTGATTGCCCCGTAAATA
Organism: Pseudoalteromonas sp. QJM3NY_22; assembly: GCF_056173065.1. Taxonomy (NCBI): domain Bacteria; kingdom Pseudomonadati; phylum Pseudomonadota; class Gammaproteobacteria; order Alteromonadales; family Pseudoalteromonadaceae; genus Pseudoalteromonas; species Pseudoalteromonas sp. QJM3NY_22. The sequence continues at coordinate 984,505 of NZ_JBWBTZ010000002.1, read as the reverse complement.
ACTCATGAGGGGTTTTATACCCTCTTGTTTTTCTTGGCCGATGGTTGAGCTTATCAACTGCCGCCTGTATTTCTGCTTCACTTAGCGACATAAAGTCAGTTCCCTTGGGGAAGAAGCGTCTAAGTAAGCCGTTGGTATTCTCATTTATGCCCCGCTCCCATGATGAATATGGGTGAGCGAAATACACATCCGCTTCTAATTTTTGTGCAATATGCTCATGGTGAGCAAACTCTTTTCCATTATCTAAAGTCACGGTAATAACCTTACCTTTATAGGGTGTCATACACTTGATCAGCGCATCGGCTGTTATTTTCGCATGCTTGCTTTCAATTCTGTGAACGACTGTATATAACGTTTTACGTTCAACCATTGTAACAAGGGCATTTTTACGCCCTTTGCCTATCACTGTATCGCCCTCCCAATCACCAATCCTAGACTTTGAATCCACAATACTTGGGCGTTCATCAATACTGACTCGATTAACTATCTGTCCACGTTTATCGTAGCTTCCATAGCGTTTTTTATACTTTTTACATGCACGAGTGAGTGTCTTATGTAGTTCACCACCACGAGCCTTGTCTCTGTAAATATATTGATAAATCGTTTCATGATGCAAAACGACCTTTTTCTCTAAAGCTAAGCGGCCTGCCACCTGCTCTGGCGAAAGTCCGTCAACCAACAATTTATTAATCCAGTCAGTAACATCATCTGTTAACTTACTTGCTTTGAAAGATGACTTGCGTCTTTGCTCTGCAAAATTATTGGCTTGGTTAGGTCGATAGCCTTTAAGCCCTTTATTGCGTTTTAACTCTCTAGAGATAGATGACGGTGAACGAGTGAGTTCATCAGCTATCTGTTTTTGGTTATTTCCTGCTTTTATTAACGCGTAAATCTGGTATCTTTCTGCTTGTGTCAGCTGTTTATATTTCATTAAAGCAATTTCCTTTGGCGAGAGAATGGCCGAATTATAACAGCTGGCCATCTAATCTGAGAAATTGCACTTATTATCCGAATTTAGGATTACATAAATAGTACGTATTATCTAAATATAGATGGATATAAAGTTTGCTAGCCGATTAAAAAATTTTGCTATAGGATCATATTAATTTTAAAGCAATAAAAATGACCATAGCATGAAAATTTGGGTAGATGCAGACGCGTGTCCTGTTGTTATAAAAGAAATACTTTTTAGAGCTGCAGAGCGTATGAAAATCGAGACTATTTTAGTGGCCAATCACGCAATGCGTATTCCGCCGTCAAAATACATAAGCCGCGTTCAAGTATCGTCGGGATTTGATGTAGCCGACGACGAAATAGTAAAACGTGTTGAAAAAGGCGATTTAGTTATTACGGGCGATATTCCGCTAGCAAGTGAAGTAATTGATAACGGCGGGCAAGCGCTCAATCCACGTGGCGAGCTTTATACCACCGAGAATATCCGCTCAATACTTAACGTGCGCGACTTTATGGATACCATGCGCTCAAGTGGCGTAGAAATGAGTGGTGGGCCGCCGCCACTTAGCCAAACCGATCGCCAAAACTTTGCAAATAACCTCGACCGTATTTTAGCGCAAAACAAGGCTAACTAGTTTGAACACACAATTAGTTGGCTTAGGTGATACGCAATTTAGCGTGGCGGTATACGTAGAAAAAGCGCCGCCAATGCCGTTTTTTGAAACACTTGAATGCCTAGAACCGGTTATAAATGAGCAAATAAATACCATAAACCAGCACTGTGGTAATGGTTGGCGCAAAGTGTTTAACGTGTATGCAAAAGTGCTATTTTCCCTGCCAAGCGAGCATTACTCATTTGCCAAACAAGCCCCTACTTGGCAACAATATCGCGATGAGTATTTACTGCAAAAAAACGGTAAAACCGCCCTGCTATTTAGCGCGCCCAACATTACTATTACGTGTGCAAATAAAGCTACTAGCAATAAAAACCAGCTACACATAATTGCTGGGCGTACGCACGCTAAAAACTTATTACAACAGGGTAAGTTGCATGCACAATTTGATTGGCTCGACGACGAGTTTGCAATAGACACCAGTAACAACATTATTGTGTGCCCATATTTTGATTACAGGCAGCTAAGTAATATAAAAATTGCGAGATTAAGCGAGCTAGTCGCGCAGCTAAAAAAATAACACATTGTAAGGAACGATCATGGCCGGAATTTTAGAGTTAAACGAATTATTAAAATCAATGCAGCCAGCGCTTAAGCAAGGTGAGTATATTTTTTGTTGCTTAGCAGGGAAATTGGCCGATTATGTTCACTTAGAGCCACTTGCCACTTATGTTGAAGAAGAAGGGCTAACCCTTATTTTAAAAGCTGAAATCGCCGATAAAGCAGGTATTACTTACGAGGGTAAATATAATTTAATTACCCTTAACGTACATTCAAGTTTAGAGGCCGTAGGGCTAACTGCTGCGGTATCTGCAAAGCTGACTGAGCATGGCATTAGCGCTAATGTGGTCGCTGCGTTTTATCACGACCATATTTTTGTACAAACAGATAAAGCACAAGCCGCAATGAAAGCACTTGAAGAGATTGGTTAGGGTTGCTGACACAGTAATGATCTGAGTAATGTGGATATTAGTGCGTCGGGTGGCGCTTCGCTTAACCGACCTACAACAATACAAAAGCTGATATTGCTATAGAGCAACATCAGCTTTTTTGTACACATTTGGACTATTTTCGCAGTATTGTTTATCTACTGGCTCAAGCTTAATTTTTTTACCGGCATTTACTACTACGCATTGAGTGTTTTGATCGAGTTTTTGTTTTTGAATTACGGTAAATTCACCTTCGCTGGCAGCGTATAGATTATACTGATATGCATCGTTGCCACCTTCAAACAATGCGGTAAATAACCCTCCAACTAACCCGCCGATTATTGCCCCACCTATCATTTCTTCTGTATTGCCATCTAAGCTATCTACAAACCCAAAACCAGCTCCTGCGGCTATGCCTGTACCCACTTCTGATGAGAGTGTGACACGTTGCATAGATTCTACCGAGGCGTAATAGCGTTTAATTATTTGATTTTGACCGTTACGGTCAACACCTTGTGATGCGCAACCCGAGAGGAGTAAAACAGCAATTAACGATTTTTTCATGTTGATTCTCTATTTGCTTATGTTGATATAGAAATAGTAAATCTTAAAACATAAAAAATATGTATGTGCTTTGTATGCAGCTGTGAGAAGTTGTAAATGTATGTATAAAATAAAACACCGAGTAAGCATACTCGGTGTTTATGTGGCTATATTACTTAAATTTAAAACTATTTTATTACATATCCGCTAAAACCTAGGGCTTTAAAATACAGCTTCGGAATGCCAAATTTGCACTCGTTTAGCAGTTCGCTAAAGCGCATTCTATCAAGCGGGTAAAACTCATTTTCTAAGTCATGCCCTGTTTGTGTTTTACCTGTTTCGGTTAAACCCAATTGCGCGCACGTTGTAAGCTGGGCTTCGCGCTCAAATGAAGTTTCAGGGGGCATTAAATCTGCAATATAAAGGTTTGCGTCTTTTTTAAGGCTTCCTTTAATTGCTTTTAATAACTCTTTTTTATCGCCGTTATCTTCTAAAAAATGCATTACTAGTAAACATAAAACGGCATCGGCTTTAACCGATAACTTATCAACGGGGCCATTATGTACATCTACGCGGCTTGTTATGCCTTGCTCATCAAATTGCTGCTGTGCGATAGCAAGCATATCGGCTGATGTATCTTGCGCAGTAAATTGCCACGTAGGGTTTAGTCCAGCCAGTGCAAGTACTTCTTTGCCTGTGCCTGCCCCTACTACCAAAATATGTGCATTGTCGCCCAGCGTTGCTTGTAGTTGCGCATTAGTGAGCTGATGTAATAATTCATAACCAGGAACTAAACGGGTTATGCGGCTATCGTATTGTGTTGCTTGCTCGCCTGTAAACGTTGGCATTGTATCTCCTTGTTTTCAGTAATGTTGCTTATAAAACTTCAACTGTGGAATATCCACCTGGCTTTTTGGCTACATGCACTTGAGTGGCTACACGCTCGCTCATTTGTGTTACGTGCGATATAACGCCTACTTTTCTGCCTTGTGCTTGCAAAGAATCCAAAGCGTCCATTGCAATGCTTAGGGTTTCGCTGTCTAACGTACCAAACCCTTCGTCAATAAACAAAGAATTGATTTGTACTTTGTTAGACGAAAGCGATGCTAAACCAAGTGCAAGCGCTAGCGATACTAAAAATGACTCGCCGCCCGAGAGCGTATTAACAGAGCGTTGCTCGTCGGCCATGTCGCGGTCGATAATTGCAATGTCGAGCGTTTGCGCTATGGCGGTTAATTCGTAGCGTTTGTTGAGTGTTTTTAAGTGGCTGTTGGCATAGTGCAGTAATATTCTTAGCGTCTGTGTTTGCGCTAAGTTACGCATTTTTTTACCTTCTTTATCTCCAATTACCTTATTAAGCAAGTGCCACTGATCAACCTGTGTTTTAAGTGTAGTTAACTCAGCCTGCTTACCTTCAAGCGACTTTGCGTTTTGGTTGTGTTGCTCAATAGCGGTATTAGTCGCTAGTAATGCGCTTTGCAGCTGCGTTTGTTGCTCGTTTAAGCTACTTAGTTGAGTATTTGAAGCCTCTACATTTTGTGTTGGTTTATCGCTACTGTTGTGTTTTTCAAGCGTAAGTTGCTGCTGTTTTAATGCGGCATTTGCATCTGTTAACGCTTGAGTTAACTGCTCGTGCTGATTTAAATGCGCTTTAATAGTATCGCTACTGAGCGTTAGTAAAATTTTGACCTGTTCGTGCGTTGCATTGCTATATTGCGCTTTAAAGTCAGTAAACCACTGGTTATAACGTGCCTCAAGTGTTGCTAGTTCTTGGTTGTTTTCAAGTAAGCGTTGCTCCACATTTTTAAGCGTTATAGCGTGCTCATCTCTTTGTTTTATAGCGTCGTCATAAGCTTTTTGACTCGCTTGAACCTGCGATTGTTTTTGCTCTTGCTCACTTGTGAGTTTTGCTTGGTAGTCGTCTGCGCTTATTTGCTCGTTATTAAATAAAGCTAAGCGCTCACTTTGTACCGCGTTTAATAGCGCTTTAGCTTTTACAAGCTCTTCATTAAGTGCTTTTAACGATTGCTCGCTTTTACTAATAAGGGGGGTAAGCTGCTTTATTTGCTCATTAGCTGTGTCTTGGCGCTTTTGGCTTTGCTCAAGTTGCGTTTGAGTTTGCTGATACTGCGTAACTTGCTCGTGCAGCTCGCTAAGTTCAAGTGTATTGGCTTGTAGTTGCTGCCAAAAATCACTGTTTTCAAATTGGCTATTGAGCGTTGTACCAAGCTCGTTAATTTGTGCACTTAGCTCGCTACGCTTACTCGTTATTTGGTTTTGCTGGTGTGTAAGCTCAAGGTGTTTATTACTCAGTTGCTGCTGTATTTTCTGCTCTGCTTTAAGTGCTGCTTGTAGCTCATTTACTTTAGTTTGCAGTGTGCGTTGGCGTTTTTGCTGCTCAAAGTATTGCGCTTTTTGCTGCGTTAATTGCTTATAAGTTACTTCAAGCTGATCAGGCGTTAAGTCGTTAAGCTCACTACGTGCGCCTTGCATAGTATTTTTAATGTCGAGCTGTTTGGTTTTTGCCGTTTGAATTACTTGCTCAAGTTGTCCGTGTTCAGCAGTTAATACGGCATGTTGAGTTTGATGCTTATGCAGCTCGCTTTGTGCATGGTCAAATTGCTTTTTAGCGGCATTAAAAGCATTTTCAAAATCAGTAATTAAGTTGTTTAATTGCTGATTTTGATTTGCCGCGTACGGGTGCTCAGTGGCGCCGCACACTAAACAAGGCTCATTAGGGCGTAGCTCAGTCCGTAAATGCTCTACGTTTTCGCTGGCTCTTAAACGCGCTTGGTTAAGTGCGTACTCGCTACCTTTAAGCGCTTGTTCGCTGGTTATTAAATGCTGATTAAGTAAAGCATGGGCTTGCTGGCTTTTATTTAACTGCTGATTAAGTACTTGTTGGCGTTGAGTGCTTTGTTTTAGTTCTGCGTTAAATTGCTTATAGCGCTCTCGCTGCTCTTTTAAGTAATCAATACTTTTTAGCTGCGCGTCGCAGTGCTCTGCATTAAATTCATTAAGCTGAGTATTTAATGAATTTAATGCAGACTGCTCGCTCGTAAGTAACGCCTCGCACTGCTGTACTTTATTATTTTGCGTATTTAAAAGCTCGCTCTGACTTGCAAGCTCGCTATTAAGGGTTTGGCTTTGTGCAAGGTTTGCAGTTAATTGCTGTTGTGCATTTAAGTAGGTATTAAAGCTTTGCTGATAGTAGCTCCAGTCTTTTGCTAAAACGTGCAGCTGTGCATGCTCATTAAGCCATTGTTGGCTTTTAGTTGAGTTGGTATTAGCGAGTTCTAGCTCGTTATTGCTTTGTTTAAGCTGCTGTGTGATCTCATCAAACTGAGATTGTTCTTTGGTTATTTGCGACTCAGTACCTTTTACTGCTTGAGTTTGCAAGGCAATGTTGCTGTCGAGTTCTCGCGCTTTAGCTATAATAGGCGCTGCATTTTGTTTTTGCTTATTGGCGTTATTAAGTAGCTCGGTATGCTTAGCAAGCGCGGTGTTACGCTCGTTAATTACCGCTAAATGATCAACAATTTTAAGTGATGTTATTTGCTGATCCAACGCCGTATTTTGATCGGTTAATTGAGTGAAACGGCTGCGGTTATCTTTTATTTCAAGCGCCTGCTTGGCTTGTTTTGCCTGCTCGCTTTGTGAGGTAATACTTTCAAGCGCTGAGCTTGCTTGTTGCTGGGTTTGCTGTGCTTGAAGTAAATTTTTCTCAAGCACTGTAGCTTGCTGATACCAGTTAAGTGCTTTTTCGGTTTTGGTTAGCTCTTTTTTAGTATGTTCGGTTTGCGCTTTTAAATCGGTTAACTTGGTTTGTTGTAGCTCAAGTTCTTCTGGTGTTAGCAAAGTATAGCTTTTAAGGCCTGCTTTAAGCGCTTCAAGCTTTGCTACTTGCTCTTTATGGCGCTCAAAAATACGCACGCCAATACGGCTAAATTTATCGGTGCCTGTTAAACACTCTAAAAGCTGCGCTCGCTCATCGCCAGTGGCTTTTAAAAATGCAGCAAACTCATGTTGCGCTAAAAGTACGGCACGGGAGAACTGCTCAAAGTTAAGCCCTATTTTGCTCTCAACTTCTTTTATTGTGTGGCTTTTGTCAGCTATTAAGGTTTCGTCTGGCAGGGTTACTAAGGTGTGCTCTGCTACTTTAAGTTTGCCTGTTACTTTTTTATGGGTGCGTGAAACTGTATAACGCGCTCGGTAAAGCTGTTTATCTTGCCCTAAAAAGTCAACCTCGGCGTAGCCTTCCCATGTACCTCTGCGTAGTAGGTTCCGCGCATCATTAAGCTTAATGCTGTCGCCATTAAACTCAATTAAGTTACCTTTATCGCCGCGTAGCCTCGCTGTTTTTGTATAAAGGGCTAAACATATCGCATCTAAAAAAGTACTTTTACCTGCACCGGTATCGCCTGTGATGGCAAATAAGCCTGCATCTTTTAATGGGGCCTGAGTAAAGTCTATTTCAGCATCAACTATTGAAGCTAAATTATGAATACGAACTGCGGTTATTTTCATAGTTGTTCTTGCTCCGTAAGCTCGTTTATGACATCACTTAAAAGTGCTTTTAGCTCATCGGGTACGCTTTGCCCTGCCATGTCTTTATCGTTTGCGAATGCTTGTTCTAATAGGTTTAGTGGGTTGAGCATTTCAACTTCGCTTAAATCTTCAAATACGGTGTCGTTGTCATTTTGCGCTGATTGTTCACGTACACGTTCAATACCACAAAATTTAATATGCTTACCTTCAAGTGCTTGTTCTATTTGTTCTCTGAAGGTGGTGTCGGTATCGCTTGATTTAAGCTTTACCCGTAAATAAGGCGCTATTGTATTTTGTGCGATGTCGAGCGCTTTAATTTGCTCGCATAGTTCGCTCAATGGTACACACTCCCCTTTTGGTAATATAATTACATCGGCAGAGCGCGGAATGTAAAGGGGGTTTACAGTTGTACTAATGTTTTGTTTTTCATCAGTAATAAACTCAACAACATTTACTTGGTGCGTGTAGTTACGCTCTGAAAACGACATAGGGATAGGTGTACCGCTGTAGCGAATAATATCGCTTTTAGCGACTTGTTGCGCTTTGTGTAAATGCCCAAGGGCAACGTAGTTGGCTTGTTTACCAAATACATTGGCTGAAATAGACTCCTCCCCACCGATTACTAAGTTACGCTCAGAATCACTTGAGATATCACCGCCTTTTGCGTGTAAATGGCCCATTACTATTAATGGTGAGTTTTGCTCGTTTATATTAGTAGCTTGTTCTAGTGCAAGCTCGTAAGCTTTTGTAACGCCTTGAGCATAACTAGGGCCGCTTTCAGTTTGGCTAAGTAAACTTACATCGCTTGCCCGTAAAAATGGCATAGCGACGATTACAGCGCGTTTGCCATTGGTATTTATGGTAATAACAGTTTCATCGGGTGTTGCGACATCAAAGCGCCCTACTACGTGAGTATCAAACTGTGCAAGTAATGGCTGAGCTGCCAAAATACGATTTGCAGAGTCGTGGTTACCCGCAATAATTACTACATGTAACTGTGGGCATGCCTTTTTGGCGTCTTTAATAAATTGGTAAAGCTGATTTTCGGCGCTAGCGCTTGGAGTCGCGGTATGATAAATATCGCCAGCAACTAAAAGTAAGTCTATTTGTTGTTCAACAAGAGAGGCTAATAACCATGTAAAAAAGGCTTGATGTTCAACACGGCGGTCGTGTTCATAAAATTGTTGGCCAAGGTGCCAATCTGAGGTGTGGAGGACTTTCATGTCGCGCTCTTAAAAAACCAGTAAGAGCGCTAATATACCCAAGGTAATTAAAGATGCAAGCCTAAGGACCATTTTAAGGTTAGGTTAAACTATACCAGCCTACAAAAATAATCGGTAATGCTAGCAATGCCATAATTAGTGGGTACTTTAGTGTTTTAGTTTGTTTAGTTTGTAGCACTTTTAAAGCATTAACTTCGTTACATGCTGCTACTTTATCAATGTAAAAATAACCAGAATCGAGATACTGTTTACAGTTGTTCTCATTTGCCGGGATAGCAATTAGTTCTTGTTGTTTTTTTAGGATATAAAAATCCATGAGTCCACCGCATTTATTGCTACTAATCTATATTTATTTGAGGATAAATGTGACGAATTTATTTGCCTCAAATAAAAGGGTGGGCGATTTTAAATACAAACAGCATTAAAGATCAATAAAAATATTAACTATTTTTAATTTATCGTATAAATAGCCAATATTATTGAGATTGCAGCAATATTTACGCCAATAATAATGCGTTTCTTATTACTTTTTTGTATGGATGGGAACCTTTTTAGCGCATCTTGTTTATCGCACGCATATATCACATTTACAAATTTGTAGTTATACCAATTGCATTAAATTAGTGATCTATTATAGCGATAAGAAAATAGCTCAATAACAAGGCTAAAATTATGATACATAGTTGTTCTATATAAATAATTTTTAACGTAGTTAGTGACAGGCATTGATCAGACCCCTAGGCAACTTTTTGGATTTTATATAAATGCAACGCATGTCCACCAATGAGCCTTATTATCTTTTCCCTGAACTCATCAAAACCATCCAAGCTGATTTTGTCGCCTTGCTGGAGTAGATTAATTCCCTCAAAACACTGAAAGACCCAACGTAATGTTGGGTTAGATATTTCTTTATTGATTTGATTCGCTATCGTGGCTTTTTCTTTTTTCATATTCGCTCTCATTCGTCTTTGCGCGATTGAATAAACTAACAATGAAAGTGTCATCACCATCAACAGAGCATCTATTCTACTTGGCTTTTTGATAAATAATGATGAAACAAAAAACAAGGGGTCTTTTAAAAACCTAAACCCTTTTTCTACTTCAGATTGTGCTTTGTAATGCTTAAGTAAACCTACTGGTGAAAGGGCTTCTTTATCAATATTCGTTGCTAATACGAAGCATGACTTTTGTTCTACAATCTGTTTTATTGCGCTTTCGTTTTCTTCAATTTCTGCCGTGATTTGCCATTCAATATTTTTTACTGGCGCATCTTTTTTAGGTCGCCCTTTACCTTCATAGACTTTATGCTTAATAAATTGCTGAGTCGCTATTTGATGATGCTTCATCTTTTTCGCTAATTTATCTAATGCGCGTTGTGCGTCAGTTTGACAAGCGAAACGTTGAGCTTGTAAATGGAAGAGGTCTTTTTTGATGCCTGTGTGTGCTCGCTCAACTTGTCGAACAATGCTTTTTTGTGCTCGGCTATTAGCTGCTTTTGAATAAATAATCATCCATCTTTGCTTTATCCCCATATGCTCAATCTCTTCAACAACATATTGATAGTTATCATCAATATTAACCCATTGGTTGGCTGCTATGGCTGTACTTATAGAGGATTTTTCAAGAGAAATTGTTGAAGGTACTAGCGTGAGAAATTGAATTTTGGTTAAAAACTCAGCATTACTTTTATGATAAAGTTTACAGTCTGCCACAAGGTATTTAGGAGCTTGGCTTTTTTTGAACTCGTCAACAAGCGCCTTACTTCGCGCTTTAAAAATAGCGGTGTCTGCGCTGTTACCATCCCAGTTTTTACATGCAAGCGGGATCCCACCATCTTGGCTAACAATGATTTCTTGTACGACTTGTTTTAAATCAGGACGGTGAGCCTTGCTATAGCCATGAGTAATTTTAATGACGTTTTCATCACTATCTCCATCATCAAAAGCATATTCACCTGTCAGTGAGTGACTCGTTGTATCAAGTGATTCAAAGGTTTTATCAACTTGTTCTATTTCACATGCTTGTCCGGAGACTAATGAAAATAAGCTTTCACAGCCAAACTCGAAGCATTGATCGAGAGTTCTACCAAGTTTGTGACGATTAAAATGTGATGCTTGAACCCCTTCACGAAATAAATGTTCAAGAGGCAAGTTAGTAAAAAATTGAGGGCTGAGTGATAAAGGTCGATTGGCAAAACCGAGTCCATTCATGATCATGCCTTTTACAGCTTCACCGGGGGTGATTTCTTGTTTATCGTCTTGAGGTAAGTATTGATCTAAAAGGCTGACAATTTTTAAGTCTTCTATAACACCTGAAACAATACCGTGATGGTCTAACCGTTTGATTTTTAGATTCATATACACCTCAAAGTTGAGATGTTATTTTATCAAATTAAAGAGAATTAAGCGTTTAAATTAAATCGAAATTTTTGAAATTGGTCTGATCAATGTCTGTTAGTGAGTTATTTAATACGTTAGGGCCTGTTGACCTTTCAGAATTAAAATTTGTTCAATCTAGGGGGGATTTAATCGCGGCGCGAGGTTTGTAACCTAGTGGGCTAAGTAAAAACCGAGCAACAAAGAGTAAATTGCCCCTAGAAAGAACCCAAAGGGCAGCGCATGTTTGGCATTTATGCTGCGTTATCGCCTATTTATGTGGAATAACCACACTACACAGGCTCTGCCTTGCCTAAATACCAAACAGTCTGCTGCAAATTCAACCTCGAAAGATAAACAGACCCTAGAGTGATCATGTTTTAATAAAATTGGTATTATAAGCTTGGTAAATTTCAAGGATTAACTTCTGTGCAGGAATTGCTTCGAGTTGCTGCTCTTTTTTATAATATAAAATTTCATAGCAATCTCCACTTTTCAAGTTAGACATTCTCACTGTAGCTATTAGCGATGAATTAGGCCTGAACCTCATAGATTCAAGTGCTTATCCCTATTTTGTTTGGCGCGGTGTTGGTGTTTTGTAAACCCCCTTTACAGTTTTAATCTTGCGTATATTGGTTATGGTTGAACTTATATAAAAGTGCTGTAAATTTTTGGTGAATATCACCTTATAAAAGCGACACTTTATCGCTAATTTATTGAAGCTAAGCTGTTATTTTGTCAAAGTACCCTTACTAAAATTTATCAGGACTAACAATGAAAAAAATAGGTCTTACGCTGAGCGCTTTTGTATTGCCACTGGCAATGTCGAGTGTTGTTATGGCGTCTTCAGTTGAGCAAACAAAAGGTTCTTACGTTGATAAGTTTCGTCAATTAGACGAAGCGCTTCCTACACCAAATGTATATCGTAGTGCTGCAGGTGAACCAGGTGAAAAATACTGGCAGCAACGTGTTAACTACGATATTGATGTAAAGCTAGATGAAAAAAAGCACCGTATTACGGGTAGCCAAAGTATTGAATACAAAAATAACTCACCACATACGCTTAAATATTTATGGTTACAGCTAGATCAAAATATTTTTAAAAGTGACTCTATTGCCGAAACAACTAAAACGTTTAAAAGTACGTTAAAAAGCCTACCAGCTCAAAAGCCTGCTAAATTAAGTTTAGGTGAGCTACGTCGTCAGCAATTTATGAGCGACAACGAACTGGGTTATACAATTAGTGGCGTAAAAGATGACGATGGTAAAGAACTGCGCGTAACTGTAGTTGATACCTTAATGCGTATTGATTTAAATGAGCCATTAAAACCAGGTAAAGAAGTCGAATTTAGCATGAACTTTGCCTTCAACATTGTTGAAGAAGATGCAGTCGGTGCGCGCTCTGGTTATGAGCATTTTGAAGAAGATGGCAACGACATATTCTTAATTGCTCAGTGGTTCCCTCGTTTAGCAGCTTATACCGATTACGAAGCATGGACAAACAAGCCATTTTTAGGTTCTGGTGAATTTACACTTGAGTTTGGTGATTACGATGTTGAGATTACCGTTCCTGCGGATCACATTGTATCGGCAACAGGTAAGCTTGATAACGCGAGCAAAGTACTAACAAGTACGCAGCGCAAACGTTTAAAGCAAGCTGAAACATCTAAGCGTCCTGTATTTATTGTTAACGCAGAAGAAGCGCTAGAAAACGAAAAAGAAGGCACAGACAAAACTAAAACGTGGCACTTTAAAGCACAGAATGTTCGTGACTTTGCTTGGGCGTCGTCTCGTAAGTTTATGTGGGATGCAAAAGGTTATCAGCAAGGTGGTGACGTTCAGCCTTTAGTTATGGCAATGTCGTTCTTCCCTAAAGAAGGTGGTGACTTATGGGAGAAGTACTCAACTGAAGCGGTAGTACACACAATGGAAGTGTACTCTAAGTATTCTTTTGACTACCCATACCCAACTGCACAGTCGGTTAATGGCCCCGTTGGTGGTATGGAATACCCAATGATTACCTTTAACGGTCCGCGTACTAAGTTACAAGATGATGGTACTCGTACTTATTCACAAGCTGAAAAGCGCTTTTTACTTGGTGTAGTTATTCATGAAGTTGGGCATTTTTACTTCCCGATGATTGTGAACTCAGATGAGCGTCAATGGACGTGGATGGATGAAGGCTTAAACAGCTTTTTAGATGGTGTTGCTGGTCGTGAATGGGATCCTACTATTCCTTGGGGTGTTGAGCCTCGCGATATCGTAAGCTACATGAAGTCAGAAGTCCAAGTACCAATTATGACTCAGTCAGACAGCGTATTACGTTTAGGCCCTAATGCTTATACTAAGCCTGCCGCAGCCCTTAATATTTTACGTGAAGTAATTTTAGGCCGTGACTTATTCGACTTTGCATTTAAAGAGTATGCTCAGCGCTGGAAATACAAGCGCCCTACTCCAGCTGATTTTTTCCGTACAATGGAAGAAGCCTCCGGTGTTGATTTAGATTGGTTTTGGCGTGGCTGGTTTTACACCACAGACCATGTTGATATCTCTTTAGATAAAGTGTATCAACTACGTTTAGACACTAAAAACCCTGATATTGATTACAGCCGTTTACGTGATATTGAAGCAGATAAGCCTACGTCATTATTTGTTGAGCGTAACCGCGCAGAAGGTAAAAAAACATGGGTTGAGAAAAATCCGGATGTTACCGACTTTTATGACGAAAACGACCGCTTTACTGTAACCAATAAAGAACGTAACTCGTACAACAAGTTTTTAAAAGGCTTAGAGCCGTGGGAGCGTAAAACGCTTGAACGTGCTTTAGAAGAAGATAAAAACTATTATGTAATGGAATTTTCAAACCTAGGTGGTTTGGTAATGCCTATATTACTTGAGCTAACATATGAAGATGGCACTAAAGAAGAGCGTTATATTCCTGCTGAAATTTGGCGTCGTAATTATAAAAACGTCCAAAAGCTGATTGTTACCGACAAAAACAAGCCGCTTGTATCAGTGACTGTCGATCCAGGTTGGGAAACAGCTGATGTAGATGTTGAAAACAACAATTACCCTCGTCGCATTATTCCTTCACGTATTGAAGTGTTTAAAAAGGAAAAGAGTAAAGCTAAAGTGAGTCGCGATATCATGCAAGATATTAAAACTGAGCTTAAAAACGATGAGAAAAAAGACGAAAAGGATGACGGTGAGGAGCAGCAATAATGCGCTTTTTGCTTATTATTGTTTGCCTTTTAGTTGCTGTGCCAAGTATAGCGCATCAACTAAAATCGTCAGTTACAACGGTGCTTTTTAACAAACGAACGCATAATGTTGAGTTAATGCATCGCTTTTATTTACACGATACCGAACATGCCGTAGGAACATTATTTGAAGGCAAAATCGATATTATTAGTAATAAAGCCGATCAACAACGTTTTGCTAAGTATGTTGAATCGCACGTTGCGCTACAAACACTAAGTGGTGAACCTCTACCGCTTAGCTTTGTAGGCGCACAAGTTGATGGAAAGTTTTTTTGGGTTTACCAAGAAGCACCTATCCCAAAAGGGATTGAAGGGATTAAAATGAGTAATGGTGCACTGCGTGATTTATGGCCAACTCAGGTGAATATGGTTAATGTTGAGGGGAAAGGTAGGATTAAAACCTTAAACTTTGCCCAAGATGATACGTGGCTTGAAGCCCGCTTCGAGCAAAATTAATTATTATTTGAATAAACCTTTCCCAATCTACGCGCACTGTAATTAATGTGCGCGTATTCTCTTCTTTTGTTTAAGATACATTCATAATTGATCTGTACTATGTAAAGTAAAGTAACGTAAAATCAATCAACTTGTATTGTATATTTATCTTGTTTCGCGCAATCTAAAGGTAACTACTAAGTTTTTATTTTTCTTTATTATCAGTTGATTGATGTGTTTTACGCATTATTAATTTAAATGTAGTTGATGTTATTTCCCCATAATTTGGGCATAAGTAGTAGAGCATTTTATGTTTAAAGTACGTTTAGTAAATTATTATTACACCCAAGGAATGATATGACGACTCAGATAGAGGCTATTCATGGTGTTATTTTTGATTTAGATGGCACATTGGTATCGTCTGAATTAGATTTTTCGCTTATAAAAGCACAAATAGGCTGTCCTTGTGAGCAGGACTTACTCGATTTTATAGCGCAACTCCCATCACCTTACATGCGTGAAGAAGCTATGAATATTGTGCATCAGCATGAGTTACTCGATGCTCAACATGCCACGTTATTACCAGGTGTTAGCGAGGCTATTGCACAGTTAAAAGCTAAAAAAATTCCAATGGCTATAGTTACTCGAAACTTTGATAAAGCAGCATCAATAAAACTTCAGAATAATCCATTACCTATCAGCACGGTTTTAACGCGAAGTGACGCACCCGCAAAACCAGATCCAAGTGCATTAAATGCAATTGCTACGCTTTGGGATATTAGTTCTGCTAATTTGCTCTACGTTGGTGATTACTTATATGACATACAAGCTGCACACAACGCAGATATGCGTGCTTGTTTATATGCTCCTGATGTAACTCCTGGTTATGCAGATCAAGCTGACTACGTTTTACATGACTTTTATGAGCTAGTTGGATTAATTGATAG
The DNA here is from genome assembly GCF_056173065.1 of Pseudoalteromonas sp. QJM3NY_22. Taxonomy (NCBI): domain Bacteria; kingdom Pseudomonadati; phylum Pseudomonadota; class Gammaproteobacteria; order Alteromonadales; family Pseudoalteromonadaceae; genus Pseudoalteromonas; species Pseudoalteromonas sp. QJM3NY_22. The sequence goes on along the minus strand of NZ_JBWBTZ010000002.1, from coordinate 968,617 downwards.
TTACTCAGAAAATTAGAGTTATGTTAAATAGCGTGTTACTTAATTTAATTAGTAATAAGTAGTACACTATTTAAATTACAGAACTAGCCCAATACGTTTTGAATTGGTAAAATACTGCAAAACGTAACGTATTCATTAGAGGCACAAAATGGGCAGAGCATTTGTAGTTCGTCAAAGTTCTATGATCAAAACGGCTAATGCTAAAACGAAAATAAACTCAAGGTATGGTAAAGAGATTTACGTTGCAGCAAAAAGTGGTGAACCCGATCCCGAAGTAAATCAAACATTACGCCGCCTAATCGAAAAAGCTAAAAAAGACCAAGTTCCCGCACACGTTATTGAAAAAGCAATTGAGAAAGCAGCCGGTGGAGCAGGGGAAGACTATTCAGTTGCCCGTTACGAAGGCTATGGCCCTGGTAATTGCATGGTTATTGTTGACTGTTTGACCGATAATCCGAACCGTACTATCAAAGATGTACGTTTGCCATTTACTAAAACAGACTCAAAAATTGGTACTCCTGGCTGTGTAGCGCATATGTTTGATCATTATGCGGTACTTGGCTTTGCAGGCGATGACGATGAAGTCGTATTAGAAGCATTAATGATGGCTGATGTTGATGTAACCGACGTTGAAGCCGAGGACGGTAAAATATCGGTATTTGCACCGCCAACAGAATACTTCAAAGCTAAAATAGCCCTTGAAGACGCATTTGAAGGCATTAACTTTGAAGTAGATGAAATTACGTTTATTCCTCAAGTTAATATTGAAATTGAAGACGAAGAAGTTATCGCTAACTTCGATAAGTTTATAAATATGCTTGAAGATTGTGACGATGTACAAAATATTTATCACAATGCCATTGTAAAAAATTAAACGTGAACGGTTATAAACTTTAAAAAGCGTGTTTTGTGTATGCAAAACACGTTTTTTACGTTTCTTGAATTCAAGTATTAAGTGCAATCATTATGCAGCCACCAGAACTTCTGATTGCCCCGTAAATAACTCATGAGGGGTTTTATACCCTCTTGTTTTTCTTGGCCGATGGTTGAGCTTATCAACTGCCGCCTGTATTTCTGCTTCACTTAGCGACATAAAGTCAGTTCCCTTGGGGAAGAAGCGTCTAAGTAAGCCGTTGGTATTCTCATTTATGCCCCGCTCCCATGATGAATATGGGTGAGCGAAATACACATCCGCTTCTAATTTTTGTGCAACATGCTCATGGTGAGCAAACTCTTTTCCATTATCTAAAGTCACGGTAATAACCTTACCTTTATAGGGTGTCATACACTTGATCAGCGCATCGGCTGTTATTTTCGCATGCTTGCTTTCAATTCTGTGAACGACTGTATATAACGTTTTACGTTCAACCATTGTAACAAGGGCATTTTTACGCCCTTTGCCTATCACTGTATCGCCCTCCCAATCACCAATCCTAGACTTTGAATCCACAATACTTGGGCGTTCATCAATACTGACTCGATTAACTATCTGTCCACGTTTATCGTAGCTTCCATAGCGTTTTTTATACTTTTTACATGCACGAGTGAGTGTCTTATGTAGTTCACCACCACGAGCCTTGTCTCTGTAAATATATTGATAAATCGTTTCATGATGCAAAACGACCTTTTTCTCTAAAGCTAAGCGGCCTGCCACCTGCTCTGGCGAAAGTCCGTCAACCAACAATTTATTAATCCAGTCAGTAACATCATCTGTTAACTTACTTGCTTTGAAAGATGACTTGCGTCTTTGCTCTGCAAAATTATTGGCTTGGTTAGGTCGATAGCCTTTAAGCCCTTTATTGCGTTTTAACTCTCTAGAGATAGATGACGGTGAACGAGTGAGTTCATCAGCTATCTGTTTTTGGTTATTTCCTGCTTTTATTAACGCGTAAATCTGGTATCTTTCTGCTTGTGTCAGCTGTTTATATTTCATTAAAGCAATTTCCTTTGGCGAGAGAATGGCCGAATTATAACAGCTGGCCATCTAATCTGAGAAATTGCACTTATTATCCGAATTTAGGTTTGAATAAATGTTAGATATTCATGTGTATTATGCTTATTTGAATATATATTTTTAAAATGCCATAAAAGCGCTGCTATTTTAATTCTAGGCGATAAAAAACCAGCCCGAAGGCTGGTTTGACTCAAAAAACAATTCAAGCACGTGTTAAAAATTTGGAGTGATTAACAATGTTGTGCTTTGTATTTAATACGGTAGCTATGCAGTAATGGTTCAGTGTAACCACTAGGCTGTGTTACGCCTTCTAAAACTAATGCAGTAGCGGCTTGAAACGCAATGCTGTTATTAAGGGTTTCTTCGCTTGTTGCCATGGGTGTATAGGCAGTGTCATGCTCGTTTTGTCCATCAACCACTTTGGCCATTTTAGCCATGGTTGATTTTATTTGCGCCTGTGAGCACACGCCATTTAGCAACCAATTAGCCATATGCTGGCTTGAAATACGCAGTGTTGCTCTGTCTTCCATTAGCCCAATATGGTTAATGTCAGGTACTTTTGAACAGCCTACGCCTTGATCAATCCAACGTACAACGTAACCTAAAATACCTTGTGCGTTGTTTTCAAGCTCACTTTGAATATCTTCTTTTGAAAGCGTTTTAGGGTCTGCCATTAGCGGCGGTGTAAGCAGGTCATTAAGGCTAGCAATAGTACGTTTAGCTATACTTTGCTGCTCATTAAATACGTTTATATCGTGATAATGCATTGCATGCAGAGTAGCGGCTGTAGGGGAGGGCACCCATGCTGTATTAGCGCCTGATTTAGGATGCGCTAGTTTTTGCTCCATCATCAATGCCATTTTATCTGGCATTGGCCACATGCCTTTACCTATTTGTGCTTTATGACTCAAGCCACAAGCAAGGCCAATATCGACATTGCGATCCTCGTAAGCCTGTATCCATGGTTGCTGTTTAATCTGTGCTTTTGGAAGTACAACGCCCGCTTGCATAGAGGTATGAATTTCATCGCCTGTGCGGTCTAAAAATCCAGTATTTATAAATACAACACGCTCTTTGGCTGCACAAATACAGGCTTTTAGGTTTACAGAAGTGCGGCGTTCTTCATCCATAATACCCATTTTAAGCGTGTTTTTAGGTAAGCTTAGCGCTTCCTCTACTAAGCTAAATAAAGTGTTAGTAAATGCTACCTCTTCAGGGCCATGCATTTTTGGTTTAACTATATTAATACTTTGCGCGCTTGAATTTTTTATACCTGTTTTTTTATTTAGGTCGTGCAGGGCAGCAGTAGCAGTAAACATCGCATCCATAATGCCTTCAAATACCGGTTGATTGTACACATCGGTAATAGCAGGGTTCGTCATTAAATGGCCAACGTTTCTTACAAACATCATGCTACGGCCTTTTAAAGTAACTGTGCCACCATCAAGTGCGGTGTATGTTTTATCACTTTGCAGAGTGCGCTCTACAGTTTTATCGCCTTTTTTAAACGATTCAACTAAGTTACCTTGCATCAACCCAAGCCAATTTTTATAAATTTGTACTTTATCTTCTGCATCTACCGCAGCTACTGAATCTTCACAATCCATAATGGTGGTAAGAGCGGCCTCTAGCACTACATCTTTTAAGCCTGCTTTATCAGCTTGGCCAATAATGTGGTGGTGATCGATATGTAGCTCTATATGTAAGCCATTGTTTTTTAATAACACTACAGTTGGATTTTGCGCTTCTCCTTGATAGCCAATAAGCTGAGATGGATTAGCTAATGTGGTTTGAGAGCTATCACGCAAGGTAATTAAAAGTGCGCCATCTACTACCGAGTAATTCGTGCTTTCTATATGCGAGCCATTAGTCAACGGCAATGCTTTATCTAAAAACTGGCGAGCGTAGGCCATTACTTTAAAACCACGAACAGGATTGTAGGTATTGCCTTTTTCAGCTCCATCGTCTTCGCTTAACACATCTGTACCGTATAAAGCGTCGTATAACGAGCCCCAACGTGCGTTAGCGGCATTAAGTGCAAAGCGTGCGTTACTTACAGGCACAACCAATTGAGGGCCTGCAGTAAGGGCTACTTCGGGCTCTACATTTTGGGTTTCAATTGTAAAGTTGGCAGGCTCTTTTACCAAGTAGCCAATATCTTGTAAAAAGGCATGGTACTTGGCGCTATTCCACGTTTTATTAGCTAGATGATAGTCATCTATTTGCTGTTGAAGCAGCTCTCGCTTTTCAAGCAGTGCCTTATTTATAGGGGTAAGCGTTTGAACTATATGTGCAAAGCTTTGCCAAAATTGCAGCTCACTTAAGTGAGTGCCAGGGAGTAATTGGCTTTTAACAAAATCAGCGAGTTGTGTGTCTACGCTGAGTCCTGAGTGTGTGAGAGTGTGGGACATAATTGCCCTCCTTAAACGGTCGCGATGTTGTTGTGCGCTTATGCGTTAAGGCAACAATAACGCAAAAAAGCAATGTTGAGTGCTTTTTAGCCATTCATAAAATATATAGCCGTAATAACAACTATAAATTTACTAAATCTAAAAAATGAGCCTAATGTTGATTTAAGCGCTACGGAGCATGAGTAACGTAGCCACTCTCACAACACTAAAATTATTTACACACCCGTTCGAAGGATTTTATTATGACAACATATCAACGCGAAGCAGACACACTCTCAACTCTTTGCCAATCTCAAGGTAGCGCATGGCACGCAATCAACCCTGAATATGCAAGCCGCATGCGCTTGCAAAACCGTTTCCGTACTGGGATTGAAATTGCACAATACACAGCAGACGTAATGCGTGATGATATGGCAGCATATGACGCAGATACAAGCCAGTACACACAATCTTTAGGCTGTTGGCATGGTTTTACTGCACAACAAATGATGATGGCTATTAAGCGCCATCAAAAAACAACTAAGCGCAGTTATGTATACTTAAGTGGTTGGATGGTTGCAGCGCTTCGCTCTGCATTTGGTCCGCTGCCAGATCAAAGCATGCACGAAAAAACATCGGTACCTGCGCTAATTGAAGAAATTTACACATTTTTAAAGCAAGCAGATGCACGTGAACTAGACCACTTGTTTAACGACCTAGATGCAGCAAAAGCGAACGGCGGCGATGTTCAAGCTGTTATTGATAAAATAGACAACTTTGAAACCCATGTTGTGCCAATTATTGCTGATATTGATGCAGGTTTTGGTAACGAAGAAGCAACTTATTTACTGGCTAAAAAAATGATTGAAGCCGGTGCGTGTGCCATTCAAATAGAAAACCAAGTATCTGACGCCAAACAATGTGGTCACCAAGCGGGTAAAGTGACCGTTCCACACGAAGACTTTTTAGCAAAAATTAACGCAGTACGTTACGCCTTTTTAGAGTTAGGTATTGATAACGGCATTATTGTGGCACGTACAGATTCATTAGGCGCCAGCCTTACTCAAAAAGTACCTGTGTCGCAAACACCAGGTGACTTAGCAAGCCAATACAATGCATTTTTAGAAACGACTCCAATTAATGGTGTTGATGACTTAAATGAAGGCGATACGGCAATGAAAATTAATGGCCAGTTATGTAAACCAACTCGTCTAGATAACGGTTTATTCCAATTCCGTGAAGGCACGGAAAAAGATCGTGTAGTACTCGATTGTATTACTAGCTTGCAGTCGGGCGCTGATTTACTGTGGATTGAAACAGAAAAACCACATGTTAAACAAATTGCAGAACTGGTAAATCGTGTAAAAGAACACGTGCCAAATGCAAAACTGGTATACAACAACTCGCCTTCGTTTAACTGGACGCTTAAGTTTCGTGAGCAAGTGTATCAAGAGTGGGAAGAGGCAGGCCGTGACCTTAGCGCTTACCCAAGTCTTGGCGATAATAAAGGCCTTATGGCACCAGAAATGGATGCAACAGAGCTTGCGCAAGCAGCCGATTTACTAGTGCAAAACTTCCAACGCGATGGCGCACGTGAAGCCGGTATTTTCCATCACTTAATAACCTTGCCGACATACCATACAGCTGCGCTAAGCACTGATATTTTATCAGAAGGTTACTTTGGCGATATGGGTATGCTGGCTTATGTACGTGACGTACAACGCCAAGAAATTCGCCGTGAGCAAGCATCGGTTAAGCACCAAGATTTAGCAGGGTCTAACATGGGCGATACGCACAAAGAATACTTCTCTGGTGATAATGCGCTAAAAGCCGGTGGTGAAGACAACACCATGAACCAGTTTTAATTCCTAACTAGATAGTGTTACTCAAGGGCCGATAGGCCCTTTTTTATTGCTTTAATTTTTATTTAGATCAGACTTTAACTAACCAAATCATGTTGGATCACTATTTAACTACCTGTCTCAATTTACAGATCAGAGTTTAACTAACCTTTCATAAAACGGCATATTTGGGGTGATTTTGCTGTAAAAAGCGTTTACGGCAACTTTAAAAGGCGGGTAAGTGACTGATTTTTGATTTAATAGGCAAACTAAACGAATTTATAAACCGATTTTTTACTAACTTCTTTGTGCTATAAAACAAAATTTTACTAACTGAAAGGCTATAAACAGTGACTCAAACCGATTTTTTACCAACTCAAGTTACAAAAAATGTTATAAACCGAAATTTTACTAACTGAAGTTTTAGCTAAGTCCGATATTTAACTGTCACAGAAGTGTAAAGGGGGTTTACAGTTTGAATACTATAGTGGTAAATATAAAAGCCACTTATTTGAAGTGGCTTTTATTTGAGCTATAAATTTATTATTTAGTGTGTTTATCAAACCACCATTGAATATAAGCAACTTTTGTCATTAAGTTTGATGGCCGAGCTGTAATGCCATGTGAAGCATTAGGAATTCGCACCATTGCAGTATCAACACCTTGTAATTTTAATGCCTGATAAAACTGCTCAGTTTCTGAAATTGGTGTACGGTAGTCAGATTCACCAGTGAGCAACATAGTAGGAGTTTTAACGTTTCCAACATAGCTAATAGGCGAGCGTTTCATGTAGTGCTCAATGTGATCCCATGGTTTACCTGGGAACCAATAATCAGCAAAAAACGGGTAAAAATCTGCTGTTAGTACAAAACTGATCCAATTAATAACAGGCTTAGCAACTACAGCTGCAGCAAAGCGATCTGTATGACCCACAATCCATGCAGTTAATACACCGCCACCAGAGCCACCGGTTACAAACAATTTAGACTCGTCAATAAAGCCTTTCGCTATTAGCGCATCAACACCTGTCATTAAGTCATCAAAATCGTTACTTGGGTAATTATGATGAATAGTTTGTGCAAACTCTTTACCATAGGAATCACTACCACGTGGGTTCATGTATAAAACGACATTACCTTTGGCTGCAAACAGTTGAATTTCAGCGCTAAAGTGCGGGCCATAATTAGCGACAGGGCCGCCGTGAATTTCTAGTATTAGCGGGTATTTTTTGCTGCTATCAAATTCTGGCGGGTAGGCAACCCAACCTTGGATTGGTAGCTCATCGTGACTTGATTTAATCCAAATTTCTTCCACTTTAGCCAAAGCTTTGTCACCCAATGCATCTGCATTAAGGGTAGTTAAACGCTGCGCTTTACCGCGTTTAATTGTTGCTATATCAGCAGGGCGCTGGGTATCTGCAAGGGTAAAGGCTACCTCACCATTTTCACTTACATCAAAGTCGCCACCAGAATAAGGGCGACCAAAGGCAACGCTGCCAATTTGGGTTGTTATTATTTTACGCTTGCCACTGCGTGGTTGATAGGCAAGGGCCGTTTGACCTTTATCAGCGTAACTAAAGTACACACCTTTTGAATTTGCACTCCATTTTATTTGCCCAACGCTACGATCAAAATTTGGCGTTAAACTAGTTGTGTTACCTGTTTTTAAATCACGAATATAAAGTTGAGCATTTTCGTAATTAGTGCGTTTATCGTCATAACCTGTGTACGCTAAGTAACGGCCATCGGGCGATACTTTAGGTTGTTCATCAGGGCCATCTCGGTTAGTAATTTCGGTTATAGTTTGCGAGGCCAAATCAAGTTTATAAATTTCATTATTTGTGAATTTTAGCTGGTTGTTTTTATGTCGGTTTGCAGAAAAATAAAGTGATTTACCATCGTTACTAAAGCTTACATCGCCGGCGTTATCAAACTCATCATGAGTGAGTCGCTTGGCATTACCACCGTTAGCATCTATGGAAAATAATTGGCTAAAACCTTTTTGTGTGTAACCGCCACCATCTGAACGGTAATAAACATCATCAATAAATTTAGCGGGTTCTGCCCACGTTGCCCCTTTTGGTTTACCGGGCAGGTTTACGGGGGCTGAAGTTGCACTTGGTACAAACATGCTAAATATTAATTGGCTAGAATCAGGGCTCCATGTAATTGCACGTGGGCTACTCGTTAAGTTACTAATTTTTGCCATAGCACCTGTTTTAAGCCATTTTATATATATTTGGCTGCTGCCATCACGTGTTGATATAAACGCAAGGCGTTGACCATCAGGAGAGAGTGCTGGCGAATAATCCATATGCACGCCAGAGGTTAATGGTTGCATTTGTTTGGTTTTGTAATCAACAGACCAAATATTGCCCACTTTGCGATCTGTTTTTATATCCATACGATTACGCACAAAGTAAACGGTTTTACCGTCTTCGGTTATATCTATCTGATTCGCATATTCAAGGTCGAATACGTTTTCAAGTTGTAGCGTTTGCTCTGTTTGACTCGTAAAACCTGAAAAACTGACTGTTGCCAAAAGCGCAAAAGGGGCAATAAACTTCATTTTTATTCCTTGTTATTAAACAGTATCACATCTGTTATAAGGCAATAATGATTGAAAATAAACCCGATTGCGATGAATGCACATTACTTAGATAATGACTTATTTGAGTAATATGCATTTCAAGGGATTAAGCTAAAGCAACTGCTTGCTGAGCTTGTTCTTGCAACTCTGCCTGTAATGAGTGTGCTATTTCTGCTGACCTTACTGAAAGTATTGAGAGTAAGGTGTCGCTTAAACCATGGGATGATTCTGAACGCCCTTGCAAAAATAACGATGGAAGAAAACGTTCGTCCGTTTTAACTTGATAATTTCGATCAATATCAATGTTTCCTAAATAGGCTTTAATAGGTTCTAACATAGGCGCCATTTTAGGTCGTTGATACCCTGTTGCTAAAATTACTAAATCGTAATTATTCGTGGCATGCTGATTTGATTTTCTATCAAGTACAGACAGCGTTATTTTTCCATTTTTTTCAGATGTTTCAGTAACTTCACTGTTAGGGCAATATGTATGTTGCTCCATCATGGCAACTTTTTGTTGATAAAAAATATTATATATTTGCTCAATCATCGATGAGTCAACAGCTGAATAATTAGCGTATTTATATTCTTTTAATAGCTCTTCTCTTTCTTGCTGCGTTTTACTGAATATAGAGTCTGTTGATGATGGGTTAAAAATTTCATTCACATAGGGACTTGAATCTGCTGGCTTCATCGAATTACCACGCATAATTAAATCAACTTTTGCGTGTGGATAATTATCATCAATATCAATAAAAGCTTCCGCAGCACTTTGCCCACCACCGATTATAGCAATGCGTAAATCTTTTGTTTTTACTGGAATAAGTTTAGCCATTTTTGATAGGTAGTGAGTATGATGAAATACAAGCGAGGTTTGTTTTAGCGGTTTAAAAACTTCCGGTATTAAAGGGGTTCCGCCAGTGCCCATAACAAGTGATTTAGTAAAACGGACCTTACTTGTACCACCTGTATCTGCTGTTGTCACTTTGAGTAATTTTACTTTTTGATTATCCATAACCGGCTCAATAGAGGTAACCTCTTCGCCGTATTGACATTGAGAAGAAAAATGACCCGCAACCCAGCGAAGGTAGTCATTAAATTCTAACCTGCTTGGGTAGAAAGTACTTAAATTTATGAAGTCCACTAAACGATTATGTGAATGTAAATAATTTAAGAAAGAGTAAGGGCTGGTTGGATTTCTCAATGTAACAAGATCTTTCAAAAATGAGACTTGTAGCCCACTTTGGTTAGTAATAGTATCACCATGCCATTGATATTCTGGCTGTTTATCAATAAATAAGGCATTTAGTGTGGTGGAATTGCTTTTAATTTCTTCTAAGGCAATCGCCAAAGCTATATTTGATGGGCCAAATCCGACACCAATGATATCGTATGTAGGTATTAGTGGCTGTGCCATGCTTAAACTCCTCGTTTAAAACAACTTTTATCTGCTACATAAATTTACTTTTGTTTATAAAAATGTGTAGCAGAGGGTATTAGCTGAATAAGGATTCATTAAGTATCCTTATTTAATGAATTACGTTAATTTAGCTTGTTTTTTCAACAACCCAAGGTGAAATGCTTGCTAGTTTTTCACTGGTTTCGGTGAGTTCTCTTTCTGGTGTTGAATCAAGTACAATTCCGGCTCCAGCCTGTAACCAGTGCTGATCGCCTTTACTCATAACACTGCGTAAAACTAATGCTGCGTCAATAACGCCTGTGTGATCTAGTTTTAAAATTGCGCCTGCATAAAGCCCTCTGCTACTGCCTTCGTGTCGTCGTATTTCTGAAAAAGCAGCCAGCTTTTGAATACCAGACGCTGTAACAGCAGGAAATAGGCTTTCGAATGCATGCCAAGCGTTATATTCTGTTTTTAGAGTGCCACAGACTCTCGAAGCTAAATGTTGCACAGAACCTCGCTTTTTTTGAACCATGAACTGTGGTACATGTACAGATTCTGGTTCACAAACTTCATTCATTTCGTCAACTGAAAGTCTCACAGATATTGCGTGTTCGTGGGTTTCTTTTGGATCTTTTAGTAACTCATCAAATATTTTTTGATCTGTTTCTGGATTACCTTCTAATCGTCGAGTACCCGCTAACGGCTCTGTTGTAACTTTACGGTTTTCATCAACTGAAAGTACAATTTCAGGACTAAACCCAGTGATTTTCCAACCAGCTAAATTCATTGTAAATGAACGAGCAGGTGTGTTCATCGAACGCCCTTGAAGCCAAGTCGCAGTGTAATCGGGCGAAAAATGTAGGGGAACCTTACGCGAGAGTATGACTTTTTCTAGTAAACCATTTTTAATATTGGCGACAGACTTTTTGACTGCATTTTTATAATTAATATTGTCTGGTATTTCGACATTTTTGTAAGGAACGTGTGCTCGTACAACTGCATTTTCTAGTATTAAGCGTACTTGCTGCTCAAGTTCACTGGATTTAGATTTAATGAGTGTTGGTTTTTTCCCTAGGGATATCGTTATTTTTGGCTCACAAATAAATAATAACGCTTCTTGACCTGCTTTTTCTTCTTCGGTTAATAGTTCTGGTGATTTCAGGGCATACGCGAATTCAAAACTAGACCATCCGCATGCTTGCCACTCACCATCCCAAGTATTTAATTCTTGCTGTAGGACTTGGCAGAGGTTTTCGCTGTTAACTTGGCGCTGAGTTTTTCCTGCAGAGGTATTAGATTCAATGTGAGTTGCAAATACTGTTATAGATCGAACAATACCCCCTGCAAACCAACATTCACCGTTATCTTCGTAAATTAAATATTCTTTAAATATACCACTGTCGGCTAGAGCGGCTGCTCGTGCGAAGATTAAATTTTGCTCATCGCTTTGGGTTGTGCCTTCATTGGAAAAATTAGTTTTCATAATATCTTATGCTCCTTTTCAAAATACATTTTGCATACACACGGGATTAATTTTCAATCAATGTGTTGCAATAATAACTACAGTAAATAATAATGCAAATTATTATTGTTTATATTTTAGGGTCTGTTTTATGGATAATGCACTTAGGCTAAAGCTTGCGAGAAAATTGGCGGCAACTCGAAAAATAATCATGCCGAATAATAATGTGGACTCTTTATCGACATTAAATCAAAGCTTTACAGTTTCAAAAGCAAAAAATGAGACCAGTTATGTACTTTCTAATGCGCAAGAAAGGATGTGGTTACTTAATCAACTGGACCCACTTTCGTCTGCTTACAATGTTTGTGTCTTGTGGCAATTTAAAGGTTGTTTAGATGCGCGTGTTTTACAGCAAAGTTGTTTTGAATTAGTGAACAGGCACAGTATTTTTCGAACTTCCTATTATGCAGACCCTATTGTTGGTGCTCGACAAAAAGTGCTTGATGAATTTCCTTTGCAGTGGTGTGAATATGATTTACAAGATTTAGATCATCAGACGCGAGAAGTACGTCTTAAAGAAATAGCACAACATGCAAGTACAGAACCTTTCGATCTTGCAACTAAGAGTACACTTCGACTTGCTCTCGTAAAAATGACCGACAGTCATCACACTTTAGTTATGGTAGGGCAACATATTGTTTGGGACGGGGCGTCATTTGGTATTTTTTCTAATGAATTATCAACATACTATAGGCTAATTAAGAGCGGCGAATCTAAACAACGGGCTCCTTTACCCATCCAGTATTTAGATTTTGCTCAATGGCATCGTGAAAAATGGCAACAAGATTCCGAACAAAGCAAAGAGCAGGTTGCGTTCTGGCAAAAGCAGCTTACACCGCTACCTGAGCCTATTGATTTTCCAACTGATTTTCCTCGGGGAGTGAAGCAAAATGAAAATGGTGGCTGGCACAGTGATAATCTTGATCAAGCAACAACACAAACCCTACTTACGTTAGCACGAGAAGAACAAGTTACAACTTTTGAAGCCATTATTGCGGTGATTGCTTTATTAATGACTCGGCTTTCTAGGGCCTCAGAAGTGACGATAGGGACAGTGGCTTCGCATCGTAATTTACCTGAGCTGAGTGATCTGATAGGTAATTTTGGGAATGTTATTCCACTGCGGATTAAGGTTGATAATAAACTTTGTTTTCGTGAGCTGATCCGTGATTGTGCGACACAATGTCGTGCTGCTTTTTCACATGCAGACTTACCCTTTGAATTATTACTTGAAAAATTACAAATAAAACGAGGGGAATCGCAAAACCCATTATTAGACACTATGGTTACTTTCTTAAGCCATGGGATGTCTCCACCCATAATAGATGGCTTAGATGTACATTGGGAAAAGTATTTTAATGGTACAACGCAAACAGATCTCTCTTTTGACGCATTATTAAAAGATAACTGCCTTCAGTTTCAAGCCACTTGGCGTGCTTCATTATATCGACCAAAAACCATACCAAATCATTTAAAACGGTTGCTACAGTTACTTAAACATTGTGTCCAAGAACCAGATATAGCACTAGCTAACATTACCACTGTATTACCCGATGAAAATCAATTAATAAAATGGGGTCAACGCGATGCTTTTGTAAGCCCAATAACAACGCTCGTTGCTTGGTTTGAGAGTACCGTGAGTAAATACCCAAATCGAACTGCCGTTGAGTTAGTTGGCAGTGAAACGATAAAGAGTGTTTTGCAAAAACAAAACGTGCTGCATGACCTCAGTTTTTTAACGCTCAATGCAAGATCAAATAGAGTCGCTAGGTGGCTAGTATCGCAAGGGATTGGGCCAGAAGATCGGGTTGCCATAATAATGCCTCGCCAGTTGGAATGGTTCGTTGTGATGCTTGGTACACTCAAGGCAGGTGCCGCTATTGTGCCTATAGATCCAAATTATCCAGAGGATTACATTAACCGAGTACTTACATTGGCGGCGCCAAATATAGTAATTAATAACGGTGATGCACATTCATTTGAATCAGCTAAAGCGACTGAACTACAAACTAAAACAGTGAGTTTGTTAGTTATTGAGAATGAAGCATTAAGTATAAAAAATAGTGATCTTAATCTTACAAACGAAGAGAGATGCTGGCCATTGCGCTCATCTCATCCAGCCTGTATTACGTTTACATCAGGCTCAACAGGGCAGCCAAAAGGTGTGGTTGTAAAACATGCTTCGCTGGTTAACCTTATTGCTAGTCATAAACACGATCTCTATAGCGAAGCTTCTGCGCTTGTAGAACATAATCAGCTAAAAGTTGGCCATGCTTGGTCTTTGGCTTTTGATGCCTCATGGCAACCTACACTGTGGATGTTTGAAGGCCATAAAGTCTATTTATTTGATGCAAATACGATGCAAGACGCGGTCACTCTTGCCAAAGAGATAATGCTTAAAAAAATGGATTTTATTGAGTTAACTCCCAGTATGCTAGATGAAGTATTACCGTGGTTACAGTCAGGACTTACAGATACAAATGGGCAATTTATTGAACCTCACACACCTGCAATATTGGGTTTTGGTGGTGAATCGGTAAAACAAGAGCTTTGGCAACGTATAAAGAGCCTTCCTGGTACGTTGGGCTTTAATTTATATGGCCCGACAGAGGCAACAGTGGATGCGATGATTGCTAAAACCAATGCCGCTGAAAAGCCGGTAATAGGTGGGCCGGTTGCAGGAGGGCAAGTTTATGTTTTAGATAGTTGCTTGCAATTAGCGCCTTTAGGGGTGCCTGGTGAGCTTGCAATTGCTGGTGCTGGATTAGCAAGAGGATACCTTGATCGTAGTGATTTAACAGCAAGCAAGTTTATTGCTAATCCTTTTGCTGAACAAGGTGAAAGACTTTATCTAAGTGGTGATAGAGTAAAATGGACAACTCAAGGAAATATTGAATACATTGGCCGTATAGACGAGCAAGTGAAAATTAGAGGTTTTCGTGTTGAGCCGCTCGAAGTTGAGTCAACCATTGAGCTGTTAATTAAATGTCCTTGCGCTGTCATTGCCAGAGCAGTTACTCAAAGTGCGATGGAGTTAATTTGTTATATTGAAAATGAAATAGAGCAACTAAGCGATAATCAAGAGGCTAATTTAAACTTAATAGCTCGCTTTCGCTATGTATGTGAGCAAGCTCTACCCCCTCACTTAGTCCCCAAGTATTTTGTAATTAATAAAAAACTACCTAAGTTACCTAATGGAAAAATTAATCGTAAAGCGCTGTCGATACCTGAAGATTTAGGTGTTATTGCCAAAAGAGCCCCTCGCAATGAACTGGAGAAAAAGCTATGTAATTTAGTGTGTGACGTTTTAGGGATTGAGACAATAGGCATTGACGATGGATTTTTTGCAGTGGGTGGCGATAGTATTTCAGTTGTAAAATTAGTCAGCCGCGCTCGTCGAGAAGGGATCCACCTTACTCCTCGTCAAGTATTTAATGCAAAATGCATTGCGAATTTGGTTAAAGAATTACACGAAGTTGATCCCCTCGGAGACAGTCAAAATAGTAAAACGGTTAACCACGATAGTAATGATAAAGGTCAGCTTACTTCAACTTTATTAATGCAGCGCTACCTTAATGCAGCGACACCGCTTGATCGATTTGCACAACTAGCAAGTGTAGTAGTGCCTGAAAGTATGACGGCTGGTGAACTAAAAGAGCTTGTGTATGCTTTACTTAATCGCCATGGGTTGTTGCGAGCTCAATTGGTGCAATCGGGTACGGGAGAGTTATCCCTAAATGTTCCGGTTGAAAATACCCAAACTATTTATTGTGAGCAAACTTATCAACAGTGTGATGATGATAAGTATAGAGTGTATTCTGAAAATGCTGATTTACCCACTTTAGAAAACTCAGGTGTATTATCAGCAGCTGAGTTGGCAAAACAACTATGCAGTAATTTAAGTCCTGAAAATGGTGTTATGGTTGCCGTATTGTTAGTTAAAGAAAATGAAAATAATAACCAAAGGGCTTGGTTTGCCATAAACCATTTAGTCATAGATGCCTCATCATGGCATATTTTGGCTGAAGACCTTGCGATTGTCCGAAATCAGCAAGTGAGTAATGAAAAACTTGAATTACCTCCTGTACCAACATCATGGCGTAGTTGGTCCAATCATATAAATAAATTAAGCCAGCAGTATATACCTGCGCCAAATTCAACCAATTTGGGAACGTTGGCAAGTGCTCACACATTAACTTGGAGCTTGGAACCTTATAATAAAACATGTCCTGCATTAACTGTCGCTCGTAGGTTAGGGCTTCCACTGGCTAGTTTATTACCTGCTATAAGTTGCTTAGCTGCTATTACATCAAAATTAAAACCAGCGCTAGATAATCGCTGCCCTACCTTGGTACTAGAGCGGCATGGTCGAGAAGTACAGGAACCAACACAAGATTTAAGCAGGACCATTGGCTGGTTTGCCCGTGAAGTTTATGTGGCTCTCAATAGTGATGTTTTAAAGACTAAATCGGACGAAATGTCGAGCCAGTTGATAGAAACAGTGTTGCGTAAATGGTGTGGTCAAATTATTCAGCAAGACTCTCCTTTTGTATCATCAAGTGGTGTCGCGCCTGCTCAACAAGGTGTAAATGGATGGTTAGTCGGTTTTAATTTTCTTGGTGATTTAAATTTATCCTCCAATTCAGATTTATGGTCAGTAACTCCGCTTCTTGAGCAGCTCACTGAAGCTTGCTCCGATCATTGGCCGTTACTAAATTCTTTAGATTTAACAGCCTATTACAGCCAACAAAAAGGGATAAAAACACTTCACTTTAATGCGATAGCACCTAGTAGCGAATTGCACCATAGTGATCTACTACGATTTAAAGCTGAGTTAAATAAGCTTTTTCATCAACTACACGACTGTTTTATTGAAGAACAACAACAGCTACAAGCGCAAGGTCTTGTTGATAGTAATAATTTGACAATTAAGCCAGCTACGCCACTGCAAGTTGAAATGCTTCGCCACTGTCATGGACTAGCAGATCCATGGACAACACAAATGGAAATAACTCTTTCTAATCAACACACCCCAGAAATATCTGAAAGTGCTTTAAAAGCAGGGGCCGCGGATCTTCTGCGCCGTCATGACGCGCTAAGATCAGGCTTTTTTGTGAAAACATTTTCTACCTTTACTGCCGATATACTCGAGCCTGTATGGGAAACTTTAGATCTACGTGGTGAACCAAGTGAGCAATATGAAGCATTGTTAGCGCAGCATCGCACAGCATGGTACCAATATCGCTTTGAATTTGATGCTCCGCCACTCATGCGATTTTTATCTATACGTATAAGTGATAGTCAGTGGCTAATTTTGATTCATTGTCATCACTTACTGCTTGATGGTTGGTCAGCCCCTCGAATTTTGCAAGAGTGGCTTGGAGGGGTGAGTGCTGAAGCCACTTTAGCTTATCCAAATTTACATTGGGGTCAATATCTTGATTGGTTACAAAAACAAGACCCGACAATAGCTTGTCAATATTGGAATAAAGCGCTGAATGGTTTCAAAGCCCCTTCATTATTGTGCCCGACAAGACAGCAACGATTTCCTTCACAAGAATTATCTAGTGTGCTTTGTGCTGCTGTAAACACAGATGTTAAAGCATTAGCTGCAAAGATTAATGTATCTACGGCCATGCTATTTCAATTGGCATGGGCTAAAACAGTGGGTAATGCACTTAATCAGGACGATGTCGTATTTGGTTTATTTGATTCTGGTCGTGCAGCGTCGTTAGCAGGTATTGAAACGCTTGTTGGATTGGTTACTCAGTTAGTACCAATACGGATTAAGACCGATCCTTTGAGTAGTCCAATTGCGTTGTTGCAGCAGTTGCAAACTGAACAATTTGAATGGCAAGCGTTAGCTCCGGTTAGGTTGGATAATTTGGAGGCGACTCATCGTTTTGGTGAATTTTTTGATACTTTATTAGTTATTGAAAATGCCCTTGATGCGGATACACAAACCGCAGATCCAATTAAACAAGTCGATTCATATCAAGGATTTACATTACCAGTTGCATTGGCAGGATTGAAGGATGTTAAGTGGCAAGATTCGGTTGGCCAAGCCGCTGCTTTATTTATCTACCCTGGTGCAACAACCAAGATCCGTTTGAGCTTTGACCCGCATGCAGTGGGCAAAAAACGTAGCGTTCAGCTATTAACTGATTTTGAGTTCTATTTGCAAGAAGTTGTCGATAGTTGTAACAAATTCAGTCATGAAGCCGCAAATTCTGCGCAACTTAATAACAGCGAATTAAACCCCCTATCAACAATCTCTTTGGAGTTAAATCATGAGTGAAAATATTTTCGATGATGAATCAATGGCATTTGTAGTTCTTATCAATCATGAAAAACAGTATTCGTTATGGCCTGAAGTATTAACTATTCCTTCTGGTTGGGAGCAGGTTTTTGGCCCTCAAACACGTGATACTTGTTTGAGTTGGCTAAATGATAATTGGACAGATTTACGTCCTAAATCACTCATAGAGATGGATGGGAATTAATATGGATCAGATTAACAAAGGGATGCCAGCAGGTACAGCATGCCTGTATCAATCCTTTGCTGAACAAGCCGTTATGCACCCTAATCGCATCGCCGTTAGTGATGAACATAGCTCCTTGACATATAAAGCGCTTAAACAAAAAGCTGATTTGGCATCACATCGACTTTATGCAAGTGGTGTTCGTACAGGAAACTGCGTGGCTTTAATACTGCCTAGAAACTGTGAGCAAATTATTCACGTGTTAGCAATATTGCAACTTGGAGCGTGCTATGTGCCGATTGATCCCGACTACCCTAAAGAAAGGATCGATTGGATAATTGCTTGTAGTCAGCCTAGCGCAATTGTTACTCAGCGAGAGTTGAGCAAGACACTTTGGGGTAACGATTCACTTACTAAAGCTATGAGTCATTTGTTGTTTGTCGAGGACCAATTTAACTTTGTTCCAGATGAGCACGAGAAACCTGTTTACAGAGCCGCAGGTGCTTTCGCTTATATTATTTTTACTTCAGGGTTGACGGGAAACCCTAAGGGAGTTGTTGTAGGGCATCAGCAAGTTCTGGCCTTAATTAATGCGGCAATGCCTTTATTAGATGCAACACATACTGATGTTTGGGCTTTGTTTCATTCACTGGCTTTTGATTTTTCAGTGTGGGAAGTGTGGGGAGCTTTGACCACAGGAGCCAAGCTAACGATTATTCCAAAAAGTGTAATTTGGTCACCAGACGCCTTAGTGCAATATTTGAGAGCAGAAAAGGTCACTATTCTGAATCAAACGCCTTCAGCATTTTATGCCTTAATTGACGCAGAAAGTAAGGCTCTAAAAATGAGTGAGCAACCACTATGCTTGCGCAAAGTAGTCTTTGGTGGTGAAGCACTTAATTTGGATAAAGTAAAAAAATGGTGGCAGCTTTACCCTTGCGAAACATTGCAATTGATAAACATGTACGGGATCACAGAGACAACGGTGCACGTAACATGGCTAACACTAAGTGATTCACTTTGTGGCACTGAAAATAGTCCAATAGGTGAAGGACTATCTAGTTTGGAGGTGCTTTTACTTGATGAGAATTTAGAAAAAGTGGCTGATGGTGAAATTGGTGAAATTTATGTAGCAGGAGATCAAGTGGCATTCGGTTACATCAATCGCCCTGATCTAACCGCGATGCGATTTGTTGCCAGTCCTTTTCACACTGGGAAGCGGATGTATCGTTCGGGTGACTTAGCGAAGCAAATTGATGGTCAACTCTTTTATTTTGGTCGCGCAGACAGGCAATTGAAAGTAAGGGGATTTCGTATTGAGCCGAGTGAAATAGAAGTTGTTTTAGAATCTCATGCAAAGATACAAAGAGCAGCCGTGATAGCAAAACCATGCCTCGACAGTGGTTTATCAGATGGCTTAATTGCTATTTTAATCGCGACAGAGGAATCATTTACCGCACAGCCAATAGCAACATTGAGAAATTATCTATCTCAGCTTCTCCCTGTTCACTATTTACCTTCAGACTTTCTATTTGTTAAAAAATTCCCGCTAACAGTAAATGGAAAACTGGATGAGAAAGCGTTACTTATGCAGTGGCAAGCAAATCAAAAAAGTACTTCTTCTTTGCATCAACAGCGGCTAGAGCTGCTGCGTTTGAAGCAACAAGACATCCTCGCCAAGTCAACAACATGATTTGGTAAAGACAAACATTAAGAATGGAAACTACCCAAATGAATAAAAATAGTAATTCAGCCTCGCTATTAGAAGATGTACTTGCTGTCGTTAGTAATACGTTAAATTTACAGCCTGGCGCTGTATCAGCAGAATGTAACCTAATTGAAGCAGGACTTGATTCGATCACATTAATGAACTTAGTGTCAACTTGGCGAGCGGCTGGTTATGATATTAACTTTGCAGATTTAGCTAAAAAACCATTTGTGGGGGCATGGGTTGAGTATCTTAGGGTATCGGCTGCCAGCCTCGCTGATAATACACAAGACACTATCTTTGGGGTCCCAAAAATAAAAATCGGGAAACTTCCTCATGCGCCTTTTTCACTTGCGCCTATGCAGTATGCCTATTGGTTAGGACGTGATGTTAATCAACCGCTTGGGGGGGTATCAGCGCATCTGTATTGTGAATTTGAGTTGTCGGCAATCAATGATAAGTCACAGCCATTAGATTTAGCCCGTTTGACGCTAGCAATAGAGAAACTTGTTCAACGTCATAGCTCGTTGCGTTTACAAGTATGTTCCAGCGGACAGCAAATACATAATCCAAGTAATAATACAGTACATGTCATCTTTAATGATTTACGAGATAAACCTACTGATGTTGCGCAGCAGTTACTAGAGCAGTATCGCTCGACCTATTCATCACAAATGTTAGATATTGAGTCAGGAGAAGTATTCGCGGTCGCTTTAAGCTTATTAGAAAATGGTAACAGTCGCCTGCATTTAGACATTGATATGATAGCTGCAGACGCCGTTAGTTATCGCACGCTACTGCGTGATCTTGCACTGTTATACGATGACCCCAATGTAGAACTTGCTGATTTAGCAATGAGTTATAAAGATTGCCGAATGGCCATTGAGCATAATTGGGAGTCAATAAAAGAAAGCTCAGGAATGTGGTGGCAAACACAGCTAGCTTCTTTACCCAATGGCCCATTACTGCCTTTAAAAGCAGCTTCATCGCAGCATCCTATTACAACACGACGCCATTTTAATATTGATCCGCAGCGTAAAGCACAATTATATGCGCAATGTCGTCAGTATGGATTAACCCCATCAGTGGTGTTAGCAACCGTGCTGGCAGAAACTCTGGCTGGATGGAGCAAAGATCCGCGTTTTATTCTTAATGTTCCTTTATTTCAACGTCCACTCGCAGGCCCTAATATTAAAGAGGTGGTAGGCGACTTTAGTAGTTCAATACTCCTCGATGTTGATACTGGCCCGACTGCAACTTTTGTGACACGAGCGCGTGATGTTCAATCTAGTATGCACGATGGAGCAGCGCGCGCAGACTACGGTGGAGTTCATGTTTTAAGAGATTTAGGGCGTGCACGTGGGCAGCAAGTAACAGCGCCTGTTGTATTTACAAGCGCATTAAATTTAGGTGAGTTATTTGATGCAAATGTGCGCCGAGTATTTGGGGATCCTATTTGGATTATTTCTCAAGGGCCACAGGTATTACTTGATGCGCAAGTAACTGAACTTGATGGTGGTATTTTAATTAACTGGGATTGTCGAGAGGATGCTTTTGTTGATGGTGTGCTCGATGCAATGTTTAATTTTTTCAGTAATACCGTGGTGAACCTCGTCACTGAGCCGGATTATTGGGATACGCATATTGGTGATACGTTACCCAAAAATAGAGCCGTTGCTGAGACTCAAGAGCCAGTAATTACTAAAAATGTGGAACATGATGAAACCTTGTTAAGTATGCCAATAGTTCGTGTGGTAGCTTCTATTTGGCATGAAGTGATCGGGGGGGATGGTAGTAATATTCATCAAAACTTATTTGCTGCGGGTGGGGATTCTGTTTTAGCAAGTTCGTTAATCGCGCAAATTAGGGAAATCTTCGGATCCAATTCGATAGACATGAAAAGCTTATTTAGTTCACCTTCTATTGCAGGCATTGCCGCTTCAATTACTGACTCGAGCGATGCTGAAGAAGTATTACAAATTGCTCAAGTGTATTGTGAAATCTTAGATTTAGATGATGACGCACTCAGTGCTGAATTGGAAATGGAGGGGTCACTGTGACTGAGTTTGTGCCTACCGAAGCCGGGTTATATGCTTGGCCAGAAGAAATAAGCAGAAAGTACAAAGAGCAGGGGGTGTGGAAAAATGAAAACTTTGCAAATTGGTTAACTGCAAAACTTAAGCAATATGCTGATGTTATCTTGCTCAGCGGCCCCGACCTTCAATCTGGTGAATGGCAACAGATGACAGGCCAAGAAATAAGCGCTGTCGTGAATAATATAGTAGAGCATTGCCACAGTATTGGTCTTGGACGGGGTGATAAAGTGGTGATGCAAATGGGTAATAATAATGCATTTGTATTAACCTTTTTCGCTTTACTCCAGCTTGGCGTTATTCCTGTCATGGCGTTACCTGGACATGGACAACGTGAAATTTTGCATTTTGTGAAATTAACACAAGCACGTGCTTGGTTTGTTAGTGAACAATCGATTAGCTTTGATTGTCATGCATTTGCCAATGAGCTACTTAATACAGTCCCAACACTTAAACATGTTGTTGTGGATGGCCTAGATTTAAAACCGCATTCGTCAATATTATCTTTACTAGGGTTTACTAAAGCAACTGAAGCTCAAATGACAGCACTTGAGTTTCCTGGTCTCGCAGCGGAACCTGCTGAAATGGCTTTATTATTATGCTCAGGCGGTACAACAGGAATACCGAAGTTAATTCCAAGAACACATAGAGATTACCTCTACAATATAAAAGCCAGTGCTAAGCTGTGTGAATTGAGTTCACAAGACCGCTATCTTGTAGCATTACCAGCGGCGCATAATTTTCCATTAGCTTGCCCAGGTATTTTAGGTGCGATTGAAGTGGGAGCTGGTGTCGTTATGTGTCCAGTGCCGAGTCCTGAAATTGCATTTGAGTATATTGAAAAAGCAGGGGTTACGGTGACAGCGTTAGTGCCGACTTTAGTGAAAACTTGGCTTAATTATGCTGCATTAGTAACACCTCCAGCGGCATGTCTTGATTTATTACAAGTTGGCGGTGCTAAACTTGATGAAGCTACAGCTCGCAGAATCGGTAATGAACTTAATTGTAATTTACAACAAGTGTTTGGCATGGCTGAAGGACTTCTTAATTTCACTCGTAATTCAGATCCTAGTGTTTTAAAACTCAAGACTCAAGGACGTCCATTATCTGATTTGGATGAAGTTAGGGTGGTGGACGAACAAGGCCAGGATGTTGCCAAGGGAAAGTGTGGCGAGCTGTTGACCAGAGGTCCATATACAATCCGTGGTTATTATAAAGACGAGCAGGCCAATCAAAAATCATTTACTACTGAAGGTTATTACCGTACTGGGGATCAGGTAAGGCGGCTAAGCAGTGGTCACCTTATTGTTGAAGGCCGAATCCAAGAGGTTCTTCGCCGAGGTGGAGAGACTATTTCTGTTGAAACATTAGAAGCTCATTTAGCTTGTCATCATGGCATAAAAGATGTTGCTGTTGTGGGACTACCTTGCGAACAACTCGGTGAGCGAACATGCGCAGTTATTGTTTCGCAAGACCCAAATTCGCCTAACTTAGCACTCAAAGACGTAAGGCAATACTTAGCGGCACAAGGTGTTGCACGCTATATGTTGCCAGATACAGTGGCGTACGTTGAACATATCCCATTAACCGTTATAGGTAAAATTGCTCGTAAAAAATTATCTGCACAAATTCACCTTGAGCTTAATAAGCAACATCAAGCAATACAAACAGTGTGAATTAAATTAATGATGCGCAATCACCACCAGAGGATGTACCGCAATGGCTGGCTGCTGAATATAAGCAAGCTAATGATGTTGATTGTGGCTAATAGTGGATTGGTAGTGCGTTTAAAGTATTAGTTATTACTGGGAGTTTGTTGTTTAACTTGTTGATGAAACAAACTCCCTCAATACCCTTTATTTAATTATGAGGTGAGCCTTATCATCGATGAACAATTTACTTTAACGGCTGAGTTAAAGAGCGAATACCAAAGTCGAGTAATTGAGTATGCACGTGAATTACTGCAATTTGAATCGGTAACACCTGATGACGCAGGTTGCCAAGCATGGATTGCAAAAAAATTATCAATGCTGGGAGCAAAAATCGATACATTTGAAAGTCATGGGGTGAGTAACCTAATTGCTGTTATATCTAATGGTGATGGACCCGATTTAGGTTTTTGTGGGCACACGGATGTTGTGCCCGCAGGTAATCTTAATAAATGGCAAGCCCCACCTTTTGCAGGTAAAATTAAAAATGATTACCTGATCGGTCGAGGTATCGCAGATATGAAAGGCGGTATTGCCGCAGCCTTAGTTGCAGCTGAGATGCTAGTACTCGAAGGGAGCTTTGTTGGGCGACTATGGTTTTTAATTACCAGCGATGAAGAGGGCGATGCTTTATTCGGCTCATGTGAAATTGTAAAACACTTTAAAGATGCAAAACAGGACTTGGATTATTGTATTGTTGGAGAACCGACATCAATAAAGCAGTGCGGTGACATGCTAAAAATTGGACGCAGAGGGGCGTTGAGTTTTGCCATTCAAGTTAATGGAAAAAGTGCGCACGTTGCTTATCCGACTCAAGGCATTAATGCTATCCATCATGCCTGTAGCATTGTAAAAGATTTAATGAAATTTGATTGGGATAATAGAGATAGCAATCAGCTTGGTACAACAATGCAAGTCACTCATATCGACTCAGGCCTGTGCAGCGATAATGTCATACCTGACGCTGTAATAATTAATTTAAATATTCGTTATACCACGGCTTGCAGTGAAGATGATCTAATTCATTTAGTCACTCATATTGTAACGCGAACTACTAATGATTTCTCACTAACAACATCGCATGCTTGCAACCCTTATTACTCTGCAGAGAATAGTAAAAATAAACTTTCGCTAATAAAAGAGTGTAAAACAGCCATTAATCAATGTACTGGTTTGCTTCCTCAAACCTCAACTGCAGGAGGAACTTCTGATGGCCGTTTTTTTAGCGATATTTGTCCGCAAGTAGTTGAACTTGGTTTAACTAACGGCACTATCCATCAAGAAAATGAACGAGTTCATATTAGTGAGCTTGGAAAGTTAACAAATATCTATTTTACGGTGTTTAAAAAGTTACTAAGTAACCAGAGCTCAGGTTAAATAGCCTTTAAATTGAAATAATTTAACTCTGAAAAGCTAACATACCTTATTACCTAAGAGGCTAAACTAAATTTTATAGGTCATTAAAACAATCATAATAAAAACTACAAGTTGCAAATGAAAACTGTTAGTATTTTTGTTTTCAAATTAAATTTAACATCAATGAAACCCTTATCTATTTTATTTATTATGTTTGTTACTTTACTTGCTAATAGCTATGTACATGCAAGTCCGCAGCCTGTTAATCCAAAGCGAATAGTGGTTGCAGGGGGCTCAATAACAGAAGTTATTTACGCCCTTGGTGAACAACAACGCATTGTTGGCGTTGATAGCACCAGTGTTTATCCAGCCGCTGCAACTCAGAAGCCACAAATTGGCTATGTTCGCAAAATAAGCGTTGAAGGTGTGTTGTCATTAAATCCAGATCTTATCCTCGCTGAATCAGATATTGGTCCTAAAAAAATGGTTGAGCAATTAAAGCTCACTGGCGCTAACTTGGTTATCTTGCATGAAAACGACAACTTTTGGCGTATTGAAAATAAAGTAGAGCAAATAGCCAAACAATTAAATGTTGTGAGTAAGGGCAATATGCTCGCAGACTCTTTGCAAGCGGACCGCAATGCCTTGTCATATATTTTAGAGCAAACAAGTACTAAACCTAAGGTTTTGGTTATCCGCAGTAGTAAACTTATGGTTGCAGGGGCAGAGACGACTGCTGATGAGTTGGTAACTATTGCCGGTGGAGTGAATATGATGGCTCAAACAATGGTTAACTGGCAGACGATTTCAAGCGAGGCTGCATTGGCACTAAATCCTGATGTGATTATTAGTATGGGAATTGGCGCCAATGACCAGCAACCAAGCGCTGAAATATTATCTGTTTTTAAATATTCAAATGCGATAAAAAATGGACGTATTTACAATTTTGATGCGCTCTATTTGTTAAGTATGGGGCCTAGAACGCCTCAAGCCGCGGTAGAACTAGCGCATGCATTTTATCCTAAAACACGCTTGCCGGATGGCTATCAATATAGATTTTTAAAATTAGCTGAAAACAGCACAAAACAACAGGACGAGCGATAGTTATGCTGGCGTTAGGAAATAGGTTATTAGCGCAACAACGGATACGGGTTTTATCTATTCCTGTTTTGTTTATTATTTGTATATTGGTATTTTTTATTGCCCTAAGTCAGGGAGGGGTCGTGATAACGCTGCGCGAGACGATGCTTATGCTAACCCAGCCGGTAGATGATCAGCTTAAGCACGCTATAATTTGGCAGATCCGCCTTCCTCGTATTCTACTTTCGATGGTTGTTGGAGCTGGTTTAGCAACCTGCGGTGCTGCAATGCAAGCTTTATTTAGAAATCCATTAGCAGATCCTGGCTTGATTGGCATTGCCAGTGGTGCAGCGTTAGGTGCAGTAGCAACTATTGTATTAGGAACAAGCTTGTTTGCTAATTTTAGCGACAACTTAGGCTACTATGCGGTGCCTGTAGGGGCATTTTTGAGTTGTATTGCGGTATGCATGTTTATCTATCGGTTGGGCGCGCAAAATGGGCGTTTTACTATCGTTAGCCTACTACTGGCAGGGATTGCCGTAAATGCGATTGTAAACGCTATTATCGGTATCTTAACACTGGTAAGTAATGAGCAACAATTGCGTGATTTAACATTTTGGAGTATGGGCTCTTTGGCGGGGAATCACCTTGCGATGATAATGCCAACACTCGGTATTATTATTGGTTGTTGTATTGGTTTATTACGTTTATCTAAACCTCTTAACGTGTATTTATTAGGAGAGGCTCAAGCGAAGCATGTCGGCATTAATGTGACTAAATTGAAAAAGCAGGTTTTTATATATACGGCACTTTGCACTGCAGCAGCCGTAGCAATTACGGGCGTTATTGGTTTTGTTGGCTTAATAGTGCCGCATATTATGCGCTTAATATTAGGCCCAGATCACCGTTATTTATTACCAGCTTGTATGTTAGGGGGAGCATTAATGCTTAGCCTTGCTGATTTATTTGCCCGTACCATAATGTTACCAGCAGAAGTCCCCATTGGTCTAATAACCAGTGCTATTGGCGGTCCATTCTTTTTGATTATGCTGTTAAAAACTTACCAAGGAGCAAAGTGAACTATGTTAATTGGCAACCAACTTAGCGTAAAAATTAAACATAAAACGTTGCTGGATAATATTGATTTTTATGTAAAACCAAATGAAATTGTAGTTATCATTGGTCCCAATGGTGCAGGTAAATCATCATTAATGAAAGCATTATCAGGAGATTTGCCGTTAAGTGGCGGAACGGTAAATATTAATCAACGAGAGTTAAATGAGTATAGTTTGCTAGAGCTTGCTAAATTAAGGGCGGTATTAACCCAGAGCTACGAGTTAGATTTTCCTTTCACCGTTAATGAAGTTGTTGATATGGCGCATTTTAGTCATCAAGAACAGTGCACGCAGGCTACTTTGAAACAGTTCTCTAATGATGCAATGAAAGCCGTAGGGATTACTCACCTAGCACAGCAATGCTTTACTCAGCTTTCTGGTGGTGAAAAGCAACGTACTCAATTAGCGCGTGTATTGTGCCAATTACAGCCAAGTTTAACTCAGCAAAAAAATGCTTATTTATTAATTGATGAGCCAACTGCTAGCTTAGATTTATATCATCAATATGAAGTTATGAACCAAGCCGTTACAACGGCAAAACAAGGCGCGGGAGTTGTTGCTGTTCTTCATGATTTATCACTTGCTGCGAGCTTTGCAGATCGAATTTACATGCTTAATAAAGGAAAAGTTGTTGCTCATGGCTCGCCTGAAGAGGTACTAACACAGCGCCATTTAAGTAATGTTTATAATATTAATGCAAAGCTGCAAACAGACATTGAAGATATACTTCCCCACATTATGGTGGCGAAAAAAACACTCACAAAGATATGAATTTAAGTTGTATCGATTACATATTATTGAGTGTTTTTATAAAGGGGTAACTAGGGCCTGTTTATCTTTCGAGGTTAAATTTGCAGCAGTATGTTTGGTATTTAGGCAAGGCAGAGCCTATGTAGTGTGTTTATTCCCCATAAATAGGCGATAACGCAGCATAAATGCCAAACATGCGCTGCCCTTTGGGTTCTTTCTAGGGACGATTAACTCTTTGTTGCTCGGTTTTTACTTAGCCCACTAGGTCACAAACCTCGCGCCGCGATTAAATAGCCCCTAGATTGAACAAATTTTAATCCTGAAAGGTCAACAGGCCCTAGGGCGTGTTGAATTTTGGTGGTTGAATTTACAGCGGCCTGTTTGGTTTTTAGGTAAGGCAGAGCCTATGTAGTGTGGTTACTGCCCATAAATAGGCGATAATGCAGCATAAAGACCAAATATGCGCTTCCCTTTGAGTTTTTTCTAGGGACGATTAACTCTTTGTTGCCTTGTTATCGACACGATTTTCTTACCTCAAAATAGATCACTTAATTAAGCTAATTGGTATTACCGCAATGAGAGTGGACAAGTGTAGCTACATCTTGTAATTCAATGTTTTCAGGTATCGCTATCTCTTTGGCTGATGCCTGTAGCCATGTTGCAGCATCATCAAGTGATTTAAATACGGCTCCAGGTATACCAAAGGCTTTTTGAACGCTCATATTCTGCAATTTTTGATATTGCTCCTCAGGAACAACGATAAGCATCGCTTGAACAAGTTGTTGCATTTTATCTGCCGCACCATCTTTAAGCCATTCTTGTGTTGCAGGACCTGCCCCTTTAGGGTGTTGTAAGGATGCTTCATCTGTATAAACACGCACTACAATAAATGCTTCAGCTCTATCAAACCAACGATCCCATGATATTAAAGAGTCTAAGTGCATTGCTAGCGTGCACTCCCCCTTTGCAACTGTTACAGCTAATGGCCAGAGGCTGCTATCGTATTTAATTGTTGTCATACTTAATAACCTTTATTATTGCTTTTATAGATTTTCCCCACGGCAAATGATTTAGCTTTGCCGTGGGAAAATCTGATTGATTAGAATGTATACTGTATGCCCGCACTAATCGTTCTTGGTTGGGTCAATACTGCTGTATCAAAGTTAGTATCAGGTTCATTGCTATCAGCAGGTGCTGTACCTGGATACAATGCAACAGGAGCATCTTCATCAAAAATATTACGTACTGAAAGATACACTTTAGCTTGCTCAGAGATAACGTAGTTCAAACTTGTATCAAAGGTCGCAAAAGCGTCTGTTTTACCGCCTTCATCGTTTGAAATACTGGTATACCAACCATCAGTGTACTGGCCGCTAACGTTAACAACCCAATTATTTGATTGCCATGTGGTACCTAATTTCATAGAAGCAGAAGGAACCGTAAATAATGAGTTCCCTTCTAGGCCTGAGTTTGGATAATCAGTGATCTCAGAATCTAACAGTGCAAAACCACCATAAAGATTGAACTGATCATTAATCTGCCAATCGGCATTAAATTCAAAACCAATAGTAGTTACTTCGTTTGCATTTCTAACTACATAAGCTTCATCACGTGAGTTTTCAGGTGTTAAATCAAAAGGTAGTTGCATGTCTGTATATTGCGAATAAAACAGGTTTTGAGATGTGCTTATACTGTTATTAGCCCATTGCTGACGACCATAGATTTCTAAAGAGTTTACGTACTCTTCATCATATTCATAGTTAACAATTGGTGTGCCAAAGGAAATGCCGCCGCCTCCTGCATTATACCCGCGAGATAATTGTAAACCGACAATATGCGTATCACTTACTTGGTAGCTGAGCCCAAGCTTAGGTAATAATGCACTGTAGTCGTTATCGGATTCTATTTTTGCAATCGCTCTATCAGGATCCCCGCCTTCACGTTTGCGGTTTTCTTTTTCGTAGCGTAAACCTGCCGTTAGCTCAAACTTGTCACTAAATGGGAAGGCACCTTCAGAGTAGATTGCAAAATTATCTGAATCATCAGTAAAGCTTTGTTTTACAATGAATTGGATCCAATCATCTTGTTTTGAAGTATAGTAGCGACTACCAATAACCCATTGTTCGCCGTTATCACCTTGATAGCGTAAACGAGGTTCTATCACAAACTCTTTGTTATCAACATTCGCTTTTGACCCATCTGGCGTAGATTTACGTTCAAAATTAAAGTCTGTTGCTGAAGCCGTTACTTCTAGCTGTAGTTGTTGAGTTAATGATGCGCTGTATTCAATGCCTAAGCTTTTAGTATGCGTAACATGAACGGGTTGTTGCGGAAAGTTAGAACGACGCTGATCAAATGGATAATCAATGATTTCACCATTTGGACCACTGTATTTGTTATCGGTTAGTGTGACAACAACGCGTGTACCGTATTTGTCATCGCCCTCATAAAGTAATTTCCCTCTAATTGCACGGCCTTCCATGTCAGCTGGGTCTTTAACACCAGGGTAAGGTTCATAATCAACAGATGAACGACGCTCAAATTGATCTGCTGCAATTCGTAAGGAAAACTGCTCCGAAAGAGGTTGATTATAAATAGCTGAAAGTCGTTTTTGGTCTAAATTCCCGCCTTCAGCACGAATTGTGAACTCTTGTTCAAACGTCGGATCTTGTGTTTCTACGCGTATTGTACCTGCTATTGCATTACGCCCAGCTAAAGTACTTTGTGGCCCTCTGAGAACTTCAATTTGTTCAAGGTCCCAAATACCTAAATCGCCAAAAACTATTTCGTTATAAGTAGCTGAACGACCATCAATTTGCCAGTTTAAGCGTGCTCTGCTGCCTGCAAAAAATGCATTCGCGTTTTCTGCGGCTCCAGTACCATCAATACCCCTTACTGTTGGAGCTTTACCAGTACCAGTGACCATTGTGATGTTTGGAATTTCGCTTAATACGTCTCTTACTGTTCTTAATTCAGGGCGACTTTCAAGTTCTTTACTATCGAAAACAACAACGCTATTACCACTTTGTAGTAGACTTCTTGATAATAACTCTCCAGTAACTTCAATAACGGTCATTTGATCCACTGCGTCATTGCTATCAGAATTAGCTAAAGCTGTAGCAGATGTAAGTGCTGCGAGTGGGATTAAAACATCCTTAAATTTCACAGGTATTCCCTTTTGTAAATGTAAATGATAATTGTTATTAATACTACATTTGGTTGTATTAAAATACAACACTAAAGTTAATTAATGTTGTATTTTTAACTTAATTGTTAATCAGTAGAGAGGTGGTTTGGCTGTTATTTCAATGTAGTGGCTATTTAATCGCGGCGTGAGGTTTGTAGGCTCGGTAACGGCTCCTGCGTTACCCTACTGGCAGCGCATGTTTGGCATTTATTCAACGTTATCGCCTATTTATGGGGAATAACCACACTACATAGGCTCTGCCTTGCCTAAATACCAAGCATACAGCTGCAAATTTAACCTCAAAAGATAAACAGGTCCTAGACAAATTTTTTATCTAGTTGTTTCAAATAAAAATTTTAACGACGTATAGTGCAATTTAATTCGTTAAATTGCTCAAAGATTTATGCAGGTTGGTATAGCTAGGAACTTTTGAATTCGCACTCTGTGAGCACTATATTTTTGTCACATTGGTAAAATACGGTTAAGTAAGTGTCTTTAGGCACTTGTGGTGAAAGTGCTTGGGTTATTTTAAATTGCAGTTGTTGTTCATTAAAGGCAATGAGCGTAGCCGCTTCAAAGCCAAAAAATTGTTTCACACTTGCGTACAAAGCTTTAAAAATACTTTCTTTTGCTGAGAAGATAATGGTTAACGGGTGTGATACCTGCTCTGCGAACAATCTAAACTGAGGATAGTCATTAGGGTGTAAAATTTGTTCTTGTAGCTCTCGCTCTTGTTTTGCGCTCATTAGCTGTTCGATATCAATACCAATGCCAGCGATATCTGTGCGCTGAGAGGCCATTGCCATTGCAATCCCTTGAGTATGAGTAATACTACCGATAACTTTATCAGGCCATATCGGCGCGCGATCATTGCCAGAAAGAATATCAAAAGAGGAAATACCGAGTGCGTTTAGTACTTTTTTCGCACAAAATCGGCCAGCCAAATACTCGGCCTTTCGTTTTGTGACTGCTTTTTGAAGTTGCAGCGGTGAAAAAATATGATAACTCGAAAAGTTACTATCAATAAAGTGGTTACTATCAAATTTACAACAAAAAGTGCTGTGGCTAAGGTAGGGTGTAAACTGAGTATAAGGGGAAAGTTCCATATGCTATTTGCATTTTTCCTAAAATTAAGAGTAGCGCTTTAATAGTACGTTAAAAATATAATAAATAAAGTAAAGTTTATGACCAGTGCTGAGCTTAAGCTCATTGCGTAATGTACAATATGCATGATTAATTAACCTGAACTCTGGATAATAAATCTATATCGAGTAGCTATTGACGCGTAAATTCGCCTTGTTTTCACTGAGAACCTCTGGCTAGAGAAAATAAAGTTAAATATCACCGTGATTCAATACGTAGTAAATCCCTTAACCACAGTTCAGGTTACTTAGTTTTTGAGTGTTTAACAAGTTTGGCATAGAGCTTTGATCTCCTGAATAAGGGCAATGCTTGCTTCGTTATCGCTATGCACACATAAACTATCAGCATGTAAAGGTAATACCTCTCCCGATTGAGTTGTTACACAGCCTGTAGTTAACAGTTGTTTTACTTGCGCAATCAGTGCCGATTTATTATGCACGCTACCAAGAATATTCCGCGACACTAACAGTCCTGCATCGGTATATTGACGGTCCGCGAAGGCTTCTAAAATTAATGTTAATTGGTATGTTTTGGCAAGTTGCTGATGGCTTTGTGCTTTAGCCGTTGCAAGTAGCATGAGCTTTAATGGGGTTGGGTAGATGGCAATGGTATGCATGACAGTGTTTAATATTGTTTCATCAGCCATCATGTCGTTATAAAGCGCACCATGTGGCTTTACGTAGCTAAGTGTTAACCCCTGCACTTTTGCCATACCTTCAACCGCTGCAATTTGATAATGCAGGCAGTTTATTAGCTCGTTTGCACTAAGATTCATTGAGCGCCTACCAAAACCTTGCAGATCTGGGTAGCTCGGGTGAGCGCCAACTTGTACGTTATGTTGTTTGGCAAGTGTGAGCGTACTTGCCATTACATCGGCATCGCCGGCATGAAAACCACAGGCAATGTTAGCCATATCAATATGTGGCATTACGCTGCTATCAAGGCCCATTTTCCATGCGCCAAAGCTTTCGCCTAAATCACAGTTAATTTTCATATTAGTGCGCCTTTTGCTGCTTTATAGTGACAGGTAATACACCATTGGCGGGTGACTGCCCAAGTAGTACTTTTGCAAGCGCGGTAAAAGCAGGGCCAGACACAACATCGTTTTTATCGACATCAATATTATATGCGTAGGATGCAAGTACAGCTTGTGCATAGTTGCCAAATTTAGCAATATCGTAAGGGGCTCTTAAGCTTATAAATACGGTATTTTTATTATTGGCTTTAGCAAAACGGAGTAATGATTTAAGTGCTTTTGGCTGCTGTGCATTATTGAGTGCAAAATTAGCGTCGTCTTTTAAATCATCCATGCCGCCAATTTCTACCGCACTTTGGTTTGGTGTCGCGTTACCTGCAATTATTATATCGGCAGTGGTTATATCGATATGTGCTTGCTGCGGATTAAAACCTTGCAGGCTGCTACAAGTATAGTTAAGAACTTGAGTGCTTATAGCTTCAATGGCTTGTTGCATTGCCATACACTTACGTGTGTCAGGCATAATAATATGAATATGCTGATCTGTTTTAAGGCTAAGCGGTAAAGTGTTTTGATTATTTTTAACTAGCGTTATAGCCTCCAAAGCTAGTTGCGCTTCTATTTCACGATGTGCTGCACTGCCAATTGTTTGTTTTGCATTTATAAGTGCGCTGATAGGGTCCAAATAAGTGTTTAATCTAAACTTATTTTTAAGTGATATTATACGCTGTGCTGATTTAGCTATTTCTTGCTCATCAAGTTGCCCTGATTTAACAGCTGCGGCAAGTGATTTTATAAGTTCATCCAACGTTATTAAATCGTCTGGCGTTCTAATTTCAATTGGCATTAGTGCAATATCAACACCAGCTAAAAATGTATTAATTACCGCTTGAGTGGGTGTAAAAAAATGGCTAATACCAGCCATGTCAAGCGCATCAGTTATTACAACACCTTGGTAATTTAGTTCTCCTCGTAAAATGTCGGTTACTATTTTACGAGACATCGTTGCAGGTTTTATCATTGTTTTTCCATCAACACTTACAAACGTTGTACTATCGAGCGCAGGATACTGAATATGCGCCGTCATGACCATACCGGGATTTTGCTTTGCAATAATGTATTTAAATGGTGCTAAATCTTGAGCGTAAATAACTTCTTTTTCATGACTTACCATAGGTAAACCAGTGTGACTATCGACGCTGGTATCGCCGTGCCCAGGATAATGCTTTAACGACGTAATAACCCCATTGCTTTCAAATCCTGCAACTTGTTCAGCACCAAGCTTGGCAACTAAAACAGGGTCTTCTCCAAAAGAGCGTACGTTTATTACCGGATTATCTGGGTTCATATTTACATCGATAGTGGGCGCGTAATTTACATTAATACCCAGAGAACTTAGCTCTTTAGCAATAACCGTTGCCGTTTTTGTAGCGAAGCTTGTTCCGTGTTTTTTATATGTTGCACCAATCGACATGTTGCCAGTAAATGAAGTAGCTAGATCACGCGGTAACCTGGCTACTCGTCCACCTTCTTGATCTAAGGATATAAATAACGGTAGTTTACTACTCGATTTACTTGCTGCATTTTGCAGTTGAGCATTCAGTGTAATAGTTTGCTCTATTGATTGGGTATTTTCAGAAAACAAGATAACTCCCCCAATGTTATGCTTTGCAATTACGTGTGCAAGCTTGTCTGGTAATTGAGTTAATGGTGTTCTGCATTGTTTACTCGTACCTTGTTCGCAAAAATAGCGAAAATCAAGCATGAGCTTTTGGCCAAGCTGTTGTTCAAGAGAAAGTACAGGTTGTGCGAACGAGGATTGTATTGGCATGAAGCACCCAGATAAAAAAACGATAGACGACACAATATACTTATTTAGCAAAATACACTCCAAAGCTAAATAAAATAGATAAGTGTATGTAGCTTATCTACTTTTTAGTGCAACTGCAAAACATGGTTTTTCTTTACTAAAGCCATTAACGTATTGTAACGAATAGATAAAATTTATATCGTTAAATTTAATGAAAATCAGTAGTTACATATATTTTTCTGTCTTTTTAAACATTAGATTATAAGCTTTCAAGAGGGTATAATTGTAGGCTTTATATACAATAATAAGTGCAAGCTTTAACAGCCTTGTACTGTGGACGATATACATTTGCTGTACAAATTACTACCTGCACTTAATCTAAGGTTACTCATTCTGCTTTTAGCATTTTCTGCTTCGTTGAGCACTCTAGTAAGTAGTTTTCATTCTACTTATCAAGTGCAAAAAGAACAGTTAATGAATTACACACTAAAAAGTAACTATGCTTATGCAAATAAGTTGGCTTCGGCAACCGATAATTTTTTAGAATCTGCAATGCAGCAACTTACTTATTCAGCAAAAATAATAGAGCAAGAAATAAATAATGAAAAATTATTGAAAGAAGAAGTAACCAGATTAAATTTACAAACAAATAGTTTTAATTCTGTTGTGATAAATAAGAACGGTATTATTGCAGCAACGTCTCCTGTTTTACCGCAAATAATGGAGCAAACAATTTCCTCTCCAGGCGCAATACAAGCATTGAAAGAAAAGCGCCCGCTCATTAGTAAACCTTACATGTCAGCCGCAGGTAATTTGATAATTTTTATTTCCCATCCGTTATTTGACAATGCAGGGAATTATTTAGGCTATCTTGGTGGATCTCTTTATTTCTTGAATTCAAGTATTAAGTGCAATCATTATGCAGCCACCAGAACTTCTGATTGCCCCGTAAATAACTCATGAGGGGTTTTATACCCTCTTGTTTTTCTTGGCCGATGGTTGAGCTTATCAACTGCCGCCTGTATTTCTGCTTCACTTAGCGACATAAAGTCAGTTCCCTTGGGGAAGAAGCGTCTAAGTAAGCCGTTGGTATTCTCATTTATGCCCCGCTCCCATGATGAATATGGGTGAGCGAAATACACATCCGCTTCTAATTTTTGTGCAATATGCTCATGGTGAGCAAACTCTTTTCCATTATCTAAAGTCACGGTAATAACCTTACCTTTATAGGGTGTCATACACTTGATCAGCGCATCGGCTGTTATTTTCGCATGCTTGCTTTCAATTCTGTGAACGACTGTATATAACGTTTTACGTTCAACCATTGTAACAAGGGCATTTTTACGCCCTTTGCCTATCACTGTATCGCCCTCCCAATCACCAATCCTAGACTTTGAATCCACAATACTTGGGCGTTCATCAATACTGACTCGATTAACTATCTGTCCACGTTTATCGTAGCTTCCATAGCGTTTTTTATACTTTTTACATGCACGAGTGAGTGTCTTATGTAGTTCACCACCACGAGCCTTGTCTCTGTAAATATATTGATAAATCGTTTCATGATGCAAAACGACCTTTTTCTCTAAAGCTAAGCGGCCTGCCACCTGCTCTGGCGAAAGTCCGTCAACCAACAATTTATTAATCCAGTCAGTAACATCATCTGTTAACTTACTTGCTTTGAAAGATGACTTGCGTCTTTGCTCTGCAAAATTATTGGCTTGGTTAGGTCGATAGCCTTTAAGCCCTTTATTGCGTTTTAACTCTCTAGAGATAGATGACGGTGAACGAGTGAGTTCATCAGCTATCTGTTTTTGGTTATTTCCTGCTTTTATTAACGCGTAAATCTGGTATCTTTCTGCTTGTGTCAGCTGTTTATATTTCATTAAAGCAATTTCCTTTGGCGAGAGAATGGCCGAATTATAACAGCTGGCCATCTAATCTGAGAAATTGCACTTATTATCCGAATTTAGGTTTAAAAGAACGCAGCATTTTGAATGATTTACTGGATCATCATTATTACGATGAAGGGACACATATATATGTGGTTGATTCTTATAAACGCATACTCTATCATCCGGATCATATTCGTATCGGCACTTATGTAAATAATAACGCAATTATAGATGATGTTATTAATGGAAAAGGGGGGATTGCGAATGTTAAAAGCAGCCAAAATATAGAGATGCTAGCAGGCTACGCCCCAGTAAAAAAAGCACATTGGGGAGTTATTGCGCAACGTCCAGTTGAAAATACCTTAGCCTCACTTGATACATTGATTATAGAAGTTATCAAACGTACGTTACCAATGGCGGTTATTACTTTTATACTTATAGGCTTTTTTGCTCATTTTATTTCTAGGCCGCTTAAACAACTCGCAAACAATGTAAATACACTTGATAACCCTGCTAGTTTTGAAAACTTTGAGAATATAAAAGCATGATATTTCGAAAGCCAGAGGTTAAAGCTTGCCATGTTAAAAGGTGTGAGTATTTTACACACTCAAATAGGCCAATTACGCCATGATGCACAAACAGACCCACTTACAGGGGCGCATAACCGCAGAAGTTTAAATGGATTACTTAAGCAACTTATGCTTAAGCAAATTCCATTAGCAATATTGGAAATTGATATCGATTTTTTCAAGCGTGTAAATGATACCTTTGGCCACGATAAAGGTGATGAAGCACTAAAAACACTCACCGATATTATAAAAAAACTATCCAGAAAGGATGATGTTGTAGCGCGTATTGGTGGTGAAGAGTTTGTAATTATATTACCAAATGAAGACAGCGAAAGTGCTTTTAAAATAGCGGAACGACTACGAACAACCGTTGCCTCAACAAACATGGATATTATTGGATTTATTACTATTTCTATAGGTATTGCAACCTGGCCTGAGCACAGTAACGATATAGACCAGGTGTACAAATATGCGGATAAAGCACTTTATTACGCTAAAAAGCACGGCCGAAACTGCTGTGTGATAGCTGACAAAAATTAACTACTTATAGAACCATCAGCATTTAAAATTGGGTTTCTATAGGTGAGTAATTTACGGATACTTCGACATTTTTTACATCAGAATAAGCACTTAATGATTTAGCAACGGCTTTTATATTATCGTCTTGAGTGACTAGTAACATATAGTTATGCGCAGTCGAGCGTATTAAATTAAAGTTGTTGGCTAAATCCTCTGGTACAAAATCAGATGCAAGCGTAAGAACAAGTGTTCCTGTAACGACCCCTTTTTGTTGCATCGTTTGGTTAAAAACAATATCCCCCTTTTTCAATACCTCTGAGTTAAAAATCAATTTATCGCCTGATGACATAATGCTATTTTTTTGCAGATGAATTTTTTGGCTAACATCTTCTACTGTCGTTTTATTTTTTATGCTGACCTGTGTTGGAGTTTGAGACCGAGACTGTTGTACTGCTGGAGAAGCTGGTTCGTTACTTTTATTACAGGCAGTCAAAGTGCCTGAAGCAGTTAATATCAATGCAATTATTAAATACGGCGGTTTCATATTTTTACCTTTTTATTATACAAGATAGAGTTTTTAGCTTTTTATTATACAAGATAGAGTTTTTAGCTTTTTTTTACACGACTTATTGTTACTGTCATTTGGTACTACATTTAAAATACATTTATTAAACAAAAATTACAAAATATAAACAGGGTGTTTTATGTCTAATTTCAAACTAACCGCAGTAGCAACAATTGTTGCAGCTACTTTATCTGCAGGACAACTAACCGCAGCTGAATCAGCGCAATACTTTGATGTAACTGCAAACTCTCAAACTCAAGCAATAGCACCAGCGGCAATGCAGCAACGCGCACTAGCTGAGCGAACGACAGTATCTGGTCATCGTTCTATTTATGACAAACAATTGGGTAAAGCCACATTTTTATGGCAAGCGGTGGGGCAAAAGGCGCCAAATATGTCGCTTATTGAGCCTGCAAAACGAAACCAATATGCAGCGGATCTTTATTTAGAATCTCTAACCGGTATTAGCAGTCAGAAAAGCACAATATCATCAGCAGTAATGACTGATTTGCATGAGCAAAAGCGAGGTTCAATAGTCGCAAAGTATAAACAGCAGGTTCATGGTATTGATGTTTTTAATCGTGAATTCAACTTAATAATGGATAAAGAGTTTAACCTTGTGGCTGGCTCTGGCTATTTTGCGGATACGTCGTCAGCTGAAAAATCATTTGCGGCTCTGAGTGGCTTTGTAAATGCTGAGCAAAGCATTAAATCTGCACTTTTGGAATTGGCTGGTATTAATGCATCGCTTCGTAAGATTGGCGAAGAAGGTGGATATGCTAAATATCAGGCCACATCAGTTGATAATTCTAAAATTATATTAGGTGAACCCCGCGCGAAGAAAGTATTTTTTGAAGTCGCAGGACAATTAGAGTCAGCATATTATGTTGAAGTCGAAGTTGCGGATAAAAATGCGCTTGAAAGCGATTATTATAGCTATGTAATTGGCACTCAAAATAACAAAGTTTATTTGTAACTATTCAGCCACATTTTCAATAAATATATCAGGTAACTGATTTTTGAAGAGTAATTCAAGGGCTAGGCTTGCTGATACATGCTGTTTTCTGCAAGTCGAGAGGTAGCTTCTGATTAAACAAAACATCTCTGCACCTTGCATGCTTCTGAAGCACCCAGATATCTTTTGATGAACCTTGGTCATCCTAATATCATTCTCACCTTGGTTGTTGCTAAAAGGCACCGCTGTTTCCGTCATGAACCGTAAGACATCATCTTGATAATCTCTTAACCGCTCTAACAACGCTCTAGACTTTGTTCGTTTCAATCTGCCTCGCTGGCCTTTTACTCGGCTGTTTCTATCCGGTGGAGGGCATTTAATGTCACCTTGAGCCAATATTTGTTGATATTTCTCTATATAGTGAGCTTTTGTGTCTGCATCTAGCTCGGGGTTATCTATTTGATGTTTATTGATTTCAGTCAGTAGGGTTTGCAAATCCTTTGCCCATTGCATACCGTCTTGCTCCCATGCCCTTTCTAACTCTCGGATATGATGTGCATTACACAAGGCATGTTGGCACTGTGTATATTGATAATACGGTTTCCAGTGGTCGTGGCATAGTACCCCAGTAAAGTGAGGTAAAATATCGGCGTCATCCATCGCTATTTTCCCTCTTTTCTCATGCGGGTAAAAATACGTCCACCACGTCGTTGATGCACCATGAAGCCATCGTCGTTTACCACCTATATTAATCCCCGTTTCATCAACGTGTAAGGCTTGATAAGTCGTTTTCAGGGCTTTCTTGAGCGCGGCTTCTGCGCCGGAGGACTTTACCAAGGCCGCTGCTTGTTCATTAAAGT
Source organism: Pseudoalteromonas sp. QJM3NY_22 (assembly GCF_056173065.1). NCBI lineage: Bacteria > Pseudomonadati > Pseudomonadota > Gammaproteobacteria > Alteromonadales > Pseudoalteromonadaceae > Pseudoalteromonas > Pseudoalteromonas sp. QJM3NY_22. The sequence continues at coordinate 928,147 of NZ_JBWBTZ010000002.1, read as the reverse complement.
TAAATAAACTACCCGCACTGATTGGAATACCGAGTTGATCACAAAAATATTCTTCAATGCGGTTGTAAGGGAGTAATTGATATTGGGATAGGTAAACTGCATGGGCTTTTACACCAACCCCATATTGAATAGGACTGTTAACGTCTTCTGGAAATTCACCAATAAAACGCTTACCTTGCTCATTTTCCAGAATTTGTGCTTGGTATTCAGTGACCACTTTCCTGATATCTATATCGACAACCTGTCGTTTTTGAAAGCCAATTTCACGGTAGTGACCTTTCGGTAAAAAATCACGTTCAACTAGGATGATTTTGATCTCATCAGGCGTCTGTGTTTGGGTTAGTGTTTTACCTGCACGGCCTTTTTGACCACCCGCTGACTTGGCTGATTTCTCTTTGTTTTGTTTTTTTCGGTTGATGTCTTTTGATGGCGGGATACTGCTATTGTTACTGTTAAGTCCTAATTTACTTGCTAACATAACAACGACAACCAGAATGAGTTCAATAGACATCTTCAGCGCAGGCGTGAGAGTTTTACCTTCTTGTAATTGAGCTTTGGTTTTCTCAACGATTTCGTCGATGTTGATGCTGTTTAAATTCATTGAAGCTAGGGCTATTAGGTCATAGCCCTAGCTTGGCATACTGGCGGGATCGGTCAATAGTTAAAAAAGATCCTTTGAAAATAATTTACCATGGTGAATAGTTACGTTTATTTTAAGAAAGACTTAAAATCACATGCAGCCGACTTTAATTATCGCGTGTATGCCAATCAAGATGGCTACCCAATGGAAAGCCCCCATGGTGATGTAATTCCAGCTGATGGGCCTGATCAAGTTGATGAAACTGAAATTTTAGACGCGCCAATGGTTGCGTTATCTTATTACAGTAAATTAAGCACAATGGATCCATGGTTAACTGATGATGCTACGACTACATCGGGCAACAATGTATTTGCCTATGCTGATGTTGTTGCCCCACAAGATTTTAGTGAAGGCGACTTTACAGCTGACACCACAGCCGATCTGACATTTGATTATCCGTACCAAGTAGATCAAGTTGCCAATAGTTTCGCTAATCGAAAAGCCGCAATTGTTAATTTATTTTATATGAATAACTTTTTACATGATTTTTTCTACGATCACGGCTTTGACGAAACATCAAATGTTGCGCAGCTATCTAATTTTGAACGTGGAGGCATAGAAGGCGATCCAATTGAAGCACAAGCGCAGGATAATTCAGAACGTAACAATGCCAATATGTTGACACCTGCAGATGGTGCAAGCCCTCGTATGCAAATGTATTTATACAATAGTAAAGATGCACAAGTCGGTGTTGATTTTGGTATTACAGTTACTTCGCATGCGACTTTAGGTTTATTAGATTCAACACAAGAGTCAGGCTTTGGTCAATATCAATTTAGTGATATTAAAGGGGATGTTGTTCGCTTAGACGATGGTAATACAGCCGATTCAACAAGTATTAATGATGGGTGTGAGCCCGCTATAAATGCCGCAGATCTTGCAGGTAAAATAGCGTTAGTCGATCGCGGCTCATGTTCTTTCACAATTAAAGTAAAAAATGCACAAAATGCGGGCGCAATAGCAGCAATTGTTGTGAATAATGACCCTGACACAGATGAGCCAGCGCCAATGGGCGGTGAAGATGATGCCGTTACTATTCCAAATATGGGATTAAATTACGCTGATGGTCATGCTATGTATGACTTAATGGCTGCGGGCGATACTGTTTCTGTAGATATGTTTACTAAAGCAACATTAAAAGATGGTACGTTTGATAATGGTATTATTGCTCATGAGTGGGGACACTATATCAGTAACCGTTTAGTGGGTAACTCATCTGGTTTAATTAACTTCCAAGGTCGCGCAATGGGCGAGGGTTGGGGGGACTTCCATTCACTAATGTTTATTGCTAAAGCTGATGATATTAACATTACAGGCAATGATAAATTCCAAAAGGCATATGGTAGCGGTACATTTGTAGAGGACTTTTATTACGGTATTCGTCGCGTACCTTACTCAACTGATACCGAGGTAAATGCATTATCATTCCGCCATATTACAGAAAATGCAGGCGCTGATATTGGTATTACACCAACAAGTGTAGCTTCGCCACATGCCGCAGGCGAAATATGGGCAACGATGTTATGGGAAAGTTATGTAGCATTAATTAACGAACATGGTTTTGATGAAGCTCAAAACCGCATGGCTGACTACCTTGTTGCTGGTTATAAATTAACGCCAGTAGCTCCGCTTTACACTGAAGCGCGTGATGCCATTTTAGCCGCTGCTTATGCTGTTGAACCTGCTGATTATAAATTAATTTTAGGAGCATTTGCTAAGCGTGGCATGGGATTAGGAGCTGAAGCGCCAGAGCGTTTCAGTAATGATTTAACGGGAGTTGTTGAGTCTGATAAATCAGAGCTTGCTACATTCGCGTTAAGCGACGTGATCGTTAATAACGCATATAACGGTGCTGAGCTTGGTTATTGTACTAACGATAATATTCTAGATAAAGGTGAAACAGGCTCTATTAGTGTAAGCATTGTTAACCGTGGTAGTGAAACCTTAACTGGGACTAAAGCGCAGTTAACGGTAATCAGCGATCATGATGTAACACTTGAAAATGATGGGTTAGTTACCTTTGCTGAAACAGCACCATTTGCAATATCAACAAGTGACGCTATCACTATTACTTTAAATGATGCAGGCACCGCTGAAACACTAGAAATAGCAGTAACTTTCCCTGAGCTTGAAACGGATGATGATATTGTTGAAGCACTAGAAGATTCAATTTCATTCACTGTAAATATAGATTTTGAAGATGAAGCACCTGTCAGTGCTACTGTTTCAGATGATATGGAAGTGTCGGCTGCCTCATTATCTGATTTAAACGAAAATGTAATGTTTGGTGGGGATGCTGCTATCGGTACGCAGAGTATGGATAACAGTGGCAATATAACCACTTTTGATGCTGCGGGCTTTGGGTTAGGCGCTCAGGCAATGTTTTTAAATAACAATAGCTTCCAAACTGATGTGGCGGTTGAGTCTAAATCGTTTGAAATAGGTTACTCAGGTGATTTTGTAATATCATTTTGGCACCTTTACCTCATTGAAGAGAATTGGGATGGTGGTGTTGTAGAAATTAGTGTTAATGATGGCGAGTGGACGGATGTAACGCAAGTGGGTGGGGAATTTAGTGTTGGTTATAACGGCCCACTAATTGAAAATACCTCTCAAGCACTCCAAGAGCGAAATACATTTACAGGACGTAATATTCAAGACGATGGGGCTTTTGGCAACTACGAAACAATTAATTTTGGCAATGCTTTAAATGGTAACCAAGCTAAAATTCGTTTCCGTATTTCATCTGATTCGGCTGTTGCTGATTTTGGTTGGTGGATTGATAATCTAACAATGTCTAACGTGTTATCGCCTGTATTCTCCAAAGTAGTCGCAGGAGACGCTGCAACATCATGTGATAACGCGATGCCATTGCTACTTGTTGAGAGTGATTCAGCAGAAATAACTGAGTCTGGCACTGGCACTATTACAGCGACTGCCACAGATAGAAATGGTGATGTATTAACTTATGCTTGGACGCAAGTTAGTGGTACAGCGGCAACACTGTCGGGTATAGATACAGCAATATTGACTTTCACACCTGGCTCTATAAATGCAGATGAAGAACTTGTATTTGAGGTTGCGGTAAGTGATGGGACGACAACTGTAGCTCAGCAAAGTACAGTAATGGTAAAAAATGAAGCTGTTCCTGTAGTACCTGTAACCGAGAAGAAATCTAGCGGTGGTAGTGTTGGCTTTATTGCTTTATTGCTTTATTACTTACCCCATTAGTGTGGTTTAACAGACGTCGTAAAAACGTTAGTAAATAAGTTTAAATAAACGTTATTTAAAAGCCCCTGAATTTATTCAGGGGCTTTTTTATTTGATTAATACCAATCTACTTATATATGGGGCAGGGCGGGATCACACTTTGTAAATAAACAAATTTTATGATCTAATACCATAAATTTCATCACCTTAAACTTATTATGTCACTCTTCTCACATTTAGAACTCGTCAAAGATAATCGTTCACATATAAATCAGCACCATAACTTAGTTGATGTGCTTTTTCTTATTATTACTGCCGTTACATCAGGGTGTGAAAACTGGCAAGACATTGAAGTCTATGGCGAAAGTAAGCTTAATTGGTTAAGAGGATTTCGTTCTTTCAAAAATGGCATACCCACTCGACATAGTATTGCTCGGATTTTTAGAACCGTTGATACTGACTCATTACTACTCGCGATGTATAGCTGGGTCAATCAAAACCGCGTTAAGTCAGCGCATCCTGTCATTGCCTTCGATGGCAAAACTATTCGCGGAGCAAGTAAACACATTGCTGATAAATTACATCTCGTCTCAGCATTTGATTGTGAAGCAGGTCTCACATTATTCCACCAAACAGTTGGCAGTAAGACGAATGAAATACCGGCAGTTCGGGATTTATTGAAAATACTCGATATCAATAACACCGTCATTACACTTGATGCTTTGCACTGCCAAAAAGAAACGCTAAAACAGCTAATTAGCAGACATGCAGATTATCTAGTGCAAGCAAAGGGTAATCAAAAGAAACTTTATAGCGCGATTCAAGATGCATTTACACACCAGTATGAATCTGAAAACTCAGAGATACTTAGTCATGTAACACAAGATGAAGGGCATGGGCGAAAAGAAGTACGCACGATAGATTGTCTTGATGCGCGTTTATTACCGAGTGAAATTAAAGAGAGCTGGCCATCAGTTAGAACAATCGTTGCGGTGCAGCGAGAGCGAACGAAGGGTAATAGAACGAGTATTGACACACATTACTACCTAACATCGTTGACAGACAATATATTGATAAGTAAAGCAATAAGACAACATTGGCTGATAGAAAATCAGCAACACTGGATACTGGATGTCGTATTTAAAGAAGATGCCTGTCAAATACATGAGCCATTAAGTGCGCAACATATGGCACTATTTAGACGCGTCGTTAGGAACATGATAAAGCAGCATACGAAAAGCAAGGGGTCAATAAGAAGTAAGTGTGTAAGAGCTTGTTATGATGATGCTTTTAGAGAAGAACTTCTTTTTGGTTAACATTTTTAACAAAGTATGCTCGCGCCCTGATATGTGGGGTCTATTTAACGTTAAGAAAATTACGCTAGAACTAGGCAAAAGTTTTTGTATCTAGTTGTTCTAAATAAAAAATTTTTAACGACGCTATAGTGCAATTTAATTCGTTAAATTGATCAAAGATTTATGTAGGTTGGTATAATATTTATTTTCTTAAGTTTTCTTTAAGTTTCGCTCGCTAAGTTACAAACATACACTTTATATGAGCGATGTTTATGCAATTAGCACACCTACCTTCATCACCCGTTTATATTGAAAATAACTCACGCTTTGTTAGTGCTCGCATTAATGATGAGCATAGAAGTGCGTTAGAAAACACAGTTAAAGAAGGGTTTTTAGTTGCTTATAACGCCACGCTTACCTCTTTTATGCCATTACTTTGCCAATACACGACAAACGAAGGGCAGTGCACATTGGGTTTAAGGCAAGCAACAGCTCCTATATTTATAGAGCAATACTTAGCACAGCCCATTGAGTATTTTTTACCTGAGCCTACACAGCGTAATAAAGTATTTGAGCTTGGTAATCTATGCTCTACACATCGCAAAGCAACGCTTGGGCATTTTATTGTTGTTAATGAAGCCCTGCAAAGTGTAGGAGCAAAACATTTAGTATTTTGCGCCACTAAAAAAGTACGTGCACTGCTGCGCTTACTAGGCGTTAACTGCACTGAAATTGCTGTGGCAAACAGTTTTGTTGTTGAGCATCCGCTAAGTTGGGGAAGTTACTACGCTAATCAGCCTACCGTATGCGTTGTGAGTTTAGAGCAAGCTCACCAACAAGTATTAAATACCCCAATGCTTTATAGTTTGATGCAGCAAAACCACTCAAATATCAATTCTTTGGTAAATGCGTTGGTGAATGTATGAATTACTATAATACCCATGCAATATCGCCATTAATTATTGCCCATAATAAAGATCAAACACTTGAAATTAACGGTGGTGGGTTTAACCAGCAAATACAACAAGTAGTAAAAATACTACATAGCTTTAACGGCAAATGTGTCGCTTATAAGCTCGATAATACGCCAGCTTGGCTTGTTATTGATGCCGCTACTGCGGTTTCTAATAAAGTGGCTGTGCCAATTGCTCACTTTTTTAGTGAACAACAAACTCAATATGTACTAGCGCAATGTGGCGCTAATATATTTATGAGCGATACGGTAAACCCTTTACTCGGGGAGCCGACTGCATCAATTACTTTATTTGAGTGTTACACATTATATATTTACGAAATCGTTGTAGCTAAACTCGGCAGTTATTTTCCAGAAACTCAAAAAGTAACATTTACGTCAGGATCGACTGGGCAACCAAAGGGCGTGTGTTTATCTGCAAAGAGTCAAATGCAGGTAGCTCAATCTCTGTGCGATAAAATTAACATTAAAAAGCCTGTTCATTTGTGTTTATTACCGCTTGCTGTATTGCTTGAAAATATAGCCGGTGTGTATGCCCCTTTAAAAAGTGGCGGTACAGTGCATTTAATGCCGTTAAATGAATTAGGCTTTGTTGGAACTGCATTAAAACATCCCGCACAGCTTATTGCTGCGATTGATAAAGTTAAGCCAAATACGCTTATTTTAGTGCCTGAACTATTAGCATGCTTAGTTACTTTTGCAGAAGATGGGTGGCAACCGCCTAGTTCGTTACAGTTTATTGCGGTAGGTGGTGCGCTTGTCAGCGAAATGCTAATAGTTAAAGCGCGTAGCTTAAACTTACCGGTGTACCAAGGTTATGGACTTTCTGAGGCGGCATCTGTCGTTAGTTTAAATACACCCACAAACGATAACCTCCACAGTGCCGGCTCTGTGTTACCTCATATTCAAACCAAAATTGAAAATGGTCAGCTTTTTATAAAAGGCGATTTGTTTTTAGGTTACTTAAACCATCAACCTCACAACAAAAACCAGTGGTATGCAACCGGTGATCTAGTCGATCAGCATCAAAATACCTTATTTATTAAAGGCCGATTAAAAAACCTAATTATTACCAGCATGGGTCGCAACATCAGTGCCGAGTGGCCTGAATCACTATTACTCAGTCAAAGCGGTATTTTACAAGCCGTTGTGTTTGGTGAGGGGCGACCTTTTCTCAGTGCCATTATTTACGCCGATACAAAGCTAAGTAACCCAGTGTTAGCGCAATACATTAACGAAATTAATAAACAACTACCCGACTATGCTCGAATTCAAAAGTGGCATCGTTTAGCTGCCCCATTAAGTGTGCAACAAGGATTATTAACAACAAATAATCGCCCAAAACGAGATGCCATAAGTAAGCAGTACTATGCTGTGTTTGATCAATTTTACCGACTTGGAGAAGTAATTAATGAGTGATTTTTTTAACACCCTTAAAGAGCAAACTAAACAAGAGCAAAACTACCTGCTTACAGCGCCGATTATTCAGCGTGTTTTTAAAGGCGAAGCATCACTTGAAGAATACGCCTCGTTTTTAGCACAAGCGTATCACCATGTTAAGCATACTGTGCCATTAATGATGTCGGTTGGTGCACGATTAACCGACGATCAAGAATGGCTGCGCGAAGCCGTCGCAGAATACATTGAAGAAGAAATAGGTCATCAAGAGTGGGTGCTTAATGATATTGCAGCCTGTGGTTTTGACAAAGAAACAGTACGGTGTAGTCAGCCGCAATTTGCTACCGAAATGATGGTGTCGTATGCGTACGACTCCATTGCACGTAAAAACCCGTTGAGCTTTTTTGGCATGGTGCATGTGCTTGAAGGCACTTCTATAGCGCTTGCTGATGGCGCGGCTTCAAACATTGCGAATACTGCGGGCTTACCTAAAAAAGCATTTAGTTATTTAACCTCTCACGGCGCACTTGATATAGAGCATGTAAAGTTTTTTGAAAACCTTATGAACCAAATAACAGACGAGGCGGATCAACAAGCCATACTTCATGGTGCAAAGCGCTTTTATCGTTTATACGGCGATATATTTCGTGGACTCGATGACGAACCATTTTTTAAAGCAAGTGCACAAGGCAAATTGGCATGAGTAGTTCTTTATGTGTATTAACTGGTGCAACAGGCGGAATAGGGCAAGCGATTGCTAAAGCCCTATATGCAAAAGGGTGGAAGTTACTGCTTGTAGGGCGAAATACCCAAACCCTTGAAAAACTGAGCCGTGCATGCCCAGACAGTGAAGTATTTTCGGGCGATTTAACCGACGATACAACACGTACTAACTTAGCAATAAAAGCCAAGCAACTCGGCGGCGTTAAATTACTTATTAATAATGCAGGTATTAATACAATGCAAAGCCTTGAGCACACAAGTAATGAGCAAATAGATAATATGCTCATTACTAATTTGTCGGTGCCTATTAAATTATGCCAGCTATTTTTAGGACAGTTAGCGTATACCAAAGGCACCATTGTTAACGTGGGATCATCGTTTGGCAGTATTGGCTACCCGTTTCAAACGCTTTATTGCGCCAGTAAATTTGGTTTACGTGGCTTTACAGAAGCGTTATCACGTGAGTTGAATGGTTCAGGCGTTAAAGTGACCTATTTAGCACCAAGAGCAACAGATACATCCATTAATAGCAGTAAAGCGCGGGCAATGAATAAAGAGCTCGGCAATAAAATGGACTCGCCAGAATTAGTTGCTCAAGAGTTATTAGCACTTATAAGTTCAAACCAAACAAGGCGCTTTATTGGTTTTCCTGAAAAATTATTTGCACGCATAAATGGCGTATTCCCAAACGTTGTTGATAACGCTATTGCAAAGCAACTACCTAAAATTAAACGTTTTTTAAGTTAACAAACACACAAGGGCAAAATTATGTATAAATTTACACTCGCATTTTATTTAATACTAACCTCTGTATTTGCAACTGCAGTACACGCAGATGAAGCGCAAGACTTAACCGATATTCAACAAAAGTGGGCAATTGCTAATTACGAACTTGAAAACGATGCGCAAATAGACGCGTTTACGCAACTAAGTGAGCAAAGCGCATTATTTGTTAAAAACTATCCAAGCTCAGCGCAAACACATATTTGGAATGGCATTGTGTTAGCTAGTTTTGCTGGCGCAAAAGGGGGCTTGGGCGCACTTGGTTTAGCAAAAGAAGCAAAAGCGTCACTCGAAAATGCACTCTCGATTGATGGCACTGCATTAAATGGCTCAGCTTACGCAAGCCTTGCAACGCTTTATAGCAAAGTACCTGGTTGGCCAATTGGTTTTGGTGATGACGACAAAGCTGAAAAATTATTTAAACAAGCGCTCGCTTTTAATCTCGAAGGCATTGATACTAATTACTTATACGGTGAATACTTGTATGACGAAGGCGATTATAAACAAGCTAAAGCGCGACTACTTGTAGCGCAAGCTGCTGGGATTCGTGATACTCGGGCAAAAGCAGATAAATATCGTCAACAAGCAATAAGTCAGTTATTGGCAAAAGTAGATAAAAAATTAAAAAGATAAACACATAATGCATTTATTACTCGTTGAGGACGATCATTTAGTGGCGCAAGGGCTTATTCGCTCTTTGCGCCAAGAGGGCTACAGCGTAGAGCACAGTGGCACAGTAAAACATGCCTTAGAGTGCCTTTCTAGTGGTGAGATTGAGCTTGTTATTCTCGATTTAGGATTGCCTGATGGCGACGGCTCGCAAGTTTTAAAGCATATTAAAGCGCAAAAAAAAGTAATTCCGGTAGTTATTTTAACTGCTCGCGGCAGTATTGATGACAAAGTCCAAGGGCTCGATATGGGAGCAGATGATTACCTTGCAAAGCCGTTTGACCCTGCTGAGTTATTTGCTCGATTACGTGTAGCAAGTCGGCGCATTAATCAAACACAATCAAGCTTATTACGCTGTGGTGATGTAGTAATGGATACTTCTGCTCATACAGTTAAACTAAGTGGGCAGTCACTTACACTGCCGCGAAAAGAATACATGCTTTTAAAAGCGCTGATGGAAAATCAGGGAAGGGTACAATCAAAACAACAACTCGAAAACAAACTTTACCAATGGGGTGAAGAAGTTGGCTCTAATGCCATAGAGGTGCATATTCATCATCTTCGTAAAAAATTCCCTAGTGATTTTATTAAAACCTTACGTGGCATTGGTTACGTGGTTGGTAAGCGTTAGAGTGTATTTGTTTTTCGAGGTTGAAAATGTCAATTCGTAAACGTCTGACGTTAATTTTACTTTCAATGATGGTGCTAACTTGCTTTTTAGCATTAGTAAAAGGCTATCAAAAAAGTATGCACCACGGCGAAAGTTTGCTTGATGATGAACTTAAAATAGTGGCTGGCGTTTTAATTGAGCAACCATTGGCACTAAGCACAGATGCAGTACAAGTAAGTAATAATAGCGCTCAGTTATTGTATCAAATTTGGCAAAATAATAATTTACTTAGTGGCTCATCGAGTTTAACGAATAACCAAATTAGTTTTAGCGAGGGCTTTCAAACGGCCAATGTAGCAGGGCAGCGTATGCGGGTATTTGTGATGAGTAAAAACACCCGTAGAGTCATCGTTGCTGAACCTATGGCAAAGCGGTTTGAATTAGCTGAAGCCGTTATTTTATCTGCAATGTTACCAATGCTATGGGCAGTCCCTCTGCTTGCTATTTTTATTAGCTTTTTTGTTAAATACGCATTAGCCCCTCTTACTCGATTATCTAAGCAGTTGGCGTCTCGCCAAGCGAACGACTTTACGCCAATTAACTGGCAAGTAACCGACGAGGAAATTAAACCGGTTATTAATCGTTTAAACGACTTATTTAAACGCGTAGAAACTGCCTACTTACGGGAGCGATTTTTTGCCTCTGATGCAGCCCATGAGTTACGTACCCCGCTTAGTAGTTTAAAAATTAACGTACATAATTTGGCTAATAAACAAAGTAATCTGCAAGACCATCAAGAATTACAAGCTATGTCGCAGGGCATTAATCGCTTAAGTAATATTGTCGAGCAAATGCTAATTTTAGGGCGCACTCAGCCTGAACAATGGCAGAGGCAGTTTAGCGAGCAATCATTGCTAGCGATTACTCAGCAAGTCGTATCGGAGCAATACGACAAAATAGATGAAAAAAACCAAACCATTAGTCTTGAAGGCGATGACTTTATTCTTAATGGTGATGAGTTTACATTAACCACACTCATCGCTAATTTACTTAGCAACGCCATAAAGTACACACCCAATAATGGTCAAATTATAATTAAATTAGTATCAAGTAATGACGACTTTAGTTGGCAAATTGATGATTCTGGTGCGGGTATGACTGAAGAGCAAAAAGAGCGAATATTCAATCGTTTTTATCGCGTAGGTGGCGATCAGCATCCATCAGGCGAGCAAGGTGCCGGTTTAGGTATGGCGATTGTTCAACACATAATTGCTATTTATGGCGCAACTATTCATTTAGCGAATAGCCCTTTAGGCGGACTAACCGTTAAGGTTACTTTTACGGGAGTAAAAAGTGACTAAACGTTTATTTAATCGGTGCCTTTGTTGTTTGCTATTCTTGTCGTTTAACGCGGCGAGTAAAGAGTACCTTATTATTTTAAAAGATCATTTGTTTTATCCCTCGCAAATTACCATTCCCGCGAATAAAAAAGTCAAACTATTGATAGAAAACCAAGATAGCACACCAGAAGAGTTTGATAGCTTTGATCTAAACAGAGAAAAAGTACTCTACCCAAACCGTAAAAGCATTATTTATATAGGGCCGCTTAGTAAAGGGCATTACGAATTTTTTGGTGAGTTTTCGCCCAATACAGCAAGGGGCGTTGTAATAGTTGGTGATGAGGAGGCGCAGCATGCTAATAACTAGTTTAGTCATGAGCCTTAATCAATTGCTACCTGTGGCTATTTTATTAGTGCTACTACAAGTAGTTAAAAAACAAAGCGCTTTAAAAATAGGATCTGCTTTATTAATTGGCGCGCTCATGTCGTTTTTGTACATGCAAAGTGCATCATGGGTGAGCCAGTGGTTTGAACACCAAGGGCTAGAGTACTCACAAATAGGGCTATGTATTACTATATTTATAGCTGTATTAGTATTTGCAATAAAGCAAAAATCAGCGGCTTTTTATATTGCGGTTATAAGCACAATAACAATGTATTTAAGCCACTATATTATTTACCTCACCAGCTTTTGGCAAAGTAATGATGCAGGGCAAAGCTTATTTATTGGCACTTTATTAGGTGTTGGAATTTGTTTAAGTTTTAGCGTATTGCTGTACTTTTTAATGAATGCAATTAAGCACCGTTTTGGTATGTATCCGCTTTTTACTTTGCTTGCTTTTAACAGCGCGGCTAAGTTATTAGTTGCACTGGATTTGGCAAGCCAAATAGATTTAATTACCAACACCGCAACCGTGTGGGATTTACGTGATTTGTTAAACGAAAACTCTGAGCTAGGCCGCGTACTGCGTGCTCTTGTTGGTTACGAGGCTACCCCTGATCTAATGAGTGTACTTATATATAGTACAAGTAGCGTGATATTTTTATCACTTTGTTATGTTATTTCAGCTTCAATATCTAAGGAACGTGTATGAAAGCACTCAACCTATATTTAGCGCTTAGCTTTACCGTTTTTTGTTTGTTGGTATTCTCAATCCCAGTTAAGGCCGATGGTATTGTTGTTGATAAGGTATATCACCCCTATGTTTTACCTTTTGAGCGAGAGTTTGAATGGCGGTTGGTGTCGCACCAAACATATAGTGGCAACATACTAGCGCAGCGTTTGGGTGGTGGCGGTGCTATTAACGATACAATGGCACTAGAAGGTTATATAGTTGGTGAGCGAGACGATAACGGCGACTTTGGTTTAGAAGCTTATGAGCTTGAACTACGCTGGCAATTGATTGAGCAAGGTAAATTATGGGCCGATTGGGGGGCATTATTTGAGTTTGAAAAAAAACATAATGAAGACGTATATGAAGCAACTACGGGTTTTGTGATCGAAAAAGAGTTTGGCAAAACAAGCTTAACTATGAATGCCTTTTTAGTATACGAGTGGGGGCAAGACATTAAAAATGAATGGGAAAGTGAGTTTAGAGCACAATATCGCTATCGATATCGCTCTGCTTTTCAGCCTTCTCTTGAAGTTTACGTAGGTGAAGACTTTGTGGGTATAGGGCCAGGTTTTATAGGTTTACAGCGTTTTGATGGACAAAAACAGTTAAAATGGGAAGCGGGTTTTATCACTGAGGTAAGCCAATCAAAAAAAAATCATAGCTTTAGGCTCGCATTAGAGTTTGAATTTTAATAACGAATAAAAGCGACTTTGGTTGTTTATTACTCTGATTATAGATAGGTACTTGACATGTTTTAAAAAATCTATATAGTGGGCTGCAGCTAGAAAGAAAGCATGTAAGCTATAAATCTCCATTTCGATGTTGTATAAGTAATACTTGTAGTACCGTCCTGAAGTTTTTAAAGTACCATCTCATTTTTTGCTACACCCGCTCTTATGAGCATATTTTTTATTTTATATCAGGATATTACAATGTCTAACATCGTATCAGGTACAGTTAAGTGGTTCAACGAGTCTAAAGGTTTTGGTTTCATCGAGCAAGAAAATGGCCCAGACGTTTTCGCACATTTCTCAGCAATCAAAAGCGAAGGTTTCAAAACTTTAGCTGAAGGCCAACGTGTAGAGTTCACTCTTTCACAAGGTCAAAAAGGTCCACAAGCTGATAACATCACAGCTGTATAATTTTACTTTTTAAGTAAAATGAAAAAAAGCGCTTAAGGCGCTTTTTTTGTGTCTAAATTTTGATGAAAGTTACCTGCGTTTATTAGATTAGATCAACTCCACTTATTTACTCACTATACCAACCTGTATAAATCTTTGAGCAATTTAACGAATTAAACTGCATTATAGCGTCGTTAAATTTTTATTTAGAGCAACTAGATACAAAAATTTTTGCCTAGTTCTAGCGTAATTTTCTTAACGTTAAATAGAACCCATATAGAAATTAATTACCCTGAATTCCATAAGGTAACGCACTTGTTTTTTCCATTTCAGTGAACGCCTTCTGAAGTGCATTAACAACATTAACGTCTGCTTTTTTATTCGCTGCTAAGTAAGCGCCTACAGTGAGTTCGTTTATTCTATATACAAACTTTAAATGGTTGGGTTCAAGTTTTAAATAATCACTTAGCTGTTGCATATAAAGTGGATCGTCTACAACTAAGTCTACTTTTTTAGCGAGCAATAAATCATATGACTTTTGAATGTCGCTAGTGAATACTGCTTCAAAACCTAGTTTTAAAAGAGTCTGTGTAGAGAAGTCATTGCGTTGCATCGCTATTTTGTAGTTTTTAGCTTGCTCGGTACCTTCAATAACTATATCAGTGCGCTCTGAGAGAGCTATAAACCCCAAATCAAATCGTCCCACTTGTGCAATCCAATAAAATTGTTCTTCTCGCTCTGGTGTTCTTGCTAGGCTGTAAATAAAAACGTTGCTTTGCTCGGTTGCTAACTTATAAGCACGCGCCCACGGATACATTTGTATATTAGGTGTTAGCTTAGCCTCTGCAAAGATATCTCGAATTAATTGAGTGCCTTCTCCTGTTACTTCACCATCAACCAATACCTGATTCGGTGGTGCTAATTCTGTAACAACAAGCAGTGTTTCTGTTGCTTGAATATGCACAGAGTAAATAAAAAAAAGAAAATAAATAATATATTTCACAATAGCGAATCGTCATTCAGTTAAATATAGTGATATAAGTGTGGCTTAAAATATTGAAAATACAAAAAATTAATCATAAAAATTAGTGACTAAGATATTGGTTTATTTAAATTTGAGTGTAAATATAAATTGTGTGCTGAGTTATGTTTTCACGTTGTAGCAATCAGCCTAGGAGGCTGTGTAACGACGTTCCAAAATGATTTAACCCGCATGATTTTTATGCCAATTGAACTTGGTATGAAGTATTAAGGGATTGATAACTTGAAATATAAAGTACTAAAACGATAAAAGGGCCTTGCGGCCCTTGGTGAAGTATCGTTCAAGTTAGATAGTACTTTAACCCCTTAAAGCAGCTATCTTCTTGTTTTGCAACACCGGTTTCATCTCAATAAGTTTCTAAGCTAGCGAGAGGAAAAACCCAGCAATTGCTGCGCTCATTAGGTTAGCCATAGATCCTGCTAACACTGCTCTGAGCCCTAAGCGCGCGATATCCTTTCGCCGACTAGGCGCCATACCGCCTAATCCACCTAGTAAAATGGCTATCGATGATAAGTTAGCAAACCCACATAAAGCAAAAGTAACAATTGCTTGTGTGTGCGCGCTTAACGTATCGCGATAATTTATAAAGTCTAAGTAAGCAACAAACTCGTTCACTACTATCTTTTGACCAATAAAGCTGCCGGCTATAATTGCTTCATCCCATGGCACACCTAGTAACCATGCAACAGGAGCAAATACATAACCTAATATTTCTTGAAGCGTTAATGTTGGGTAATCAAACCACCCGCCAATACCGCCTAATAAACCGTTTAACAGTGCAATTAGCGCTACAAAAGCAAGTAACATTGCACCTACATTAAGTGCTAAATGCATGCCGTTTGCCGCACCTGATGCAGCTGCATCAATTACATTTACTGGCTTATCTTCATCATCTAAATCTAAATCAGCTAAGTTATCTTTAGGCGTTTCAGTTTCTGGCACAATCATCTTGGCCATTAAAAAACCACCTGGAGCTGCCATAAAGCTCGCTGCTATTAAATACTTAAGCTCAATACCAATAATAACGTAACCGGCCATTACAGAGCCTGCTACCGTGGCTAAGCCACCTACCATAACTGCAAACAATTCCGATTTAGTCATCGTTGCAATAAACGGTTTAACAATAAGAGGGGCTTCAGTTTGGCCAACAAAAATATTCGCCGTTGCTGAAAGTGATTCAGTACGTGAGGTTTTCAATAATTTTTGTAAACCACCGCCTAATATCTTAATAATCCAATCCATAATGCCAAGGTGATATAGCACAGCAACTAATGCTGAGAAAAACACGATAACGGGCAAAACTTGAATTGCAAAAATAAAACCTAATGTATCTTGTGAGGCAAGTGGACCAAATAAAAATCCAATACCATCATTCGCATAACCAATTACCGATGAAACGGCCGCTGACATGCTCGTTAATACATTTTTTCCTGCTTCAAAAAACAGAACAAAACCGCCAATAACAATTTGCATCGCAAATGCTATGCCAACGGTTCTTAAATTAATTGCCTTGCGATTAGTTGACGCAGCAAAGGCAATGCTTAGCAGCACGCACATGCCAACTAAGCTCATAAATGTTGTCATACAAATGTTTCCCGTTGTTATTCTTGTAGTAAATATTTTATCTTACTTTTAATTATATCAATCGCAACACGGTTCATACCGCCTCGAGTCACAACTAAATCGGCGTTATGTTTCGAAGGCTCAATAAATTGATAAAACATCGGTCTAACAGTTGCTTGATATTGCTCAACAACAGATTGTAAAGTTCTGCCTCGTTGTTCCATATCACGCTGCATACGGCGCATTAAGCAAATATCTAAAGGTGTATCTATAAACACCTTAATATCAAATTCTTTATTAAGCGCTTTGTCACTCAATAATAAAATACCTTCAACAATGAGTATTTTTGCAGCAGGCACTCGGCGAGTTTTTTCGCTGCGTGTATGCTGTGCATAGTCATAGGTTGGTACTTCAACTGAGTTACCACAACGAAGTTGCGTTAAATGCTCAAGCATCAACGCATGTTCAAATGCATCAGGATGGTCGTAGTTCGTTTGCGTACGATGAGCCATCGGCAAATGCGACTGATCCTTGTAATAAGCATCTTCTTCAATAATGGCGATAGCGCCTGGTTCAAGCTCGTTAACCAATTCATTGTATATAGTTTGGCTAAAAAGAGATTTGCCCGACGCAGACGCGCCTGCAATAGCTATAATAGTAGTTCGTGTCACTAAAGTTCTCACCCACACAGAAGGATATATTGTTGGTAGATCACAATAGCAAAAAAGACACGATTAATCTCTTTTGCTTCGCTCAAGAATGCAAATTTATAATGTTTAGGTTTTATGAAACAGGACTTTTGTCCTGTACGGAAAATTCAAAGAGCGGATAAAGTAACCACCTAGAAACAAAGTGAGGTCAAAATGGCAAAAGCAATTATCTTAATGGCAGATAGCCTAGGAATCGGTGCAGCACCAGATGCAGATAAATTTGGTGATCTTGGCGCTAACACATTTGCTCACTTACTAAAAGCATATTACGACGAAACTGGCAGTGCACTGTCGCTTCCTAATTTATCTAAATTAGGATTAATAGACGCATGTGAAGCTGCAGGTGGAGAAACCTGTTTAATATCTGATCGCCAAACACCACAAGGTGCATGGGGTTACGCTAAAGAACTTTCTAGCGGAAAAGATACACCATCAGGTCATTGGGAAATGGCAGGCGTACCTGTGTTGTTTGATTGGGGATATTTTCCAAAAACACAGCCGAGTTTTCCACAAGAGTTTATTGACGAGTTTATAGCTCGCACAGGTATTCCTGGTATTTTAGGCAACTGCCATGCATCGGGAACGACCATTTTAGAACAGCTAGGTGAAGAACACGTAAAAACAGGTAAACCAATCTGTTACACCTCAGCTGATAGCGTGTTTCAAATAGCCGCGCATGAAAAATCATTCGGCCTAGAGAAGCTTTATCAAGTTTGCGAAATCGCACGGGCGCTACTTGATGAAATGAATATAGGACGAGTGATTGCGCGGCCATTTTTGGGTTCAAATAGCCAAGACTTTGCTCGAACGGGTAATCGTCGTGACTACTCAGTACTTCCGCCAGCACCCACATTGCTAGACGTATTAGCAAAAGACGGCGGCGAAGTAATTAGTATTGGTAAAATTTCAGATATTTATGCGCATCAGGGCATAACCCAAAAGCATAAAGCACCTGGGCTTATGAACTTGCTAGAAAAAACCAGCGAAGTAATGAAAAGCGCGCCAGATCGCAGCTTAATTTTTACTAACCTAGTTGATTTTGATGAAAAATTTGGTCATCGCCGTAACCCAGTAGGTTACGCAAAAGCATTAAAAGAGTTTGATGACTATTTACCAACTATACTAAATCAGTTAGACGCAGATGACATATTAATGATCACTGCAGATCACGGTTGTGACCCGACCTTTCCAGGTTCTGAGCATACTCGTGAATACGTACCTGTTATTGCATATAAACCAGGTATGATTAATACACCGTTAGGTGAACGCAACAGTTTTGCAGATATAGGCCAAACCCTAGCACAGTGGTTTAGTTTACCTGCACTTGATTACGGCGACAGCTTTTTAAATGAGCTAACAATGCCAAATAAAAAGGAAAACAATTAATGAGTACTCCGCATATCAGTGCAAACGTTGGTGATTTCGCCGAAACAGTATTAATGCCAGGCGATCCGCTACGTGCGCAATATATTGCTGAAAACTTTTTAGATGATGCAGTACAAGTTACAGGCGTTCGTAACATGTACGGTTTCACTGGTACTTACAAAGGTAAGCCAGTAAGCATCATGGGTTCAGGTATGGGCATTCCATCAATGTCTATTTATGCTCGTGAGCTAATTGTAAGCTTTGGCGTTAAAAATATTATACGTATTGGTACGTGTGGCGGTATTGGCACAGATATCAAAATCCGTGACGTAATTTTTGCACAAGGTGCAAGCACAGATTCTAACGTAAATCGTGCACGTGTACGTGGCTACGATTTTGCTGCAATTGCTAACTTTGATTTACTTTTAAACGGCGTAAACGCTGCAAAAGAGCTAGGAATTGAAGCAAAAGTAGGTAACGTATTTACAACCGACACTTTCTATCAAGCAGACGACTCGTTCTATAGAGATTTAGACAAGTTAGGCATGCTAGCAGTAGATATGGAAACGGCGGGTTTATATGGCGTTGCAGCTGAATACGGCGCAAACGCAATGGCATTATTTACAGTAAGCGACCACGTAATCACTGGTGAAGCAACACCTGCTGATGAGCGTCAAAGCACGTTTAACGAAATGGTTAAAATTGCATTAGAGTCAATAGCTTAAATAATACATAACAGTTCCTTGGTAACGTATTCACTAAGTTTTGGAGACACGCCCAAAGTGAAGTGAGACTAACCTCCAAAGCCGCATCTAATGCGGCTTTTTTTATGCGCGTCTACAAGGCAAAATCTAACTTTTTGTAGACGTAGAGCTTGCTCACGTTAGAAGCGCAGCTTCTCATTACTCTATTACTGATTTAATAATATTAAAGCCAAACGTATTTACAAGGTGCATATTGTTTTGTATAAAAATTATCAGCGCTTTGTATAACTATTACCTAGTTAATGCTCATAGCTTAGTTCTTAAGGAACACAGACCGTGTGACTTCCTATCTTAAAACGGCAAATATCATTGTTTTTCTCAATGCTTTGCCGCTTACAATTTACCGCTAGTAGCTTAAGTACACGGTGTACCTTACGATTACACTGTGTTTGCTCTATGCAATCCAGAATATCATCCAGCCAAAGATAACTGCACTTACTCGCTCTAAATGTCGAGATCGCACACTTAAATATCGTCGCTGCACTATGGCAGATAAAACGCTTGATAAGTGTTTGCAGTATGCTCAGCCAAACCAGCGATTCTGCAATGTGTGGGTCTCTTGTGATGAATCCCTTAAGGTTATTCCATGACTTTAGCTCTTTGAAAAGTAACTCGATTTGCCAACGAGTCGCGTATATATCGAGCAACTCATCAAAGTTAAACTGTGTTTCTTTTAAATTGGTAACAAGGAAAACAGGGCGCTTTTCATCGGGTAGATAAATAAGCCTGTACTCGGGTCCATTTTTCTTCCAGCGTACTGTTAACTCAAGTGGCTGACTAGCACACTTCTTGAGCAAGGTTTTGAGTTTAATATACTTTTCTTTAAGTTCTACACCCGCGCAATAAGCTGATGTGACGGTTGGGTTGATGTTTTTATTCGCTCTGACCAAAAAGTAGCCGCCATCTTGAGATACTTGCTCAAAGTAATCTAAGTCAAAATACCCTGCATCAGCAAGTAATAACGTATCTTCAAGTGTGTGACTACCCGGTAAAAAGGCTCGCTCAGTTTCAACATCAGGACGGATATCTATTTCACAAGGCTGTTCGTTAAATAGGTCATAAGTAAGATGCAACTCAATTGCGGCAGGACTTATCGCAGTAAAGCGACCAGCAAAAACCTGCGCTAATTCATCATGTAGAGCAAATGATGAACCATCTTGCAATAACACTCGCTGTATTCCTCGCTGGGTAAAAAAGGTTTTATCCAGCGTGTTTACAGTCAATTTAGACATCGCTTGAATAACGAGCTCACGGACAAGCTCAGTCAAGGCTGGTTTTCGAATTTGATTATGAAAGGGTTTATAACTTATCGTGCAATTGGCCTGCGTTCGCAGGTTCTGATGGATATCTGACAAGTTAGCGTCTTGCAGGCAAGATAAGCTTTTGAACACAGCTTTGAGCAGAGAAACGATCGACAGGCAACGGTGTCGAACTTGAAATCCGGAGGTTTTTGCAAGCTCAATGAGGTGTTTTTCTGAGATAAGGGCTTTTAATTGATTTGAAACTTGGTTAATCTGCATGTGAACTCTGTTTTTGGTCATGTTTTTATTGGCGTAACTATTTGATCATTAACAGAGTTCAACTTCAAGCTTTCTTAAGATCCAACCTATGAGTTAATGCTAGTGTTTAAAGCACATACATTTTTATAATTTACTGGGTTAACCGCTAAATTGTGGAGTCAAATATGTCTAACTGGGTTGATGCAACTGTAAAAAAAGTAACATGGTGGAACGAAACGCTTTTTAGCTTAACGGTTAATGCCGATGTAGAGCCATTTAAAGCAGGGCAGTTTACTAAGCTTTCAATAATTGAGGGTGATAAACGCATAGCGCGTGCATATTCATACGTTAATTCACCCGATAGCTCAGCTCTAGAGTTTTATCTTATCAACGTAGCTGACGGACTTTTATCACCGCGCTTAGCAAAACTACAGCCAGGCGACAACATATTAATTGAGCGCCGTGCAACAGGTTTTTTTACGCTTGACGAAATTCCACAAAGTGAGCAGCTGTGGATGTTATGCACTGGCACAGCCATCGGGCCATTTTTATCAATATTGCAACAACCTGAGGTATGGCAAAAGTATCAGCATATAAACTTAGTGCATGGCGTACGTTTTAATAGTGATTTAAGTTACCAGCCGCTTATAAATGAGCTTTTAAAAGCTTACCCAGCACAACTTAATTATATACCTGCTGTGAGCCGAAAAGAGCCGTTAGAGGGCTTACATGGGCGTATTACTGATGCAATTCAAAGTAGTCGCCTATTCGATAAAGTAAAGTTAAATCCAGCACCAAATAATGCCCAATTTATGATTTGTGGCAATCCACAAATGGTAAAAGACACAACCGAACTTCTTATAGGGAAAAGCTTTAAGCGTAACAGGCGCAGAGAGCCTGGACATATAACAGTCGAACAGTACTGGTAAGTGGCTGAATGACTACCCGCAAACTCTAAAATTTGTTATGTTGCACCACATTACGCGTTTAGTGTTCATATTAGGAAAGTTATGAAACCGTTATCAATTATTTTAGCTTCATTAATCACCACAGTTGCATTGATTAGTTATGCCTCAGATCAACAACCTGAAGTAACCGAGCCAAAACTCAAAAGTGCAGAGCAAGTTGTTACAAATAAAGGTGACTCAGTCTCAAAAAATACCAACACAGATAACTTTGCAACTGAAATAGAAACTAACGATAAAATTAATACTCTTGAATACAAAGCGCCCGAACTTAAAAAACCGGTAATCGACACCGCTAAAACAGATGATTCAAAAGTATTCGGTAACGAAGCACCACAGCCAGTAGAAAAGCCAAAAAATAAAGTAGAGAAAGCAGTGGCTGTTGCTGAGGCCGAAAAAGCAGTTACGCAAGCTAAAGAGGCACTTACTACTAAGCAGCAAACTAAGGCAAAGCAGTCACGTGAGTCACTTGCCGTGGTTGAGCAATTGGTCAACGCTTACAACGCACGTAACATTGAAGAGTTTATTCGCGTGTACTCTGAAGATGTAGAGTTTTATATTTTCCCAAATGAGCTATTATTTAAAGGTAAAGAAAAACTAATCGCACGTTATGGGCTAATGTTTAAAAAGCTCAAATGTATTCACTCATCGCCAATTAAGCGCATAGTGCATGGTGACATAGTAATAGATCATGAGTTATCAGAAACATGCTCCACTGATAAAAACGTTGTAGATAAACGTTCAGAGTTAATTTCGAGCTATCAAATTAAAGACGGCAAAATAATACGCGTCTTATTTTTCCGTTAAAGGACTGTTATGCAAATAAGTGACGAAAGAAAAATTCGCTTAATGTACCGAGTTGAGCCAGGCTGCTTAGGGCCTGATGGTGCTAACCATATAGAAGATTTTTGCCGTTTTGCTAACAAGCATATTAAATCGCCTTATTACGGCTTGTTTGTCTTTTTACCTCGTTACGATAAACAAAAAGATGAGCGTCAATACAGTGTAAATAGCCGTAACTTATCGCAAGTACAAGCTAAGGCTTACTTAAATCATTTTGATATTGATATAGATAATTTTGAAGAGCAGCTCGACGAGCTGCTCGCTAAAGCAATAGATTTATATTTTAAACGTTAAAATGCACTGCATGCAGCATACTATAAATTTAATTGTATTCCAGACGCTTCACCAGCCACAATTGTATTAAAGCTCTCGTTATCGTGTAAGCTTGCAAATGCACTTTCGTGTAATAGTTCATTACGTAAATTAGGCGAGTAATCTAGTGCCATTTTAATATCGGCTAGGGCATCTGCATGCTCATGTATTAGGGCAAAAGCACAGGCTCTTTGCCAGTACGCGTAGCCATAATCACTATCTATATCAATGGCTTGATTGCATAGTTCAATTGCTTGCGCTGTTTCGTTAATTTCCAGTAGTGCGTCAGCTTTATAAGCTATTGCTTCTACATCTTCTGGTTTACGTTTTAAAATTTCATCAAATATTTCAATTTTATTTGCAAAATCACTTTCTAAATTGGCGCGCATCCATAGCGAATGAACCTCGTTGGTAACCGATATACGTTCTTGGTTACTGAGTATTTCTTCAGAGCGTACACGCAGTTTTTCTTCAAGAATTTTTAATCTGTCTTCGTATTCATCCGTAATTACACTTACGCGTGTATTTACAATATCTTCTACTTTATTTTTAACATCACGTAGCGAGTTCCAACCCACTAAAACCAAAATAGATGCCGTGGCAGTAATAATAAAAAACACATTATTAATGGTATCGGTTGTGTATGTGAGCGCACGATCAGCGGTATCTAGTTGGGCGTGGGTAACTTGTTTAGTTACATCTTCACGTAGCTTTTGTTGATCTTGTCGTACTGCTTTTAGTTCATCTAAAACGTAGCGTTCTAAAAGTGGTTTATACATAGGCTCTTTTAGTTGGCTAAGGGCATGTTGTTGTTCTTGCGCAGTGAGCACTTCTGGCCTTTGTTCTGCTGCGTTCACAGTAGCCAAAAAAAATGTAAAACAAACAAAAAGTAAGGATATGTAATAACGCATTGGTATGCCTAGTTAAATTAATTACGAGTGTAACTTTAACACGCACAGCTAAAAGGCACAAAGCTAGTGAAGCCAAAAATTTTACAAAAAAAAGCCAGTTCAAGGTGAACTGGCCAAAACTGCTAAAACAACAAAAGTTGCAGGGAAATACAGGAGATAAATTGCATACTAACTGAATTTAGCTGAACAATTACTTAACTCAATTCAGTTAGTTAAAATAAGAAGATACACAAGGTATCTGGTTTATAAAGTAAAGGTGTATTGGGCTTAAGTAATACACCTTTATCGTTATGACTATAATTTCATGGTGAAGGGGGATATTCCAATGTGCGCTTGAGTAAATCAAAGCCACTTTTGAGCCCTTCACTGACTAATACGCCGAAATTTTTCAGTGCGATCACAGGTCTTCTAAAAAAGTTAAGATAAATATTTTAATCTCGTATTTTAAATACAGTTAGAAAGTGCAGTAAAAAATATGCACAACTAACTATCCATCAAAATTATAAATGACAACAATCGTTTTAAACAGCCGTTCGGTGCTGGTATAGCATAATTTATAAGCCTATATTAAATACACATAAGTATTTAGGCTGGTGTACTAAGTCATAAACCAACTAAATAAAATAACCGTTACTTTTGTACTATAAGGATTTCAGAATGAGCAACCCTAAAGTAGGCCAGTGTCCGGTCATGCATGGTAGTAATATTAAAACGTCTAATCCAAATACCGATTGGTGGCCAAACGCCCTTAACTTAGACATACTTCATCAACATGATACAAAAACGACTCCATATGACAGCGATTTCAACTACGCTGAAGCATTTAAAACGCTAGATTTAGAAGCCTTAAAAACCGATTTAAAACACTTAATGACACAAAGCCAGCAGTGGTGGCCAGCCGATTGGGGCCATTACGGTGGTTTAATGATTCGCATGGCATGGCACTCAGCAGGATCATACAGACTAGCTGACGGGCGTGGTGGTGGCGGTACAGCTAATCAGCGTTTTGCTCCGCTAAATTCATGGCCTGATAATGGCAATCTCGATAAAGCGCGTCGTTTATTATGGCCAATTAAGAAAAAATACGGCAATAAACTTTCATGGGCCGACTTAATTATTTTAGCGGGCAACGTGGCATACGAATCAATGGGTTTAAAAACCTTTGGATTTGCAGGCGGGCGCGAAGATATTTGGCATCCTGAAAAAGACGTATATTGGGGAGCTGAAAAAGAATGGCTCGCACCAAGCGACGGGCGCTACGCCAATGTAGACAAGCCAGACACAATGGAAAACCCGTTAGCCGCAGTACAAATGGGCTTAATTTACGTTAACCCAGAAGGTGTTAATGGTGTACCCGATCCACTTAAAACCGCAGCACAAGTTCGCGAAACGTTTGCGCGTATGGCAATGGACGATGAAGAAACAGCAGCACTTACCGTAGGTGGGCATACCGTAGGTAAAACGCATGGTAACGGTAAAGCCGAAAACCTAGGGCCAGAGCCAGAGGCTGCCGATGTACACGAGCAAGGTCTTGGTTGGAACAACACCACAACACGTGGTATTGGTCGCGATACAGTAACTTCTGGTATTGAAGGGGCATGGACTACCCACCCAACTAAATGGGATAACGACTACTGTAAACTACTGTTAAGCTACGAATGGGAATTAACAAAAAGCCCAGCTGGCGCTCATCAGTGGGAGCCTGTAAATATTAAAGAAGAAGACAAGCCAGTTGATGTAGAAGATCCATCAATTCGTTTAAACCCAATAATGACTGATGCCGATATGGCCATGAAAATGGATCCAGCGTATCGTAAAATTATTGAGCGTTTTTATAACGATTTTGATTACTTCTCAGATGTGTTTGCTCGTGCTTGGTTTAAATTAACTCACCGCGATTTAGGTCCTAAATCACGTTATTTAGGTGCCGATGTGCCAAGCGAGGATCTTATTTGGCAAGACCCAGTACCTACCGTTGACTACACACTCACAAACGCCGAAATTAGTGATTTAAAAGCAACATTACTTAGTTGCGGCGTTAGCGCTGCTGATTTAATTAGCACGGCATGGGACAGTGCTCGTACTTATCGTGGTTCTGATCACCGTGGTGGCGCAAATGGCGCACGTATTCGTCTTGCACCACAAAAAGATTGGCAAGGTAACGAACCAACACGTTTAGAAAATGTACTAGCTGCACTTGAAAAAGTACAAGCAGGTTTAAATAAGCAAGTTAGCATCGCCGACTTAATTGTTTTAGGCGGAACAGCCGCAGTAGAACAAGCAGCTAAAAGCGCTGGTGTTGATGTAACTGTACCGTTCGCGCCAGGACGAGGGGACGCAACAGACGACATGACCGATGCCGAATCGTTTGATGTGCTTGAACCCATTCATGACGGCTTTAGAAACTGGCTGAAAAAAGACTATGTAGTATCCGCAGAAGAGCTTTTACTAGAGCGTAGCCAGTTGATGGGCTTAAGTGCACCAGAAATGTCAGTATTACTTGGTGGCATGCGTGTGCTAGGCACTAACCACAATGGCAGTCAGCATGGCGTATTTACAAGTAATGTCGGCACCATAAGTAATGACTTTTTTGTAAACTTAACGGATATGGCGTACCGCTGGGAGCCTACTGAAAAAGGGTTGTACAATATTGTAGAGCGTACAAGCGGCGCAACTAAATGGACTGCAACACGTGTTGATTTAGTATTTGGCTCAAACTCGGTTTTACGTGCACTTGCTGAGTTTTATGCGCAAGACGACAACAAAGAACGCTTTGTTCACGACTTCGTAAATGCATGGGTAAAAGTAATGAACACCGACAGGTTTGATATTAAATAATCTGTGCGATGAACATAAAAAAGGGGGAGTAATTAATTACCCCCCTTTTTTATTTATAACGCAGTGGCAAACATATATTTGCAGACGTCGAGCTTGCTCACGCGAGAAGCGAGAGCTTCTAATCATTGAATCACACAACCTAAAAACTACGTTTTACACGCCAGCAAGCTGCGCGTCTACAGGGGTTATGCAAAAATGCCCAAATTCACTATTTACCACCCATAAAAAAACGGCGCTAAATTTAGCACCGTTTTTAAAAGTAATGAGAAAAATTTACGCTTTTTTCTCTTCACAACTTGAAAGGTATTCGTCAAACGTACCCTGGAAGTCGATTACTTTTTTATCTTTAATATCAATGATACGCGTCGCTAATGACGATACGAACTCACGGTCATGGCTTACAAAAATTAGCGTGCCTTCAAAGTCTTTAAGCGCATTGTTAAGCGCTTCAATGGCTTCCATATCCATGTGGTTAGTTGGTTCGTCCATAACAAGAACGTTAACGTCTTGCATCATTAACTTACCGAATAACAAACGGTTTTTTTCACCACCCGAACAGTTGCGCGCTTTTTTATTTGAATCGTCAGCTGTAAACAACAAACGACCCAGCATGCCGCGTACCATTAAATCGTTATGATTAACTGTGCGCCACTGCGACATCCAATCAAACAAGGTTAAATCGTTATCAAAATCTTTAGTGCTGTCTTGCGGGCAGTAACCAAAGGTCGCATTTTCAGACCATTTAATTTCACCCTCTAAACTTTTAAGCTCGTTAACTAAACAACGTAAAAAAGTAGTTTTACCTACCCCGTTTTCGCCAATAACAGCAAGCTTAGCGCCAGCTTCTAGTAGTAGGTCGCCGCCAGTGAATAACTTTTCGCCATCAAAACCATGGCCAAGCTTGTTAACTTCAAGCGCTTGACGATACATTTTTTTACCTTCGTCAAACGAAAGCGATGGACTCATACGACTCGACGATTTAACTTCATCAAGTTTAATTTTATCCATTTTTTTAGCGCGTGAACTTGCTTGTTTTGCTTTTGAAGCATTAGCACCAAAACGGTTAACAAAGTCTTGTAGCTCGTCAATTTCAGCGCTCTTTTTAGCATTTTCAGCTAAAAGTTGCTCGCGCTGCAGCCCTGCTGCTTCTAAAAACTTCTCGTAGTTACCAGGATAAATACGCAGCTCGCCATAATCTATATCGGCCATATGTGTACATACAGAGTTTAAAAAGTGACGGTCATGCGAAATAATAATCATCGTACATTTACGCTTGTTAAGCTCGTTGGCAAGCCACGTAATTGTATGAATATCCAAGTTATTGGTAGGCTCATCGAGTAGCAGTATGTCTGGGTTTGCAAATAACGCTTGTGCTAAAAGCACACGTAACTTCCAACCAGGTGCAACGTTTGCCATTAATCCATAATGAAATTCTTTATCGATACCCGCTTCTAGCAAAATTTCTTCAGCGCGGCTTTCTGCCGTGTAACCGTCCATTTCAGCAAATACGCTTTCAAGTTCAGCTACTTTCATACCATCGTCTTCGCTCATTTCTGGCAAAGAGTAAATACGTTCGCGTTCTTGCTTTACTTTCCAAAGCTCAACGTCACCCATAATTACAGCGTCTACAACGCTATACTCTTCAAAGGCAAACTGGTCTTGGCTTAGGTTACCTACTTTTAACCCTGGAGTAATAGATACATTACCCGCGCTTGGCACAAGCGCCCCGCTTAAAATCTTCATGAAAGTCAACTTGCCGCAACCGTTAGCGCCAATTAAACCGTAACGGTTACCGTTACCAAATTTAGCTGAAATGTTTTCAAACAACGGCTCTGCGCCAAACTGCATCGTAATATTTGCGGTGGAGATCAAAAAAGGTAATCCTAGATAAGTACTGACAGGAGTACGCTGCAGCAACACGCCACAAACAAGAACCAGACAATAGGGTAAATTAGCTGGCGAATTATACAGATCAGCCAAGAGGAAGGGAAGATAAAAGGCGCTTTAAATTAAAGCAAAAACAGATAGCGATAAGTGATTTTACAGCTCAAAACAGTTAATAAGTTTGGTAAATACGTTCTGTGGCCTTTTTATTTTTTTGAATTAATTGATTAATAACCGATAGTTCATCAAGCGTAACCGTTTTTTTACTCAGCATTAAATGCACAGGGGCTTTATTAAAAAATGCCATATTAGTAACCGGTTCAATATTTAATGATTGTTTCAAAAAAAACAGCCCCGACAAAGCGTCTTCAATCACAAAATCTACCCGCTGTTTATTAAGCATTTCAAAGCGTTTATCGGCAGTCGAAATAAGCACAACTTGCTTAGGATATGCTTTTTTAAGTTGCTCGAACTGCGCGCCATAATAACTACCTCGATTAACGGCAATACTAAAGCCTTGGCTAAATAGTTGTTCAATTGAACTTAAATTAGGGGAAAGCGTATTTTTATAAAGCAGCATAACCTCGTCACGGTAGCTTTGGCTAAAATACGCAAATTCGCTTCGTTTTTTAGTTTTAGTTGCCGCAAACATAATATCTATACGGCCTTGCTTTAACTCTTCTTGTGCGCGTAAAGAGCTAGGTAATACGCTAAATTTCAAGCAAAAAGGTGAGCCTTTAAACAACGTTTTTATAACGTTAATTTCAATACCCGACAACACCCCGTTTTTTAGCTCAACATAAGGTGGCCAGTAATTTTCATTTGTGCCAACTTCAAAAGTTTTATTACATGCGTGCGTATTAAAGGTACTTAACAGTAATACAGCAAAAACGACTATTATAGTTTTCATTACACTCCAATTAATTGCGCTTGCGGTTATAGCTGGCAATTAAACATTACTCAAATAGCGCCTTAAGTGCCGTTTGATTGTTTTTTATGTGTTTATTTATTACTTCAAGCTCTTCAACCGACACCGTATCTTTGCTTAGCATTAAATGTATTGCGTCTTTATTTATAAATTTGATATTTTTAACCGGTGCTAAGTTTGAGCTTCGTTTAATAAAATAAGCACTCGCTAGCTCATCTTCAATTGCAAAATCAATACGTTGCTTATTAAGCATTTCGAAGCGCTTGCTCACTGCGCTGGTGTACTCAATTTGTTTTTTATACGTTGTTTTATATTGTTCAAATTCTTCACCGTAATAACTACCAAAGTTAGCGCCTACAGTAAGGCCTTGTTTAAAAATATCTTCTAAGCTATCAACATTGTGCTGGTTATTTTTGTTTTCGTATAAACGCATTACCTCCGTACGGTAACTTTCACTAAAATGAACATATTTAGCACGATTATCGGTATAGCTAGCCGCCCAGCCTAAATCAATTCGGCCATGTTTAAGCTCAACAAAAGCGCGCTTTGAATTAGGCAGTAATTCAACCTCAAAACAAAAAGGTGAGCCGGCAAATATAATGTTAAGTGCATCTACCTCTGCGCCTTGTAATTCACCATTAATACCTAACACATATGGCGGCCAAAATGCATCGTGCGATGCAACACTTAAAGTTCTTTCGCAAGCAAACACAGTAGGCGACACGTTAAAAAGTAAGCAAAGAAATAGGGTTATTAGTTTATTCATTACGCTTCTAACACAATCAATTATTGTTTATTTTTAACACAGTATAAACTAGCTTGAGCATTTTAGTGCTGGGGTTGTATAAAAATGTAAATAGCTCACCAAGCAGAGAAAGGTAGCTGAGCGTTTAAGTTTAAAAATTACACTTATTTTATAAACTTAAGAAATAATATTGTTGCAAACTTTATCAATCTGTACACTACAAATAAATTTATGTATAGCAGAGCAAATTATGTCGCCAACCAAAATACGCAACGATGTTGTAAAACTCAGTGAATTGAGCACTAAAAAACCAGATTATTACTTTATTCAAGGTTATTTAATGGGGTTGGGTGTATTACCACAAATGCTTAACCCTAGTGAGTGGCAACCAGATCTATTTGGAGATCTTAATGTTCAAAATGCGACTGAACTAAAATATTTAGAAAGCTTAATGGCTCTGTATAACCAGTGCATGGAAAAAGTAATTCAAAACGAATTAAAAATGCCTGCTAAGTGTAGCCTATCTAAACAAGATTACCGTGATTCACTAAAACCTAATATGCCCTTACCAAGTTACTGTAAAGGGGTTTTACAGGCGCTTAAACATATAAATAAACGCATGCTCGATGCAGAGCAAAAACAGGCCCTTAATAACCTGAACAGCGTTTTAAAAGCATTTTCTAATGAAAAAGCAGCAGCAAAAGAATTTGGTGAATTTGCCCAATATAACGCCCAAGAATATAAACGTAATTATGTTTATTTTATGGCCGACGCTATTTTTGAACTCCGATTTAGTAACGACCTAACTTTAAGTGATGAAGATGAGGCTGTATTTAACAACAGCTTTTTAGACGAAGAACCAAATGAATTAGATGAGCTTGATGAATTACTTGGACTTGTACTCGCCGATACAGAGCTAAAAGCACTTGAGCCAATGCAAATGTTGCTAGAAATCATGGAAGGTGGGCTTATAACCAAGCAATTTATTAAAGACAACGCTGGGCATTTTTGGGGCTTGCACGAAACTCGTCCTTATATGATGCTTCGCGCGCATCGAGCAAAAATACACGCACTGCATGGTTATACCGTAAAAGCACAATCAGAACTCGAAGAGTTACTAAAGCTAAACCCAAACGATAATCAAGCAAACCGCTTTTTATTAATGAACTGCCTAATTATAAATAAAGAGTGGGAGAAGTTAGAGGCTTTATTAGCCGACTTTGATTTTCAAGAACTACACGCAACAGCAAGCCGTGCGCTAAGTGCTTTTGTAATGCATGGCGATTCAAAACCCGCAAACGATTACAAAAAAATGCTCCAGCAGCAAAATAAACACTTTACCAAAATACTCACAGGGCAAGAAAAACTAAAAGAACAACAGCCATCATATTACAGCCCAGGCAGTAAAGAAGAGGTGGGTGTTTACCTTGAGTCGTTAGGTAAACAGGCATGGATTTCGGTTTCCGCGAGTCTTTTTTGGCTAAGAAAAAAGTAATAACTAAACGCGTAAAAAGTGCTAAGCGTGATTTATGTCGCGCTTAGTACTCACATCAGCGCTTAATAATAACAGCGTATTAATTTAAAAATTTCTACTTATTAAACCTGTATTTAATGCACTTGTTCCTGTAGATTGAACAAATAATGAATGCAGTATTAACAGTGCCTTAGCTGTTAGACGATTAGCCAAGGAGCGGTGAGTCTCGTGTCAAACGCCACACTTACTTATTACGACCAAAATGCCAAAGCCTTTAGCGACTCAACACTAAACGTTGATATGTCGGCGCTTTATGCTGAGTTTTTACCGCACGTTGCACAACACGGGAGTATTTTAGATGCCGGTTGTGGCAGTGCACGCGATGCCGCATTTTTTAAAGCGCAGGGTTTCACTGTAAGTGCGTTTGATGCAAGCCCAGAGCTGGCAGAGTTGGCAAGCAGTTATTTACAACAACTTGTAGCGGTTAAAACATTCCAACAGCTAAATTGTGTAAATCAATACGACGGTATTTGGTGCTGCGCTAGTTTATTGCACGTTCCAAAAGCTGAGTTACCGCAGGTGTTTTTAAACCTACAAAATGCGCTTAAACCCAATGGTGTTTTGTATGTATCGTTTAAATATGGCGAGTCAGAGCGTGTGCATAATGGTCGTGAATTTACCGATTTAAACGAAAATGCTTTAACGCATTTACTTAGCCATACGCAGTTAAAAGCGATTAAACAATGGCAAAGTGTTGACAAGCGACCAGAACGCGAAAGTGAAGTGTGGTTAAATGCGCTTATTAAAGTAGTGCACGTTTTATGATTGGAGCAATGCAGCAACAGCTCGACTTTATTGCATATATACAACGTATGTTGGTCGAAGGTGAATTCACAGCTACTTATAAATATGTGTTACTACATGCAATTGCCGATGTGTGTGTGGAGCAAAAAGAACATAATCCCAATACACAAATGGAAATAAAAATCGACACCTTAGTCGATAAATTTATTCAACTTTATTGGAATCACTCAATACCTTATTCAATCGATTCATCGTCGCTCATTACTAACAGTGAAGACATGCTGCTTAAACAAAACAGCAAAGGCCAAGCAAAATTTATTACCGAGATATTTAAATTACAAAATGCGGGCGTTAAAAGCTATACCGCTTTTAAAAATGCAGATCAATACGAAAAGGTAATAAGTTCACTGCGTGATACTTTCATAAAAGGGCCATTGTGGCGTTTGCAGTTATTATCAGGGCAAGAAGAGTGCTTTTTATATTCCCATACATTAATAGGTGAGGCGCGAAAGCCTAAAAGTATTCGCTTAAATGTGGGTATTGATCAGTGCTTTAGGCGTTTTTACGATTTGGTTGTGCATTTAGCTACAACTGAGTGGTTAGAAAAAGTACAAACAATAAAATCTAATCAATCGTTAATTGGCCCGCAAAGCCAGTTACAAGATTTTTTATTTGGAACTAACCGAACAGCCTTAAAGCAGGTTGCACCACTACTGATAGATATACAAAAAGGATTATGTTTTTACTGTCAGAAACCATTGAACCTTACAAAAAGCAAGGCTAAACCTGATAGCAAAGCACTCGAAATCGATCATTTTATCCCCTTTAAACGTTATCCAAACGACTTAGCTCATAACTTTGTGGCAGCACACTCAGATTGCAATAATAGCAAACGCGATCATCTTGCAGCATTAATTCATCGTGATCGCTGGGTTGAGCAAAACCTCGATATTTATTCGCATGAAATAACCAAACAACTGAAGCCATATTTTTATTGCGATGCAGATAAATCACAATCGGTAAGTAATTGGGCATATCAGGTTGCACAGGCTAACAGCGCAAATTATGGGTCGCGAAAGGTAGTTTTGAAGAAGCGGCTGGTTTTAAATATCAGCAACCAATTTCTGGGCTTAATTTAGTGGCTGAAGAAAAGCCAAAGTATGACGTGTAATACAGAATTTGTAGTTCGTGTTGTAGGCGTGAGTTTATCTCGCGCTGTGTATTGTAGACGCTCAGCTTGCTGGCGTTAAAAGCGAAGCTTTTAAACTTCGGTGTAATTAATGTGTAGGTGCGATTTTATATCGCGCTGTGTATTGTAGACGCGCAGCTTGCTGGCGTTAAAAGCGAAGCTTTTAAACTTCGGTGTAATTAATGTGCAGGTGTGATTTTATGTCGCGCTGTGTATTGTAGACGCGCAGCTTGCTGGCGTTAAAAGCGAAGCTTTTAAACTTCGATGTAATTAATGTGTAGGTGCGATTTTATATCGCGCTGTGTATTGTAGACGCGCAGCTTGCTGGCGTTAAAAGCGAAGCTTTTTAATTTCGACGTAATTAATGTGTAGGTGCGATTTTATATCGCGCTGTGTATTGTAGACGCGCAGCTTGCTGGCGTTAAAAGCGAAGCTTTTAAATTTCGACGTAATTAATATGTAGGTGCGATTTTATATCGCGCTCATAAATTGG
Organism: Pseudoalteromonas sp. QJM3NY_22; assembly: GCF_056173065.1. Lineage (NCBI taxonomy): Bacteria > Pseudomonadati > Pseudomonadota > Gammaproteobacteria > Alteromonadales > Pseudoalteromonadaceae > Pseudoalteromonas > Pseudoalteromonas sp. QJM3NY_22. The sequence goes on along the minus strand of NZ_JBWBTZ010000002.1, from coordinate 893,941 downwards.
TGCTTTGGCGTATGGATTCAATGGATTAAAAACCTCTATTCGAGGTTATATCGCGTTGGCGATGGCAACCAAAGGGCGGCATTTGAGAGATATTTTGACATTGTACGAGGTAATTCGTCCATGAAGCAGGGTTCCTGTCAGCATCCATGCTTCCACTTCCTCGTGCTGCGAAGCTTCGCTTCGGTCACTCGTCACCCACGGCGCACCCGAAGATCACACAGTGTCTTCAACTTACGTTAATGATGTGAACGTAATCAGCGTAGATAAGCCATCCATGGCCAAGCTACGCTTTGTACAGCATCCATGCTGTAAATTACTCATCATCAACTAAGTTTCAGGTGTGATCACGGGGAGTTGGAGTGTGTTGGTAGATTGGTGTTTATAATCAACCGAGTTTATTATTTAAAATTGAAAAATTAATATTAGATAATGGCATTCTAAATGTCATTCAAATTAAAATAAGATTAGTAACAACTACTCTTATATGAATCAATAAGAGGTTTACATGGCAAAGTTTAAACCAAGAGCTAGATTAATAAGATCTATTGGGGATAAGTTAATTAGTGGTCCAGTAGCGGCAATTTTGGAATTAGTTAAGAATTCTTATGATGCTGATGCTGAACAAGTTGATATCAAAATAGAGCCAGGTAAATACAAAAAAGAAGCTCTAGAATATGGTGGAAAAATCACTATTAAAGATAATGGTCATGGAATGAGTTTAGATGATATTACAGGAATTTGGTTAGAGCCAGCAACCGATATAAAATCAAAAAATTCAAAATCTAGATCTGGTAAAAGAAGTGTATTAGGAGCCAAAGGTGTTGGTAGGTTTGCTACTTCCAGAATTGGTCACACTGTTGAGCTAACCTCACTTGCTGAAGTTAATGGTAACTTACAGAAAAGTAGACTTTTTATTAATTGGGAGATATTCGAGCAGGCCAATTACTTGGAAGATATAGATATTATAGTTGAGGATCTAGAAGTATTAGACTCTGATATATCTCCAGGTCTCACAATTGAAGTCAAAAACTTAAAAGATATCTGGGATAAAACACAGATTAGTGATCTAATTCAAGAATTAAGGAGGCTAGCTAAACATGATAAATATTGCATCGACTCATTTAATATAAAGCTTGATTTATCTAGCTTTAAACTTTCTGAAGAAAGGGCTAAATATTTAAAATTGAAGAATAAAAAATCAAAAGAAGTTGATTTTTCGCCTTATGATTTTGACGGAGCAGAGCTTTTTGAACAGTGCAATCGTACTTTAGATAGTTTATTAGACGATGAAGAGTTATCGGACAAAGATCAGTTTATTATCAATCCTTATACCTTAGGAGAGCATTCTGATTATTATGTAAAAGGATCGTTTGATAGTGATGGTCATTTTACAGGTTATTATCAAATAGTAAGAGGTGATAACGAAAAAAAAGATATCACGCTAGAAGCTCCGAGTTACAAAATTAATGAAACTTCGTGTGGTGTTACTGAAGTAACTTTAAAGTTATTCGACTTGGAACCCGAGTCACTTAAACGCTTATTTACACAAATGGGGTTGAATACAAATAGCTTTTCTGTAAAAGAAAAAAGAGAGTTTATAGCTCAAAATACAGGTATCGGTATTTATAGGAACAATTTTAGGGTACGGCCATATGGCCATCACGACCACGATTGGCTTAACCTGGAGAAACGAAGAGTACAAAACCCGTCCTTTCGTGTTGGCCATGGCCAAATTGGTGGTGAAGTAATTATACAAGATGAAGCACAGTCTAGCTTAGTTGAAAGAAGTAGCCGTGAGGGCTTAGAAGAGAACGGCTCATTCAAAAGGCTCAAGAGGTTGTTAAATGAACTGCTTAAGCATATAGAAGCAGAACGCCATACATTTAGAGAAAAAGCTGGCATAAGCCGAAAACCAAAGAAAGACTTTGACTCAGCTTTTGAAATTGCAAAGTTTAATAAAGTTAATGCTGCCATAGATTCAATTGCAAATTTATCAAAAGAGGATAAAAAAGCTATCCAGGCTGAAGTGAGTAAAACTTCGAATGAAATGGAAAAAGTTTTAACAGGGATGAAGGAATATTTACAACTTCTTGAAACGAGGGCTGCATTAGGTAATGTCGTAGCTGAGCTATTGCATGAAGGAAGAGCCTACCTAAGTTCAATTAATGAAACTAAAGAGTTTTTAAATCAATTTGGTTCATATTTTATTGAAGATAATGAATTAGGTGATATTGCAAGAACAGATTTACCAAATGCACTACAGGTACTAGACGGTGGCACACAAGGTATTACTAAATTATTTAAAGATATAGATCCTATATCTGGTAGAAAACGAGGAAAGCCATCTTTTTTTAACGTTTTGGAAGTTATAGAGAATACCCAAAGATTAACGTAACTATTCACCATGGTAAATTATTTTCAAAGGATCTTTTTTAACTATTGACCGATCCCGCCAGTATGCCAAGCTAGGGCTATGACCTAATAGCCCTAGCTTCAATGAATTTAAACAGCATCAACATCGACGAAATCGTTGAGAAAACCAAAGCTCAATTACAAGAAGGTAAAACTCTCACGCCTGCGCTGAAGATGTCTATTGAACTCATTCTGGTTGTCGTTGTTATGTTAGCAAGTAAATTAGGACTTAACAGTAACAATAGCAGTATCCCGCCATCAAAAGACATCAACCGAAAAAAACAAAACAAAGAGAAATCAGCCAAGTCAGCGGGTGGTCAAAAAGGCCGTGCAGGTAAAACACTAACCCAAACACAGACGCCTGATGAGATCAAAATCATCCTAGTTGAACGTGATTTTTTACCGAAAGGTCACTACCGTGAAATTGGCTTTCAAAAACGACAGGTTGTCGATATAGATATCAGGAAAGTGGTCACTGAATACCAAGCACAAATTCTGGAAAATGAGCAAGGTAAGCGTTTTATTGGTGAATTTCCAGAAGACGTTAACAGTCCTATTCAATATGGGGTTGGTGTAAAAGCCCATGCAGTTTACCTATCCCAATATCAATTACTCCCTTACAACCGCATTGAAGAATATTTTTGTGATCAACTCGGTATTCCAATCAGTGCGGGTAGTTTATTTAACTTTAATGAACAAGCAGCGGCCTTGGTAAAGTCCTCCGGCGCAGAAGCCGCGCTCAAGAAAGCCCTGAAAACGACTTATCAAGCCTTACACGTTGATGAAACGGGGATTAATATAGGTGGTAAACGACGATGGCTTCATGGTGCATCAACGACGTGGTGGACGTATTTTTACCCGCATGAGAAAAGAGGGAAAATAGCGATGGATGACGCCGATATTTTACCTCACTTTACTGGGGTACTATGCCACGACCACTGGAAACCGTATTATCAATATACACAGTGCCAACATGCCTTGTGTAATGCACATCATATCCGAGAGTTAGAAAGGGCATGGGAGCAAGACGGTATGCAATGGGCAAAGGATTTGCAAACCCTACTGACTGAAATCAATAAACATCAAATAGATAACCCCGAGCTAGATGCAGACACAAAAGCTCACTATATAGAGAAATATCAACAAATATTGGCTCAAGGTGACATTAAATGCCCTCCACCGGATAGAAACAGCCGAGTAAAAGGCCAGCGAGGCAGATTGAAACGAACAAAGTCTAGAGCGTTGTTAGAGCGGTTAAGAGGTTATCAAGATGATGTCTTACGGTTCATGACGGAAACGGCGGTGCCTTTTAGCAACAACCAAGGTGAGAATGATATTAGGATGACCAAGGTTCATCAAAAGATATCTGGGTGCTTCAGAAGCATGCAAGGTGCAGAGATGTTTTGTTTAATCAGAAGCTACCTCTCGACTTGCAGAAAACAGCATGTATCAGCAAGCCTAGCCCTTGAATTACTCTTCAAAAATCAGTTACCTGATATATTTATTGAAAATGTGGCTGAATAGTTACAGATTAACTAATTATATTCGCAAAGAAAATGATGTTATTTTAGAGATTAGCTGCCCTGATGACATTTTTTGTTACGGTTTTAATGCTGACTTACAAGCAGCTTTAATGAATGTAATTATAAATGCAGCTCATTGGCTTGGTATTATTGAATTGGCAGATAAAGTTATAACGGTTCAAGCTCGTGTAGAAGCTAATAAAGTTATACTTATCATTGAAAATAATGGGCCAATAATAAATGAAATGCATCATGAAAAGTTATTTGAGGCTGGTTTTTCTCTTAAAACACATGGGCACGGATTGGGACTTGTAATAGCAAGAGAGGCTATTAGAAATAGTGATGGCGATATGTATTTTGATAAAGAAGCAGAAATGACTAAATTTGTAATTGAGTTCCCAAGTGTGAGTAAGGAAAGTAGCAATGAAAAAAATTAATCTTTTAATCATTGAAGATAAAAATGAGGAAATTACATCTTGGCAAACTTCAATAAAGCAATTTAACGCATTAGCAACTAATGCAGGTAATAAGTATATTTTCTATGCTGAGTATGCAAAGTCATTTTCTGAGGCAGAAGGTAAGTTAGAGACATTCTCTTTTAGCGCTGCTGTTGTAGACATTCGTTTAGAGGAGGAAGGTGATGCCTCGAATCATGGGAATACGGATGGTTTAAAAGTTATCAAGTCAATAATGACTCGAAAAAAAGCTATAGTCGCTATATATACGGGACAGGAGAAAGACGCTGAGGACGATATTGAGATTAGGCATAAAAAATTTATAAAAGTTTTTGGTAGAGATAGCAAGACCAAGAATCAATTGTTAACTTGGTTTGTAGAAGAGCAACTACAAATATTAGAGTCAATTCTTCATGTAAAAGAACAGTTTAACAATACAATGTCTAATCTATTTTATGATTCTATTTGGCCTCGTTGGGAAGAGTGGGTCGGTAAAGAGGAGGTGAATATTGATGAAATGAACGCTTCGTTAATTAGGCATATGGCTACACACCTCCACGCCTCATATCTAAATAAAGTTACTAATGTACATCCTGAAGAATATTATTTTGTACCCCCATTAAAACAGAGTTGGGATACAGGGGACATTACTGTGTTTGAGGATAAGCACTATATACTCGTAACTCCCCGATGTGAAATCGCTAATAAAAAAAATAATACTTTTCAATTTGTCGAACTGAAATCTGTAGCAGCTGAACTAGAAAAAATAGATCAGAAAATCATAGATAAAAATAATGAATTACTTGAAGTTAACGATGATAAAGAAAATATTGAAAGAGCAATTGCAAAGGAAGAAAATAAGAAGCGAAATATGTTTTCGCATGGTGGTAACAAAAGCTCTTTACATTTCTTACCTAAGATAAAGAAGGACATTGATAATAGTTATGGTCCTTTTCATGCACAATTTGATCACATGATTTTTATTAAAAAAAATGGCGATGAAAAATTGACTAGTTTTAGAGAAAATAAATATGCAAGCCTTTCAAATGAGTTTGTTCCTTCATTAGTGCAGAGGCTTGGTTCTTACTTTAACCGTATTGGTTCTCCTGATTATTCTCATTACTAAGTTTCAGCTAAACGAAGTCAATAAAATAAGGAAGAACTTTGTAAGAAAAAGTCAATAACTGAATGAGTTATCAAAAACTATTCTGAGTGAAACTCTAGCTAAAATTCCAAAAGATAGATGTTATTCCACTTAGTAATCTTTGGAATAAGTTTTTGGACCAATTGATTTTATTAGGTTGATGATAATCTTACCTATCTGCTGTGCCAAATAAGGTGGCACAGCATTTCCTACCTGCACATATTGATTCGTTCTAGTTCCCTCAAAGATATAGTTGTCGGGAAACGTTTGTAAGCGTGCAGCTTCACGAACACTCAAACTTCTACATTGTTGAGGATCGTAATGTACAAAGTAATGCCCATCCTTCGAGATATGGCTTGTAACTGTCGTAGCATATTTACTGGCAACTTGTACCCTAAAGCGGTCTGCGTGTGTTCCTGTATCCCAATTTGCATGGGCTGGAGCTAACTCTTTGGGGAAGTGACGAGATTTAGGTGATGAGCCTTCAATTTGAGCATATGCAGCGCAGTATGCGTAGCGGAGTAAATCATCGACCATGTGCCCTCTGGTTTCATGGTTTAGTACTACGTTTAAGTTAGGGTCTATATACCAAGCTTTTAGTGGATCTGGCATGGTTGGAGGTTTATCGCTTAATTCAGTCTCTATTCTAGACAAACCGGTTTTTGGCTTAAGGCTTAAAGATTTGGTAGATTCTGAGTCAAATTGTTTTTTCAGAATTCGCTTTAACTTAGCTGCATTTTTAGTAACAGCTGTTTCCCAATCTTTTGCGTTATCTTTTTGCTTTGAGAAGCCGCTGCGTAAATTTGGTAAGTCACTAATAGCTTGTTCTACAGTAACTTGGTGTTCGCATAGTTTTAGTGTTTCTGGGGTTGCTTTAATATCCTCACGTACACCAAGTAAAATTACACGATGCCTAGCTTGAGGTATACCGTATTGCTCACAACGAATTAAAAAATCAGCTGTATCTTTGTATTGTGGGTCTTCTGGATTCTCCGCATCAACTACTAATGAGTAGATTTTATATTTTGGAATTTTTTTATGCTTTGTTATTGAACCAGGGCTGCGCAAATCTTCTAATATTTGTGGAAACATGACTTGGCCGTTAACTTTTGCTGTAAGTATTCCTCTTACATTTTCCATCACAAAAATATCAGGCTTCGCTAGGCAAATTACTTCTAAGTATTCTTTATATAAAAAGTGGCGAGTATCCTCTTCTGCAATGTAACTTTTATTCCCAGCATTTCGAGAACGCCCTGCAAGTGAATAAGCTTGGCATGGAGGCCCACCAATTAGTAATTTTGGCCCTTTATGCTCTTTTACAAGATCTTTAATACGCTTATGAATAAGCTTATTATCTTTACCAAGTTCTTTAGCACCATTGAGAGTTTCTTGATTGGCTTCTGTTGCAACATCGGGGTGAAGTTTAAACAACTCATCACGTGTAATTTTTCCGTGCAGATAATTATAGTAATTATCTAATGGCTGAGATTTTGTTTTGAGTGAGCGAAAGAAAGCACGAGTAGTAAGAGTTTTATGGGCATGGAAATCTTTTTCAACAGAAATACCTATTTGAAAAGGTGATTTTCCATCGGAAGTTTGGGCTGCTGAAATCCCTTCGCCAAGACCACCCGGGCCTGCGAATAAATCTATAACAAGAATTTCACCGTTTTCCATAACTTTACTACTAAATAAATTAATGACGTGGGATGATACCAGGCTTATACATAGTCTTAAAGTTTTAAATAGTAGCACTACTACTAATAGAACAAATTAGCAGCACTAATTTAAATTGAGGAAATAATGTGACCCTCGGGACGCCGAGAGATTCCAAAGAGAAGTCGGCGGTTACTTCTCTTTGGTTGCCATCGCCAATGCGATATAAGTAAATTATTTTAAAAGCTTCGCTTTTCGCGCGAGCAAGCTGAGCGCCTACAGCAAATTTTAAGGCTGCTGCTAAGAAAATTTCATTGAGAGTACCCTCGACATTTAATTAGTTTATTACAATTTTTTAATGTATAAATCATATTCTGCAATAAGGTCTTAATAGGAAAAAAAGGAATAAATATGGATATAGGGATTAAGAAGGAACAGCTGCTAGGCATAGCTACACAACAATTTGGTCATTTATATAACCGCTTTGGTGAGGGGATTTATAGCTCGCATGAAACCTTAAAAAAAGGAGATGTGTATTTATTAGGTTTAAACCCGGGTGGATCTGGTGAATGCAAGTTAGGTAATTTTATGGCAGATACACTAGTTCGCACGAGTAATGCTTTTTTAGATGAAGAATGGGAAAAACCCAAAAAGAAATCGACTTCTAAGCAAGGCAACAATAAATATGCAAAAGGATCCGCTCCACTTCAAAAGCGAATTCAAGGTTTACTTGAAGGACTGGACCAAAGTGTGGCTGATGTATGTGCTAGCAATTTAATTTTTACCACTTCAAAATCATCATCTCACGAAGATTATAACTTTGGCTTTGCAGGTACTTTTTGGCCTTTTCATCAAGCTGTTATAGAAATAGTGAGACCAAAAGTAATCATCACTTTTGGAAATGGCAAACTTCACTCACCGTTTGGCTTTTTAAAATCGATGTACTGTGATGAAAGTAATTTAAATACTTTTGAAACCATTCCAGCAGAGCATGGAGAGAGGCAATGTTATGGTTTTAAAGCTGATATTAATGGTAGGTCAACTGCAATAATAGGCTTGCCGCATTTAAGTTACTATAGCCCAAACAAAGAGCCTATTTTAAAATGGATGAAAGAATTTTCAGGTATATAAAGCTGTTGAAATAATGTATTTCAATAATGAACACATGGCGCTATGCGCCCCTTGGTTGCCATTGCCAACGCGATATAAGTAAATTATTTTAAAAGCTTCGCTTTTCGCGCGAGCAAGCTTTGCGCCTACAGCAAATTTTAAGGCCGCTGCTAAGACATTCCCCCTTTCAACTTCACCTGCAAACACATAATTAATGAGTAATTACCTCGCATGGATTCGAGGAAAGCGATGCTTTCATGGCGTTTACGCTCATAATAATTTTGTGTTTAAAGATAAGTGAAATTGAGGGGCTGTGTGATTCTAAGGGGGGACAGCGCTATGCGCCCCTTGGTTGCATCGCCAATGCGATATTCTGAAATCAACGTCATCAATATCATCAGGTTCAGAATTAAACGTAATATAGGGTGTTAAGGAATCCTATCGCAATACCCTCGAAATTTATCAATCATAATAACAAAATCTAAGGATCAACTTATGTTTTGAATTGATTTTTGAATCGTAGGAATATAGAGTGAACCTAAATTAGGAAATTCAAAAGGATTTTGATATGTTAAAAGTACACGTCTGGTTACCTCACGGGAGTATGGTTGGTCATGCTTCAATATCATTTGGTACTACTTACATTAGCTTTTGGCCAGCTGATGATGCTGGTAAAAAAGATTTAAAAATAAAGCGACGCCGTCCAGGGCACTTTATGCAAGCTTTGGAGTTTGATATTGAAAGTGAGGGTAACTGCCGTCCAATAACTGTTACTATTTCAGACGCTAACACTAGTGCCCTAGAAGATTACGTTGTTTCTTTGATGGAAAACATACCACAATACCAGCTAGCTAAATTCAATTGTTCAAATGTTGTTGCGGATTGCTTAAAAGTAGCCTGTGATAAAGAGCCTAGTTTTAAACCTAATGCCGGTGCATATGGTAAATTAGCAAGAACATTAGGGGGGGGCATATGGACACCCCATGAAGTATTACGTTACGCTAAGGAACTTGCAGAAACGGAAAATGCATAGACATGAAAATTATTTATGAGCCCCGCTTTAATTATCAATTAGGGTTACTAAAATACTTGCACCCGTTTGATGGTGAGAAGTTTGCAAAAGTAATTACAGAGCTTGATAGCTTAAATATTGAAATAATCCATCCAATGGGGCCTGTTTCATCTGTCGTGATCAATGAATACCTCAATGAATTAATGAGAAAGTTGGTTTTAAGTAAAACGCTTGTATTTAGGGCTTTGGAAGTTCCTAAAATTCCTTTTGTTAGCTTTGATTTTCTCGATAATAAAATTTTGTTACCTATGCGCTTAGCTGTTGCGGGAACTTTACTTGGGGCTGAAAAAGCATTGGGCTCTGGCGATATTATGTGGAATTTATCAGGGGGCTTTCACCACGCTAGCAACGTTAATATGGAAGGCTTTTGTATTTATAATGATATTGGAATTAGCTATCAACAATTACGTAAGAATGGTCAGTTAAGTGAAACTGATAAAGTATTGATTATAGATGTTGATGCGCATCACGGTAACGGTAATGCCTATTCTTTCAAAGACAATGAAAATATCCATTTATTAGATGTATATAATGCAGATATTTATCCAACCTCTGATTTTACGCGTAACAGAGTCAATTTTTCTGTTCCATTGAAAAGTGGTGTTGAAGGCCATGAATATTTAGAGAAGTTAAATCAAGCACTCAAGTTAGTAAAAGCTGATTATTCCCTAGCATTTGTTATTGCCGGAACAGATGTGTTGGCTATTGATAAATTAGGTGGTTTTAAACTTACCGTTAAAGATGTTGCTGAACGGGAGAAATTCATACTTTCTCACTTGAAAAGTCTTGAAATACCAACTGTTGTCACTGGTGGCGGAGGGTATTCTAAACAAAGTGCTTTAGCTATAACTGCTGCGATTAAAGCATGCTCAGTACTATAAAATACAAATCCAACTAATATCTTTGATTTTGTTACTATTTTACAAGATACTAAAGCCTTTCATTCATTATTCAGATTTTCTAATATAAGTTTTTGCCACAATTTTTAAAACATAATTATCTGGAGTTGACAATGGTTTTTATGGGGGGCCTATAAGCTCCAACTTAAGCAGGGAGTTACTTGCAGTAAAACTTATCTGTATATCAGATCAATATTTGGTTGCCGTCGCCAATGCGATATAAGTAAATTATTTTAAAAGCTGCGCTTTTCGCGCGAGCAAGCTTTGCGCCTACAGATGTTTGAGTGAGCTTTGTTTAAAAGCCAAAGCGCGATGTAAAATCGCACCTACGGTTTCGTTGAGAGTGGTGTTTACATTATTGTAGGTGAGGTTTTATACCTCGCATGGTGCTTTATTAAAACCAAGAACAAAGCGCGATGTAAAATCGCACCTACGCTTTTGTTGAGAGTGGTGTTTAAATTAATGTAGGTGAGGTTTTATACCTCGCATTGTGTTTAGGCGTGTACAAGGTTGCAGCGAGTAAACCCATCTACAAATTAAAAGCTGCGCTTTTCACGCAAGCAAGCTTCGCGTCTACAGCAAATTTTAAGGCTGCTGCTTAGGTAATTCTCCCCCTTTCGACTTCACCTGCAAACACATAATTAATGAGTAATTACCTCGCATGGATTCGAGGGAAGTGATGCTTTCATGGCGTTTACGTCCATATTGATTTTGTGTTTAAAGATAAGTGAAATTGAGGGGGCCGTGTGATTCTAAAGGGAGACAGCGCTATGCGCCCCTTGGTTGCCAACGCCAACGCGATATTAAGTCAATTATTTTAAAAGCTTCGCTTTTCGCGCGAGCAAGCTTCGCGCCTACAGGTGTTTGAGTGAGCTTTGTTTAAAAGCCAAAGCGCGATGTAAAATCGCACCTACGCTTTGTTGAGCGCGGTGTTTGCATTGTTGTAGGTGAGGTTTTATACCTCGCATTGTGTTTAGGCGTGTACAAAGTTGTGGCGATAAAGCCCATCTACAAATTAAAAGCTGCGCTTTTCACGCAAGCAAGCTTTGCGTCTACAGGTGTTAGGTGAGCGTTAAGGTTATATAAGCCAAAGCGCGATGTAAAATCGCACCTACGCTTTTGTTGAATGCGGTGTTTACATTATTGTAGGTGAGGTTTTATCTATGAATCTTTGTTTAGCTCTGTAATCGCTTTAATACTAAATGCGTGCATAGTTATGTAGTGTTGCTTTTTAATGATTGTTTTAACGATACTTTTATCAATATTTAAGTAATCGTGAACAAGAGCATTTCGTAAGCCTATAATTTTACGCCATGACAGTAGTTCTGCCTCGCTCAAAAAGCCTAAATTAGTAAGTTCGCTAAATGTTTGATAGGCGTTGCTACTGGTACTACTTTTGTGCTGCTTAAGCCAATGCTTTGATAAACCAATACACACCTCGGCCATTAACTGTAGTAATCGCTCTGCGGCTCGGTAGTCTCTGCTATTAAGTGAATCGATTTGACTGAGTTCGTCGAGTTCTTGCATATATTCGTCAATATGGCGTGTTACTTCACTTAAATAAAGTGTAATTCCGGTATCAGTCATGTTTACTCGCTATGGTTTCAAATTCGAACTGGCTATATATACGCTGCTGCTCTTTCATCGCTCTAACACTATTATTGCTTATAATTATTTTTCCATATTCAATAACGTTGAAAGCTAAATAACTTGGAATAATATTTATATCAACAATCGAAATAAGTTGTTCGTTAAGGTTGAGTGCATTACTTATTTCAAGCTCAAGCTCTTTTGGTCTAAGGCGCTTATCAAAGAACTCCAGATCAAAGTTTTTAAATGCTACGGCTAAGTCAATGTCACTATGGGGTTGGGCCGTCCCTTTTGCGTGGGAGCCATATAACCAAACCACGTCAATGTCGGTGTTTTGCTGCAAGTACTTAATTATTTTCTGTATAACTTCATTTGCCACGAAAAACTAACCATTGATAAAAACTGTAATAATAACCTATCAGTTTTCTAGTGAACATTAAAATTGATATTTGTTTTATTTAGGGCGTGTTGACCTTTGTGGGGTGAAATTTGTTCAATCTAGGGGCTATTAAATCGCGCCGCGAGGTTTGTAACCTAGTGGGCTCGGTGACTGCTTCTGCTTTACCCTACTGGCTTACATCCATGCAAGAATAAGTAAAAGCCGAGCAACAAAGAGTTAATTGTCCCTAAAAAAACCAAAAGGCAGTGCATGTTTGGTATTTATGCTGCGTTATCGCCTATTTATGGGGAATAACCACACCACACCACACCACATAGACTCTGCCTTGCCTGAATACCAAACAGTCTGCTGCAAAATTAATCACGAAAGGTCACAAGCCCTAATAGCAAGCTGGGCTTCTGCAGTTGCTTAAGTGAGCTATCAATCTCAAAGTGTCATTAACTTAGCTTAAGTAATTTATATTTTAGATTCGATTCTATTGTTTATAAATAAGGTAAAGTTAACTTGTGGACGATAAATATACATTTAAACTCAAAAATAACTTATTTACTTCTGAATTATCCCACATTCATTTATGCATAAAAATAATTAATAAAGTTGCAAATAAGCTGAGTGAGCAAATAATACAATTACCAAATATGGATGCGTTTATTTAGGTTCGAAAAATAAATTAAAACCAAAAGCGCGATGTAAAATCGCACCTACGGTTTTGTTGGGTGTGGTGTTTACATTGTTGTAGGTGAGGTTTACACCTCGTTTTAAATTGCTTGTTTATTTCTTCTCTGTGTAGCGCTTAAAAGTAATGAGGCAATTAACACAATTATTTGCCTCATTGTATGAGGCGAATAATTGACGTAGACTGAAGCTAATCAATTTTAGGACATAAAGACTATGTGGATATGGCAACAGCAAAACTGGCCAAACTTTACGTGGGATTATGCGGCGCTTGCTCCTTTGCTAAGGGAGCTTTCATATAATCAAGGTTTATTAGTAGGGCGTATGGGCGTGCAAACTGCTCATCAAAAGCAGCAGGCCCTTGATACCTTACTTGCAAATATTATTCACTCCAGTGCGATTGAGGGCGAAAAGCTTAATGCATTTTCGGTTCGCTCTTCACTTGCAAAAAAGCTCAATATTGATGAGCAGCCTTACCCAACAACTGTGCAAAGCGATAATCTTGCAGAGATTATGCTTGATGCGATAAATAACACAGACTCAGCGCTTAATTTAGAGCGAGTGCTTAATTGGCATCGCTTATTGTTTGCAGGTGAGCAAAGCTTGTTTACTAAAATTGAAGGCGGGCAATTGCGTGGTGACGAGCCTATGCAAGTAGTGTCGGGGCGCTTAGATAAACCGATATTACATTTTACAGCGCCTCCTAAAGAGCGAGTAAATAAAGAGCTTTCGCTATTTTTTAACTGGTTTAACAAAGCGCAAAATGAACCTCAAATAGACCCTTTTATTCGGGCAGCTATCGCACACTTATGGTTTGTAACAATACATCCACTTGAGGATGGTAATGGGCGTATTACACGGCTTATAACCGATCTGGCATTAGCGCAAGAACATGCTGAGTCAATTCGGTTTTACGCTATGTCGGTGGCTATTTTAGAAGACAGAAAAAGCTACTACGAAGTGCTTGAAGCAACTCAGCGTGGAGAGCTTTGTATTACAAAGTGGATTAAGTGGTTTTTACGTACGCTCAATAATGCGATACACCATACGCTTAATAATATTGAGCAAACAATTTTTAAAACCAATTACTGGGCAAGTAAAGATCAAACAAAGTTAGGTGAGCAGCAAGTAAAAGTGCTTAATAAGTTACTTGATGGCCAATTTGAACAGGGTATTAGTGCGAGTCAGTATCAAAAAGTGGCTAAGGTTAGCCGTGCAACCGCAACACGCCATTTATCGGACTTGCAAACGCTTGGATTCATGATAAAAACCGCCGCAGGTGGGCGTAGTACACGTTACAAGGTTGTCCAATGAGGCAATTAAACACCTATTCACCTCGCCATGTGAGGCGAATAGGGGGTTTAATTGTTGTAGGTGCGGTTTTATACCTCGCATGGTGTTTTATTGAAACCAAGAACAAAGCGCGATGTAAAATCGCACCTACGGTTTTGTTGAATATGGTGGTTTAATTATTGTAGGTGAGGTTTTATACCTCGCATGGTGTTTTATTGAAACCAAGAACAAAGCGCGATGTAAAATCGCACCTACGCTTTGCTGAGCGCGGTGTTTGTATTGTTGTAGGTGAGGTTTTATACCTCGCATGGTGTTTTATTGAAACCAAGAATAAAGCGCGATGCAAAATCGCACCTACGCTTTGTTGAGTGTGGTGTTTGTATTGTTGTAGGTGCGGTTTTATACCTCGCATGGTGTTTTTGTTAAAGCCAAGACCAAAGCGCGATGTAAAATCGCACCTACGGTTTTGTTGAATATGGTGGTTTAATTATTGTAGGTGAGGTTTTATACCTCGTGGGCGCTTTATTAAAGCCAAGGCTAATGTGAACTCCCACCCATAGCTTTAATTTTTGCTTTTTTGATTAGGGGCTGTTGATCTTTCACATTGGTAGCCAAATCATTGCACATGCCAGCGCTAACATACTCTCAAACTGTAATTTCAATTTATCGTACCTTGTCGCTATAGCACGGAAGTGCTTTAGCCTTGCAAAGGCATTTTCAACTAAATGCCTATATTTATATAAGCACCAATCAATATCACCATTACCTGTTTTTGAGTTTTTCTTTCTAGGGATCACTGGGCTTGAGTTTCTCTCTCGAACCTTATTTCTAATGACTTCACTATCATAGCCTTTGTCTGCGATAACAAAATCGCCTTGGGGCAATAATTCAATCAGTTCATTTGCCACTTTACTATCATGAACATCGCCGCCTGTAATAATAAATTCAATTGGTAAGCCATAACTATCAACAGCTAAATGAATTTTACTTGTATTACCGCCACGACTTAATGCTATCGCTTGTTCTTGTTGAGACGCAGCACCTGTACTGTGTTGATGTGCTTTAACATAACTGCCATCAATGAATTCCCACTCAGTGTCACTATTGGCGGATAATGATTTGAACAACCTTATTAATATTCCTTTTTTAGACCAAAGTAGAAATCGGCGGTAAATAGTATTCCATAAACCAAAACACTCAGGGAGGTCACGCCATGGGCAACCAACACGTAAGCGATATAAAATTCCTTCCATCGTTTGTCTGTGTTCAAGCTTGTTATAAACTCTATCTTCAAGCAAAATTGATTTTAGCTTCGACCACAACTTATCAGTGAGCATTAATCGGGGCATGGTAATCTCGTAAGGTTTGTTTTTGGCGAAGTAAATTATACGAGATTACCGCTTACGCACAAAATTCAAACAAAGATCAACAGCCCCTAATTTTAACCACAGTATTTACTACAAAACTATATGCTGATGAGGCCTACTTCCAAACTCGTTGCGATAGCATTAAAAAAGAACGCGAAACTATTCGGTCTAAGTTTAGACATGGATACAGTATTAAAGAAGGCGAGTATTTAACCTCACGCGATAAATTCTTATTTACCCAGCTTGCTAATCACTGCAGTAAGCCTAAAAAGAGTGGTAGCGCTTATCAGGCTACTTCTTCTACCTCAACTCGTACGCCTAATAGCAATTGGTTACTCAATCAAAAAGTATCAAACATGTCTTTGCACAGCGATAGCTATAAAGATGCTGCTAAGCTTGATGCTTGGTCAACATTTTATAAACTACCTAAACGTTGCCGTAAAAAAGGGATAGGGTCGGCCGACTTTGTGTGGTGCAGCGAATATAGGGGTAAGCAAAAAGATCTTTTTGAAGCACAGTGGAAAGAGCACCCATAAATATGTTTAAAACTAAATTACGCGTGGTGTTTGTATTTTTTGTGCTGCTAATTGCGTCGGCGCTTATTGCTAATCATTTTACTGGACGGGTATTTAATTATAGTGACCCGATTGGTGAGGTTAAACGCATATATAACTATCTAGCATCGCAAATAGTTACTGAGCCTTTAAGTACAAAACGGCCCGAAAAAGTAAGCACAACGACATTGCAACATACGTTAGTATCTGCCGATAATCACTTATCACAAGTTAACAATACGCGTTGCGTAGATGTATCGTTAGGTGAGGTTAAATATAAACGTAATGGCGATATATTTACGTGGACCGACAGTGAAGGCGTTCCTCATTTTAGTGATAAAAAGCCTGACTTTGCAGTAGCAACTTACAATCCTGATTTTGTTGAATCGCTAGATTATTTTGATCTTACTTTAAATACACCTAATTTACCGTCGTCATTT
This sequence comes from Pseudoalteromonas sp. QJM3NY_22, assembly GCF_056173065.1. NCBI lineage: Bacteria > Pseudomonadati > Pseudomonadota > Gammaproteobacteria > Alteromonadales > Pseudoalteromonadaceae > Pseudoalteromonas > Pseudoalteromonas sp. QJM3NY_22. Next base: position 877,354 of record NZ_JBWBTZ010000002.1, on the reverse strand, counting down.
AATCAAGAGTTGCGCATTAAGCTCAATACGGTATTTAAGGCGTATGGCCAAGTAATTGGTGTGCATGCGCTTAAAAAGGTGAAACTAAACCTAACGGTTTTGGCTACTCGCAGTGCTTACGAGTCGGCAATAAAGCATCGCGGTGGTGACCCTAAAAACACTGCGGGTATGTATTTTTACGGGAGTAATTCTGCTTTTATTCATTATGATAATGGACAAAGTGCAATGCGTACGTCGGTTCATGAAGCGGTGCACGCCATAAATAAGGCTGTATTGGGCTACACACCAAGATGGCTAAATGAAGGGTTTGCGGAGTACTTTGAGCTGACTAAAAATAATATGCAAACAGGTATTGTTGAACCAAATAGATCGTGGACAAAGAATAACAATATTACTAAAAGTGTATTTACAATTAATTGGTTAATCGGCTTAGAGGATACGTGGAAAAAAGGCGATAACAGCAAGCTTTATGCAAGTAGTTGGGCTGCTATTTATTTTTTAATGGATACACAAGCAGGTAGAGCTTTACTAAAAAATATAATGCTTACTGAGCAACAATCACCGTGTAGTAAGTTGTCTGCAAAAAAGTTAAAAAAAATGCTGTATACGCAATTACCAAATCTTAAGCGTGAGTATTCTCAGTGGTTAAAAATGCCTTTTAGGGCTCATAATTTTTAACTTGTCTGTATATTGATGAGGTTAATGAGCGGATTACGGTTATTTATGCGTCATTCGCAGTAATTTGAAACTAAAACCAAAGCGCGATGTAAAATCGCACCTACGCTTTGTTGAGCGCGGTGTTTACATTATTGTAGGTGAGGTTTTATACCTCGCATGGTGTTTTATTGAAACCAAGAACAAAAGCGCGATGTAAAATCGCACTTACGTTTTTATCGCAGTCAGATCATTCTTTGGTTTGCATTTTTTTAGCGCGTTCTTCTGCGTCAATGAGTGCTTGTGATTTAGGTGCGCGTTTTTTTTCTTCTATAGTTGGCATTTCTGCCGAATTTGGATCCCAGCTTTCATCAAGCGATAAGTTTGCAAATGGATTGCTGCTTGCTTTGTTTACTGTTTCTTTTTTTTCAGCTGCACTCTTTGTTGTTTCATGTTCTGCGTTTATAGGCCTTGGTGCTGCTTTAGGCATTACTTTTTCGCCTGGTAGCGGAGCATTTGGATCGAAGGTGCGTATTTCTGGTTCTTTAAAATTGTGCGCGGAACTAAAGTTGGTAAACTCTGGGGTCGCTACTTTTTTAGGTGTATGTAAATCGTCAGTAGTTTCGCTAGGTTTTAACGGTTCTGGGCTTGCGATAACCGGTTTTAGCTCATTATTTATGAGTGGATTACTGTGCACGGTTGCAGAAGATTGTGTTGTTTGTTTAGGTTGTTTTTTTATAGGCTGGGCATGGGGGTCAAGTTCTTGTACTTGTGGCTCAGTGAAGCGATTGGCCTTGTTAACTTGCGCTTCAGTGGTTTTAGCGGCTGCTGCAAATTCGGTGTAGTTTGGTTCTGATTTTGGTTTTATTTCAGTAAATGTTGCTTCGTTTGTTTGCGCTAATGTTGTAGGCAAGACTTCGTCAATATTATTGTGATCGGTGTTTATTTTTTGTGTTTTATTGGCTTTTAATTGTGGCTGGTTGCTCTTTATTGTTTTATTTTCATCTATTATTTCAGGCGCATTGATTGGCGTTTGCTTGGTTGGCGCATCTTTCGTACTTACGTTTAATGGTGGGGCTATTTTTTGTGATTTAAGTACCTGTGTTTCAGTTACCACAGGCGCAATAATTTCGGCTTTACTTTGTTTAGTGCGACGTAAACGTATTAATACCATCACAGCAATAAGTATTACTATTACAAATAATAAGCTAGGTAAAAGCAGCGAACTTTGATCTATTGGTACAGGTACAATAACCGGTGCTGGTTTTGCTACGGGAGCAGTTATATTTGCTGGTGTTTTAACCTTTACATGTACACTGCTTTTTAGTGGCTGTGTACTTTGTTGATCAATAACTGATTTGGCTTGAGGCTCTGCATTTATTATTACTTCATTATTAATATTTGGCTGTTCAATCGTGTTTTGTTGTTGCTCATTTTCAATACTAACAGGCAGTGGCGTTTGTAGTGTTGCTGGATTTTGTGGCGTGTTAAGTGTTGGCTCCACAACTTGAGATTGCACTGGTGTTATAACCGGAGCTGTTTCTATTGGCGGCTTTGGGTATGTTTGGGCTTGTTTGGGTTTGTTACAGTTATTGTTGTAGTCGCGTATTGCGTTTCTGTATTTTCGACTTGTTTTATCACCACTATTTTGCTGTATTTCTTGTTTTATAAGTATGCACATGGCTTCGTTATATGCTGCGCTGTTAACGCTATAAAATAGGGCAAAACAAAAGGTAAGGCGTGTTAGTAAAGTGATCATAAAGGTAAATAGCGCTTAAACATTAATAGTTCGATTTTAAGCGCAAAACTAAAATTTATCTAGGGGCTGGTTATCTTTCGAGGTTGTATGTCTGGTATTTAGGCAAGGCAGAGTCTATGCAGTGTGGTTGCTCCCCATAAATAGGCAATAACACAGCATAAATGCCAAACATGCGCTGCCCCTAAATTGAACAAATTTTAATCCTGAAAGGCGACAGAGCCTAAAACTTACCGCGTTATTAGTCTATTACCATTAAGCTGCGATACTCGTCGTAGGCAAATTGGTCGGTCATGCCGCTTATGTAATCTTGAATCAATCTACAACGGTAATAAAACTCGTATGCGGCAAAGTGATCAGGTTCCTCTTGCATGGCGTTAATGGCATGTGAGTAGCTGTTTAAGTGCTTTTTAGATAGTTTTTTAACTAATCTTGACTCGATTAACAATCGTGAATCGCCATTGAGCGCACGTTTAAAATCGTCGCTATTTAATAATAGTAATGGTTTATAGCAATCAAGTAGGCCGTTAATGATTCTATAGCCTTGCAGTTCGAGCTTTTCGACTTCTTTGTTTGAAAATACATATTTAAGCGCTACATTTTTTAATGCTTTGGTAACAGCATGCAGGTGGCTTCTGTCCTCTAAAAGGGCATGATTAAAGTCGCCATGATAAATCGGCTCTATGTTTTCGATAAAGCGTTTTGCCGCATGACTCACCAGCGGGTGCAGGAGTGAAACGCGCAAGTATATAAAAAATTCACTGTTAAAGTTATATGGTTGTGCTTTGGCGCGTTCGAGTGCGTAGTCTACGGCTTTATCTACAAAATCTAGGTGTTCAGAATCGTCAATGGTGAGATTTATAAGTGCTTTTTTATAGTGACTTTTAAGCTGAGTGCATAATAGCTCAGTGCTTATAATATCTTTTTCTACAGCGTCTTCAATGTCGGCAAGACAATATGAAATATCATCAGCAGCTTCCATTATATAACTGGCAGGATGACGGCAATAAAGCTCTATGGTTAATTCTTTTTGTAGTGTTTCTACGAAGCTTTTTTCGCTGTAGTAATACCCAACTTTTTTCATTAAGTAGTTTTTATTTTGTGGTATGTCTTTTGTATCAAGGCCTGCTGGGCGGGTGTACTTTAAAATCCCCGCACTTTGACTGTAGGTTAGATTGAGTGTTTGCAAAGAGTGAATAATACGTATGCCTTGCGCATTACCTTCAAAATTACAAATATCCAGTGCAAGGTGTTTAAAAACAACGCCAATGCCTGTATTTGGCTCTTTACAACGTTCGGGTGTAACGCTTAGCAAATTATTATTAAACCAATGATTTATAGCTGCTTCGCCAAAATGTCCAAATGGCGGATTGCCTATGTCGTGCATGAGGCAGGCCATTTCTACTAGGCTTTCTAGTGGGCGTTCTAGTCCTGTTAGGCCGTAGTCTTTTTGTTGTTGGTAGCTTAAATTAGCAAAAATACGCTGCACTATAAAACGACCAACTTGTTGTACTTCAAGCGAATGAGTAAGGCGCGAACGAACGGCTGCATTACGCTCAAGTGGAAATACTTGTGTTTTTTGTTGCAAACGACGAATAGCAGCGCTGTTTATTATACGACCTCGGTCGCTTTCAAGCGCCATTTGCAAGTTAGATGTTGTGCGATACATGCGCGCAGGGGTTATTTTTTTACTAAAATCAATAGTCATCGTTGTCCTTTTTTATTGTAGATGACTGGCAAAGTGAGTGTGCGGTGTCATTCTTTTTTAATATACTTACGTTAATATATACACCTAGATGAGTTAGGTACAGGCGCTTGTATCATTTGCTGGCAGTCAATTGTATTATCAAATCATTATTTTCAGTATTTAGCGCACTTTTAACTAGGCGGGTATTTATAATGAAGCAGTGGATCTTAAAGGTAATATCAATTTGCCTATTAACAGGAATGAGTAATGTTGCACTTGCAGCAAAAGAGCAAACGGTGGTGCTTGTATCAATTGATGGTCTGCGTTGGGATTATATTGAAAAGCACGGTGCGCCAAACTTAAAGGCAATGGCCGATCGCGGCGTTCGCGCTCAAAAGTTAATACCTGTTTATCCTACTAAAACGTTTCCTAATCATATTTCTATTATTACGGGCTTACTTCCTGTCAATCACGGTATTGTTGATAATAACTTTTGCGATAAAGCCCGCAAAAATGAGTGTTACAGTATGGGTAAAGCACTTGGCGATAGCACTTGGGTAAAAGGTATCCCTCTTTGGAATTTAGCAAAAATGCAGGGGCTTAAATCAGCAACGTACTTTTGGCCTGAGTCGGATGCGTTATTTAACGGCATGACCCCCGATTACTTTTACCATTATTCTAAATATAGCGATTACCAAAGCCGTGTAGATCAAATTATTCAGTGGTTAAGCTTACCAAAAGCACAGCGCCCGCGTTTTATTGCAAGTTACTTTTCGTTGGTTGATAGCATGGGTCATGAATTTGGGCCAGACGCACCACAAACTCGAGATGCGGTTAAACAGCTTGATGAGTTGATGGGGCAATTACAAACTCGCTTACGCAAATTAGAGCAAGACGTAAACCTAGTAATTGTATCAGATCACGGTATGACGAGCGTAAACCCAGATAAAAGCATTGATGTAACAACATTGCCTCAAGATGAAAACTTTTTAGTTAAAAATACAGGCCCTCGTTTACTTATTTATACACAACCGAATGCTAAAAATGCTGATATAGCAGGCTATAAAGCGCGTTTAGAAAAAGCGGCTAAAGGACGTTATACCGTTTTAACTGATGAACAATTAGCAGGCTATCATTATAATAAAGGTACGCGTGTGGGCGATATCGTTGTACAAACCACAGCACCTGCGGTGTTTACTAATACTAAAAAGCCGATGTATTTAGGTACGCATGGCTATGCCTATACCGATGACATGGCTGCTACGTTTATAGCTAGTGGCCCTGCTTTTAAAGAAGGAATTAGCTTAGATAAAGTAAGTAATCTTGATATTTACCCTGTGCTTGCAAAAGTAATGGGTCTTAAATTATTAAGCAAAGTTGATGGTGACGGTAAAACGTTAATGCCCGCTATAAAGCAAAAAATGGTTGTACATTAAGCTTTACCAAAAAAGAGCGCTAAGCGCTCTTGGGGGAAGGTTATAATGTTTATTTTTTAAAAGTGGGTAATGGATAACCCACTTTTATAAGCATTTATTTAAAATTGGCAATGCTTGTTTTAGTTGCTGTTACAGTGCGAATAGCATACGACTGGTTAGTTACACCAAATGGTATGTTATTTACACTCCAATTAGGATTAGAGAAGTAGTCGTATTGTGTTGCACTTCCATATACATGTGGATAGGCCATAATACTTGCAAACTCATTTTGTACACCGTGACCCATACCGTCAGTGTATACACCACCAGAAGTATCACCCTGTTTACGTGAATGTGCTAAGCCTTGGTTATGACCAAGTTCATGTACAAACGTAGTTGCACCACAATCAATAGCTGTAATTGAATACATGCGGTCGCTCATTGAGTTGTATAGGTTGCCGTTAGTACCTTGTCCAACCCATGCTAAACCACATGAAATAAGTCCATTTCCAGCACTTTCGCCAGTACCTAGTACGGCAATCATATCGGCTTTCCAATCGCTGCGTAAACCATCTACATAGCTGCTTTCGGTTACCGAATCAAGCCACTGCTCTGATGGTGTAATGGCATAGTCACCTAGGTTTTGTGTACCCGCTAAACGCAGCGTAATACCTACACCATTTTGGCTATAAACCTGATTTGTGAAGGCAATTAGCTGATTGATTTTAGTGTTGATATTACTAGTAGCCGCTGCTGACTGATCTGTATATAAAATACCGATATCAATAGTCTCTGCTTGTGCAACACTTGCTACACATAGTGCTGCTGCAACAGCGGTTGTAGTGATTACTTTTTTCATTATTGTATTTCCTTACTCTTAGTGTGGTTGATTTTTGGTGTTTAAAATATTGTCGCAACGGGTGCGCTCAAATTTTTAATTTGGTTAATTAGCCATCTATTTTTGGTGCAAATATGTCTACACCTTTGTCAATTTTAGGTTTAGGTGCCGTTACGTCATGCTCTATATGATTTTTATATAAATCACGTTTTGCAGCTATCCAGCCATACTTACCTTTACTTTCAAATACGTAATTACCCGAAGGTGCCGTAAATTGCCCGTATACGGCGTCTTTTCCTACGGTTAATACTGTGTTGTGCATTGCGCCATCTACGCCAACTACGCGGCCAAATATACTTTTATCACCGTTGCTTGATTCAATAACATTAGTGATCTCTGCTGTGAACGTTTCGGCTGTTTGAGGAATTGCTAAGTCGAAGTTTTCGCCCGCTTTTAATGCCTGCAATGAAGCTAAGTCAAATTCAATGTAAGCTTCATTATGTAAGTCAGTTGGTAACACTTTTGCATTTATAAGTACTTGTTTTGCTTTATTTGAGAGGCGGTTTACAGCATCGAATTCATTAAATGTCATATTTTGTTTTGGGGCTGAAACCGCTTTGACATTAATAGGATCTTTACTCATATCAATAGGGGCTGGCGCATGTGTATTTTGTGTACGAAGAGTACTAACCGGCACTAAGTCAATTGCTACAGGTGCAATTGGTTCTGCAGTGTGGTCGGTATGAATAAATAGTTCATAAAGTGCAAATGCCGACAAGGGAATGGCAATAATTAAGGCTGCAACTTTTTTCATCTGTTTCTCTTTTAGTGTTTTAAGTTAACTATTTGTTACTTTTTATGGCATAAACTAGATTAGATCAAGCGAATAAATGTAATCAAAAAGTGTTAAGCGCTTTATTTCTAAATCCCTTATTAAACTTATGGTTATTTTTTATAGGTACAAATATTGAGTGATTATGTACTGGTTTTGTCAGTGTTTTAGCGGGCTTTAGATTGTTTGTGATAACTTTTTTATTCTGTTTAATACAATAGTTTTATGTTGGTTTTGTCATTAATTTAGGTAAAAAATAAAAATGAATTTATTTCACTTTTTGTAGCGTAATAGTTAATTGCAAAGAAAATATTAGCCACGTATGTTGTGTACATAAAAATAAATATTAGAGGGATTTATGGCGGTTTCTGATCAGTTGCTTAATCGAATTACAGCAGGACTCGTAGCGGTTATTATTGGTTTTTCGAGTTCAATTGCGTTGATTTATCAAGTAGTAATTACCCTAGGAGGCACTCCTGATTTAGTTGCCAGCTGGATTTTAATGCTTGGTTTGGTTATGGGGCTTAGTTCCATTGGTTTATCGTATTATTATAAAGTGCCGGTATTAATTGCATGGTCTACTACTGGGGCTGCATTGCTTATTTCAAGCGCTCAAGGGTATAACTTGAATGAAGCGATTGGTGCATTTATGTTATCGGCGTTGTTAGTTTTTTTGTCAGGCATAACGGGCTGGTTTGAAAAAATAATGAACCGTATTCCCAGTGAACTAGCATGTGCCATGCTTGCTGGTGTACTTGTTACGTTTGGCATTGACGTGTTTAATTTCATGAACGACATGCCTTTAGTGATTGGCTTAATGGTACTTATGTACTTTGTAGGTAAGCGATTTTTTGCCCGCTTTGCAATGCTTAGTGTACTTATTGTGGGTGTGTTACTGGCGTGGAGTATGGGAAATATTGATACGACTGCATTGCATTGGAAAATGAGCCAATTTACTTACACCGCTCCCATGTTTAACTTACAAGCATGTATTAGCATTGGTTTACCACTTTATATTGTCACCATGACGTCGCAAAATTTGCCCGGTATAGCCGTCCTCAAAGCACATAATTATAAAGTACCTATTTCTGCATCACTTAATGTGACAGGCTTCATTAATATTATAACTGCACCATTTGGGGCATATTCTATAAATTTAGCTGCAATAACCGCCGCTATTTGCATGAGCGAAGAAGCGGATAAAAATCCTGATAAGCGTTATTGGGCAAGTATTGCTGGTGGTGTTTTTTATATAATAATGGCGTTATGTGCAGCAACGTTAGTTGGGCTAGTTGCAAGTTTACCACAAGCACTTATTTTGGCACTTGCAGGTATTGCACTGTTTGGCACTATTGCTAATAGTTTGCAGCAAGCATTGAATGGCTCGCAATATACTGAAGCTGCCATTGTAACATTTTTAGTTACAGCGTCAGATTTAACGCTGCTCTCGGTCGGTTCTGCTTTTTGGGGAATTATCGCAGGTGTGTGCACGGTAATGATTACCCGAAAGGATTGAGTTAATACTTAATTGTTGTAGGTGAGGTTTTATACCTCGCTAATTTTTAAATTTTTACAAGCGCGAAGTAAATTCGCACCTACAAGTTGGGTGTTTGATTGTTGTAGGTGAGGTTTTACACCTCGCTAATTTTTAAGTTTTTACAAGCGCGAAGTAAATTCGCACCTACAAGTTGGGTGTTTGATTGCTGTAGGTGAGGTTTTATAAAATAAAAAGCGGTGTTAATGCTAACACCGCTTAAAAGTCACTATTTATGCGCAGTTATGAACGTTTATAACATCGGTTTTAGTACATCATATATGGCTTCAATGTGATCGTCTCGGTCATTGAGTGCCGCAATGTAACGGTATTTTTCGCCACCAGCTTCTTCAAAAATTTCACGATTTTCGCCTTCAAGTTCTTCAAGTGTTTCGAGGCAGTCAGCACTAAAAGCAGGGCTTATAATCGCTATGTCTTTAATTCCCTCACTTGGTAGGCTTTGAAGTGTTGCATCGGTATAAGGTTTTAACCATTCAGCTTTGCCAAAGCGGCTCTGAAACGTACTAATTACTTTATCTTTATCCAAGCCTAACTTTTCAACTACTAAGCGGGTCGTTTGTAAACACAAACAATGATACGGATCGCCTCGTTCTAAGAATAGTTTAGGCATGCCGTGATACGAAAAAACCAATTTTTGTGGCACGCCGTTGGCTTCTAAATCTTCACTGATGCTGTTTGCAAGCGATTCAATATAGCGTGTATTTTTATGATAGCCGTTTATAAAATGTAGCTCTGGTACCCAGCGCCATTTACGCAGTACGTTTGATACAGCATCAAACGTAGAACCCGTAGTTGGGCTCGAATATTGTGGATACATTGGCATTATAACAATACGTGTTAATCCCTTTTCTCGTAAGGCTTCAAGGCCAGCTTCAATAGATGGATTACCGTAGCGCATTGCCATAACAACTTCGGTATTGGTGTAGCCTTTTTCTTTTAGTAGGGTATTTAACTTAATACTTTGCTGGCGTGTAATATGGGTTAGTGGCGATCCGTTTTCGGTCCATATACTTTCATATAATTTGGCTGAACGCTTAGGGCGGACTCGTAAAATAATACCATGCAAAATAATCATCCATACTAGGCGTGGTATTTCTACAATACGAGGGTCTGATAAAAACTCTCGTAAGTAAATACGCAGTGCTGCAGCCGTCGGCGCATCAGGGCTACCTAAGTTGGTAAGCAATATTCCCGTTTTTTGGTTAAAACGCTGATCGTGGGGATTGTCGGTAACGGCAGAAAATCGCGACACTGTGTGCTCCTTCAAGTAAAGTCATTAATTTATTTTAGACACATTGTAACGAAAAAAACTGCGATTTAGATCAATCATTTAGCGGTTTTAACCATTATTCTAAATGGAGTCGGCTTTTTGGCTTCAAGCTGTTGCAGTTTTTCGATTGATTTGCGGCTAAATACATGGTCTTTTGGTAATAGCATTATGCCTGTGTGGCTATGCAGAGCATGTCCTAAAATCATGTTCTCTTTCAGTTCGCTAGCGTTACAAATAAGTATTGAGCCAGCTGAGCTTTTTTGCTCACGCATTTTTGTTTGACTAGCCTCAAGAGCACGTACAATTTTAGGGTGATAAAATGTACCGCTATAAAGCTTTACAGTATCGAGCGCATGTACATGGCGGTCTTGTTCATTTGCGGCATTACTTTGTTCAAAAGCATCCCAGTAATCACGCGCTAAACCCAACACCATTGCGCCAATCGGTATATCGTTACCGGCTAAACCTTTTGGCATGCCATTCCCGTTATAACGCTCAAACTGATGGTAAATAGCGTCAGAAACATCATGTAAATGTGTTGCTGGCATTAGCATTAATTGTGCTGTGCTTGGGTGCGTATAAAATGTTTTACGCTGCGACTCGCTTAATTTATTGACTGGTTTTTTATAAAGATCAGGATCCATGGCAAGTAACCCTATTTGCGCTAAGTAGCCAGCCATCGGCGCAAGATCGATACTTTTCTGCGATAAATTTAAATAAAGCGCTATTTGGGTGCAGGTATTGGCAATGTTTTGTGCCCTATTTCCATCGAGATAAGGGTTTGCATTTATAAAGTTATATAAAAGCTCGACGGTTGATTTATGCTCTATCTTTTCTCGTTCACTTGCTTCTTCTAATTGTTTTAAAACTTGTTTGATTTGTTTAGTTCGTTTTTCTACGCGTTGTTCAAGATCATTGTTTAATTCGATAAGTTCTAAGTTTTGAGTTTTTACTTGTTCTTCAAGTATTTGATTTTGTTTTTTTAGCTGAAATTTTTCAAGGCTATTATTAATGCTGCCAAGTAGCAGATCGTTTTGCCAAGGCTTTTGGATATAACCGCTTATTTGACCTTGGTTAACTGCGGCTAAGGTTGTTTCTATGTCGGCATACCCTGTTAATAAAATACGCTGTGTGTCAGGCGCTAGCTTACGGGCTTGCTCTAAAAACTGTGCGCCATTCATTTTTGGCATGCGCATATCGCTGATGATTAAGCCAAATTCGTGGCTTTTTAAATGTGTTAAAGCTGTTTCGGGGTTACTGCACGCGATCGCCGTTAGTTTGTTTGTTTTTAGTAAACGGGTGAGTGAACGCAATACTATTTCATCATCGTCAACGCATAGTACATCAATGTGAGTCATGGCAGCTTTTTTAGCTGTGTCTGTCATAGCTTTATCCTTACAAGTCAATAATGTATTTTTTATTTAAGATTACTTTATTAAAGCGTAGCTCAAAAAATCACTCCAGTTACATAATTGTCAAAGATGATTAGGGCGCGTTGAACTTTGTGGATTAAAATTAGTCCCTAGAAAGAACCTTTCGGGCAGCGCATGTTTGGTATTTATGCTGCGTTATCGCCTACTTATGGATAATAACCACACTACATGGCCTTGCCTAAAAACCAAGCAGTCTACTGCAAGTTCAACCACCAAAGAGCAACACGCCCTAAATGTTTATGCTTAAAGTTAATTGCTGAGTAGTCGGCAAGTTAAAAATGCTTGTTTACGCTATATGCTATTTTCGACGAAGAAATAAAAGTAAATAGTGCCTAAGACTAAGTTACGAGTATTTTTTGTTCATTACCCGTCAAAACAGACAATAACCATTATAATTTACATTGTAAACAAAACGTTAAATATGGTAATTTGAAAATTAATACCTGTTTTGTATGTATTTAACGCACTTTTAAGTGTTTTTTTCTTATGTTATAAAATATTTGCATAATTACACCATTTTTGTTTCTTTTTATTTGTATATGTTGCTAGGATGTTTGCACAGGCTGCTAATAAAGTGGTTTAAATAATTTATAAGAACACACAAAAAAACAGGGTCGTCACTATGTCAACATACCGTTTAAATACACTTGCTGTAGCCGTTGCTTTTGCGTTTAGCGCACCAAGCATTGTTAACGCAGAAGAAGCACCAGTGCAAGCTGCTAAAAACATAGAGCAAATATCTGTATTAGGATCGCGTGTATCTAACCGGAGTTATTGTCAAATCTGGTGTATGAGCTCATCTTGATGCTCTGTTTGATCTTGAGTTATTCTTTCGCCGTCTTTAAATTTTACCCCTGTAATTACTTCAGCCAGTAACTTAAACCCTCGCAAGCGGTACCATTTTTTCTCTGCCGACTGCGCGAGTTTAAAAACCATCATTAAGGTGGTTGTCCGGCTGCCACAACTCTTCACTTTATGCGTTCTCAGCCTTACCGTCGCAAACGTTGACTCTATCGGATTACTCGTTCTTATGTGCATCCAATGCTCAGCAGGATAATCATAAAATGCCAGCATTTCATCTTTATCCTTCATCAAGCAATCCGTCGCTTTTGGGTATTTGACTGAGTAATTTTTAACAAATAAATCATACGCTTTATAAGCAGAAGCTCGACTCTCTGCCATCCAGATATCTTGTAAATTCGCTTTGATTTTAGGTTGCATTGATTTCGGCACTTTGTTTAGCACATTCGCGATTTTATGCACCCAGCAACGTTGATGTTGGGTTGTTGGCCATACTTTGGTGAGGGCATTCCAAAACCCCAGCGCACCATCCCCTATGGCCAATTTTGGTGGTATTGTTAGACCCTGTGAGCGCAGTTGATTTAACACTTCAGTCCAGCTCTGCTCAGACTCACGAACCCCGTCAACCACCGCCAATAGCTCCTTTCTGCCCGTTTCATCTACCCCCATAATTACCAGTAAGCACAGCTTATCATCCATTCGAATTTTACTGTAAATCCCATCGGCCCAGATATACACATATCGACGTTTAGCCAAGGAACGTTTAGACCACTGCTGATACTCCGTTTCCCAGGTGGATTTCAACCGAGAGACACTATTGGCCGACAAACCTTTGGCTTGCTCGCCTAAAAGAGACACTAAAGCGGGCTGCATATCACCCGTCGAAATTCCTCGTAAATAGAGCCATGGGATCAGCTCTTCGATATTTTTTGTCCGTTTCAGATAAGGCGGGATCAAGGCACTATTGAATTTAATGCCTTCCTTTTTTCGATCCCTGACTTTAGGTATTTTGACCTCAATATCACCAAGGCCTGTTTGGATCGTACGCTCAGGCTGGTGACCATTTTTGACGATCCGCTGAAGTCCCTCGACGGTCTCATGCTGGTATTGAGCCAATAAAACAGCCAACTCAGCCTCAATCGCTTGAGCTAACAACTGCTGCGCCCCGCTTTTAAGCAACTGCTCTAACGGATTGTCTGGTTTTTCAATGGAAATAACATTATCATTTTCAGTCATTGCGATGTCTCTCTGGTTAATTGTTGATCTGGTCAAGATCAATTAACAGATTACATCGCAATGACTTTTTCTCATACACCAGAAACGACTATAGCTCATCTAACCGCACCTCTACAGAGTCTTCTTCTCCTATTGATTTAATTGACGCGGATGATTTAACTAAAGGTGGTTTTACCGAATTAGGCCAAAGCCTTCAAGCGACAGCGCCTTCATTTAACTTTTCGCGTACACAAGTATCAGACGGTTCTGATTTATTTAGACCCGCAACACTTCGCGGCTTACAACCAGATCAAACCCTTGTATTAGTAAATGGTAAACGTCGTCATAACCAATCAATTTTTGGCCTTAACGGTACAGTTGGTGCAGGCGCTGCGGGTACTGATATGAATGCCATTCCGTTAACGGCGCTTAAAGGCGTTGAAGTATTACGCGACGGCGCTGCAGCGCAGTATGGCTCTGACGCGATTGCAGGTGTTATTAACTTATCTCTTAATAACTCAACCGGTATTACAACGGGTTTTGTACAATACGGCGGCACAAGTGAAGGTGACGGCGACACTATTTCAGCAGGTTTAAATCGTGGTTTTGAATTAGGTAACGAAGGCGGCTTTATTAACCTATCGCTTGAGTACCGTGATGCCGACGGCACTAATCGTGCAGAGCGCGATACAGGTGGTTCGCTTAATGTTGAACCAAGTACGCTAAGTGAAGATGTACGCTGGGGCCAAGGTAACTCAGAAAGTGAATTTACGTCGTTATTTTACAACATGGCATTACCAATGGGCGACGGTGAGCTTTACTCGTTTGGTGGCTACTCAGAGCGCACGGCGCTGGGTAATGGTTTTTACCGTAACTTTAACGAAGCCTCTAAAAACGTAACACAAGTATACAGTGATGGTTTTTTACCGCGCATATATAATGAAGCACAAGATATTTCAGTCGCGCTTGGTTTTAAAGGCGATATAAACACAGATTGGACTTACGATGTATCGGCTGTTTATGGTGAAAACCAATACGATTTTACATCACGCAATACATTAAACGCTTCTTACGCGGCTGAGTATTTATTTAATAACCCAAGTGCAAGCGATACCGATATTGCAGCAAACTCAGGCCCTACTGGCGGTTACTCAGGTGGTTTTAGATTTGATCAAACAACGGTTAACCTTGATGTAAACGGTATTGTAGATATTGGCCGTAGTGAGCCTTTATATGTAACAGTAGGTGCCGAATACCGTAAAGAAAACTACGAAATAGTGCCTGGCGATGAAGCATCATACGCCTGTGGACTAGCAAATATGGATACCTCGTACCCATCAGTAAACGATCCGGATCAATTTGCACAGTGTGGTTTTCAAGCTTATAACGGCCTACGCCCTGAAGCGGCTAACGACAGCGACCGTAACAGCTACGCAGTTTATGTAGACGTAGAAACTATGATCACCGACGCATGGAACGTAAGTGGTGCGCTACGCTATGAAGATTTCTCAGATGCTGGGGATGATTTAATTGGTAAATTAGCAACACGTTATGAATTTTCAGATGACTTTGCAGTACGTGGTGCACTATCTACTGGTTTTAGAGCGCCATCACTTCAACAAAGTGGTTATACAGCTTTTACAACTAACTTAGGCTCAGACGGCACATTAACGCAGTCGTTCACGGCAAACACTGGGACCGCTTTCCCGAGTGCGCTAGGCGTAGATAGCTTAGAGCTTGAAACATCAACAAACTACAGTGCAGGTTTTGTTTACGATGTAACAAGCGAGCTTTCGTTAACGGTTGATTTTTACCGTGTAGAAATTGAAGACCGTATTACACTTGGCAGCTTACTTTCGGTTGACGACGTATCGTTTAGCTCAGAAGCGGTTGCAGCGCTACAAGCAACTGGTGCAGTGCAAGCTAACTACTTCTCAAACTCGGTTGATTCTACTACGCAAGGTGTTGATATTATTGCATCGTACCGCACTGAAGTTGAAGGCGGTAATTTAGGAGTAACCTTTGCAGGTAACCTAAACGATACTAAAATTGACAGCGTAAATGCAGAAGACGGTATTCCTGAAGCGGTTGCTTTTGACGATTTACAACGCAGCTTTTTTACCGACGGACAACCTAGCGAACGTGCAACGCTTACGTTTGACTACGAACGCGATGCCTACACATCAACCATTCGCTTTAACTACTTTGGCGAAACAGACGTAAAATACTTTGGTAACGACCATATTTCATTACCAGGTGAGCTTTCGCCTACGGGTTCATTTAAACCAACAAGTACAGTTGAGTCTGCAGTGTTAGTTGATTTAAATGTTAGCTACCAAATTAACGACATGTTTGCGCTTTCGGTTGGTGCCGATAACGTATTTGACGAAACGCCAGATGAATTAGGTGATGACGAAGTACTTAATTTTATCACCAACGGCGCATTTAAATACCCTGTACGCGCATTGCCATACGGTTTTGACGGCAGAACGTATTATGCAAAAGTAAGCTTTAGTTTTTAATTTATAAAGTAAACTAAAGTAATATTAAGCGCAGTTATTAACTGCGCTTTTTTTATGCTTTTTTATTATAAAAAAGTACCTGTTGGGCATTAAAAATACTTGCGTGGTTGAAAATTAAGCCTACAATCGCCATCTCTTAAATAGGCTAATATAAAAGCCTCTTTATTATTTAACTTTAGTTGATAGGAAATATATGACTAAAAAATCTGTAACTATTCACCATGGTAAATTATTTTCAAAGGATCTTTTTTAACTATTGACCGATCCCGCCAGTATGCCAAGCTAGGGCTATGACCTAATAGCCCTAGCTTCAATGAATTTAAACAGCATCAACATCGACGAAATCGTTGAGAAAACCAAAGCTCAATTACAAGAAGGTAAAACTCTCACGCCTGCGCTGAAGATGTCTATTGAACTCATTCTGGTTGTCGTTGTTATGTTAGCAAGTAAATTAGGACTTAACAGTAACAATAGCAGTATCCCGCCATCAAAAGACATCAACCGAAAAAAACAAAACAAAGAGAAATCAGCCAAGTCAGCGGGTGGTCAAAAAGGCCGTGCAGGTAAAACACTAACCCAAACACAGACGCCTGATGAGATCAAAATCATCCTAGTTGAACGTGATTTTTTACCGAAAGGTCACTACCGTGAAATTGGCTTTCAAAAACGACAGGTTGTCGATATAGATATCAGGAAAGTGGTCACTGAATACCAAGCACAAATTCTGGAAAATGAGCAAGGTAAGCGTTTTATTGGTGAATTTCCAGAAGACGTTAACAGTCCTATTCAATATGGGGTTGGTGTAAAAGCCCATGCAGTTTACCTATCCCAATATCAATTACTCCCTTACAACCGCATTGAAGAATATTTTTGTGATCAACTCGGTATTCCAATCAGTGCGGGTAGTTTATTTAACTTTAATGAACAAGCAGCGGCCTTGGTAAAGTCCTCCGGCGCAGAAGCCGCGCTCAAGAAAGCCCTGAAAACGACTTATCAAGCCTTACACGTTGATGAAACGGGGATTAATATAGGTGGTAAACGACGATGGCTTCATGGTGCATCAACGACGTGGTGGACGTATTTTTACCCGCATGAGAAAAGAGGGAAAATAGCGATGGATGACGCCGATATTTTACCTCACTTTACTGGGGTACTATGCCACGACCACTGGAAACCGTATTATCAATATACACAGTGCCAACATGCCTTGTGTAATGCACATCATATCCGAGAGTTAGAAAGGGCATGGGAGCAAGACGGTATGCAATGGGCAAAGGATTTGCAAACCCTACTGACTGAAATCAATAAACATCAAATAGATAACCCCGAGCTAGATGCAGACACAAAAGCTCACTATATAGAGAAATATCAACAAATATTGGCTCAAGGTGACATTAAATGCCCTCCACCGGATAGAAACAGCCGAGTAAAAGGCCAGCGAGGCAGATTGAAACGAACAAAGTCTAGAGCGTTGTTAGAGCGGTTAAGAGATTATCAAGATGATGTCTTACGGTTCATGACGGAAACAGCGGTGCCTTTTAGCAACAACCAAGGTGAGAATGATATTAGGATGACCAAGGTTCATCAAAAGATATCTGGGTGCTTCAGAAGCATGCAAGGTGCAGAGATGTTTTGTTTAATCAGAAGCTACCTCTCGACTTGCAGAAAACAGCATGTATCAGCAAGCCTAGCCCTTGAATTACTCTTCAAAAATCAGTTACCTGATATATTTATTGAAAATGTGGCTGAATAGTTACAAAAATCTAAAGCAAAAACCGCAAACACCAGCGCGGTAGACACAGGGCGAGGCGTTATAAACCACAATGCACTAGCGGCAATGGTAACCTCTAAGTTATTTAAACCACAAGTAGTTAAAGCTAAAAAAGGCAAAGGTTCGTTTAAACGTAGCAACAAGCATTCAGGACAAGAGTCCTATTTAATCGCGGCTTAAATAGCACCGATCAAATAGGGCTTTCGCCAGAGCAGAACTAACTCACGCGAGAAGCATCGTTTTTAATTTTAAAGTCTGTTTTTCATTTTAAATATGACGAGCTTCACTCGTTACGCCAACAAGCTGCGCGTCTACAGGCTATTCCAGTCTTGTTACTTTTACTTTTATTTTTCCTGCGTTCGCACCATAAAAGCGGCTTAAGTCGTTTGCAAATGGGCAAAATTCACCAGATTTAGTAATTTTAATATCAGCGCCGTCAGCTATTTTAAATAGGTGCTCGTCGTTTTTATTAA
The DNA here is from genome assembly GCF_056173065.1 of Pseudoalteromonas sp. QJM3NY_22. Classification (NCBI taxonomy): domain Bacteria; kingdom Pseudomonadati; phylum Pseudomonadota; class Gammaproteobacteria; order Alteromonadales; family Pseudoalteromonadaceae; genus Pseudoalteromonas; species Pseudoalteromonas sp. QJM3NY_22. The sequence continues at coordinate 859,132 of NZ_JBWBTZ010000002.1, read as the reverse complement.
TCGCTCCTATCAACGAAAACCATTGTGCATGAGGCAATCGTCTAAACGGTTCAAGCACTGCCATTGGGATTTCTTTTACGCCAAGCTTCACATTATCGCGATGCCAACCTATTGGTGTGCACTTTATACCATCGTCAAACCAGTATTGATTTGGATATGGGGTAAAACGGTAAGTAGCGCCTTGCTCTAGCATAAGGCCAGTTGCATTGTATTGCTCACTAGCAAACACTATTACATCTTGGCTTTGGTTAACGCTCAGCACATTCATGTTTTGATTAGCCAGTTCTATATGTTGGCTTAAACCAATAAAGCTAAGCGTGGTGTTGTCGTTATAGCTAATTTTGTAATGCAGTTTTTTAAGCGATTCTGGGCGGTAACTGGTTAGCTTGTTAATACGCTCTGCAACGCTGTGATGCACTAAAGGTTTAAGATTGCTAGCTTCGTTATCTATAAGTACATAGCATTCTCTGTCTACCAGTTTAAATAAGGGGTTAAACCAAAAGTAATTTTGCTGATGACTTAATGCGAGCGGATCAGGAATAACCGTCACATCATCTTGCGCAACTAAGTTGTTATCGGGTAGTAGTGTTGTGTAATCTATATCGCGGCTAGTTAATAACGAAATATTAAGCGGTTGCTCTATTAACCACTCAAGTGCATAACGCAAGCTAATATCGGCTAGGCCATCGCGGTAGTAACCACCGCCAATGTCTGAATGCGCGCCAGCAAACCACAGCTCGGTAACATTATTTTGATGGTTCATTAGTGTGGGTTCAAAGGCGCGGCGTTTTTCGTCAAGCGATACACAGTGCAGAGCTTGAGATACGTTTGTGGCTATGGTGTGGTTTTCAAAAATAACATGTTCAGCGCCGCGCGTTGCTTTACTTACTTTTGATAAGCCAATTGAGGCCACTGTATCAAATACACAAAGGTAGACTCGCTCACATATTAATAACTCCAAACATTTTGCAAAGCGCCTGGCAAGTGCAGCACCTCTACTAAAACCTGTTAAAAGTAGTGAATCGCCTAGTTGGTAATGAGTTTTAAAATCGGTTAAAGCCTGATTTAAAATACTGGCTACATCGTCACCACGAGGTGCAAATGTTTGGTTTAATACACGCTTTAAGCGACTACCTTTAGTGCCTATCCCTTGATAATAAAAACTGAGTTGGTTTGACTGTGGGGTAATGGGGGAGTCTTCTAATTTACCGCCAAGCAGTAAGTGTAATTTTAGAATATTAGAAATACTGGCGTCTTCTTTAAAGTGTTCTGAGCTAAATTGCTCTGCGTCACGGGGCTCATTCCCTGTGCCATCAAAGTTGAAAATTAGCGTTTTGCCCGTCATAACCCAATTTCCTTAGTTGTTTTAAATACTCTACACAGACAATGTTAAAAATTAAAGACAGTGATAACGCTCACTGCCTTTAATTTAAATCGCCTTTAATGTAACTTCATTTTTGGGCGCACTACACGCAGTACTTTTTCGCTTATCCATAATGCAAAGGTTTTTGCACTGCCGTGAATAGCGCGTTGATGCATTCTATAAAGCGATATATACATAAAGCGGGCAATTTTACCTTCAATAAAAAAGGTATTACTGGTGAGGTTACCCATTAAATTACCCACAGTACTGTAGCTTGATAAATTAACAAGTGAGCCATGGTCGCTATACTTAAAGCCGCGTAGTGGTTGCTGTTTTAGCGTGGCGATAAGGTTTTTTTCGACGCACTGCGCCATTTGGTGCGCCGATTGTGCGCGTGGTGGTACTTGCTTACCATCTGCTTGCGTAAATGCGCAGCAATCGCCTAACACAAAAATGCTTTCATCAACGGTGCTTTGTAAAAACTCGTTTACTTGAATTTGGTTGCTGCGGGTCAACTCAAAAACACCTAAATCTTTTATAAAATCAGGCGCTTTTACGCCTGCTGCCCACACCATAATATCGGCATCAATATGTTCTTCATCTTTGGTGATAAAGCCTTGTGCGGTGCCTTCTTTTACTTGCGTTTGCTCACGTACGTTTACGCCGAGTTTTAATAGTTCGCGTTTGGCGCTGGTGGCTATGCGCTCTGGTAATGCAGGTAGAATACGCGGGCCTGCCTCTATTAAATGTATATGTAAACGTTTAGAGGACATATTCGTCAAGCCGTATAGCTTTAATAGCTCAGACACATGGTAAAGCTCGGCAGATAGCTCAACACCGGTAGCACCGCCGCCTACAATGGCGATATTAAGCGATTGTTGTTGATTGTCGTCCTGATGAAGGCGCGTAAAGCTGTCGAGTAATGAATGCTGAAAGCGTTCTGCTTGTTGGCTTGAGTCTAAAAAGTAACAATGCTCTTTTATACCTGGGGTATTAAAGTCGTTACTTACGCTGCCAATGGCAATAACAAGGTGATCGTAGCGTACCGTGCGCCCAGGTAAAATGGTGTGGCCTAATTCGTCGTTGAGCGGGGAGAGAGTAATTGTTTTATTGCTTTGGTCTATATTGCAAAAAGTACCAAGTTGAAAACGGTAATGATGTTTTGCGGCATGGGCTGAGTACACAACGCCATCTAAATCGGGGTCAATAGAGCCTGTCGCTACTTCGTGCAGTAACGGCTTCCATATGTGGGTACGGTTTTTGTCTATTAACAGTATATCTGCTTGGTTTTTTTTCCCTAGTTTATGCCCTAGTTGGGTTGCAAGCTCTAACCCGCCAGCACCACCGCCAATAACGACGATTTTAGGTATTGTAATACTCATAACGTTGCCCTTAAAAATAATATACCCAAATAATCTGTATTATTTTTAGTGTTTTGAGGTTATTTGGGTATTATAAAAATTATTTTGGCAAGCGTAATAACATACTCTTTAGTGAGGTTATTTTGCGCTTAAATAAAGGATATGTCAGCAAAAAATGATGATTAAAGGCATATAAGTTATACTCACTTTTTTATCGCTTAGCTGTGCAGTTAAATCGCTGTTTGAAAAACAACGAAAAGGGTATTTATGACCACGCCATTAATTCAGTCACTTGAACAACATTTTGGTTTTAGCCAATTTAGAACAGGGCAGCAACAAACTATAGAGCAGCTTTTAAATGGTCAATCGTCGTTGGCTATATTTCCGACCGGCTCGGGTAAATCGTTGTGCTACCAACTCACTGCTTTGCACTTACCTAATTTAACCTTAGTGGTTTCGCCTTTACTTGCGTTGATGAAAGATCAAATTAGCTTTTTAAATAGCAAAGGTATTTATGCTGCAAGCCTTGATTCGAGCCAAGATCAAATGCAAAGCGGCACCGTAATGAACGACGTGCGAAACGGTAAAATTAAAGTATTAATGGTCTCGGTTGAGCGATTTAAAAACGAACGCTTTAGAGAGTTTATAAGCCAAATCGCGCTTTCTATGCTGGTGGTAGACGAAGCGCACTGTATATCAGAATGGGGCCATAACTTTAGACCCGACTACCTTAAGCTACCGCGTTACCGCGAAGAGCTTAATATTCCTTTAGTGTTGTTACTTACTGCAACGGCCACTAAAAAAGTAAAACGCGATATGGCAGAGCGATTTGCTATATCGCCTGAGTGCATTGTACAAACGGGCTTTTACCGCGCTAATTTAGATTTAAGCGTGTTGAGTGTTAAAACAGCCGATAAAAATACCGAGCTTACCAACATTGTGCGCGCGCAAAATGGCCCTGGTATTGTGTATGTAACGCTACAGCAAAGCGCAGAGCAAGTCGCTAATGTGCTAAGCGCGCAAGGTATTCACGCTGTTGCTTACCATGCAGGGCTTGAAGATACGCTACGCTGGCAAATTCAAGATGACTTTATGGCGGGTAAAATTAACGTAGTGGTGGCTACCATTGCCTTTGGTATGGGCGTTGATAAGTCGGACATTCGCTTTGTTATACATTATGACTTACCTAAATCGATAGAAAACTACAGCCAAGAAATTGGCCGTGCAGGGCGCGATGGCAATCCATCAAATTGCTACACCCTTGCCAATTTAGATGGGCTAAATACGGTTGAAAACTTTGTATATGGCGACACCCCAGAGCTTAGCGGTATTGAATATGTAATTAACGATATTCGCCAAAGCCACCAGCAATGGGAAATGCAAGAGTACAGCCTTTCAAGCGAAAGTAATATTAGGCAACTGGCTCTTAAAACCTTGCTAGTACAACTTGAAATGCAAGGTGCAATAACGCCACAATATGCCTACTACGCCGATTTTAAATATAAATTTTTGGTTGATAAAAACGAGCTACTAAGCCAGTTTAACGAGCAGCGACAAGCATTTTTAACACAAATATTTAGCCATACCTATTTTAAAAAAATATGGGGTACGCTAAATTTTGACTCGCTTACACAAGCCGCGCAGGTTGATCGAAAACGCGTAGTGGCAGCCCTTGATTACCTAGCCGAAAAAAACCTAATAACGCTTGAAACCAAACGTATTACCCAAGTATACAAAGTGCATGGAGAGGTTATAAATAACCCAGAACTTGCCCAGCAACTACATGACTACTTTACCGATAAAGAGCAAGCCGAAATTAAACGTATTGCTGCATTGATACGCTTTTTTGAGCTGCAAAGCTGCTTAAGTTATAACTTGGCGCGTTATTTTGATGATCAAAATGCACCTGAACAATGTGGGCATTGTAGTGTGTGCAGAGGTCACGCTGTTAAGCTTGAATACTCTATAGAGCCAGCCTATATTGGCGATCAGCTTATTTATCAAAGAATTGATGAGTTTTTAGCGCATATGGCAGGTAAGGGTAATCATAATGTGGGTATTGAAACTCAATGCCGATTTTTAGCGGGGATGAGTGTACCGTTATTTGCGCGTAATAAAGTGCGCCAGCTGAGTGGCTTTGCACTGTGCGAGCAGATGCGTTATGGCGATATAAAAGCAAAACTACTAGCGCGTTAAACTAGTTACTGTATCCTAGTGGCTTATTCAAAAAAGTAAGCCACTATGCCTCATATTGTTATCCCTGTTGAAAATATTTCTGCTACCCCAGAGCCTGTTGCATGTGCTAACTGCCAAGCCTGTTGTTGCCAATTAGAAGTGCGCATAGTAACTGACACCGGCGTGCCTTTTAACTACATTGAATACGATAAATGGGGCAGCGAAGTAATGAAACGCGCTGGTGACGGTTGGTGCCAAGCACTCGACCGCAATACGCTTATGTGCTCCATTTACGAAAATCGGCCATTAGTTTGCCGCGAGTTTGAAATGGCGTCGGGTGAGTGTATTACCGAGCGAGAGCTCGCTGGTCTCTAGGGTCTGTTGAACTTTGCGGATTAAAATTCGTTCAAACTAGGCGCTATTTAATCGCGGCGCGAGATTTGCAACCTAGTGGGCTCGGTAACTGCTCCTGTGTTATTCTACTGACTTACATCCCTGTCTCTTGATCACAACTTTTCTGTCTGCTGAATTGATATTAACAATTCGGCAGATTCGACCATTTCTGCTAATTTCAACCACCCCTTCCAGAGTGCTTTTACGCCAACTCGACCATTTCTTTTACTGTCATACCACCCTCCCAATTTCGCTAAACTATAGTATAGCCAATGGAGAGACGGTACTTTATCCGGCAACACATCCTTTTCAACCTTTGCCCATAGTAATTTCCACGTCATCTCTTTAACACAAGTTGTACATCTCACTTCTTTGTCTAATTCACTCCTTTGCGCCATATTTTGCAGCTGTAATAACCTGACAGCAATAAACGCTTTAATGATCGCAATTCGTAAAATATTATCACTGTGCTGCAAACGTAAATCTTCTACTTCGGTTCCATCTGTTTTCCATGTTTTATGAAACTCCTCTACACGCCAGCGAAGTTCATAGTATCTTACTAATTTCTGGGCATCTTCTGCTGTATTTACGGGCTCTGTCGTATATAAAATCCAACATAATGGATTTTTTTGCGTACTTTCTTTTTCCTGACAGACAATGACATTGACGCTCAATGTCGGTGATTCTTGCCCTTGTACTCGCTTAGGCTTGGCGAGTGTTATAGGTTGATAGCTCAATGTAATTCGGGCCTGACGCGCTTTTCTTCCCGCACGTTGCGCTATATTAATAGTGTAACAACACTGACCCTGCGCTGTTTCTATTAACTGATTGAGATTGCATTGAGGCTCTATTAATTTTCTATTTTCTTTTGCTCTGACTAAAAATCGATGCCCTTCATCTTTTTGGTAAGTCATGTACTCATAAATGTCAGCTTCTCTGTCGCAGATGTTAAGTATATTTGATAATTCACCTGTACGTTTTTTTATATCCATTAATGTTTGTTGCCAGCGATAGCTTTCTTTCTCTTCGTAAGGGCGTTGCTGTTGTTGATCTTTAGTCCCTTTAACCTTTGATTTCCTAAACCAATAGTACTGGTCGAGTAAACCAATAACGTGCTCCGTATCTGCATCAATTGCTAAAGTTGAATGCGCATATAGCGTTCTTGTTTTTGATGGTTTTCCTAATGTATTTGCACAGTTCACATCGCCTAATTCTTTGCAAACACTGTGTTTAAATGTCAATCCTGTCGTATCTTGGATAGCGAGAACCAAAGGCAACTGCTTTACCGCTTCACTCGTTTGTGAGAATCCTGAATCGGCAATCGCTTGAGGGGATATTTTCTCATTTCTAATGAAACGATAAGCGGCTTCAATTTTTGCGGGTGTATCAGAAGCCTTAACAATTGAGCTGTCTGCATTCTCAGCCATATCGCTTGCTAGTAGAGCTAATCGTCGGGTGCGTCTCGGATCTCCTAAATTAGCGTTACCAAAAATTAATTGAGCCCATTCTTCAGAAGTGTTTGTGTGCATATGATAAATCTATGAGTGATGATGATCGATTAGATCACAGACTTAACGATATTCAAAGACTTGTGTATAAGAGACAGACTTACATCCATGTAAGAATAAGTAAAAACCGAGCAACAAAGAGTAAATAGCCCTAGGAAGAACCCTTTGGACAGCACCTGTTTGGCATTAATGCTACGTTATCACCCATTTATGGGGAATAACCACACGGCATAGGCTCTGCCTTGCCTAAATACCAAACAGACTTAGTTTCTCTAGCAGTTCGATGGCTGTCATTCAGTATTTCTTGTTAGTACCTATAATAAGTCCAGGAGCATTATAGGTACTGGCAGCACTTACTCAATACACTGGTCTTATTTAAGCTTCCAGCTAGACGAGAGGATAGAAGATATTCCCGATGGGTTAAGCCAAAACCATCTAAGTATCCCCATAAAAAGAAAAATGCCGGTCAGCTTAACTGACTGGCATTAGGCTTAAAGCCCCTTTGTTTATTACTTACTATAAAGAATTAAACTTTAAAGTAACTAATATATTTCTTAAGCGTGTTTGAAAGGTCAGCTAATGCAACGGCTTCTTGTGCGTTACTATTAAGTGACATACTGGTTTCTTTCGACATACTGGCAATTTCTTCAACACCGGTACTAATTTGCGCCACGGTGGCTACTTGGTTTGATGTTGCTTCAACAATTTCAAGTACGTTACTTAATGAGTCGTTAGCTTGTTGCTGTATTTGGTGTAGTAACTCGTTTGCCTCGTGAGTAAGCGTTAAGCCGTTTTCTACTTGCGGTACAGTGGTTTCCATTGCTGTTACCGACGCTTGCGTGTTTTCTTGTACTTGCAAAATCATCTTTTCAATATCGCCTGTTGCATCACCGGTACGCTGGGCAAGTTGCCTTACCTCATCAGCAACAACGGCAAACCCTCGGCCTGTTTCGCCTGCTCTTGCGGCTTCTATTGCAGCATTTAGTGCAAGCAAGTTTGTTTGATCAGAAATACCGCGTATCACACTTAAAATATCGCCAATGTGCTTTACATGTTCTTGAAGTACATTTACTTGGGTAACCGTTGCTTTTACCGTTACTGATATTTGTTCAATCTCGGCTGCCACTTTTTGCACTGCCGTACTGCCTTGCTGCGATAACTGGGCCGTAACTTTTGAATTGTCTTCAGTTTGCCTTACTGCATCGGCAACAGAATGAATACTGCGACTCATTTCTTCTAAACTACTGACTGCAGAATTGGTATATGTTACTTGTGTATCGGCTGCGCTTAGTGCTTGTTGTGAGCCTGATGCCACACTTGCTGAATGTGTTGAGAGCTCTTCAGATGAATTAATAATGCTATCTACTATGGCTTTTAGCTTAGTTTGCATTACTCCTACTGATGCCATCATGCTGTCGGGGCAACACGAGTGTACATCGCCTCTTAAATCGCCTTGTGCGATAAGTGCAATTACTTCGGCGGCTTCTTGTGGTTCTCCACCGACTGAATTTCTGATCAGTTGGCTAATAATATAAGCGACGCTTGCACCAATGATAATAGCGAGTGCCGTTAGCGAAATCATCCAAATTTCAAACGAGCTGGCAATATCGAGAGTATCAATAGTAGTGGTTTGGTTTGCTTGCGCTTGCAAGTTTATAAATTGATTTATGGTATTAAGCCACTCGGCAAAAGCAGGGCGGGCATCGTTTAATAAAATATTCGAAGCCTCGTTTAAATTACCTGCATTTTTAGCACTTATTACATTTTGTATAAAAGGGAGGGTACGTCGTTCTATTTGGTTAATCTTATTTATAAGAGCGCGCTCTGCACTCGACATATCTGTAGTTAACTCGGCCATAGCGCGACTCGATGTTTGATAAAATGTGTCGAGTTCTTTTATATTATTAAAAACTGTATTTAAATCGCTCTGGTTTGTTATTAACACAACATCGCGAACTGCAATAGCCCTGTCGTGTACACTGCCTCTAAAATTAATAGCGTATCGCTGCTTTACCGAATTTACGTCTGTTATGTGAGTAATATTAGAGTTAATGAGGCTAACACGTGAAATTCCGATAATGGTTAAAATAAGCATCATTGATAAGATCACGCCGAAACCAGTAGCTAAGCGCATATTTATTGTCATGATTTGTCCCAAATATGAAAAGTACTCGTTTTTAAGCTTACCAGTACAATTAAGAAATTTTATAATAATGAATGTATTATGCACCATGACCATTGGTTTTAGCACAATAATAAGTTTTTTTGTAAAAAATATGTATATAAAATTTATGGTTAAGCTATAAAGCTAAAAAAGAGGCCTAAGGCCTCTTGAATTTATCTGTATTAAATCATTTATTAGTCGTACTTTGCTTCTAGTTCATTAGCTGTATGAAACTTTTCATGGCTTTGTAATTGCTCGTCGTATTTAACGAGGTTTTTAAAGTGCGCTAATTGACCTGAGTTTTTAACTATTTCAACAATAAACGACATCATAAAATCAGCGCCCGTTAGGGTATCGCCCACTAAATAACGTTTACCTCCAAGGCGGTCGTTAAAGTAGCTAATTACTTTAGCTGTTTCAGCGTCTGCATAGCCTTCTAAAAACTGTGTTTTAGCGCCGTCTTTTAGTACAAACATTTTAAGTAAAAGCGGTAAAATTGCTGAGCTTTCTGCAAAGTGAAGCCATTGCTGGTAGTCAACATATTCAGCGGTATCTACTTTTGGAGCAAATTTACCGTTACCGTATTTAGAAATAAGGTAGTCGGTAATAGCGCCTGATTCAGCAATAATTAAACCGCCGTCTTCAATTACCGGAGACTTACCAAGTTGATGAATATGCTTTAATGCGTCAGGGGCTAGGAAGGTGTCTTTATTGCGCTGGTAAGCCACAACTTCGTAGTCAACATCTAGCTCTTCTAAAAGCCAAATTATACGTTTAGAACGGGATTTATTTAAATGGTGTAGTTTGATCATGTCAGTCCTTTTGTGGCTTGTAAGGGCTTGGCCTTACAAGCCGGTTAAAATTAAAGTGGGTTATTAATTTTAACCACTGTTTTACCAAAGTTTTTACCGCATATCATATCGTTGAACGCGCCTACTGTATTTTCGATGCCTTCTACCATGTGCTCACGGTATTGAATTTTTCCGTCTTGTAGCCATTTTTGCATGTCTTGTGCAAACTCGTCGTAACGGTCGCCGTAATCATCAAAAATAATAAAGCCTTGCATTTTAATACGCTTGGTAAGCAATTGACCCATTAGCATACCTAAACGGTCTGGGCCTTCTGGCAAGCTAGTTGCGTTATATTGCGATACTAAACCACACAATGGTACGCGTGCAGCGGTGTTTAATAGTGGTAATACGGCGTCGAATACTTTACCGCCCACATTTTCGTAGTAAACATCAATGCCTTTATCGCAGGCTTTTTCTAGTTGCTCTGCAAAGTCATTTGCTTTGTGATCAATACAGGCATCAAACCCTAGTTTTTCAACTGCGTGTGCACATTTTTCGCTACCACCAGCAACACCCACTACTTTACAGCCTTTAATTTTAGCTATTTGACCAACGGTTGCGCCTACAGGGCCTGTTGCTGCTGCAACAACTACGGTTTCGCCTTCTTTAGGCTGGCCAATATCTAGTAAACCCATGTAAGCAGTAAAGCCAGGCATACCCATAATACCTAATGCGTACGAAGGGTTTGCAGGTTCTTTACCTAACTGCATTAAGCCTTCGCCATCGGTAATGGCGTAGTCTTGCCAACCTGTGTAGGCAAGTACCCATTCACCGATCCTAAACTTATCGTTTTTAGACTCTTCTACTTGGCACACGGTTGCGCCAACCATTACATCGCCAATATTAACAGGGTCTGCGTACGACTTAGCATCGCTCATACGACCACGCATATACGGGTCTAGTGATAGGTAAATAGTGCGTAGTAAAACTTCGCCGTCTTTTAATGCTGGAAGCTCTACTGTTTTTAATTTAAAGTTTTCATCTGTTGGAGCGCCATTAGGGCGTGATTCAAGAGTAAGTTGGCGACTAGTTGTAGACATAAAAGATCTCCTATTAAAGTGAATTTACTTAGCGAATGTTTATGCGTTAAATTAATATCTAACCTAAACAATAATGCGTGCTAAGCAGTGTAAATATATATTTTTACCTCAATAGATGAGCTTTGGGCGAGGTACTGGTAATTCAAGTTTTGCAGAGTATTTATTCTAAATGGTTTATTTTAGCTTACTAAATATATGATTGTTGTAAAACACCCCGTTTTTATAAATGGCCTGTTTAAGCACAGCCTCTTGCTCAAAGCCGCTCTTAGTAAGTGCCTTCATAGAGCCAGTATTACCAGCAAACACAGCGCCAAAAATTCTATTTAGGTTAGATTGCGCAAACGCTTCTTCGCAGATAAGTTCAATAGCGCGAGTAATAATGCCTTGCCCCCAATAGGTTTTATTTAGCCAATAACCAATTTCGCCACTGTGGCTGTATTCAAATTCGCCGGGAGTTATGCCAATACAGCCCGCAAATTCCCCATTTACAACAATGGCCTTAATAATACCGTTTTTTGAGCCTTGGTTTATCCACCAATCAGCATCGGCTTGAGTATACGGAAACGGAATTTTTGACGATAAATAACGCGTTACCTGTTCATCATTTAAGGTGTTAATAATAAAAGGCGCGTCTTGGGCTTTAAACTCTCTGAGGGTGATCATATTTTTCCATAAATTTTTAGTATGCACGCTAACTTAGCAATCATTTAAGAGTTAAACAATCAGAACCTAAATTAAACGGTTTACGGCTATTACTTTGTTTTAAAGTCCTCTAATATAAGCAAAATATTACACCTATTTTAGATGCCATTATGCACCCTCACATTAAAGCGCTTTATAACAGCGCCCAAAAACCAAGCCGTTTAATTATTGGTTTAATGAGCGGAACCTCGTTGGACGGGCTTGATGTTGCACTGTGTAAAGTAACGGGCGCAGGCTTAAATACACACATTGAGGTTTTAAATTTTACCACCGTTGACTACAACGACAATTATAAAACTAAAATAAAGCAGGTATTTGCTAAGCGAGAATGCGATTTAGAGCTTGTTACTTTATTGCACCCGTGGGTAGGTAAACTCCATGGCGATATGGTTAACCAGTGCTTACATACTTGGCAAATAAACCCAGCAAATATTGATGTAATAGCGAGCCACGGGCAAACCATTTACCACTGTCCGCAGTCGCAACATAATCACAAAAGCTTTAATAACGGCACCTTACAAATTGGCGATAGCGACCAAATAGCCGTTACTACGGGTATTACAACCATTGGGGATTTTAGGCAAAAACACATAGCCGCAGGAGGCGAGGGCGCACCACTGGCTGTGTATGGCGATTATTTATATTTTTCGAGCGCTATTGAAAGTCGGGTTTTGCTAAATATGGGCGGCATAGCTAACTTAACGTTTTTACCCAAAAATGGTGATGCAAACGGTGTGTTTAGCTCCGATATTGGCCCCGGTAATACCATTATGGATGCCTACGTACAGCAGCATTTTATAGGACTACATTATGACGATGGCGCAAAAATAGCAAAAGCAGGCAAGGTAAATACGCCATTATTGAATGCATTATGTAATAACGCATTTTTTAAACTCCCAATGCCTAAAACCACAGGGCCTGAGGTATTTAACTTAGCGTATTTAAATGCCGCACAGCAACTTACAAATACTCACCATTTAAGCCATGAAGATATAATGGCCACCTTAAATACCTTTACTGCAACCGTTATAGCAAATGCATTAAACGAGTGTGCAGAGCGCGCACAAAATTGTGTGGTGTATGCAAGTGGTGGCGGTATTCATAATCCGTTACTAATGGCGCAACTTACAGCGCTTTGTCCACGTATTAAGGCTTTTAAAAATACTGACGATTTAGGTATAAATCCCGACGCAAAAGAGGCCGTGTTATTTGCTATTTTAGCAAACGAATGCCTAGCAGGAGAGCAGCAACACCTAAGTAATACTGCACAAGGTATCGCGGGAGTCACTATGGGTAAAGTAAGTTTTGCAGACTAATAACTTATAAATCTGCAAAGAGTGCAGCCAGCACTAAAACAGCGATAAAAACGTAGATCCCATACTCGCAAAATAGCTACGAATACCTTGTGGTTTAGTCCGTTCTACATTAACAAAGGGTGCGCAGTAACCTTGTTCAAATGCGTTAATATGCATATCGAATTGTAGGCTGTTTTTTAAAGTTGCGTGTTTACCGTGCAGCATCATTTGCATTACAAAGTATTGGCTTTGTGTAATTTGGCTCAAAGTAAGGTTTACGTAATCACGTTCAAGATCTGCATTAGTGAGTGTGTGCTCACTAAAGTACTGTGCACCACGCGCACTTGGATGTGTTGCGCTAAGCGAAATTATATCGCCCTCATTGACTGCATCAGGCAATACACATTGCAGTGTAATATTATGCGCAGCATTGGCTGTAAGCGATAATTTTTCGTATTCCATGGTGTGGCTCATAGCCGCAGACATCGGATCTTCAAATGATTGCAGTGCAAATGTTAGTTGCACTAAAGGTGTACTCATCTTACTTAATCTTCTAGAGTGTATTCATTTGTCGGATAAAGATTATCGCGGATCAAAGTTACAGAATTATGACTAATTGCATTGATTAGTACAATTATTGAGTGGTTTGATCAAAAAGGATCGGTCCTTTTTTACTCGATTTTGAAATCATTTCTCAATCAGAAATTATAAGGTATGAAGTTAATATTTGACGTGTAGATTCGCCTTGTTTTCACTGGAAGTCTCTGGTGAGAGAGAAATAAATTTAAATATAATCATGTCTCAATGTGTTAGTAAACCTCTTAACTAGAGTTCAGTTAGATACACAGTCTGTTTTTTACAAAGTAGAATATTTGGATATAGTTTCGAAATTAGAATACTCTGATAACTTACATCTAATTAGAGCTTTTGAGAAGTATTGGCTATGATTCCAAGTAACTACATCAAAACATTTTAGTAGCCTTGACGGTCGATTTTTGATGTTGAGTGACCATGCGAGGTCGTAATGATCTAAGGCCAAATATAAGGTAATTATTTAGAAAGAAGTGTTTTATTTTTAACCATATAAATAGGTGTTATTGTATGTCGTCAACAGTGTTATCTGATTCCTTTCGAGGCATTGTCTATTTTACCGCAGCGGCCAAAAATGAAAGCTTTACCGCAGCAGCTGAAGAGTTAGGTATTTCCAAATCAGCATTAGGTAAAAGCATTGCTAAATTAGAAAATCATTTAAACACCAAGCTTTTTCATCGCACAACTAGGAAACTGAGTTTAACTACTGAAGGAGAGGCGTATTTAGCAAGCTGTCAATTGGCATTAGATACCCTTCAGTCAGCAGAGTTAGCGTTACAATCAAAATTATCCCAACCTTCAGGTCGAGTACGAATCGATGTGCCAGCTGCGTTTGGTCGCTCTTTTGTGTTACCTGTTTTATTGAAGCTTGCTGAGCAACATGCACAATTAAAACTAACAGTAACTTTTAATGATAAAATTATTGATCCTCTCGATGCTGGCTTTGATTTAGCTATTCGATTTGGTGCCATTAAAGATAGTGGTGATTTAGTTGCTAGAAAACTGACTTCTCAACATTTGATTTTAACCGCTTCTCCTGCTTATTTAGCACGTTTAGGTACCCCAACGAGTCTTGCTGAGTTAACAAGCCATCAGTGCATAGTGGCTTGGCGATGCGGTAGTTCACTACATTGGTTAATTAAAAATACCGATGGTGATGATATGCGCTTTCATCCTAAGCCCTTTCATCAAATTAGTGATGGTGATGCTATGGTCGATGCTTGTATTGCTGGCGCGGGAATCATTCAGTTCCCTAAGTCTTTGCTTCAGCTTTGGCTAGATGAAGGTAAGCTAGTACCAATTTTGCCAGAGTTAAATCCTGCTTCAACTGAGTTACATATTATTTGGCCAAAAACAAAACATCTCCTGCCCAGTGTCAGGTTTATTATTGACGAATTTGTACGCTTATCAGATGAAGGTAATTTTAATTAATTGTAGAAATTAATGCTACTTAGAGTCTCCTTTTTACGTATTTATCTACTTATGCGTCTTTGTTATGCTGTTTTCGTCATATCGTTGACGAGTTAACACCTATCTAATTAAAGGAGATACCTAATGCCAGTAGTTAATATTCAAATGTTTGAAGGTCGTGATCATGCTAAACAAGCGATAGCAAAAGAAGTGACAGCATCAATAGCTAAACACGCTGATGTTGATCCGCAATATGTTTACGTTATTTTTAATGATGTAAAAACAGAAGATTGGGCTATTTCAGGAGAAATTTTTGCTGAAACGCTAAAAAAATCATCATAGGTATACAGATATAAATAAGCCATTGATGGAGTTAGAACTATAATCAATGGCTCTCTTCTATACTTTTTTTACAAATACCTTTCATTATTGCTTATGCTGAAGATACACAGAAATTGTTTTAATAGAGTCGCAAATTAAAAGCAGCTAGTTTAAACGCTAACGGCGTTGAATTTACTTGCAATAGGCCAGCCATTGACGCGTAAATTCGCCTTGTTTCACTGAAAACCTCTGGCTAGAGAAAATTAATTTAAATATCACCATGATTGAATACGTTAGTAAATCTCTTAACCAGGGGGCAGGTTAAATATTTTTATTTAGAACAATTATGTATACGTGTTTTTGCTAGTTTTAGCGCAATTCTCTTGTCGATAAATAGCCCTCATATATAAGCTGGTTATTTATAAAAAGAGTAATATTCACAAGTGTATAATTTTATATTAGTGCTTTTCTTGTATTATTATCGAGAAAACCCATCCACTAATACATGGTATTTAGCGCCAAATACGTCCAGTCTCTTACGTAAATTGTTATCTGGAACACCGTAAACATTTAATGCATAAATATCAACCAAGGATAAAAAAGCTTTCGCGAATGGCGCAAAACTTTCATCAATATGACTGATGATTGACGCTATATTTTTATATCTCTCAACGATGTGAATTTTTTTCCCATCTTCACTGATATTATATGTGTACGTTAAAGTGCCAGGCTCCTTTTTTACAACATCCACAATTTTATAAATGAGTTCTTTGAACTCTATTAATTTACCTTCTTTCACATCAAGAAAAAAATTGCACGTTATTTCATTTTTCATAAATACTTTCCATAGAGTTAAATTTTATACAGCCTGAAGGAAGAAAATAGTTATTTTCAAGTACAACTATTTAAAAATCATTATAAATGCAGTCTTAAAGTGGATAAATAGGCTCATTTTCGACTCAGAGTGGAATTTTAATCAACAATTATAAAATATGATCTTGTGATTTAATCTGCTCATTGTTGAGCTCAAATTTAAACGTTCAAATAACCTAAAGCTTTTAACCAAACGACCGATAAATTACTTAATAGATTTTAGCGATTAGGGATATTCATGATTAATAATGCATTTGGCAGTTTGGCTAATTTAAACACTTTGCTTGCCCAATCAGTTAATAACACTAACCAAACCTCTGTGACTCCTACGCTACACACCAGCGGCGATCTTCAAGCTATTAATGATTTGCAAACTAACGCGCCAAAAATATCCGATGAGCTACTAAGCCAGCTAAACAGTGAATCGATAGCTAGTAATCAAAAAGTAGAGGACGTTTTAGCGCAGCAGCTTACCTCGTTAGTTACAATTTCAAGCACGCCGAGCGCGTTTAACTATAAACTCTCCGATGAAGAACTCGCCCTGCGAACTGTAATAAGCTCTCAGCATGAGGGATTATTAAAAAACGAAAACAGCACCCAATTAATTGAGCCTAAATTCGGATAATAAGTGCAATTTCTCAGATTAGATGGCCAGCTGTTATAATTCGGCCATTCTCTCGCCAAAGGAAATTGCTTTAATGAAATATAAACAGCTGACACAAGCAGAAAGATACCAGATTTACGCGTTAATAAAAGCAGGAAATAACCAAAAACAGATAGCTGATGAACTCACTCGTTCACCGTCATCTATCTCTAGAGAGTTAAAACGCAATAAAGGGCTTAAAGGCTATCGACCTAACCAAGCCAATAATTTTGCAGAGCAAAGACGCAAGTCATCTTTCAAAGCAAGTAAGTTAACAGATGATGTTACTGACTGGATTAATAAATTGTTGGTTGACGGACTTTCGCCAGAGCAGGTGGCAGGCCGCTTAGCTTTAGAGAAAAAGGTCGTTTTGCATCATGAAACGATTTATCAATATATTTACAGAGACAAGGCTCGTGGTGGTGAACTACATAAGACACTCACTCGTGCATGTAAAAAGTATAAAAAACGCTATGGAAGCTACGATAAACGTGGACAGATAGTTAATCGAGTCAGTATTGATGAACGCCCAAGTATTGTGGATTCAAAGTCTAGGATTGGTGATTGGGAGGGCGATACAGTGATAGGCAAAGGGCGTAAAAATGCCCTTGTTACAATGGTTGAACGTAAAACGTTATATACAGTCGTTCACAGAATTGAAAGCAAGCATGCGAAAATAACAGCCGATGCGCTGATCAAGTGTATGACACCCTATAAAGGTAAGGTTATTACCGTGACTTTAGATAATGGAAAAGAGTTTGCTCACCATGAGCATATTGCACAAAAATTAGAAGCGGATGTGTATTTCGCTCACCCATATTCATCATGGGAGCGGGGCATAAATGAGAATACCAACGGCTTACTTAGACGCTTCTTCCCCAAGGGAACTGACTTTATGTCGCTAAGTGAAGCAGAAATACAGGCGGCAGTTGATAAGCTCAACCATCGGCCAAGAAAAACAAGAGGGTATAAAACCCCTCATGAGTTATTTACGGGGCAATCAGAAGTTCTGGTGGCTGCATAATGATTGCACTTAATACTTGAATTCAAGGAGCGATTAAATACGTCGGTTAAAAATATTCAGGGTGCTTATGCTAATACCAGCGATATTTTATCGAGTTTAGGTCAGCTTGGGCATGAACAAAAAACCTTTTTAGCCTCAAGCCAGCAGCGTGTAGAGCGCTCACTTAATCCATACATGGAAAGCCTCAATCGCGCAAAATACCAGGATGACGATAACTACCTGTTTGAGCTTTCGGTAAAAACTAAAGAAGGTGATGTTATAAACATTACCTTTAACTCATCGCAAGGTTATGACGAAGAAACAGGTGAAGCCGTTGATGACTTTAGTTTAAGTTACGAAGTTAATGGCAATTTATCTGAGGCTGAGCACAAGGCACTCTCGCAGGTACTCGGTGGTGTTGGCGAAATGGCCGATGAGTTTTTTAAAGTGAGTGAAAATTCATTCAACCCTATTATAGTGTCAAGCCAAGCTGATATGAGCTTAGACTTTTTAGCGGGCTTTAATAGTGAGCAGTTAGCCGGTTTTAATGTATCGTTTTCAACAACGCAAAATGATGTGCTTGATACAGGAGAGAACACGCTTGATTTGAGTTACTCCATTGATGAAGCATCAAACCAGCAAGCAGTGGGAAAAACGACATTGATTTTGCACTCGATATGTCTACCATTGGCGGCAAAGACACACAACAAATGCAGCAGTATTTAGCGTCGCTCGATCAAAGCCTAGAAGATAGCCGAGTAAACAGTACTGAAGATGATAAAACATCGGCATTTGGTAAAAGTGGCGATGAGGCAATGCAGCAAGGTTTTGCATTGTTTAAAGGCGCATTTACAAGTATGTCATCAGCTGCTGAGCGTTATAGCAATTTGGAGTCACTTGCAGATCAGCACTTTAATGGCGGGCGCGCCATGGTTGCTGATTTGGTTGATAACATGATTACAAACGATCCCCGTTACCAAGGGCTAGGCGATAAAGCCCCCAATACATTGGGTGGGGGGATTTCTAAGCTCGCTGATTTTGATACTACGTTTTCTTATGCGCTTGATAACGGCGACTATCAGCCTAAAAGTACAATTGAGCTAAGCCAAGCGACTGAACAAGCCCAATTAGGGGATCTTAGCGGTGTAACGCAAAGTAAAAATGTAAGTAGCCACTTTGATTATCAATATAGTCGCCCTGATTATTACGATAAAGAAGAGAGTTATAACGTAGGAACTGCGGTTAAAAATAAAGAACTTGTGGGGCTCGATCAGTCTCACAAAGTTGATGTTGATACAAAAATGTTTGAGTTTAGTCCACAAACAAATCAATACGAGCTGCAAATGGCGATGCAAGAACAAACCGTTAGTAAAAGCAACATTCGCTTAATTGATGATATTTGGCTTGAAGAGAACGAAAACAGCTACAACATGAATAAAAAAGAGCGTGTTGAGAGTGACGAAAAGCAAGACGAGTTTAAAAAAACAAGCAGCCATTCCCATAATAAACTAGTTACCCTAATTGGTGACTTAGATAAGCTAGCTGAGAATAAAAACGTAAGGCGAGAATATTTAACTAACTTATCGCAAGTTAACTTTTTTATGGATAAAAAGTAACGGTTTTGAGTTGTTCACTCCACACTCAATATTGGGTATAGTCGTTAAATGCCTCATTTAATACTTAATTAAGAGTAACCTTATGTTTAAACAATTAATTTTACTGTGCGCTTTAAGCATGCCGCTTGTAAGCTGCGCTGCTACGGCGCCATTTTCGGGCGAGATAAGTACGCAAGCACTGCTAAGCGACTACGATAAATTTAACGAACAATACAAAGTGTTTACGCCAACGGCGCAAGATATAGCGCTAATGCAAAAATTAGCAGGTAAAGAGCTTATTGTATTGTTCGGCACGTGGTGCCACGACAGTGAGCGCGAAGTGCCAAAGCTTATTAAGTTGCTAGATGAATCTAAAGTTACCCTTGCCAGTATTGACTACGTGGCCGTAGGCTACAACAAACGCGATGATGCAGGCATTGCACAGGCTCACGACTTACAATACACACCTACGTTTATTGTTAAACAAAATGGAAAAGAGTTAGTTCGCGTAATTGAAAAGCCAACGGGAACATTAGCGCAAGATTTAACGCAGGACTTATAAATAGAGCTATTTATATTAGAGCTTGTCGGTTTAGCTAATCTGTTTATAAGTTAGATGGTGAGCTGCAATAAATAGTTTATTAATACATTAATGTGTGGGTGGTGCACTTCCAATTAGAATCTAGGAGATTTTTTGTCTTTTCAATTAGAGTGGCTGTCCTGTTTAAATAATTTGAGCCCGTATATAAGCTAGCATCTAAATTTATTTTAACTTTTTCTTTTTGACATTTACGGGGAGTCCATATAAGACCCTAGATAGAGGCTGAACAATATTAGGATGATCTCCAGTTAAACCTGCTTAGTGGCGGTCTAGTTTTGTTAGTTCAATAAGCGATGATGCAACATAAACTGCGTGTTGTGTAAATACTAAAGTGTTAACTGTCCAAGGAGGTTACATGATCGAAGCAACTTGCCATTGTGGAAATATAGCAATAACCACAAAAAAATTACCGAAATCAGTAACCAGTTGTAATTGTTCCATATGTTATCGTATTGCAGCTTTGTGGGTATATTACACAGCGAATCAAGTAGTAATAAAACAAGAATCAAATAATGCTGTATATCTATGGGGTAATAAACTACGTTCGTATCACTCGTGCTCGTTTTGTGGTTGCACCACTCATTACACTCAAAAACGAGATAATGGTACAAATAGAGTTGCAATAAATGCCAGAATGGTAAACTCAGATATTATTAAAGCAGTAAATATCAGATATTTTGATGGTGCGAATACATTTAAATATGTCGAGCAATAAAGCACTCAACAAGAGGCTAAGCTTACCAATAATCGCATATACGCGACTTACAAATCGCGTATACACTTATTGATATAAACATTATTCACTAAACAGGCTTTTTTCGAACGCTTGCGCAGCATGTGAAGACGGTCTGTCTTTATAATGCAGTTGATAAAGCGGCCGAGAGAGTTGCTCGTTATTTTTTTGGCTCAGGCGTGTTAATTTACCTAGCTGCACTAAATCCTCAGTAACTACATTTGGCAATAAAGCGACCCCCATACCTTGAGCGACGGCCCTTGCTATGGCTTCGTTGCTGCCCAATTGCATACTACGCTCTGCTATTACGCCATGTTGGGCTAATAACTTTACCGACATTTCTAAAGTGCCCGAGCCCGGCTCGCGCAGTAGCCAAAATTGATTGTTTAACCATGCTTTTAAGTTTTTAGCGGGCTTAAAGTTACTCGGTATAACAACACTCATTAAATCGTTTTGCCAGTGCTTACTTATTATATGCGGCTCGGTAGGTGTGCCTTCAACCAGTGCTAAATCGATAGTGCATTCAAGTATGGCGTGCTCAATTTGCGCTGTATTAGCCACTTGTACTTCTACTTTTATATCTGGGTACTGCGAGCAAAATTTAGCTAAATAGGGCGGCAGCCAATAGCTGGCAATGGTTGTACTAGTGCCTATAACGAGCATGCCACGCTTAAGCCCTGTGCGTGATTTAATATCTTCAATGGCGGCTTTTTCAATGGCAAAAATGCTACGTGCATGATCATACAAGGCTTGGCCGCCGTCGCTTAAGGTAAGTTTTTTGCCTTTAGATGCACGCTCTATAAGTTGAATATTTAATTGGTGCTCAAGCTCTTTTAGCGCTTTAGATACAGCCGGCTGGCTTATAAAAAGCGCTTCAGCTGCGCCTGAAAAACTACCAAGCTTTGCTACCGTATAAAACACCCGAAGTGCATGCAAGTTCATTGTGCCTCTCAAATCACATAACCTTAAGTTATCGAATCATGATTTTAATGTATTGGAGTTATATTTTGAGCTTTCTTAAAATGAAGTCAATTAATTACGATAACTTTATTAAGGGATGACTATGCTTAGTGCAATTAAAGATATGCCACAGCTTTTTAGTATTAATACTAAGCAATATGGCGATACGCGCTGGTGGTTAGGTATGCTGCTGGTGGTTGTTTTGGCGGGGGCATCTGTTGCATTGAGCAAATTGCCTGTAATGCAAAGTGCGCAATTTAGCTCTTTAACGATTGGTATTGTGCTTGGCATTATTGTGGGTAACAGTGTGTTTTCGCGCATTGCTACGCAAACCGATATAGGTGTTGATTACGCTAAAAGTATATTGCTTAAAGCGGGGGTTGTGTTGTTTGGGTTTAGAATTACTTTTGCGCAAGTAGCGGGCGTGGGCTGGGAAGGCTTATTAACCGATGTTGTAATGCTGTTAGGCACATTTATTTTGGCAGTGCAGCTAGGTAAGCGCGTATTTAAGCTTGATGAACAAACAACCATATTAATTGGCGCGGGTAGTTCTATTTGTGGTGCCGCAGCGGTTATGGCAACTGAGCCGGTTATAAAAGCGCAGGCGCATAAAGTATCGGTAGCGGTGGCAACGGTGGTGGTGTTTGGCACGTTAAGCATGTTTGCCTACCCAATCATGTTTGATTACATGGGATTGAGCGAGCACGCTTACGGTATTTTTGTAGGCTCAACTATTCATGAAGTAGCGCAAGTGGTTGCAGCGGGCACAGCTGTAAGCGCCAATGCTGCAGATACCGCCGTTATAGAAAAAATGCTAAGGGTGATGATGCTTGCGCCATTTTTAGTGGGCTTATCGTTTTGGCAAAGTAAAAAGCATGCTAAAACAAACAATAACGTGCATGGCGGCGAGCAAAAAGCGGGTATTACAATCCCTTGGTTTGCGGTGCTATTTATTGTGGCAAGTGGTGTACATTCGCTATCAGTTATTCCTCAAGTCGCTACAAGCGCAGTTGTTTGGTTTGATAATATATTACTCACCATTACAATGGTGGCTTTAGGCTTACGCACACATGTAGGGGCAATTCGTCAAGCGGGTATTAAACCGCTGTTGCTGGCGCTGTGCTTGTTTTTATTTTTAACATTGGGTGGTTACGCTATTAATATAGGCATTGCTGAACTGTTTTAAACGTTACTTGGTAAAAGTTGATTGGCGGCTTAAATTGGCCAATCAACTTCGTTTAAGGTATCCAGCTGCCTGCTGGTATTTTTATTGCCTTGCCATTTATTAGTGTAAACAGTGTGCGGGTCAAACTGTAACGTTTGTTTTTGTATATTAAAGTGCCTACCACCACGCGGATCTACGCCTACACCTGCTATATATTGCCAATTACCCCAATTAGCGGCTACATCGTAATCAATCAGTTGCTGTTCAAAATAAGCTGCGCCGTATCGCCAATCAAGGCCAAGCTCGTTTACTAAGCAGCTTGCTGCAATTTGCCTTGCTCTATTTGATATATAACCCGTAGCATTAAGCTCATTCATAATGGCATTGACTAATGGGTAGGGTGTTGAGCCATTACACCACGCAGCAAATCGGTTTGGCATAAATGTAGTAAGGGGTTTTGTTTGCTTTTGGCCTTTAAAATTAAACAGGCTTTTACCGGCCTTAAGTGCATGCCATTTAAAATACTCTCGCCATAGCAATTCAAATTTAATCCAGTAGGTAGACTCGTTTGTTATTTGGTTATGTTCGTACGTCTCAACTGCTTTATAAACTTGCCGCGCACTTACACACCCAAAAGCAAGCCAGGTACTAAATTTTGTGGTGTTATTAAAGCCATCAAGCTCGTTTCGAGTTATTTTATAAGTACTTGGCAGCAAGCCTGAAAAGTATTGCTCTAAGTGTGTTTGCGCACTTTTAAACCCGCCATGCATTACTGCGTTGTTATAATTAGTAAGCTTACTAAGCTCAATTGGGTTTGCAGCACATAATGTCATAGGCTGCGGGAGTAAACCCTTAGGTAGAGCTGAGATTGTTATAGGTATGTTTATCGCCTCTACTTTTTTTCTAAATGGGGTAAAGCTTTTAGGCAGCTCGTTTACATCAAACGGTAGGTCACTTTGTTTATAGAGTGTGTCTTGCTGCGTTCCTGTAAATTGTGTATTTGGGCAATGTGCTTTGAGTAAGTTTATTTGGCGTTGCTCGTACAGGCCAAATTGCTCGCTGTATACCACTTCATCTATATTTTGCTCATTTATACGCGCTTTTAAAAGCGATACGGGTTCGCCTTCAAGCACATGCAGGGTTTGCCCACGCTCAATAAGTGCTTGTTGTAGTTCGTACAAGCTTTGCATTAAAAACTGATGTTTATGCACGCCATATGGCTTTTGTTGGTAGTTATTATTTTTAAACCAGTGTGGGTTTATAACAAATACAATATCTAGTGCGCATTGCTGCGACACAAGGTCACTAAAAATAGCATTGTCGGTTAGACGTAAATCGTTTTGTAGCCAATATAAAATGCGTTTGCTCATAGGTTAGCTCAGGTTTTTGTAATCATTAACTTTACGAAGCAAAAGCGGGTAGGGATTAGTTTTGAGGTAGGGCGCGAGCATATTTTGTTAAAAATGTTAACCAAAAAGAAGTTCTTCTCTAAAAGCATCATCATAACAAGCTCTTACACACTTACTTCTTATTGACCCCTTGCTTTTCGTATGCTGCTTTATCATGTTCCTAACGACGCGTCTAAATAGTGCCATATGTTGCGCACTTAATGGCTCATGTATTTGACAGGCATCTTCTTTAAATACGACATCCAGTATCCAGTGTTGCTGATTTTCTATCAGCCAATGTTGTCTTATTGCTTTACTTATCAATATATTGTCTGTCAACGATGTTAGGTAGTAATGTGTGTCAATACTCGTTCTATTACCCTTCGTTCGCTCTCGCTGCACCGCAACGATTGTTCTAACTGATGGCCAGCTCTCTTTAATTTCACTCGGTAATAAACGCGCATCAAGACAATCTATCGTGCGTACTTCTTTTCGCCCATGCCCTTCATCTTGTGTTACATGACTAAGTATCTCTGAGTTTTCAGATTCATACTGGTGTGTAAATGCATCTTGAATCGCGCTATAAAGTTTCTTTTGATTACCCTTTGCTTGCACTAGATAATCTGCATGTCTGCTAATTAGCTGTTTTAGCGTTTCTTTTTGGCAGTGCAAAGCATCAAGTGTAATGACGGTGTTATTGATATCGAGTATTTTCAATAAATCCCGAACTGCCGGTATTTCATTCGTCTTACTGCCAACTGTTTGGTGGAATAATGTGAGACCTGCCTCACAATCAAATGCTGAGACGAGGTGTAATTTATCAGCAATGTGTTTACTTGCTCCGCGAATAGTTTTGCCATCGAAGGCAATGACAGGATGCGCTGACTTAACGCGGTTTTGATTGACCCAGCTATACATCGCGAGTAGTAATGAGTCAGTATCAACGGTTCTAAAAATCCGAGCAATACTATGTCGAGTGGGTATGCCATTTTTGAAAGAACGAAATCCTCTTAACCAATTAAGCTTACTTTCGCCATAGACTTCAATGTCTTGCCAGTTTTCACACCCTGATGTAACGGCAGTAATAATTAGAAAAAGCACATCAACTAAGTTATGGTGCTGATTTATATGTGAACGATTATCTTTGACGAGTTCTAAATGTGAGAAGAGTGACATAATAAGTTTAAGGTGATGAAATTTATGGTATTAGATCATAAAATTTGTTTATTTACAAAGTGTGATCCCGCCCTGAGTTTTGAGGTATTTAAGAGGGTTTTAAAAAGAGGCGGCAAATAATACCGCCTCCTTTAATGTTAAATAGCTGATTTTTGTTTTGCTATCCAATCGTTTATTACGTCTTCAAGTACAGCCATAGGGAGTGAACCTTGGCCAATAACGGTGTCGTGAAAGCTGCGAATATCGAACTTAGCACCTAGTTCTTTTTCAGCTTTTGCGCGCAGTTCGCGTATTTTTATTTCGCCCATTTTGTACGAAAGCGCTTGGCCTGGCCATGAAATATAACGATCTATTTGATCCTCCACCGCACTTTGTGGCAAAGCAGTGTGATCTGCCAAGTAGTCAATAGCCTTTTGGCGGCTCCAACCAAACGCATGAATACCGGTATCAACAACAAGCCTCACTGCACGCCACATTTCGTAACCTAAACGACCAAAATCGCTGTAAGGGCTTTGATAAAAGCCGGCTTCTTTACCTAAGCGTTCGGTGTATAGTGCCCAACCTTCGCCAAATGCAGAGTGGCTAAGTGTGCGTCTAAACTGGGGTACATTTAACTCCATTGCAATGGCATTTTGTAAATGGTGCCCTGGTATTGCCTCGTGAAGGCTTAGTGCTTCTAAATTATACAAAGGCTGTAGTTTAGGTGTTGAGGCCAAAAAATAAGTGCCAGGGGAGCGGTTGTCAGCAGGTGGCATATAAAACGCGCCGCGACTCGCTGAGCCTTTAATAGTAAAGGTGTTACACGGTAAATTATTAAAGTAGGTTGGTAACTTGCCATACATTTTTTGCGTAATAAAGGCTGTTTTTTCAAGTAGGTCTTGCGCGTCTGTTGCGTAAAATTGCTCATCGGTTGCTAAAAATTCTAAAAAATCGCTGTATGTGCCATCAAAACCTACTTCATCAATAATGTTTTGCATTTGCGTTTTTATACGCGCGACTTCTTTTAAGCCAAGCTCATGAATTTGCTTTGGTGTGGCATTGGTTGTGGTGTAGTAATTAACTGCATATTTGTAATACTCAAGCCCGCCTTTAACGCTTGCAATACCCGGCTGGGCTCTACAGTTTGGCATGTAATCGTTTTCAAAAAAGTCGTAAAAATACTGATAAGCAGGGACTACTTTTGAGCTGATTAAGGCCTTTGCTTTATTTTGGTATGTGGCTTTTTGCTCTGCTGTAAACGTGTTTGGTATACGTGTAAAGGGCTCGTAAAGGGCACTGTTTTCAGGTTGCTTAACAATATGCGCGCTAATGCTTTGGCTGTAATTTTCAAAGGTTTTGCAGTAATGAGTAAAGCCTGTTTTTATACCTTCTTTCATTAAATCAATATTTTGCTGATTAAATCGAGGGTAGTCGGCAAGGCTGATTAAAAATGCGTTGTAATCGTCGGGTGTTAAAAATGCCATGTTAGCCGGTGCTTCGGCAAAATAAGTATGCCAGCCACTTAAAAAATTAACCGGAAAATACTTATCTTGATAAAGGTAGCTTTGCTGCTCTGTTTCTCGCTCATATTTAAATAAGCGGTAGTTCATTAGCTGCTCGTTGTTGAGCGTTTTTGGGTCAATGCTGGCTAAGCTTTTTAGTACGCTGTTGTTATAAGCTTGGCGCTTTGCAATGGCTTGCTCGCTCCAATTTGGCAATGTACCGCTGGGTTTCCAGCCGTCTGGGTCGGTACGAAAAAATATTTTTTCGGTTTTGGCATTTTGCCAATGGTTATCAATAATGGTTTTTAAATCAGTGTTACTGTCGGCTAAGCTTGGTAGCGATGCAACCGCTAAGCATATAGCTAGAATACTTTTTTTAAACATAGTCATCCGTTATTGGCGAGTTAGTTATTATTTATCGCGCTTTTTTATTTTAATTTGTGCTCAATATAGTACCAAGTTAACTTAATCAATGCGCTTACTTTTATAACCTGTAACTCTTGGTTTTACTTTTGATTGAACAAATTTCACTGCGTAACTGATTGGCGTACTAGTTTATTGTTTTATCAGCGTTTAGAATGATTAAAACTTATTATAAAAAATGACCGTCATGTTTAATAAAGTAATTACCTTAATTGATGAAGCTAATAACCAAGACCCAAATAGTGAACAGCACAATGGACAAAGCTTTCCTAAAGAAAGTTTATACGCCTTGCGCATGAGCGAAATGTTAACTCGTTTTAAACCAGATGCCGATGAACTCATGCAAATTGCAGTGCGCGGGCAGCATATACAACGCTGGAAGTCGCCACGTAGTGACTTTGAAATGAATAAGCAGGGCTATCATCAATGGCGCAGTGCACTTTATATATTTCATGCTAGCAGTGTTGTTGCGCTCATGAAGCAAGCTGGTTACGGTGAAGCTGAGCAAAACCGAGTGTACGATGCGGTCGCTAAAAAGAATATTAAACGTAATCCAGACAGCCAGCTTGTTGAAAATGTGGCTAGTTTGGTGTTTATTGAACATTATATGCTTGGATTTGCCAATGCAAAACCAGATTACAATGAGGAAAAGTGGATTGGTATAATTCGTCGTACTTGGCAAAAAATGTCAGATGAAGCGCATGAGTTTGTACTTGCAGGTAATATTACATTACCCGCACCACTTGTTGGGCTTATTCACAAAGCACTTGAGTAAAGTAGTATAAGTTAAGTATTAAAATAAAAAGGAGTTTTAAATGCATTGCCCACGTACAAATGCCTCTCTTGAGCCGTTATTAATTGGCGGTATTACTGTTTACACTTCAGCGCAAGGCGGCGTATTTTTTGATAACAGCCAAATTTTTAAATTTAGCTCGCCAGAGCTAAAGCATGGTCAGGTGTTGCTAAAACATTTGAGTGAACATAGCGAGAGTGAATACGATGTATCACTACGAATTAATTGCCCAAAATGCAAAAAAATTGTAATGATGCGCAGGTATTTTTCGCCAGTAAAGGCCGTCGAAATAGATGAATGCCCAGGCTGTGCAGGAATATGGCTTGATAGTGGCGAGCTGGCAAAAATACACGAAAACCACTTAACACCCAAAGAGCGTAAGCTGTTAGCTCATGAAATGGCAACCAATCATGGGTTTATAACTATTAAATCACCTACTTCTAGGTTTACGCCAACTAATAAAAATAAAAGTGCGCATGAAACCACCGTTGAGAACTTGGTTCGCTTAGCTTTACTTAGTTTGTGACTGTTAATAACATGTTAAAACAAAAACGGCGTACTAAAAAGTACGCCGTTTTTATTACAATAAACTAATTTTTAACGAATTTATTTATTACGATTTTCTTTAGCAAATGCACGTATTTTACGCTTTTGCGACAGTGTTACTTTATTAACACGACCAGCAAATGGGTTTTCACCTTCTCTAAATTCAATTTTGATTGGGGTGCCCATAATTTTAAGCGCTTTACGGTAGTAGTTCATCAGGTAGCGTTTATAACTATCTGGTAAATCTTTAACTTGGTTACCGTGAATAACAATACGTGGTGGGTTATAACCACCGGCATGCGCATATTTGAGCTTAACACGACGACCACGAACAAGTGGCGGCTGGTGATCGGCTTGAGCCATGTCCATAATACGACGCAACATTGCAGTACTTATACGTTTAGTCGCTGATTCATACGCTTCGTCAACAGACTCGAATAAATGACCAACACCTGTACCGTGTAGTGCAGATATAAAGTGTAGGCGTGCAAAGTCAATAAAGCCTAAACGGCGATCGAGCTCTGATTTAATACGATCTTTAACATAATCGTCTAAGCCATCCCATTTGTTCACTGCAATTACCAATGAACGACCTGAGTTAAGAGCAAAGCCTAATAAGCTTAAATCTTGATCTGAAATACCATCGCGAGCATCAACAATCAATAACACAACGTTACAGTCTTCGATTGCTTGAAGCGTTTTAATTACAGAGAACTTCTCAACTACGTCGCTTACTTTTTTACGTTTGCGAACACCGGCTGTGTCAATTAACACATATTCTTTTTCATTTCGCGTCATCGGAATGTAGATAGAGTCACGTGTTGTACCAGGCATATCGTATACAATTACGCGTTCTTCACCGAGTATGCGGTTAGTAAGTGTAGACTTACCAACATTAGGACGACCAATAATAGCAAGCTTTACAGGTTTGTCTGCAAATGCCTGGTGATCGGTGTCGCTGTCTTCATCTTCTTCGTAAAGATTAATAAGCTCTTCGTCATCGCCTGTTACGTCTTCGTCTTGTGCAGCTAATTCAGCAATAAGCGGCTGAAGTGTTTGCTCAAGTAATAACGTAATACCACGACCATGGGATGCCGCAATATGATGAATTTCACCTAATGATAATTGGTAAAATTCAGCACAGTTTGAATCTGCATCAATACCATCGGTTTTGTTGGCAACAACAAAACACTTTTTATCTTGCTTGCGTAAGTGATTAGCAATTGCTTGGTCAGCTACGGTCATGCCTACACGAGCATCTACTAAAAACAGAACAATGTCGGCTTCTTCAATGGCTAGCAGAGATTGATCTGCCATTTCGATTTCGATGCCTTCTTCTGAGCCATCAATACCACCCGTATCTACCACGATAAATTCATAGCCATCATAACTAGCTTGGCCATATTTTCTATCTCGTGTTAAACCAGGGAAATCGGCTACGAGCGCATCACGAGTACGTGTTAAACGGTTAAATAATGTGGACTTGCCCACATTGGGTCGCCCAACTAGAGCGATCACGGGAAGCATAAACTACCTCTTTAAAAAACAACAAAAGGCTTCGCAGTGCGAAGCCTTACAAAAAATAATTAACTATTAGCAGGTTATACTAATAGTAGTAAGTTAGTTCGGTATTTTAACCGCACTAACTTCACCATCACGGGTGTATAAAATCAGTTTATCGTCGGCAACAACAGGCTCAATAAAAAATCCTGAACTGTCAAAGTCTTCACGAGATACTAGCTCGCCAGTTTCTTTATTTAACCAATGCAGGTTACCTTCTTGGTCGCCTATAGCTAAATGGCTACCCGCAACTGTAGGGCCTGTTAAGTACCAACCACGTAGAGCGGGTTGGCTCCAACGTTCAATACCTGAATCTTTATCCAATGCGTAAATAACACCATCGCTATCTACTACATAAATACTTTGTGCATCCATTGCAATATCGCGGTAGCTACTGTATTCACGTTTCCAGACAATATTACCTGAGCGAATATCAATAGCGGCTAAGTTACCATTATAAGCAATAGCATATGCGTATGGGCCGCTAATAAGTGGTTGAGTGTCTACGTCAACTAGGCGTTCAAACTCTGATGCACCTTTAGCTACCGCTATCTCTGCGCTCCATGCTGAGTAACCACTTTCTGAAATCAAAACGTTTAACTTGCCTGTTTCAAGGCCAACTAATACACCACCGTTAGCAACGGTTGGCGAGCTTTGTCCGCGCAATGTTAGCGGCGGTACTTCTTGTTCAAAGCTCCAACGCTGCTCACCTGTATCTGGGTGTAGCGCTAATAATTTACCAGACGCTAAATTAACAAAAACTAAGCCATCGCCAGCAGTTGGTTTTGATAGCGATTCACCAGGTACATTTTTACGCCAAACTTCTTCGCCTGTTTCACGGTCAAGGGCTATAATGAAGCCATGTTCAGAGCCAATATAAATCTTACCATAAGCTTGTAAAATACCGCCTGATAATTTTGCTGTACCGTTGTCACTCCATGGCCAAAATGATAAATCCTGACGCACGTCAGTTTCCCATTTTGTGTCGCCATTCGTAAGCGAAAGTGCTTCAACTTGGCCTTCACGGCTAGCAACGTATACAGTATCTTTATAAATAGCAGGCGTTAGTCGAGAGAAATAATGCTCTACACCGTCACCAACTGATTCTTGCCAAACAACGTCAGTTTCAAACTGGTTTACAATTTCAGGAAGTACTAGTTCGTCTTCATCATCACTTGATGAACAACCCATCAGTGTTGCCATACATAGGGCAAGGGTTGCAGTCGTTAATTTTCTCATGCCTAAAACCTTAAGCCGCTGGGCTAGTTACTGCTAGGTCATCTAACTTAACTTGTAATAGAGGGTTACTGGTTAATCCACCTGCATCTACAGCTGCTTGATAAGCAGTGCGAGCCTGATCTTTATTACCTTGCTGAGCGTAAATATCGCCTTTAAGCTCGGCAACGTTTGCGTTAAATGCTTCTGGTAATGGTGCATTTAATGTATTTAATGCATCGTCATATTTAGTTTGTGCAATTTGAATGCGGGCTAAGCGTGTAATAGCAATTGCTTTTAGTTCTGTATTTTGCACATTAGATACGATCCAACTCAGTTTTTCGCTTGCTACATCTAACTTTTGCGCATCTACAGCATCTTTAGCAGCAACAAATGCGGCTAATGTTGCATAGTTTGTGTCTTTATTTTCGCTGATAAACGTATCTGCTGAAGATAATACATCATCACCTTCAACAAGCTTAGTGAAAGAGTTTGATGCTTTCTCAGCTGTTGTGATTTGGTTTTGGTTATACGCTTTCCAGCCATACAAACCACCCAAGCCAACAACTATACCTAGTGCAAGTGAAACGCCGTTTTCACGGAAAAAACGTTTAATGGCTTCTGCTTGTTCTTCTTCTGTTGAATGTATATCCATGTTTACCTCTAATGTCAGCTTAGCCGTTAATAAGCTCAGCTAATAGCGTTTTAGCTTGTTCTAATTCTAGTGTGACTTGTTCTTTACGTTCACGTAAGTACTTTATAGTCACAACGCCTTTTTCTAATTCATCTTCACCGATAATAACAGCAACAAGTGCATCGCTTTTATCAGCACGTTTTAATTGTTTTTTAAAGTTACCGCCGCCAGCATGTACCATAACACGTAAACCGGCTACGTCACGACGTAGTTCAGAGGCAATAATAGGTGCTTGAATACTTGCTTTGTCGCCCATCGCTGCTAAAAATACATCAGCATTGCGACGAATGTCACCCACACACTCAATAGCCTGTAGCAATAATACTAAACGTTCTAGGCCCATTGCAAAACCAACCGCTGGGGTTGCTTTACCACCTAGTTGCTCAACTAAACCATCGTAACGACCGCCAGCACAAACAGTGCCTTGTGCGCCTAAACTGTCGGTTACCCATTCAAATACGGTACGGTTGTAGTAGTCTAAACCACGTACTAATTTTTCATTAACCGTGTATGAGACGCCTGCAGCGTCTAAACGTTCACATAAATTTTCAAAATGTTCTTTTGATTCAACATCTAGGTGCTCAGATAATTTAGGTGCGTCGGTTAATATGGCTTGTACATCTGGGTTTTTGCTATCAAGTACGCGTAATGGGTTTGAATACATACGACGTTTTGAATCTTCATCAAGCACATCTATGTGTTGTTCAAGGTAAGCTACTAATGCATCACGGTAATCGGCGCGCGCTTCGTTAGATCCTAATGAGTTAAGCTCTAAGCGTACGTGCTCAGTAATACCAAATGCTTCCCATAGTTGCGCTGTTAATAAAATAACTTCGGCATCTATATCGGCTGTGGCAATACCAAATGTTTCTAAACCAAATTGGTGAAACTGGCGGTAACGACCTTTTTGCGGACGTTCATGGCGAAACATTGGTCCCATATACCAAAGACGCTGCTCTTGGTTATATAATAATCCATTTTCGTTACCTGCGCGCACACATACAGCGGTGCCTTCAGGGCGCAGTGTTAATAAGTCGCCATTGCGATCTGCAAAGGTGTACATTTCTTTTTCTACTATATCGGTTACTTCACCAATAGAGCGTTTAAATAAGTCGGTTGATTCTACAATAGGAAAACGAATTTCTTGATAACCGAACGATGCTACTGTCTCGCGTAAAATGCTTTCTACTTTCTGCCAAACTTGTGTGTCGCCTGGCAGACAATCGTTCATACCGCGAACTGCCTGAATTTGTTTTGCCACTGATAAATCCTAAATGCTGTTTATGTGTAATAAAAAATGCTTACACAACAAGAATGCTAAAAATTGACCCACTATTATATACCCAAACTACCCCAAGATGCGACTTTCAGTTGGAATTAAAAGCGATTTAGGCAAGGCATTGATTGCAAATAATAGAGGTTCTATTGTTAAAATCAATAACGCAGTATAAATCGCTTTAAAACCAACCCATTTGGCGGTTCACAGACACTTACTCTCATCGTTGTTACTTTTTAAAAGGGATTGCCATACTTACAAAGTAACGCCTTGATATTAAATCCCTGTGAAACGCTGAGTTCTGTATTTTGAGGTGGTTTGGGTATCCACTTGCTATAAAGGTCAACGGCAAACAGCGTTGTTTGCCGCTAAATACGGTATTTATTCGACTATTTTTATGTCGATAGGTGTTTGGTTTTGCTTTTGAGCTATAAAGTCACGTACATAACCTTCGAGTTGTTCAACAATATTATTGTTATCGATACGTGCTTTTTGACGCTCGCCATTAATATATAAGCCAGAACGACGGTTTGCACCAGCAAGACCTATATCACTAACGAGTGCTTCACCTGGGCCATTTACAACACAACCAATTACCGAAACCGATACAGGCTCAATAATATCTTCAAGGCGTTCTTCAAGTTGGTTCATGGTGCTAACTACATCAAACTCTTGGCGTGAGCAGCTAGGGCAGGCAATAAAGTTAATACCGCGTGAGCGTATACGCAGCGATTTTAAAATATCAAAGCCTACTTTGACTTCTTGTACTGGGTCGGCTGCAAGTGATACTCGTAGTGTGTCGCCAATGCCTTCAGCAAGTAACATACCTAAACCAACGGCTGATTTTACCGAACCTGAGCGCATGCCGCCTGCTTCGGTAATACCTAAATGCAGTGGTTGGTCTATTTCTTTAGCAAGTAAGCGATACGCACCAACGGCTAAAAATACATCTGATGCTTTTACTGATATTTTAAATTGGTCAAAATCAAGGCGGCGTAATATATCTACATGGCGCATTGCTGATTCTAATAAGGCTTCAGGTGTAGGCTCGCCGTATTTTTCTTGTAAGTCGCGCTCAAGTGAGCCGCCATTTACACCAATACGAATAGGAATGTTATGCTCGCGAGCTGAATCGACCACGGCTCTAATACGTTCTTCGCTGCCTATATTACCTGGGTTTATTCGTAGGCAATCCACGCCGTATTTTGCCACTTTTAAGGCTATACGGTAATCAAAGTGAATATCGGCTACTAAAGGGATAGTGACTTGTTCTTTAATACTTTTAAATGCATCTGCTGCATCCATTGTTGGCACTGATACACGCACAATGTCGGCACCGGCATCTTGTATTGCCTGAATTTGTGCCACGGTTGCATCTACGTCCATGGTATCGGTATTGGTCATTGATTGCACTGCAATCGGTGCACCATCACCAATAGGTACATTACCTACATTGATACGAGTTGATTTTCTGCGTTTAATTGGAGATTCTGAAAACATAGCGACTACTCTGCTAGTGGTAATTTAAATTTAGCTAAACGATTTTTAGGAAAAGCCGAAATGTCGATAGGCTCACCATCCAAGGTAATACTTACAACGTCATGCTTACCTAGTACAACAGAAAAAGGAGGAGTACCGCTAACCGTCATCTGGTAGCCTGCTTTTTTAACACCAAAAGCTACTTTTTTACCCTCACCGTCATAAACTTCAACCCAGCTTTCATCGTTAAAGTTCATCACGATTGTACTTATACCTGGTGTTTTATCCAGATCAGTAGTTACTGTTTCTACGGGTTGTTCTACTGAATCATTTAATGTTTCGCTTTGCGGTTGTACCGTTTTATTAGTATCTGCTTGTTGTTCTTGTTCAAAAAAAGGAGATTGTGCTGCTTGTCGCTCACTCATAATTGAGTTCTCAACATTAATATTACTTGTTTGTTCTTCAATTGGCGTGGCATTTTGCCAAAACCAAAGTGCAGACGAACCAATGACGATCGCTAAAATAATATAACTCACGAACATTAATCGGCTGTCATTGGCTTCTTTTTCCGTTCGGCGTGAAAAGCTTTGCATGTTCGCGGGTTTAGCCGGCTCAGGTGGGGCTGGCATCATAGCTAGAATAGGCGTGCAATCAACTTTTAATTCTCGGCAATAGTTTTTAATATAACCTTTTACAAACGTAATAGGACCGAGTAATTGAAATTCATCGTTTTCAAGACGCTTTATTTGTAGTTCAGATAGTTTTAACGGCTTAGCAATTGCTTCAATGCTCACATTCGCTTGCTCACGATGTGCTTTTAGTATTTGACCAACCGTTGGTTGTTCGCTCTGTGTTTGCGTATTGTCTTCATTCATAATGTGTATGAGTCTGGATCCACTAGTAAAAGTCTATGCCCTGGCGTAAGTGCTATGTCAGGACTTAATTTATTCCATCGCATTAATTGATCAATTAATACACGCCGCTGGGTAGCTATTTCGTAAAGGGTGTCGCCAGCTTTAATTTCGTAATAAACATTAGGATCGTTTAGGTAAATTTTACTTCCATTCATTACCCGATCCGACTCTTTTAAACCATTCCATTGTAGAAGTTTTTGTAGTTTAACATTGTATCGCACCGAAATGCTAAATAGGTTTTCACCGAATTGAATTACATGAAATGGGATGCTTAAAGTTGGTACTTTAGGGTTAAGCATTGGTGGTTCAATGTGTTCACTTGCCTCATAACTCTTAAACTTTATGTCATTATTATTTTGGCGGCTACTTTCAGCAAACACGTTAGTATCTTTCGTTGCAGTGTAAAAAACAACATCAGAATCATTCTGTTCTATAGGAGCCTTTATTACAGGGGGAGTTTGCTGCGAATTAAAGTTTGCATCTTTAGGGGCGCCAAAAGAAATTATTTTAATGCTGTCATTTGGTTTAGTTAATGTTTTTTCGGCTTGTTTTTGCGATTTAGGTACTTGTGTAGCGGCGACCGTTTTTTGCATCGTATTAGTTAAATTATGACCAGTTGTTAAAGCAAGCATGATAGCCGATGTATCGGTTTTATTACTTGAACTAGTTACTGTTGGTGTCGTTTCTTTTTCTGAAATAGATGATGGGGGCGCGCTTGTATAAGTATTTCCTTTATTAATTGGATTAACAGTACTTGCAATAACTGAACTTGCATTATCCATTTGAGTTTGGGGTGCTAAACTTATGCGTTTGTTATCGTTGGTAACTAAGCTTGTTGAATTATCTCTAGCAATGTGTTTTTTCCGGGTGATTTTTATTTTTGGTTTAACACTAATTTGTCCACCATTACTTGTTTCTTGTAATTCATCAAGTTTAGCTTTTCGGTATTTTTCTCTTAAAATTTCAAATTCGCTTAACCGTACTTTTTGCTCTCGAATTACGTATGCTTCATTACTCGTTGGGTAGGTCTGT
This sequence comes from Pseudoalteromonas sp. QJM3NY_22, assembly GCF_056173065.1. Lineage (NCBI taxonomy): Bacteria > Pseudomonadati > Pseudomonadota > Gammaproteobacteria > Alteromonadales > Pseudoalteromonadaceae > Pseudoalteromonas > Pseudoalteromonas sp. QJM3NY_22. The sequence goes on along the minus strand of NZ_JBWBTZ010000002.1, from coordinate 822,408 downwards.
GAAATAGTGGTCGCAATTTTTTCTGCATCTTCTATTTTACCCATTCGATTTTTTATTAAATAGTTAAGCATTAAAGCCCGAGATGAAACTTTGCCTGTATCGTCATAACGCTTTAAAAGCTCACTTGCTTTGTGTAAATCACTTTTAGCATAAAACAGTGCAGCTAAACTGATTAAAGTAGACGTTCTTTGCGAGCTGTGGTTCATGGCTTGTTTAAAATAACTTTCAGCATTATCAAAATCGTTAAACTCAATGGCACATAAAGCTAAATTTTCGTAGCTTTCTGCAACACGAATGTAGCTAGGGATTTCTATTGCTTTTAAAAATTGATCAGTGGCTCGGTCGTATTCATTTATGCCACATAAAAATACACCGTAGTTATTTAAGGTATTTGGATCGTCTGGTTTTATGGCGAGTGCTTTTTGGTAGGCTTTATCGGCCAGTGTATTTTCACCAACTTGTTGATAGTAATAAGCTAGAGAGTAATGAACCTCTGGTAAATTTGGTGCAAATTCGGCTGCACGCTCTAGATTATATTTAGCCTGAGAATTATTGCCTGTATTTAGGTATTGTAATGCTAGAGCAATGCGCGTTCGCGCTGCGCCTATATTATTAATTTTATTTTCGACGACGGGTTTGTCACTGCCGTTATAACTATTTTCGGTTACACACCCGCTTAGAGCGAGTGCCGATATAGTTAAAGCAAGTAAAGATCGCATTACCTTATCTCTGTATTTTAATCCATATCTTCTATCTTACCTAAAAGCCTTTATGTTGCATCATATATTTAAAAATAAACGAATTAATATAAAGGCTTGTAACTATTCACCATGGTAAATTATTTTCAAAGGATCTTTTTTAACTATTGACCGATCCCGCCAGTATGCCAAGCTAGGGCTATGACCTAATAGCCCTAGCTTCAATGAATTTAAACAGCATCAACATCGACGAAATCGTTGAGAAAACCAAAGCTCAATTACAAGAAGGTAAAACTCTCACGCCTGCGCTGAAGATGTCTATTGAACTCATTCTGGTTGTCGTTGTTATGTTAGCAAGTAAATTAGGACTTAACAGTAACAATAGCAGTATCCCGCCATCAAAAGACATCAACCGAAAAAAACAAAACAAAGAGAAATCAGCCAAGTCAGCGGGTGGTCAAAAAGGCCGTGCAGGTAAAACACTAACCCAAACACAGACGCCTGATGAGATCAAAATCATCCTAGTTGAACGTGATTTTTTACCGAAAGGTCACTACCGTGAAATTGGCTTTCAAAAACGACAGGTTGTCGATATAGATATCAGGAAAGTGGTCACTGAATACCAAGCACAAATTCTGGAAAATGAGCAAGGTAAGCGTTTTATTGGTGAATTTCCAGAAGACGTTAACAGTCCTATTCAATATGGGGTTGGTGTAAAAGCCCATGCAGTTTACCTATCCCAATATCAATTACTCCCTTACAACCGCATTGAAGAATATTTTTGTGATCAACTCGGTATTCCAATCAGTGCGGGTAGTTTATTTAACTTTAATGAACAAGCAGCGGCCTTGGTAAAGTCCTCCGGCGCAGAAGCCGCGCTCAAGAAAGCCCTGAAAACGACTTATCAAGCCTTACACGTTGATGAAACGGGGATTAATATAGGTGGTAAACGACGATGGCTTCATGGTGCATCAACGACGTGGTGGACGTATTTTTACCCGCATGAGAAAAGAGGGAAAATAGCGATGGATGACGCCGATATTTTACCTCACTTTACTGGGGTACTATGCCACGACCACTGGAAACCGTATTATCAATATACACAGTGCCAACATGCCTTGTGTAATGCACATCATATCCGAGAGTTAGAAAGGGCATGGGAGCAAGACGGTATGCAATGGGCAAAGGATTTGCAAACCCTACTGACTGAAATCAATAAACATCAAATAGATAACCCCGAGCTAGATGCAGACACAAAAGCTCACTATATAGAGAAATATCAACAAATATTGGCTCAAGGTGACATTAAATGCCCTCCACCGGATAGAAACAGCCGAGTAAAAGGCCAGCGAGGCAGATTGAAACGAACAAAGTCTAGAGCGTTGTTAGAGCGGTTAAGAGATTATCAAGATGATGTCTTACGGTTCATGACGGAAACAGCGGTGCCTTTTAGCAACAACCAAGGTGAGAATGATATTAGGATGACCAAGGTTCATCAAAAGATATCTGGGTGCTTCAGAAGCATGCAAGGTGCAGAGATGTTTTGTTTAATCAGAAGCTACCTCTCGACTTGCAGAAAACAGCGTGTATCAGCAAGCCTAGCCCTTGAATTACTCTTCAAAAATCAGTTACCTGATATATTTATTGAAAATGTGGCTGAATAGTTACAAAGGCTTTAAGTATTTTACTAAAAGTTATGCTTGATGAATGTTTACAGTAATCGCATTATCATCACGCATTTTCTTTTTAGCTAAGCGCTTAGTACGATCCACTACATCACCCACTAATTGTCCACAAGCTGCATCAATATCGTCCCCTCGAGTACGACGAACAATACAGGTAACGCCAGCTGCTTGTAATACCTTTGAAAAGCGATCAATACGGCTGTTACTTGAGCGAGTGTACTCATTACCTGGGAACGGGTTAAACGGAATAAGGTTTACTTTAGATGGTGTGCCTTTTAACGTTTGCACGAGTGCATGCGCCTGATCGGTGCTGTCGTTAATACCGTTAAGCATAACGTATTCAACGGTTACGTCTTTATTAGCTTTAGAGCCGTCGATATAACGACGACACGCGGCTAAAAATTCTTCAATAGGGTACTTTTTATTAACGGGCACTAAAATGTCACGCAGTGCGTTATCTGGTGCATGCAATGAAATAGCCAGTGCTACGTCAATTTTCTCTTTTAGTAAATCAAGTGCAGGTACAACGCCTGACGTACTTAATGTTACGCGGCGCTTAGATAAACCAAAGCCCCAATCGTCCATCATTAGTTCCATTGCTGGCACTACGTTTTTAAGATTAAGTAAAGGCTCGCCCATACCCATCATCACAACGTTAGTTACTGGGCGCTTTTCGCTATGGCCATCAAGGCCTATATCTTTAGCTACACGCCAAACTTGGCCAATGATTTCAGATACTTTTAAGTTACGGTTAAAGCCTTGTTGAGCAGTAGAACAAAAAGTACATTCAAGCGCACAACCCACTTGTGATGATACACATAAAGTAGCGCGTTCTTTTTCAGGGATCCAAACAGCTTCTACTTCTTGGCCACCTTCAAGTATAAGCGCGTACTTAATAGTACCGTCGCTTGCTTGTTGGCGCACAGTGATTTCTGGTGCAACAATTTCGCACTCAGCTTTAAGCTTTTCTTTAAGCTTTTTATTTACGTTGGTCATTTCGTCGAAGTTATCTACGCCAAAATGATAAATCCATTTCATCACCTGGTCACTACGAAACGGTTTTTCACCGAACGATGCAAATAGCTCGCGCATTGCATCTCGGTTTAAATCTAATAAGTTAATCTTTTTTTGCTCGGTCATGAAACAACCTCAATCGGTGACGGTGGAGATAAAATTTACGAGGACGAATTGTACACAATTCACTCACTTTAATCATTAAGTAAAACATTATTAGTTTACTGATTAATACTTTACGTAATGACTAAAAAAGGGCCCGAAAGCCCTTTTCAATATGTTAACGAATTCGAATTAACGAGTACGTGAACAAAGCTCTTCGTCAGCGAAGAAGTACGCGATTTCGCGAGCAGCAGATTCAACAGCATCAGAACCGTGAACAGCATTTTCGTCGATGCTATCAGCGTAGTCTGCACGTAAAGTACCAGCTAGTGCTTCAGCAGGGTTAGTAGCACCCATGATTTCACGGTTTTTAAGAACAGCGTTTTCGCCTTCAAGAACGGTAACCATTACTGGACCAGATGTCATGAAAGATACTAAAGCACCGAAGAAAGGACGTTCGCTATGTTCTGCGTAGAAACCTTCAGCTTTCTCTTGTGAAAGGTGAACCATTTTAGCTGCAACGATTTTAAGGCCAGCAGATTCGAAACGGTTGTAGATAGCGCCAATGTGGTTTTTAGCAACTGCATCAGGTTTTACGATTGAGAAAGTACGCTCTAAAGCCATCTTTATGCTCCAATAATTTTAAGTAAAAGTGTGAATATTAACGGGCGCGAATTATACGCGTTTTAAGTGAAAAATCCTAATTTTATTAAAAACCAGTTTGATTGCAGTTTTGTGATCTTGATCAAAAGCACAATGCTTGGCGGATTTATAATGCCGCGCTCGTAAATTAATTAATCATGCAACCGACTTATACTCGGTTCGATGTATGGAGCGCACATGTCACCCATTATTTCTTCAACGCCTTTTACTCCTGAACTATTATGCCCTGCAGGCACTTTAAAAAACATGCGCTACGCGTTTGCTTATGGCGCAGATGCGGTTTATGCGGGGCAACCCCGCTATAGTTTGCGTGTGCGCAATAATGAGTTTGACCTAGACACGCTGCAAATTGGTATTAGTGAAGCACATGCGCAAAATAAAAAGTTTTATGTGGTGTCTAATATTGCGCCGCATAACGCTAAAGTAAAATCGTATTTACGTGATATAGAGCCAGTTATAGCAATGAAACCCGATGCGCTGATTATGTCAGATCCTGGTTTGATCATGCTGGTTCGTGAAAAATGGCCAGCCATGCCTATTCACTTATCGGTACAGGCTAACGCCGTAAACTTTGCAAGTGTGCAGTTTTGGGCAAAGCAGGGCATTGAGCGGGTTATTTTATCTCGCGAGCTCTCGCTTGAAGAAATTAAGGAAATACGCACGCTTTGCCCAAATACTGAGCTTGAGGTGTTTGTACATGGCGCATTGTGTATGGCGTATTCAGGGCGTTGTTTGCTCTCCGGTTACATTAATAAACGCGACCCAAACCAAGGTACATGTACTAATGCATGTCGCTGGGATTATGATGTTAAGCCAGGTGTTGAGAACGAAACTGGCGAAATGGTGCATAAAATTGACCCCAAACAGGTGATTCCTACTCTGGGTGAAGGCGCGCCAAGCAACGATGTATTCATGTTAGAAGAGCAAGGTCGCCCTGGTGAGTATATGCCTGCGTTTGAGGATGAGCACGGCACGTATATTATGAATTCCAAAGATTTACGCGCTGTGCAATACGTAGAGCAGTTAACAAAAATGGGTGTACATAGTTTGAAAATAGAAGGGCGTACTAAGTCATTTTATTATGTGGCGCGCACAGCACAAGTTTATCGCAAAGCAATAGACGATGCGGTTGCAGGCAAGCCGTTTGATGCGGATTTATTTAAAACATTAGAAAACTTAGCGCATCGTGGCTATACCGAAGGCTTTTTAAAACGCCATGCCCACCAAGATTATCAAAACTATGAATACGGCCACTCTGTATCAACTAAGCAGCAATTTGTGGGTGAAGTACTTGGGCGCTGCGAAAATGGATTAGTTGAAATAGACGTTAAAAATAAATTTTGCACAGGTCACTCTTTAGAGCTTATGACACCACAAGGTAACATTACTTTTAAGCTTGAATATATGGAAAACAAAAAGGGCGAAAGTATTAGCGATGCTAAAGGCTCTGGTCACATTGTAAAAATACCGCTAGATGAGGGCGTTAACTTAGCGCACTCTATTTTAATGCGTAACCTAGATGAAAACCAAGATACCCGCAATCCTTTTAAACAAGCGGTTTAAGGGGTATAAGTAACACCAAAAATCGGTGTTTTGGTGTTACTTCATAATCTATTTCAACTACCCATTAAAGGCTTATTTATGGCGTACGTATTATCAAGCTGTTGTTCTATTAAGCTAATCGTTTGTTTATTTACGTCGAGTGTTTTAGCGGTGTCTTTAAAGTTTAAAATAATCTCTGCTATTTCAGATATGATAACTTGTACTTGTTTCCAATTAGCATAACCTGCTGCAGAGGCCAGCTTTTGAATCGCTTTTAGTGGTGGGTTTTTTCCAAATCCAGCAAACGAAGTCGCATGCTCGTTAAAAGGGTGAGGACTAAAAGTGACATCATAAAAAGGCGCTAAATCCCACTCACCAGAATCTTCTTGTAAAAAAGCCCAGTTTTTACTGTGGTCGTCTTGGTTACAGCTAAATAAATTAAACATAGCCCGACGAAATTGTAATTGCCCCGCAGCAGGTGATTTGCATAAAACACGGCTCGCTTTAATTAAATCCTCATAATCTAATGTAGGTGTGCGAAAATCAGCATCTAGCAAGCCACATGCACTATGCATATGTTTGCAGCCCATTTTATCACCCAGTAATTTAAACCTATCGAATCGCTTTAAGGCAAGCCATTGCTTTGCACCGGTTCCTTCTGGAGCGGTTACCAGTAATCGTTGAGGTGGGTTTAATCCCGCTTGTTCAGCTAAATCCAAATACACAGCTTCACATAACCCTTCCTCATGTCCTAAAGCGAGGTTTTTGGATGTGAATTTTATTAACCAAGCATCATCGCCCGTTTTAGGCTTTGTTCTACATTCTTGTACATTATTGTCAGGAAAATAAATTTGAGCTTTAGGGCGTGCACCGCCGGAGCTGCCAGCAGCCACTAACGCAGAAAGTACTTCTTCTGTCTGTCCGTCAAATATTGCTTGGGCTTGTTGACCCAATGTAGCAAGACCAGCGTCATCGTCATTTGTGCCATCATAATGAGTTTCAGGTGTAAACGATAATGCGCCCATAGCACAATGGCCAACAAAAGATAAGCGGTCCATTTGGGTCACAAAGTTAGGCATTATGTTATTTTGCCTAAAGACACGGTTCTGTAGTAGTAACCCCCACCCATCAGGTAAACAATCAGAAAAGACCCCATGCAATCCATTATGTGGGCTTTTGGGTGCTAACTGAACATCTCTATTGAAGGCGAGTGAGAATGGCGAAAGATTACCATATGTGTCTAAATAACTTTGGTCGAATTGAAAGTAAACACCTTGCCTATTTTGAGCAAGTACACCAACCATTAACTCTGTTGAGTCTGACAGTGTACGTTTTACTTCTAGCTTTTCTATGGGTTTAAAGGCCATTGTTTAATACCTGTTCAATAGACGTTGGCGCATTCTTGCCTTGAGTTGGCGCTTTTGTTAAGTCATATAAACGAGTTAAATCGTCGAGTGTTTGCCACAAAAGCAATAGCTGCCTGAATGAAATAAGCCCTGTAACCTCAAACTTTTTTATTGTAGAAGCAGGTACTGTGCTTTTTTTAGCTAACGCCTCGCGTGACATTTTTGCTTTTTTGCGACGTTCTTTTAGGTGCTCAGCAAAAGCCAGCTGCACATCACCTTCGCTTAATAATAAATAATTAATAACAGAACCTCGCGAACTTGATTGGACATTACTGTGTCCAAAATTGCTTTTTTATGAGTTTAATAGATATTATAGTATCCATTTTTGGGTTGTAAAGTTAATGGTTGAATGCGAATTAACTAATATGATTTTTATTGATAGAGATCAACAAGAAAACGCAGAATAAAATGCATAATTTACGGCTGCAAATTTATGCTAGAAGTACTAGAGGTTAGAGAGTGGCTTTACTAATTAACAGCAAATGCATTAACTGCGACATGTGCGATCCAGAGTGCCCTAACGAAGCCATTTACATGGGCGCTAAAATTTACCAAATAGATGCCAATAAATGCACTGAATGTGTGGGGCATTATGATAAACCTACTTGCGTAAGTGTTTGCCCTATTGACTGCATAAAGCCCGATCCTAATCACCGAGAAAATATAGACGAACTGGCTGAAAAATATGTCAGGCTAACGAGTTAGTTTATTAATTGGTTTTTATGTGTAATGGGTTACGAAACTCAAATTGCGACACAGTCGCAACAATCAAACTGCTCGCAGATTGCGTATTGTGACTAATAAATATCTCCTCATATATTTTTAATTAAGCCTCAATAATTCGCGCTATTTACGGTATGATAACTCAATAATTTGTATTGATATTCTGGTCTGAGATAGCTATGGAAACCGCACCTAAAAAAACCGCCACAAAGCCCGCTACTAAAAAAGTTGCTAAAAAAACCACAAAACAAGCACAAGTCGGGTTTGAAGAATCGCTTTGGGATGCCGCCAATAAACTGCGAGGCAGTGTTGAATCAGCCGAATATAAGCACATTGTTTTAAGCTTAATCTTTCTTAAATTTATCAGTGACAAGTTTGAAGTACGTCAAAAAGCCATTATTGCTGAGCACGGCGATGAATACATCGACATGGTCAACTTTTACGCAATGGATAACGTGTTTTATCTACCAGAAGACGCCCGCTGGTCATACATTCAAACCAACGCCAAGCAAGGCGATATTGCCGTAAAAATAGATACCGCACTGCACGGCGTTGAAAAAAACAATAAATCACTCGCCGGCGCATTGCCCGATAACTACTTTTCACGCTTAGGGCTTGATGCCAGTAAGCTCTCGGCACTAATCGACACCATTAATAATATCGACACCATTGCCAACCAAAACGAAAAAACAGAAGAAGACTTAGTTGGCCGTGTTTACGAATACTTTTTAGGTAAATTTGCTGCATCTGAAGGTAAAGGCGGAGGCGAGTTCTATACGCCAAAATCAATTGTTACCCTTATCGCCGATATGATCGAACCGTTCGAAGGTAAAATTTACGACCCCTGTTGTGGCTCGGGCGGTATGTTTGTGCAATCGCTTAAATTTATTAATAGCCATAACGGCAATCAAAAAAATGTGTCTATTTATGGGCAAGAATACACTAACACCACCTATAAACTGGCTAAAATGAACCTCGCCGTGCGCGGTATTTCGGGCAATTTAGGCGATGTAGCCGGCGACACTTTTTTTAAAGATCAACACCCCGACCTAAAAGCCGATTACATAATGGCAAACCCACCATTTAACCAAAAACAGTGGCGCGCCGATAACGAATTAGTTGACGATGCCCGCTGGGCAGATTACCCAACGCCGCCTACTGGTAATGCCAACTATGCGTGGATAATGCACATGATCTCAAAACTCAGCGAACATGGCACCGCAGGCTTTGTGCTGGCTAATGGCTCAATGAGTTCTAACACCAGTGGCGAGGGTGATATTCGCCAAAAAATAATCGAAAACGATTTAGTCGATTGCATGATAGCCCTACCAGGGCAGTTGTTTTACACCACGCAAATTCCGGTGTGTTTATGGTTTATAAGTAAAGATAAAAAAGGCAATAACGAAAAAGGCCTACTAAAACGCCGCGACCGCCAAGGCGAAACGCTATTTATAGACGCCCGCGAAATGGGCTCTATGGTTAACCGTACCTTAAAAGAACTCACCAACGACGACATAGCTAAAATAACCCAAACCTACCATATTTGGCGCGGCGAAGAGCTAACCACTGAAAGTGCGAAGCCAGAAAGCGCACAAAAAGAGCAAAGCGCAGATAAAGAGCAAGAACAAGAGTACAAAGATGTCGCCGGTTACTGTAAATCAGCCACCCTTAGCGATATAAAAGCGAACGACTACGTACTTACCCCCGGGCGCTATGTAGGCGCTGCCGATATTATCGACGATGGTATCCCGTTCGAGACTAAAATGAGCGAACTTAGCCAAGCCCTTTATAGCCAAATGAGCCAAAGCGATGCGCTAGACAACGCTATTCGACAAAACTTAGAGGCGCTGGGTTATGGAAAATAGTAACGCATTAGATAACCCCGCCATATTAATAGAAATTAAACAGGTTATCGAGCAAGCGCGTAAACAGGTTAAACAAACCGTTAATCACGCTATGGTGAACGCCTATTGGCAAATTGAACGGTTAATTATTGAACAAGAGCAGCAAGGAGCGACACGAGCTGAATATGGAAAAACACAACTTGCGTTGCTCTCAACACAATTAACCGCACAATTTGGTAAGGGATATTCAACTCGAAACTTACGCAATATGCGCAGTTTTTATTTAGCCTTTTTAAAATGGCAGACAGTGTCTGCCAAATTGAGTTGGTCGCATTATTCAACGCTTATCCGCATTGAAAATGAAAATGCCCGCTTATGGTATATGCATGAGGCCAGTCAACAAAACTGGAGTGTACGCGCGTTAGAATGTAAAATAGGTACGCTGTATTACGAACGCTTATTGTCTAGCAAAGAAAAGCAACCCGTAGAGCAAGGTACAATAAATAACCTACAACAGTTCATACTAGGGCTTGGTAAAGCGATCCTAAAAATCGAGGACACGCATAATTATGCAGAGCGATGCAATGGAAAATAAACATCCTTTATTGCTTGAAATAGAAAAAGGTGAAAGCAAAAATTTAGAATTTAAAGTGCAATTACCAACCAGCAAAGAGTGGGTTAAAAGCATTATCTCGTTTGCCAACTCTGCAGGTGGAAAGCTGGTTATAGGCGTTTCTGATAATAGAACGCTTATAGGTTTGCAACATTTTGACCTATTTGAATTGATGGATAAAATTAGTTCAACAATGCATGAACTGGTTGCGCCTACGCTATTACCTAATATTTATATAGAGAATGTTAACGGGGTTGAGTTATTAGTGATAGAGGTGCAGCGCGGAGCATTACTCCCTTATTATTTAAAGAGTAAAGGCAAAGAGCTGGGTTGTTATCAACGTATTGGTGCGACTAATCGCGTAGTCAGTCAAGCGCAAGTGATAGAGCTTGAACGCCAGCGTAACCATATTAGCTTTGACTCACTTATTAACTATGAAGTAGATTTATCAACCCTTGATTTAACGCCACTTAAACAACATTTTGCAGCGCATGGTAAACCATTAACGCCAGAAAAATTATTAAGTTTAAAACTGGTCAAAAACGATAATAATACGCTTTACCCCACACATGGCTTGCTAATTTTACTGGGCTTTTATGAGCATGTAGAAATAAAATGTAGCCGATTTAAAGGCACTACCATGTCTATCTTTTTAGATAAAAAAGAGTACACGGGTGATCTTTTTCAGCAAATAGAAAACGCAGAACTATTTATAAAAAACCATCTTCATTTACGCGCAGAGGTACAGGGGCTGCAACGCACCGATACCTTTGAAATACCATTCCCAGCAATTCGAGAAGCATTACTCAATGCGGTAATGCATCGAGATTACAGCAATTTTGGACGAGATATAAAAATAGGTATCTACGATGATATTGTAAATATTGTTTCTCCAGGCGGTTTACCAAATGGATTAACTATGCTTGATGCGTTAAAGGGGCGTTCTGAAATTCGCAATACGGTGATTGCGAGGGTATTTAAGGAACTCGATTTAGTTGAGCAATGGGGCAGCGGTATACAAAGAATAAAAGAGTATTGCACCAAGTCGAACATCGGTTTACCTGTGTTTTCTGAGTCAGGTGATTTTACTGATTGGGAGTTTCCAAGAAAAACCTTCCATAGTAGTGAAGTGCTAATAGCGAGCGATGGAATAAATGATGGAATAAATGATGGAATAAACGATGGAATAAACGATGGAATAAATTATGGCGTAAATCTTCAAGCTGTTATTCCAAAAAATATTCAACCATTGCTAACGTGTATTAAGCACTCGCCTTCATTGTCTACAAAAGTATTCGCTAAGCAGCTTAATGTGGGCACGGCGACGGTTGAACGTCATATTAAATGGTTAAAAGACCATAACGTAATAAAGCGGATCGGCTCAAACAAAGGCGGATATTGGCAGGTGTTAAACAATGAAAAATAATAAATATAAACAACTCGCACTTAGCCAACGCTTTTATAGTGAAATGAAGCAAAGCGATGAGCTTGATAAAGCCATTCGTAAAAACGTGGAGGCGTTGGGTTATGGGGAATGAGCTAACGATTGGTGAGACTTGTTATGTTACAGATGGTGCTCATGCAAAGGTTAAGCGCCAAGAAAGTGGTATTTTATACTTAACATCTAAGAATATTACTAATGGTGAGTTAAAGTTAGATAAAGTGGATTGGATATCTGAGGTTGACTTTAATAAACTATTTTCAAATACCACTAAATCACAACGCTTGTTGCAAACCGGCGATGTACTGATGGGAATTATAGGCACTTTAGGTAATGCTTATTTATACAAAAGTGATGATAAATTTGGTATTTCTAGTTCTGTAGCAATTTTACGAGCTGATCCAACAAAATTAATGCCTGAATTTTTATATTACATTGTAACAAGTGAAAAATTTAAGAGAACGGTTGAAGCGTATAAAGGCGGCTCAGTACAAGGTTATACGAATATAGCAACATTAAAATCATTACCAATTCCTAATGTAACATTAAGTGAACAAAAAAAAGCTGTTACAGTTTTGTCCAGCCTAGATAAAAAAATACAGCTCAACAAACAAACCAACCAAACCCTAGAACAAATGGCGCAGGCGTTGTTTAAAAGCTGGTTTGTTGACTTTGATCCGGTGTTCGACAACCTACTTGCGAGCGCTTATTTTAACTTAGAAAACCTTGAAACTAGTCAGCCTGACGAGCTAAAACAAAAAGCACAGCGCCGTTTGATGGCACTGAACAGCTTAGAAAATGCGGCCGAATGCAAAGCGTCACTCATTGCGCTCGCTCACGAGTTACAAGCACAGTTACCAACAAAAGAAGCAACACAATCAGCAGTGCAAGTATCAGAAAAAGCCGCTGAAACATCCGTTAAAGCAAACTTTAGCGCTAACCCTAACATATTAGCCCAACACGCCAACACCCACGCCCACTTCCCCAATGAGTTCGTACACAACGAACAACTAGGCTGGATACCAAAAGGCTGGGAAGCTTCGAAACTGAAAGAGTTTGGTAAAATTATTACAGGTAAGACTCCACCTAAAAAGATAGATGACGCTTTTGATCTTGAAGGTAAAGGAGTTCCATTTATTACTCCTTCAGATGTAGAAGGTGATGTGTTTACAGTAAATGTTATAAGGCATTTGACTGAAAGTGGAGTGGGTTCTGTCAAAAATAATATTGTGGACGCCGAGAGTGTGTGTGTTACTTGTATTGGTAGCCAAATGGGTAAAACTACCATCGCTCCTGAGAAGTCTGTAACCAACCAGCAACTAAATTCTATTGTTTTAGGTAAAAAACATTTTCGAAACTATATTTTCTTAAATTTGAGAATGAGAAGAGAAGAGTTATTTAACTTGGGCAGTAGCGGTTCAACTATGCCAATACTTAATAAAACATCATTTGAAAATTTAAGTGTTTTGCAGCCAAATGAATCTAGTCTTAAAGCGTTTGATGATATTACAGAAAGCTATTTAGCTAAAATACTTCTTAACTCTCAAAATAATACAAGATTAACTACTATGAGAGACACTCTTTTACCCAAACTCATCTCTGGCGAATTACAAATACCCGATGTAGCCATTGATGAAGAAGTAGTAGATTAAACTTAGCTAAGCGTTTAAAGGTCAAAATAAAAAGAATAAGGGTGTTTGATGAAATTTACTGAAGCCAAATTAGAACAAGCGGTGGTTGAGCTATTAGGCGAGCAAGGCTACCCGCATTTATTGGGTGGTGAGCTTAGCCGCAGTAATAGTGATGTATTAATTAAAGACGACCTCCGTGCTTTGCCAATTAACACAATGAGTGAATAAGAATTAGTATGTTTGATTTAAATGAAATAGAGCAACGCGTGGCCAGCAAAACTTACGATTTGGGTTATGGTTTGTACGCATCAAATAATGTCAGTAAGTTACTTATTGTGGGTGATCAAGCAATGGCGAGCGTGGCGGGGCAGTATAAATACAAAGTCACCTTAGAAAATAGTGCAAGCGGACAATGCGTGGCAAGTTGTACGTGCCCCGCAGCCGATTATCAAGAGGTATGTAAACATGCCATTGCAGTGGCGCTCAAAGTAAACAGTTTATCTGCTACTGAATTAGCCAACGCAAACGCCGATGCTACAACACAAGGCAACGAACGCGGGGCATTAATGGCGTGGTTTTTAGATAAACCGGCTAAGGAACTTACCGATATAATCATGGGTTTTTTAGATGAGTCAGAGCATGAATTCGATAAATGGGTATTTATGATGTCAAACGACAAGCAAGCCATGAGTACAGGTGAGCTAAGCAAACTTATCACTAAAGCCTTGCCTAAAAAATCAGTATGGGGCTGGAATGAAGTACGTAGCTATTTTGCTGATGCTGACTCACTGTTTGAAATGATATTTCCTGCGATAGAAAAACTGCCCGTTGATCAGCAATGGCAGTTGAATTTTAAAGCCTTGGTGCGCTTAAACACCGTACTTGAAGAAATTGATGACTCCGGCGGCTTTCGCTTTGATTTAGAAGGGCAACTTAACCAAAACCTGAGCGAGCTTTTTAATCAACTGCCTTGGTCTGATGAGCAAAAAGCGCAGTGGATTTTTGAACACTTTGAAGATTACAAATACGATGTATTCCCGAGTGTACCGCATGACTTTGATATAACACCCAGTGTAAATAACTTGTTTTTAGCACTGTGTACAACGGCAATAGAAAAGCGACTACACGCGGGCGTTGACTTTAGTGATTGGAGGCAAAAAAGCGCGCTTACACGCCTTACGTCGATATTAATAAAACAAGCGCAAGGGCAGGATGATTGGCAAGCGCAACTGCGTTTAATTAAACTAACAGCCCATGACTCGTCGGATTATTTAAAAATAAGTACGCTTTGCAAAGACCGTAATGAGCTATTAGATGCCGAGTACTATTTAAAGCAAGCGTATCAACGGGCAAGTAAGCCACATGAAGTGCTTGCATGTAAACGCGATGAAATAGAACTTCGCCTTGAATTGTCAGAATTTAAAACCGCATGGGCAATCGCGTGGCAGTTATTTGTAGATAACCCGAGTTTTAATGGCTTTAAAGATTTACAAACGCTACAACTAAAAACCGGCATCATTGATGCCCAGTTTACGCAAAAAGTAGAGCAGCTATTGCTTTCTTTGTCAGAACAAGGGGCTAAATCAAACCAAGGGGCTTATCGCTTTACTAATTATCCGAGTGAATTACTGGATTTTTATATTGATCAAAATGACATTGAAAAAGCACGTTCATGGGCTGCAAAACATGAGGTTAAGCCGAGTCAATTGATAACGTTGGCTGGTTTAATTATGGCGCAATACCCACAAGAGTCGATTGACTTGTATCACAAATCACTTAGTAACATAATTGGACAAACTAATAATGACGCTTATCGAGAAGCAACTAATTTATTAATTAAAATAGAAAAAAGCTTAAAAGACAAAAATGCCGACTGCACACTATTATATGAAATGATTACTACATTGGCTAAGAAGTTTAAGCAAAAACGAAATATGATGAAGTTGTTGCGAGAATACTTCCCGCATTGTAGCTAAAAATAAACGTTTAAAAAATAATAACTAACATGAATAAACCAGCGGACGGTGCTAAATAGATGAAATTTACTGAAGCCAAATTAGAACAAGCGGTGGTTGAGCTATTAGGCGAGCAAGGCTACCCGCATTTATTGGGTGGTGAGCTTAGCCGCAATAATAGCGATGTATTAATTAAAGAAGACCTCCGTGCTTTTTTAACCAAGCGTTACGCTAAAAATAATATTACCACCGGTGAAGTAGACTCAATTATTGCAAAGCTTGAAAAGCTACCTGCTAGTGATTTATACGAAAGCAATAAAACCTTTTGTAAGTGGTTGAGTGATGGCTTCTTACTTAAAAGGGAAGTACTTACACGTGAGCGTGGAATGGTGGCAGGCAGTGCGGCGCAAAAAGATTTATATATTCAACTACTCGATTACGACAACGTTGAGCAAGGTATTAAAAGTAGCCTAATAGCAGGCAGTGCGATGGCACAAGCTGCTTTAGATAATGTGAATGAAGCGAGCGTTACCTACCTGCAAGACGGCAATATTTATCGCTTTGTTACCCAGTTAGAAATACAAAGCCCCACAAGCTACGACAATATTGAACTGCGTATTCCCGATGGCATTTTATATGTGAATGGTTTACCACTAGTTGTGTTTGAATTTAAAAGCGCGATACGCGAGCAAGCCCCTATTTTTGAAGCGTATGAGCAGTTAACGGTGCGCTACAGACGCGCTATTCCGCAGTTGTTTGTGTTTAATACCTTGTGCGTTATAAGTGATGGCGTAAACAACAAAATGGGCAACTTATTTGCGCCGTATCAGTTTTTTTACTCGTGGGGCAAAGTAACGGGGCAAGAGCTAACCGCACAAGAGGGCATAAACTCATTACATACCTTATTGCAGGGCCTGTTTGATAAAGCGCGTTTGCGCGATGTAATGCGCAACTTTGTGTTTTTCCCTGATTCTGACAATAAAAGCGCGGGCAAAAAAGAGATAAAAATAGTGCCGCGTTACCCGCAATATTATGCGGCTAATAAGTTGTTCGAAAATATAAAACGGCATTTAAAGCCAATAGGCGATGGTAAAGGCGGTACGTACTTTGGTGCAACGGGTTGCGGTAAAAGTTACACCATGCAATTTTTAACGCGCTTGCTGATGAAAAGTGTTGAGCTTAAAAGCCCGACCATTATTTTAATTACCGACCGAACCGATTTAGACGATCAACTCTCGCAGCAATTTGGTAATGCTAAAACCTACATTGGTGATGACACGGTAAAAACAGTCACCAGCCGTACTCACTTACGTGATTTACTAGCTGGGCGGAACAGTGGTGGTGTATTTTTAACTACCATTCATAAGTTCACCGAAGACACTCAGCTCTTAACCGATCGCACTAATGTTATTTGTATTTCAGATGAGGCGCATCGTAGCCAAGTTAATCTCGATCAAAAAATTACTATTACCGACAAAGGCGTGAGAAAGACCTTTGGCTTTGCAAAATACCTGCATGACTCATTGCCAAACGCCACTTATGTTGGTTTTACTGGCACACCAGTAGACGCCACACTGGATGTGTTTGGTGAAGTAGTTGACTCGTACACTATGACTGAGTCAGTCAAAGATGAAATAACCGTACGCATTGTTTACGAAGGGCGCGCCGCCAAGGTGTGTTTAAACAACAGCAAGCTGGCAGAAATAGAGGCCTACTACAAAGAATGCGCCGATGCAGGCAGTAACGAGCTGCAAATAGAAGACAGTAAAAAAGCCACTGCGAACATGAATAGCATTTTAGGCGACCCAGACCGTATTAAAGTGTTAGCAAAAGATTTTGTGCAGCACTACGAAAAACGTGTTGAAGAATGCTCAACGGTTGCCGGCAAGGCAATGTTTGTGTGTAGCTCACGCGGTATTGCTTATCAGCTGTATCAAGAGTTAGAAGAATTACGCCCACATTGGTTTGATGTAGTTGACTCTTTAAACGAGAAGGACAACGCGCAAAACTTATCGGATACCGAGCGAAAGCGTGCTATTAGCGAAGGCCGTATTGCAGCCCCTTCTGAAAAAGTAAAAATGGTGATGACCCGTGGCAAAGACGACGTCGCACGCTTATATAATTTACTGGGCAGTAAAGACGAGCGTAAAGAGCTTGATAAGCAATTTAAAAACAAACATTCGAACTTCAAAATAGCCATAGTGGTCGATATGTGGCTAACCGGTTTTGACGTGCCATTTTTAGACACCATGTACATAGATAAACCACTGCAAAAGCACAGCTTAATACAAACTATTTCGCGGGTTAATCGCCAGTTTGAAGGTAAAAATAAAGGCTTGGTAGTCGATTACATTGGTATTAAATCTGAAATGAATAAAGCGTTAGCGCAGTATTCAAAAACAGACGAAACCAACTTTGAAGACATTACCGCGTCGGTTATAGAAGTAAAAAATCACTTAGCGCTACTTGCCCAGTTATTTCATAAATTTGACAGCAGCCCTTACTTTACCGGCGAAGCCGTTGCACAGTTAAATTGTTTAAACTACGCCGCCGAGTTTGCGCTTATTACCGAAAAGCGCCGAAAACGCTTTATGGATTTAGTTAAACGTTTAAAAGCCGCTTACGATATATGTTGTGGTAGTGAAAAAATTAACGAACATGAGCGTAACCATATTCACTTTTATCTCGCTATTCGCTCTATTATTTACAAGCTAACCAAAGGCGAAGCGCCCGACACCGCGCAAATGAACGCCAAAGTGCGCGAAATGATAGCCGAAGCCCTGCAAAGCGACGGCGTAGAAGAGGTATTTAAACTCGGTAATGAAGACTGTGGCGAAATCGACATTTTTAATGATGACTACATCGCTAAAATAGAAAAAATAAAACTTCCCAATACCAAAATAAAAATACTGCAACAAATGTTAGCTAAAGCCATAGGCGAGCTTGAAAAAGTAAACCAAACCCAAGGTATCGACTTTACTAAACGCTTTGAATCGCTGGTACAGCGCTATAACGAGCGAAAAGATGATGACATATTGGTAAGTAACGTACTTGATGAGTTTTCAGACACTATGGTTAATATGATTTACAGCGTACGCGACGAAATGAACGCCGGCGACGAGCTAGGTATTGATATTGAAGAAAAAGGCTTTTACGACGCATTAAAAATGCTCGCGGTTAAATACGACTTTGATTACCCCGAAGATAAGTTGATTGAGCTCGCCCAAGCGGTAAAAGTAATAGTGGACGACAAAGTTAAATTTGTTGATTGGAACCACCGCGAAGATATTAAATCATCACTAAGAGTAGAGCTTATTTTAATACTGGCTAAATTTAAGTATCCGCCAATTAGCCACGACGAAGTGTACAAAGAAATATTTGAACAAGCACAAAATGTAAAAGCGAATAAAGAGAAGTAAAACATAAAGCGGACGATGTTCAATAGCTAAGCGAATAATTGGTAGTGTTTAAAGTTGGTATCTGTTCAGTAAACTTGTGAAAAGAAAATTCAATTGAATTTCATAGATACAGTTTAAGCTACTTAATTAGCTTAAGCTCAATGATCAATACATTATAATGTCAGCTTTGTTATTGCGCTATTTTAGTGGCGCTATAGTAAAACACTTATTTAATGCAGTAGTGATAACCGCACAGTTAGCATAGCTCTGCAGTGTTATTTATAGAGGTGTTTTTAAGTCCCCCTGGGATTTGTGTACAAATTGGTTGTTTAATGGGCAAAAAAGGCGATGCAGCCCTTTATTTGTATAGCTTTCATACTAAATTCATTTAATTGTCAAAAAGCTGAAATAAAACATTGACCCCCGCTCGAATCTCCCTATAATGCGACCCCACTGAGACGGGAAAGGCCAACGCATAGCGAGGCACGAACTACTTAGAGAGTTAAATAAAACTTCGGTTTTAAATCTTCCAAAAGAAAGTTTAAAACAAAGTATTGACTCGAAAAATAAAGGGTGTATTATTCGCATCCCTTGAGGCGCTAAAGCGACTCAAAACGTTCTTTAACAATATAAAGCAATCATCTGTGTGGGCACTCGTACAGATTGAGTTCTAACAGCCAAACTACTTACTCTTTATGGGTAATTAGCGAGGCAAACAAATTAGAGTCTCAATTGAAAACTGAGTGACCAACAGAATAGTTATTTAGGTAATTATTCGGCACAGTCAATTCAATATCGAAAGATATTAAAAATTCAGAATTCATTGAGCTGTCGAAAGACATAAAACTTTTTAATTGAAGAGTTTGATCATGGCTCAGATTGAACGCTGGCGGCAGGCCTAACACATGCAAGTCGAGCGGTAACAGAAAGTAGCTTGCTACTTTGCTGACGAGCGGCGGACGGGTGAGTAATGCTTGGGAACATGCCTTGAGGTGGGGGACAACAGTTGGAAACGACTGCTAATACCGCATAATGTCTACGGACCAAAGGGGGCTTCGGCTCTCGCCTTTAGATTGGCCCAAGTGGGATTAGCTAGTTGGTGAGGTAATGGCTCACCAAGGCGACGATCCCTAGCTGGTTTGAGAGGATGATCAGCCACACTGGGACTGAGACACGGCCCAGACTCCTACGGGAGGCAGCAGTGGGGAATATTGCACAATGGGCGCAAGCCTGATGCAGCCATGCCGCGTGTGTGAAGAAGGCCTTCGGGTTGTAAAGCACTTTCAGTCAGGAGGAAAGGTTAACGGTTAATACCCGTTAGCTGTGACGTTACTGACAGAAGAAGCACCGGCTAACTCCGTGCCAGCAGCCGCGGTAATACGGAGGGTGCGAGCGTTAATCGGAATTACTGGGCGTAAAGCGTACGCAGGCGGTTTGTTAAGCGAGATGTGAAAGCCCCGGGCTCAACCTGGGAACTGCATTTCGAACTGGCAAACTAGAGTGTGATAGAGGGTGGTAGAATTTCAGGTGTAGCGGTGAAATGCGTAGAGATCTGAAGGAATACCGATGGCGAAGGCAGCCACCTGGGTCAACACTGACGCTCATGTACGAAAGCGTGGGGAGCAAACGGGATTAGATACCCCGGTAGTCCACGCCGTAAACGATGTCTACTAGAAGCTCGGAGCCTCGGTTCTGTTTTTCAAAGCTAACGCATTAAGTAGACCGCCTGGGGAGTACGGCCGCAAGGTTAAAACTCAAATGAATTGACGGGGGCCCGCACAAGCGGTGGAGCATGTGGTTTAATTCGATGCAACGCGAAGAACCTTACCTACACTTGACATACAGAGAACTTACCAGAGATGGTTTGGTGCCTTCGGGAACTCTGATACAGGTGCTGCATGGCTGTCGTCAGCTCGTGTTGTGAGATGTTGGGTTAAGTCCCGCAACGAGCGCAACCCCTATCCTTAGTTGCTAGCAGGTAATGCTGAGAACTCTAAGGAGACTGCCGGTGATAAACCGGAGGAAGGTGGGGACGACGTCAAGTCATCATGGCCCTTACGTGTAGGGCTACACACGTGCTACAATGGCGCATACAGAGTGCTGCGAACCTGCGAAGGTAAGCGAATCACTTAAAGTGCGTCGTAGTCCGGATTGGAGTCTGCAACTCGACTCCATGAAGTCGGAATCGCTAGTAATCGCGTATCAGAATGACGCGGTGAATACGTTCCCGGGCCTTGTACACACCGCCCGTCACACCATGGGAGTGGGTTGCTCCAGAAGTAGATAGTCTAACCCTCGGGAGGACGTTTACCACGGAGTGATTCATGACTGGGGTGAAGTCGTAACAAGGTAGCCCTAGGGGAACCTGGGGCTGGATCACCTCCTTATACGATTTAGAACTTATTTGTTCGTAGTGTCCACACAGATGATTGTTAATTAGTGCTTGTTCTTCGGAATAACTAATTAATATGCTCTTTAAAAATTTGGAAAAGCTGATAATAAAATTCTGATAGATACATTGTATTTATCAAGAGTTTTCAAAAGTAAAAAACAATGGTAGCAGTACCATTGAGTGCCATTTAGTTAACTCTTATGAGTTGATTGATTGGTATCTACTTTAGTATTCAATATTGACTTCTGGCGAAGTTAAACTGTCACGAAACAAAGACCCGTTTGGGTTGTATGGTTAAGTGACTAAGCGTACACGGTGGATGCCTTGGCAGTTGGAGGCGATGAAGGACGTATTAACTTGCGATAAGCCTAGTCAAGCTAGTAAAAAGCGCTTGAGACTAGGATTTCCGAATGGGGAAACCCACCTGCTTGCAGGTATCGTTAACTGAATACATAGGTTAACGAGGCGAACGCGGAGAACTGAAACATCTAAGTACCCGTAGGAAAAGAAATCAACCGAGATTCCGAAAGTAGCGGCGAGCGAAATCGGAACAGCCCTTAAGCTCATTATGTGTTAATGGAAGGCTGCTGGAAAGCGCCACGATACAGGGTGATAGTCCCGTACATGAAAAGACATTTTAAGTGAAATCGAGTAGGTCGGAGCACGTGAAACTTTGACTGAATATAGGTGGACCATCATCTAAGGCTAAATACTCCCAACTGACCGATAGTGAACCAGTACCGTGAGGGAAAGGCGAAAAGAACCCCTGTGAGGGGAGTGAAATAGAACCTGAAACCGTGTACGTACAAGCAGTAGGAGCCCACTTGTTGGGTGACTGCGTACCTTTTGTATAATGGGTCAGCGACTTATATTTTGTAGCGAGGTTAACCGAATAGGGTAGCCGTAGGGAAACCGAGTCTTAACTGGGCGACTAGTTGCAAGGTATAGACCCGAAACCCGGTGATCTAGCCATGGGCAGGTTGAAGGTTGAGTAACATCAACTGGAGGACCGAACCCACTAACGTTGAAAAGTTAGGGGATGACCTGTGGCTAGGAGTGAAAGGCTAATCAAACCGGGAGATAGCTGGTTCTCCCCGAAATCTATTTAGGTAGAGCCTCGGACGAATACTTACGGGGGTAGAGCACTGTTAAGGCTAGGGGGTCATCCCGACTTACCAACCCTTTGCAAACTCCGAATACCGTAAAGTAATATCCGGGAGACACACGGCGGGTGCTAACGTCCGTCGTGAAGAGGGAAACAACCCAGACCGCCAGCTAAGGTCCCAAAGTCATAGTTAAGTGGGAAACGATGTGGAAAGGCCCAGACAGCCAGGAGGTTGGCTTAGAAGCAGCCATCCTTTAAAGAAAGCGTAATAGCTCACTGGTCGAGTCGGTCTGCGCGGAAGATGTAACGGGGCTAAACTATGCACCGAAGCTGCGGATTCAGAATTTATTCTGAGTGGTAGGGGAGCGTTCTGTAAGCGGTTGAAGGTGTACCGGGAGGTATGCTGGACGTATCAGAAGTGCGAATGCTGACATGAGTAACGATAATGGGAGTGAAAAACTCCCACGCCGGAAGACCAAGGGTTCCTATCCCATGTTAATCAGGGTAGGGTAAGTTGACCCCTAAGGCGAGGCCGAAAGGCGTAGTCGATGGGAAACAGATTAATATTTCTGTACTCGATATAATTGCGATGGGGGGACGGAGCAGGCTAAGCAAGCATAGCGTTGGTAGTCTATGTGAAAGTGAGTAGGGCGTTTGTTTAGGTAAATCCGGACGAACACTAAACCTGAGACACGAGACGAGTCACTACGGTGATGAAGTTGCTGATGCCATACTTCCAGGAAAAGCCTCTAAGCTTCAGATTATATGGAATCGTACCCCAAACCGACACAGGTGGTCAGGTAGAGAATACTAAGGCGCTTGAGAGAACTCGGGTGAAGGAACTAGGCAAAATCGTACCGTAACTTCGGGAGAAGGTACGCTCCTATCTGTGATGAGACTTGCTCTCTAAGCGGACGGGAGCCGCAGTGACCAGGTGGCTGGGACTGTTTATTAAAAACACAGCACTGTGCAAAATCGCAAGATGACGTATACGGTGTGACACCTGCCCGGTGCCGGAAGGTTAATTGATGGGGTTATCCTTAGGGAGAAGCTCTTGATCGAAGCCCCGGTAAACGGCGGCCGTAACTATAACGGTCCTAAGGTAGCGAAATTCCTTGTCGGGTAAGTTCCGACCTGCACGAATGGTGTAACCATGGCCACGCTGTCTCCACCCGAGACTCAGTGAAATTGAAATCGCAGTGAAGATGCTGTGTACCCGCGGCTAGACGGAAAGACCCCGTGAACCTTTACTACAGCTTGGCACTGAACATTGAACCTACATGTGTAGGATAGGTGGGAGACTTTGAAGCAGCGACGCTAGTTGTTGTGGAGTCAACCTTGAAATACCACCCTTGTAGTTTTGATGTTCTAACGTTGGCCCCTGAATCGGGGTTACGGACAGTGCCTGGTGGGTAGTTTGACTGGGGCGGTCTCCTCCTAAAGAGTAACGGAGGAGCACGAAGGTTGGCTAAGTACGGTCGGACATCGTACGGTTAGTGTAATGGTAGAAGCCAGCTTAACTGCGAGACAGACACGTCGAGCAGGTACGAAAGTAGGTCATAGTGATCCGGTGGTTCTGAATGGAAGGGCCATCGCTCAACGGATAAAAGGTACTCCGGGGATAACAGGCTGATACCGCCCAAGAGTTCATATCGACGGCGGTGTTTGGCACCTCGATGTCGGCTCATCACATCCTGGGGCTGAAGTCGGTCCCAAGGGTATGGCTGTTCGCCATTTAAAGTGGTACGCGAGCTGGGTTTAGAACGTCGTGAGACAGTTCGGTCCCTATCTGCCGTGGGCGTTTGAGAATTGAGAGGGGTTGCTCCTAGTACGAGAGGACCGGAGTGAACGAACCGCTGGTGTTCGGGTTGTCATGCCAATGGCATTGCCCGGTAGCTACGTTCGGAACTGATAAGCGCTGAAAGCATCTAAGCGCGAAGCAGGCCTCGAGATGAGTTCTCACTAGACTTTTAAAGTCTCTGAAGGGCCGTTGAAGACTACAACGTTGATAGGCAAGATGTGGAAGTGGTGTGAGCCATTAAGCTAACTTGTACTAATTACCCGTGAGGCTTAACCATACAACGCCAAACGCGTTTTATGTGAT
Source organism: Pseudoalteromonas sp. QJM3NY_22 (assembly GCF_056173065.1). Taxonomy (NCBI): domain Bacteria; kingdom Pseudomonadati; phylum Pseudomonadota; class Gammaproteobacteria; order Alteromonadales; family Pseudoalteromonadaceae; genus Pseudoalteromonas; species Pseudoalteromonas sp. QJM3NY_22. Next base: position 798,092 of record NZ_JBWBTZ010000002.1, on the reverse strand, counting down.
AGTGAAGCAAGCGAAGAAGTTAATATGACTAAAGTAGATATTACTTAGAAAGACTTAAAAAATATTATCAGATATTTTCCAAATTCAGTTAGTGCGCAGAAATACGTATTAACGCCCAAATTTGCTTGGTGACAATAGCGTTTTGGACCCACCTGACTCCATGCCGAACTCAGTAGTGAAACGAAACAGCGCCGATGATAGTGTAGCATTTGCTATGTGAAAGTAGGACATTACCAGGCTTCAAATTAAAGAAACCCGTTACAGCAATGTGACGGGTTTTTTGCTGTTTGGGATTTAACAAATAGCCAAGAGCTCATGCCGAACTCAGTAGTGAAACCAAAGCTTCGACCGATAATAGTGTAGCATTTCACTGTGGCTCTCCACCGCTGTGGGCAGCACGACATTCTACTGCGTAGCGCACCGACTTAACATTGTAGAAAGCCCGAATTTAACGATTCGGGTTTTTTTACTTCTGCAGAAAAGTGGATGGATAATACATGGTATCATTGGTAAACTTATTTTAATCTTTTATGCCGATTTAGCTGACTTTGCTTGTTAATTAACAGTATGAACACTAAAATTAATTTATAGTATTAGCTAAAAAATAATGTGTGTGAGCTCCCTCAATGAACTATCAACCCTTTATAGATGACTCAGTATCCCTAATAGAGTTTACACGTATTTACCTCGCTATTTTCTATACATTTGTGGCGGGATTTTATACTTATAGAATTATTTATAAAAATCGAACCACACCCTCTGGCGTTATTTTTCCTGGTCAGCAGTATTGCTCTAGTTGGTGGAACCATATGGCGTTTAAATTTTTCAGGGCTGCTATTTGGTTTGTGTGTGTTGTGAGAGTTTTTATTCCTGAATTAGATAATTACTTAGTATTATTTGAACCTTTAAACGGTTGGCCTGGGGTCATGTTTGGCAATGTATTACTGAGTGCTGGGTTTATATTAAGTATGTTTGTACATTTTGATATGGCATCACTTTGGCGCTCAGGAATAGATCCTAATGGGCCAAAGGAGCTAAAAACAACTGGACTCTATGACTATTCTCGCAACCCTATGTATTTAGGTGTTGCAGTGGCTCAAATTGGTTTCTTTTTAGCATTGCCGTGTGTATTTAGTCTGATATGTTTGATTGTAGGGGTTACCGCTTTATATAGACAAACTTTAGTAGAAGAAGAGCATCTATCGCAATCTTTTTCAGAGCAGTATCAGTATTATAAACAACGCGTACCTCGCTGGTTGTAATAAAGATACTACCCACATACAAGCTGGTATTTAATTTTAAAGTAATACTTTAGACTTTACGTACTTTTCAATAAAGCTTTGTTTAGTGATTGGTTTTGAAAATACATAACCTTGAATATAATCACATGCTAACTGCTTTAATAGTAAGTATTGATACTGGGTTTCTACCCCTTCAGCGACAACCTTTACACCTAAATTATGTGCCATTGTTATTATTGCCTTTATAAGCGCTATGCTGTTTTCATTGGTTTCTATATCTCTAATAAAAGAGTGATCAATTTTTAGGATATCGATATCTAAGCGTTGAAGATAGGCAAGTGATGAATAACCGACACCAAAATCATCTATTGCTATATCAATATTTTTTGCGTTAAGCCGCTTTAATTGACTCTGTATTAAAGAATCAGGATCCATTAGCGTGTTCTCTGTAACTTCTATGAGAATAGTATGGGCGGGGAGTTTGTATTGCTCACTTGCTTCTAGCCATTCATTTACCCAATTACCAGCACGATCAATCTCAAGTGGTGACGTATTTACGCTAATTTGTATAGGTGTTTCGCAAAGTAGATTAAATTGAACAGTATCTTTAATTGCTTGTAGTTTTACCCACTGGCCAATATCGCTTATTAAGCCATTCTTTTCAGCGATTGGTATAAATTCATTTGGGCCAATTAGACCTCGCTCAGGGTGATTCCAGCGTATTAACGCTTCGGCTTTGGGTACTGATGTACCATTAATAGAAAAAATGGGTTGATAATAAAGCTCAAATTGACTTTTTTTAAGGGCAGTATGTATTTGTTCTATTAAACGGCGCTTTTCGATTGCTTGTTCTTCCATAGCATAAGTGAAAAATTCGTAGCGGTTTCTACCTTTATGTTTAGATAAATACATTGCTTGATCAGCTCGCTTTACTAAGTCTTCTACTGTTACCCCATCCGTTGGATAAAAAGTTAAACCTAAACTTGCAGTCACATACACCTTTTCTTTTTTTAGATGAATACACTGGATTAAGCTACTTTTTACTGCATTTGCAACCTTACTTGCGCTCGCTTGATTGTCTACTCCTTCTAGAATAAGAGTAAATTCATCACCGCCTAGTCTTGCTACAGTATCGTTAGCTGTTGTGCAGTTTTGTAATCTAACTGCGACTTGATGTAACAGTAAATCGCCATAGTCATGTCCGAGACTGTCGTTTATTTCTTTGAAGCCATCTAAATCAATAAAAATAAGGGCAAAAGTTATATTTTTTTTGCTAATTAAACTTTGTAGTTTTTCGTAAAAGTAACGTCTGTTAGGTAGGTCTGTTAGGCCATCTTCATATGCATATTGGTGTAATTGGAAATTTGCATTTTCAAGTTCTTTAGTACGAAGCCGAACTTGATTTTCAAGTGAACTTTCTCGCTGTTCAATCGTGTGTAACATATCGTTGAAACAGGAAGTAAGTTCGCCTACCTCATCTTGCGAGAGCTGTTTTGCACGTAAGCTATAGTCATTCGATTTTGTTATTTGGTTAGCTGTTTGTGCCAAATATAATATAGGGTTTAAAAACCGACGTCTGAGTAATAAGGATAATAGTAAGCTCACAATAAATGTAAATATCACCAAAATAATAAGAAACTTACTATAAAATGCCACTCTATCATTAATGTAGCTATCATTAGCCCTAATTTTGAGCTCACCATAGCAATGAGAATCTAGCTCTAAAACGGTACTTATTTCTATACTATGTTGTGCTGTTTTAGAAAGAGAATTGGCGATAGCAAGTGGTTTACCATCTGAATTACTCACAATCACAGATACTATATCTGAGCGAATAAGCAGTGGGTTAATAAGTTCTTGTATTGCTTCTGCATCGTCAAACATAAGCGCTGTCGTTATATTAGGGGACAACATTTTAGAAAGAGATACTAAACTTTTTACTTGCTCTTCTTTCGCGCTACTTATTTCATAGGCACTAAATACGATTGTGACTGTTGCGGTTGATACGAGGGCGACACACATTAAAATGACTAAAAGTTTTTTGCTCATTGTGTTTAATAAAAATAGTTTTTTCATTGCATTACCTATCAACAACGCGAGCAAGGCGTAATACTTTTGAACTCATTGTAATACCTACTTCTTTAAGCTTTTTAGGCGCTATTTCGAAACGAATTTTACCACTTGAAAGAAAAAACCTAATGTGTCCGCCATTTTTAATAAAACCTTCAGTTTCACCTATAACCATAATATTGTCATAAGGAAAAACCTTTAGGTTTTCCCAATTAGCGACTGTATTGACGGTTATAAAAAGCATATCACACGATACGTTTGATATATCGTTGAGAGCAATATGTTTATTTTTTAAAGGTAATCCTTTTACTATTCGTTCTTTTAAAACAATGTCTGCTAACTCAATAAAGTGTTTATCAGGGCTGCATAGAGTAAAAAAATTGTCTTTTTGAGGAAGCGAGTGCCATTGAGAAAATCTGGCAAAATTATATAAGAAGCCTGCTTTAAGCATGTATTCCTTTTCCATTGCATTACAATTCGCACTAAATAAAAATACAAATATAATTAAGGTACGATGGATTAAACTTTTTGACTTGAGCATGTTATAAACTTAAAACGTAGTCATAATTGTGAATGTAAAAGATTCATCAATATAATTGGGTATAGTATAGGTTTCGTTTGTATTACCATATTCGATGTGAGAACTTGCTAATAAATTTTTACCTGAAAGCGCAGTTGACCACTGTTGGTTTATCTGCCAATTCCAAGTCAAATCTAATGCTGCGTAGTTATCTGTGTTATACGCATTAGAATTTTCTACTCGTAATGTAGAAAATAGAGAATGGCCGTTAAATAGAGTGTAATTTGCTTTTGCAAATACCTGCCTATTTGTTGAATCAAACCCAACCACAGAGCTTGTGTCATAAGGTAAGCTATATTTAAAGTCTGTATAACTGTACCCAAGCTCTGTGCTGAGAGTATCCATAGGTTGCCAAGATAAAACGACATCAAAACCTTTTGTTGTTGTTTTTCCAACAGAGATTAAATCAAGGTTGATTTGAGTTGTTGTAAGCGCTTGAGCTGCTTGTGGGATCTCTCCCGATCGAAACAGAGCGAGAGCAGGCAAAAATTGTTCAAAATGGGTGTTTAAGTTAATAACTGCTACGTTTTTACCACGCGTGTTATAAGCGGAAAAGTCCATTGACCAATCGTTATCGGAAAATCGGTAACCTAGTTCGTGAGAGATATAATTCTCAGATTTCACTTTATCGTTACCATTTAAAAAAGTGGCGATTCGATATTCATCTATAGCTACCAGCCCTGTACTTGTGCCAAGTACATCAATAACTTTGGTTCCATTAAGTTTAAAGTTATCGTTAAACTCAATAAGCGTGGGGATTCGTACACTTCTGGATATAGCGCTCCAAACAAGATGATTCTCGATTGGTTTGTAAACTAACCTTGCTGAAGGTTGGTTTTCCCACCCTGTTAGATCATTATGATCTAATTTAGTGCCAATTATAAAATCGAGAGTATCAGGGGTAAAGTTATATTGAGCTTGAATAAGCCCACCATACTGCTGAAGGTTATCCAAATCTTTATCACTATCTAAAAAGACACTTTGTGCAAATGAAATAGTGTTATAGCGGTAGTTTAATCCCCAATCAAACTGTAGTGACTGGTAAATAAAATTCATTTGGTAGTCAATATCTATCGATTCGAAATGCTCTTTTATGTAGGCTTGAGATCCATTTTGTTTGAGCCATGATACCTGTAACATCTGATTGGCATTGCCTGATATTCTGTGTTCTAAACGGGCCATCATACGTGAGTCGATACGCTTTAAATCATCAGAAAATGCAATGTTTTCATTTGTAGCATCAACTACACCTCGGTAGTTTTGGCCTAATTTTGAATGCGTAACATCGCCTTGAAATAAACCCGACAATTCATCATTAGGTGTATAGTCAGCACGTATACCAAAAGAATATTGTTTCGTAATATCATTTGGTTTGAGTCTAGCTCCTTTTTTAGATGCATTTGCATGTTTTGCATGGCCATAAATTCGATAACTGCCTTTATTACCAATATCGTTTCCATAACGAAAATTTGTATCGACATTTATTTGATTGCCGGTGGTTGCTGTTGCTAATGTGTCACGAGTATCAATACTATTTTTAGTAATAATATTGATAACACCATTATTTGCGTTACTTCCCCATAAAAGCCCACCTTGCCCTCGAATGACTTCTATGCGTTCAATATCGTACAAAGGAACATTGAGTGTTTCCCAATAAACAGCTGCAAATTTTGGTGTATATAAACTTTGGCCATCGATCATGACTAATAACTTGCTAGAAAAGCGAGAAGCAACGCCTCTCGAAGAGATAGCCCACTGGTTATTATCGAGTTGTCTAACAATAAGCCCAGGAACCATTTTTAGTGCTTCAGGTACAGACATAGCACCAGAGTTAGTAATTTGCTCTTTACTTAAAACATAAATAGAGGAGGCTGTATCAAATGCTGATTGAGTTCTTTTCATTGCTGAAGTGACTTGAACATCCATTCCCATTAGGGCATCAAGGTCAAGGTTTTCGTAATCAAATTGCTCAGCCATTAGTAAGGGAGAAATAAAGGTTAATGGCCATAAAAAGCGTTGTGATATTTTCAATGAGGTGTCTCCTACACAATCCAAATTCAAAAACAATCGTTGTTTTTGTAAAGCATCTGTTATCACATGATATTAACATAAATTAATGATGTAAAAGCACTTTATATTATTAATAAAATTGATTTTGGAATTTTTTTAGTTCGCTCAAAATAATAAACGTCTTGGGCCAGTTGACCTTTCAGAATTAAAATTCATTCTATCTCGGGGCTATTTTATCCGGTTACTAAATTGGAAAAAGCAAAATACAGATCCTATATTTTAACTCTGTTTCATAGGTAATCATCAAGTATAAGTAGTTTTGAGCCGTCATGGTTTAGCAATGCGTTATAGGCTTAATTATTACTCGCTATTTATATAGATGGCGCATTATTAAAATGTGAGTGAATATATCGTTTCTTTAAAGCTATTTTTTGCTTTTGTTGTAGGGGTGTCGAATACTGGATTTAGCTTCATTAAACCTAGAGGCAAGCAGGTATGATAAAAAGTGGGTTAGTGGATTTACAAGAAGTACTTGATTTAATGCTTGATGCTGTTTGTGTTGTAGATAAGCAAGGTACATTTGTTTTTGTTAGCGCCGCGTTTGAGCGAATTTTTGGTTATTCAGCCAATGAAGTTGTTGGTAAAAAAATGATTAATTATGTCTATTCTGGAGATCATCAAAAAACGCACAATGCAATTGCTTCGCTTTTATCAGGAGAGTTAATAAACCCTCGTTTTGAAAATCGTTGGCTCAGAAAAGATGGACAATTAGTCCACATACTATGGTCTGTTCGCTGGTCTGAAGAACATCAAGTAAGAATTGCAGTGGCTCACGATATTACCGAGCGAAAAGAGATGGAAGAGCAGCTTTATTACATGGCAGGGCATGATGCATTAACGGGTTTACCAAACCGTTCGTTATTAATGGATCGATTGCAAAAAGTAATTGTAAAAGCTCACCGAGATAATCTATTTTTTTCACTACTGTTTATTGATATAAATGGCTTTAAAGCTGTAAATGATACTTATGGTCATAACGTTGGTGATAAGTTGTTGCATAGCATTGCACAGAGGCTGTCGAATGTAATGAGGGAATATGACACTGTAGGGCGTTTAGGTGGGGATGAGTTTTTAATTATTTTAGATAATTTAAAGTCACCAACCGAAAGTGTTGTTATTAGGCGTAAAATTTTAGCTCAATTTAAGGCTGAATTTCAATTGGATGAATTAAGTCTCAATATCTCTCCTAGTATTGGTATTGCCAATTACCCTAATGATGGACAAACTGATCATCAACTCATTAAGTATGCCGATCAAGCTATGTACAAAATTAAAGGCGAAAATGTTGCTAAAGTTATGTAGTCATTTTTATTAATTTAATGCCTATGCTGAACTACTTTTTTTAATATCTTGTTGCCAATTGAGTGCTAAAAAATCAATAAATGTACGTACTAACGTTTGCTGATAACTTCGTGATAGGTACACCGCCCATAGGCTATGGCCAGGTGAATAATAATGCGGCAAGACTTCTACTAGCTCGCCATTTTTTAAGTGTTTATTTGCTAAATCGCAAGGAATATTAGCAATTCCCATCCCCTTAATTGCCGCTTTAACTAAAATGCCCATTTCGTTTGATTGCAAATTCCCCTTAATTGCAACTTTTTGATCATTTGTTGCCGATATTATTCGCCATTTTGTCGCACTACTGTGCACTAGGCAATTATGATTTAGTAAGTCCTGAGGTTTAATTAAGGGGGGCGACTCAGCTAAGTAGTTTGCCGAGGCACATAACACACCATCAATATGCATTAGTTTACGGGCAATATGTTGATCATCAGGTTGTTCAATATAGCGCAGTGCCACATCAACACGTTCGTCTACCAACTGTGATAAGTTATCCGAAAGTACAAGCTGAACATTTGTTTTGGGGTGTAGTTGTAAAAATTGCTCCACTCTTTCAAATAATAAATTTTGACCCAGCCCAATAGGCGATGCAATTCTGATTGTACCAACTAGTTCATTATTATGGCTATGAGCACGACTTTTTAAATCAGAGACTGTACTGAGTATTTGTTGGCAGTAAATTAATGCTTCTTCACCTTGAATAGTTAAACTTACTTTACGTGTTGTGCGATGAAATAATCTCAACGATAACCACTGTTCTATTTCTTGTACGTGACGAGTAACTTGTAAGCGGCTTAGATTTAAGTGCTCAGCAGATTTAGTAAAGCTACCACAGCGGGCAACTTCTACAAAGCTTGTAATTGCAGTAATTTTATCCATTAGTAACTTATTATGAACTAATATATATCGTAACAGTGTGTTTATCACTTAAAAGTGTGCAAGTAAACTAACTTCATTAACTCAATAATAGGATACAGATAATGAAAGTAGCAGTTTTAGGCGCAACAGGCTGGATTGGCAGCACAATCGTACAACAAGCAACTAAGCGCGGTTTAGAAGTGGTCAGCATTGTACGTGACGCAGCGAAAATAACAGATGATACAACTGCCGTTCGCGTATTTGATTTACAAAGCCAAGATAATATTGCTTCAGTACTTAAAGGTATAGATGTACTTATTGCTTCAGTGGGCGGACGTGCAGTAGGTAATCATGAATTAGTTGCACAAACCGCAGAGCGTTTATTAACAGCATTAAATGGAACAAGCACGCGTTTGATTTGGGTAGGTGGTGCGGGTAGCTTAGAGGTTGCACCAGGGGTAACACTTGTATCAACACCTGAATTCCCTGCAGATTACAAAGATGAAGCACTCGCACAAGGTGAAGCATTAAATGTATTTAAAACGACCACTAGTTCTGCTTCGTGGACTTTTGTAAGCCCTGCTGCAGTAATTTATCCTGGTGAAAGTGAAGGTCCTTATCGTATTGGCGGAGATCAGTTTTTTACAAATGAAGCTGGTGAAAGCAAAGTATCAGTCACTGATTATGCAATAGCATTAGTTGACGAAGCACAAAAAGCTGCACACTTAAACCAACGTATCAGTGTTGCTTATTAACTTATATTAAGTTTAAAGCATTTGATTATTTAGATGCTAAGCGCTGGCTCCTAAGGGCAAAATAATTTAATCTGAGAGTATTAATCCCTATTAAATTATTTGTCTTATGAGCCTTCTTTTCTCGCTTGCGTTAGCAAGTCTTCCTGCTTTACCTGAGCCTGTTGCAAATAATGCTGTGGCTAAAGTTATTATTAAAAATCAGCCTTATTTTTTAAGTTTTATGGGATTAGGCCGCGATAAACAGTACTCGTCAGTGCATAACAAAGTGTGGGCGCTTAAAGTTGGCGATTCACAGTGGCAATCTAAAACTGGTGTGCCTTCAAGCTTGCCATTAAAAGGGCGCTTAGCAAGTACCGCAGTTGGTTTAGGTGAGTACGCCTATGTGTTTGGCGGCTATACAGTTGCAGAGGATCATACTGAAGTTTCAAGCCCCGACGTATATAGGTACGACGTAATAAAAGAGTAACTATTCACCATGGTAAATTATTTTCAAAGGATCTTTTTTAACTATTGACCGATCCCGCCAGTATGCCAAGCTAGGGCTATGACCTAATAGCCCTAGCTTCAATGAATTTAAACAGCATCAACATCGACGAAATCGTTGAGAAAACCAAAGCTCAATTACAAGAAGGTAAAACTCTCACGCCTGCGCTGAAGATGTCTATTGAACTCATTCTGGTTGTCGTTGTTATGTTAGCAAGTAAATTAGGACTTAACAGTAACAATAGCAGTATCCCGCCATCAAAAGACATCAACCGAAAAAAACAAAACAAAGAGAAATCAGCCAAGTCAGCGGGTGGTCAAAAAGGCCGTGCAGGTAAAACACTAACCCAAACACAGACGCCTGATGAGATCAAAATCATCCTAGTTGAACGTGATTTTTTACCGAAAGGTCACTACCGTGAAATTGGCTTTCAAAAACGACAGGTTGTCGATATAGATATCAGGAAAGTGGTCACTGAATACCAAGCACAAATTCTGGAAAATGAGCAAGGTAAGCGTTTTATTGGTGAATTTCCAGAAGACGTTAACAGTCCTATTCAATATGGGGTTGGTGTAAAAGCCCATGCAGTTTACCTATCCCAATATCAATTACTCCCTTACAACCGCATTGAAGAATATTTTTGTGATCAACTCGGTATTCCAATCAGTGCGGGTAGTTTATTTAACTTTAATGAACAAGCAGCGGCCTTGGTAAAGTCCTCCGGCGCAGAAGCCGCGCTCAAGAAAGCCCTGAAAACGACTTATCAAGCCTTACACGTTGATGAAACGGGGATTAATATAGGTGGTAAACGACGATGGCTTCATGGTGCATCAACGACGTGGTGGACGTATTTTTACCCGCATGAGAAAAGAGGGAAAATAGCGATGGATGACGCCGATATTTTACCTCACTTTACTGGGGTACTATGCCACGACCACTGGAAACCGTATTATCAATATACACAGTGCCAACATGCCTTGTGTAATGCACATCATATCCGAGAGTTAGAAAGGGCATGGGAGCAAGACGGTATGCAATGGGCAAAGGATTTGCAAACCCTACTGACTGAAATCAATAAACATCAAATAGATAACCCCGAGCTAGATGCAGACACAAAAGCTCACTATATAGAGAAATATCAACAAATATTGGCTCAAGGTGACATTAAATGCCCTCCACCGGATAGAAACAGCCGAGTAAAAGGCCAGCGAGGCAGATTGAAACGAACAAAGTCTAGAGCGTTGTTAGAGCGGTTAAGAGATTATCAAGATGATGTCTTACGGTTCATGACGGAAACAGCGGTGCCTTTTAGCAACAACCAGGGTGAGAATGATATTAGGATGACCAAGGTTCATCAAAAGATATCTGGGTGCTTCAGAAGCATGCAAGGTGCAGAGATGTTTTGTTTAATCAGAAGCTACCTCTCGACTTGCAGAAAACAGCATGTATCAGCAAGCCTAGCCCTTGAGTTACTCTTCAAAAATCAGTTACCTGATATATTTATTGAAAATGTGGCTGAATAGTTACATAAAAGATACCTACACTCATCTTGCAAGCATGCCAGTACCCGTAGACGATAGCGTAGCGCTGAGCTACAAAGCGCTTGGCATAACGACGGCAACGTAAATTTAGTACAAGTATACGACACGCAAAATAATACATGGGAGCAAGCCTCACCATTTTTAGGTGATCCCGTATTTGGTCAAGCTGCCGCTATTAGCGGCAATACAATTGTTGTGTGTGATGGCGTTAAAACACAAGCCAATCCTGATTCGCGTCGCTCGTTTGCAGGCGTAGCACAGTGCTTAAAAGGTACAATAGATTCAACTAATCCACAAAAAATAGATTGGCGCACATTGCCACATCCAACAGGTTCCGCCCACTATCGAATGGCAGCCACCAGCTATAATGGCAATATTTATATGTTGGCAGGTTCTAACAATCCATATAATTACAGCGCAATAGGCTACGACGGTAAACCTGCACCAGCAAGTGATCATGTTTGGCGCTTTAATATCGAAAAAAATGGATGGCAGGTTTTATCACCGGTTGAGGTAAAGAGTATGGATCACCGTGGTTTACTTGAACACAATGGGGTTTTATATCGAATTGGCGGTATTGACAATAAACAGCAAGTAAGTACTAACGTACTGGGTTACGAGGCTGAAAAGTGAACACTCTTTACATCACAGGAGCTGGAGTAAGCGCAGCCAGCGGTATTCCAACCTTTAGAGGGGAGGATGGTTACTGGACCATCGGCAGTAAAAATTATACACCTATGGAAATGGCAACGCGCGCAATGTATAAAAACGCACCGAAAGAGTTTTTAGCGTGGTATTACCATCGGTTTGCAACGTATCGCAACCATGGTCCAAACGACGTACACCATTGGCTGAGTGATAAAAACCTAATTACTCAAAATATAGATGGGCTTGATGGCAAAGCCGGTAATAAAAATTACATTGCTATTCATGGCAGGCTCGATCAAATGACGCTATTTCACCATCAAGGCGATGATGTAACCCCGTTTGCCGCTCCGTGGGAAAAGGTAGATGAAAGCTGCCTGCACGACTCCTTATTTGAAGTGTTTAATATTAAAAACCGATCACCTGAGCTTAATTATTCTTTTAAACCCTTTGTTTTATTGTTTGATGAGTACTACACCGAGCTTTATAGAATTAGCGAAGCGCAAAAACGCATGAGTAATGCCGATAAAATTGTATTTATGGGGACTTCGTTTAGCGTTAATATTACGCAAATGGCGATAGAAATAGCGCGTGATTACAACATTCCCATTGAAGTTGTAGACCCCGAACCGGCTCATATTTTACACCCCAATGTGAGTTATAAAAAAATGACTGCGCTTGAGTATATTCAAAATAACTAAATTAAGTTGGTGATTATGTGTGATAAATACGCTATTTATTTTACAATTTTATAAAGTATTTCTCCTTCGCTTGTACATTGTTGATCTATAATCTTAACTTATACATTAATCGTCATACTGTAAACATAACAACACTGAAGAGATGTAAATGAGTGATTTAACAGCAATAGCAAACTTATCAATATTATTAGTAGAGCCTTCAGATGTTCAACAAAAGCTTATTATAAAATCACTGACTCAGTGTGGTGTAAAGCAGGTTGAAAAAGCAACATCGCAAGAACAAGCACTAACAATGCTTAATAGTTACCAGCCTGATTTAGTTATTAGTAGTATGTACTTTTCAGACGGTACCGCTGATTCCTTACTACAAAAAATCAGATCAAATCCACTAACAGAAAACCAAGCATTTATGTTGGTGTCGAGTGAGCGTAATAAAAAGTACTTAGAGCAGTTAAGGCAGTCGGGTGTATTAGCTATTTTGCCTAAACCATTTAGTGCTGAAGCTATCACGCGCGCACTTAAAGCTACTTTAGATATTATTAGTGAAGAAGAAGTTGAGCTTGAACACTTTGATATTACTTTATTACGCGTACTTGTAGTTGATGACAGTCGCTTTGCACGTAAACACATTATTCGCGTACTTGCGGGGATGGGGATCCCAGCACCAGTAGAAGCTGAAGATGGCAAACAAGCCATCGAACAATTAAATACACAGTCATTCGATTTGATTGTTACTGATTATAATATGCCTGAAATGGATGGAAAAGAGCTAACCGAAACCGTCAGAGGGTCAAACACTTACTCACATATCCCTATTTTAATGGTGAGTTCAGAAGCAAACGACACTCACTTAGCCAATATTGCTCAAGCTGGCGTTGATGCCATTTGTGATAAACCATTTGAGCCTGCAACAGTTAGAGATTTATTGTTTAAAATAATGTCTTAACTTATAAACTTAAGGCTAGCAGTAAAAATGCATTAGCCTGAGCAGATAAAACTAAAGCAGCGCTTGTTAAAAGTCGCTGCTTTTTTATTATTGGCTAGGTACGTTATAAAGCCCAAACGCCACAAAACATAATATAACTGCAATTGTGGTATCAAATATTCGCCATCTTAATGATGAGCTTAATATGCTTTTAAGTTTAGGAGCAAAAAGCACTAAAGTGCTGAACCAAATTATTGACCCAACACAAGCGCCAAGTGCAAAATGCATTGGGTTTGGTTGTAAAGCGCCAATATTGCCAAGTAATAACACGGTATCTAAATACACATGTGGATTTAGCAAACTGATTGCAAAGGCCGAAAGGGCAGTACTCCACCAGCTTACTTTTTCTACTTGGCTTATTTTTAAACCCGAAGTCCCTTTAATCGCTCGCATTGCAGATCCATACGCTAAGTATAATAGTATCGCAATACCGGCCCATGTTAACCAAGGCAGTAATCCTGGTAATAACTGCTGTAATTCATTTGCTGCAAATACACCTATTAAAATAAGAGTCGCGTCGCAAATAATGCATACCGTGGCTAAAACAAACCGATTAGCGCCAGCCATGCATTGGCTTAAAATCCAAATATTTTGCGCGCCAATGGCAATAATTAAACTTAGCCCCAGCATCACACCCGATAAAAACGACATACTATAAATCTACTCAACTATTCAATGCCTTGCAGGGTATTGGTAATTCTGTTACAAATCCAATGAATATATTTAGGGTTATATGCGTAAAACTCATGATTGATTATCAACTACTCAATGCACTGTCGGCGGTTATTAGTGAAGGCGGGTTTGAAAAAGCCTCTAAAAAGCTATTTATTACGCAATCGGCAGTAAGTCGGCGTATTCATCAACTTGAAGCCAAACTTGGAGAGCCTGTAATAATTAGGACGCAGCCACCGCGCCCAACCGCTCTTGGCAAGCGTTTACTTAATCATTTACAACAAGTCCTGCAGTTAGAAGTTGCTTTAAACGTAGATGCACTTAACGAGCACTCCAGCTTAAACACACCTCTTAGTGTAAAGTTGGCTGCCAATGCTGATTCACTAGCCACATGGTTGCCAGAAGCGCTAGCCGTGCTAGATACAGAATCTGATTGTAAATTTAGATTTGAAGTGATCTCAGAGGATCAATCTATCGCCCATAAAAGAATGAAAGACGGCGAGGTAATGGTATGTATTAGCTCATCTTCTGAGCCTGTAAATGGCGGGTTAGCGAGCCCATTAGGCGCTATACGTTACAAGGCAATTGCGAGTCCTGACTTTATTAAACAGCATAACCTCACTTCGCTTACGCAATTGGCGCAGGTACCTTGTTTAGTTTTTAGTGAATATGACAAGCTACAGCACCAGTTTTTAGCCGATATTAACGGCTCAACGCCAGAGTATATACATATATATCCCTCATCAGAAGGATTTAAACAAGCCATGATAGCAGGCCTTGGGTATGGCTTATTACCGACTTTGCAGCTTGGTGATTCCCTGCAAAAAGGGGAGTTAGTTGACTTATTTCCAGAGTATTATATTGATACGCCCTTGTATTGGCATTATTGGCAAAGTGAAAGCCCGCAACTTAAAGCACTGCGTAAGTTTGCAATGCAAGTTGCGGCTAACCGATTAGAACCAATTTAAAGGTGTTTATAACTGCCCTAATCTATAAATGAGTAATGCCGTTTTTTTAATGTTTTTATCAAGGCTGGTTAAATCGGCTGTTTCGTTTTTAGTGTGCGCACCGCTGCCCATCAAGCCTAAACCATCAAGTGCCATATCAACATGGTTTGCCGCAAACGAAATATCAGCCGCACCTGCATTACGTGGATTGGCGGCTACTACTTTGTTGAAGCCTAAGTCGTGGCTTGCGTCGCTGTATAATTCTAATAGCTTTTTATTGCCATCAGTTAATGCCATTGGCGGGTAACCGTCTTCAAAAATAAGCTCTGCTTTACTGCCATCTAAGTTTTTAGCCACAATTTGTAGCATAACCCTTTTAGCGCTTTCTACCTGCTTTGGCGAAAGTGCGCGTAAATCACCTGCAACATGCACGGTTTGTGCTATTACATTACTTTTACCAAATGCCGTTGCTGACGAATTAGCACTGTCGTAGTCGGCATTTGTACCGCCCACAATAAGCCCCGGGTTAAACGTTAAATTAGGTTGCGTGGCAAGTTGCTCTCTAAAATCATTTAAAATGCGTGATGCTTCGTAAATAGCGCCATATCCAACGCTTTCGCTAAATATTTGTGACGAATGCGCTGCATTTGCCGTTACGTTTAGCGTCCAGCCGGTATAACCACGGCGCGCCGCCATAGCTGTTTTTATATTGTTATCGCCATTTTCATAGCCAAGCGCTACGTCAGCCCAAATTGCCGCATCAACAATAGCTTGTTTAGATATGCTAAGCGGGCGACCGCTGCTTTCTTCATCGCCAGTCAGCAACACTTTTATGCTTACATTTTCGAGTAAATTAAGGGCTTGTAAGCTTTTAAGTGCGGTAATTATTATCGTGTTACCGCCTTTCATATCGGCAACGCCTGGGCCACTGGCTGTATCGGTATCAAGCTGTTTGTAGGTAGTAAAGTTATCGTTTTTGGCAAATACCGTATCTAGATGGCCGATCATCAGTATTTTTATTGCATCGGGGTTTTTACTCTCAAAGGTAGCCAGTACATGCCCTGCGCGGTTAAACGCACTGCCATCCAGCCATTCTACTTTAAAACCAATGGCTTTGAGCTGCTCGCTTGTCAGCGCACCTACTTTTTTTACACCTTCAATATTAAGCGACCCGCTATTAATATTTACGGCTTGCTCTATTTCTTGCAGTGCGTGGGGAATGTTTTTATCGACCTGTTTTACTATTTCACGCTCGTTTTTATCAAGCGCCGCATGGCTTGTAAGCGGTAAGGTACTAGCAAGTGTGAGAATAAGTGCATGGCTAAATTTAAAAAATGACATAACAGCATAATAAGTGAGAAATAAGAATATTTAATATGAAGTAAAAATACAGAGGATTCAATAGGAGTAGGTTGTGATTTTTAACTAATTTTATAAGTAATAACGAGCTATAAGTTTAAGGGTGAACGCGTTATTAGTTTAAACACAGGTATTTAAAATATAATTTGTTAATTAATAATCAACGGGTATAACTAATCAGCTATACGTCTGATATTACTGACCTCCACCATTTTGGGGTTTTGCTGCATTTAGGAAAGGTAAGGCGAAGCTAACTAACTGTTTACAGTTGTTTATTTTATAGCTAGGATAAAATCATTGTAATATAAAGACATTTGTCGGTTTGTAAAACGACGAATGTCGTAGACTAAATTTTCAGCTTACTAAGGGAAATATGGAACATTTCGTAGAACTAGTTAAAGCATTAGCATGGCCTGTTGCAGTTATTTGGATTGCATACATATTTCGTGCTGAAGTACGCCAGTTATTGGGGCGGGTATCATCTTTTAAATATAAAGATGTTGAAGCAAGCTTTGAAAAGAGTCTAAGTAAAGCTGAGAATAGTGCTAAAAATATTGCCAAGCCTAAAGTAAATGAATCTGAAACTGACTTAAGTCAAAAAGAACAATTACTTCGTATTGCTGATGTTTCTCCAAGAGCAGCTGTCGTCGAAGCATGGACATTAATTGAAACGGCAGCAATGAAAAGCGGACTCTCGACTGGTACAGCAATTAAACGAACTAATCCTAAAATGATTTTGGATCACCTGTCAGCATCTGGTAAGTTTTCACCTGATAGTTTGGAATTAATTAATCAATTACGACAAATCAGAAACAAAGCAAGTCACTTACCTGATTTTGCCGTCAAACAATCAGAAGCAGAGCGTTATTTAGACTTGGCAGTTAAGAGTGCAGCTGTTATTGGTGCAACCGTAATTTAGCAACCATTAAAAAATTAAAGTGACTGTCCTGCTAAATCACTGCGGTGAATATAGGGATAAATAAATTGACCTTACGGGGTCAACGGAGGCAAGCGAAAGTGAACGCCCAATGGCAACTGTATTGCCTTGTTCATAATATAGAAAAGCTGCAAAACACGATGCATTAATGAGGGTAAGCCCTTTTAACCTAAAATAAAGCTACTCAACTACCCATAATCCCTTCCAAAATGCCAATTAAAACAATATCAAACACTTCTATATTCTGCGTAAAAATACAGTAATCAATTGAACCAAAATAGGAACTCAGCTATGGTTTGTTTATCAATAAAAATAAATAAAAAAACGAGTTAATCTACAGGCTCGTTAAGCGGTAAGTCGAACTCAGGAGTAGGATAATGGTGGGACGTTTCAATTTAGATGGATTTACAAACCCGTTACAACGAATGCAAATGCCGGAATACACTCCTCCAAGTATCCCAGTACCTGATAATCGCTCAAGAACTGAAAGAAGAGAGGATTTTGAAAAAGATCTATCTGCCTTAGATAAAAAGGCATTAATTGAGCTTAAAGAGCAAATCATCGACTTAAGTGAGCATGGCTCAGGTTCATCTGATTTATGGGCACATAAAGAAGACATTGAAAATTCACTCATTAAATTAATTCGATACATTGATAAATTTGAAGATTTAAACTCTGATGAATCTCGAAAGGTAGCTTTAAAAGAACAAGAATTAAAGTTAGAAGCTAAACATGATTGGGCAGAAAAGTTTAGGTTATTCTTTTTTCGGGTTTTAGCTACAGGCTTGTTTATCGCATCATTATTTATTATAGGTTATGTAGAACATAATTATGACTGGGCAAGACTTCCACTTAGTAAATATATAAAAACAGTACCAATAGAACCGGGGAAGTAATCGCTTAATCGGGTAGCCGGAGGTCTCTAACCTTCAGCCCCACACCACCCATCATGCGGGTCCGCAATGGGCGGTTCATCTCCCGTAATGAATACCGATCCAAATATCTCTCAATGACACTAAACCTTGTGACGCTAAATAGTCATTGCCTAGCGAGAAAGAAGCAAAGAAAGGACAAAAGAAGCAAACCCGAATTCATTTTGCAAGTGCACCACTGACCATAACCCACCAATAAATATGACATTCTGAAGTATTTGCTAATGTAGTAAGTGCGACCAAACTCATTATCGAGGGAATTCAGAATGTCTTATGAACATCTTAACAGTTTCGAACGAAAAGCTATCTACTATCGATTCAACAGTGGCGAAAGCTGCCGATCCATTGGTAAACTATTAAATCGACACCATACAACTATCATGCGTGAAGTTAAGCGAAATAAGCCACCCTACTATGATTATTTCGATGAGGCAGCGCACGAAAAAGCGATGGCAAGAAGGAAGGTCTCTAGGCATGCAAGAAAAAGAAACAATAAGGCACTGTACGAGCTTGTGCTGAGTAAGATAGCAATGGGATGGTCTCCAGATGCTATAGCAGGTCGGCTTAAGAAGGATAACCCGTCAGATGAATTAATGCATGTCAGTCATGAAACAATCTATCAATGGGTGATTAAGGATTTTAAAGCAGGTGGAGAGCTATACAAAGACTTAGCTAAGAGGCATAAAAAAAGACGTAAACAACGTAAATATGGCGATTTACGTGGGCAAATTAAGAATAGAGTAAGTATTAGCGAACGACCAAAAATAGTCGAAGACAGAAGCCGAATAGGTGACTGGGAAGGTGATTTAATAAGCAAAGAAAGGACAGGCACAAGTTTTTTTGCAAAAATCATAGTATCAACTACTGTTATTACATACAGTTCAACTAAGGTTGATATTTTATGACTCGCGCAAGAAAAAAGCTGATTGATTTAGCGTCCACATCTTATTATCACTTAATCTCACGATGCGTGAGACGCGCATTCTTGTGTGGTGATGATAAATACACAGGTAAAAACTTTGATCACCGTAGGGCGTGGTTAGTAGAGCGAATTAAGTTATTAAGTAGCGTGTTCGCCATAGAAATTGCTGCTTACGCGATAATGAGCAATCACTACCACCTTGTTGTGAACGTCAATAGACGTCAAGCACTAGATTGGTCTGAAGATGAAGTAATTGAACGCTGGTATCAACTTTATAACGGCCATGTTTTAGTCGACCGCCATTTAAATGGTGAGCAGTTAGATAAGCCGAGCTTGCTCTTTTTCAATGAGATCATCGCTAAATGGCGCGCAAGGCTTTATGACATCAGCTGGTATATGAAAAATCTTAATGAGTACATTGCCCGCGAGGCCAATAAGGAAGATAACTGCACGGGCAAGTACTGGGAAGGGCGCTATAAGTCACAGGCATTATTAGATCAAACAGCAGTACTCAGTTGCATGGCCTACGTTGATTTGAATCCTATCAGAGCAAATGTAGCCGATACGCTTGAAGACAGTGATTTTACCTCAATTCAAGAGCGTATAGCGCATTTCAAAGCCTTTACCACAGACACGGTCAAAGCAAATAAACCCCTCAAACAAAAAGATATTGTTCAACATGAAAGTCAACCAACACAGCTAAAGCTATTTGGTAGTAATCATATTAAAGGCACGATCCCCTTTGCCTTACTGGATTACATTGAATTAGTTGACTGGAGTGGCCGCCAGATAGATCCAAAGAAAAAAGGGCATATCAACAAAAGCATACCAAAAGTGCTCCTAACGTTGAATATAGAAGAAGCGCAATGGCTTGAATCAATTCAATGTTTCAGGCAGCAGTACTCAAATTTTGTAGGCAGCAAACAACGGTTAAAGCAGCAAGCTGCCAGCAACGATGTAAAATGGTACAAAGGCGCAGGTTGAACAGTTGTATCTTCATTGGTTTGTTTAAAAAACACGTTATTAAACAAAATGTCAACCTCGATTTGCCTTTTATACCTAATATTCCTGCCAAGCAACTGAATTCTAAGTGCTGTAACTAACACTAACAGTGCGCAAAAAAATAATGATACGGTTACCCACGATGGGAGAAGCGCAAAATTTTCTGACAAAAATATGTGTCTGTCCTTTTTTACCGATTCGTGAATTTGCGCATCTTTTTCAGCTAACTTTTCATCCATAAGCTGTTGCAACTCAAGCACCATGCGCTTGAGTTGTTCTGGGTCGTCAGGAAGTGAGTGTACATCAATTTTCATGTTCGCAATTTAACAGAATTTGACGCTGTTTTCTTGCTTGACGCAAAGATAAAACAGACTGTGTGGCAACGAGCATTTACTGTCAATATGATCGATTAGATCATCGATTGATACTGCAATTCTTCATGACCAAGCACATCATATCCCGACAACAACCAATCCAGTTGTTCAGGACTGAGTTCAAATTCCTGCACGCTGATTTTGTTTGGCCATTTAAACTTTTGTTTTTCTAAGCGCTTATACCATAAAGCAAACCCCGTTTTATCCCAGTAAACGAGCTTGAGTTTATCTTTCGCTTTATTGCAGAATAAGAATAATGCGCCAGTATAAGCATCACGCTCAAGTTCGCCTTCAACGATTGCGATTAGACCATCAATGGATTTTCGAAAATCCACGGCCTCGCGGTGTAAATAAATACTTTTTGGTTCGACAAACATTTTCATCAGGCAAGCTCGCGTAACAGTTGACTCAGATAAGAGGCTGGCATTGTGGGTGGCAAGCTGACGTTTACTTTGCCGATAGTGAGGGTGATTGACTGTTGCTGTTCGATAACGTCAACGTGTTTAGTCACTTTAGCGCGAACAAAGCTGCCTGATGAGGCATTAAGCTTACTTCGTGCGGCATAAAAAGTTGTTTTTGATAAAGCATTTTGCTGGCAATAGTCAGTGATAGTTAAATTACTGACTTGTTGTTCTTCGATAATACAGCGCCACTGTTCAAGGCTGCGTGTTTTTCTCATGACTATCTCCTCATTGAAATTCGGAAATAGCTTAATCATTTTGACGAGTTACTGGCAGGTGCACTTTGCTAGACGCTTACGTTTAAGTTGCGGAACGAGGCATTCAATAAGCAATAAATTTGGCGTGATCACCGCCATATCTTCGGTGAGTATTTCAACCAATTAAAATGACACCTATCCTAATTTTTGCACTTTTCGGACAAATTGAGATGACATATATGGACGCTCCCTTGAAGTCAAGACGAGCTAATGTATAAACATCAAAATTGATGCCTTTATTCTATTATCACGTATCTCATATCACAGTAATGATGCGTCACAAGCTTGCTGAAAAGCAAAGGTACTGACATATATTCGAGCTATGGTGTCATGGTTATCATGCGCCATGCTCCTAATGAGCTTCGTACCAAGGGACCTAAAAAATATTCACCCAAGCGAGATTAAATCTCGTGTCTTTATCTGGTTAACCTTGGTTAGCGTGCGCTTTTTATTTCATTATAAGTGAAGTACATACAGGATAAGTGTATGTTACGACTTAAGTGCCCAAACACCCACTCAGGTTTTAAAACCTATGTCATAACCAGGCTGTCTTAAGTCGTAAACTCGGGTGTGATTGGCGTGTAAAATACGCATAATTAAGCATCCTTCTGTGTATTTTGCACAAACTGAGGTGAGTAGAGAGTTTGCTTGGTCAGCAATATCCACATCAGTCGAGCCAATCTGTGTGCGGTGGCGACCACCACACAATTAAAGTGTTTTTTCTCGCGTAATTGATTTATCCACTGGCTTAGCGCATCTGTTTTATGGTGGCTTCTGGCGATAAGGGCGCGAGCACCGTGAATAAGTTGTTTTCGTAGGTAACTGTTGCCGCGCTTAGTAATACCAGACATTTTACTTTTATCGCCTGACGCATATTGTTTAGGTGTTAATCCTAGCCACACCCCGAGTTCTTTTGCGCTCTTAAATGCCTGACCGTTCCCGATTGATGCTGCATAAGCAGAGGCATTGAGTACACCCACGCCAGGAATGGAGTGAAGTATTTTAGCGTTTGTATCCCGTTCAACGTGTGCAGTAAGCATCGCTTCAATAGCTTTAATGCGTTTAACAAGGGTTTTGTACTCAGTGTAAATATCACTCACCATAATGCGCAGCTGAGGGCGAAGCTCAGAATCACTTTCTAACGCAATTATCCCTTGCTGAAACGCCTTAATACCGACAGGAAATACATACCCAAAATCGACCAATAAACCGCGTAATTGGTTGGTTGCAGCAATCCTGTTTTGCAGAAGTCGCTCACGTATCTTATGGATCATGAGTATTTCTTGCTGAGCTTCGGTTTTAATAGGAACGAATTTAATATTAGGGCGTAAGCTTGCTTCATAGATAGCAAGGGCATCGTTACTATCATTTTTATTGCCGCGAACAAAGGGGGTAACGTGTTGTGCAGGAATAAGGTCAACGGTATGACCGTAAGACGTAAATACTCTCCCCCAGTAGTGGGAAGAATAACAGGCTTCCATCACCACGCGACACGGTGGGGCATTTGCCATGAAGGCGTTGAGTTTAGGTCTGTTTAAGCGTTTATTGCATTCTCTTTTGTGATGATGATTAAAGCCAGCGACTTGGAATACATTTTTTGCCAAATCAATTGATAATGTGCTAATTTTCATGATGGACGTTCCCTTTAACTGAGTGTGAGTTAACCAGTTTGGCGCATTGACGCCGTTTAGGGGAGCGTCCATCTCATCATCCATCCTAAATTCTCTATCTTGAGCATCCTGATCAAAAAATATTAAACGATAGAGGATCATTGGGATCGTGGATGGCACGGACGGCTGCGAAAGTTAGTAGTGCTTAATTTCAATACTAATCCACTTTGCAAAACGTATTAAATTTTCGATTCACATGTTTAGTTAAAAGTTGTTTGTTTGCGGTCTGAATTGCAGACTCGAATATCAAGTTAGGGTAATATATTAGCTCGATTTATAAGTAGGTAGTGTTATGGATAAGCTTAAAAGCGTCAACTTGTTACTGGGCCAAGCTATCGAAACGGTAGTTGATACTTCAAAACTAATTGAAGATTCTAGTTCATTGGATACGCGGAAAAATATGGTTGATATTGGCACAGCAATTCACTCTTTGTGGGAAATAAGAACTCGTATCTATGAGATAGACCCTTCGTTAACTCCGGATGTAGTAAACGACTTCAAATCCAACGAATTAGACTTTAACCGACTGGATGAATTAGCTTCCAAAGCTGAGGGGTTTGAAGGGAATGGTGATTTGGATAGTGCTCGAAATTATTATATGAAATTACTAAAAGAATCATCGCTAAACCATTTCAGATTGTTAGCTGAAGCAGGTTTGTATAGGACCACTGCGACCAATAAATAGTGAAATTGTTTACATCGGTTAATCAGCCACTTAGAACTTTTCGTTACAACTGATTTGCTATAGATTCTATATGAATATTTTGGTCTGTGTACCGAATGATTGAAGCTACAAGTCGGTTATCAAAGTGGTGAGTATCGAAACCTCGACTGACAAACCATGAACGAAGCGCTTGTTTCCGAGACTAATACCTCATATGACGTTTACCTTGCGGGCCACCATACGGAGGATGATAGTTGTAAAAGACTCCTATTCAGTGGAATTGGCCTCTAAGCTGTATTAGTGTGATTACCAAGGGATTCTGTCGGTCTAATTACCGAGCGACTTTGCCGTAGTGACCTTAGCAAGTAATACCTATTTGGGCAATCTGATCGAAACAAAAAAAACGAAACACAGATCAATAATTGTCTTATTCGAAGGTATCTACCACTGCTAAAGCACTCGTTCGTATGATTTAGGAATTTGTATCAAGAGCGCAACAAGCGTCCGTGTCAGAATTCGGAGCTGCTAATTTTTTTCAACACCTTGATTGTTTCCATGTGACTAGACTCCATCTAAGCAATCCCTTATTCTTGAGTTTCTTTTACTAAACAAGCATTTAAATAAGGACATTGAATGACCAAGTATTTCTGCACGATTTTTTTTATTGTCACGGCTTCCTTTAGTGCGTATGCGGATTCATTTAAAGAAAATGCTGTTGAGCGGCATTTACCTTTTCAAAAAATACCAATTTCATCTTCTGTGTTAAATGAAACCGTTGATATCTATGTTCAATTGCCTTTCAAGTATGAAAGTGAATTCAATCAAAACTATCGTTATCCTGTTCTTTACACTTTAGA
This sequence comes from Pseudoalteromonas sp. QJM3NY_22, assembly GCF_056173065.1. Classification (NCBI taxonomy): domain Bacteria; kingdom Pseudomonadati; phylum Pseudomonadota; class Gammaproteobacteria; order Alteromonadales; family Pseudoalteromonadaceae; genus Pseudoalteromonas; species Pseudoalteromonas sp. QJM3NY_22. Next base: position 773,764 of record NZ_JBWBTZ010000002.1, on the reverse strand, counting down.
TGCACCTGTAGGGTTGCCTCTTGTATCAGGCGTTCTTGCCCCGCTGAATGGCTACAATAGTGCCCCTCAAATGATCATCGTTGGGATCTCTACTTCCAACAGAGGCAGAGATTTTACACCAACATCCGATCCAAATTACGAAGAGCATAGCGGCGGGGCAGATAAGTATTTAACGTTTATTGAACAAGACGTTATCCCATACATCGAGAAACACTATCGGACAGAAAAATTTAGAATACTCTCTGGGCATTCATACGGCGGGCTGCTTGTGTCACATAGTTTTCATAAAAGGCCAAACTTGTTCCAAGCGCACTTTGCCAATAGTCCCTCTGTGTTCTGGGAGAGCGGAAAAATCGTTAGCGATCTCATTAAGTTCGTAAAAACGAATCCCATGCACAAAAATTTTCTATACATGAATATAGGGAATGAAGGTAACCCAGAATCAGATTCCCCAGAAGGTGTTCAGATGCTCTCAGGGATTCAAAAGATAGAGAGAGAACTTGCGAATTTAAATACACCGAACCTGCGTTACAAATTTGAATACTTTCGAGAAGAGCCTCATCAGAATACACCGATTTACGGGACAATTGGGGCACTCAGAGGTTTGTACCCTCAGTGGTCTATTCCATATGAAACATCAGTTGAAGGCTACGAAAGTGTCCTAGCGCACTTCAAAAAGCTATCAACCCTATATGGGTATCAAATTGAACCAAAATCCTGGCAAATGTATGATGAAGGCATAGGACAACTCACCTACTTAGAAAATCCTGCTGAAGCAATTAAGTATTTTAGCTACAACATCAGTCAGGAGCCATCTGCATATAGCTCTAGGCTTCATATCGTTGACGCCTTTGTAAAACTTGGTAAAAAACAAGAAGCGTTAAAACATTTAAACATTTTGTTGCGCAGAGATGATTTAAGTGATGAGGAACGTCAACAATTGACCGAGAAAAAGTCGAATGTAAATTTGATGTAAGTTTAACCAAAATAGCGTTGATAACCAAAATAGCGTTGACACCCATCCTAACTGTTACGGAAATTGTCAATTAGATCATGATGGCAAGTGGGTTTTATAAATAATGAATCACGTAAAAACTGAGCGACATTAGCAAGATGAAAGTAAAAAGAGAAAGTCAGTAGGTCGATGGCAATTGTACTGCTTTGTTTATTATATAGAAGGGCTGTGTACACGATGCATTGAGAAGGGAAAGCCCTTTTAACCTAAATAAAAGCCACTTAAACACCCGTAATCCCTTCTAAAATGCTAATTAAAACGATATCAAAAATTTCTTTATATGCTGCGTAAAAGTACAGTAATTGATTGAACCGAAATAGGAACTCAGCTATGGTTTGTTTATCAATAAAAACAAATAAAAAACGAGTTATTCTACAGTCTCGTTATGTTTACAATCGAGTAGAGTGTGTATGAATAAATTTTTTAGCTTAATTTTACTGTCTCTAGTTTTAACTGGCTGTGCTTCAACTAAGACGATTAAGAATGATTATGCGCTTAACCAAAAATCTGGTAATGGTGTATTAATTTCTTCGGTTAGTTATAAAGGAAGTTATTCTGGCTATTCTGTTTATTACCATGGAATTGACAATCAGATTCGCGGTGAAATTCAATTTGGTGAAGGAGTAGCTTTAATCCCAATACCTCCTAAGGGAGACTTCTCTCATTTAAACCGTAAAGGAGAGGTTTTTGCTATTGAATTACCTGAAGGTAATTATAAAGTATGGCGCTGGGGAGTTCACAGTGGTTATGCACATATAAATCCAGCCAGCCCTATCTCAATCGAGTTTAAAATAGAGTCAGGTAAAGCAACATATTTAGGTAACTTTGACTTCATTCAAACGGATAGTATGGGGCTCACGGTTACAGGGGTACAGGTCAACTACAGTGATCAGTCGCAAATAGACCTTGATATAGTTTCTAAAAAGCATCCAAATATTAAAGCTTCAAGCATAGTTAAAGGAGTTGAGGACAATGCAAAATATCAAGGAATTGGAGGTAGTGACCAAACTAACTGGGATATTCCAGTGGTGATCATGTAAATGGCAATTAGGATGACATATATGGACGCTCCCTTGAAGTCAAGACGAGTTGGTTTATAAACATCTAAGTTGGTGCTTTTATTCATTATCATGTATTCCATTTCGCAGTAATGATGCGTCACAAGCTTGCTAAAAAGCAAAGGTACTGACATATATTCGAGCTATGGCGTCATGGTTATCATGCGCCATGCTCCTAATGAGCTTCGTACCAAGGGACCTAAAAAATATTCACCCAAGCGAGATTAAATCTCGTGTCTTTATCTGGTTAACCTTGGTTAGCGTGCGCTTTTTGTTTCATTATAAGTGAAGTACATACAGGATAAGCGTATGTTACGACTTAAGTGCCCAAACACCCACTCAGGTTTTAAAACCTATGTCTTCGACGGGCTGTCTTAAGTCGTAAACTCGGGTGTGATTGACGTGTAAAATAGGCATAATTAAGCATCCTTGCGTGTATTTTGCACAGGCTGAGGAGAGTAGAGAGTTTGCTTGGTCAGCAATACCCACATCAGCCGCGCCAATCTGTGTGCGGTGGCGACCACGACACAATTAACATGTTTTTTCTCGCGTAATTGATGTATCCACTGGCTTAGCGCATCTGTTTTATGGTGGCTTCTGGCGATAATGGCGCGCGCACCGTGAATAAGTTGTTTTCGTAGGTAACTGTTACCGCGCTTAGTGATACCAGACATTTTACTTTTATCGCCTGACGCGTATTGTTTAGGTGTTAAGCCTAGCCACACCCCAGGGCGGGATCACACTTTGTAAATAAACAAATTTTATGATCTAATACCATAAATTTCATCACCTTAAACTTATTATGTCACTCTTCTCACATTTAGAACTCGTCAAAGATAATCGTTCACATATAAATCAGCACCATAACTTAGTTGATGTGCTTTTTCTAATTATTACTGCCGTTACATCAGGGTGTGAAAACTGGCAAGACATTGAAGTCTATGGCGAAAGTAAGCTTAATTGGTTAAGAGGATTTCGTTCTTTCAAAAATGGCATACCCACTCGACATAGTATTGCTCGGATTTTTAGAACCGTTGATACTGACTCATTACTACTCGCGATGTATAGCTGGGTCAATCAAAACCGCGTTAAGTCAGCGCATCCTGTCATTGCCTTCGATGGCAAAACTATTCGCGGAGCAAGTAAACACATTGCTGATAAATTACATCTCGTCTCAGCATTTGATTGTGAAGCAGGTCTCACATTATTCCACCAAACAGTTGGCAGTAAGACGAATGAAATACCGGCAGTTCGGGATTTATTGAAAATACTCGATATCAATAACACCGTCATTACACTTGATGCTTTGCACTGCCAAAAAGAAACGCTAAAACAGCTAATTAGCAGACATGCAGATTATCTAGTGCAAGCAAAGGGTAATCAAAAGAAACTTTATAGCGCGATTCAAGATGCATTTACACACCAGTATGAATCTGAAAACTCAGAGATATTTAGTCATGTAACACAAGATGAAGGGCATGGGCGAAAAGAAGTACGCACGATAGATTGTCTTGATGCGCGTTTATTACCGAGTGAAATTAAAGAGAGCTGGCCATCAGTTAGAACAATCGTTGCGGTGCAGCGAGAGCGAACGAAGGGTAATAGAACGAGTATTGACACACATTACTACCTAACATCGTTGACAGACAATATATTGATAAATAAAGCAATAAGACAACATTGGCTGATAGAAAATCAGCAACACTGGATACTGGATGTCGTATTTAAAGAAGATGCCTGTCAAATACATGAGCCATTAAGTGCGCAACATATGGCACTATTTAGACGCGTCGTTAGGAACATGATAAAGCAGCATACGAAAAGCAAGGGGTCAATAAGAAGTAAGTGTGTAAGAGCTTGTTATGATGATGCTTTTAGAGAAGAACTTCTTTTTGGTTAACATTTTTAACAAAATATGCTCGCGCCCTAAGCCACACCCCGAGTTCTTTTGCGTTCTTAAATGCCTGACCGTTCCCAATAGATGCCGCATAGGCTGAGGCATTGAGTACACCCACGCCAGGCATGGAGTGAAGTATTTTAGCGTTTGTATCCCGTTTAACGTGTGCAGCAAGCATCGCTTCAATGGCTTTAATGCGTTTAACAAGGGTTTTGTACTCAGTGTAAATATCACTCACCATTGTACGTAATAGTGGGCGAAGCTCAGAATCACTTTCTAACGCAATTATCCCTTGCTCAAACGCCTTAATACCGACAGGAAATACATACCCGAAATCGACCAATAAACCGCGTAATTGGTTGGTTGCAGCAATGCGATTTTGTAGCAATCGCTCGCGTATTTTATGAAGCGTGAGTATTTCTTGCTGGGCTTCGGTTTTTATGGGAACGAATTTAATATTAGGGCGTAAGCTGGCTTCATAGATAGCAAGGGCATCGTTACTGTCATTTTTATTACCGCGAACAAAGGGTGTAACGTGTTGTACAGGGATAAGGTCAACGGTATGACCGTAAGACGTAAATACTCTTCCCCAATAGTGAGAAGAATAACAGGCTTCCATCACGACGCGGCACGGTGGTGTATTTGCCATGAAGGCGTTGAGTTTAGGTCTGTTTAAGCGTTTATTGCACTCCCTTTTATGGTTAGAATTAAAGCCAGCGACTTGGAATACATTTTTTGCCAAATCAATTGATAATGTGCTAATTTTCATGGTGGAGGTTCCCTTTAACTGAGTGTGAGTTATAACCAGTTTGGCGCATTGACGCCGTTTTGGGGAGCGTCCATCTCATCATCCATGAATCGCAAATCTACGATTGGCGCAATAAGTTACAGCAAAATAAAAGCGCGAGCCAACGTGAGGCAGAGCTCGCCGCTGAAGTAGCCAAACTAAAACGTCAATTAGCTGAGCAATCGGAGGACTTAGCCATATTAAAAAAGGCGGCCACCTACTTCGCGAAGAATCAAAAATAAAGCGGTTCAAATTCATGCGAGCGCACCAAGCAGAATTTAAGGTGTCACGCATGGCTTTGGTGCTTAGAGTGTCGCGAAGTGGGTTTATCATTGGCTTAAATCCGGTGAGCAGGTGAGTCAACGAGCATTGCAACAACAGCTACGAGATGAGCAAATACAACAGATTTTTGTTGATTCAAAGCAGCGTTATGGTGCTACTCGCATCCAAGTTGAATTGGAAGATAGCCAGCAAACTGTATGTATCAAAACTATCAGCGATAGCATGAGACGCCAAGGCTTAGCGGCCAAAGCGACTCGTAAGTTGATCCAACCTACAATAACTAAACAGTGTTTGCGCGATAAGTGTGGGAATATTTGAAATTATACGGGAATAACCGAGACAGTATATTAAAAGGTGTTTCAAATAGTGAAAGTGATAAAAGCGGCCTAAAAATTTGCGCCGCTTTTTTGTTGAAGAAAATTAGGTTTCGTTTTGATCGTCAAACAAGTCGCCTTGAACTTCAGCGCGTTTGAGTTTTACCATTGTTCGCACAACTTCATATATCCATTGAATTGAGCAATCATACTTTTTAGATAACTCATGATGATTGTTACCTCTAAAGTCATTCCAAATTTGGTTGCTTAAAATAATAGAATCAAGCGTTCGGCCTTTACATACATATACCAGCTCACCACCAAAAGTGTGCCTAATATTATCCACCACATTAACAGCTAAATCAAAAGCCGCTTGCTCCCCAATTGAGGGTTTTGTGCCTTCAGATACTAACTCTAATATAGTTAAAAGCATGCCGTCTGCTCGTTGAGTTGCGCTGTTCTCAGCCATTAGCTAACTCCTTTTGTTTAACCAAGCGCTGATACCATTTTTTAAGCTGCTCTATTAATAGTATAAGCACACTATCATCAAGCCACTCTAAACGTTCAACAGCTACGCCACGGTTAAAGCGCTTAGCTTGGTTTTTGCTCCAGGTTAAAAGTGCCTGCTCTGAGCCATCACGTAAATAACCACCATGCGCCATTTCAATCCACGTCTGACGCAGTTTATCTAACGGTGTTTTTTCGCCTGGTGCTCTATCGCGCGAGATAGGGCTATTACGGCCCTTACCTCGCTTTTTAGATACAGGCTTAAAACCTTTAGATTTCATGTGTTCAAGTACGCGATCTAATTCTGGAACAGTCATTTCTTTACAGCTGCTTTTGCTCGTCAGCGTCATTAAGATTGAGCGGTATAACTCGTCATCCCAAGTCAGCTGAGTTTTAGCAATATGTATCAATTGAATGTAACGAGATTTAGATAATCGCATTGCGCCCCCTAAAGTGACTTACTAACTAAAGGAATTTGCACCCATGCGCCCAAATCATTGCGCTCATAAAAACGTACATAGGTTTTTGTTGAGCTAAAAATAATGGCATCATCCAATGCTTTCATTGCATCAGCCCATTCATCTGAATCATGGCTAAAACGGTGCTTACTGCGCAAGTTCATGATCTTAGCTTTGCTATATTTACCATCGCTATCAGTCGCAAAGGTATCTTGAACTATCGCCTTTAAAAGCTTTGCTTCATCGCCCAGCAAATCAAGCTGCTCATTCACCACACCATCAATCAACTCTTTAGCTACAATGATCTCAGGCCCAAAGCTCATATCATCAGCAACGCCAAGCTTTACACACTTACGATTATCATAAGACGATAAAGTCACGTTGCCTTTCTTACCGCCTATTTCAACGTTATAACTCTTAGCCATTTCGGCAACAAAGTCATTAACGCGTGTAAAACAACGGCGCTTAAAATCATCATGCGCCGCGCTTAACTGCTTAGCCTCCTGCAACAAATCACCCACAAGCGTATGCTGAGCTTTATCGTTATCTGAAACCTTATCCATTGGCACTTTAAAGCCACGCGCATTTACTAAAAATTCTTGTTCCATAATCAACCTCTACTTAAACGTTTTTGTTGTGATTGCCCGTTTACTGGGCGATGAATTGATTGGCTCGTACCGCGTGCATAACCCTCACTTTTAGCGTCTTTGGTATTTGCCTTTTTTCCGCGCGTCATTGGCTTAGTAATGGTTAAACTGGGGTAATGTTTCGCAATGTAGGCAGCAACAAATCCGTTTTGTTTTTCAGTCAAAGCAAATTCTTCAACAACGTGATAAACCCCGTTTACCCAGCCTTCTGCATATCTATCGCCTCGTGCCACTTTCGTTGCGCGTTTACATTGCTTTGGCTGCGATTTAACATAAGTACTTCTATCAAGCTTTAACTTTACCCAAAGCACCTCATAGCAATAGGCCGCTAGCTCAGGCTGTGGCGTTATTCCAATAAAGGTGGCACTAGTTGGCGTGAACAAACCACGCTTCATAACAGCCTTAACACCAAACGCATGTTCAATTAGCACAAGTAATAAAGCGTGATAACTAACAATGCGCGTTCCCTCTATTGGGTGATCATGCTCACTCACACAGCTCAACCCAATATCAGCATCAGTCACCTGATATTTACGCATTAACCCCTGAGCCGCCCGCATTGCTGCGGCCGCCTCATGTTCATTGGTTGCGCTTTTGGCCAAAGCTAAACACTGCTTAATTTTATTTAAAATGCGCTTATCCATGGCGTTCAACCACCGCTTGCACTTGATGAAAACTATTGCCCTTGCACTTAGGGCATAGCCTTTCACCAACCCCTAAAGCCATATTGAACGTTTCACCAACCCAGCCACAACCAACCGTTAAGCACTGCATACCGCCAGCTTGATTAATTGCCACCACTTCACGTTGACCAAATATGTGAACCCAGTTTTTAACTGGCGCATTTACTGCCTTAGCCAATAAGGTTTGCATAGCGCCATCGTCAGCTAAAATAACTTGGGCCTGTGCCTTAGAAACCGTTAAGGTCTTACTCACTTTTACCTGAGCCATGCCCGTTAATTGAATTTGTACTTGTTCCATGCTCACACATTATGAACCATTTTTTCTGTGATTTTCTGCTCACCAATATTGGCCGCCACATTCATAACTTTGTTAATCCATGTATTAATATGAAGCGGAAAAGACCGATCCATATCTTCATCATCAAACGCCATCCCGTGCTTAATTTTTCCGTAGCACTTACCGCGAATAGCGCCCATTGCATCCTCTGTAAAAATGTCATCCGCGTTCACACCAATACGTTTAAATTTATGGCGAATATAAGCCGGTACATGTAAACCAAGCGGCTGCATTTTTATTTGATTACAGCGCCAGGTAAACTCACGCACATTTTGCCCGCCTAACTTTTTGCTAAGCTCTGTTTGGCCAATTAATACAATCCCCATCACACGCCTAAAGCCATGGGTTAGCTCCCAAATACGCTTTAGTAGTTTGATCACATCAGCGCTTAAATCATGTGCTTCATCAATAATCATCAGGTGTAAATGGCCGTTATTAGCACTTTCAATGAGTGCCTCTTCAACCGCTGCATCACGTTCCTCAGCACTTGGGCGGTGTTTGATCTGCAATGCTCTACAAATTGCACTACTAATCGATTCCGCTGTAATTTTGCGACGATCTAAACGTGCAGGCTGTATTAAAATAACCTCGGGGTTTTCTTGTTGAACGCGATGCGTAAAAGCACGGCGAATAATAGTTTTACCACTGCCACATTCACCAATAAGCGCCGTCATACTTCCTGCACTCGCAGCACTTAGCATTTCTTCTAAAATCAAACGGTGGTTATCAACTAAAAACACATCGTCTTCACAGGTGATCTCATTTTCAAATGGGTCATGGCGTAATTTAAAAAAGCGTTTTGCATGCATACTTAACATTTCAGGCTCCGGGTCTTCATAGTCAGGTTTATCAATAATGGGCGCTTGCTGCTCACACCAACCCCACAACTTATTTAGCTGCTCTGAGCTTGCGCCCTGGTCGTGTAAATACGCCTCTATGTGTATTTGAATAGCCGCCTTATCACAGGTTTTAGGCCATTCGCCTTGCCGCTTAACACGGCTTAAACTTGCTGTACTAAAGGTTATGCCTTTATGTCTCAGCGCTTTTACTACTTGTGCTTGCTTAACTCCGAGCTGCTCAAACACCTGGCTAAGCTTTGTTATTTTCGCCACTTATTACCTCGCAATTTTTAGCACTGGCGCATGGGTTATACCCCGGTGCAGTTCCTCCACAATGTCATTCACTTGCGTGTCAACAACATCACCTAAACCCGCTATGTAATCTAACTCCATAGGGCGTAAGTTCCGGCCCAGGCGATTAGCTAGCAAAATACGTAAATCCAAACTTTCTAAAACATTCCCCTTACGTTTAGCGGCCTCAGTTACTTGCGCCGTGATCGCAGAATCAGGCGTGATCACTTCTCCTTGAGGTGCTAGGTGGGTTTCATGTTTAATATCTTTTAAATGACTGTGTGCGTTTAAAGCACCATTAAAAGGAGCTGCTTTAGTTTTCTTAGCCCGCTTGATCTCGTTCTGGGTGGCATCTTCACCAAACGCCAATTTGTCTGCGGCTTTGCCACTGGCTTGAGCTGCGGTATCACTATGGCGTGCTATCTTTTCGCCAATCACAGGGGCATCAAGCCTAAAGCCACTTTCATCAGTGATCACAGGTTCTACTTGATGATAAATAGCCTCGTTAAATTCATTACTCACGCCTACTAAAATGGCATGGCTATCATTCACAATCACAGGGCCAACCGTTACTTTCATACCGTTGCGAACATTGGCTAAATCACTTAAATCATATTCAATGCTTTTCTTCGCTACAGGGTGGCGATAACTAATCGTTAAATCTCCCGCAACCTTGCGGGTTTCATCTTGTTTAGTGAGTAATAAACGGCATATTTGTAAATCAGGTAACGCGCGTAAAAATTGGCGGTTCTCTGCTTTATAAATATGTTTCCATACATCAAGGCGTGGCTGTTTATGGCGGTGATGGCGGCAATTCATGCCAGGCACAACATTGGCGTTAAATGCCTCTTGCCATGCCCATGCAGCGGCATTTAACTCAGCCACACTATCGACAGGCTCAAACAAAATACGGCTTTCAAACTGGGTTTCTACAATGTCATTGGCTTTTTCAACAGCACCTTTTGCTCGCGGGTTGCCAGCTTCATGAGGGATATTTTCAACATTCAGCGCCTTTAAAACATTCTTAATTGCTTTGGCACCATTCGCGCTGCCTTTATCCCACATCAACACTTGTGGCACACCATGGATCGGGCTGCCGTCGTGCTGTTGCCAACACCACATTAAAAACTCAAACATATTCGCTTGGGTTTCGCCCGCCGCTTCAAAGTAAAATAAGCGTATAGCGCCGCTATAGTGATCAACCAACACATAACGCCATACCCTAAAGTTTTTAACCTTCTCAAGGTTGTCAGGTTTATTGGCGTAAAAGTCCGCATCATTCATAAAAGTTTGACGTTTACCAGGCTTACCCGGTGGGTAATACAGCAAGCAATAACTGGGGTCAGTTTGATGAACATGATTAGGGCCAAGGCTACGTAATTGCACATGCGGCGTAGCGCGGTCTAAGTCATTTACTGACGCATTACGCTGGGCAAGTACGCGGCATATCTGGCTGTGGCTTAAACATTCATAACCATTGGCAATTAGCATGCTACGTGCAGTGGTTACGTTCATAACGCGCTTACCATTTTCACGTACACCTTGGTTTAAAATAGCCACCAACATATTCACAGTGTCGTCTGTAAGTGCAGTTGTTCCTGCATCACTACGGCGTTGTTTACCTGAGCTAAACCCCGCTTTTTTAAGAGCGCGGTAAAACGCATCTTTACTTAAACCTAATGCATTACACGCTTGCTCACGTATTTGGCTTTTTTTACCGTGGCCTGCGCTTTGTAATTGCTCGCCCCAGTATTCAATGGTTAAGCTACTCATAGTTGCTGTGTTCATAGATCCCCCGCGTTATCAAAACCCAGTTCAGCTAAAAACTCGCCCGATGGTTTAGCACTCGCCTGAAAGTGCCCCCAATGGTTTTCTATGGTGTTCCAGCTCAAAGCCATCTGTTCAACAAGCAATTTGTTGTCAGCGTAAAACGCAGCAATGCACGCATCTTTTGCACGGTCATCCATATCAACAAATTGCAATTGCTCGTGCAGACTCATAACTTGATTTAACGATTCATGCATTTGGTTATGCACTTTGTGTAGGTTGGTAAAAAAGTCGCGAACATCGTTTTGCCATTTATTAGGGCTAAACTTTTTCTGGTGTAGCTGCTCTTTAATGTTTTGCATTTCTACCGCGTTTTTACTCGACAACTCGCGGTTTGCTCTTAGCATTGCATCGCTGGCGTGCAGCTCTTCTTTAAGTGTGGCAGTTTCTTTTTTATGCTTGGCTTTTAGCTCTTCAATTAAATCTTTAACCGCTTCTTTATCACCCACTTCAACCGCTTCAGACTCAATAACAAGCGCCTGTTCATCATTTGAAAGTTGGCGCAAAGCACGCAAGTCACGGTAGCCCAGCTTCATTTTTTGAGCTTGTTCAAAAAACTCTTCGCCAAAACGGTGAAGGCTATTTAATTTTTCATCCACATGCTGCCGACTACTACCTAAAATGTGTTTGCAACAATCATCCCATGTGCTGACCGTCAGCGTTTTTTCATCAGAGTCGATGTACGTTAAGCCCTTGTATGCTTTAGATTCCTTTATTTCATTAAGGATCTTTAATTCGCTGACCGTCAGCAGTTTTGCCGCAAAGTTAAATGCCTGTGCTTGGCCAAGCTTTAACAGCACATCTTGCTTAGATGCTAAAATGTCTTTGCCTTGCACAATCGCTTTTTCTTGTGCAGGGGTAATATCAACTAGTTCATTTTTTGCCATGGTGTTCTACCTCAACACGTTATAGTTATTGGCTTCGGTTTGCAGCTGACGCAGCGCCGTTCTAAAGTTGTTCTCAACGGTATTGCTTATCTGCACTAAGCTTTTATGTAAGCGCCAACGTTTAGCATTGCTGGGTAAGCGCTCAGCAAATCCGCCATGTTCTAAATTAGTTAGAATGCGGGTAATGTCTGCGCCGCTAGTATTTAATGCTTGGGCTAACTTGCCAGGCTCTACACCATCTATTTCATGGCCTGCCATCAGCTCAATTGTTTTTAAAACGCGCTGCACCTGAGCGCTTAAATACTTTTCGCTCATGCTGTTTGCGCCTCGGCAACAGCGTCCATTTCATCAACACAGTGCGGGCAAACTGGCGAGAGCGTTGTGCCACCAGTAATCACCTTGCGCCAGCCCACAAAATTAGCCGCATATAGCCACTCACTAGGGGCCATAGGTTTAGATGATTTCTCACTTTTACGGCAGCACGCACACGCGATTTTGGGTAACTTTTCATCGTTTTGTTGAAAATCAGAGTGATCTAGGTCTTTGAGTTGCATGGTTGTCATCCTTAATGTTGGCTTAGTTCGTCTTCGTCGTCGGGGGCTAAATCAAAGCTGGTTTGAGGTTCGTCGAGCTTTTCAACTTCTAACTTTTGGTAGGCTAAATCTTGCATCAGCAGCACGATTTGATCGGCCACATATTCGCAATTGCCATTACCTTCTTCTAACTGCATGATCAAACCAATAACTTGATTAGCAAATTGGTTAAGATGGGTAAGAGAAGCATGGCTTGGCTTTTTGCCTTTAGGCATATCAATAATTAACTTGTCTAGGCTATGGGCCATATACATCAAAGGATATACGCGGCCAGTGGCAGCCATAAATGGAATAAGTAAACTGGCTGGCATATCGCCGCTACCTAAACGCTTATAAAGCATATCGGTACTCATACCACAGCGATCAGCAATACGCGGCACTGACATTTGTTTAGCTTGTTGTGCATGCTCCTTACAAAGCTGTAAAGATTCATTCAAGCTGCGTGGCACTATCCGTGACCAAGCACGGCGACGTGGCTTAACCGCATTACGTTTATTCATAACGGCCCCCTAATGCAATTTGCGAATTCCAAAAATAAACACTTTTTGGAACTTCCAATACACAGGTTAGTTTCACTAAGCTCTTAGCAACCAAATCACTAAGGCTTAAATTATGAATACTCAAATAGCTTACTCGTTTAACCAACATCACTTTAACCAAAGCCAATTTAGCAACGTGCTTTGCTGGCTTGGTATTAACAGCTTGCCCATCGTTAAGCCCAGAGCGCGTGTAACCGCCTATCAATTGCGTAAGCTGCTGCTTAGCTTGTGTAATCAAACTCGCGCTAAGCGCATTATCACGGTGCAAACCTTGGCTGCCTGTAAGTGCCCAGTGCTGGCTTTGATTGTGTGGCGTTGTCATGAAAATAAACATCGTGTTCATTGTCATACTCCCGTTTTATCCGTTACTGAATTAGTTATGCGCTGGCTATTAAGCCCAGCAATAATTACCACTCAAGAGGCTAATAACTGTTTAAGCTCTTCAACGCCTTGCTGGCGCAGTGCCCCCTTTAAAAGCTTAGGGCGAGAGTACGATTCAACATCAGGGAAAATTTCTTTTACGGGCTTATCAATAAGTTTAGAAATGGCATCAGCAACGCGGCGAGATTGAGTATGGCCACAAACCACACCCGATACAGTGGCAAGATTTACGCCCAAAGCATCAGCAAGCATAGACAAGCTGTAACCTTTGAGCTTAATAGCTTGTTTTATTTCTTGTGCTTTCATAGTACATTACCTTTTTGTAATTAATCCTTTTATGTAGTTTTGGCGAACGGAGCATAAAAGGGTTTAGTTAAGATTCGAGTTAAGTATAGGGTTCATATTTGCACCCTGTCAATATAAAAAGATAAATATATGAAACCTTTTTTATTACAAGAAAGAGAAAGGCTTAACCTAAAACAAAAAGATGTCTTTGAGTCTGTAGGTGTGAGTAAGGTTACTTACTACCGCTGGGAGTCTGGTTCTCCAATCCCATCAGACAAATTAGCAGAGCTTGGAAAGATCGGATTTGATATACACTTTGTAGTAACAGGTGAATACTCAAAAGGTTTAAATAATGAAACCTTTGAATATCAAGTCTCAAAAAAGAAGCAACTAGTAAAGACGCCTAGCGCTGATTTCCTGCCTGCTAATCTATTTTATGTGCCGGTTGTTGATGTAGAAGCATCCGCTGGCCACGGCGCTATTGTTATTAGTGAAGAATATACTGATAAAAGCATGGTGTTTGATTGCCAATGGTTATCTAAACGCAACTTAAATAAGAGTAATTTGGTGGTTATAACAGCCAAAGGCGACAGCATGCACCCAACCATTATTAGCGGCGAGTCGCTAGTGGTTGATACATCACCGTTAGATAATTTTGTAGATGGCATTTATGTAATAGACTTAGACAGCCACCTACTCGTAAAGCGCCTACAGAGGCAATTTACAGGCGGTATTAAAATACTGTCAGACAACCCAGCCTACGAGGCCCAACTCGTACCACAAGAAAGCTTAGATCAACTACACATAGTTGGCCGAGTTGTATGGATGGGGAAAGATTTGTAATACTGCTTTATAAGTAACTATTTAAAAGGATTTTAAGTGAAACGGATTTTATTATTTGCACTAATAATGAGTGCCCAACTCAACGCAGCACAAGTATACAAATGCACTGTAAACGGTGTAATCACATTCAGTGATCAGCCTTGTAGTGCTGATGCTCAAATAGTCAAAGTACAATCGAGCAAAAGTAATGCGACTGCGAACCCCAGCCAACTAGTTAACCAATGTTTAAAGCAAGTAAAGCAAACTAGGTCATGGAAAGACCCTGAGTCCGTTAAGGTTGTTAGCCATTTCAAACGCTGGGAACAGGACGACAGCGGCGCTAGACAGCTTTTAGTTTTAGAAGTAAAAGCTAAAAATGGCTATGGTGCTTATGATGGCACAACCTTCTCTGAGTGCTTTTTAGATCATAACGGTACTGGGCTAAGTACTGTTCAACATTTCGTAAGAAAATAAAGCTGTGAATATCAATGACCGAACAAACAAAAACACTTAAAGAAAAGATAAGCGAAGATACTGCACTAGCAAGCTGTAAAAAAGTGTTAGTTATTATCGCTATGCTCTTACTAGCTCTCACTTTCTCAGGCGCTAAAATAACAGAAGCAAATACTTTTATTTTTAAATTAACGTTTGCTAAGCCTGATGGTCTTAGTGATTTACTTCTGTTATCTATGGGCTTTTTATTATTAAAATACTACTCACTAAGTAATGAGTACCTAAAGCTCTATCAAGAAAGCTGGGGGAAAAAGGCGCTAAAAGCTCCTTTTTTCTTGAACAAACACGATCCGAATAAATCAAGTGGCTTTCTAGTTGAAAGATTACTCCCATTTTATGATTTTAATCATGATACTGATAACCCTAATAGAGACGGAATTAAGTACGTCCTTATTCCAAATCTATTCTTAAATTCAAAATTAGATATTAAAGTTACCGATTACTATGACGATCAAGGGGATATAATTTTCTCTAAAATAATACCCTTGTGTGATCTTAAAAATATTAAAATGTACCCTAAAGCAGTATATAAAATATTTTACTTTTGGTTGCACAACCTCTTTAGAGAAAGGGAGTACCTAGAGTTATATAGCCCCATTTTGATAAGCTTCCTAGTCGCTGCGTTAACAGTACCAGCTAAACTAAACCTTTTTTAGCAGGCTCATAATGACAGATCAAAACTCAGACCTAAAAATGACATGGACGCATACATTCAAAGAAGCTATGTCAGACACTGTAAATGCTATAGCCGCTCTTATCATTTCTACTATAGCGGTAACATTGCAGCTTATAGGCTTAATCAATTTACCCACTTTAGTGATTAACTTTCTATACGCACTAATTTTTATATCTGCAATTCGGGTGCTTGGTCAGTTAATTAGAGATTGTGTAAAGAAACGTGCTGCCCGCAAAAAAAAAGAGAAAAAAATTGCGCAAGATATAAAAGTGTCAAATGAAATAAAATTAAAACGTGAATCAGCAATTCATAAATTAAATGTAGTACAGCTTTATTGGATACAGTCCCTCAGGTATACCACATATGTTAACTGTTCGACTAACTATGAAGATTTAACAGAGTTAGAGAATCTTGGATTTATAAAGCAGAGAGAAACATTTAAAAGTAGAGTGATTATAGAAGAACATACCAAGTTATTTTTAGACAACATTTGGAACCAATGGGCTGAGGGATCCCCACTTTATCCAGCGGCCTCTTTTTGATAATTAGAAATAAAGTTTTTTAAACTTTTTTCTATATAGCTTTGTGTAATACGTCTCTTACATAGCTTTATGACTTGCTTGGCTAAGGTTAAAAATGAAAGAACTCGGCGATTCTTAACACTATTTGCTTGAAATTTTATATGCCACTTTCTTTTTTCTGCTTCACACCCTATAAACCATAACGCAGTGCTCGCTATTGTGGCTATCAAGCATAATATTCCTATTCTATTTATGCCGGTGCTTTTACTAAAACGCCACGAAAAACCATATCTCAAACTTTTGTCATCGCGGAAATTTTGCTCTATTTGCATTCTTTTACTATATAAACCAACTACTCGCTTACTCGTCATTGTATTGTCTGATGTCGCGAGTAACCATGGCTCTTTCGCTAAGTTTTGATACATTTTTGTATCTTTCGTAAATCTGCTTTTTCCTTTTCTTCCTTTATTTTTTCCATGATATACGTGTAAAAATGCATCGCATGCTGTCGGGCTGGACTGAGTTAGTCTTGCTTGACCTAACGCCTTTGGTATATCGCTGGCACCAGCCCTAAGTTGTTTTAATGTATGCCATTGTGATTGCATGGCTAGTTTACACTTCATTGAGCCTCTTAATCGACCTATCATATGCCAACCAAGTTCGCGTACTTTACTATACCAAGGCGTAAGAAAGCCGCCGTCTGTTACAATATAGACACTAGGATGTCGTCCAAGCACTTCATAAAGTTCATCTAAAAACAGGCTGTTGGTTGCTGGGCTATCAAAATTCTTCTGCTCAACAATCATGTTATAAATCACGATAGAGCGCCCATCCACAAGTAAGCTTGCTCGCAGTAAGTGATAGTCGTGACCACAGGCACCGCTCCAGTCAACGGCAATTGCAAGCATTGGTAAAGAGTCGATAATAGGATGAGCTAATGCTTTATAGATAGCGACCCTTTCATTGTAGAGGTGAGTATTTTTTAAGAAGCGATCAACGCGTTTTATTTTATGTTTTACATCCACAGCGCCAGACAAATTTCTGCCGATTTCAGTTAAGGTAAGTTTATTGCCCGAAATTAATGCATTACTGCAGCTTAGTAATGTTTTTACTCTGGCATTATTGAATGGCGCTAATGCATGTTTAAAGTACTTATGGCAAACTGATGTGTCAGGCATAGCAGTTGTGACTTATGTGGGTTGTGGTGATTTACATAAGATCATAAATTGCTGTGCCTGTCACGTTTTGGGGATTCGTCAGACCAATGGGATGATATTTGCCTGAAAGCAATCAATCTATTTTATAAAAATATGAGTCATAAGGGGATGCATAACTATATTTCAAAGTTTTCAGATCCTAAGATAACTTACATCGACATTAGTGATTATGCTCGGTGCCCGGACGCTAATTTTCTCTACTCCAATAGACATTCAATATTATTTGATGTCTCAAAAAACACATATCATAATGAGTTGAAGGTGAGCGAGCTTGCTAGAAAAGCTGCAATAGATTATTTGAAAGAATAATTTTTAATCCAGTTTAAAATTCACTCCCCCTAAAACTTGGCACTCTGACGCAAACCTTAACGGGATTGCAGGAGTACCAAGTGCGTTTAACCCTAACCCCATTACCCCATTTAAGCTGTTTTAATCAGCGCCCGGAAGTACAAGCCGCACTTGCGCCGTACTCGCTCAAGTTTGCACATTGCATATTGCCCATTCTTTATTTAGAAGGTGGCCTGCGTGCTGATGGCGGCTTAAATGACGTAGCAAGTGATCGTGGTGGCTTAACCAAATACGGTATTAGCCAGCGCGCATACCCCACTGTAGATATAAAAAACCTCACTATTGCCCACGCTATACGGCTTTACCACCGCGATTATTGGCGTGCTATGTACTGCGAGCAACTTGATGATGGCGTTGATTTACTCACCTTAGACGGCGCTATTAACCATGGCAGCTTTGCCATGAGCCAAGTATTGCAACGTGCCAGCGGTGCAAAAGCTGATGGCCGTATTGGCCCTAACACCTTAAAAGCAGTAAGCAGCTGCGCCCCACAAAGTTTAGTTGCCCGCCTTAGCGTAAACCGTGGCCGTAAGTACGCCCGTATTTGTACCAATGATGCCAGCCAAAAGCCCAACCTTGAAGGCTGGTTTAACCGCCTAGCCCATATAAGCGAATACGCCTTTGCTGAGCTTTGGGGGCAACATGGGTAAAAACTGGGATTGGTCATTAAAAAAAGGCAAAGAGCAGCGCATAAAATTGGAGGTTGATGCACGGATGCACGGCCTGCCTTTTAACCCTAACAACATCCCCTTGCATAGTCATTGCGGCACCATGCAAAGCCACTTTAACAAAGGCTGGCACTCTGTCAGCGCGATAGACATTGAACTTAGAGTCAATGGCAACCGCGATTACCAACATGCCCGCCAACAGCTGCATAAACGCTTTGGAGGCCAGCATGGCTAATTGGTTTAACTTAGTCGCCCCAGTTACCAAACTGGTTGATGACCTATTCACGAACGACGAAGAGCGCCAAATTGTTACCAACGAACTCAAACGCATTGAGAACACCGCACAAAGTAAGGTGCTTGAACTTGAGGGCAAAGTCGTTGAGCTACAAGGCCAAGTGCTCGCCGCCCAATCACAAATAATTACTGCTGAGGCCAAAGGCGAAAGCTGGCTACAGCGTAATTGGCGGCCTATTACCATGCTGACTTTTTTGATTTTGATCTGCCTTGATTCCTTTGGCGTGCTAGCGTTTCGCTTATCTGAGCAAGCATGGGATTTACTACAGCTTGGTATTGGCGGTTATGTGATTGGCCGCACCGTTGAGAAAGCCGCACCAGGCGTTAAGCACGCTTTAAATAACGTTATCGAAAAAGTAAGGAAACCACGTTGAGTAAATTAGACGATGCGCAAAAAATTGAGCAGCACCTGTTAGAAGCCGCGCTATCACTGCACCACGAAAAAGCAAACAAACCAGGGGCAGCATTTGAGCACTGCCAAGAGTGCGGTATTGAAATACCCGCAGCACGGCGTAAAACGGTTAAAAACTGTAGTACCTGTGTGGAGTGCCAATCTCTCATTGAAATACAACAACAGCATTACAGGGCTTAGCATGGACTTTATCTTAGAGTGGTACAAAGCCTTTTTAACCGTAGGTGTTGCCATAGTTGGGGCCGCTGCATTGGCTTGGCTGCGTAGTACCTTTGTCACTAAAACAACCCACGAAAAGTTAGAGCAACGTTTATCTGTTGTTGAAAGCACGATAGAAGAAATGCCCAGCTCTAAAGATATTCACGATCTTGATAAACGCTTAATTGAAGTGAGCACAAAAATAGATGGGCTAAACCCACAACTTACCGACATTAAACGCCTAACCGATCTACTAATGGAAAACGAACTAAGAGGAACCCGCAATGGCGATTAACCAAATTATTGCTGAACATTCGCGCCTGTGCATTTTGCGGGCGTTGAACGAGCAACCTGGCTACGATTTAAACGACAGTATTATTTGCGATATTTTAAAATCGTACTCGCTCAAATGTGGCCGCGATGAACTGCACACTCACCTAAGCTGGCTTGAACGTAACGGCTACGTGACGATTGAAAAAATAGGTCAAAGCTCCACATGGGTTAGCACCATTACGCCCAGTGGCATTGATGTGGCTGAAGGCACAATTGTTGTTCCAGGCATTAAACGCCCAAGCCCTCGGGGGTAATATGACTGAACAAGCACGTAGGACCAAACCCAGCAAGGTTGATTTACTCCCTGAGAGTATTAAAAAGCACTTAGACGAAATGCTCCGCGATAAGCGTTTTAGCCAAGGGCAAATACTCGACGAAATAAACACCTTAATACTCAATGCGGGCTTAGATGAAGAAGCCACAATAAGCCGCAGCGGCCTAAGCCGCCATGCACAAAAAACGGAGGCTATTGGCCAGCGCCTAAGAGACTTACGCGAATCAACCAAAGCACTCACTACGCAACTGGGCGATAAGCCCACAGGCGACACCACCAAGTTAATACTTGAGATGGCCCGTTCTTTATTATTTAAAGCCACGATGCAGCAAATGACCAACCCTGATGACGATGCTGCCGTTGATGTAGGCTTACTTAAAGAAGTCATGCTTGCCTGTCAGCGCTTAGAATCGACCGCTATGAAAGCCCACCAGCGCGAAAAAGATATTCGTAAAGCCTTTGCTGAAGAAGCCGCCACCACCGCTGAGCACGTTGCAACGCAAGCAGGCATGACAGCCGACACTGTTGCACAAATCAAAAAGTCTATATTAGGGATTGTTTAACATGAAAGCCGCTAATACAGCTGAGCAAATGAATGCTGAAATAAGCCAGTTTAACGCTGACGAAGTATTACTCGGGTATCAAAAACGCTGGATTGCTGACGACTCCGTTTTAAAAATTGCCGAGAAAAGCCGCCGTACTGGTTTAACCTGGGCTGAGGCTGCCGATGCTGTGTTATGCGCCGCAGCTGCACGCAGTGCCAATGGCTGCAATCATTTTTATGTTGGCTCAAATAAAGAAATGGCCCGCGAGTTTATTGATGCCGCCGCCATGTGGGCAAAAGCATTTAATAAAGCCGCCTCACAAGTGTGTGAAGAAGTCATAAAAAATGAAGATAAAGAGATTCTAACCTTTGTTATTTACTTTAGTTCAGGCTTTAAAATTCAGGCGCTCAGCTCTAACCCGTCTAACTTACGGGGTATGCAGGGCAACGTAACCATAGATGAAGCGGCCTTTCATGATCGCTTAGCCGAAGTACTTAAAGCCGCACTTGCACTAACTATGTGGGGCTCAAAGGTACGTTTAATTTCAACCCATAACGGGGTAGATAATTTATTTAACGAACTGATAAAAGACAGCCGCGCAGGTAAAAAACGCTACTCAGTTCACACCATCACCATTGAAGATGCCTGTCGTGAAGGCTTGTATCAACGTATTTGCCAAATCAAAAAGAAACCCTGGTCACAACAATTACAGCAACAATGGATTGCTGATTTACTTAAAGATACTGCCAGCGAAGACGATGCCCGGGAAGAGTATTTTTGTGAGCCTAAAAAAGGCGGTGGCAACTACATACCCCGCGCATTAATTGAAATGGCAATGGTTAAGGGCATTCCCATTGTGACCTATGAAGCGCCTGCTGATTTTATGTCATGGACCGAAGATGCCCAAAAAGCTGAAATTGAGGCATTTTGTACAGAGCAATTGGATCTGTTTTTAACCACGTTAAATCCTGATCTGAACCATAGCTTTGGGGAAGACTTTGCCCGTCGTGGCGATTTAACCGTATTTGTGCCCCTTGAAATAGCCCGAGATTTATCCAAGCGCGTGCCGTTTTTAATCGAGCTTACCAACCTTACTTACGATATGCAGCGTTATGTGATGCTGTACGTAACTAAACAATTACCCCGTTTGCAAGGGCTGGCGTTTGATGCAACAGGTAACGGTGGCTATCTAGCCGAAGCCGCCGCATTACATTTTGGTACTGACATGGTTGAGCAAGTCATGCTTAACGACCCATGGTACAGGGAGTGGATGCCCAAGCTGAAAGCCGAGTTTGAAGATAGAAACATTGCCATACCAAAACACCAAGACATTCTTGATGACTTACAAATGATCACCGTGCGTAACGGCACCCCAAAAATAGATAAGGGCAGCAGCAAAGGCACTGATGGCCGCCAGCGTCATGGCGATTTTGCTGTTGGGCTTGCAATGGCTGTGCGTGCTGCTTGGATGCAAGGCAGTGCAATTGAGTTTACCCAACTGCCAGATAAACATGCTGAAGGCGACTTTGACTATGACGAACTGGCCGACTACCAAGGCGCGGGGTGTTGGTAATGCGCTGGCGCATACTTTGCCAAGAGCTATTTGCAGCCCAAGAAATAACGCTTGATTTTAGCGCCCTAAATAAAACCGCAGCCATCGACTATGCACTAAAGCTCGATGTGTATGTGATCACCCTAAAACAACTTATACGAGTTAAACCATGCTAGTAGATATTAACGGCGACCCGCTCACACTCGAGACCCTAGACGAAAAGCAAACCGACAATAACAGCCGCGTTGCTTCGCTAATGAAAGAGTATGCAGATCATCCAACCCAAGGGCTTACCCCTGCAAAGCTGGCAAACTTACTGCGCGAGGCAGAGCAAGGCAACCTAGCGGCCATGGCAGACTTAGCCAAAGATATGGAAGATAAAGACGGCCATATAAGCTGCGACTTAGGCAAACGCCGCCGCGCCATTGTTGGGCTAGATTGGAATATTAAAGCGCCACGTAATGCCAGCCCATTAGAGCAACGTGATGCCGATATGCTGGGCGAGATCATTGATGATGCAACATGGTTTTATGATCTACTCTTTGATTTTAGTGACGCTATTTTAAAAGGCTTTTCACCCAATGAGCTGCAATGGGATTACGTAGAAAAACAGCAAATCATTACTGGCTATGAGTTTCGTGATCAAAACATCTTTAAAACGCACCCAGACAACCGCAATCAATTAATGCTCAATGATGGCAGCGCCAATGGCGAACAGCCCAACCAATTCGCCTGGGCTATGCATATTCATAAATCAAAGTCGGGTTATGTTCACCGTGCGGGGTTGGTGTCGGTATTAAGCTGGCCGTTCTTATTTAAAAATTATTCGGTACGTGACTTAGCCGAATTTTTAGAGATTTACGGTTTACCTGTGCGTGTGGGTAAATATCCTAGTGGTGCTAATCCAAAAGAAAAAGCCACACTGTTACGCGCGGTAATGAGCATTGGCCATAACGCAGGCGGTATAATCCCCAAAGGCATGGAGATTGATTTTCAAAGCGCTGCGAATGGCCAAGCCGATCCGTTTGAATCAATGATCCGTTGGTGTGAACTCACCCAATCTAAAGCGATTTTAGGTGGCACCTTAACCAGCCAAGCCGATGGCAAAACCAGCACCAATGCACTGGGTAATGTACATGCAGAGGCGCTAAGCTCTATCACCCAAAGCGACTTACATCAAATAGAGCAAACTATTAACCGCGATATTTTATACCCGCTGTATGCGCTTAATGGTAAAAGCTACGCGGGCAACCGCCGCCTGCCACGTTTTGAGTTTGACAACTCCACCAGCGATGAAATGCGCGATTTAGCTTACCCGCTGCGCTCATTGGTTTCGCTTGGTATGAAAGTCCCTAAGTCATGGGTGCATGAGCGTTTAAACATTCCTATAGCCAAAGACGGTGATGACGTACTTGAAGCACCCACAGAGCCAATGAGTAACAATACAGCCGCATTAAAAGCCAGCTCGCTGGCAGTGCTTAAAAGTGAAGGCATGAGTAACCAAGGCCAAGCACAGCTCGACACGGCACTTGATGCCATTACCAGCGGCGATATGCGCGAAGAATATAAAACCCTATTGCAGCCACTGCTTGATAAGCTAAACCAAAGTGAAGAACTGGCCGCCATTGAATTGGCAGAGCTTTACCCAATGCTAGATCAAGATGGCTTAACTGACTTACTCACGCGGTTGTTTTTTGTAAGTGAGCTGTGGGGTTCGCTCAATGCCTAGCGTTAATTTGACCAGCGCTTTTGATAAGCCACCCGCAGACGCGGTGGCTTACTTTAAATCTAAAGGTTACGCTGTAAGCGACGAGTGGCACGATATGTTGACCAGCGCCCACAGCAAAGCGTTCACCGTTGCGCGCGCACAAAATATGGACGTGCTCAGTGCTATTCGTAGCGAGTTAGATGCCGCATTAACACAGGGGTTAACAGCCAAACAATTTAATGAGCGCTTAACCCCTCAGCTGCAACAGCTCGGTTGGTGGGGCAAAGCTAAAAATGCCATGGGCGATGACATACAACTAGGTAGCCCGTACCGCTTAAACACAATTTATCGTACTAACATGCAAACGGCGTACATGGCTGGGCGTTATCGGCGCATGTTATCGCGTGCTAAAACGCACCCTTATTGGCAGTATGTGGCCATTGATGACGGCCAAACTCGCCCTGAGCACAAGCTATTAAATGGCCGCGTATTCAGGTTTGATGATCCAATATGGCAAACCATTTACCCGCCTAATGGCTGGGGCTGCCGTTGCCGTGTTCGTGCATTAACTGAGGCGCAAGTTAAAGCGCGTGGCATTACCGTTGAAGATGGCAGTAATTACGTGCAACCCTTTGATGCTGAAATTATCAGCCGCGAAACAGGCGATATTAAAACCGTGCCACATGCCCGGGTAAAGCTACCACCCGATGATGTAATGACCCCAGATCTAGGCTGGGCATACTCACCAGGGCAAAGCGCCTTTGGCACCGATACGGCCATAGCGCAAAAGCTTGGTAAAGTGCCCGACCCACAATTAAGAGCCGAGACCATCCAAGCCCTTAATAACAGCCCAGCGCGAGAGGCCGCGTTTGAGCTATGGACAAAAGAAAGCCTTGCCCGTGTTGAGCGCTACCAATTAGCTAAGCAAGCAAACAACGCCGCAGGCTTAAAAGCCAATGGCCCACGGCCACAACATAAAACCGTAGTGAGCTTTTTAGCAGACGATATAAATCAACAGCTGATTGATAAAGGTATTGAGGCTGGGCGTGTAATTACCCTTAGCGAACGCGCATTAGCCCATGCCAACAGCACCCGCCATAAAGTAAAAGGCCAAGCACTAGAACTAAGTGAATATACCCAGCTCAGTACCTGGCTTAATAACCCACAAACCAAAGTGTATTGGGACACTACAAATAATAACCTTATGTATGTTTACCCAAGTGGTGAGCAAGTCATAAAAGTGATTGTGGATTTTGCCAAAGTAGGCAGTGTGCTCGACCCATTAATTAATGTATTTAAGGTCATGCAAGCAGATATAAACGCAGGGGTTACAGCAGGTTATTTGCAAGGCTGGCGATAGGGTGAGACTCGAACCCACATCATAACGAACACGTTAACCGTTACCCATTGGAAACACTACCGCCATGAATAAGTATTAATCAAACATACATGTAAGTCAAAAAGAACAAATGCCAGCTCGTTGTCTGGCATTTAGGAGGAGTAACCACACTCCATGAAGTAAGTACTGATGTGGTTACACTGTTAAGATTAGCCAAGGTTCCTATTATGTCAACTATCTCAATTTTACCTGAAGGCACAGCCGTCATCACCATGCTAGAACAACTAGCCGAGCGCTTTGATAATCTCAGCGAACCCATGGATGCCATTGCCGCTGTGATGGAAGGTGCCAGCGAAGATGCCCTTGCAGATCATCAAAGCCCTGTTGATGGCTCGCCATGGCCAGCACTTAGCGATAATTATTTAAAGCGCAGGCCAAGCCGTGTTGGTGGGCAAATACTGCAAGCCACAGCAGGCGGACTCGCGGCCTCTATTACAGCAGACAGCGGCGACTTTTGGGCACAGATTGGCAGTAACAAACCCTATGCCGCTATTCATAACTTTGGCGGCTTGCCAGAAATGGCACCTGGCCCCGCTGCGATTCCCCAACGTGAATATTTAGGCATAAGCCGCGATAACGAAACCGAATTACTGGTGATACTGGGTGATTTTTTACTAGAAAGCTAAAAACGCCACAACGCCCCCTAAGAGCGTATGCGGTGTTTTAGTCGCGTGAATGTTGCAAGTGTGGTATTAAATAAGCTGGAAATGGGGTTAGAAACGTTTCTAAAGCTTTTAAAAGATACGTTTCTAGTAAATTTCTATTGTCATCTCTACTTTTATTTTAAGAAGCCTTTTGATAAAGCTTCAAGGATTCAGCTAGGAAGCTTGGCAGACCTGCTTTCAAAAAATCTTCTAGTGGGTGTTTATCATCACCAAAATCAATATCCGTATACTTTTGTGCAAACGGCTTTAGTATTGCTACTAATAAAGAGCTTCGAAATGATGCTAATTCCAAGTTCCGTTTTGACTGTTTATCACTAATTAAGTCTAGTGGAGAAGTAAACTCACCTTGCTCATAGTTTACGTACAGGCTTCCATTTTTTAAATTATTCCGTTGCTTCACTGTACCCAGAGTTATATCACCTATATCTAAACCGCCAGTTTTAGAGCCAGTTGCATCGGGCTGAGAACAGTGCATGATTAAAACGGATAATAAATTATCATTGATAATTTTTTGCTTATGGCACCTAACCCTTTTATTTAACTTTTTCAAATTAATTTTAATACCTGCATCAACCTCAATAGCAGCACGTGTGTAGTGGTACAGTGATTTTGGCCACCCATTAAGAAAGAAATGTTATGCTAATAAGCATACAAATTTGGGTGAAAAAATGACGAAATTAAAACGTGCAACATATTCTGCAGCAATTAAATTAGAAACGGCTCAGCTTATCGTTGACCAAGGTTATACGCAAGAAGATGCAGCCAAAGCGATGGGTGTTGGTAAATCAACCGTCAGTAAATGGGTAACTCAATTAAAGCAAGAACGTAATGGTCAGACACCCTTAGCTTCACCAATGACGCCCGAACAAATTGAAATCCGTGAGCTTAAAAAGCAAATACAACGCATTGAATTAGAAAAGGATATATTAAAAAAGGCTACCGCTCTCTTGATGTCCGACTCCCTGAACAATTCTCGTTAATCGAGAAGTTAAATCAACGAGAGCGTTATCCAATTAGTCTGCTGTGTAGCGTATTCAATGTGCATCGCAGCAGCTATAAGTACTGGGCCATACGGGATACAGCGCCGACACCTGAGCAAGCAAGGTTAGAGGCTGAAGTAAAAGCAATACATGCGATGAGTGGTGGTTCAGCTGGGGCACGGACAATCGCAGCGATAGCAACGAACAATGATTTTGAATTGAGCCGTTATCGTGCAGCTAAGCTAATGGTTAAATTAAAGCTCGAAAGCTGCCAAGTACCTCAACATTCATATAAACGTGGTGGTAATGAACACCTTGAAATCCCAAACCTGCTTGATAGACAGTTTGATGTTGTTGAGCCTGATACCGTGTGGTGCGGTGATGTGACGTATATTTGGACGGGCAATCGCTGGGCTTATTTAGCCGTGGTTATTGATTTATTTGCACGCAAAGTGGTTGGCTGGGCAATGTCGTTATCACCAGATACTAATTTAACGCTAAAAGCGCTTGAACTCGCGTATGAAAGCAGAGGAAAACCGACAGGACTGATGTTTCACTCTGACCAAGGTAGTCATTATACAAGTTTAAAATATCGCCAACGTTTATGGCGCTATAAAATCACACAAAGTATGAGCAGGCGTGGAAACTGTTGGGATAATGCGCCAATGGAGCGATTTTTTAGAAGCTTTAAGACGGAATGGATGCCAAAGAGTGGATATGGAAATTTTATAGACGCTAAATATAGCGTTAGTGATTACATAAATGGATATTACAATAATGTTAGGCCGCATCATTATAATGCCGGTTTAGCGCCAAATGAATCTGAGGTTAGATATCAAGATTCTAAAACTGTGGCCAAAATTAGTTGACCACTACAGCTAAGTTTTGTCCAAAGCCATAAGCAAACCATTTAGTTGCCCCATAAATAGAGCCTCCTAGTGGCTTACGACCAGCAGCTGAGCTGGTTAATATAAAGTGACCTTTGTTTTGGCGTAAATGCGGCAGTGTTAATTTTGCAGTCCACAGCAGCGCTTTAATGTTTATGTCGATCATCGCTGACCATTCATCTGGGTCACCTTTTTCGGTGCCTGCGTTTGAAACGCCCATGCCTGCGTTAGCAAAGGCCACATCTAATCGGCCAAACTTTTCAATGCCTTTGGTAACTACGTTTTCAAGCGCGGTAAAGTCGGTTGCATCTGCGGCTACGCCCAGCGCATTATTTGAGCCTAACGACTTTACTAACTCAGTTAACTTATCTTCGCGTCTAGCGGTAAGTATTACTTTATGACCATTATTTACAAGGGTTTTTGCGGTTGCTTCACCAATGCCACTTGAAGCGCCGGTTATGAGTACTATTTTTTCTTTTGCCATAGATAACCTCTTTAATGAACGTTAAAAACTTAAAGTCACCATACCAATAAACGATTAACCTACATTGAATAGTCGCTATAAATTAGCGATAAATAGGTGTGTTTTGTACTTCAATCATCATGGTTTTTAAGCCGTTATTAAAATTGAAATAAGTGATTAAAAAAGATAGGTTTAAATTTTTTATTCTATATACTCGCGCCACTTCTTTTGAAGTCGGTTTTTATTAGATTTAACCATTATTTTGCTGAGTGTCAGCAACATTTATCGGAACAAACATGAAAGATAAACTCTTAGCGTTTTGGCAAAGCCATTCAGAAACAATCATCACTTTAGGGTACAAAGTGATTTTAGCGTTGGTGATTTTAATTGCGAGTGCCTTAATTGCACGCTCGGTTAAAAAAGCGATTAAAAACGCTAAATCGCCATTAAAAAAAGTGGATAGTACGCTGCTTCCTCTTTTATCGAGTATTGCTGGTTATTTAGTTTATATAATTGGTGGGCTATTTATTTTAGATATTTTTGGCGTTAATACGGCAAGCTTAATTGCGCTAATGGGTGCTGCTGGTTTAGCGATTGGTTTAGCCCTTAAAAATACGCTGAGCAATATTGCTGCGGGTATTATGCTGCTAATACTCAGACCTTTTAAAATAGGCGACTTTGTTGATGCCAGTGGCACGCTTGGTACTGTGAGTGAAATAAACTTGTTTACCACTATTTTTAAAACCACCGACGGTCTTTATATCGCATCGCCTAACGGCAAAGTGTGGGGTGGCAATATTAAAAACTTTACCCGTAATAGCAAAAAACGAATGGATATAGTGGGGGGTATTTCGTATGCCGACTCTATTGACGTTGGCTTAAATGTACTTAAAGAATTAGCCGCATCAGAGAGCCGATTACTCGCAGAGCCTGCACCTAAAGTAATGGTGACATCAATAGGCGAAAGCGCAGTAAACATTCAATTACGTGCGTGGGCTGTTAATGGTGATTATTGGCAAACTGTGTGGGATTTAAATAAACGTGTTAAAGAAGCTATTGAAGGCGCAGGGCTGAGTATTCCGTTTCCGCAGCGTACACTGCATATATCTGAGTCTATGGCATCGGCAGTAATTGTTAACAAAGATACCTAAATATGTATTAACATAAACACAAATAAAAATAGCGAGCCTTGGCTTAATGCCGATCAGTTAAGAAATATTTGACGATCCATTGACTGATCTTCTGGTTAGTTTATAAAGGCTTCTGAATTTATTCAGGAGCCTTTTATTTTGCAACTCACTACCGCACTTTCTCTTGCCAATAGCTACGCACCCAATTCAGAAGGCTTAGGTCAACTGAGTGATTTTTTATGTCCTGAGTTTATCAAACAATGCGCTGAAACCGCTGGTGTCGCGACGATAAGGAAAAGAAGGCTTCCTGTTGAGATGGCCGTTTGGACAGTCATTTGTATGTCGTTTTATCGTAAAGACCCACTGTGGAGTATTGTCAGTAAATTAGGGCTCGCTTTACCAGGTAAAAAAGAACTCGTTGCACCCAGTGCGGTTGTACAGGCTAGGCAGCGGCTTGGGGCTGATGCCGTTAAACAGGTTTCTGAGAAAAGTCAGCAAATGTGGAATGCTGATGCGAACCATCCCACATGGTGCGGGCTATCACTACTGGGTGTTGAACCGGATACTGCTGAAAATCAACATGCATTCTCCGTGTGGAAAAATCAGCATGGTGACACGGCTTTCCCTCAGGTTCGCATGGTGTGTTTGATGGAGTTAACTAGCCATTTATTAATGGGGAGCGCCTTTGATAGTTGTCGTACTAGTGAAATGGTGTTGGCTGAAGACTTAATCGAGGCAACACCCGATAACTCACTGACGTTATTTGATAGAGGCTTCTATTCTCTAGGCTTACTCAATCGTTGGCATCATGCTGGGGAAAATAGGCATTGGCTTCAACCGATGAGAAAAGGCACGCAATATGAAATTGTTCGCTCTTTAGGTCGTCAAGACAAACTTATCAAGCTAAAAGCAACAGCACAAGCGAGAAAAAAGTTCGACGATTTACCACAGAGCATTGAAGTCAGGCTAGTCACAAAAACGGTTAAGGGGAAAGAGGTGAATATACTCACTTCACTGACTGATCCAATGCGTTTCCCTAAGGCTGACATTGTTGACCTCTATAGTGAACGGTGGGAAATTGAACTTGGTTATCGAGAAATGAAACAAACGTTACTGAATAGTCACTTCACGCTACGCAGCAAGAAACCTGAGATGATAGCGCAAGAATTATGGGGCGTAATGTTGAGCTATAACTTGCTCCGATACCAGATGGTGAAAATGGCGCAGAAAAAGTCTGGAATATATGCAAAACACCTGAGTTTTACGACGTGTGCTATTAGTATTATTAACCTTATTCATACAATGTTTATAGAAAATGCAGGACGGATACCTAAATCAATAGAGCAATTACAAGCTCAAGTTGAACATCACATATTGCCGATAAAACGGGAGCGGGCGTATCCGAGGTGTGTGAAACCAAAACCCAGTAAATACCCCAATAAAAAACGCCAGTCAGCTGTTAACTGACTGGCATTAAGCCT
This sequence comes from Pseudoalteromonas sp. QJM3NY_22, assembly GCF_056173065.1. NCBI lineage: Bacteria > Pseudomonadati > Pseudomonadota > Gammaproteobacteria > Alteromonadales > Pseudoalteromonadaceae > Pseudoalteromonas > Pseudoalteromonas sp. QJM3NY_22. The sequence goes on along the minus strand of NZ_JBWBTZ010000002.1, from coordinate 743,051 downwards.
TGGCTCGCTATTTTTGTATTAGCCTTTGTGTAGGCTGAGGTATTAACCTTCTAATTGAAAGTCGTACACTGAGCCTAAATTAAGTAGCTGCGTTAGCTCATCAAGTGCTTGGTAGCTCTCGGTGAGTAGAGCTGAGTCTGCAAAGTCACTTGCACCTAATTTGTCGCGGTAGTTACGTTTTGCCCAGTCACACAGTTGTGTGTATTTAGTATCAGTTAAAATAACCTCTGGGTTTACTGCAGCAAGTTCTTGCTCGTTAAGGGCTACACGTAAACGCAAGCAAGCTGGGCCGCCACCATTTTGCATACTTTGGCGTAAATCAAAAAACTGTACTTGGTTTACTGGGTTATCAGCCATGATCATTTCTTCAATGTAGGCGTTAACTGCGCTGTTGCGTTTACACTCTTGTGGTGCCACTAACAGCATTGAACCATCTTCAAGGCTCACTAGCTGGCTGTTAAATAAATAGCTACTTACAGCGTCGGTAATACTTACTTTATCGGTAGGTACTTCAATAATGTAAAATTCTTTATTGCCCACATACGCTTCGCGAATATCTTGCAGTGCCAAAGCTTGGTTTAAAAATGCTTGCTGGTGGCACAGTAATACGTTGGCGTTACCTACTGCAATTACATCGTTATGAAACACGCCTTGATCTATTACGTCTGGATTTTGCTGTAGTAAAATTTGGCTTGAATCTTTTAAGTTATGTAAACGGCAAATTGCTTCTGAGGCTTCGAGTGTTTGCCTTGCAGGAAATTTAGCTGGTTTTGGTAATTGGCTGTTAAACGCGCTGGCACCAAATACAAACATTTCAAGGCCTTGCTCGCCGTGGCTGTCACAAAAACGAGTATGGTTTGCTGCACCTTCGTCGCCAAAAAAGCCTTGGTCGGGTAAATGGGTATGGTGCGCAAAGTATTTGTCGTTGTTAAACATCGCTTTTAATAAGCGTGTAGTGGTTGCAGGCTCTAATGAACGATGAAACTTATTATTTAAATTAGCTGAAGTAAAATGTACTTTGCCGTCGGTTGTATCAGGAGATGGCGATACCGTAGCGGCATTGGCTGTCCACATTGCTGACGCTGAATAACACGCGCGTAATAAAATAGGATCAGCTTTAAATGCTTTATGAATTACTTGTGCATCATTACCGGTAAAGCCTAAGCGGCGCAGTACGTTTAAGTCGGGGCGCGCATGAGGGGCAAATACACCTTGAGTTAGGCCTTTGTCGTGCATGGCTTTCATTTTTTCAAGGCCTTGAAGTACAGCCTCTTGAGGATTTGAAAAGCTTGCTGCGTTATTTAACGAGGCAACATTACCATACGATAAACCAGCGTAGTTGTGAGTAGGGCCAACTAAGCCATCAAAATTAACTTCCAAAGCGTGCATACACGTTCCAACTAAAATTTTTCAATAGGGTGCAACAATACAACGCAATAGGGTTGCTTGCAAAGTTATAAACGCAGTGTTTTTACTAATTTTTCGATGTTTTTATATGTGGAGTTTATTACAAGGGGGTTGTTTTTATATTGAACGATTAATTTGAAGTTTAATTAAAATGTACACATAAATTTCATAGTGTGCAAAAGCTTAGCCTAAAGTAGGTTTTTACATTTAAGCTTTATGCCAAGCCTTTACACAATACGATGTTACTTAACATAGACGCGCTCTTTGTCAGCGGTGGTATGGGTATTTGTTGGATCATTAACTTGCCAAACGCTAATGTCTAAACGCCATAAAAGGTAAAGGGTATGGTATAGGTTGAACATGGTTTTTCCTTGGTATTTTCACTGAATACATCAGTTTATAGGAAGAAGTATGCCAACATTAACTTGAACATTTTATGAATAGAAATCAGGCGTTTAGTATTTAAGTGTAAATACGTACTAAAGCATTAGCACCAAAGCGGTGAAGTATTTTTAAAATATGCACCAGAGTGGTGTGTTTTTAACAAAAAGCCCTGCAACTATTGGGTCACTTAAATGTGCAAGGCTTTTTAAAAAATACAGTCACTTAAAAAATAAATTAACGGCCTACTTTTCCTTTTACTAAAGGCTTGAACGACATTACTTTAAACTTACCGTGGCTTTGATTTTTGCCATTATTAAGTGCAGGCGAATTATGTAAATCGTCAACGGTAAAGTATATTTTATGATCAGCCCCGTAGCTAAAACCATCAGGCCAGCTCAAACGTTCGTCTTTAAATAATACTTCGTAGTCGCCAGTGGGTTTAACTACGCCAATTGCGCCATTGGTTATGTCGGTTACATATACGTTACCGCCGCCATCAACAATAATACCGTCTGAAATTGGCTTAGTGCCGTAACGCGTAACTTTGTCTTCAAGCGCTTTAGCCCAAAGGCTCTCGTTATTTATATCGCTGGTGGCAATGCGGTAAACCGACGTGCCCGACATTGAGCCAAAGTAAAGCCAGTCTTCGTTAGGGTCAAGCGTAATAGGGTTAACACCTAAGCGGGCAGGTTGTCCGCCAAGGCTCATTGTGCGCCCATCAATAACCATATCGATATTTTCGGCGGTGGTGTAATGGCTATTTTGTAATACTCTGCGTGCTACACCTGTTTTAAGGTTTACCGTAATAATAGCGGCTTGGCTGCCTTGGGCTGTGTCGGCAATGTATACAACGCCATGCTTATTATCGATGACTAAATCGTTTAAAAACGAGGTGTCGGTAATGGTCGGTTTAGCCAGATAAATAATTTTGTGCAGTTGCTCTTTGTTTGTATCCTAACCTACTAAGCGCCCAGCGTGATCGGGCCCTGAAGTGTCAAGCATCCATAACACGCCATCGCTTGATACGTTTATGCCAAGTACGTCGTAAAAACCTTTACCGTTATTGTACGCGTATGCCCACTCTTCATTAGGGTAGGGCTTAGTTGTACCATCGCTTAAAAGCTCCATAATTTTTTGCTTTTGGCCAAAAAAGCCATGTACAGATAAAATTTTCTGCCCGATGGGGTAATAGCAATGTTGCCCGGTGGGTGCTGCGCATCAAATGTGGCTACTGTTTTTAAATCAGCATTTTGGCCAGCGGTGTTAGCAGTTACGGCGCTGCTACCTAAAAGTGCCGTGCTGCACGCCGCAGCAAATAGTAATTTTTTAGAGTCATTTTTAAAACCTTTTAAAACACGTTTATTGTTTAAAAATTAAGAGTCTAATCGGCTAAGTCGTTTACTACTAAATCGAGCAGCTGCATTAACTGCTTCGCTTGTGTTGCATCTACACTATCAAATTTACATAAAATATTTTTAGGAATATCGGCCGCTTTTAACTTAAGTGATTGGCCATGTTGGGTTAGCTGCACTAAGCGTTTGCGTTTGTCGTGCTCATCTTTAATAACAGCCAGTAATGATTTGTAGCTCATTTTTTTAAGTATTTGGGTCATTGCACCGCCATCTATCGCGGTTTTATCTATTAGCTCTGCAATTGTTATTTCGTCTTGCTCCCACAGGGCCATCATTACTACGTATTGCGGGTAAGTTAAATTTAGCTCGTTTAAAGGCTCGCGATACGCACGCGCAATGCTGTTAGATGCCATGTATAACCGATGACATAACTGATTTTTTAACTTTAATTGCTCAAACGGCATAACGTTATCCTTTATTTTGATACATGCCATTTTAATTTGCATGCAAAGTATTTGCAATCTCTAATTACTTGTTCTATTATTTTGCACACAAACTAAATTAATTACTAAACTTTGGAGTTCATTATGAATGTATTACAAAACGTAGCTTACACAGCAAAAGCAACTGCAACTGGTGGCCGCGAAGGCGTAGCTAAATCTGATGATGGTCGTTTAGATGTAAAGTTATCAACACCTAAAGGTTTAGGCGGAGACGACGGTCAAGGCACTAACCCTGAGCAATTATTTGCCGCAGGTTATGCAGCGTGTTTTATTGGTGCACTTAAATTTGTAGCAGGTAGTGAAAAAATAGCACTACCAAGCGATACGCATATTGACTCACAAGTGTCTATTGGTGCTATTGAAGGCGGTTTTGGTATTGCAGTAAAACTTGCTGTATCACTAGGTGATATGGATAAAGCTGCAGCGCAAACGCTTGTAGATAAAGCACACCAAGTATGCCCATATTCAAACGCAACACGTGGCAATATTGAAGTAGAGCTTTCAGTTATTTAATAACTAAATGAAGAAAAGTTATAAAAGCACACAACGACAATTAGTCGTTGTGTGCTTTTTTGCGTTTAAGGCATAAAAATTAAATATACGATAAATCGTATATTCACTATTCCATATATTGTTGTTTTGTTTTATTGTGTATGCATAAGCACAGTGAGGACAGTATGGAACAATTCAACCCACTTCAATTTTATAAATGCCTAGCGGACGATACACGTTTAAAAGCAATGCTGCTTATTAGTCATCAAGAAGAGCTATGTGTATGCGAACTGGTTGCTGCACTTGAGCTAAGCCAGCCTAAAGTGTCTCGCCATTTAGCACAGTTAAGACAATGCGGATTATTGAGCGACCGTAAACAAAATCAATGGGTTTATTACAGTATTAATAAAGCCCTGCCAGAGTGGGCTAAAAATGTATTAACGCAAACGCTTACTGCTAACCCTTCATTTTATGAAAATGATTTAACGCGCTTAAACGCTATGGGTAATCGCCCTGAACGTATGACTAGCTGCTGTAACTAACTAATAAATTAACTTATTAAAGGTATTTAATTATGACTATTAAAGTAGGTATTAACGGTTTTGGCCGTATGGGACGTTTAACTCTGCGTGCAGCAGTTGATTGGCCAGAAATAAAGTTTATTAAAGTAAATGATGTAGCGGGCGATGCTAAAACCCACGCACATTTAATTGAGTTTGACTCAGTACATGGGCGCTTAGCACAACAGGTTTCTAGTGATGATAATAGCTTTAGTGTGGGCAAACACACGATTGCAGTTACCAACAACAAAACCATAAACGAAACTGATTGGTCTGATTGCGATGTAGTAATAGAGGCCAGCGGTAAAATGAAAACCACCGAGCTGTTAAATCAATATTTAGCACAAGGTGTTAAGCGTGTTGTGGTAACCGCACCTGTAAAAGAAGACGGTATTTTAAATGTAGTAATGGGTGTAAACGATGATCTTTATAACCCACGTGAGCATAAAATTGTTACAGCCGCCTCGTGTACTACTAACTGTTTAGCGCCAATAGTAAAAGTACTGCAAGAAAAAGTGGGCATTAAGCACGGCTCAATGACTACTATTCACGACATTACTAATACTCAAACAATTATTGATGCCCCTCATAAAGATTTACGCCGTGCGCGTTCGTGCGGTACAAGTTTAATACCTACTACAACCGGTAGTGCAACGGCTATTACGCATATTTTCCCTGAGCTAAAAGGTAAATTAAACGGCCACGCCGTGCGTGTACCTCTTACTAACGCATCAATTACCGATTGTGTTTTTGAGCTCGAGCGAGGTGTTACACAAGACGAAGTAAACACGTGGTTTAAAGACGCTGCAAATAACGAGCTAAAAGACATTTTAGGCTACGAAGAAAAGCCGCTTGTATCTATAGATTACAAAACAGATCCGCGCAGCTGCACCATAGATGCGCTTTCAACCATGGTAATTAACAACACTCAACTTAAACTATACGCTTGGTACGATAACGAGTGGGGTTATGCAAACCGTACTGCTGAGCTAATGCTTAAAGTTGCACAAAGTGATGTGGTTTAATCTCGTTTAAAAAGGTTTAAATTCATGCTTGCGCAGTTAGCTAGTTTACCAAGCTCTATAAAACAATATTTAATAATTACCGGTAATTACTGGGCATTTACTTTAACTGATGGTGCACTGCGCATGCTGGTGGTGCTGTACTTTCATCAGTTGGGTTATGGCGCATTTGCGATAGCCATGTTGTTTTTGTTTTATGAAATTTTTGGGATGATCACCAATTTAGTTGGAGGTTGGCTAGGAGCGCATTTAGGGTTAAATAAAACCATGAATGTAGGGCTTGGGCTACAACTTGTCGCTTTAGCCATGTTGTGCGTTCCTGGAGATTGGCTAACCGTTGCCTATGTTATGGCAGCGCAAGCACTGAGTGGCATAGCAAAAGACTTAAATAAAATGAGCGCAAAGAGCGCCATTAAGTATTTAGTACCACAAGACGATGCAGGGCAAAGCCAATTATATAAATGGATTGCCATACTTACCGGCTCTAAAAATGCCTTAAAAGGGGTGGGCTTTTTTTTAGGCGGCTTATTACTAACTGTATTTGGTTTTGTGGGGGCATTAATAAGTCTAATTATTTTACTTAGTGTTGCGTGGGTTATTAGTTTAATTTTTTTAAAAGGCGATATTGGTAAAGCTAAAAACAAACCTAAGTTTAAAGAATTATTTTCTAAATCGCGGGCAATTAACTTACTTAGCGCAGCGCGTTTATGCTTGTTTGCGGCGCGCGATGTATGGTTTGTAGTTGCACTACCTGTTTACTTAGCCGCTCAGTTTAACTGGGATCATTGGTGGGTCAGCGGCTTTATGGCTTTGTGGGTAATTGCTTATGGGCTGGTGCAATCGCAAGCACCGCGAATAACTGGGCAAGGTGATTCAACTTCACATTCGGTCAAAAAAGCGTATTGGTGGGTCGTTTTATTAAGTGGTGTAACTGGCATTTTAGCGTTGTTGATGCAATTGGATATAGCGGTACATTTTACGCTTGTAATAGGCTTACTTATTTTTGGTGGTGTATTTGCTGTAAATTCATCGCTACACAGTTACTTAATAGTAAGTTTTGCTAAAAATGATGGGGTGTCGCTCGACGTTGGCTTTTATTATATGGCCAATGCGATAGGGCGTTTGCTTGGTACGGTGCTTTCTGGTTGGGTTTTTCAAGTATATGGGCTTAGTGCGTGTTTATGGGTAAGTGTTTGCTTATTAATAATGGCGACAATTACTACGGCATACCTGAAAAAACAGTAAAAACCCAACTAATTGTATTAAATTCAAATTGTTTGATGATATTCATAGCTTCATTTTTTAAAACTACTAAACTATAGCTGTAGATTTAATCAAAAGGTGTATGGAATGCGGGAAATATCGTTAGCAAAAAAGTTACTCTGGCTTACCGTCGGGAGTATATTTATTACAGTATTGGTACTTTCTAGTGTTTTATGGTGGCAATTATCATCAAGCAATGAGCAGTTAGCGAGCAAATCTGAAGAGTATATCGTTGCTGAGGTTGAAGAAAAACTTAATGCTAATGCTGCAGTATATGGTGAACGAATTGCTGGCTTTGTTAACGAGGCTTACCGAGTTCCGTATTCATTAGCCGCATTACTTGGTGATGCTGCAAAACAAAATACGCTAAGTAGAGATACAGTTGTAAGCATAAACCGCTCTATTTTAGAAAATAATACACTTTTATCTTCTATTTATTCTCAGTTCGAAGCTAATGCTTTTGATGGACAAGATGCTCAATTCCAGCGGGGCTTTAAGCATTCTGTTGATGGTGATGGCACGCTCGAAGTCTATATTACTCGGGACGAGAATGGTACGGTAGAACAGCAAAAAGTGGCTAATGCAGCTGACAAATATATAACAAATTTGAACGAATTTGGACTTCGCGAAGCTGAATGGTACTTATGTGCAAAGGATACGCTCACACCATGTATTATGGAGCCTTACCTTTACGAAATTCCGTCTGGTGATTCGGTAATGTTAACGTCATTAACAGTGCCAATTTTAAAATCTGGGCAGTTTATTGGTTTAGCTGGCGTAGACTTAACACTTCCTACTTTTCAAGTGATGACTGAACAGCTTTCTAAACAACTCTATAACGGTAAAGCAAAAGTAACATTATTGAGTGACATAGGCTTAATTGTTGGCAGTAGCCATTATAAAACTAAACTAGGGCGTCCACTAAAAGAAGCGATTAGCTCATCGCTGTACAACGATATTGAAAAGTCAAAAGGACAAAGCGGTATTTTTAAGGTTAATAACGAGTACCTTGTTAATTACCCTATCAATATTAAACTTGCCAATAAGCAGTGGTCTTTAATTATTGAAGTACCAACAGAACTTGCGCTCGCAGGTCCTGAAGCGTTGGCTGAAAACATGCAAGAAACTGCAGCATCGTTAGGGTCTATTATTTTAGTAACCGGTTTAGCTATAGCTGCAATTGCATTTGTTATAATGAGATTAGTGGTTGGCGGCATCGTTGCACCGCTTCGACAAATTCAACAACGTGTTGATAACCTTGCAAGCTCTGAGGGTGATTTAACGCATACATTGCATGTTGATAGCCACGCTGAACTTATTGCATTAGCTGGTGGGTTTAATCGATTTTTAGCAAAACTACGTGATTTAATTTCTGAACTAAAAGCGGTGTCTGAGCAAACCAAACAGCAAGGCGAGATAGCGCAACACATTGCCATAGATACAAAGCAAAATGTGCAATCTCAATTTCAAGAAATTGAAAGTGTGGTAACGGCTATGAACGAAATGAGCGCAACAGCACTCGAAGTAGCCAGAGCATCAGAACAGTCAGCGCAGCAGGCAGATGAAATTAATGGCTTAGTGGTTAGTAGTGAGTCGAGTTTGTCGTCAGCGATGAGCCAAGTTAAAACTATGTCTGAAGAAATTAAAGAAGCTAACCAAGCGGTTGAAAAAGTAGCATCGCGTAGTAAAGATATTACGCAAATTTTGGATGTGATCCGCACCATTTCAGAACAAACTAACTTATTGGCACTTAATGCGGCAATTGAAGCTGCGCGTGCTGGTGAACATGGCCGAGGCTTTGCGGTAGTTGCTGATGAGGTAAGAGCGCTTGCGTCTAAAACGCGTTCATCGACTGACGATATCAGTAAATTGATCGATAGTTTGTTACACGAAGTTGGCAATGCCTCAACTGTAATAGAAAAAGGCGTAGTGCGCGCACAAAGTGCTGTTGATGAAACCTCAATTGCATTTGATGCTCTTCACAGTGTAGTGGTTAAAGTTGATGAAATAACTAATCAAATTACACATATTGCCACGGCAGCTGAAGAGCAAAGTTTAGTAACTGAAGAAATAAATCGTAATTTAACACTTATATCAGATGCAGCTTCGCAGCTATCCGATTTATCGGCACAAGCAGGCGATAGCAGTGAAGTACTCAACAAGCTTGTAACGCAACAAGATTCAGAGCTTAATAAGTTAAAAACGTAATATTGAACGTAAAAAATAAAAAGGCAGTAATTAAATTACTGCCTTTTTTAATTAAAACAAGCAGTTTATAGGTTTTTCATGAGCGCAAACATTTGATTGATCATAGGTTGGGCCTGTAGTTCAACGCCTGGGCGATTAAAATAACCACGTAAGCCTGTAAACTGAATCTGAAAAAAACGTGCGTACTCAATAGCTGTTAATTTATCGCTCAACTCATTTTTTGCTATTGCTTGCTCGAAAAGTACAGTGAGATAACCTTCAAACTTAGCCGCTAAATCTAAACTCAATTCATATAAACTACTGTTTTTATCGGTAAACTCATTGTTAGCTTTTACTAACATACAGATTGCACTCGGGCTACAATCTTTGTTTTTAATTACCACATTTTCTACAAATGCACGTAAGCCACCTAAGGTTGTGTCTGACGAAGATAAAAAACCGTCAATTTGGCTTTTCATTTGCACCGTATAGTCTTTTAGTGACTCACTATATAGCCCCTCTTTTGAACCAAATGCAGAATAAATACTGCCTGGTCGCATATTAACGGCTTCTTGTAAGTCTCGCGTTGAGGTTGCATGAAAGCCTTTTTCCCAAAATAATTGGCTGGCAACACGAACAACATTTTCGCGTTCAAATTTAACCTTATTAACCATTTCATTCTCAATTAATTTGAACAGTTGCTCAATTTTAACTTGAACAGTCGCTCAAAATCAAATGGTATGTGTTTCGAAGTTACATAAACCTAATTATTTTTGGAGCTAAACATGGCAGAATTTACTTTATACACGGCAGAAAATGCACCAGAAGAAGCAAAACCACTTTTAGCTGATTCAGTAGCAGCATTTGGTATGCTTCCTAACTTACATGCAGTAATGGCTGAAGCACCAACATTACTTAAAGGTTACCAAGTACTGCATGACTTGTTTCAAAAAACGTCATTTAATGCAGAAGAGCTAACAGTAGTATGGCAATCAATTAACGTAGAGCACGACTGTCATTACTGTGTTCCTGCTCACAGTGGTATTGCAGCGGCAATGAAAGTTGATCAAGGTATTGTTGACGCACTTGTTAACAAAACACCACTTGAAAACCCTAAGCTAGAAACTCTTCGTGAGACTACACTTGCAATGACACGTGAACGTGGAGTTATTGTCAAATCTGGTGTATGAGCTCATCTTGATGCTCTGTTTGATCTTGAGTTATTCTTTCGCCGTCTTTAAATTTTACCCCTGTAATTACTTCAGCCAGTAGCTTAAACCCTCGCAAGCGGTACCATTTTTTCTCTGCCGACTGCGCGAGTTTAAAAACCATCATTAAGGTGGTTGTCCGGCTGCCACAACTCTTCACTTTATGCGTTCTCAGCCTTACCGTCGCAAACGTTGACTCTATCGGATTACTCGTTCTTATGTGCATCCAATGCTCAGCAGGATAATCATAAAATGCCAGCATTTCATCTTTATCCTTCATCAAGCAATCCGTCGCTTTTGGGTATTTGACTGAGTAATTTTTAACAAATAAATCATACGCTTTATAAGCAGAAGCTCGACTCTCTGCCATCCAGATATCTTGTAAATTCGCTTTGATTTTAGGTTGCATTGATTTCGGCACTTTGTTTAGCACATTCGCGATTTTATGCACCCAGCAACGTTGATGTTGGGTTGTTGGCCATACTTTGGTGAGGGCATTCCAAAACCCCAGCGCACCATCCCCTATGGCCAATTTTGGTGGTATTGTTAGACCCTGTGAGCGCAACTGATTTAACACTTCAGTCCAGCTCTGCTCAGACTCACGAACCCCGTCAACCACCGCCAATAGCTCCTTTCTGCCCGTTTCATCTACCCCCATAATTACCAGTAAGCACAGCTTATCATCCATTCGAATTTTACTGTAAATCCCATCGGCCCAGATATACACATATCGACGTTTAGCCAAGGAACGTTTAGACCACTGCTGATACTCCGTTTCCCAGGTGGATTTCAACCGAGAGACACTATTGGCCGACAAACCTTTGGCTTGCTCGCCTAAAAGAGACACTAAAGCGGGCTGCATATCACCCGTCGAAATTCCTCGTAAATAGAGCCATGGGATCAGCTCTTCGATATTTTTTGTCCGTTTCAGATAAGGCGGGATCAAGGCACTATTGAATTTAATGCCTTCCTTTTTTCGATCCCTGACTTTAGGTATTTTGACCTCAATATCACCAAGGCCTGTTTGGATCGTACGCTCAGGCTGGTGACCATTTTTGACGATCCGCTGAAGTCCCTCGACGGTCTCATGCTGGTATTGAGCCAATAAAACAGCCAACTCAGCCTCAATCGCTTGAGCTAACAACTGCTGCGCCCCGCTTTTAAGCAACTGCTCTAACGGATTGTCTGGTTTTTCAATGGAAATAACATTATCATTTTCAGTCATTGCGATGTCTCTCTGGTTAATTGTTGATCTGGTCAAGATCAATTAACAGATTACATCGCAATGACTTTTTCTCATACACCAGAAACGACTATAGCTCGTGAACGTGGCGTGATCAGCGATGAGCAAATCGAAAAATTCTTTGCCGCAGGTTACGCTAAGCAACAACTACTTGAAATTATTGTAGGCTTGTCTCAAAAAGTAATGAGCAACTACACTAATCACCTTGCTGATACACCAGTAGATGATGCATTTAAAAAATACGTAAAATAAATACGGTTTTATAAATGACAATAGGCAGCTTAGGCTTAATGCCGATCAGTTAAGAAATATTTGACGATCCATTGACCGATCTTCTGGTTAGTTTATAAAGGCTTCTGAATTTATTCAGGAGCCTTTTATTTTGCAACTCACTACCGCACTTTCTCTTGCCAATAGCTACGCACCCAATTCAGAAGGCTTAGGTCAACTGAGTGATTTTTTATGTCCTGACTTTATCAAACAATGCGCTGAAACCGCTGGTGTCGCGACGATAAGGAAAAGAAGGCTTCCTGTTGAGATGGCCGTTTGGACAGTCATTTGTATGTCGTTTTATCGTGAAGACCCACTGTGGAGTATTGTCAGTAAATTAGGGCTCGCTTTACCAGGTAAAAAAGAACTCGTTGCACCCAGTGCGGTTGTACAGGCTAGGCAGCGGCTTGGGGCTGATGCCGTTAAACAGGTTTTTGAGAAAAGTCAGCAAATGTGGAATGCTGATGCGAACCATCCCACATGGTGCGGGCTATCACTACTGGGTGTTGATGGTGTTATTTGGCGCACACCGGATACTGCTGAAAATCAACATGCATTCTCCGTGTGGAAAAATCAGCATGGTGACACGGCTTTCCCTCAGGTTCGCATGGTGTGTTTGATGGAGTTAACTAGCCATTTATTAATGGGGAGCGCCTTTGATAGTTGTCGTACTAGTGAAATGGTGTTGGCTGAAGACTTAATCGAGGCAACACCCGATAACTCACTGACGTTATTTGATAGAGGCTTCTATTCTCTAGGCTTACTCAATCGTTGGCATCATGCTGGGGAAAATAGGCATTGGCTTCAACCGATGAGAAAAGGCACGCAATATGAAATTGTTCGCTCTTCAGGTCGTCAAGACAAACTTATCAAGCTAAAAGCAACAGCACAAGCGAGAAAAAAGTTCGACGATTTACCACAGAGCATTGAAGTCAGGCTAGTCACAAAAACGGTTAAGGGGAAAGAGGTGAATATACTCACTTCACTGACTGATCCAATGCGTTTCCCTAAGGCTGACATTGTTGACCTCTATAGTGAACGGTGGGAAATTGAACTTGGTTATCGAGAAATGAAACAAACGTTACTGAATAGTCACTTCACGCTACGCAGCAAGAAACCTGAAATGATAGCGCAAGAATTATGGGGCGTAATGTTGAGCTATAACTTGCTCCGATATCAGATGGTGAAAATGGCGCAGAAAAAGTCTGGAATATATGCAAAACACCTGAGTTTTACGACGTGTGCTATTAGTATTATTAACCTTATTCATACAATGTTTATAGAAAATGCAGGACGGATACCTAAATCAATAGAGCAATTACAAGCTCAAGTTGAACATCACATATTACCGATAAAACAGGAGCGGGCGTATCCGAGATGTGTGAAACCAAAACCCAGTAAATACCCCAATAAAAAACGCCAGTCAGCTGTTAACTGACTGGCATTAAGCTTAGGCTGCCTTTTTTGTGTTTATAAATTGCGATTATTTAAACTTAACGGCTTTTGTACTGCGTGTATAAATACGTTGTTCGGGCTTTGTCCACTCCCCCTTTTTTAAATAAGAGATTGATACAATGAATTTATCGTCTTTTAAATCACTTGTAGACTTAACCTTAGTCACTCCCTCTTTACTGCCTGTTACTTCTTCGTAGACTACAAACTGAGTCGGGCTTAATACTGTTATAGTGCCTTTTGTATAAAAACCTGCTGTTGTGAAGTAATAAAAGACGAGTGACTTTTTTTTGCTATCATAAAAAATCGTCGATTCGCCGCCATACTCACCCTCATTAATAGAGTGCATAGTACGAATAGCTTTACCGTTTAGCGTACGTTCCCACCTGCCGACATCCTGAACTGGCTTTGCGCCTGAGACTACCTTAAAGTCGGTTTGCCAAGTGCCTAAGTAAGGCTGAAATATTGCTAGCTCTTTATCGAGGGTTAAGTTGTTTTCGCCCGCGTAACTAAAAGTAAATGAACAGAGGAGCAACGCTAAGAATAACGCTTTAAAATGTGTCATAATTTAACTCTTATTTTTAAATTCTGTGCGTTCAGTATAGGTGATAATTAATTGATAAAAAAAGCCTTAATAACAATATCGAGTCTTTTTATTGCTTTAACTTGGCTAGCTTACATGCTTAGCTACATTGCTCTTTATATGCCAATTTATCTCAGTATTTTGAGTGAGTTAACATTTTTAATGTATGCCTGGGATAAGCGCAAAGCAATACAATCGGCACATAAAAAAGTAAACCGTACGCCTGAGCGCACGTTGCAATTACTTGCTCTGTGTGGTGGTTGGCCAGGCGCATTATTTGCACAACAATTACTACGTCATAAATCTAAAAAACGTCGTTTTATATTTGTGCTGTGGTTATGCATTGCAGTTAATTTAGGTGGGATCGTGTATTTTTGGTTGAATAGGGGGTCTTTACTCGTTTGACTAAATAGAAGGTTTGCTGAGCTAACTTAACCTGAACTTTGGTGCGTATTCTCATGACTTTGATCACCTGATTTATCATTTTGTAGAGCCATTTTTAAATTAGCTTAACTGATCATCATCAGTCAATTTATTTAACTGTTTTCGTATCGATTCTCCTTTTAAATTCAACTTAATCGAACCATGAATTAGCCTATCTAAAATGGCGTCAGCATGGGTTGATTCTCCAATCATCTCATGCCAGTTTTCCTGCGGGAGCTGACTTATAATTATGTGTGATTTATACCCATACCGCGCATCGATTAATTCGAGTAAGTCACCTCGTTGCTGTGCACTCAGTGGTTCAAGCCCCCAGTCGTCTAAGATCAGTAGATCATACTTTATTAACTTCGCCAGTAATTTCCGGTAACTACCATCTGCTTGTGCTAGAAACAGGCTTTCAAGTAGTTCTTTTAATCGAATATAGTAAACGCTTTTTCTATATTACGTGCCGGTGAGTAAATCAGCTGATTTAACTGAGCCGGTAAGCGGAATTTAGCGTGTCGCACGAGCCGGTCGATTTTTCTTTGCTCACGCGTGTCAATTTCATGTGTTAGCAATAAACTGATGCGCTCTATAAAGCTTTGCTCTTGGTATAAGTTAGGCTGCTCAAGCTGCTGCTTTAATGCGTGTTTTATACCGGATAACTTGAGTAGTTGAAGTTGTTGGTTAATGGTGTCTATCATGATTCATTTCCTTAATGGTAATACTGTGTGCCGCGTATGTTGTCATGCTTTATTGGCTTTTCTGGCTCTGTTTGCTGTGTGGGTAACGGTTGTTGATCCAACCCTTTCTTCAGCATCTGCTTTATTGATTTGAGTGTTGTCGTATTCATTATGATTGCGCGATAACACGCTTGATCAAGCCGTTCTTTTGAATAAGTTTTAGCTAAACTTAACACCCCTAAACAGGCGCGATAAGCGTGCTCGGGGTGACGCCGTCCACTGAGCTGTAACTCAATAACTTGGTGAGTATACTCCCCGATACTTAATGCCCATGAGCGTAAATTTATCGGTGACTGCTCATGCTGTTTTTGATGCGCCAGAGGCATATGATGAGACTGTGTTGTATGCCCTCCTAAACGATGTGAGCGCGGATGCTGTGCGATTAAGGTATCGTCATGATAAAGCTGTACTAGCTGATTGGTTATGTGTGCGCGTAATTGTTTCTTAACCCACTGATACGGCACACTGTAATAATGTTTTTCTATTTCAACATGATAATCAATGTGTACTCGCACCGTTTTGATTTGTGTATAGTGATAGGGCTTTTCAGGCAATGGCTTTAATGCGCTTTTATCCACCATCTCAAATAGCTGTTTACGTGACTGTTGATATTGCTTCATGACCTTATTGTTCATTACATCAAGTAGCTTTGCTATTTCTTGATTTAGGTGCGCTAAGCTGTAGAAGGTTTGCTTGCGTAGACGTGCCATGATCCAACGCTCAACAATTTGTACACCGACTTCAGCCTTCGATTTATCTTTGGGTTTATAAGGTCTAGCCGGTATGACAGCGACATTAAAATACTCGGCTAATTGATGATACGTGGGGTTTAAATCAGGCTCGTAGCGACAGGGTTTACTAACGGCGCTTTTTAAGTTGTCGGGAATAACAACACGCCCTGAGGTGGACAGCAAGCGCTAAAGCTCACTTTCCACCGCAAATTTTAACAGCGGTGATCCCTTACTTTTCAATGCGGTTAAGTAAGTTGATTCATCGTAGGGCGTATGTGTTTTCCAGCACCTAAATAGGATTCGTATCCACTTAAATGCCAATGATCTGATGATGGTATTATGAGGTTTTCCTTTGGCTTCTTGCTGCCGATAATAGGCTTTAGCCCAAAATGAATAACGCACAGATAATCCAGCCCATTCCACAAATGTTTGCCTTAAAAATTTAGTGCATGAGTATCGCCAGTGTATCCATTCCTTTTTGCCACTGCGTTCGGTTACTGGAGCAATGCCTGCGTATTTTTGTATGTCAGCGGCGCACTTATAGCGGTCACGATTTGACCCCATAGCGGCTAATAATCGAGGTGCTAATTGTGGCCCCGCCCCAGGTAAACTATCAAAAATAGCGCGATCTGTATGTTGCTTATAAAGTGTTTTAATTTCGTCATCAAATCGTGTTATTGCCAACATTAGCTGTTTAAGTTGCGGAACGAGGCATTCAATAAGTAATAAGTTTGGCGTGATCACCGCCATATCTTCGGTGAGAATTTCAGCATCTTTTATTTCTTTTATCCGCTTTTCATTAACGAGTGGGTAGCGGGAATTATGTTGATTAAAGAAGTCGAGTAGTGTTTGTTTCCTCGCTTTTTTAGCGTGAGCAAGAGAGGGCCAGCGCAGTAAGAAGTCACAGAATATTTGAGTGTCTTTTTCTTTAAACCAATCAATCACGTGGGGATAATAATTTTTTAGCGTTGTGGCTATTTTATTGGTTAAATTAACACGATCTTGTACTAGTTTACGTCTGTATTCGACAAGCTGCGCAAGACACCTAACGTCCTCTGAATCCGGCCTAATAACCGTTAATTTATCCATATGAAGTTGTAAGATTTCAACTTGAATAATTGCATCAGTAGGATCATCTTTCGCCCCGCTGTGCGTAAATGCAGCACGGTATTTAGCAACACTTGATGGGTTAATCACAAATAATACAATGTGCTTAAATTTACTGAGTGCATATATAAGTGGGCCTTTTTTTAGCTCACACGCGACAGCAACAGATCTGCCGTTGTAGCGTTGTTTTAACCCAAGCGCCCATGCATTAATTGACTTAGGCTCAGAGGAAATCACACTTAAATGTTGTGTATTTGTGTCGCGATTTATTTCACAAATATCGTGTTTACGGTCGGCCCAATCGATCCCGATAAGGGCAGCAAAATCTGAGACGTTAAAGGCTTCCATTTTGGGCCTCCTAGAGGTAAAGTGAAAGAATAGATAGAGGCTAATAGTGTTTCTCGCAGGTCTTATAGATAGTCGGCATTACGACAATCCCTGAGTATGCGTATTGAAACAAATAACTTCTGTTGATCCGAAAGTCTTGTTACAAACATTGATTGTTTCCGCTCAAATATTCGTGATCAACAGAAGCATATTCCATGTATTAATGAGATAGGTAAATACATTAATTAATGGAACGGAGTAACTATAAGCTCTGGAACACCGCCTAAAAATGCAAAGCAACGGGCATGACTCATCACCCAATCTTCAAGTTGTTGACTATACGTTGCCTCAGCATAGGTATAATTTGATGCGCCGAGCACGGCAACAAACACTTGAGCAGGTCGTGTTTCCTGTGTTGTAGGGCACGTGATGGTCAGCGTAGGGCCACAATAATCCACAAACAGCTTTTCACCGCCTTTATGATGCTGACGCATCGACAACCGTTGTTTTCCTAACCATTGCCGGTAGGCGCGGCAGAAGTGGCTATAGCTGTAATAAGGCTCACCGACTTTCTCACACAATTCATCGAAGACTAACTGCAACGTCAAATGTTTGTGCTGCTTTAAATCCTTATTGATGGTGAGCCAGTCAGGTGTTGGGTATCTTTTTTGACGGGTTGAGAAGTCCCTGATTTTTGTATTAAGAAAAGTACCGTGTTGTTTATCTTCAGGTAACGGCCATTGGTTTAACCCTAACTCATTGGCCTTTTTAACGTAATTAGCCACAGTGCCAGGGGAGATATTTAAGCTTCTAGCAATCTCTCGATGGGATAATTTTGCTGAATATTTCAGCCGTAAAATAGCATGTAATTTACTCATAGATATAGGTCTTGTTGACATTATTGTTATCCTCATCAAATGATTTAGATAACGGTTTAACATACCTACAAAAATGATAAAACGTGAACTCGGTTACGAGTGGCATTAAGCTTTGATCGGCAAAATCATTAAGAACACAAAAGTGATCATTATAGAGTGATTTTCGTGATCAAAGCTTAATGAGAATAAGTGATCAAAGTTAGTGCCATTGGGTGATCAAAGCTGGGGAGAATATGCACTTTGGTAAATAATATATTACTCAACCTGAATCTCGTTTAAGAAATTGAACTAAATGCCTGTTCCGAGATCCGATCTTTCGACCAAAAACGATTGGATAAGCAAGGAACAGGCATGATTAAATTAGTTGAATTATTTTGCGATGTCGATGATTTTTGCAAAGTATTTATACCCCAATGGGAAAAACAATTACTCGAAGATGGCACCCAAAAACGTCAGCGTTCAGGACGTATGACGACCAGTGAAATTATGACTATTGTTATTAGTTTTCATATGTCACATCACCGAGATTTCAAAAATTACTACCTTGGCTATGTATCACTTATGTACAAAAGTGAATTTCCCAACTTGCTCAGTTACACACTATTTTTAGCCGTTATGCCAAGGGTAATTGTGCCGATGTGTGCCTATTTTACTTCACTTAAAGGTAAACCCACAGGCGTTGAATTCATTGACTCCACATGTATTAAAGTGTGCCATAATATTCGTATTCCAAGACACAAAACCTTTGATGGAATAGCCCAGCGTGGCAAAGGAACAATGGGATGGTTTTATGGCTTCAAGCTACATTTAATCGTTAATCACCATGGTGAAATTGTTGCTGCGAAAGTGACAACAGGAAATGTACATGATACTCAACCAGTGCGTGAGTTAGCGAGCTGCCTGACGGATAAATTATATGGTGACAAAGGGTATTTAAGTAAAGCTTTAGAAGCCGATTTACTCGATAAAGGGGTAAAGCTCATTACGACGGTTCGCAAAAATATGAAGGCAAAAGCGATGTCATTATGGGATAGAGCAATGCTTTCAAAACGCTTTATAATCGAAACAATTAATGACCAGCTCAAGAACATATCCTTCATTGAACATTCAAGACATCGGAGTATGAACGGCTTTATGTTGAATTTAGTCGCTGGATTGGTGGCTTATTGCTTGAAAGAAAAGAAGCCACACCTTAATTTAACTGACGTAGAGCTTAACGCATTAGTTATCGCTTAAGCAGAACTCAGGTTACTCAGAGTTCAGGTTACTTAACAGTATAAATGGCTTACTGTTCAGATTGACTTGTTAGTGCTTCATCTAATCCAACAGTTAAAATAGTTTTTTTGTCAACAACGACCCATTTTCTGTAGGTTTGGTATCCAGCTCTGCTGACTTCAATATCGTATTTGCCTTCTTTTAGCTCAATGGCATCTTGATAGACCGGGTTTATGTTCATAATACGAACGCGAGCATCTGCGGGAGTCGTAATAACGGTTAATGAAATTGGTGCTACAACTTCTTCAACATCTACTTTGGCTTCGGTAACAACCTCAGTGACGACTTTATCAACTGTTGAGGTGGTTGAACAACCGCTTAGTAATAGGATGGCTGCAAGTGCGCTTAAGTTTTTCATCGATACTCCATTAAGTAATTTAAAAATGTTGAAGGTTACGAAAAATCTTGGAGGAGTGTCTTAAAAGCTCAACTCGTCGTCCTTGACTCTCGTTTAAAAAGCGGTGGATAGTCTAATATGTATCCACCATATATTCAATTATAGTTATTTTCTTATTGCTACGCTCATCATCTAAACAAACTCTGAGTTAGTAGCCTAACTATTTTATTTACAGCATACTGTCTAACGACTGTCTAACGACTGTCTAACGACTGTCTAACGACTGTCTAACGACTGTCTAACGACTGTCTAACGACTGTCTAACGACTGTCTAACGACTGTCTAACGACTGTCTAACGACTGTCTAACGACTGTCTAACGACTGTCTAACGACTGTCTAACGACTGTCTAACGACTGCGTAATGGCCTCACTTCTTTCGACTAATTGCTCCGCAGTTCGGTACATTTTTTGCTTCATTAGAGTATTAGCCATTGTAATATATCGCTTTGACAAATCTTGTTTTAATGTCACTAGAAGAGGGAAATCAGTTGGTAGATCAGCAGACTCTAAATTAATAAGTTCTTCAAACTCTAGTAGCTGCTTGTAATCCTCAATACCTTCCAATTGTTCAGAGTAACGTTGAAATCTTGGTTGATAAAAAACAATAGCATCCGAGAGTGGGTAGGTAATTTGCTCACCTATCGCTAATTTTTTCTGATAAAAGGTCAGTGCATCAATTGCAGATTCTCTTTTGAGTAAATTTGCGAAAAGGAGTTCAGCTTTTTGATTGCTGGTAAATATCGCTTTACCAACATTTAAGAGTGCTTTTTGCGCAATTACGTCATCTTCTTCTACTGCTTTGTCTAACGCTATTTTAAAATTATCAAAATGTAAGGAAGAGGGCTCGTACACGTAGGTATTATCAACTTCTTTTAAGTCTTGAATTAGCTGCGGGATATTATTATTGTCACTTTCGTTATAACGAGACTGTTCTAACAATAAATTAATTCTCGATGTGATATCAAAAATTATTGACTGACGCTCTCTTAGGATGCTCTCTAACTGCACTGAAAGTTTTTCTGAGTCAGGGTAGTAGTCGAGAGCTTTAGAGTAGATTGAAATTGTTTTATCAAAATCTTTAAATTTATTTGAATTATTATTATTAAAGTTATTAGCTCTTTTATCAAAACTGCCTAATATGCTCGTTTGATTTACTCTTAATAGGCCCTGCTTTAATACTTCGTACTGCGGAGGAATTTCAGCTAACTTATCTAAAATATGAGGCCCATTCCAAGACATCCAGGTTTCTACTTGTTGATTAATTGCGTTCGCATTATCAAGTTTTGCCTCTAGTTGCTTCACTTGCACAGTGTTAGCTAATTGATATTGAATAGCTACAATAACTAAAATAACGGATGCAGCGACTAAACCGATCGCTGGCTTTAAATTAGACTTAAGTTTTTTAGAAATAGGTAATAAAGAACTTTGTCGTTGTGACGTTTCTAACGATAGTGCATTATTTATACTTTGCCATAACCAAAGTGGACAATTGCTTGGACGTTTAGCAGTGGTACTCTTTGGTAGTTTATCGGCTGCAACTCGATTAAATGGATGTTTACTACTTAATAGTTCAAACGCAATACATGCGTATGAAAACACGTCATCTTTAACGGTAGCACTGGCACCATTTAGTTGTTCAGGACTTGCGTAGGTCGGTGTATAACCGCCAATATCGCCCAACTCAACATTACTTCTAACGGCATACGCATCTTCAATGTTTTTATGCTTTGCGATACCAAAGTCGAGTACTTTTAAGTCCCCATTACTGTCAAATATGATATTGGATGGTTTGAGGTCATTATGAATCACCCCTCTTGAATGTGCATATATAAGAGCATCAGCAAGCTGTTCTAAAATCACTTTCGCTTTTTTAAATGCCATGCCTGAGGGCTTGTTGCGTTTAATTATTTGTTCTAAAGTTTCTCCCTCAACAAGTTCCATTGTGACGTAATATAAATCGCCATCGGAATCTGCTGAAAACACTTTAACGATGTTAGGGTGGGAGAGCTGTTGTGTTTTTGCTGTTTCGTCTTTTAGAAGAGTAATTGCTTCTTCTGAGTATGAAAACTCTTCTTGCAACACTTTTAAAGCAACAAATGCTTCAGCACGATTTACATTTTCTAAGAAGGTATCACGCGCTCTGTAAATGTAGCACATGCCGCCTTGTCCAATTAGTTCTTCAACCAGGTAGCGATCGGAAATCTTTTTTCCGATGAGGTTAATCTTATTTTTAGCAGAGGTTCTTTTTTGATTAGAATCAAGTGATGCAATTTGAGTTTTGTCACTCGGGTTGTTAATACCGGTCATTATAAATCCTTTTATTGTGTTTATTTAAATAATTACAAAGGTAAGCTTTATACTTATTATCAATTTCCCTCTGATATTGTCGTACATTTTTACAAAAAATCTCGACTATAGCAATGTTTCAATTATTGAATATTTATATCTAAATTTTGAAACAGCTAATTTATACGCTATCGGGAATATTTAACAAATGTAACTTTATAAAAATATAAAAAATAAACCCACTTTTGAGCACATACTTAAGTAAAAAAGAGAGTTTAGGGCGTCAATGAATGAGATTAAGTAATCAAGATAAATCAATTGAGGTTTTACTTTTTCATTTTATAGAGAACGGATTTTTGCCGAAATGTAAAAATATTAACGGCCACAATTGTTCAGTATATCGATTAAGTTAATATTTATTTTTACAGTATTTTATGGCTCAACAAAAGTCAGTCTATATTTATATATTAATTTCAATGTTGACAATAGTTTCTCTTCTACTTTATCCTACCGACAATAAAGATTTAAGGGACTGACTTATCAAATGGAACTGATACTAAACATAACTAGTTATCATAGACTCTCACCTGAAATTGAAGCATCTAAGACTGTAGTAGATAAACTCATCTTTGGTCGCTCTGAGGCTTGTGATTGGCATCTGCCCGATCCTGAAAAAATAATATCAAGTAAACACGGACAAATCGTAAAAGAAGGTGATTCTTTTTATATTTACGATAATTCAACGAATGGCACCTTTATAAACTTTGCTGTAACCCCACTTGGTCAAGGAAATAGGCAGGTTCTTGCTGACAGTGACGTATTAACTATTGGCGACTTTCAAATTGATGTTAAGTTGGTTGATGATCGCGTTTCACCAGTGAGTAATACCGATTTTTCGGCCAGTCAGAATAGTGATAATAATTACCGTGCGGATAGTAAAGATTCATTTTCACAATCGCATCAGTTTTTAGACGAATCTATTTTAGATGAATCAATGCCTGGAGTTTCTATGGTGCAAGAGCCCTTTTTGAACTCAGGTAACCAGATCCCAGAAGATTGGGATGATTTATCACGCCTGATGAACCCAGAACACTCCGATGCATCAAAACATGACTCTGTGAATGTTCAAAAGTTAAAAACGAATTCTCCACGAGTACAATCGGAAAGTCGAAAAATAGCCCCTAAAGAACAAACTGTCGAGACTGCATCACCAAAAATAGCTGCAAAAAACAGTACTGCGTTATCTGATGCATTTTTAAAAGGTTTAAATATAAAGCCTGAAGTACAAAATTTGTTAAATACAGAAAAGCATTGGTTTGAAATGGGGCAAGGCCTTAATTTATTACTCAATGGCCTTATGGACTCTTTACGTCAAAGAGCGCATGTAAAAAGTCAATTGAGGTTAAATCATACAATGTTTCAAACTGAACAAAACAACCCTTTAAAATTTTCTGCTAATATAGATGACGTTATTCAGAATTTATTCATAAGGAATAGTGCAAGCTTCCTTTCGTCTAAGGAGTCGATAAATGAAAGCTTTATTGACTCTCGCAGGCACGAACATGCGTTATTAGCCGGTGCAGATGGTGTACTTAAAGGGATATTAGACCAAGTTTCTCCCCAACAGATAAGTCAGCAAGCAAATGATAATTCTAACGTATTAAAAATTATCCCTGGGCAAATTGAATCTAAATGCTGGAAGTTATATCAGAGTTTACATGATGATTTGTCACAAGACGTTAGTTCCAAAGGGGCAATGGCTATGTCAGATGATTTTTTAAAGGCATACAACGATAGACTTAAAGAAACGCTTTAGAAAGGAAATTAAACAATGTATAAAATTAAGCTCTACTTAATGAGTTTTAGTTTACTATTTTTAGTACTAGGATGTTCTACCGTTAATAAACTTGTTCCGCCTTCAACAGATCTGATTATTAATGTATCTAAGAATGTTAATCCTGATACGTCGGATAGACCTTCACCTGTAGTTATGAAAATATTTGAACTTAGTTCTCGAACTATTTTTGATACACAAGATTTTTTTAGCCTTTACGATACGCCTGAAAAATTATTAGGGCCTGATCTGTTAAAAAAAGACGAGCTTGAATTACAGCCAAATACAGTACAAAAATATAAAATGAGTCTCAATCGAAACACTCGCTATGTGGGGGTTGTGGTTGCTTATAGAAACATTGATCAGGCAAGATGGAGAGCTGTAATTGAAGTTGATCCTACCGGTTATGATGATATAAATGTCAATGTAGAAGCTATTGCTACATACATGAGAGAGAAATAAAAAAAGGATTTGTAAAATGGGTGATAACACTCGTGTTGCTTGGACTGAAGGGATGTTTTTAAGGCCGCAACACTTCCAGCAATCAGATAAACATATTGCGAATGTAATCCAACAAGTGTGCAGTGGTAACCTTGCAGATCCTTGGGGAATACTTGAGGTAGCAATTGATACTGAACTGCTAAAATCGGGTCAATTTGCGATTGAATCACTGTCGGCAATTACCCCAGATTTACTACCGATAGATATGCCTCAGTCAACTTCTTTGCCTGAGCCATTAGTGGTCGGCAAAGATATATATGACGAGATAGTTTATCTTGCAATACCGGCATTGAAAAATAGCGGCATAAACTTATCTGCCCCAGAAGAAAATATTGTAACTCGTTATAAATTGAATGATTTATCAGTGAGTGACGATTTAGTGGGGGCGCAATCTCAAGAAGTTATTCAAGTCGCTAAAATATATAGTAAGTTAGTACTTTCCTCTGATGATCACTCTGGTTATATATTGCTGCCTTTAGCAAGAATTCTAGACGTTAGTAGTGAAGGGCAAATAAAGCTAGATAATAAGTATATACCGGCATCTTTAAAAGTAGGGCAATGCAAGCCTCTTTTGGGTCTTGTTCGCGAAATTGGTTCAATGATCAAACAGCGCTCAGAAAGCATCGCCGTTAGATTGTGTCAAGGATATGCAGGAAGTACATCAGTTGCCGACTTTATTATGCTGCAAACATTAAATAAGTATGATGCAGTATTTGACAACTTATTATCAGTCAATAATATCCATCCAAATATCTTGTATATTAGGTTGATTGAGCTTGCCGGAGAGCTGTCAACGTTTAGTACTGTTAATAAACGAGTTCCTAAGCTCCCTAAATACGATCATAAAAACTTGGGTCAAGTGTTTAGCGAAGTCGTTAACTTCCTATATCAGTCGTTGAGTCATGTTATTGAGCAAACAGCAACTGAAATAAAGTTAGAACAAAGCAAATTTGGAATTTCATTTGGTGCATTAAACGATAAGTCGGTGCTAAATTCAGCTCAATTTATTCTAGCAATAAAAGCAAGTGTTCCGCATGAAGAGTTACGTAAAATACTGCCATCACAGATAAAAATAGGCAGTGTAGAAACTATACGTGATCTTGTTAATAACCAAATACCAGGAATAACAATCAGTAGTTTACCAACAGCCCCAAGACAAATCCCATATCATGCAGGTTTCCATTATTTTGAATTAAATAAACAGGGAGAGCATTGGGATAAGTTGCGCTCTAGTGGCGGAATTGCCATTCATTTATCAGGTAGCTACCCAGAACTACAATTAAGCCTTTGGGCAATTAGAACTTAATTTTAAAGGAAGAGTTTCAATGGACGAAACCATTATCAAACCACGCCCTGGTAGATTAGGACGTGATACCTCTAGTAAAGCAAATACTGACAGTGATGCTGATAAAACGGTGATGTCTGTCGAATCGCCATCGACAAAGCTACCAAGTAGCGTCAAAGTGTCTATCTTTAAAAACCCTCTTTTAGAAGCTGCAACTGACTGTTTTTCAATAGTCATATCTATTAGTCAATCAGCCGAAATGACAAATTTAGCAGCTTTAAAGCACCGTTGTGTTGAAGCCATAAAGCGGTTTGAAGTTGAAGTTCGCAACCAAAATTTATCTAAAGATATCATCAACAATGCGCGCTACTGCCTATGTGCTATTCTCGATGAATCGGTATTAAATTCAAAATGGAGCTCAATGGAATGGGCAGATGAAAGCTTATTATCTACATTCCATAAAGAAACATTTGGTGGTGAATATTTTTATACATTACTCGATGACGCGCTGTTACAACCTGAAAAAAACAAGCAATTTTTAGAGTTACAGTATCATTGTTTAAACCTTGGTTTTAAGGGCAAATATAGATTAGATACTGTTGGTGATAATAAAGTTGAAGAATACCGTTCTCAGATGTACCACCTTTTAAATCAATTAGATGGGCCAATCAATAACAAGTTATCACCTAATTGGAAGGAGCGAGTTGCTGCAGGTGTTGAACTTAGAAATCAAGTACCGCTTTGGGTGATTTTTTCTGTTTTAGGGCTCGTGTTACTTGCCGTTTATTTATTTATCAATATGAAACTC
This sequence comes from Pseudoalteromonas sp. QJM3NY_22, assembly GCF_056173065.1. Classification (NCBI taxonomy): domain Bacteria; kingdom Pseudomonadati; phylum Pseudomonadota; class Gammaproteobacteria; order Alteromonadales; family Pseudoalteromonadaceae; genus Pseudoalteromonas; species Pseudoalteromonas sp. QJM3NY_22. Next base: position 716,529 of record NZ_JBWBTZ010000002.1, on the reverse strand, counting down.
AATGATGATGTTTTTGCTATCAATGAAAAACTTGCCGTTATTCATCCACTCGCAAATGAGCAAACTGTCGATAAAAAAGACCAGCAACTATTAGTTTTAGAGCAGCTACTACAAACCGAAATACAGAGGGGGATTGTGGTTGTTAAAAAAAGTAATGATCGGATCAGAATTTCCATCAAAAGTGAAAGTTTGTTTAATCAAGGTAATTCACAGTTACTGCCTTCTTTTCAGCCTATTCTTGAGAAACTTGCACTTAGTTTAGAGGGAACAAAAGGCAGAATATTAATTACGGGTCACACAGACGACACGCCTATTAGTACCGACAGATACCCCTCAAATTGGCACCTTTCTTTAGCTAGAGCAACACAAGTTGCTAATTCTATGGCTAAAAGTACTAACCTTAGTGGCCGTTTATGGCCTGAAGGTAAAGGGGCCGCAGAGCCAATCGCCAGCAATTCAGATTCAGCTTCTAGGTCATTGAACCGACGAATTGAAATCGATCTATTATTTTAATGAGGCTGATATGAGTTTCTCGCAAAAATTTAAAAAAATGACATACGCTCTTACATCTCGTACCGCGATGCTAATTATAGGTTTCCTAGCTTTATCATTATTGATTTGGTTTGGTGGTCCTTTAATTGCAGTGGCAGATTACGTCCCTTTAGCAAGTATTGCTGCAAGGTTGCTAACAATATTACTTATATTGTTGCTCTTTTCTGTGACAAAAATTTATCGTCTTGTGCAGCAAAATAAAAGAGATGAAAAAATGGCTGATGAGTTAATCGATAGCGATGACTCAGGCGGCAGTGAAGTAAACGAAGAAATCACGACTCTAAAAACAAGAATGAATGAAGCTATCGACTTGTTAAAAGATGTTAAGTTGTTCAAAGGTAAAAATATTTACCAGTTGCCGTGGTACATAATGATCGGCCCTCCTGGCGCGGGTAAAACAACCGTTATTAATAATTCAGGATTGGATTATCCATTAAAAGATAAACTGGGCGTTGATTTAGTTCATGGCATCGGTGGTACACGAAATTGTGATTGGTGGTTTACTAATAAAGCGGTATTGATCGATACCGCCGGTAGGTATACAACTCAAAATAGTCATGCAAAACATGACTCACGAGCATGGGAAGGGTTTTTAGGTCTATTGCGAAAGTATCGTCCACTTAGGCCAATTAATGGTGTGATGATCAGCATGGGTATATCTGAGTTGATGAGTCAGACTAAAACTGAGCGTAACTTGCATGCACGTGCAATAAAGCAACGGCTACAAGAGCTTCAAAATCAGCTTGGGATGACATTTCCTGTCTATGTTATTTTTTCTAAGGTTGATTTAATTGAAGGATTCAGAGAGTTTTTTGGCGAATTAACGGAAGAAGAATGTGAACAAGTATGGGGAGTTACCTTTGAGCTTGATCTTGCTAAAGACACCCAGGTAGAAGCGTTTAATAAAGAATTTCATACTTTAATTTCTAAATTAACAGAAATGCTTAATCGCAGATTGATAAATGAAAGAAACGAAGCGATTAGAGCTAAAATATTCGAATTCCCTAGGCAGCTAAGAGTACTTCAAGGTGTCGCTGATGGCTTTTTAAAAGAAATATTTACACCTAATGCATATGAAGAGCTGCCCATGTTTAGGGGCGTTTACTTAACGAGCGCAACTCAAGAAGGAACGCCTTCTAGCTTTTTGAATGATGTTAACTCAGGTAAAACAGATTATATAAATCAATCAAAAAGCTTTTTTATAAAAAATGTTTTAGAAAGCGTGATTTTTCCAGAGCAAAATTTAGCAAGTACAAATAAACATCACGACAAACAAAATAAATGGCTACGCGTTGCTAGTATCTCATTAGCTGTTATTGCGCTATTTGGCTTTTCAATTTCTTGGTACTTTAGTTTTGCATGGAATAGTAATTTAATTGCAGAAACTGAAGAGGCTATTTCGACATATCAAGAGCTTGATTCAGCGTCATTTGATCGAAATAACTTAGTGGTTTTAAATGATAGGTTAAACGCGCTGAGAAATTTACCAGCAAGTGCGCCATTTTTAATGGACTCGGAAGAGTCACCATCATTTGGTTTTAATAAATTAAATGAAATTAAAGCATCTTCTGTTAATGCTTACGATCGCTCTTTACAAACTTATTTAGAACCATTTATCAGCAATACCCTTATAAAAGAAATGGCAGCCCATCCAGAGCACCTTAGTTATTTATATGAGACTTTGAAGTGTTATTTAATGCTATTTCAACCAGAGTATTTTGAAAGTGAAGACATTACAGCATGGTTTGATGCTTACTTAGAAAGAAACCTTCCGGGTGATAAGAGTATTCAAATTAGAGATGAATTAATGGGTCATATTTCAGCTTTGTTGAACAAAGGTATTAATCAAACTGATGTTGATAACCAAGCGGTACGTACTGCACGCGCTGAATTAACTAAGTTGCCTATAGCAGAAAGAGCGTATCAACGTCTGCAAGCTGACTTCCTTAATAGTAGTATTCCGCCATTTAGATTAACCGATATTATTAGTTTTGAAAGTGCGCAAAAATTTACGTTTCGTAATAATGGTGAGCTAACCAGAAATATCCCTGGGTTGTACACATTTAATGGATTTCACGGTATTTTTAACGTTGAAAAAAGTAAAATGTTAGGTAATTTAATGGCCAGTAGTTGGGTATATGGTGAAGAAGCATCAGGCACTTACGACATTTCAAAAGATGAAATAGAAAAGAAATTAGAGCAGCGTTATTTTCAAGACTATATTCATTATTGGCAGTCGTTCTTAGATGACTTAAGTCTTAATCAATATAGCTCACCGGCAGAGGGCGTTAATATTACGGATGTATTAGCGGGTTCAGAAGCGCCAATTAAAAATATTATTACTGCAGTTCAAAAGAATGTTCAGCTGACAAAACTACCGGTATCGGAAAATCAAAAAGCAGCAGGTAAATTGGCTGCTAATGCTGCTGAAATTGCAATGCAAACGAAAGCAAATAGGATCAAGCGATTTTTACCTGACGAAGCGCCTAAGTTCGACATAAAGTTGCCAGGTTACCAAGTCGAAGAAGCATTTGAAGATGTGATAAACATTGATTCTCAACAGCTCGATAATATTCAGAAAAATCTGCGAGAGCTTAATATTTATTTAACCAAGCTCGATCGAGGCGATCAGCTTAAGTATTCAATAAAAGATCAAATTAGTGGTAAGAGTAAACCAAGCTTTATACGTCAATTAGAGTTTCAAAGTCGAGATTTACCTTATCCATTTAATAGCTGGTTATTAGATATAAGCAGAGACACTAGTAATATCACCAAAAATAGTGCAAACAGGCACCTGAACGAAATTTGGAAAAGCAAAGTTTTAAGAGAATACAATGCTGCGATTGTGGGAAGGTACCCTTTCTCTCCACAGGCAGATAAAGAAGTAAATATGAAAGACTTTGCTCGCTTTTTTGGACCAGGTGGAACCATTGATAGCTTTTTCAATAGCTATGTTGCGCCTAGCGTTGATATAAGCTCAAGTCCATGGAAGTTTGAAAAAGACATTGGTATTAGCAGTGGAACATTAAAAATGTTTGAACATGCTTATCAAATCCAAACCGCTTTTTTTGATGGTGGAAGTAATACCCCTAGAATAGAGTTTGGTTTACGAACATTTAAACTGGATAAAACAGTGTCTAGCCTTATGATAGAAATTGATGGACAGTCAATGACTTACCGACATGGTCCATTAAAAGTAACAAATTTTATTTGGCCTGGAGCATCTGGTCAAAGTAAAACAAGAGTGGTGTTTACGCCTCCAAATGGTGGCCGCTCAATTAACACAACTTATCAGGGTGAATGGTCACTTTATAGAATGCTTGATGAGCTTAGCGAAAAAAGAAGCCAAACTCGTAACGATCTAGAGCTGCACTTTTCAATTATGGGAAATAATGCAAAAGTCGAATTGTTGCCTAAATCAATCAGACATCCATTTTGGAATACAAGCGTAGAGAAGTTTTCATGTCCGACACGATTATAAATATAGGTTATCTTGGTAAAGTGCCCTCTTTAGGCGACTTTGTCCAAGATAACGTTTCTAAGGCATTTTCTGAGCATTGGGAGCAATGGTTACAAGCAGCCATTGCTGTTAGTAAGGAACAGCTAGGAGAAGCATGGCAGGATAATTACTTGGTAGCGCCTGTCTGGCACTTTGCTTTAAGCCCTAATATAGTTGGCGACAACGGGGTTATGGGAACCATAATACCGAGTATGGATGCGGTTGGAAGGCATTATCCTTTTACTCTATTGAGTGAGACGCAAAGTGACCCTATTGCTATATTAAACTCAGGTGTGTTTTCTTTAGAGTATGAAGATGTGGTTTTAAAAGTATTAGAGGGCTCGGTTGATCTTTTTTCGTGGAGAAAAGAGGTCACTCAAACGCTTAATATAATGACGGCTGAAAAAAAGCAGGTCAGCTATTCTCATTCACCCGATAAAAACAAAGCGGGTGAGGCGTTTGAATTTTCAGGTACTGAGCTGTCAGATAATGTTTTAGAAGATGCAATGCATGCCATATTACATAAGAAACATGGTGATTATAGCGTTTGGTGGACACATGGTTCATTTAACATCAAACCAATGGTGCTTATTACATCTGCACTACCTCCTGTAAATCAAGTTGCAGCCATGTTAGATGGTAGGTGGAAACATTGGGAATGGAATTATACGCAGGTAAAAAATAGTGATTAGTAAATTTTGTACAAGTTATGCCATTACCCACCGAGGTGTTGTTAGGCAACTAAATGAAGATGCCCATGTAGAAATTAATAGTCATAACCTGTGGGTTGTTGCTGATGGCATGGGAGGCCATGAAGCCGGTGAAGTCGCAAGCCAGTTAGTTGTTGATGTTATTAGGACAAAAGTTCAAGAGCTTGAATTAGATGTTTTAAGTATTTCTCATATTGTGGGGGCGATTGAAGAAGCTAATAGACAGCTCAGTGAATACAGTGCTTCTTATCTAGATAATAAAACGGCGGGCAGTACGGTTACTGCGTTATTTTTAAAAGATGGGAACTACCATATTTTATGGGCTGGTGATAGCCGAGCATACTTATTACGTGATGGTGAGCTTCAGCAGATATCAAGAGATCATAGCCAAGTAAATGACTTGATTGATGAAGGGGTTATTTCTGTTGAAGAAGCGAAAAATCATCCTTTATCTAATGTAATAACACGCGCAGTTGGTGTTATGGAAAATGTAAAAGTGGATGTTATTAAAGATAAAATAAGAACCGGTGATATATTTTTACTTTGTTCTGATGGGCTAACTGGGGAATTATCTGATGACGATATATGCATGTCTTTAGAACCAAATAGTATTATTGATTCGGGTATGGCATTAATGCACTCTTCTTTAGTTCGAGGTGCAAGAGATAATGTGACATGTATTTTAATTAAATATGATGAAACAAAAGATAATCAAGATATTAATGCTATTAATAATATGGATGAGGCGACGATTCCTTTATTTACTAAATAACATATTGATTATTTTAAATAAGATTGTTTTAAATTATTTAAATAATGTTATTTGAAAGTATACTAAAAATTGATTGTTTATATATTGGCAATAATGAATTTTTAAACACAATTGTAACTAAGCTTGTATTTTAATATAAAGAATGTAATATAAAATCCGCTCCGCTTTATTGGAGTTTTATGGATAATTATTAGGACAATGGAATGTTTTTATTAGATGAATATATCTCCCCTATTTCAGACACTGAGATTGCAGGTATTGATCCCCGCTCAGATGTCTCTCCTACGTCTACATATTATGCTTTAAAAGATTTGAGAAATCAGCTCAGAGCGGCTGAAAGAAATGCATTGGTTGATGAGCAAGGTATCTCCTCTTTGTCGCGAGACTGGTTACCTCTCCTTGAGCAATGTAGCAAAGCAATAAAAACCGAAAGCAAAGATATTGAATATTTGGCATGGCTAATTGAAGCAATGTGTCGTATTTACGGCTTTAAAGGCTTGGCGTTTGGCTTTAAAGTTGCTCACAACCTAATTGAAAATCACTTTGACGATTTATACCCTACACTCGACTCAGATGATGAAATTTGGGATAAAGTATCAGCACTAGTAGGGTTAAATGGCTCTGCGGGTGAAGGTACGTTGATCATACCAATAAAGAGTATTTACTTAACTGATAGTGTAAGTATGAATTCTTATTCTTTTTGGGAATATCAACAAGGATATGATGTTTCTCGTTTGAGTGATGATAAAAGAGAGAAAAAAATTACTCAAGGTGCAGTTGACTTCGAATTAATAGAAAAAAGTGCGGCAGAAACCAGTACTGATTTTTTTGTCTCTCTAAAGTTAGATATTGAAGAAGCGATTGAGGAATTTTCCACGCTTAGTGAAGTAATGGACAGAGTGACAGGTCAACCACAGCCGACTTCTAATATAAAACAGGCACTTGAAGTGAGTTTGGCGGCACTAAAACACGTTGCTGCAGATAAGCTTGAAGCGGCAGAACAAGCGCTAGCTGAAAAGAATGCTAGTGAAAATGTTGAGCTAGAAACTGAGAACGATGCGGGAGTCGAAGGCGTAGTTGAAAAAACGAATAGCAATGAGATTAACTCTAGAGAAAATGCAATAAGTAAACTAAAAGAAATAGCCACATTCTTTAGAAAAACAGAGCCTCACTCGCCGATGTCGTACACGATAGAACAAGTAATTCGATGGAGCGAATTATCGCTACCTGAGTTATTAAATGAACTAATTACAGATAGTGATGCTAGGACTGGGTACTTTAAGTTGTCTGGCATTAAAATCAGCGAAACTGAAACATAAGTAAAAGGAGTTCTCAATGAGTATCCATGATAAATTAAAACGAGTTCGTAAGCCTAGAGTACATATCACTTATGATGTGGAAACTGAAGGCGCAGCGGTTAAAAAAGAATTACCATTTGTTGTTGGTGTGATGGGGGACTTTTCAGGAGATAATGCTGATGCCTTAAAGCCACTTAAAGACAGACGATTTATACAAATAGATCGCGACAACTTTAATGATGTTTTAAAGCGTATGAGTCCTTCTCTGAATTTATTAGTTGACAATACATTAAATGATGAAGGTTCTCAGTTTGAAGTTAAGCTTAACTTTAAATCGATTGATGACTTTGAGCCAGCAGCTGTTGTAAATCAGGTTGAACCATTACGTAAATTAATGGAAACACGTAATAAACTACGCGACCTAATGACTAAAATTGACCGCTCAGAAGAACTTGAAAATGTATTAGAAGAAGTACTTAGTAATACCGCAAGTTTAGACTCTATCGCTAAAGAGCTTAAATTAGAGGAGACTGAAAAATGAGTACAGAGCAACTAAGTACAGAATTAGAGTCAACGACTGAAGTGAGTTCATCTTTACTTGAACAAGCTATTGGTGCAACTAAGCAAACAGATGCGAGTCGCGCAGAAGAGTTACTTAAAACACTGACTGAAGAAGCCTTGAAAGGGACAGTCCAGTGGAATAAAAACATGACTGTGACGTTTAATGAAGCAATTCAATTAATCGATCAAAAAATATCAAAGCAGCTAAGTGTTGTTATGCACAGTGATGAATTTCAAAAGCTTGAAGGTTCATGGCGTGGATTACATCACCTAGTGATGAACTCAGAAACAAGTGGCACACTTAAAATCCGTGTTTTAAATATGAAGAAAAAAGAGCTTCATAAAGATTTAAGTAAAGCGGTTGAATTTGATCAAAGCCAGACGTTTAAGAAAATATACGAAGCTGAATTTGGCACACCAGGTGGTGAACCTTACGGCACAATCGTTGGCGATTTCGAATTTACTAATCATCCTGAAGATGTTGAAGCACTTAGTTTAATGTCTAATGTTGCTGCTGCAGGCTTCTGTCCATTTATTGCTGCATCGTCGCCATCATTATTTGGTTTCGATAACTGGGAAGAATTGACAAAACCTCGCGATTTAGAAAAAGTCTTTGAATCATTAGAGTATACAAAATGGCGCTCATTTAGAGACAGTGACGATTCACGTTTTGTATCTTTAACAATGCCTCGTTTCTTATCTCGTCTGCCGTACGGTGCTGCTTCGAAGCCAGTGGAAGAGTTTAACTACGAAGAGTTTGAAGTTGAGCCTAAAGATGGTCGTTCGGTCAGTACTGAAAATAAAGACTATTGCTGGAGTAACGCAGCGTACGCTATGGCAACAAATATGACAAAAGCTTTTGCTCAATACGGCTTTTGTACTGCTATTCGTGGTGCTGAAGGTGGCGGTAAAGTAGAAGGCCTACCAACACATATTTTCACTAGTGATGACGGCGACCCAGATCTAAAATGTCCGACTGAAATTGGTATAACAGATCGTCGCGAAGCAGAGCTAAGCAAATTAGGATTTTTACCACTTTGTCATTATAAAAATACTGATTACGCTGTGTTTTTTGGTGGCCAAAGTTGTCAAAAACCACAAATTTATTCTACACCAGATGCGACTGCTAATGCTGCAATTTCAGCTCGATTACCATATTTAATGGCGACGTCTCGTTTTGCGCATTACTTAAAAGTGATGGCTCGTGACAAAATTGGTAGCTTTATGGAAGCAGAAGACGTTGAATCTTGGTTAAATCGTTGGATACTATCTTACGTTAATGCGACAGAGGGCGGTGGTCAAGATATTAGAGCACGTTACCCTTTAGCTGATGCAAAAGTATCGGTTAAAGAAATTCCAGGTCAACCTGGTGCTTACAATGCTGTTGCCTGGTTAAAACCTTGGTTACAAATGGAAGAGCTTACTTCTTCTTTACGCCTTGTAGCTAAAATTCCTGAGATTGGTTAACTAACCTCTCTCTAGCGTTAAGGATAATGCATTAGAATGAATCACGAAGAGTTTTCATTTATAAATCAAGACTTCACTTTTCAACAAAAGTCGCAGTCTCGAATAAGTGATAATGAAGCTTTGCTTGATAGGTTTTTAAACGAAAAAAACCTAGATAAAGCATTATTATTATGGCTTGAAGGCTCTTCTGATTCACCTATTTCATGGAATAAGGAGTCTTTAGGTCCCTATCTACAACGTATTATAGTTGAGCTTGATCAGCTGATATCTAAACAACTAAATATAATTATTCACGATAAACGCTTTCAAAAATTAGAAGCTAGCTGGCGTAATATGTGGTGGCTTTTATTGCAGAGCGAGCAATACGATAAAGAAAATAAAGTAAAAGTAAAAGTATTAAACTGTAATTGGATGACCTTATCTAAGGATGTAAATAAAGCGATTGATTTTGATCAAAGCATGTTTTTCCAATTATTATATCAAAGCGAGTTTGATAGTGCCGGGGGAGAACCTTTTGGGGTTGTTATTGGCGATTACGAAATAACAAATACCTTTTCTGAAGGAACGACTTACAACGATATTGATACAATAAAAGAGATATCAAGAACGGCGGCTGCCGCTTTTTCTCCTTTCATCTGTTCCGCTTCACCCAATTTATTTGGCGCTGATAGTTTTTCTGACTTAGGTTATTACTCCGATCTTTTTAATCATTTTGAACAGCCTGAATATGCAAAGTGGCAGAGCTTTAGAAAGATGGAAGAGTCGCGATTTATCGGCTTTACATTACCGCATGTCCTCGTTAGGCCACCTTATAGTAATGACGGCAAACGCCATCAAGATTTTTATTTTAAAGAGAAAATTGTTGATCCTGAAACAGATATGCTTTGGGGAAATGCTTCTTTCCAGTTCGTATCAACAATAATAAGAGCTTACTGTGAGAGTGGCTGGTTTGGTCATATTCGTGGCATTGAACCAGGGAAAGTTTCAAAAGGGTTAGTGACAGGGCTAGCTCGAGACAACTTTGCTAATGATACATATCAAAAAGAGGCTAAACCGCCTTTGGATTTATTGGTAACAAGTAAGTTTGAGAAACAGTTTTCTGAGCTTGGTTTTATTCCTGCTTCATCGGTTACAAATACAGAACACATTGTTTTTTATAGTAATGCGTCTGTTCAAAAAGCAAAAAATTATGGCTCAAGTGCTGCAAATATAAATGCGCGTTTATCTTCAATGCTGCAGTATATATTGTGTGTTTCTCGTTTTGCGCACTATTTAAAATTATTAGCACGTGATCGCGTAGGCTCATACAGTACTGCGCAAGCATGTGAAAGAGATTTACAGGCTTGGGTAAATAACTATACCACAGCATCAGATTCAGCTTCTGAGCAAATCAGAAGCAAATACCCATTAAGTAATGCAAAGATAAAAGTTAGTGAAAATAAGGCTAATCCAGGGCATTACTTTTCTGTTTTGCAATTACAACCACACTTTCAATTAGATCAAATGGTTTCTAGCATTAAATTAATAACTGAGCTTAGTCCTCACCATAAAATAAAGGAATAGTAATGAAAAAAATACATAGCTTAATTCGTGAGGGGAAACTCACTGATGCATTGTCATGCTGCGCAACAGAATTGCAAGATGAACCTTTAAACTTTGATATTAGAAGTATTTACGCAGAGCTACTTTGTATTAATGGTGAACTTGAAAAAGCAGATAAACAATTAGATTTTATGGTTCAAAAGAACCCAGAATTTGCCGTTGGTGCGGTCAACCTTCGTCACTTAATTCGTGCGCAGCAGTCGAGAGTTGATTTTTATCAAGGCAATGGAATTCCTAAACTGTTTCATGATGCAGATGAACTCGACACTTTATTTTTAAAAATGCATGTTGCTTTACTTGAAAATGAAGTTAATGAAGCCGCTGAGTTAGCCCTAAAAATGGAAGCGCTTAGAGCTACAATATTACAAGATGATTCAACTGGAATTCGAGATCTTGATGATACCTTGGGCCCATATTTAGAAGTGTTAGGTACAAATGGCGAGTTTTATTTAGCCAATTTTAATGAAATAGAAACATTAAGAGTACAGCCTAATGAATCATTACTTGAAAGTATTTGGTTACGAGTGGAAATAACAATTAAAGATGGCCCATCAGGTACAGCTCATTTACCGCTTGTTTATGCAAATTCAAACAGCGACATTGAAAAGTTAGGGCAAGTGTCTGATTGGGAAGAACTTAAAGACGAGTTTATTATCGGTAAAGGAATGAAAATGCTATTTGTTAATGACGAGGCAATCACTATTCCTAACTTAAAAATAAACGCACTCGAAACTGCCTAATTTATATTTGAATAATCATGATTGAACATAAGCAACAGCTTCAAGCATCAATTATCGATAAACTTATCGATGATGAGCCCGACTTTCAAGATGCACCTTCTCGCACCGAAGGGATAACGATTAGTGAACTCAGGAAAAATGTGCGAAGAGACATAGAAGCGTTGCTTAATGCGCGAATTCAATGGCATACATGGCCATCACAATATGATGAATTAACAACATCTTGCTTATCATATGGGCTTCCTGACTTTTCGAGTATGTCAGTAAGCTCTCATGAAGGACGAACATTATTGTGTGAGACGGTCAGAGATACGATTTTAAAATTTGAACCACGATTTCTTGAGGTTGAGGTGTTTACTGATGAAGAAGTGCCAATTAATAGAGTACTTAATTTGCGAATAAATGCGCTTTTGTATGCTGATCCCGAGCCTGAATTCATCAGTTTTGATTCTGAAGTTGAGCCAGTTAACTTAGGCATGAAAATTATTGAGGCATCTTTATGAACGATGAATTATTAAAGTATTATAATCGTGAATTAGCATTTGTGCGTCATTTAGGTAAAGACTTTGCTGATAAATATCCTAAAGTTGCGGGGCGATTAAAGCTTAGTGAAGATCATATTGAAGACCCTCATGTATCGAGACTAATAGAATCCTTTGCTTTTTTAACCGCCAATATTAGACAAAAGTTAGACGATAGTTTCCCTGAACTAACGGATGCCTTACTGGGTCAGATGCTGCCAGACTATCAAGCACCAATACCATCAATGTCGATAGTTAAGTTAGAAGCCGAAAACCTATCTACCACGGGTATTGTGATACCTAGAGCGAGTGAAGTAGAAACAAATGTTGAATCTATGAAGCAATGTAAGTTTCAAACCTGTTATGAAACTTACTTGTGGCCTGTAGAAATAACAAGCGCTCAGTTTGACAACAGCCCATTTGTTGCGCCTAAACCGAGGTGGCATGAAAAAGCAAAATCAATATTTAAACTTGAGTTAACTGGTGAATACAAAGGTGTGTCGCTGGCAGAAACAGGACTTGAGAAACTACGTATATTCATCAATGGTCAATGGCACCATACGTTAAAAGTGTATGAATTACTTTTTAAGCATTGTATTGGAGTTGCGATTGATAATGGCGAAGAAGGGATTAAGTACGTATCAAAAGATCAACTTAAAGCTGTTGGTTTCGACGCAAACGAAGCCGTTGTTCCTTATTCACAGCGCTCTTCTTCCGGTTATCGTTTATTAGTTGAAAATTTTACTTTCCCAGAGAAGTTTAGATTTTTTGAGTTACAAGGAATTAAGTCGTCACTGCCTAAAAAGTCTAATCAATGTACTTTGTATTTTTACTTAGATACAGAATCAGCTGAGCTTGAAAAACAAGTTGATAAAAATATGTTTTTACTTGGTTGTACGCCAATTATTAATCTATTTGAGCAAGAGCTAGAGCCAATACGTCCAGAAATAAGTGAATACGAGTATAAATTAACACCCCGCTATATGGACTCAGAAATATCTGAGGTGATTGGCCTTTGTGAAGTAATTGCTTTTGATCATAAAGGGAATAAGCAGGTTGTATCCCCTTTTTACGGACAAACGCACCCTAAATACCATGGGCATGATGACTTGTTCTGGCACATACGAAGAGAAACTGCATCTTGGGCCGGTGGTTATGTTGAATCAGGAACTGAGACATTTTTATCACTTGTAGATGCGACGTTTGAAAACAGTGCAATGGAATACGGTGAGGGAAATACTGTATTAACTGTTCGTGCAAATTGCAGTAACCGAAATTTACCTGCGAGTATGCCTTTTGGCGATGATGAGCTTGGGCTACTTATGCCTGAACGTGGCGATGTAATAAAAAAAATCCGCTGTTTAATTCCTTTTACGCATGCAGTTAGGCCAATTTTAGCTGACGCAACCAGGTGGCAATTAGTTAATCATTTAACACTGGATGCTTTTAGTGGTGATGATGCATGTGTCAAATTAAAAGAAGTCCTTCGTCTTTATGATTTTAGAGCTTCACCGCAGACAAAAGGCATGATTGATAATATCTACAGAGTGTTAGTTACCTCTTCAACTGCACGAGTAGTACAAAGTGGTAGGGTGAGTTTTGCAACGGGTAGTGATATTGAAATTACCTTTGCTAATGATGACTTTTCTGGCAGCGGCATGTTTTTCTTTGCCTCTATTTTAGACCATTTTTTTGCACAATTTGCTGCAATTAACAGCTTTACGCGTGTTAGCCTCAGACTAAAAGAGCAAGAACAAATATATTATCAGTGGCCAGCTAGAGTGGGTGATAGTCCTCTTTTATGATTAAGCATATTATTTCTCAAGCATCGCAAATAGACTTTTATAAGGCCGTTTTCATAATAGAAAACCAGCTTAAAAAGGATGGCTTAGAGCACCGTCACGTAGGCTACGATAGTAACCCAAAGCACGAGCTTATTAAATTTACGGCAACTCAAAAGTTTGGTTACCCAGGTAACGCGATTACAAAATTAGAGGAAACAAGTTTTGAAGATGGCCTCCATAAAGTAAATATGCAGGTGTCTTTTATGGGCTTAACAGGTTGCTCAGGTGCGCTACCACAATTTTACAGTGAATTGGTTATGCAACGCCTGAGATATAAAGACACCACTATGCGTGACTTTTACGACATGTTTAATCATCGCCTAATTTCTTTGTATTACAGAGCTTGGAAAAAATATAAACCATCACTGAATCATATAAATAAAGATAAGAATAAAGACCCATACACACAAATTTTAGGTTTGTTAAGTGGAGGTTACAACGAACATCAACTTCATTTTTCTGGTTTATATAGCCGAAAGATAAGAAATGCATCGGATCTAAAAAGCATTCTTACTTCTTATTTAGGGTGTGATGTTGCGATTAAACAAATGATTGGCCAGTGGCATGATCTTAAGCCTCAAGAACAAACACGCTTAGCTAGTCAGGCACTCTTTGAAGGGCAACATGCACGCTTAGGTGTTGACACTGTGATTGGTAAGCAAATATGGGATGTTTCATCAAGCATTGAAATTCATATTTCTTCAGATGACCCCTCGAAAGCTAAATCGTTATTACCTAAAGGGTCTTTGTTTGAGCTTAGCAATAAAATTATAAAAGATTATGTCGGAAATTCAGTTCAATTTCGGTTAATTATTGAATCTGATTTTCATGAGTTAGATGCGGTATCGCTTTCTAAAAATAATTGTCAACTAGGCGCTAATAGTTTTTTAGGCGCCGGTAAAAACACATTTAAAAATAAACCTACTAAGTTATCGTTTAAAGGATAATTAAAATTAAAAGGAATAGTGTATGTCTTCGATGACACTGAATAAGCTCGTTGAAAAATTGAGTCCCGACTGTAGAAAGAGCCTAGAAGCTGCTGTTGCAATTTGTAATAGCCGTAGTCATTTTACTGTTGAATTAGAGCATTGGTTACTTGCTATGATTGAACAAAAATTAGATGACGTTAGGCTTATATTTGGCTCATTCGATATTGATATTGATAGAGTTCAACAAGACTTAAATCAGTCGCTTGAATCATTAAAAACAGGTAGTGAGTCTTCACCTAGTTTATCCGTTCATGTGACTAGCTTATTAAAGCAATCGTGGTTAAGCACAAGTATAGAATTTACAGATAACCAAATTCGCAGTGCTTATGTTCTTTATACACTCACTAAAGACGATACACTTTCGAGCTTAGTGACTCGTTGCAGTAAGTTATTTAATAAAATTGAACCTGGGCAACTCTTGCATGCCTGGCCAGAAATAGTTGCCCAATCAGAAGAGCGAAACCATTCGGTACAAAGTGCAACTGCACAAACAAACTTAAGTTCTAAAACCCCTAGCCTTGACCAGTTTACTGTTGATTTAACGGCGCAAGCACTGGAAGGAAAAATTGATCCTATTTTAGGAAGAGATTTTGAAATTCGTCAAATGGTCGATATTTTAACAAGGCGTAGACAGAATAACCCTATTCTTACCGGTGAGGCCGGTGTTGGTAAAACGGCTGTTGTAGAGGGACTTGCACTTAGAATCGCACAAAAAGATGTACCCGCAGTGTTACAGAATGTGAAAATTCATAGCTTAGACTTAGCTTTGCTTCAAGCTGGGGCTGGTATGAAAGGTGAATTTGAAAATCGCTTAAAATCTTTAATTAATGAAGTGAAAAATGCGATTAATCCAGTAATTCTTTTTATTGATGAAGCGCACACTATGATAGGGAGTGGTGGTACCGCTGGTCAAAATGATGCTGCAAATTTATTAAAACCAGCACTCGCTCGAGGTGAATTACGTACAATCGCTGCGACAACATGGGCTGAGTATAAAAAGTTTTTTGAAAAAGATGCCGCATTAACTCGCCGTTTTCAGGTTGTTAAAGTTGAAGAGCCAACACCAGAAAAAGCAGTGGCTATGTTACGCGGATTAGTGCCTGTAATGGAACGCCATCACAAAGTATTTATTTCTGAGCAAGCATTAGAGAGCGCTGTTCACTTATCTCATCGCTATATAACAGCAAGACAATTGCCAGATAAAGCGGTTGCATTGCTCGACACTGCTTGTGCGCGTGTTGCCATGAGCCAAGCATCGACCCCCAGTAATATAGAGCAACTTGTCAATAGATTAAGTGAGATTGAAACGCAAGTACAGATGCTAAACCGCGAACAAAAAACGGGGTTAGATCACTCAGAACAATTAGATACGCTAAAAGCTGAGTTAGTTGATATTGAAAAGCAACTTGAGCCATTAAATGAGCAATTTAAATTAGAAAAAGAGATTGTTACAGATCTCAACAAAGCACTCGAATCAATAAACTCCGAAGAGGATGAATCTTCAGCACAGATGCTTGAAAGGTTAAAAGAAAGTAAACATAAACTTGCCTCATACGAGCATAACATGGTGCATTGGCAAGTGGATGAAGAGTTGATTGCACAGGTTATCTCTGATTGGACGGGAATACCTGTAGGGAAAATGCATGAAGATGAAATTCATGGCATTTTAAACCTAGCAAGCCAAATGAAAGAGCGTGTAGTAGGACAAGATCATGCACTTGATTTAATCGCTAAGGTTGTACAAACGTCTCGTGCTCAACTAGCCGATGAAAGTCGACCAAATGGTATTTTCATGCTCGCTGGCCCAAGTGGTGTTGGTAAAACAGAAACAGCCTTATCACTTGCCCAAGAAGTGTATGGCAGCGAAGAAAATGTCACCATTATTAATATGTCTGAATTTAAAGAAGAGCATAAGGTGTCTTTATTGCTCGGCTCACCTCCTGGTTATGTCGGATATGGCGAAGGCGGTATTTTAACCGAAGCAGTAAGAAGGAAGCCCTACAGTGTTGTGCTGTTAGATGAAATGGAAAAAGCGCACCCAGGTGTTCAAGATATTTTTTATCAAGTATTTGATAAAGGTACAATTAAAGATGGTGAAGGGCGTGACATCGATTTTAAAAATACAATTATTATTATGACTTCAAATGTGGGCACAGATACCACAATGAGCTTATTTGAAGATGAAGAGAGTAAACCAAGTATAAAAGGTTTATTAAAAGCATTACAAGACGATTTATTAGGTTCATTTAAACCTGCATTTTTAGGACGGATTAACGTAATTCCTTATATTCCATTGAGTGATAATATACTGACTGAAATCGCAGGGATTCAAATAGATAAAATAATTAAAAGAGTTAAAAAGAATTATGACGCAAAACTCACTTATAAAAGTGATGTTGTTGAGTATATTATTGCTAATTGTCAAAATGCAGGGTCGGGTGCAAGGAATATACATACGATTTTGCAAAATAAAGTATTACCTTTATTATCTGAAGTTTTATTATCTAGTATGGTAGATGGCAACAAAGTTAGTAGTATATTGTTGTTAATTAAAGATAATGAATTTGAAATTGAATTAAATTAAATTATTTTTAATATAACTGAGTAATAAGGTTGTTTCTTTAGTTTTAGGGCATTATAATTTTGGTGTCTTAGGTAACTACATGGAATTTTTGAGACATTGTCTTCATCTAGGGAAAGGAATTCTGAAGACCTTTTCATTGCTGTTATAAAGATAATGATTTCAAAGGAATTTTGGGAAACCAAAGTAAATGATCCAGTATTAATGGATAACATTGTTTAATTAAAAGGAGCATTATCAAATGCAAGCAAATACATATTTAAAATACGGTTCAATCAAAGGCGAAACTACTGCTGAGTCTTTCAAAGATTTAATTACAGTTTTATCACTTGATTGGAACGTAAGCCGTGAAATTAGCTCAGCCACTGGTACAGCGATGGATCGTGAATCTAGCTCTACTCGTTTAGGCGATGTAACAATTACTAAACTTCAAGATAAAGCGTCTCCTGACCTTTTCAAAGAAGCAACTATTGGTAAAGGTTTACCAGCTATTTTCCATATCACTAAACAAGGTGATAAAGTTGAAGAAATCATGAAAATCGAACTAACAGATGCAATGATTTCTAGCTATTCAGTATCAGTACAGAACGATCGTCCAATTGAAACAATCACTATCAGCTACACTGAAATGATGATGACTGTTACACCTACAGACGACAAAAATAACATTACTGCGCCACTTGTATATGGTTACAGCGGTGTTAAAGGTCAACAAATGTAATATTTGTTGTCTAATAATGGCTCTGGGCTTTGCTCAGAGCTTTTTTTGATCTCTAGGATGGGAAAAGCAAGGAATGCAAAAAGCAACACAAGATAAAAACGTAATTCAAATTAGCACCCCTGCTGGTAAAGACGCCCTCTATTTAACTCGTTTTGTCGCCCAAGAGGCAATGTCTGACTTATTTGTTATGTCAGCTAATATGTATACGATTGGCAAGCAAATAGCACATGAAGACTTAGTTGGTAAGCCTGTTTCTATAAAAGTAAAAAATGCTGAGGGTGGCGGCGAACGTTATTACCATGGCATAGTCAGTCATCTTGTTTCAAATGCCAGCCGTACAGCGGATGTCGATGAACAAAAAAATTATATTGACTATCAAGCGACAATAGTTCCTTTTGCGGCGTCAATGCGCAACCGTAAAAATAGTCGTATTTTTCAAAAGAAAACAATTAAAGATATTTTTGCAGATTTGTTTGGCCAACACAGCGTTGCCTTTTCAGACAAAACAAGCAAAACCTACCCTAAATACGAATATTGTGTTCAATATCAAGAATCAGATTTTGATTTTATACAACGCTTACTTCAACATGAAGGCATTTTTTACTTCTTTGAACACTCAAACAGCAATCATACACTTGTGTTAGCTGACGATGTTACAGCCTACGAAGTGTGTGGAGAGGCAAAGGTAGTTTATTCAACCGGACACCTTAGCGAGTCGCATGTATCACGCTGGCAAGGTGGTTTAAGCATTGCCCCTGGTAGCTTTAAACGTGTTGGGTACGATTTTAAGCAACCCTCAAGATACCCTGATGGAGAGCAAGCAAATCCTGAGTTGCCAACACAATCGGTATCAGAAATATTCGAATATACAGGTGAGTCTGAATGTCACCCTCGTGCAGCAAGTATGGCATCGGTACAGTTAGAGTCATTGCAAAGAGACATGAAATTATCAAGCGGTAAAAGTGACTGTCGTTCTTTTACCGTGGGTAAATTATTTGGTTTTAAAAAACATGAAGATCCTAGATTAGAAGGTAAAACCTTTGTTATAACGTCAATGATGACGTCAATAACGGTGCCTAATCAATCAGGTGGTCAGCAAAGCGCGGCAGACGAGGTTTACTCAAATCACTTTGAATGTGTACCAAAAGAAATACCATACAGAGCACAAATTAATAAAAAGAAGCCTGTAATCAATGGTGTGCAAACGGCAATAGTGACTGGCGACAGTGCTGACGAAATAATGATTGATCAATTTGGTCGCGTTAAAGTGCAGTTTGACTGGGACCGAGAAGGCAAAAAAGATTCGAAAAGTTCATGTTGGATACGTGTTGCTCAAAATTGGGCTGGTAAAAAGTGGGGCGCCTTTTTCTTTCCTCGTGTAGGGCAAGAAGTACTTGTTGATTTTATAAATGGTGACCCAGATCAACCTATTATTAGCGGCGCAATTTATAACGCTGATTTAATGCCTCCGTATGCATTACCCGCTGAAAAAACACAAAGTGGGATTAAAACACGATCAACAAAAGAAGGTGGCGCTGATAACTTCAATGAGCTGCGTTTTGAAGATAAAAAAGGCAGTGAGCTTTTATACATACAAGCTGAAAAAGATAAACAACTATATGTTAAAAACGATCAAAATGATAAAACCGATAACGACCATAATGTTGAAATTGGTAACGATCGAAAAGTAGATATAGCTAACAATGATAGCTTAAAAGTAGCTAAAAACCTTATTGCTGATATAGGTGAGAATGATACTTTAAAAGTAGGAAAAAAATTAAATATCGAAGCCGGTGATGAAATTATTATTAAAACAGGATCTGCTCAGATTAAAATGAGTAGCAGTGGTAATATAACTATTGAAGGCACTAATATAAATATTAAAGGTAGTAATATAAAAGTGGATGGCAGTGCCATTACTTTATCTGCCGGTTTAATTAAATTAAATTAATGCAATTATGGAAATAATAAATAGTTTTCAAACAGGTTTGAGAAATGGCATTAATAACAATGGGCATGTTGTATATTGTCGTTATGGGTTGCCTCATTTGATTTGTTTACCAGTTAATAGGCCTGATGATCCATTGCTAAATCCTGCATTAAGTCATTTAAAGGCAATGGATGGCTACTATGCACAACAGTTTTTTGTATACTTACATACCTCGTTAAATAGTGAGGATGTTGTATCAGGGTTATATCAGTATGTAATGCAAAGCCCTGTGGCGCTTTCGGATTATACTAAAAGTGAACTAATTGATGAATTATCTCGCTTAGTTGCACATAATAAATTATTAATTATTCCTTTATACGAATAATAGAATTACTTAAAAATCAGTAATAAGACAAGGAGTCTAAATGGGTAAGCCAGCAGCTACAATTGGTCATATGCATGTGTGTCCTAAAACTACCGGCACAGTTCCGCATGTTGGTGGTCCTGTTGTTCTAGGCTCTAGCAATGTATTAATTGGAAGTATGCCCGCAGCTCGCAAAGGCGACATGATGGTATGTATTGGTCCACCCGATAGCATTAAGTCAGGATCTGGCTCAGTTAAAATTAATGGAAAACCAGCCGCAAGAATGGGTGATGATAGCTCCCATGGTGGAAAAATTGTTGTTGGTAATCCGACTGTATTAATAGGTGGCTAACGTTGCTATCTAATTACTTAAGTAACTATGAAGCTCAATTGCTGGTAATTAGTAATGCGCAGCTTTGCCCGTTTACTTCTGTAGGGCATGTTAAAACACTCAAAAAAAGGCTACTAGAGTTATGTTGGTTAAATGCTAAACGTAATAACTTAAGCCAAGTATTTGTTAAGCCAAATTTAGAGCAGCTAATTGTATTTCAGGAAAGTGGACAGACCCATAATTCTATTTCTCAAGCTTGTATAGAAATAATGGCAAACCTTCCTCAAACCGTAAATATTAAGTTTATCAACTGTGTGCTTAACGAGCCTGAGTTACACGCGGTTGCAAAGTTAATTATACGTAAAGTTTTATTACAGCAACACAGCCTCAACCTTGTGCCTTTAATTGATATAAGCACTTTGTTTTTAGCTTATAGCACTGAGGATAAAATTTCAGACCAAGCTTTGAGCGCAATTGAAGAGATTTTATTCGTCACAAGTAAATCGAATACCAAAGAACTAATAAATATTTTTGATAATTTAACCAAAAATGGACTTGTTAACTCACCGTTAATGTCTCTTTTTTTACTATCGCTAAGTCTTGAACAAGTTAATGTTGTTAGTAACTATGCAAGCAACATTGTATCTGTTGATCATACTTTGCAAGTATTACTACAAAGTGGGTTTGTAAAGCTTATCCCGCTTGCTAATACGGTGCTGCATCAAGTAAAAAAGCCAGAGCAAATAGTTGCCTTGATTAAACGTATTCTTGGTGAAAAATTAGATGTACTCGTAAACTTTGAAACACAAATGCAAGCGAGAAATGGTAATGAACAAGCCTGTTTAGATTTTCAGCGGCAGTTACAGGCTAACTGGCCAAGCTATGAAAGCCAGATGTCTTCGCTGAGGTTACTTGCAGGCAGAACATTAAATGAGCCATTAAATGCGATAGAGATGTCAGCAATGGATTGTCAAAGCCAAGCGGTATTTAATCTATATACTTATTATCAGTCTGTTGCCGCTAGAAAAGAAAACTCAGGAACATTGTTATGAGTGCTTTTAGCGTATCAATAGATTATTTATCAATGCCTGCGACGACAAGTGTAGATGAATTACTATATGGTGATGTGACTGCCGCCCTAGAAGGGAAAAAATGGCAGTCGTGGGATGTATGCATTTACGATTGCATCGTAAAATCGAAAGAGCTAATTAATAAAGTAGAAGACTTTAATACGCCGCTTGTTTGGCTTTTGCCTGCATTATCTTATCAAAGTGAGCTTAAGCAATTACTTGAAAGCAGTTTAAAGCAGTTATACCCAGATCATGTTGAACACTTATTATTTTATGGTGTAACGAGTGCGCATGTCGCAGTTGCTTTAACTAAAAAAAATCATTGGAAAAAAGTAAATATAATTGCGCTTGATGCAACTTTTAAAGCTGATGCATCAGGGCAATACAGCTACCAAGGTGTTGGCGGAGTATTTGCAACACTTGAGGCAAAAAAAACTGGGTGGTCGCAAGTAAACTACGAAATAACACCCTCAATTGATTTTGTTAAACATAATCAATTAAACGGTATGTTTACTCGAGTGGCTGAGCAAGCTCAGCAGTCTATTGATATTATTTTTGCGCCAGGAAATGGCATTAACCACGACAGTGAGGTGTGGTTAAACGATTTACAGCTGCTCAGTGCGTTAATTAATGAGCAGACACATTATGAGCTGCCTAATTATAAGTTAGGCCAAATTGGTGCGCTGGAAGGCGTTGTTAATTTATATCAATTAGCAACGAGTCCCGTTATTGAAAATCATTGCAAACACGCTCTTATGATTTCGCAAGAACAAGCAAAGCACCAAGCAGTAGCATCATACTTATGGATAAGTGAGGAAGCACACAACTAATGCAAAGTAATACAGTTGTTTTACAAGGAAAAAGTTACCCTATTTGCCTCGTTGCTGGTAAAGGTCAAACGCCATCTGGTTATGCTCCTGTAGTAGCTAACACGCCTGAAAGTGCTAAAAAGCAAATTGCTCAAGTTGGCAGTACATTAACAAGCGATGCAACTAAACGTCTCGACGTAATTAACTTGCTCAACACTGCCGGTGTGAAATGTCCTCGTAGTGCCACAGCACGTGAAACTGCCAGTGTACTTTCGCAAGCGTTAGTTGCAGGTACTGTGAGTTGCTATCACCAAAAAGCAAAGTCGGCTATTCAAGTCAGCGATAATACAAATGCTGGCTCAGCAGGTAAAAAATCAGCTAAAAAGGGCGAGTCACCCGCGTCAGGAAAAAGTGCCGCGCAAGCACCGGTAACAAATACGGGGGAGGCAAGCGATTCGACGCCAAGTGAAACACCCATTACTGAGCAAGAATGCCGCTCAGATCCGGTTTCAATGCTATCGGGTGAAGAAATACTGCCGCTAATTGATTTTACTTTAGCAGGCAGTCGCCAATTAATATGGCGACGTTTGTACCGCTCATCCCATGCCGATGTGTGCAGTGTTATGGGAAATGGTTGGCGCCACGATTTTATGGCAAGCCTTACAGAACATTACCTGCCGCCACCAAAAGTAGGCCCTAAGCAAAAAGGGACTTACTGGTTAGAGTACCAAGATGAGCACGGCGCTAAACACCGCTTTGAAAAAGTAAAGCCTGGGCAATCGAGCTATCAGTTAAGCAGTAACCTTGCGCTACATTATCAAACTAATGGTAAGCAAGTACTTGTAACGCCAGATGACCAACACTTGACCTTTAAAGCCGGTGAAAATTCATGGTTACTTGAAAAAATAATCAATGAAAAAGGCCAAAGTATTGGTTTTTATTACGATGCTAAAGAGCGCATAAATCGTATAGAAGTAAACAAAGCACGTGGCTGTATTATTAGTTACAACCAACAGGGTTTACTAAGTAAAATTGCGGCTTACCACACAGATAAAAATAATAAACAGCAGCTTATATACCCTGTACTTGCAAGCTATGAATATGACGAAAACAACAACCTTATTCAAGCAACTAATCAGCAAAACGAAACTGAGCGTTACGCCTACAACGCCGCTAATTTATTAACAAAGCGTACCCGAGCCAGTGGCTTTAGCCACCATTTTGAGTGGGATAGCTACTCACCCAGCGCTAAATGTATAAAACAGTGGGGCGATAATAATACCTATACTTACCAGTTTGAATATAACTTAGAGGCTGGTGAAACAACCTGTATAGATTCTCGCGGCCACAAAGAGCACTTTGTACATAACGCACAAGGTAAACTGGTAAAGCATACCGATCCTAACGGCAATGTTTGGCAATATACATACAATGCACAAAGCCAAAAGCTCAGTGAAATAAAGCCAGATAGCAGTACAACACGTTATAGCTATACACCTTTCGGCCAATTAGAAACAATAACGCAGCCAGATGGTAGCCAAACGCATTTTGCCTACAACCAGCTTGGGCAACGTGTATTAACTACCTTACCTGATGGCCAAACCATTACGCGTAAATACAGTGTGGCTGGCTTATTACAAAGCGAAACCTTTGGCGATGGCCGCACCACATTATACAGCTACGATAAGCTCGGCCAGTTAACCCAGCATATTAATAAAAATGGTCAAATCACCAAATTTATTTGGAACGAGCAAGGCGAGCTGTTAGCCAAACATCTTAACGATGAGCTAATACGTTACAGCTACGACAATTTAGGCCGCGTAAATGCCACACTTAATAACGCAGGTTTACTCACTAAATATAAGTACAATGAGCACGGTCAGCTTACACAAACAATTGCCTTTGATGAAAAAGAGCCTGAAAATAAACAGCATCAATATTTTAGTTACGACGAAGCAGGGCGATTAGTTAGCTCGCAAAACAGCAAAGGCGATACCACAGAGCAACACTTTGAAGGGCTAAGCCAGCCGCATTGTGTTATTCAGCCCGATGGCAGCGCACTGTATTTAACGTACGACAAAGAGCGAAACTTAACAGCCATAGAGCGAAGCGACGGCCACGTATACCGCATAAGTTACGACGCGAACGAAAACCCAACACAAATAACCGGGT
Organism: Pseudoalteromonas sp. QJM3NY_22; assembly: GCF_056173065.1. Taxonomy (NCBI): domain Bacteria; kingdom Pseudomonadati; phylum Pseudomonadota; class Gammaproteobacteria; order Alteromonadales; family Pseudoalteromonadaceae; genus Pseudoalteromonas; species Pseudoalteromonas sp. QJM3NY_22. The sequence continues at coordinate 691,996 of NZ_JBWBTZ010000002.1, read as the reverse complement.
TTGATGGCACGCTACAGCAATATAAATACGATGCCTGTAACCGCTTAACCTCAGTAACGCAAAGCAACAAACGCCACGTAAAAATAGATCGCGATAAATTAGGCCGCGTGAGTGCGCAGCATGCAAGTTTGGCAACCGATACTCACATCGTTAATAACGCCAATTACTACAGCTACACAAAGCAAGGTAACATTGCTCGTGCACATAATGCACAATCAACTTTAAAGCAGCAGTTTGATAAAGGCGGCAGGCTACTGCGTGCTGAGCAAGTACATAATCAGCAACAAGCGCACACCTTAAAATACAGTTACGACGACTACGGCAGAAGGCAATCACTGACCTTGCCAGATTCAACTACGCTTAAATACAGCTACAACCAGTTTGGCCAGCTAAGCGGTATTAACTTACTCCAAATCAACAGCAAAGAGGTTGAACTTGCACAGCCGCTCGTAACATTAAGCTACGACAGCCAAGGTAATATTAAAACCCAGCAGTTTGGTAACAACATTACGCTTACTCAACGGTTTGATGTATTTAACCGTTTAACGCAGCAACAGCTTACACACCCAGCGCAAACATTATTTGATACCTGTACGTATAATTACGACAGCATCAACCAGCTGATTGCTCGTAAAAACGAAGGCGTAATCAGCCAAAATATCAATTTTGAATACAACAGCTTGGGGCAGTTAATACAACAAACACTGGCAAGCTCACGTACTGATACAACCACACACTACCAGTGGGATAGCTTTGGTAACCCGCAAAGCCAAACTGTTCAATCAAACACAAACGATGCAGACACTAGCGGTACAGAAGCTAGTGATACAGCTAACGGCGAGCAAAGTACAAAACTTGATGCAGCCAGTAATGAGCATACAGCCAGCTCTTCTATTGATTTAACACGCGCCACGCATAGTGAATACAATGAGTTAACGCCTAATAGTAGTAACGAAGACTCAGTAGTAAACAATGAAGGCACTAACAACACCACAATAAACAGTGCCACCGACGCCGACCGTTTAACACACTTTGGCGACAGCGACTTTTACTACGACGAGTTCGGTAACCAAATACGCGAAACCGGCAAAGGCATTAAAACCCGCCGTGAATACAACGCGTTCAATCAGTTAAGCTGTTTTAACAACAACGGCACTCTCACCCAATACGACTACGACCCATTGGGGCGTCGTATCGCCAAGCACACCGAGCACGGTAAAATTGACTACATTTGGGATAACGACCAGCTAATTGGCGAATGCCAACACGGTGAATATACCTGGTATATCAACCTGCCAAATCAATTTCACCCAGTAGCACTTATTAAACAAGGCGAGGTGTACTACTACCACCTAGATCAACTTAATACCCCACGTTTTGTTACCAATAACAAAGCAGAAGTCTTGTGGGAAAACCAAGCCGATGTGTATGGTTATGAAGAGTTAAAAGCAGAATCAAATAAAGAAGACTCTTTCACTCAACCAATCCGTTTTCAAGGGCAATATTTAGACGAGGAAAGCGGCTTACATTACAACCGCTACCGCTATTATAGTCCCAAACAACAGCGTTTTATAAACCAAGACCCAATTGGTTTAGTGGGTGGCATAAACCACTATCAATATGCACCAAATCCGGTTAATTGGGTAGATCCGTTTGGGTTGAGTTGTAAGGAAACAAAACTGATTGAAGTGCCCGCTTATGATCATACTGATCCAATGGCAGATGCGATAACGCCGATAAGCATTACACCAGTAGAATGGTTAGTTGAAGGATTAGCAGATGCTGCGGAAGCTATTCTACAAATGGTTGATACAGGCCCGACAGCAGCAGGCGCAGCGGCTGTTGCGATTGCTTTAGTGCCAGGGAAAGTCGCAGATAAAGCGCTAGAGCCAATTGTTAAGAAGCTTGATGATGTAATAAAGTTAGATCCAGGTAAAAAAGGGGGGTGGAATAAAGCCCTCAATGGTAAGTTAGAACCAAATACTAAATATGAAGTTGGTAATTATACATACGCGACTGATGAGCTTGGGCGAGTAAACTCAGTAAGTGGTAAACTGGATCTATCAAAAGCAGATAGAAATACATATCAACAAGCTAAAGCAGGTAAGCTAGACGGTATAAAAGATGGACTTGATAAAGATGAAGGCGGTCATTTAATAGCCTCTATTTTTGACGGGCCAGGTGAACAAATAAATTATGCAGCTATGGATGGCAACCTTAATAAAGGCGCTTGGAAGAGCATGGAAAATAAGTGGGCAAAAGCTCTAAAAGAAGAGCCGCCCAAGAGTGTTGAGGTCGATATTAAAGCTGTATATGAAGGAGAATCTAAGCGCCCAAGTAAATTTGTAGTTCGCTATAAAGTAGATGGAAAGCCATCTAAGCGTATTTTTAAAAATAAATCAGGAGGTTAGAATGGAAAATAGAGAAATACAGGAAATTTATTTGTCTATAGCTGATGGAATTGTCAATAGCATAAAGAATGATTGGGAAACTGCATCTATCGAGATAGAGTGGTTTGGAGATGCTGGGGATTTTTCTGGAAATTATAAAGTTGGAACCTCAGTTAGTTACTTCGAGGTGGATGATAGTATTTTCGATGATGTAGAAGAACTACATGAAATTACTACTGAAAATGATTCGAACAAGTGGAATCGTGCTGTATTTAATTTGAAGCCAACTGGTGAATTCAATATCGATTTTTCTTGGGATCAAGAATTGGCTGATGAAATTGAACGATTGAATAATGAATGAGTATTATAAAAGCTCATCAAGTTTTTATTAAAGAGTAATAGATTAAGTGCCTACGCTGATTTGGAACTTCATCAAGTTAATAGCAGAGCAATAGATCCTAGTGCTATATTTTTCCTATTTTAAAAGACATAACATGTAAATTTAAATAGTAGTTTTACTAGGGCGTGTTGATCTTTGCGGTATAAAAAACAAACAGCATAAGGATAAGGTATAATTGAATTCGCTAAAAAACGTTACACCGAACCCTCATGCCAAGATTAATGTTAACAGACGCGACATGGAATGTCTTATCAAAAGTAATGCACTTAAGTGGTCGAATTTATAATAAGCCTGAGCATAGAAAAACGCTCGAAGGCATACTCTATAAGATGCGTACCGGTATTCCTTGGCGAGATTTACCGTCTTATTTCGGCTCGTGGAGTGCTATTTATAGACGATTTAATTTATGGTCCAAAAAAGATATTTTGAATGAATTATTTCGAGTGTTATCCCACTATGCTGATATGGATTGGATCTTTATTGATGGCAGTATTGTCAGGGCTCACCAGCATAGTTGCGGTGCAAGAACCGCTGACAATGAATCAATCGGTAAGAGTCGAGGTGGTAATTCGACTAAAATTCATCTTGCAGTAGATAGCGGAGGATTGCCTGTTTATTATGAATTATCCTGTGGAAATACGCATGATATCGTCCATGCAGAGTCACTTGTAGCCAATTGCCCAACGAGTAATGTTGTTGTCGCAGATAAAGGCTACGATAGTGAAAAACTAAGAGAGTTTATTCGTGACAATAGCGCTACACCCGTTATTCCACGCAAGGATAACAGTTTAGTGGGTAATGAAGATATTGACTGGTGCATGTACAAATATAGGCACTTAGTTGAGAATGCCTTTGGTCGGATCAAACAATATAGAGGGATAGCCACACGGTATGAAAAGCTTGAGCGGAATTATCATTCCATGCTCGCTTTAGCATTCACTATGATGTGGCTACCAATATGGGCTGATTAATATATATACTACAAAGATCAACAGCCCCTAAGTAAAAACTTTTCATTTTGAAAAATTATGAATACAGAGGTTAAAACCACTATGTTTGGTTTAATAAAAAAATATGACGTACATATGTGCTCTGAAGTTAAAGGGATTATTACTTTAAACGGCAATCCCGTTGAAGGTGTTTTAATAAATCGCACCCTGGAATTTGCACACAAAGTTGAAAAAGAAGATCAGGTAATAACAGCTCCTGATGGTTCATTTTATTTACCTGAAGTCGTTATTGAATCAAAAATACCCGGTGATATGTTCTCGCATGAGGTTACTTATCAAACTATTACGGCTGTATATGCTGATAAAAAATACAAGCTTTGGGGTTCTAAGCTAAGCGGAATAAGTGAGCCTAGTGAATACAAACAAAAGCTGAGCAGTTTAAATGCTGATTTAGATTCTACAGAAGTAAACTTTGTTTTTCCTAATCATGAAAATCCAAATTTGGAGTTTGATGGTTCAAGTATTTGTAGATGGGAACATGATTTTGAAATTTATGAGATAGAAGATAGCGAAGATTATTTTAAAGATTTTTAAATAGAAAAGGAATTTACATGAATATTTTATCGCCAAGTGTAGCTGCACAATTAGCTGAATTTGCATATGACAGTATTGCAGCAGTATCAAAGAGCTCATCAAACATAGAGCCGAGTAGAATAATAAGTAAGCACTTTGTGTTTGATTCAAAAAAATCTGCTTTTACTGGAATTTCAGGTACTGTGGCTGAACACGTGCTAAATCATGAAACGGGTTTTGGCTTTTTTGGAATTGGCTCTAAAGAAGGCGCTCATAAAGGTGAAGTTGTACTAACTTTTCGTGGTACAGCAGGTATTGCTGATACTTTGACGGATTTACACTGTGGTTTAACTGTTGGGCCAAATTATAAAGCAGTTCATGCTGGGTTTAACCGTACTTTTGAGTCTATCAAGCCTCAGTTAAAAGCTATATTGAGTAAGGTAGGTGGTCGCCCCGTTCATTGTGTTGGCCATAGCCTTGGTGGGGCATTAGCAACGCTAGCTGCAAATTGGATTAAAGCGCAATATAAAGTGCCTGTAAAATTATACACTTTTGGTTCTCCAAGAGTTGGTCATAACCCTTTTGCTATTCAAAGTGAAACCAGCCTAAATGGAATTTATAGAGCAGTACACCGAAGTGACCCTGTACCTATGGTTCCTGTTTGGCCATTTGTTCATGCAGGGAGTGAGTACAGAATAAGTACATGCGTATCACTTACAGGTGCAGCACATAAAATGGCGGGAAATGCGCCAGGGTATATCAATACCGCATCTCGTTATCCTGATTATAAGAGTATGGAAAAGGGCTCTTTATCTAACTTAACGATGACACGTCTAAAATACAACAATCGCCACCATGCTTCTTTTAATGCTCATTGGGCTGAAAAAATAACGAGCGCTTTACTAACGTTACTAAGAGAAAGTGGCAAAATCACCAGTATTCTTGCTCAAGGTGTGGTTGCTGGAACGCTAACTATATACGATGCTTTAGCTCGTAGCCTGGTTGAAATATCTAAAATGTCATCTAAATATGCTGAAGATTGTCAGGGGTTATTAGGGCATATACTTAACTTTGTTGGAAAGCCTGGCGTGATAGCTGTGGATTATACATACGCGCAAGCTAAGCGAATTTTGTATTGGATGTTAGAAAAACTAAATCAGGTAGTAATTGCGGCTGTAAAAGTTTCTCCTTACATAGGTATTAGCTAATAGCATTGTTTTAAGTGGCTCAGGTAACTTCTGAGCCACTTAAATAGTAAATAAGGTGGGCTATTAAGAATTGATGGAAATTTATTTCAGTTTGTTTAAATTTAAAAATCACTAATTTTTGTTTCTACTCATTCAGAGAGTAGCTGTAATCACATAAATACAAAATTACAGTGACATATATGGACGCTCCCTTGAAGTCAAGACGAGCTAATGTATAAACATCAAAATTGATGCCTTTATTCTATTATCACGTATCTCATATCACAGTAATGATGCGTCACAAGCTTGCTGAAAAGCAAAGGTACTGACATATATTCGAGCTATGGTGTCATGGTTATCATGCGCCATGCTCCTAATGAGCTTCGTACCAAGGGACCTAAAAAATATTCACCCAAGCGAGATTAAATCTCGTGTCTTTATCTGGTTAACCTTGGTTAGCGTGCGCTTTTTATTTCATTATAAGTGAAGTACATACAGGATAAGTGTATGTTACGACTTAAGTGCCCAAACACCCACTCAGGTTTTAAAACCTATGTCATAACCAGGCTGTCTTAAGTCGTAAACTCGGGTGTGATTGGCGTGTAAAATACGCATAATTAAGCATCCTTCTGTGTATTTTGCACAAACTGAGGTGAGTAGAGAGTTTGCTTGGTCAGCAATATCCACATCAGTCGAGCCAATCTGTGTGCGGTGGCGACCACCACACAATTAAAGTGTTTTTTCTCGCGTAATTGATTTATCCACTGGCTTAGCGCATCTGTTTTATGGTGGCTTCTGGCGATAAGGGCGCGAGCACCGTGAATAAGTTGTTTTCGTAGGTAACTGTTGCCGCGCTTAGTAATACCAGACATTTTACTTTTATCGCCTGACGCATATTGTTTAGGTGTTAATCCTAGCCACACCCCGAGTTCTTTTGCGCTCTTAAATGCCTGACCGTTCCCGATTGATGCTGCATAAGCAGAGGCATTGAGTACACCCACGCCAGGAATGGAGTGAAGTATTTTAGCGTTTGTATCCCGTTCAACGTGTGCAGTAAGCATCGCTTCAATAGCTTTAATGCGTTTAACAAGGGTTTTGTACTCAGTGTAAATATCACTCACCATAATGCGCAGCTGAGGGCGAAGCTCAGAATCACTTTCTAACGCAATTATCCCTTGCTGAAACGCCTTAATACCGACAGGAAATACATACCCAAAATCGACCAATAAACCGCGTAATTGGTTGGTTGCAGCAATCCTGTTTTGCAGAAGTCGCTCACGTATCTTATGGATCATGAGTATTTCTTGCTGAGCTTCGGTTTTAATAGGAACGAATTTAATATTAGGGCGTAAGCTTGCTTCATAGATAGCAAGGGCATCGTTACTATCATTTTTATTGCCGCGAACAAAGGGGGTAACGTGTTGTGCAGGAATAAGGTCAACGGTATGACCGTAAGACGTAAATACTCTCCCCCAGTAGTGGGAAGAATAACAGGCTTCCATCACCACGCGACACGGTGGGGCATTTGCCATGAAGGCGTTGAGTTTAGGTCTGTTTAAGCGTTTATTGCATTCTCTTTTGTGATGATGATTAAAGCCAGCGACTTGGAATACATTTTTTGCCAAATCAATTGATAATGTGCTAATTTTCATGATGGACGTTCCCTTTAACTGAATGTGAGTTAACCAGTTTGGCGCATTGACGCCGTTTAAGGGAGCGTCCATCTCATCACCCATCCCAATATTGCGGGAGTTATAGCTGCTATAAAAGTTTCGTCATATAAGGTGTTGGTTACTAATTTTATTTTTTAGAACCCGAGTAAACTTTGAGTTAGCTTCATGGCTTGTAGCTAGCAGATATTTAAATGTAGAGCATGAGTGTAGTTAACCTGAACTCTGGATAATAAATCTATCTCAAGCAGCTATTTTCAGCACTAACTGCGTTGAATTTACTTGCAATAGGCCCGCTATTGACGCGTAAATTCGCCTTGCTTTCACTGAAAATCTCTGGCTAGAGAAAATATAAAAGCCAATGGGGTCAAATCTTGACTTCATACATCTACTTTCATTATGTTGAATTTAGAGAAAATAAAGCAACAAAGGCACCCACTTTAAATAGTGGGTGTTAGTTCACTTATAAAGTGTTGTAATAAAACAAGATAACGCTAAAAAAGAAATAATATAATACAGTTATTGTAAATCTATATTACAAATATGCTCTTTAATAACATGGATGTTGTAAGGGCTTAGGTTTTTAGCCTAAGCCCTTATCTTTTATACCCGCCAAACAGCGCTAAATTGTGACAGCTAAGAAAATATTCACGCTAAATAATCGTGTTACCACCAAAAAGCGAAGTCGGCTATTCATTTACACCAAGCCAATAGCGAAGCGAATGATTCAGCTAGCGCAGCAAAGCCGCTCGTAACCTTAAGCTACGACAGCCAAGGTAATATTAAAACCCAGCAGTTTGGTAACAGCATTACCCTTACTCAACAGTTTGATGTATTCAACCGTTTAACGCAGCAGCAGCTTACACACCCAGCGCAAACATTATTTGATACCTGTACGTACAACTACGACAGCGTAAACCAGCTGATTACCCGTAAAAACGAAGGCGTAAGCAGCCAAAATATCAATTTTGAATACAACAGCCTCGGCCAGTTAATTCAGCAAACACTGTCAAGCTCACGTGCTGATACAACCACACACTACCAGTGGGATAGCTTTGGTAACCCGCAAAGCCAAACTGTTCAATCAAACACAAACGATGCAGACACTAGCGGTACAGACACTAGTGATACAGGCGAGCAAAGTACAAAACTTGATGCAGCCAGTAATGAGCATACAGCCAGCTCTTCTATTGATTTAACACACGCCACGCATAGCGAATACAAAGAGTTAGCGCTAAATAGTAGTGAAAGTAATAGTAAAAATAGTAGCAACGCTGACTCAGTAGTAAACAATGAAGACATTAACAACACCACAATAAACAGTGCCACCGACGCCGACCGCCTAACACACTTTGGCGACAGCGACTTTTACTACGACGAATTTGGTAACCAAATACGCGAAACCGGCAAAGGCATAAAAACTCGCCGTGAATACAACGCGTTTAACCAGTTAAGCTGTTTTAATAATAACGGCACGCTCACGCAATACGACTACGACCCATTAGGTCGTCGTATCGCCAAGCACACTGAACACGGAAAAATTGATTACATTTGGGATAACGACCAGTTAATCGGCGAATGCCAACACGGCGAATATACCTGGTATATCAACCTACCAAATCAATTTCACCCAGTAGCACTAATTAAAAAAGGCGAGGTGTACTACTACCACCTAGACCAGCTTAATACCCCACGTTTTGTTACCAATAATAAAGCAGAAGTCGTATGGGAAAACCAAGCCGATGTGTATGGCTATGAGGAGCCAGAAGCCGAGTCTGACACTAATAAAGAAAATAGTTTCACTCAGCCAATTCGTTTTCAAGGGCAATATTTAGATGAAGAGAGTGGCCTGCATTACAACCGCTACCGCTACTACAGCCCCAAACAACAACGCTTTATAAACCAAGACCCGATAGGCTTAGTAGGTGGGATAAACCACTATCAATATGCGCCAAACCCTGTGAATTGGGTAGATCCGTTTGGGTTGAGTTGTAAGGAAGGGACTGCCACAATTATAAAAATTGGGCATGGTAAAAACATGCATTTTGCGATTCAAGTTAAAACAAAATTTGATACCACTAAAACTCATCAGCATGGTGGCATTGAAGAGGATGGCACAAGAACTAATACACTTATCATCGGTTTTGATGAGGAAGACTTTGCAGGGCAATCGATTGAAAAAACGACTATTAAATTACCAAATGCTATAGCAGCAAGTGACTTACAAAGGCAGCTACTTAGAGAAGGAGACATGGCGCTCGATAGAGCTGATTGGAATCCAGAGAATCTGGACACACCATTATATGATCCTGTTAATCAAAGTTGTTTAACGCATGTATTTGATGTGTTGAAAGCTGGAGGTATTGAGAACGTTCCTGATAACTCTGACATTGAAGATCGAAAAGTTCTGTTATTTACAAAAAAATTAATGAAAGGGAAAATTGGACCACCTGAAAAAAAGGTACCTGAAAAAACGACACTTGAAAAGCATGTAGAAGCAGTTGCTACGTATAGAAAGCGTTACGAAGATCGACTGGCTGAATCGATAGATAAAGGTGATTCTAAGAGAAGGCAAGGTGCTTTTAAAGCCAAGATTACAGAGGCTAAAGGTGAACTTGGTGCTTCCATGTATATGGAAAAAGAGTTTTCAGACCCACCACCACCTGCAACCATGGAGATGGGTTTTGGTCCGGGTCCAGGAGTCGATCAGGTATGGGCTAAACGAGATGAAAATGACAAAGTCATAGAGTACTTTGTTGTTGAAGCTAAAGGCCCTGGTGCGAAATTGTTAACTGGTGCAAAAAAAGGCGACCAGATGACGAATAAATGGGTTAAAAATAGCTTGAAATCGATGAGTAAATCTAAAAAATACGAAGGTAAAAATAAATTAGGTAAAGATCTTTTGAAAGCTATAAAACTAAAGAAACCAAAAGTTACCAAACTAGTTATTGAAGCTGAGGAGGTCAACGGTAGAATTGTTGGCGGTGTATCACAGTCTCCTCCTAAGGAAAAAAAGAATGTTAAAACTTAATAATTATGATTTCGAATTTGAAGAACTTTTTGAAGATTCACCTATGGTAATTGAGGTCAGGCTTGCTGATATTAACGATCCGTTAGCTTCTCAAGAAGATAAAGAAGATGCAGCACAAATACTTTCTGAAGAGTACCAAGAGTTGGCATATGCACACTACGTTTTAGAAGATTATGAAGAAGCTAAGTGTTATTTAAAAAAAGCAGCGCAATTCGCGTATTTAACAGGCTTTGATCCTGAATTAAAAGGACACAACAATGAGTGGACAATCCAAGGCGAGTTAAATGTCGCTCTGTTGTTCGGTGATGACTCAATAATAAGCAAGTTACGAGCTCATGCTGATGACTTTACAACCAGCAGCGTGACTAAAAAAGCTATTTTTTTATATGATCACTTACTAATAAAAATAGGCACAGGTAAAGTACCGCCGGAAGAAGAAATTGAAAATGCACTTAATGAGGCTAAATCAACTAAAGATAAAGATGTACAACAATGCATTGTTCCTCTTATTGAGGCCATTAAAGGTCTTACCATTGGTGATGATTTGTTATGGCAATCAAGCATTGATAAAGTAATTGCGTGGCACGCTGATGAGTGCAAATACGGTGACTTCAAAGAAGATGGAAATGCGGTCATGTCATTAAATGGGCTTAGTATGGCTAAATTGGGTAAAGATATGCATGGTTGGCAGTGTAAAACTGATTCACTTTATTTACCGTTATATTTAATTAATGATTAAATCTATCACCACTAATTTTAAGAGGTAATGATGAGTAGTGTAATTAATCTTTTTATTGTTGATGAAGATGTTTATCCCACAACACTGAATTTAAGTGATGAGCAAAAATATCAAGAGTTGTTAGATATAACCCAAGATGAAGCTACTAGATGGCAATCTATAGAGCTCAATATGCGTGGTTTTATTCCGGCCATTGAGTTACTTGATGCCGTAGTAGGTGGCCAAGGGTTGTTGCCAGTTTGTACATTTAACTATTTCCCTCATCAATTAATTGGGCCGGATGCTAACATAAGTGGTTCTTTTGGCTTTTTTTCAAGTGAGATGGTGCAAGACCTATTTCCTTTGCTAAAAAAGTATTTTGAAGTTGATATAGATAATAGTGAAAATAAAGGTCTAGTAGATGATGTTGAGCATAGGGCTGGTGAGCTCGACCCGCAAGCTTATGAAATAGTTCGCGATCGCTACTTTGTTACGTTTAGAGACGCCGCAGAGCAGAAAAAATCTATCGTAGTATTGATTGAAGAGTAAAAAATTCAATCGAATTTAAAAGATGCTTTAATGTTTTGCTTAGATTAAAACGGAGAAAAAATGCCTACAAAAGAAGAGATAAATAAATTTATTACAGCACAAAAGGTGTGTAGTCATTTAGCAAAATGTATTGTAAATAAAAGCAAGATAAAGCCAATTCCTTACGCAATCGATTTCCTCGATGATAGCTATGATTTAACTTGGTACTGCGATGAATGTGTTAAAAAGTACTGCTTACCAGAAAACGGTGTTTTTTTATACCACTTTCCGGAAGATGATGAAGAGATAACTGATTACGTTAGAAAGCTAGGTGATTTGAAAAGCCTTGAATTTCAAGTAAGTAAATTAAAAGGGTTTAAAGTGTCAGAGAATTATGATAACTCACCTTTTGCAGACTTTAGTAGGGATGAGGCTAAAAAACCGTTGCTGTTTAGTCAGACTCTATTTTATTCATTGTCGGGGCTAAATGACGAAAAAGTAGAGCATATGGTGGAAAAAGCATTAATGGTTCCATTTGGCACTGAGATTGACTTAGATGATTCAAATTAATAATAAATATGCAAATGGCTTTTTCAAGCGCAGAGATTAATAACATTAACCAGTACTTTAATTAACTATAACTGCGGCGCTTTAAATCAAACCTAAAGTACAAATTAGCACCGTTATTTCTAATAAAAATTATTAAAATAATACACTTCTATAGAAAAGGAATTTCATGTTCAACTTAAATATGACTGCAAGCGTTGGATTAAAATCAGCAAATAAATCGGCTGACGTACAACTGATACGCTCACTTTTAAATGCTTATGCACGTAAAACGGGGTTATCCCTTATTGTGAATAGTAAGGTCGATCACCACTTTATTGACCTAATTAAGCACTTTCAGAAAAAAGTTATAAAAATGGGGAATCCAGATGGCATAGTTTCTGCGAACCGAGGGACTTTTAGAAAGTTAGTTGAATTTTTATCTAGCATTTATACCAAAGTCTCAATTACAAAGCCTAACTACGGTATCTTAACATGGGATCCTGAGGGTACAGAAGGTGGGGTTTATCACAGCCGCTGTTTCCATGTGCCATCCAATAGGTCTGGGTTAACCATTGGTCGGGGTTACGATATGCGTGATAAAACATCTTCCAAAATTAGTGGTCAACTTATTCAATCGGGCATCGATAATAAAGTGGCTAATGTTATAGCCCTTGCTGCAGGTAAAATGGGTAATGCAGCTAAGCAGTTTGTTATAGAAAAAGACTTACTTGATTTTGAAGTATCAGCACAGGTGCAATTAAAGCTATTTGAAATTGTTTATAAAGAAATGGAAGCTGATGTAAAGCGGATATGTAATAAAACTATAACAAGTCAAACATATGGAAAAACAGATTGGCTAAATTTAGACCCGAAGATAAAAAATGTTTTGATAGATTTAAGGTTTAGAGGAGATTACCGCCCTGCTAGTCGTAAAATTTTGCAAAAACATGTTGCGAACAATGATTTAATATCTTTTAAAGCTGAAATAAATAAAAGTGCTAACTGGGGTGGTATACCGCTTGCCAGGCAACAGGCGCGTATTAAATACATAAACTCATAGGTGTATGATGAAACAATTGATGATTAGCATTTATTTGATTTTTACTTTTTTTTGTACTGAAGCAATAAGTAATGATGACAAAACTTATGTTAGCTTTGATGTTATAGAGATGAATGTGGAAAGGGTTAATGATAACTTATTCCGCTGGATAAAATTTCATCCTGATAGCGAGTTCCCATGTTTAAGATTAGAGATTTTAGAAGCAGGTAGTAATGCGCTTATCAAACGAAAGAATATTTGTAACGTGTATGATGAAGCTTTAAAAGTTACACATGATTTTAAAAAGTTATCATTTTTAGATATCTACAATCTGAGTGTTGAATCTCAGACTCTAACATTTGAGTTGGAGCTATCTCTACTCAGTCAAAATGTGGTTAATATGAATTGTTCAATTAAGATTGAAAATAAAGACTTTTCTCCACTTGTTTGTAACCGTTCAGAGTAGTTGGGGGTAAAGTTTGGTGAGAATACCGTCCACATTTGTGGATGATTTTAATAATTCAAGTTTTAATGGACATATATTTAACATTTTTAATGTAATAACGGCTCCAAACTATCTAAAATAATTACTTAAATAAGTAGGTATGGTTTGGTACGTTTCAAAAAAGCTCAAGAGTTTTGATTAGCTAAAATTTAAAGTTAGGTCTATGGGGATGGTTTTAATGGCTAAAGGTACCGAAACCTTTTTATTATTCCTCCCATGGAAGCTTTTGCGTAGGTTCTGATTAGTGCATATTCTCCCCAGCTTTGATCACCCAATGGCACTAACTTTGATCACTTATTCTCATTAAGCTTTGATCACGAAAATCACTCTATAATGATCACTTTTGTGTTCTTAATGATTTTGCCGATCAAAGCTTAATGCCACTCGTAACCGAGTTCACGTTTTATCATTTTTGTAGGTATGTTAAACCGTTATCTAAATCATTTGATGAGGATAACAATAATGTCAACAAGACCTATATCTATGAGTAAATTACATGCTATTTTACGGCTGAAATATTCAGCAAAATTATCCCATCGAGAGATTGCTAGAAGCTTAAATATCTCCCCTGGCACTGTGGCTAATTACGTTAAAAAGGCCAATGAGTTAGGGTTAAACCAATGGCCGTTACCTGAAGATAAACAACACGGTACTTTTCTTAATACAAAAATCAGGGACTTCTCAACCCGTCAAAAAAGAGAGTTATTGTCAAATCTGGTGTATGAGCTCATCTTGATGCTCTGTTTGATCTTGAGTTATTCTTTCGCCGTCTTTAAATTTTACCCCTGTAATTACTTCAGCCAGTAGCTTAAATCCTCGCAAGCGGTACCATTTTTTCTCTGCCGACTGCGCGAGTTTAAAAACCATCATTAAGGTGGTTGTCCGGCTGCCACAACTCTTCACTTTATGCGTTCTCAGCCTTACCGTCGCAAACGTTGACTCTATCGGATTACTCGTTCTTATGTGCATCCAATGCTCAGCAGGATAATCATAAAATGCCAGCATTTCATCTTTATCCTTCATCAAGCAATCCGTCGCTTTTGGGTATTTGACTGAGTAATTTTTAACAAATAAATCATACGCTTTATAAGCAGAAGCTCGACTCTCTGCCATCCAGATATCTTGTAAATTCGCTTTGATTTTAGGTTGCATTGATTTCGGCACTTTGTTTAGCACATTCGCGATTTTATGCACCCAGCAACGTTGATGTTGGGTTGTTGGCCATACTTTGGTGAGGGCATTCCAAAACCCCAGCGCACCATCCCCTATGGCCAATTTTGGTGGTATTGTTAGACCCTGTGAGCGCAGTTGATTTAACACTTCAGTCCAGCTCTGCTCAGACTCACGAACCCCGTCAACCACCGCCAATAGCTCCTTTCTGCCCGTTTCATCTACCCCCATAATTACCAGTAAGCACAGCTTATCATCCATTCGAATTTTACTGTAAATCCCATCGGCCCAGATATACACATATCGACGTTTAGCCAAGGAACGTTTAGACCACTGCTGATACTCCGTTTCCCAGGTGGATTTCAACCGAGAGACACTATTGGCCGACAAACCTTTGGCTTGCTCGCCTAAAAGAGACACTAAAGCGGGCTGCATATCACCCGTCGAAATTCCTCGTAAATAGAGCCATGGGATCAGCTCTTCGATATTTTTTGTCCGTTTCAGATAAGGCGGGATCAAGGCACTATTGAATTTAATGCCTTCCTTTTTTCGATCCCTGACTTTAGGTATTTTGACCTCAATATCACCAAGGCCTGTTTGGATCGTACGCTCAGGCTGGTGACCATTTTTGACGATCCGCTGAAGTCCCTCGACGGTCTCATGCTGGTATTGAGCCAATAAAACAGCCAACTCAGCCTCAATCGCTTGAGCTAACAACTGCTGCGCCCCGCTTTTAAGCAACTGCTCTAACGGATTGTCTGGTTTTTCAATGGAAATAACATTATCATTTTCAGTCATTGCGATGTCTCTCTGGTTAATTGTTGATCCGGTCAAGATCAATTAACAGATTACATCGCAATGACTTTTTCTCATACACCAGAAACGACTATAGCTCCAAAAAAGATACCCAACACCTGACTGGCTCACCATCAATAAGGATTTAAAGCAGCACAAACATTTGACGTTGCAGTTAGTCTTCGATGAATTGTGTGAGAAAGTCGGTGAGCCTTATTACAGCTATAGCCACTTCTGCCGCGCCTACCGGCAATGGTTAGGAAAACAACGGTTGTCGATGCGTCAGCATCATAAAGGCGGTGAAAAGCTGTTTGTGGATTATTGTGGCCCTACGCTGACCATCACGTGCCCTACAACACAGGAAACACGACCTGCTCAAGTGTTTGTTGCCGTGCTCGGCGCATCAAATTATACCTATGCTGAGGCAACGTATAGTCAACAACTTGAAGATTGGGTGATGAGTCATGCCCGTTGCTTTGCATTTTTAGGCGGTGTTCCAGAGCTTGTTATTCCCGACAACTTAAAAAGCGCCGTTAGTAAACCCTGTCGCTACGAGCCTGATTTAAACCCCACGTATCATCAATTAGCCGAGTATTTTAATGTCGCTGTCATACCGGCTAGACCTTATAAACCCAAAGATAAATCGAAGGCTGAAGTCGGTGTACAAATTGTTGAGCGTTGGATCATGGCACGTCTACGCAAGCAAACCTTCTACAGCTTAGCGCACCTAAATCAAGAAATAGCAAAGCTACTTGATGTAATGAACAATAAGGTCATGAAGCAATATCAACAGTCACGTAAACAGCTATTTGAGATGGTGGATAAAAGCGCATTAAAGCCATTGCCTGAAAAGCCCTATCACTATACACAAATCAAAACGGTGCGAGTACACATTGATTATCATGTTGAAATAGAAAAACATTATTACAGTGTGCCGTATCAGTGGGTTAAGAAACAATTACGCGCACACATAACCAATCAGCTAGTACAGCTTTATCATGACGATACCTTAATCGCACAGCATCCGCGCTCACATCGTTTAGGAGGGCATACAACACAGTCTCATCATATGCCTCTGGCGCATCAAAAACAGCATGAGCAGTCACCGATAAATTTACGCTCATGGGCATTAAGTATCGGGGAGTATACTCACCAAGTTATTGAGTTACAGCTCAGTGGACGGCGTCACCCCGAGCACGCTTATCGCGCCTGTTTAGGGGTGTTAAGTTTAGCTAAAACTTATTCAAAAGAACGGCTTGATCAAGCGTGTTATCGCGCAATCATAATGAATACGACAACACTCAAATCAATAAAGCAGATGCTGAAGAAAGGGTTGGATCAACAACCGTTACCCACACAGCAAACAGAGCCAGAAAAGCCAATAAAGCATGACAACATACGCGGCACACAGTATTACCATTAAGGAAATGAATCATGATAGACACCATTAACCAACAACTTCAACTACTCAAGTTATCCGGTATAAAACACGCATTAAAGCAGCAGCTTGAGCAGCCTAACTTATACCAAGAGCAAAGCTTTATAGAGCGCATCAGTTTATTGCTAACACATGAAATTGACACGCGTGAGCAAAGAAAAATCGACCGGCTCGTGCGACACGCTAAATTCCGCTTACCGGCTCAGTTAAATCAGCTGATTTACTCACCGGCACGTAATATAGAAAAAGCACAGATACGTAACTTAAGCCAAAATAGCTGGCTGAACTTACATCAAAATATCTTAATCACCGGGGCAACAGGCTGTGGAAAAACATACCTCGCATGTGCCTTAGGGCATGAGCACTGCCTACAAGGAAAAAGCGTTTACTATATTCGATTAAAAGAACTACTTGAAAGCCTGTTTCTAGCACAAGCAGATGGTAGTTACCGGAAATTACTGGCGAAGTTAATAAAGTATGATCTACTGATCTTAGACGACTGGGGGCTTGAACCACTGAGTGCACAGCAACGAGGTGACTTACTCGAATTAATCGATGCGCGGTATGGGTATAAATCACACATAATTATAAGTCAGCTCCCGCAGGAAAACTGGCATGAGATGATTGGAGAATCAACCCATGCTGACGCCATTTTAGATAGGCTAATTCATGGTTCGATTAAGTTGAATTTAAAAGGAGAATCGATACGAAAACAGTTAAATAAATTGACTGATGATGATCAGTTAAGCTAATTTAAAAATGGCTCTACAAAATGATAAATCAGGTGATCAAAGCTGATGAGAATCGGTGATCAAAGTCATGAGAATACGCAATTAGTAACAATCATCTTACTTTTGGGAATGGTTTATTCAGGAATGACATTGTTAACACAGTACTTTAATACAAGTCCTGATTGGCTGCTTGGCATTTTGTTTTCCGTTGGAATTATGTTTTGCCTTATAAATTTTAAAGTAAGCCAAGGCTCTTTTTTTGCGCAAACATATTAAAATTCTATGCTTTATTTTTAGCTGTGATTTGTTTACCGTTTTTTATAATTTTAGAAGGTAATGGGTTGTAGTGGTACAGTAGGGACTGGCGGCGAAAATAAGCAAGACGATTTAAAAGCAGTACAAACTGCTTTAAATTCACTTCTTTCCCTTAAGCGCTCACTAGAAAACTTACCGTAGTGTAGTGGTCAATAAAATTTGGCCACAGTTTTAGAATCTTTGTATCTGACCTCAGATTCATTTGGCGCTAAACCGGCATTATAATGATGCGGCCTAACATTATTGTAATATCCATTTATGTAATCACTTACGCTATATTTAGCGTCTATAAAATTTCCATATCCACTCTTTGGCATCCATTCCGTCTTAAAGCTTCTAAAAAATCGCTCCATTGGCGCATTATCCCAACAGTTTCCACGCCTGCTCATACTTTGTGTGATTTTATAGCGCCATAAACGTTGGCGATATTTTAAACTTGTATAATGACTACCTTGGTCAGAGTGAAACATCAGTCCTGTCGGTTTTCCTCTGCTTTCATACGCGAGTTCAAGCGCTTTTAGCGTTAAATTAGTATCTGGTGATAACGACATTGCCCAGCCAACCACTTTGCGTGCAAATAAATCAATAACCACGGCTAAATAAGCCCAGCGATTGCCCGTCCAAATATACGTCACATCACCGCACCACACGGTATCAGGCTCAACAACATCAAACTGTCTATCAAGCAGGTTTGGGATTTCAAGGTGTTCATTACCACCACGTTTATATGAATGTTGAGGTACTTGGCAGCTTTCGAGCTTTAATTTAACCATTAGCTTAGCTGCACGATAACGGCTCAATTCAAAATCATTGTTCGTTGCTATCGCTGCGATTGTCCGTGCCCCAGCTGAACCACCACTCATCGCATGTATTGCTTTTACTTCAGCCTCTAACCTTGCTTGCTCAGGTGTCGGCGCTGTATCCCGTATGGCCCAGTACTTATAGCTGCTGCGATGCACATTGAATACGCTACACAGCAGACTAATTGGATAACGCTCTCGTTGATTTAACTTCTCGATTAACGAGAATTGTTCAGGGAGTCGGACATCAAGAGAGCGGTAGCCTTTTTTAATATATCCTTTTCTAATTCAATGCGTTGTATTTGCTTTTTAAGCTCACGGATTTCAATTTGTTCGGGCGTCATTGGTGAAGCTAAGGGTGTCTGACCATTACGTTCTTGCTTTAATTGAGTTACCCATTTACTGACGGTTGATTTACCAACACCCATCGCTTTGGCTGCATCTTCTTGCGTATAACCTTGGTCTACTACAAGCTGAGCCGTTTCTAATTTAATTGCTGCAGAATATGTTGCACGTTTTAATTTCGTCATTTTTTCACCCAAATTTGTATGCTTATTAGCATAACATTTCTTTCTTAATGGGTGGCCAAAATCACTGTACCACTACATAGACAGTCGTTTAGGCTCACGTCCTGAGAACTCTAAAACCGTAGCGGCTATTAAGTTGTTTCAAAGCAAAGTGGTAAATATGGTACGTCCAGATGGAAAAATAGATCCAAATGGACGCACCCATAGAAAAATTAATGAAAAGCTAGCGAGTGCTGCAGCGGTTGCGGTTATACCAATATCTGGCAATTTAAAAACGAAACTAAAACAAAGTATGGTGAAATATGAAGGTAATGTTCCTCATATGTATTTAGATACAAAAGGCT
The DNA here is from genome assembly GCF_056173065.1 of Pseudoalteromonas sp. QJM3NY_22. Lineage (NCBI taxonomy): Bacteria > Pseudomonadati > Pseudomonadota > Gammaproteobacteria > Alteromonadales > Pseudoalteromonadaceae > Pseudoalteromonas > Pseudoalteromonas sp. QJM3NY_22. Next base: position 672,336 of record NZ_JBWBTZ010000002.1, on the reverse strand, counting down.
ATGTAACCGTTGGCGTAGGTCATTTATTAAAAGATGTTGAGGCTGCAAAAAAAGTTCCTTTCACCGTTCGAGATACGGGAATTATTGCATCAACGAAGCAAATTGAAGATGAATTTAAACTAATTAAATCAAGACCGTTTGGTAAGGATGAAGGCTTTGGTCGTTTCAAACCTTTTACTAAGTTAATAATTACTGAAGCTGTAGCAAACGCTCAAATTGATCAGCATATTAAAACGTTTGAAAGTGAGCTTAAACGTATATATGGCGCATCTGAATTTTCAAGTTACCCAGATGATGTTAAGTTAGCCCTGTTTGATTTAATATTTAATTTAGGGATGACAAAACTTAAAGACACTTTCCCTAATTTTAACAAGCATATGAAAGTCCATGATTTTAAAAAGGCGGCTATTGAATCAAATAGAAAAGATGTATCGGCTGAGCGCAATACTTATGTCCGCAATTTACTGGTGAATGCAAAATGATAAAGAAATTAATTTTACTTGCATGTATTAGTATCTCAAGTACAGCATGTGCAGAAATAGACAAAAACAAAATAACTCCGACATATAGCTCGGAAAATAAAACCAATAGATACTTTACAGAGGCTATGGCATTAGAGCAGCAGGAACAGGTTAAGACTCTAATTTATAAAAAGTGGTATTTTGAAGAAAGTCTTCTTAAAGACGGTAACCCTAATAAAGTAGTTACTAGCTGTAATACTTTATTTAATGCTTTGGATGAAGGTTTTAACGCATTTAGTTATCGAGAGCAGGGCGTTATAAAAGCTATGAATAAAGTGTGTTTAATATGGTCACATATGGGGGAGTTGAATGCTTCTGATGCTAGTTTTTTGACTGATTTTGAACATGGTTCAGCACTACCAAAACAAATGCCTCCAGAGCTCGCTTTAATTATTTCAAATGACGATGAGCGCCGCTTAGCAAGTGCAAGTAGCTGGGAAGAAATGAGCCGTGTTAAAGAAGTGCAGTCATTAAATAAGGACCAAGCTATTTATTACGACAACAGCGGCGGTATTCAAAAGCTAACTGTTATGGCTAAAGGCGATTATAACAACGACGGCATAGAAGATATGGTGTTGTATATGGATAATAGTGTTGAAGAGGGGAGTTACGGCTCTACTTATGGTTATGTGGTAACACGGCTAGCCGCTGATGCGCCATATACGCTAATTAAGCAGTTCTAATTACGTCAAGTTTAAAGTAAATAAGCGATCAGCAGCTAAATAAAATATCCACTTTAAACCGAGGGTGTTTTATTTAATTGCCGCTTTAAATGATTGAAACGAAAAATAACACAAACCTCATTGCAAATAACAAATTACAGTGACCCCATCATGTATTGGTATTTGTTGTTAAGCTTACTTTTCAAGGCTTGAGTAAACTTTGATCTAGCTTCACTGCTCGTAGTTAGAAGACATTTAAATATAGAGTATGGATTTAATTAATCGACTAAGTTTTAAAAAACAAGGATAGGTAATGAATAAAATAAACACGGATGTCAATTATAAAACAATGGCCGGTAATGCGCGCTTAGTTATGCTTGGCGAATCAAGCCATATCACTGCTGGTTATAAGTATGAAGCAATTAAGGCGATCAAACAGTTAAAAGCTGCAGGTTTTACGCATTTTGCAATTGAAATGCTGCCACATTCAATGCAAGAAAAAATGTAACTATTCAGCCACATTTTCAATAAATATATCAGGTAACTGATTTTTGAAGAGTAATTCAAGGGCTAGGCTTGCTGATACATGCTGTTTTCTGCAAGTCGAGAGGTAGCTTCTGATTAAACAAAACATCTCTGCACCTTGCATGCTTCTGAAGCACCCAGATATCTTTTGATGAACCTTGGTCATCCTAATATCATTCTCACCCTGGTTGTTGCTAAAAGGCACCGCCGTTTCCGTCATGAACCGTAAGACATCATCTTGATAATCTCTTAACCGCTCTAACAACGCTCTAGACTTTGTTCGTTTCAATCTGCCTCGCTGGCCTTTTACTCGGCTGTTTCTATCCGGTGGAGGGCATTTAATGTCACCTTGAGCCAATATTTGTTGATATTTCTCTATATAGTGAGCTTTTGTGTCTGCATCTAGCTCGGGGTTATCTATTTGATGTTTATTGATTTCAGTCAGTAGGGTTTGCAAATCCTTTGCCCATTGCATACCGTCTTGCTCCCATGCCCTTTCTAACTCTCGGATATGATGTGCATTACACAAGGCATGTTGGCACTGTGTATATTGATAATACGGTTTCCAGTGGTCGTGGCATAGTACCCCAGTAAAGTGAGGTAAAATATCGGCGTCATCCATCGCTATTTTCCCTCTTTTCTCATGCGGGTAAAAATACGTCCACCACGTCGTTGATGCACCATGAAGCCATCGTCGTTTACCACCTATATTAATCCCCGTTTCATCAACGTGTAAGGCTTGATAAGTCGTTTTCAGGGCTTTCTTGAGCGCGGCTTCTGCGCCGGAGGACTTTACCAAGGCCGCTGCTTGTTCATTAAAGTTAAATAAACTACCCGCACTGATTGGAATACCGAGTTGATCACAAAAATATTCTTCAATGCGGTTGTAAGGGAGTAATTGATATTGGGATAGGTAAACTGCATGGGCTTTTACACCAACCCCATATTGAATAGGACTGTTAACGTCTTCTGGAAATTCACCAATAAAACGCTTACCTTGCTCATTTTCCAGAATTTGTGCTTGGTATTCAGTGACCACTTTCCTGATATCTATATCGACAACCTGTCGTTTTTGAAAGCCAATTTCACGGTAGTGACCTTTCGGTAAAAAATCACGTTCAACTAGGATGATTTTGATCTCATCAGGCGTCTGTGTTTGGGTTAGTGTTTTACCTGCACGGCCTTTTTGACCACCCGCTGACTTGGCTGATTTCTCTTTGTTTTGTTTTTTTCGGTTGATGTCTTTTGATGGCGGGATACTGCTATTGTTACTGTTAAGTCCTAATTTACTTGCTAACATAACAACGACAACCAGAATGAGTTCAATAGACATCTTCAGCGCAGGCGTGAGAGTTTTACCTTCTTGTAATTGAGCTTTGGTTTTCTCAACGATTTCGTCGATGTTGATGCTGTTTAAATTCATTGAAGCTAGGGCTATTAGGTCATAGCCCTAGCTTGGCATACTGGCGGGATCGGTCAATAGTTAAAAAAGATCCTTTGAAAATAATTTACCATGGTGAATAGTTACGAAAAAATAGAGTTTTATCAACGAACAGGTAAAGGTTTCAAAGAAATTCAGCAATATTTTGATGAAAATTGGGCTTGGGGATATCTAGTTCCTAAAGCTTATGGAGAATTAGCAAAAGCAGCTCGAGATATTGGCTTAAAAATTATAGCCTTAGATATTTCACAAGAAATGATGGAGATCATGGATAAAGAGTGTGTTTATGATCAGTATATAGATAAAAAGTGCTCTAATACACATACTCGTCGCAATGGTATTTGGGCTGACAAGCATCGTGTAGTTGCTTTTATGCACCGATGGCATGCTGTACAAGCTGCAGATTATGAGCCTGGTCTTGATACTCTTATGCAAAAAAAGGGGATCAACAGTATTCGATTTATAGATTTTATAGGTGGCATTGCTTGTCTATCTCAAAGGCGTTGTGAAGGTGACTCTACTGAAATAAATACACTCAAGCAGCAATACTTTTATCGTAAAGGCTTCCCTTATAAATCTTCAGTTATAACGTTTCAAGTCCATATTCCTGAGAAAAGAGTTAATGCAGATGGAACACTAGGGGCTGTTGATCTTTCACATTGGTAGCCAAATCATTGCACATGCCAGCGCTAACATACTCTCAAACTGTAATTTCAATTTATCGTACCTTGTCGCTATAGCACGGAAGTGCTTTAGCCTTGCAAAGGCATTTTCAACTAAATGCCTATATTTATATAAGCACCAATCAATATCACCATTACCTGTTTTTGAGTTTTTCTTTCTAGGGATCACTGGGCTTGAGTTTCTCTCTCGAACCTTATTTCTAATGACTTCACTATCATAGCCTTTGTCTGCGATAACAAAATCGCCTTGGGGCAATAATTCAATCAGTTCATTTGCCACTTTACTATCATGAACATCGCCGCCTGTAATAATAAATTCAATTGGTAAGCCATAACTATCAACAGCTAAATGAATTTTACTTGTATTACCGCCACGACTTAATGCTATCGCTTGTTCTTGTTGAGACGCAGCACCTGTACTGTGTTGATGTGCTTTAACATAACTGCCATCAATGAATTCCCACTCAGTGTCACTATTGGCGGATAATGATTTGAACAACCTTATTAATATTCCTTTTTTAGACCAAAGTAGAAATCGGCGGTAAATAGTATTCCATAAACCAAAACACTCAGGGAGGTCACGCCATGGGCAACCAACACGTAAGCGATATAAAATTCCTTCCATCGTTTGTCTGTGTTCAAGCTTGTTATAAACTCTATCTTCAAGCAAAATTGATTTTAGCTTCGACCACAACTTATCAGTGAGCATTAATCGGGGCATGGTAATCTCGTAAGGTTTGTTTTTGGCGAAGTAAATTATACGAGATTACCGCTTACGCACAAAATTCAAACAAAGATCAACAGCCCCTAAAATGGTAAAAAAAATATTTTTAGCTCTTTTTGTTTATAGCACAGTCATTGTTCAAGTTCAGGCCAAATCTTTATCAAAAAATTTATGGCCAGACCTTGATATAAATAATCCCAAGCTATCAAAAAGTACAGCTATGCAGCAATGCCAAAAAAGCTTGATGTACGCGCCTAGGATGCTTGAAAGCTGGTGTGAAAAAGCTTATGAAATGGGAGCCTGGGAAGCATTACTTTATATTGGTTATCATACAGGAGACGGTTCACGTTATGTAAATGAAGTAAAACGTCGCGTGTTGAAAAATGAAAATTTGGCTATTCGCAAGCTTGCGTGGCTTTATGACGGAGGTTTGTTTATTGAGAAAGATTTAAAAGAAGCCGCCCGTTTATATGAGCTTTTTCTAACCCAAGCAAAAGAGCCCTATCCAATTCTGTTAAGGTCGATTCATTACGATTTAGCAAAAATCTATACAAAGCTTGAAGATTGGCCAAATGTTATTATTAATGCACAATATGTGATAGATCAAAAGTTAGGCGATGGCTCTGATACCTTAGCTAAAGCATTAAAAGAAGATGCTGTCGTAGCAATGAACAATTAAATATCAAATCCACAAAGGAAAATTACAGTGACACCTATCCCAATATTGGGGGACTTATAGCTACTATAAAAATTTCATCATATAGGGTATTGACTACTAAATTTATTTTTTAGAGCCCGAGTAAACCTTGAGTTAGCTTCATGGCTTGTAGTTAGCAAACATTTAAATATAGAGTATGAGTGTAATTAACCGACTAAGTTTTAAAACATAAGGAAATACAGTGAATAAGATAAACACGGATGTAAATTATAAAACAATGGGCGGTAATGCGCGCTTAGTGATGCTTGGTGAATCGAGTCATAGCACTGCTGGTTATAAGTATGAAGCAATAAAGGCAATCAAACAGCTAAAAGCTGCTGGTTTCACGCATTTTGCAATCGAAATGTTACCAAGAGCTATGCAGGAAAAAATAGACTTTTATCAGCGCACAGGTAAAGGCTTTAATGTTATACAGCAGTATTTTAATAAGTATTGGACCCATGGCTATTTAACACCTCATGCTTATGGTGAACTTGTTAAGGCTGCGCGCGATATTGGAATGAAAATAGTCGCGCTCGACGTGTTAGTTGAAACAATGGATATAATGGATAGTGTATGCTCTTCAGAGAAGGGTATAGGAGGCAGGGCGGGATCACACTTTGTAAATAAACAAATTTTATGATCTAATACCATAAATTTCATCACCTTAAACTTATTATGTCACTCTTCTCACATTTAGAACTCGTCAAAGATAATCGTTCACATATAAATCAGCACCATAACTTAGTTGATGTGCTTTTTCTTATTATTACTGCCGTTACATCAGGGTGTGAAAACTGGCAAGACATTGAAGTCTATGGCGAAAGTAAGCTTAATTGGTTAAGAGGATTTCGTTCTTTCAAAAATGGCATACCCACTCGACATAGTATTGCTCGGATTTTTAGAACCGTTGATACTGACTCATTACTACTCGCGATGTATAGCTGGGTCAATCAAAACCGCGTTAAGTCAGCGCATCCTGTCATTGCCTTCGATGGCAAAACTATTCGCGGAGCAAGTAAACACATTGCTGATAAATTACATCTCGTCTCAGCATTTGATTGTGAAGCAGGTCTCACATTATTCCACCAAACAGTTGGCAGTAAGACGAATGAAATACCGGCAGTTCGGGATTTATTGAAAATACTCGATATCAATAACACCGTCATTACACTTGATGCTTTGCACTGCCAAAAAGAAACGCTAAAACAGCTAATTAGCAGACATGCAGATTATCTAGTGCAAGCAAAGGGTAATCAAAAGAAACTTTATAGCGCGATTCAAGATGCATTTACACACCAGTATGAATCTGAAAACTCAGAGATACTTAGTCATGTAACACAAGATGAAGGGCATGGGCGAAAAGAAGTACGTACGATAGATTGTCTTGATACGCGTTTATTACCGAGTGAAATTAAAGAGAGCTGGCCATCAGTTAGGACAATCGTTGCGGTGCAGCGAGAGCGAACGAAGGGTAATAGAACGAGTATTGACACACATTACTACCTAACATCGTTGACAGACAATATATTGATAAGTAAAGCAATAAGACAACATTGGCTGATAGAAAATCAGCAACACTGGATACTGGATGTCGTATTTAAAGAAGATGCCTGTCAAATACATGAGCCATTAAGTGCGCAACATATGGCACTATTTAGACGCGTCGTTAGGAACATGATAAAGCAGCATACGAAAAGCAAGGGGTCAATAAGAAGTAAGTGTGTAAGAGCTTGTTATGATGATGCTTTTAGAGAAGAACTTCTTTTTGGTTAACATTTTTAACAAAGTATGCTCGCGCCCTGGTATAGGAGGCGATTGCTTTGATACTCATACTTATAGAAACGCACTTTGGGCAGTTAATTTAGCTACTATATTAAACCGTTCAAGTCAGAATAGGGTTGTTGCTTTTATGCATCGCTTTCATGCTGTACTAAATGCAGCAGACCAGCCTGGTGTTGATGTATTTCTTAAAGATCACAATATTTTCAATGTACGCTTTATCGACTTTATCGGAGGGTTAAGTTGCATAAGTGATAGACGCTGCTCAGGTGACTCTAATCAGGATAAATTCTTAAAAGAACGCTATTTTTATCGAGAAGGCTACCCGTACGAATCATCTGTTAAATCTTTTCAAGTGCATATACCTGAAAAGCGTGTGAATAGTGATGGTTCACTACAATGGTAAAAATAATATCAATAATTATCTTTACTTGGTGTTTTGTATTTTCTTCGGTTTTGAGAGCATCACTTTTTCCTAGTATAGATATTAACTCCTCTAACCTAACTGTAGAGAAAGCCGCTAAGCAATGCGAAAAGAGCTTAATGCATGCACCTGATCAATTAGAAGCATGGTGTGAAAAAGCATATAGTCTTGGTGATTGGGAGGCTTTGTATTACATAGGCGTGCACACTGGAGATGGATCTCGTTATTTAGAGGAAATTAATTCTCGTATTGCAAATAACGAGTATAGTGCTTTAAAAAAACTTGCTTGGATATACCGAAGTGGCCACTTTGTAAAAAAGGATTTAAAAGAATCTGCACGATTATATGAATCTTGAATTCAAGTATTAAGTGCAATCATTATGCAGCCACCAGAACTTCTGATTGCCCCGTAAATAACTCATGAGGGGTTTTATACCCTCTTGTTTTTCTTGGCCGATGGTTGAGCTTATCAACTGCCGCCTGTATTTCTGCTTCACTTAGCGACATAAAGTCAGTTCCCTTGGGGAAGAAGCGTCTAAGTAAGCCGTTGGTATTCTCATTTATGCCCCGCTCCCATGATGAATATGGGTGAGCGAAATACACATCCGCTTCTAATTTTTGTGCAACATGCTCATGGTGAGCAAACTCTTTTCCATTATCTAAAGTCACGGTAATAACCTTACCTTTATAGGGTGTCATACACTTGATCAGCGCATCGGCTGTTATTTTCGCATGCTTGCTTTCAATTCTGTGAACGACTGTATATAACGTTTTACGTTCAACCATTGTAACAAGGGCATTTTTACGCCCTTTGCCTATCACTGTATCGCCCTCCCAATCACCAATCCTAGACTTTGAATCCACAATACTTGGGCGTTCATCAATACTGACTCGATTAACTATCTGTCCACGTTTATCGTAGCTTCCATAGCGTTTTTTATACTTTTTACATGCACGAGTGAGTGTCTTATGTAGTTCACCACCACGAGCCTTGTCTCTGTAAATATATTGATAAATCGTTTCATGATGCAAAACGACCTTTTTCTCTAAAGCTAAGCGGCCTGCCACCTGCTCTGGCGAAAGTCCGTCAACCAACAATTTATTAATCCAGTCAGTAACATCATCTGTTAACTTACTTGCTTTGAAAGATGACTTGCGTCTTTGCTCTGCAAAATTATTGGCTTGGTTAGGTCGATAGCCTTTAAGCCCTTTATTGCGTTTTAACTCTCTAGAGATAGATGACGGTGAACGAGTGAGTTCATCAGCTATCTGTTTTTGGTTATTTCCTGCTTTTATTAACGCGTAAATCTGGTATCTTTCTGCTTGTGTCAGCTGTTTATATTTCATTAAAGCAATTTCCTTTGGCGAGAGAATGGCCGAATTATAACAGCTGGCCATCTAATCTGAGAAATTGCACTTATTATCCGAATTTAGGAATTATATTTACTCCATGATAATGAAATGAATTTTCAAACTGTTTCGGCACATTTTGAACTATCAACTATTTACCAAAAGCTTGGTATGTGGAATAAAGTGATTTCTCATACAGATTATGTAATAAATTATGCAAATAGGACCGATTGGGAGCATCGCGCTCAATATATACAAAAGCAAGCCAAAGCATCATTAGCTGAAAATGAATCATTAAATGAAAACTGAAATATAAAGGAGCTATTAACGCTTTAATTTAAAGCGCTATAGAAATTACATGGAACAAAAAAAACAGAACACACTAACCAACCTCGTTTACGATATATACGAGACCCCCACTTTAATAGAAGGGCATCGACCGCTTATTCAGCCTTTACTTCTTGATTTAGTGGCTACAGCGCCAGATGGCTTTGAAGGTATGGCGACGATGATTAATACTCATATTTCAAACGGCTTTAAGTTTAAAAATCCTAAAATACAAAAGTTTGAACTTGAATCTGGGTTATTAAAACTTAAAACTTACTTTCAAAAAATAAACCGTTAACGACTTATTTTTTAACGTTGAGCACTTAAATCAATGGTTGTTATAGGTCGGTATATTCATTCATTAAACAGTATAAGAACATACTTTTAAATCAGAGTTAAATCTACGATTTTGCTCTGATGTATAGCGCAGTACGGATAAAAAATAAACTGGTTGTTTTTTGTTCAAAATGCATGCAGTATAATTGTATTTTATTAGAGTTTTTAGTTTTAATAAGTTTGATTATCGCTTTTTATTTAAAATAAAAAGCACTTAAAGAGTGTAATTAAATAGAAATATATATTACGTAATGTATAGCTAAAACTTGGGAGATAGTTTGCTTTGTTATTATCACGTTTAAAGATTTCTTTACTGGTAGTAGTGTCTATTCATAGGTTGGATCTTAAGAAAACTTGAAGTTGAACTCTGTTAATGATCAAATAGTTACGCCAATAAAAACATGACTAAAAACAGAGTTCACATGCAGATTAACCAAGTTTCAAACCAATTAAAAGCCCTTATCTCAGAAAAACACCTCATTGAGCTTGCAAAAACCTCTGGATTTCAAGTTCGACACCGTTGCCTGTCGATCGTTTCTCTGCTCAAAGCCGTATTTAAAAGCTTATCTTGCCTGCAAGACGCTAACTTGTCAGATATCCATCAAAACTTGCGAACGCAGGCTGATTGCACGATAAGTTATAAACCCTTTCATAATCAAATTCGAAAACCAGCCTTGACTGAGCTTGTCCGTGAGCTCGTTATTCAAGCGATGTCTAAATTGACTGTAAACACGCTGGATAAAACCTTTTTTACCCAGCGAGGAATACAGCGAGTGTTATTGCAAGATGGTTCTTCATTTGCTCTACATGATGAATTAGCGCAGGTTTTTGCTGGTCGTTTTACTGCTGTAAGTCCTGCCGCAATTGAGTTGCACGTTACCTATGACCTATTTAATGAACAACCCTGCGAAATAGATATCCGTCCTGATGTTGAAACTGAGCGCGCCTTTTTACCAGGTAGCCACACACTTGAAGATACGTTATTACTTGCTGATGCTGGGTATTTTGACTTAGATTACTTTGAGCAAGTAGCTCAAGATGGCGGATATTTTTTGATCAGAGCAAATAAAAACATTAACCCAATCGTTACATCAGCCTATTGCGCGGGTATAGAACTTAAAGAAAAGAACATTAAACTCAAAACGTTACTCGATAAATTCGCAAGCCAACCACTTGAATTAACAGTACGTTGGAAGAAAAATGGGCCCGAGTACAGGCTTATCTATTTACCGAATGAAAAGCGCCCCGTTTTCCTTGTTACTAATTTAAAAGAGGCACAGTTTAGCTTTGACGAGCTACTCGATATATATGCAACTCGTTGGCAAATTGAGTTGTTTTTCAAAGAACTAAAGTCATGGAATAACCTTAAAGGGTTCATCACACGAGATCCTCATATTGCCGAATCATTGGTTTGGCTGAGTATACTGCAAACACTTATCAAGCGTTTTATCTGCCATAGTGCAGCGGGTATGTTTAAGTGTGCGATCTCGACATTTAGAGCGAGTAAGTGCAGTTATCTTTGGTTGGATGATATTCTGGATTGCATAGAACAAACACGGTGCAGCCATAAGATACATCGTGTATTTGAGCTACTAGCGGTAAATTGTAAGCGGCAAAGCATTGAGAAAAACAATGATATTTGCCGTTTTAAGATAGGAAGTCACACGGTCTGTGTTCCTTAAGAACTAAGCTATGAGTGTCTATTACCGTTATTTTTTTTACTACAACACAGGCTTTTGCAGATATGTTTGGCTTTTCAAAAAAGCAGGATTTTACTTTATCAGTTCCGATTAGTGGTCAACTGCTAAATGATGGTAAACCACTTGCGAATATTACCATATTTAAGTCATTCACTTTTGGTGATGAGTATTTAGATGAAACGACGTCAGACGAAAATGGTAATTTTTCTTTTCCTGAGCGAGTTATTAAAACCTCTAAGCCAGCGAATATGTTCGATAATGGGTCTCTAATTCAGCACATCTACATAAAAAAAGATAACTCGAAAGATATTGTTTTATGGTTTGCCAGAATTGGTTTACATAAGCAAAGTAAAACTTTGAATGAGTATTTAAATAATCTAGTGTGCGACATTGCAAAAGAGCCTCAAACTTACGATATACCGGTTGTTGAAGATAAAGAACACGTTTTTACAGTTTATACAGCCTGTAAAATTTAGTTTATAAACAATTTAAAAGGATTTAGCATGAATACATTAACACCTGCACAAGCGGTACAACTCGCGTTACTTGCTTATGATGCCAAAGACATCAAAAGTACGGATCTAATTAATAACTCTTTATCTCCAGCTTTACGTGGAAAGTTCGACTTTTCTGTAAGTCCTAGTTCAGTACAAGGTGTGTCAGGCGGCTTTATTTCGCACCTATTTGGGTTAAGTTCTGGTTTTGGCCTAGTTGGTCACGGAACGCGGGGGCTTTTAAAGGGGAGTCTGTAATTGCTATTAGAGGGACCGATACAATACGTGATGGCATAACTGATGCTCATTTTGGTTTAAGCGGTGGTTCAAACGGTAGTATGGTGCATGCGGGGTTTAATAAAACATTTTATACTATGAAGCCTAAGCTACAAGAGTTTGTCACTGCTAATATTAAGAATAAAATGACGGGTGGTGTTCATGTTGTTGGCCATAGTTTAGGTGGTGCTTTAGCTACGTTATCCGCTGATTGGATCAAAGCGGAATATTCATTACCAGTAAAGCTGTATACATTTGGCTCACCGCGAGTAGGGCTTGAAGGTTTTTCAAGGGCAGCGACATCGAGAATTGATAAAATTTACCGTTGTACCCATGGCGCTGATCCAGTTGCTAAAGTCCCTTTATGGCCATTTTCACATGCACCGTATAATGGGCAAGAAATCCGTTTAGATAATGGGCAAGGCCTTAAAGGTGCTGCTCATAAGTTGGACGGAACGCCTGGTTATATTAATACGGCAAACAGCAGTGATTGGAATAACTTAACCGTAAAAGCTAATCATTTTCTAAGCACACCAGTGCGTTTAAAGTTTGAAGATAGAAACCAAGCTTCATTTAATGCGCATTGGTCTGATAAATTAAGTGCGGCATTAATCACCTTGTTAAAAGATGCGGGCTATTACAGCGCTGTCGCTGCACAAGCAGCTATTGGAACCGGATTAACGTTTTACGATATGCTTGCTCGTACTATCGATAAAATAGCAAAGGCGTCTGCATCATTTGCAGTACAAACGCTAGGCTTATTAGGGCATATGTTAGTGTTTGCCGGTAAAGTTATTAATAAAGCTGTAGAGCTTACTTACAGCTTTATTAAATGGGTGTTTGATTCTACGTTAGGTGCTTTATACCGAGCTGCTAGAGATGGCTTAAATGGCTTAGGTTAAAAGAGATAATTTAGTTAACGCTGAAAATAGCTGCTCGAGATTGATTTATTATCCAGAGTTCAGGTTAGTTACTACTCTCTAGGCTTGTTTATCTTTTGGAGTTCAATTTACACCAGTATGTTTTATTTTTAGACAAGGCAGAGCCTATGCAATGTGGTTATTTCCCACAAATAGGTGATAAAGTAATATAAATGCCAAGCATGCGTTTCCCTTTGGGTTCGTCCTAGGGGGTATTTGCTTACATAAATGCAGGTAAGGGCGTGAACAGGACGCGGAAACTTTGCTCTATTTTTACTTACTCTTTCATGGATGTAAGAATAAGTACGCATGAGCAGTTACCGAGCTCACTCGGTTACAAGCCTCGCGGTGCGATTAAATAGCCTTAGTGGTTTAAAGCACTGACAAATAATTTCAAACGTTCTTACTTTTGTTATACCAACCCGCAAAAATACTTAATCAATTTGAGGGATTAAATCTGACGCTAACTGCGTTAAAAGTTTCTGTCTTGTTATCAACACGATTTTCTTACCTCAAAATAGCTCACTTAATTAGGTGCATTGGTATTATCAACTTTATCTAACAATACAGCACCACTTTGTTGCTCTCCTAAATGGTCATCCTTATTGTAAATAGGGCAGTTTTTAAGTGATAAACAGCCACAACCAATACAGCCATCTACTTTGTCACGTAAACGCTGCATATAAGCAATGCGATCGTCGAGCTGTGCTTGCCAATGCTTAGAAAGCGCTGACCAGTCTTGCTTGGTCGGGGTTCTGTTGTCTGGCAGTGTGGCTAGCGTGTTTTTAATTTCCTCTAGCGTAATTCCCATTGTTTGCGCTGCTTTTATAACCGCTACACGGCGAAGTACATCGGGTTTATATCGACGCTGATTACCACTATTTCGCCAGCTTCTTATTAAATACTTAGTTTCGTAAAAATGTAGGGTTGATACTTTTACACCACTTCTTTTTGCCACATAGCCGACGGTTAGGTTAGCTTCTGTTAATTTTTTTTGTTCTGTGCTCATTTTAAATCCATATATTGACCTCAATAATGGTTGAGGTTTTAAGCTGCTCCCAACATAAAAAAGGAGCGAGTTAAATGCAATATAAAATTAAAAAAAATTCAGTAATAATTTATTCAAGTGCACGTAGAGAAGGAAATACATCAGCACATGCTAATAGTTATGCAGAGCAAAATGATATTCGCGTTATTTGTCTTGATGACTATAAAATACCGCCATACTGCTATAGTAAGAACTATAAAAATGATGATTTTTATACTGTTTTTGAGTCGTTACTCGATTATGAACATTGGATTTTTGCATCCCCCGTGTATTGGTATAACACCACGGTACAAATGAAATCGTTTATCGATCGGATCACAGATTACATGGACGACGAAAACTTAAAGCCTAAGTTACGCGCGTTACGTACAAAAGAGTTCTCGTTGCTATCAAATGCCTCTTCTTTTGAAGCCCCTGATGCCTTTGTACAGATGTTTAAGCAAACCTTTGGTTATTTAGGTATGCGCTTTGTAAGCCATAGCCATAAAAATACGCAATCGGCAGCATAATAAACAACCTATTCCTCGACGGGGTGTTTATTTTTAGATGTTAACACGCAGGCAATATAGCGGCTACGTGTTATTACTCCTTTATAGAAATAACACCCCATAAACGCTGTTCGAGCAGAGCGAAGGTGTTGCACTTCTTTCATTTATTGATTACAAGTTTTGCATCGTAATTAAACAGTCTTTAATTTGAATGAACTTTATCCAAAAAGATCAACACGCCCTGCTTTTGGTAGTATATTAAATAGGCTTGATTACTTAAAAACACAGGATTTATGAAATACTTACTATTACTTTTACTTATTAGTCCGCTTTCACAAGCTAATGAACTCCCGATCAAAGGGTTTGGCAGCTTCTATAATGTACCAAAACACGAGCCAATTAGTGCTTCTACCTCGTTTAGAATAGCTTTTGATGTTGCTGATGGCGCTAAAGAAGGCGCGCAAAATAATTCAATAAACTCGTTAGCGCGTTTTATTAACATGCATGTAGCGCATGGTGTAAAGCCTGAAAATATACAACTCGCTTTAGTTGTGCACGGTAGCGCAAGTGTTGACGTGTTAGCTAATAGCGAATATAAAAAACGGTTTAATATTGATAATAAAAACCGGTACTTAATTGAACAATTACTCGTAAATCATACACAGGTTTTTGTGTGTGGTCAGTCAGCTACACATTTTAAAGTTACTCCTGAACAGCTTATTCCTGGCGTTAAAATGTCACTTTCTGCGATGACTGCTCATGCCCAACTACAACAGCAAGGCTATACGTTGAATCCATTTTAATGATAAAAAACATTTTATGCTTTGGAGACTCTAATACTTGGGGTTTAAACCCCGTTACAGGAGGGCGTTTTGACGAAAGTATTCGCTGGACATCACAATTAGCCACAAAATTAGGGTCAGGCTTTAATATTATTGAAGCAGGGCAACCCAATCGTACCTTAGTAAACCATCCGCCGTATAACGGTTCACTTTCGGGTGTTAGTTATTTAAAACCTTATTTGGAAGAGTATGCGCTCGATGTAATTATTATTGCACTTGGGACAAACGATCTGAAAAAGCGTTTTAATTTAGCTCCAGAATGCATTGCTCTGGGGCTAAATAATTTAATTAATGATATTTTTGATTTTTATAGTTTAAATAATCAACATGATGAAAAGCCAAAAATAATTATTTTGAGCCCGGCCTATGTACGTTGTAGAGGCCCTTACAAGCATGTTTATGAAGGTGCGGAGTGCAAAAACGTTGCGCTAAAAGAGCAATTCAAAAATATTGCACAAAATAAAAAAATTATATTTATTGATCTTCAATCTTTAGTGCACGTATCAATAGAAGATGGAATTCATATTTGTGAAAGTCAGCATCAAGTAATAGCCAAAGCGCTTTACGATGTTGTGAAAAAGTAAACTTGGTTAAGCCATTTATTTATTTTTTAAGTCATTATGCATTTATAAAATGTGTATTTAAAGCACACACTATATTAGTAAGGATACGATGAAAAAAGGCCATAAGAAATCAATAATAGCATTGCTAACTGGCATGTTGGTTTTTGTGACAGGGAGCTTGATACTACTTTATTTTGCAGGCCAAAAGCTAGCAGCTACAATAAGTGAAGACGCTACACACCTAGTTAAGCATATCGATACCGCAGTACAAGAACGGCGCAGAATTCTTACTCCATTAAATAACCTCGGTTTTAAACAATGTGACCAAGCAACGTTGCTTGAGATGCGTCGTGCTTTATTTGATGCAAAATATGTTATAGATATAGGTTTTTTTAAGAACAATCAGCTTGTATGTACTACAGGAGCTGGGTTGTTAGATAAAGTTATTAATGATAAAAGCCCAGATTATATTATTGTAGATGAAAATATTCGAGTACGCTTTGAACCTCAATTGTATTTATTGTTGTTTAGTGACCGCCCAATGGAAGTTATTATAGTGCGTCAAGGTGACTACAATCTAATAATAGATACTAAAGTATTTAATGATGACGTAATTAGCTCACCCATGTGGGAAGTTGTTTATAAACACAAGCGTTCTATTAATCATTTGGCGGGGCAAAGTGGTGTTTACGATACGTTAGTCAATAATGTTTATCTTCCTTATGAAAGGCAGCTGATATGCAGTGAACAAAATAGCAATTACTGCGTTGCACTTCATATGCCTTGGAATAAATTTTTTGCTAAAAATCACTTTTTACTAGGGGCTGTTGATCTTTCACATTGGTAGCCAAATCATTGCACATGCCAGCGCTAACATACTCTCAAACTGTAATTTCAATTTATCGTACCTTGTCGCTATAGCACGGAAGTGCTTTAGCCTTGCAAAGGCATTTTCAACTAAATGCCTATATTTATATAAGCACCAATCAATATCACCATTACCTGTTTTTGAGTTTTTCTTTCTAGGGATCACTGGGCTTGAGTTTCTCTCTCGAACCTTATTTCTAATGACTTCACTATCATAGCCTTTGTCTGCGATAACAAAATCGCCTTGGGGCAATAATTCAATCAGTTCATTTGCCACTTTACTATCATGAACATCGCCGCCTGTAATAATAAATTCAATTGGTAAGCCATAACTATCAACAGCTAAATGAATTTTACTTGTATTACCGCCACGACTTAATGCTATCGCTTGTTCTTGTTGAGACGCAGCACCTGTACTGTGTTGATGTGCTTTAACATAACTGCCATCAATGAATTCCCACTCAGTGTCACTATTGGCGGATAATGATTTGAACAACCTTATTAATATTCCTTTTTTAGACCAAAGTAGAAATCGGCGGTAAATAGTATTCCATAAACCAAAACACTCAGGGAGGTCACGCCATGGGCAACCAACACGTAAGCGATATAAAATTCCTTCCATCGTTTGTCTGTGTTCAAGCTTGTTATAAACTCTATCTTCAAGCAAAATTGATTTTAGCTTCGACCACAACTTATCAGTGAGCATTAATCGGGGCATGGTAATCTCGTAAGGTTTGTTTTTGGCGAAGTAAATTATACGAGATTACCGCTTACGCACAAAATTCAAACAAAGATCAACAGCCCCTAATTATATCCCTCATTTTAACCTGTTTGGCTGGAGTATCGAGTGCATTACTTGTTGATAATCTGATTGCCGATCGTCGTTCTACATTTAATCGTATTCGTTTAGGCTTAAATAAAAACTCTTTTTATTGGACCTACCAACCTATTATTTGTTTGCAAACAGGCATAGTAATAGGTTGTGAAGTACTTGCTCGTTTTAAAGATAAATATGGAACACTCTACCCAGATCAGTTTATTCCGTTACTCAGAAAAAATAATTTAACTTGGAAATTCACTGAAGCAATGATTGCAAAGGTGCTCAAGGAACTTACAGCTATTGATATTTTACCTGAGGGTTTTAAAGTATCGCTTAATATATTTCCATGTGATGTAGAGCAAGGAAATGTATCATCTTTAACGCAAGTTTCTGAACTTACTAATTCTCGATTTATTATTTGTCTTGAAATTACCGAAGATGAATACCTTGATACCAGTATTGCTCATGCACATTTTAGAACGTTGGTTAAATCGGGTTTTAACTTGTCATTAGACGATTTTGGTACGGGTTATTCTAATTTAAAAAATTTACAAAATTTGAGCTTTCATCAGTTAAAAATAGACCGTACATTTGTGCAAGATATAGCAACTGAGGGTTTAAAGGCTTCTATGATCCCGAACATTATGGAGCTTGTGACAAAGTTTAATTATACCTGTGTTGCAGAGGGCATCGAAACTAGTGAGCAAGAAGCTATTTTAAAAACTGCGGGTGTGCATTACGGGCAAGGTTGGAAGTACGGCCGACCAATGAAGGTTGATAAGTTTCATGAATATATGGCAAAACAGAGTGTTTGAACTTAGAGATTTGTAATTTATAAAACATATAAACCAACGTTATTATAAAACTAAAATGTTAGGAACTTAATCATAATGAAATCAATACTAAGTATTTTTGCTTTTGTATTACTGAGCGCATGTACATCGCAGTACCCAAATCAGCAAGTTACAGGTAAGCAGTTTCCCAATATTAGTGGTGAAAGCTTAGAGCAAAACATAGTGACTATACCCCGCGACTTTAACGCAGATAAAACACTGCTGCTTATTGGTTACAAGCAAGACAGCCAGTTTGATATAGACCGTTGGTTAATTGGTTTAGATATGGCCGGTGTAACGCTTCCAACTTACGAACTACCAACCATTGCAGGTATGGCACCACGTATGTTTAGCGCATTTATAGACAGCGGTATGCGCAAAGGCATACCTAAAGAATTATGGGGTGGGGTAATTACTATTTATAAAGATGGTGAAGCGGTACAAAAGTTTACAGGTAATCAAAGCCCAAATAACTCACGTGTGGTACTTATAAATAGCAGCGGCGAAATTTTATATTTTTATGACCGAGGTTTTTCGGTTGATGCGTTAAATAAATTAAAAGCGAGTATTGAGTAATTCACTTTAGCCTTTAAATTTATTTGCTTAGGTTAATTAAAGTGAAAGGGAGCGAATGCTCCCTTTATATTGTATTTTATTTAAAACGCGTAACTTACACTAAAGCGCGTTGTGCGAGGCATAATGTAACGACCATTTGGTGCATCAGCATTACGTGGTTCACCTTCTGTAATGCCTTGCTCATCTGTTAAGTTATCTATTGCTACTTGAAGCTTAATGCCGAGCTATAGTCGTTTCTGGTGTATGAGAAAAAGTCATTGCGATGTAATCTGTTAATTGATCTTGACCGGATCAACAATTAACCAGAGAGACATCGCAATGACTGAAAATGATAATGTTATTTCCATTGAAAAACCAGACAATCCGTTAGAGCAGTTGCTTAAAAGCGGGGCGCAGCAGTTGTTAGCTCAAGCGATTGAGGCTGAGTTGGCTGTTTTATTGGCTCAATACCAGCATGAGACCGTCGAGGGACTTCAGCGGATCGTCAAAAATGGTCACCAGCCTGAGCGTACGATCCAAACAGGCCTTGGTGATATTGAGGTCAAAATACCTAAAGTCAGGGATCGAAAAAAGGAAGGCATTAAATTCAATAGTGCCTTGATCCCGCCTTATCTGAAACGGACAAAAAATATCGAAGAGCTGATCCCATGGCTCTATTTACGAGGAATTTCGACGGGTGATATGCAGCCCGCTTTAGTGTCTCTTTTAGGCGAGCAAGCCAAAGGTTTGTCGGCCAATAGTGTCTCTCGGTTGAAATCCACCTGGGAAACGGAGTATCAGCAGTGGTCTAAACGTTCCTTGGCTAAACGTCGATATGTGTATATCTGGGCCGATGGGATTTACAGTAAAATTCGAATGGATGATAAGCTGTGCTTACTGGTAATTATGGGGGTAGATGAAACGGGCAGAAAGGAGCTATTGGCGGTGGTTGACGGGGTTCGTGAGTCTGAGCAGAGCTGGACTGAAGTGTTAAATCAGTTGCGCTCACAGGGTCTAACAATACCACCAAAATTGGCCATAGGGGATGGTGCGCTGGGGTTTTGGAATGCCCTCACCAAAGTATGGCCAACAACCCAACATCAACGTTGCTGGGTGCATAAAATCGCGAATGTGCTAAACAAAGTGCCGAAATCAATGCAACCTAAAATCAAAGCGAATTTACAAGATATCTGGATGGCAGAGAGTCGAGCTTCTGCTTATAAAGCGTATGATTTATTTGTTAAAAATTACTCAGTCAAATACCCAAAAGCGACGGATTGCTTGATGAAGGATAAAGATGAAATGCTGGCATTTTATGATTATCCTGCTGAGCATTGGATGCACATAAGAACGAGTAATCCGATAGAGTCAACGTTTGCGACGGTAAGGCTGAGAACGCATAAAGTGAAGAGTTGTGGCAGCCGGACAACCACCTTAATGATGGTTTTTAAACTCGCGCAGTCGGCAGAGAAAAAATGGTACCGCTTGCGAGGATTTAAGCTACTGGCTGAAGTAATTACAGGGGTAAAATTTAAAGACGGCGAAAGAATAACTCAAGATCAAACAGAGCATCAAGATGAGCTCATACACCAGATTTGACAATAACTCCTTAATGCCTTCCATTGGTTCTAATATTAAACCTAAATCAACTTTTTCGTAGCCATCGAGTGTTACAGTGTTTTCGTTATTGCCAAAGCGATCATCAACCGCTGAAAGTGTACCGTATAAAGTTGCATACATACCTTGTAGCTCAAAGTCGTAACTTGGCGTTACACGTACTTGCCATTTTGGTTGGCGCTGGGATTGGTTGCCATCGTTTGTTGGACTTTGCGTAATTTCAGCATCTTGCAATGTGGTGTTGAAATTAACAGAAAAACCAGACTCATGATTAAAGTTATAATCGAGCTCTATACCGTACGCTTCATTTGTTAAAATTTCTGCTGGTACACCTGGGCGACGTACAAAGGTGTCGCCTTTTACTTCGTTTACAAATACGGTTGCATAAAAGTCGGTTGATTCAGTAATTAATTTATAACCTAGTTCACCTTGAGTAATTTCTTTAATAAGCTTTTCGCCACCTTGGTAAGCATCAAAGTTATCTCTAAAATCATCAAAATACGGCATTTTATAACCACGATTAACACGAGCAAATACACCCATATCATTGTTGATTGAGTAGTTTAAACCTGTAGTCCAAGAGGTTTTACTTTCATCGTAGCTAACGGCTTTAGTAATAATGCCGTCAAGGCCTTCATCTACACTGTATTGTACTTCGTGGTTTTCTTGACGTACGCCAACATCAAGTGTAAACACATCAGCAAATTTGTATTCACCAGTAACATAAAACGCGTTAGTTCGGGCATCACCTGTTGAGCTAATATCGTAGTTAAAATCACAGCCATCGGTGCTTTGGTTACATTCAATACCGGTTAATGCTTCGCCACCTGATTCAAGTACATGGTATGCAGTGTTACCTAAGCTCCACCAATCTTTTGCCGAAGTGCTTGCGGTGTAGTAACCAAAGGTTGTTGATAAATCACCAAACTTTTTAGAAAAAGCTAAATCATTAGTAAATGAGCTGATTTCTTTAAGCACCACCCATCGTCCAAGCTGTTGAACAGGTGTATCGCTTGCATATTCAGTATTTGTTACTGACCCAAACGCCGTTTGACCGTTATCAGCGACTGCGCCAATGGTTGTTGCTGAGCCACTTGGTACTAAACCGTAGGTGTTTGCATCGCCTTTAGTAATGTTAAAGCGATCTGAAAAGTGCCAACCATTTTTAAGTTTGAGCTTAATACTACCGCCTGAAACATGACCGTCCCAGCCTCGGCCATCACCTAAGTCAATATCGTGTGCTTGCGAATCTGGCCCTGTAAATATTGTTGCTTGGCGATTTAGCGTGCCTAGTTGTGTGTATTGTGCGTCAATACCATCAACATTGAGTGGTGTTGGTAAGTACCACGCGCCGTGGTGGTCAGTTTGGCGGGTATAAAAGTTAAGCTCGCCGTTATCTAAGTTTTTAGTGATGTTAATTGTAAATTGGCTGCCTTTTTCTGACGTAAAGCCCGCATCACGAATACCTGGTGAACTTTTTACATACCCGCCAACCATAAAGTATAAATCGTCAGTAATTTCACCACTCATTACAGCATCAATGCGCTGTAAGTCGTAATCAGAAGTTGTGTATTTAAATAAGCCTTCTGTTTCTTCGCCACCACGTTTTAACCTAAAGTTGGTTGTTAGCCCTGGTTGTCCGTTAGATAAAACAGGGTTTGGGCCACCACGTAGTGCTTCTACAGTTTCAATGGTTTCATCAACACGAAACATTGATGAATTTTCTAAAAACGATAAGGTTGACGCTGGGTAAATTGGTGAACCTTCAATACTTAGCGTTAAAAATGGGGCATCTCCACCGCCAGGAAAACCACGAACAAATACATTCGCACCTGACTCACCACCTGAGCTTTCTACCCAAACTCCAGGTATTGCTTTAAATAAGTCAGCGGTGCTTTTTGGAGACAATTTAATAATTTGTTCACTATCGATATTAGTTACCGCATAGCTGGCATCTATTTTTCTTATTCCAACACCTGTGGGTGTTCCTGATACTACAATACGCTCAACTTTTTGTTTTTCTTGTGTTTGCTCTGCAGCAAATGCGCATTGAGTGCTAAGCGCTAAAGTAATGGCACACGCTAGTGTACTTTTTGCTTTACTGATTTTCATGTGTGTGATCCCGTTTTTAGTGTATTAAACAGTGTATTACTGCAGTCTTTTTACTAAAAATCATTGTAAATAGGCTGTGTATATTGAAACCTTAGAGATAAATGCAAACGTTTGCAGTATTTATTTGTAAATTATTTATGAATTTATATAGTTTATTTATTGAGCTTATTTATATGTTAAACACTTTTTGGGTCGTTGTTCGCGCCAGCAAAAAATAATAATGCTATATTGTCAGCGAGTTAGATAATTGTATTGATCAGTGGTAGGCGACTATTTAGGAAGATCATGAATAACAAAAAAATTAAATTAACTGATTTAGCGAAACTAGCAGGCGTGTCTACCTCTACAGTTTCGCGTGCGCTTAATGATAACCCGCTAATTAAACAAGAAACGCGCGATAAACTTCAGCGCTTAGCTAAAGAGCATAATTTTAGTCTTAATACGGCTGCAAGTCGGTTGCGGACACAAAAAACCAATGTAGTTGCGGTTATAATTAACCTTGACGAACAAACAGAGCAGTCGATTAGCGATCCGTTTTTACTTAAAGTAGTGAGCGAAATTAATCTTGCACTTAATCAGCAAGGGTTAGAGCTTTTACTATCTAATTCAATCATGGCGCAAGACGATTGGGCTAATTATTTTATTAATAGCCGCCGTGCAGACGGTATTATTGTTGTAGGTCAAGGTAAAAACCAAACCAATATAGAAAATGCAGCTAACGCAGGTATTCCGCTGGTGGTATGGGGAGATCCTAAAACACCTAGCAACTACCCCATTGTAGGAAGTGACAATTACTTGGGAGGCTTGCAAGCAACAACGCATTTAATAGAGCACGGAGCTAAAAACATTGTATTTTTAGGCGATCCAGAACATGGTGAAATTAGTGAGCGTCACAGAGGGTACTCTGCCGCATTAGCATCCCATAAATTAGAGCAACATGTTGTATCTATTGATATTACAAGTAGCTCAGCGTATCAATCAATTAACCAATTACTGCGTGAAAAAGGCCTTTATTTTGATGCTATAGTTGCATGTAGTGATATGGTTGCCTTAGGTGCCATGAAAGCCTTAAAAGAGCGTTATGTAAGCATTCCTAATGATGTCGCTCTAGTAGGTTTTGATGATATTGCTATGGCCGACATTAGCCACCCTTCATTATCAACTATCCGACAAAACACACAGTACGCAGCCACGCTATTAGTTCAAAAGTTGATGCAGCAACTAGCTGGTGAAAAAGTTGAATCACAAGTAATTGATATTGAACTGATTACCCGCCAATCAAGTAAACGATAGTTTATAAATCATGTTGAGTTAATGTTAAATTTAAAATGCAAACGATTGCATTTAGGGCTATTCTAAACTAAACTCAAACCTCACTGATATAAACACACACTGTGTATGCACTCGTTATGGGCATACAATAAAGGTCGTTATAGCGTTTAAATAACGCTTTAAAGCGAGGGTAATTATGAGTAAAACAAAAGTCACACTGGCAATTGCAGCAAGTTACTTTATTTTCGCTATTTTGTTAAATAGCGTGGGCACCGTTATTTTGCAGGCAATAAATACCCTTGGGGTAAGTAAAACAGAAGCTTCAGTGCTTGAGGGGTTTAAAGATTTATCCATTGCGATAATGTCATTTGTAGTGGCTTCGTTTATTCCTCGCCTAGGCTATAAACTGGCCATGCTTGGGGCACTTACTGTTGTTGCCCTTGCTTGTGTAAGTACGGCTTTAATTAGTGACTTTTATGCGTTTAAAATTTTATTTGCCGCCATTGGTTGTGGCTTTGCTGTGGTTAAAGTGTCGGTTTACTCTATTATCGGCCAAGTGACAGATGATGCAAATAGCCACTCTTCATTGTTAAACACCATTGAAGGCATTTTCATGGTTGGTGTGTTAAGTGGCTATTGGATTTTTACTGCTTTTATAGATCCAAACGATTCAACCGCGTGGCTCAACGTTTATTACTTACTGGCAGCGCTAACCCTAATTGTTATAGCGAGCGTAATTGCTGCGCCTATAAAGCCCGCCATTATAAGTAAAACTAAACGCTCCGGTTGGTTCGATTTTATCGCCATGCTTAAGCTAACATATCAACCGTTGGTACTCATATTTATAATTAGCGCTTTTTTATACGTATTAATTGAGCAGGGCGTAGGTACTTGGCTACCCACATTCAATAATGAAGTTTTAAAACTCCCTGTGGCTATTAGTATCCAGCTGGCCAGTATTTTTGCTGCGGCACTTGCATTTGGGCGCTTAGTGGCAGGGCAAGTACTTAAACACATTCACTGGTTTGTTGTATTGAGCAGTTGTTTAATTGCGATGGCTGGCCTCATACTTATTACCCTACCGTTTACTGAGAATGTTACTGAAAATACAGTAATTAGTTTATTTGATGCACCACTTGCTGCATTTATTTTACCGTTAATTGGTTTTTTCATGGCGCCTATTTATCCGGTACTTAACTCAGTTATGCTCAGCGCTCTTGAAAAACATCGCCATGCAGCTATGACTGGTTTAATTGTAGTTTTTTCAGCACTTGGTGGCACAACAGGCTCAATAATAACTGGTTATGTGTTTGAGCACTTTAGTGGCCAGCATGCGTTTTACCTTTCTTTGGTTCCCATTAGTTTGATTTTTATTAGCGTGATTTTTTTCAAAAAGCGAACCGACGCTATCTCACAACACGCAACGACAGCTTAACAGTAAGGAAAGTTATGAGTTTTTTTGACAGCCAATTATTTAAAGATGTTCAAATGCAGCATGTATTTAGCGACTGTAAAACATTCGCAGATGCAATTGCGCGTGTTAATTGGCAAAGTGCATGTAAAAGCTATGAACAATTAGCGCCTTTAACTAATACGCAGCTTAGTGAGTTTGTAAACGCACACTTTATTACTTCCCCAGTGCTAGCAATGGGCACTGAGGCTGATACGTCATCGGTTAAACATTATATAGACTCGTTATGGAATGGCCTTAGAAGAGAGGCTGATACCCCAAAGCAAGATTCATTACTAGCACTAAAGCACAGCTATATTGTGCCTGGCGGGCGCTTTCAAGAGATTTACTATTGGGATAGTTATTTTACAGCATTGGGTTTAATCGATGCAGATAAAGGTGATGTAGTTGAAGATATGCTACTTAACTTTGTCGATTTAATTAACGATTATGGTTGTATTCCAAATGGTAACCGTCGCTATTATTTATCACGCTCGCAGCCACCTGTTTTAGCACTCATGGTCGAATTATTATGGGAACATACGCATAGTAAATCACTCAATACGCAATGGCTTGCTATGTGTGTTGCAGCACTTGAAAAAGAATATATATTTTGGATGCAAGGCGCGCAGTTGCTTTCGACTCATGTATTGAGCTCAAAGCGGGTAGTAAGAATGCCTTGTGGTGGTATTTTAAATCGTTATTGGGACGATGTAAGTGAGCCAAGAGCAGAGTCATTGCGTGAAGATTTAGCGCTAGCGGAAGGGTTGGCGAAGGAGAAAAAATCTGATTTTTATCGTAATATTCGCGCTGCATGTGAGTCGGGTTGGGACTTTAGTTCTCGTTGGCTTGGTGAATCTAATTTACTAAGCTCTATTCAAACAACTGATATTGTTCCTATAGATTTAAACTGCCTTATGTATAACTTAGAGAATCAGTTAAGCAAATTCTTTCAATTGCTCGGCAATAGTGAACAAGCAGAGCATTACCAATTACTTGCTAGCAATCGCAAGGCGCTTATTAATGCTTACCTTTGGAATGAACCAACCGGTTTTTTTGTTGATTATAACTGCCGTACAACGACTCAATCTCCAATACTTAGTGCAGCGGCAACTACTGCTTTATTTGTTAATTTAGCCAGTAATGAGCAAGCAATCAAGGTAGCTACAAGATTAGCCGATAAATTTTTAAAAGAGGGTGGCATTGTTACAACTATTACTCAAACGGCTCAGCAGTGGGATAGTCCTAATGGTTGGGCTCCACTACAATGGTTTACGGTAAAAGGGCTTAATAACTACGGTATTACACAATTGAGTACACATATAATGCAAAATTGGGTAAATATGGTTGAGCAAAACTTTGCAGCAAATAAGTGTTTACTCGAAAAATACAATGTGTGCACACCAGCGGTTTTAGCCAGTGGTGGTGAATATCAAGTACAGCAGGGTTTTGGTTGGACTAATGGTGTAACGGCAAGATTTTATACGTCTTGAATTCAAGTATTAAGTGCAATCATTATGCAGCCACCAGAACTTCTGATTGCCCCGTAAATAACTCATGAGGGGTTTTATACCCTCTTGTTTTTCTTGGCCGATGGTTGAGCTTATCAACTGCCGCCTGTATTTCTGCTTCACTTAGCGACATAAAGTCAGTTCCCTTGGGGAAGAAGCGTCTAAGTAAGCCGTTGGTATTCTCATTTATGCCCCGCTCCCATGATGAATATGGGTGAGCGAAATACACATCCGCTTCTAATTTTTGTGCAATATGCTCATGGTGAGCAAACTCTTTTCCATTATCTAAAGTCACGGTAATAACCTTACCTTTATAGGGTGTCATACACTTGATCAGCGCATCGGCTGTTATTTTCGCATGCTTGCTTTCAATTCTGTGAACGACTGTATATAACGTTTTACGTTCAACCATTGTAACAAAGGCATTTTTACGCCCTTTGCCTATGACTGTATCGCCCTCCCAATCACCAATCCTAGACTTTGAATCCACAATACTTGGGCGTTCATCAATACTGACTCGATTAACTATCTGTCCACGTTTATCGTAGCTTCCATAGCGTTTTTTATACTTTTTACATGCACGAGTGAGTGTCTTATGTAGTTCACCACCACGAGCCTTGTCTCTGTAAATATATTGATAAATCGTTTCATGATGCAAAACGACCTTTTTCTCTAAAGCTAAGCGGCCTGCCTCCTGCTCTGGCGAAAGTCCGTCAACCAACAATTTATTAATCCAGTCAGTAACATCATCTGTTAACTTACTTGCTTTGAAAGATGACTTGCGTCTTTGCTCTGCAAAATTATTGGCTTGGTTAGGTCGATAGCCTTTAAGCCCTTTATTGCGTTTTAACTCTCTAGAGATAGATGACGGTGAACGAGTGAGTTCATCAGCTATCTGTTTTTGGTTATTTCCTGCTTTTATTAACGCGTAAATCTGGTATCTTTCTGCTTGTGTCAGCTGTTTATATTTCATTAAAGCAATTTCCTTTGGCGAGAGAATGGCCGAATTATAACAGCTGGCCATCTAATCTGAGAAATTGCACTTATTATCCGAATTAGGCGTTATTAAATAATCCAGAGTTTTAAATAATTGGGTTACTTATAATTTTTTAATACCATTATCGGATTGTATGTTACCTATAACTTAGGTAATGTTGCATAAACGTTTCATGGATGAAATTTATGTCACATAAAAATCACGTGTTTATAAGAACAACTTTTCAGTCATCTTTCCACTCTCATAGTTACACCGCTATATTAAGAACACTACAAGCGCTGTTTACCGATATAAAAATGGATGACACAGTACCTCAGCTAGAAGAACGATCGCATTATGATTTGTTTTTGATTGATGGCACTAAAAATAATTGGCAAGACCTTATTCCCACCGATTTAATTTGCTTAGCGAAGCACTGTAACGTTGTTGTCTTTAATGTTGAGCGAGAAACGGTATGTGAAAAGAACTTACTTCTCAATCATTTCAATGGCGTATTTTATAAATCGGATCCTCCAGAAGTTATTTTTAAAGGGTTAGTTAAAATAAATGCTGGTGAACTCTGGTTTGCACGAAAAATTATTTCAATCGCATTCAATGATATTTTGGCTGTAGCATCATCATTTAACAGTTTGTACGATGGTATAGAAATAAAAAAAGATGATTATGATCATTTAACTAAACGAGAAAAATCGGTTATTTATCTCATAGCGCAAGGTGCCAGTAATAATGCTATTGCCGATAAACTTAATATAAGTGATCACACAGTAAAAACCCATTTATACAGTGCGTTTAAAAAAACTAGTTCGCGTAATCGAGTAGAGCTAGCTAATTGGGCACAACGTTATATTTCTGTTTTACTGCCAATGGCTCAATAACCTTTTCAGGATCAAATTTTTGTATAAATAAGGCGACTTAAAAGTAGCCTTATTTATCTTAATTATTAACTTACTTTTTTGGCCCATAACCCTTTATCAATGCCCTTTGTTATTAGGTCTGTAAGTGCTTTTTCTATTGCTTGGGTAACACAAATACTCATAGGTTCGTTATCACTAAAGCCAGCTTCTGCTTCAGCTAATCGTTTGTAACTTACGTACCTAAAAAATCCGGCACGCATTTCTTGGCTCAGTACTTTTTTGCTGGTTGCTACCGATAGTAAGACTTGCCCTGTTCGTACATCAACAGCACGTAAGTATATTGAAATAGCATCTTCACGGTAAAGCTCTGATGCGCCTATTCCAAAGTATTCCATACCTAAACCACCTGTTTTTACATTGGTGTCGTAGCTAATAATACCGCCTTCTAAAATTATTTTGGCGGTTGTTAATGGGGGTAAATCTGGTTGATTTGGATTATCTGATTGAGCCGCCCGAATGATTTTTCGCTCTGTTAGTATATTTTGCAGACCCTCACGTTCAACCGGTGTAAACCAATCCGACTCATGTAAGGCTTGTATTAGTATTGAATTAGCCCCCTGAGTTACAGCGGTAGAAAATGAGCTCACATTTGTTTGCGGTTTATATTGACCTGTTTGATCTCTAAATGAATAAACTGAAACAGGAATACTACCCATGGGTTTGGGTAGGTTTTTTAAATCAGAAAAAATTTCTGTGGGTTCTAAGCTCATTGCTTGCTGCTGCTGTGGTGGTATTAAATTTCCCAAACTTGCGCAGCCCGTTAAGCTAAGAACTACAATTGTTATAAGTAGTTTATACATTATCCAAACCTCGGTACTTCAATGATCACCACGGTGTCATCAATTATATTTGTTATTCTTACGGTAATGCTATCTGTGGTACTGGTTATAACTTCTATTTGGTAATCGCCACTCATAAATATGGAATCTTGATTGAAAATACTGTCGTCTATGTTTTCACCAAACGCCATATCTGTTATTTCTCTTACCATTCGATTTAAGTAAGTGCGTTCTAAAGAATCTTGAAATTGCTCGGTGTAACTTTTTTCTATTACTGGCGCTTTATGTTTATTTTGAGCTTGTGCTTTGCTAAGTAGCATATTCGCATTGAGAGGATTACCGCCAAAGCTTGGGTTAATTGGGGTATAAATTATTTCAGTCGCGGCGGCTGAAAAGCTTAATGTTGTTATTATAAATATTATTATTCTCATTTTACCATCCATTTATGGCCATATCGGGAGACGACACTGCCATATTTTCACGAGCCATTGCATCAATTACGGTATACACGGCTTGTTCAACACGTTGATCTAGTGGCTCTAACCTTCGGCCTAAGTATGTTGCATACACCAGTCTATTGTTCATTATTAAAGAAAGTTTAGTGCCTGCTTTTGGGATTACTGTTTCTTTAATTTCAATATTAAACCCTGCAGTTGAGGGTAAGTCTCGCCAGTAATTTGAGAACTCGTAATAAAATTGATGACCAAAGCGACTAATGCTTCTATCGAGTAATAAACCGTCTATTTCCAACTCATCAGCTGCATAACCTGCAGTGCTAAAAGATAATGAAATTACGAATAAGAAACCAGCGAAGCTATTTTTTTTATTGTTCATAATTAAAAGGGGAGAGTTACTCTCCCCAACCTTTGCAATTACATTTGTGTAATTGTTGCCGTATTACCATCACCCATTTGAGTAACAGATACTGTACTGTTAAAGCCAATGACAGCGCCTTCAACAATATTATCGTTACCCAGCTGAGTTACGCTAAATGATACGTTTTCACCGCCAACTAAAAAGGCTGATTGCTCTGTTCCGCCAACCCAGTTATTTTCACCTTGTTGTGAAATATCAATGCTGTGGTCATTGCCTTCAACCATTAAATCAATAACATTCATTTCGCCAGTTTGAGCAATATCAATTTGACTACCGTTACTGTCTAAAATGCCAGCAAGTGTTAGCATTGTTTCATTTAGAGCACCATCTTGAACAATATCAATATCGTTATCGTTTGAAGTAAGTGAAGTGTCTGGGTAAGACGACTCCACAACAGCGGTATTATCTTGGCCTGTTTGTGTTAGATTTATGTCGTTATCAGAGCCATTGAAGTTAACTAAATGTGCTGAGTTAAATTCACCTACCTGATCAATCGTAAATTCATTATCAGAACCTAACACGCCCATGTAAGCGTCATTGAACAAACCATTTTGATTACTTGTTAGCTCATTATTATCACCAATAAGTTCAGCGGTAGCAGTGTTGTATGTATCTACTTGAGTAATGGTTACTTCATTGTTTTGACCTTCAAATAACGCTGAGTCTGCGGTGTTGTTACTGCCTTCTTGGTCAATGTCTATTTCGTTATCATTACCCACAACCGCTGCAAATGTTACAGCATTTGTATTGCCATCTTGTTCAATGGAAAACTCGTTAGCGTCGCCAGAAATAGCACTGAGTGTTACCGCATTACGATCGCCATCTTGCTCAATATCAAGCTCGTTGTCGTTACCTTGTAAAGAACTGACTTTAAAGGTGTTCCAGTAACCTGCTTGCTCTAAATCGAGTGTATTTTGATCGCCAGTGAGCATTGTTATTTCAGCTTCATGCCATTCACCCGTTTGCAGCGAAGTTATTTCGTTGCCATTACCTTGCATATCCATGTTGTAGAACCAATGACCGCCAGTGCCTTGTTCTACTTCAATCAAGTTGTCATCACCAGTTACTGTATTTATAGCTTCGTTATTGACCAAAACACCTTGGCCAACCTGTGTTACAAGTAAGAGGTTATTGTTACCAGTAACTTCGGTTATTAATCCATTCGCAGTACCATCTTGAGCGTATGCCTGTGAGTTGCTATCACCAATTGTAGTTACTTCAGCATAGTTACCAAACTGTGCTTGGGTTACTTCTGTATCGTTATTATTGCCTGTTGTTGTGACAAGCATGGTATTGCTATCGCCATTTTGTATTAACAATGCCGTATTGTTGTTCAATGTTTGAGCAAGTGTCATTGAATTGGCTGTACTTGCAATAGATACCCTGGTGTTAAGTTCAGAGCTAGATACTGATTTATTACCTGTTTCAGCATATGAGGCAAAGCTAGTACTCATTGCAATTGCAACCGCGCAGCTTAGAATTGATTTGTTCAACTTCATTATTTTTCTCCTTGAAATGATAAAATCAAACACCTTAAATGTTATAGGTTTTAATAAGGTATTTGCTGTCTCAGCATGCCGTGCCGATATAATGTTTTGTGATCCGCTTTAGTTACTTATGTAAGTGAGTGAAGCGAAATATATGATTATTGAGTAAAAATGAGTCTTGTCATAAAGCTAACACTGACAAAGTTTAAGCTTAAATTCATAATCAAGTACTAACTGTATTCCTCAATATGAATTTCTTAAATCATCATTTTTTACCAAATTTTTTTATTTTATATTTCAAATGGTTAAGCTTATAACCTTGCTTTTTTAGATTTTCTTCGAAAAAAGCAGTAAAAAAATATGACCTTATATTGGGTAGAGGTAAGTGTAATAAATTCATTATAATGACTGTATTAGGTGTTTTTTTTTTGCCAATTCTAGTTAAAAATAATGGTTTTTTGTTATTTTTAATCTTTATTACTTGTTTAATTTGGTGTTTGGTTGTTTGCTTATATCTTGCCATGTGATCCCTTGTACTTGAAGTAGTGAAAAACTTGCTTAGTGTTTCTAAGCCTTCCCTACTATGGATAGAACAATGAAAACAAAATTATCTATTATTACGCTCGCGCTACTACCTTGTTTAGCTTCTGCAAAGTTACCTGATGCAGGTGCACTGCAACAAGTTACTGCAAGTAGTGACTCTATAATTGTTAAATATAAAAAAAATACAACGCCACAAATGCGTAAACAAGTACGCGCTATGGTTAAAGCTAAAATATCGGATTTAAATAATGATGAGGTTGATGATAACTTTACGTCATTATTTTCGGGCCGTTTAGCTAAGTTTAAAGTCTCTGGTATGAGTACCAAAGAAGCTATTGAGCGTTTGAAGTCAAATCAAGCTATTGAATATGTAGAGCCAGATTACCGAGTGAGTATTGCTACAAGCTCTCCTAATGATCCTCGTTTTGATGAACTATGGGGTTTAAATAATGAGGGCCAAACAGGTGGTGTTACAGATGCCGATATTGATGCACCTGAAGCGTGGGACATTTCTATCGGTAGCCGCGATGTTGTAGTGGGTGTTATTGATACAGGTGTTGATTATAGTCATCCCGATTTAGTTGATAACGCATGGGTTAATGCGGGCGAAATTGCTGGTGATGGTATTGATAATGACGGCAATGGTTATATTGATGACATTCATGGTATTAACGCGATTACAGATGCTGGCGACCCAATGGATGACCAAGGACATGGTTCTCATGTGTCAGGCACAATCGGTGCAAGCGGTAACAATTCAACGGGTATTGTAGGTGTAAACCAAGAAGTATCTATTGTTGGTTGTAAGTTTTTAGATGCGGCTGGTAATGGCTCAACATCAGATGCAATTAAGTGTATTGACTATATGGTTAACCTTAAAAATTCAGGTGTTAATCTACGTGTTCTAAACAATAGTTGGGGTGGTGGTGGTTTTAGCCAAGCTTTAGCTGATGCAATTACAGTAAGTGAGCAAGCTGACATTTTATTTGTTGCCGCTGCCGGTAATGATGCAGTTGATAATGATGCAAACCCGCATTACCCATCAAGCTATGAACACGAGAGTGTTTTTTCTATTGCGAGCACTGATAGCAGCGATAATTTATCTGACTTCTCACAATGGGGTTTAACCAGTGTTGATATGGGGGCACCCGGTAGTGCTATTTTATCAACAGTCCCGGGTAACGGTTATGCTACTTACTCAGGCACTTCAATGGCAACACCTCATGTTGCAGGTGTTGCTGCACTTGTGTTGTCAATCAACCCAGATTTAACAACCACAGAACTTAAACAGTTATTGATGAGCAGTGGTGATGTAAATACTGCATTACAAGGTAAAACGGTTGCTGGCACTCGACTCAATGCAAACCAAGCATTACTTGATGCAGACCCAACCCCGAGTTTTATAATGTCTGTGACACCTGTATCACAGCAAAAAACAGTAGGCGAAACTGCATCGTATACATTTGAAATAGGTTCTATTGCACAGTGGGATGGTGAAGTAACACTTGATCTAACATCTAGTCTTGGTGGTGCATATTTATCTGCATTAACAGCACGTCCAGGCGAAACAGTACAGCTTAGTGTTGAGACCGATGAAAATACGCCATGGGGTGATTATGAGTTTACTGTTACAGCAACATCAGATGATATTGTTAAAGAAAAAACAGTAAGTTTAATGTTACAACCTGCTGGTTTAAATGACTTTACGTATAGTAATGAAGAAAATCTACCGATCCCTGATAACGATCCATTAGGCGTTAATTCGGTTATCACAGTTGCTGATGATTTAACTATTTTTGGTACTTCAGCAGATGTAAATATCACACATACGTGGTCTGGCGATTTAGTACTTACACTTACTTCACCGCAAGGCTCTGAAGTCACTCTACAAAGTAATCAAGGTGGTAGCGAAGACGATATTGTTAAAACGTTTACATCAAGTGTATTTAATGGCGAAGTAGGAACCGGTGATTGGACATTAAATGTTGTCGATACGGCAGGTATAGATACAGGCAATATTAATAGTTGGTCACTTACGTTCAGTGCTATTGGTGAAGTAGGTTCACAACCACCTCTTGCTAGTTTCACTGTTGATACACAAGGGTTAACCGCTGCATTTGTAGACACAAGCAGTGATGCTAATAATGATATAACACAGTGGAGCTGGAACTTTGGTGATGGTGCAACATCAACTGACTCAAGACCAGTACATGCCTATGCCCAATCAGGTAGTTACGATGTAGAGTTAACTGTTACAGATAGTGAAGGTAATACTGATTCATTTACTCAAACGGTTGTTGTAAGTGACGTGACCCTTGAGCTGAACTTAAAACGCGCTAACAAAACACGTTTAGGTACGATGCGTGTAGAACTTAGCTGGGAAGAAGTGGGTGCAGAGTCATTAAGCGTTTACCGTAATGGCGAGTTAGTTGATACCGTTCCAGATAACGGTCGTTACCGTGATTACGTGCGTGGAGCTACGTTACCATCGTACGATTACCAATTATGTGTAACAGAAAATGTGTGTTCGAATATCATCACCGTTTCTTTTGAATAAATTTTATTACATCTAAAGTAATTTAAGCCCAGCAAAGCTGGGCTTTTTTATGTTTACGATGAGGGTAATAACAGGCATTGATCAGACCCCTAGGCAACTTTTTGGATTTTATATAAATGCAACGCATGTCCACCAATGAGCCTTATTATCTTTTCCCTGAACTCATCAAAACCATCCAAGCTGATTTTGTCGCCTTGCTGGAGTAGATTAATTCCCTCAAAACACTGAAAGACCCAACGTAATGTTGGGTTAGATATTTCTTTATTGATTTGATTCGCTATCGTGGCTTTTTCTTTTTTCATATTCGCTCTCATTCGTCTTTGCGCGATTGAATAAACTAACAATGAAAGTGTCATCACCATCAACAGAGCATCTATTCTACTTGGCTTTTTGATAAATAATGATGAAACAAAAAACAAGGGGTCTTTTAAAAACCTAAACCCTTTTTCTACTTCAGATTGTGCTTTGTAATGCTTAAGTAAACCTACTGGTGAAAGGGCTTCTTTATCAATATTCGTTGCTAATACGAAGCATGACTTTTGTTCTACAATCTGTTTTATTGCGCTTTCGTTTTCTTCAATTTCTGCCGTGATTTGCCATTCAATATTTTTTACTGGCGCATCTTTTTTAGGTCGCCCTTTACCTTCATAGACTTTATGCTTAATAAATTGCTGAGTCGCTATTTGATGATGCTTCATCTTTTTCGCTAATTTATCTAATGCGCGTTGTGCGTCAGTTTGACAAGCGAAACGTTGAGCTTGTAAATGGAAGAGGTCTTTTTTGATGCCTGTGTGTGCTCGCTCAACTTGTCGAACAATGCTTTTTTGTGCTCGGCTATTAGCTGCTTTTGAATAAATAATCATCCATCTTTGCTTTATCCCCATATGCTCAATCTCTTCAACAACATATTGATAGTTATCATCAATATTAACCCATTGGTTGGCTGCTATGGCTGTACTTATAGAGGATTTTTCAAGAGAAATTGTTGAAGGTACTAGCGTGAGAAATTGAATTTTGGTTAAAAACTCAGCATTACTTTTATGATAAAGTTTACAGTCTGCCACAAGGTATTTAGGAGCTTGGCTTTTTTTGAACTCGTCAACAAGCGCCTTACTTCGCGCTTTAAAAATAGCGGTGTCTGCGCTGTTACCATCCCAGTTTTTACATGCAAGCGGGATCCCACCATCTTGGCTAACAATGATTTCTTGTACGACTTGTTTTAAATCAGGACGGTGAGCCTTGCTATAGCCATGAGTAATTTTAATGACGTTTTCATCACTATCTCCATCATCAAAAGCATATTCACCTGTCAGTGAGTGACTCGTTGTATCAAGTGATTCAAAGGTTTTATCAACTTGTTCTATTTCACATGCTTGTCCGGAGACTAATGAAAATAAGCTTTCACAGCCAAACTCGAAGCATTGATCGAGAGTTCTACCAAGTTTGTGACGATTAAAATGTGATGCTTGAACCCCTTCACGAAATAAATGTTCAAGAGGCAAGTTAGTAAAAAATTGAGGGCTGAGTGATAAAGGTCGATTGGCAAAACCGAGTCCATTCATGATCATGCCTTTTACAGCTTCACCGGGGGTGATTTCTTGTTTATCGTCTTGAGGTAAGTATTGATCTAAAAGGCTGACAATTTTTAAGTCTTCTATAACACCTGAAACAATACCGTGATGGTCTAACCGTTTGATTTTTAGATTCATATACACCTCAAAGTTGAGATGTTATTTTATCAAATTAAAGAGAATTAAGCGTTTAAATTAAATCGAAATTTTTGAAATTGGTCTGATCAATGTCTGGTAATAAGTAATTAGAATTTATTTTTAATGGATTACAGCTATGCTTTTTTATACGGGTGGGTTTTAAGCCAGTGCTCGGCTATTTGTTCACGCGTGGCAAACCAAACTTGCTTATGCGATCGGGCATATTCTAAAAACCGTGCTAATGCTTTTATTCTTCCTGGTCTGCCAATTAGGCGACAATGCAAACCTATCGACATCATTTTTGGGGCGTTTTCACCTTTTGGATCGCCTTCCTCGTATAGTGTATCGAATGCATCTTTTGAATAATTATAAAACTGATCGCCTGCGTTAAAACCCTGCACGGCAGCAAAGCGCATGTCGTTTACATCAAGCGTGTAGGGCACAATAAGCTGTGGTTTACCTTCTTTAATACTGTAAAAAGGTAGGTCGTCGCTGTAATCGTCGGCATCATATAAAAAATTACCATTTTCAACTACAAGTGCTGCGGTATTTGGGCTAGTTCGGCCGGTATACCAGCCTTTGGGCTTTTTACCTGTGAGCTTTTTAATGACATCAATGGCTTGTTGCATATGCTCGCGTTCGGTTTGCTTATCTATATTTTGATAATTAATCCAGCGCAGGCCATGGCTTGCAATTTCGTGGCCCGCTTCAACAAAGGCTTTAGCTACATCGGGGTGGCGCTCAAGGGCCATCGCCACTGCAAAAATGGTGACCGGTATATCGTATTTTTTAAATAAACGCAGTAGCCTCCACACGCCAGCGCGTGAGCCATATTCGTAAATAGACTCCATACTTATATGGCGGTCTTCAACATGCGGGGCACTGACTATTTCAGACAAAAATGTTTCGGCCGCTGCATCACCATGTAATACACAGTTTTCGCCGCCTTCTTCGTAATTTAATACTACTTGCACGGCAATGCGGGCTTTATTAGGCCAGTTTGCATGGGGTACATCTGGACCATAACCAATTAAATCGCGCGGGTAGTTTTTAAAATGCTCACTCATTTTATTGCTCCTTTTTAAGTGCTGAGAGCCAAGCGCCTAGCGTTTCGCGCTCTGTGTCTGTCATTTTTGTCATATTGGCCAGTGGCATATCTTTGGTTATAACCGCGCGGGTATGAATAAGCGTGCTGGCTTTTTTTACATCACTAATAGAGTTGAGCTTAAAGCCTAGCGGCGCTGTTTGAAAAAGCGCAGAGGTGGGTGTTTCGCTGTGGCACTGTGTACAGTGCTTACTAATTATATCCCACGTTTGTGCGTCGGTAATACTTGCTTGTAAAGGGGCGCTTTTGCCTGCATTAGTTGGTGTACTGGGCCAAGGGGCTATGGCGAGCATAAGAGCAAAAAATGCTGCAATACCGCTTACAAGTACTGAGGGTTTATTAACGCCTTGATGTTTTAAGTTAAAGTAATGGCGTATCCACATACCAATACCAAACAGCGCAATTAAAATAAGCCAGCCAAAGTTGTGGCTATACGTGTAAGGAAAGTGATTGCTAAGCATAATAAATACCACAGGTAACGTGGCGTAGTTATTATGTATAGAACACAGCTTTGCCTTTAAACCTGGCGCTGAATCAGGGATTCTACCCGCTTCTACTTCACTCACCATATAGCGCTGGCCTGGCATAATAATGTGATACACATTACCCACCATACACGTGCCAATAAGTGCACCTACATGAATATAAACAGCGCGGTCGCTAAATAATTGATCAACCCCAAAAGTCCATAGAGCTAATAAACCAATAACTACAGCAATAAACACTTTGCCGTTTTCGACCAGAGGGGTTTTACACAATAAACGATAAACACCATAGCCTAAGCCAATAAAACCAAGTGATGCGCCAATAGCTACAAATTTACTTAGCTCACTTTTGCTGTTATCAATTAAGTACACATCGGCGCCAACATAATAAAGTAAGCTAAATAGTAATATACCGGTGATCCAGGTTGTGTACGCTTCCCACTTAAACCAATGCAGGGTATGAGGCATTTGTTCAGGGCCATTTTGATACTTAGCCACTTCGTAAAAGCCACCGCCATGCACGGCCCATAAATCGCCTTTTATGCCTTTATCTATTTTCCATTGCGGTGGTGTTTGTAGGTTGTTATCAAGCCATGCAAAATAAAATGAAGCGCCAATCCATGCTATACCAGCAATAACATGAAAGTAACGCAGTACTAAATGAGCAAGCTCAAATAAATAGTTTTCCATAACGGTTAAGCCTCTTCTAATACCGGTGAGCGGGTGTCTGAAAATTGATTGTTATCATCGCGCTTATAGACACTTTTACCCATAATGTAGGTTTGCTCAACGCAGCGGTCGTCGCCTAACATCATCATTGCAAACAGTTTTTCATGCAGGGTTTTGGCATGCTGTATTCTAAATTTTAAAAATGAAGTTGCTGAACAATCCATCACAATAAAATCGGCCTCACAACCGGCTTCAAAATTACCAATTGTCCCTTCTAAATCAAGTGCTCTGGCACCGCCGAGAGTTGCTAAATACAGCCCTTTAAATGCTGAAAACTTTTGACCTTGTAATTGCTGGATTTTGTACGCTTCGTTACCTGTTTGTAGCATAGAAAAGCTTGTTCCTGCGCCTACATCGGTACCCATGCCTACGTTTATGCCGTGCTCTTCACAGGCTTTTAAATTTAAAAGTCCTGATCCTAAAAATAGGTTTGAGGTAGGGCAGTGCGATATTGCTGCATTGTTATCTGCAAGGCAGCAAAGCTCGCGCTCAGATAAATGAATGCTATGGGCAAATACCGAGCGTTTACGTACCATTTTTGCTTGCTCGTACACGCCTAAGTAATCATCAAACTCTGGAAATAGCCCTTTTACCCATTCGCACTCGTCTTTGTTTTCAGATAAGTGTGTATGCAGGTAGGTGTCTGGGTATTCTTCAAGCAACTGAGTACATTTTTGAAGTTGCTCAGGGGTTGATGTAGGAGCAAAACGCGGTGTAACTGCGTAGCTTAACCTATCAACATTGTGCCATTTTTCGATGAGGGCTTTAGATTCGTCATAACTTGTTTGCGCGCAATCAGATAAGTCGTCTGGGCAGTTACGGTCCATCATTACTTTACCGGCAATCATGCGTAAATTGCGTTTTTGTGATTCTTTAAAAAACGCATCAACCGATTGCGGATGCACAGTGCCAAATACAAGGGCAGTGGTTGTGCCATTGCGCAGTAGCTCGTCTAAAAAGCGATTAGAGATCTCTTTTGAATAATGCTTACATGTAAACTTTTTCTCTGTCGGAAACGCATACTCGGTTAACCAACTTAGCAGTTGCTCGCCGTACGCACCCACCATTTCGGTTTGTGGTAAGTGTATGTGGGTGTCAATCATACCAGGCATAACGAGTTTGCCATCGTGGCGGATAACACGCGCTAATTTATCAATAGTTGGCAGTATGTCGTGCTCATAGCCAAGTTTAACTACTTTGCCGTGCTTGATAACTAATGCGCCTTTTTCAAAAAAACGATGGGCGTTTTCGCCAGCAATGGCAGGGTCGTCAACAAAGTCGAGTATATCAGCACAAACTACTGTTAAGTGATTATTGTTTTGTGTG
The DNA here is from genome assembly GCF_056173065.1 of Pseudoalteromonas sp. QJM3NY_22. Taxonomy (NCBI): domain Bacteria; kingdom Pseudomonadati; phylum Pseudomonadota; class Gammaproteobacteria; order Alteromonadales; family Pseudoalteromonadaceae; genus Pseudoalteromonas; species Pseudoalteromonas sp. QJM3NY_22. Next base: position 631,989 of record NZ_JBWBTZ010000002.1, on the reverse strand, counting down.
CTCATTATTAGCTACCTCTGTATGTAGAGTAGCCAAACGGGCTAAGCAACAATGGGATATGATGATGTTTAGTATCTTGTAATCTAAACGTTATTTGCGCCTCTGGGTAAAACGCAGGGGCAGGTTGATTTTGGTAGTAGCTATCTAAATCAAATGCTAGCTTATAGGTTGCAAATTCTACTTCTGTATTTAGCCAGTCGGTAATTCGCCCATCGGTATCGGTTGTGCCTTGGGTTAGTTGTACCCATTCGTTATTTGTAAGTTTAAATAGCTTAACAGCAACGTTTGCTGCTGGTTTTCCGGTGCTGGTATCGAGTATATGGGTGGTAATAGGGCTTTTGTTCATAGCAGTGACTCCAATCTTATTTTTGTTATTTTGGCTTGTTCGCCCGCCGCTATAGCAAGCTCTGTGCTGCGGGTGTTGTGTATGCGCTGCTCTATGAGTTCGAGCATTTGTTCGGCCGTTTTACCGGTGGCGCACACAATAAAAATAAAGCCAAACTTGTTCAGGTACTCTTTATTAAGGGCAATCATTTTGATAAGTACGGCTTCGTTTGCTTTGCTCATACCTGATTGCTCATGCCCCGCTTTTTGTGCGGTAGCAGCGTATTTTTTGCTAAGGGTTGATAAGTCGCCTATTTGCGGGTGGCCTTCAAAGGCAGCTAAATAGTCGCTTTCGCCAAGGCTATCCCATGTGCTTTGTGCGCATTCAAACAGCTGTTGAGCACTTTTAAATGGCATTGCTTTTACCATGCCAGTCACCCAGTTAGGGGCCGCGCAGCAATGCTCAAGTGCTTGTTTTGCTTGTGCATCATTTAGCGTATTTATTTGTAAACTGCTCATGCGTCTACTTCCTCCTGCGTGCTGCTAATTAAGGCATTTTTTAGTGTACGCCATTGCAAGCCTTGGCGTTTTGGCGCTTGGGTTTGCATAGCCTGATAAAGGCCAATTAGCTGCCCACTAATCGAAATAGCCACTTCCATTGGCAATTTGCCCGTAATGTTTTTAAGCCCAACAGGGCAGGTCATTTGCTGTATTTGATCGGCTGTAAAATCGCGATGGGCTAGGCGTTGCTTAAAACGTTTTGCTTTAGTGTCAGAGCCAATAACGCCCAGCCAATTGGCATCAGTGCGTTTAATAATGGCTTGGGTGAGTGCAAAGTCGAGCTGGTGGTTATGGGTAAGTATTAAGTAGTTATTAGCTTTAGGCGCACGTTTTACTTGTTCTGTTGGCTCTTCATCAATCACTTTTACTACATTAGTTGGAATAGCTTGTGGGAATACATCTGCGCGGCTATCTATCCAGCGTATGCGCATAGGCAGCTGTGCCAATATACCAACAAGCGCCTGTGCTACATGGCCTGCTCCATAAATGTCGAGGGTAAAGCGCTCGCATTGCATGCATTCAAGCATAACGGTGGCAGCCCCGCCGCAGCACTGGCCTAAATTTGCACCTAGGTTAAATTGCTCTATTACTTGGGCGGCTTCGCCTTTGGCAAGTAGTTCGCGGGCTTTTTCAATTACTACGTACTCAAGGTGACCACCGCCAAGGGTGTCGTAAATATGCTCGCCGCTTATTACCATTTTTGAGCCTGTGCCACGTGGGGTTGAGCCATTAGTGCCAAGTACCGTGGCAATTACATAATTAGTGCCGCTTTGTTCGTGCTCGTTTATAGCCTGCGCCCAGTTTTGCGTATGAAAACCCTGAAACGACTCATTTAAATTAGTCATGTTGATTCTCCTTAAACCAGCTAGCGGTTTGCTCAATTGCATTTAATACTCGCTCTGGGGTTGCGGGTGTATCCAGTGGGGCGGTGTATTTGTAATCAGCCACACTGCTTATTGCATTACGAATGGCGCTCCATACACTAAAGGCCAGCATAAATGGCGGCTCGCCTACGGCTTTTGATCTAAACACGGTGGTTTCTGGATTTGCTGAGTTATAAAGATTGACGTTAAATTCGGCAGGGGTATCGCCAATGGCTGGTATTTTGTAGTTGGCTGGGCCAAAGCTTGCAAGCTGGCCTTTATCATTCCATTGTAAGTCTTCGGTTGTTAGCCAGCCCATACCTTGTACAAAGGCGCCTTCTATTTGCCCTATATCAAGTGCTGGATTAATTGAACTGCCTACATCGTGCAGTATATCAACGCGGGTTACCGTGTTTTCGCCAGTTAGGGTATCTACTTCTACTTCGCTGAGCGCTACGCCGTGAGCGTAGTAAAAAAATGGGCGGCCTTCGCCTTTGGCTCTATCGTAATGAATTTTTGGTGTGGCGTAATAACCGGTAGATGAAAGCGATATACGATTCATGTAAGCAAGATTTGCAAGTTCGCTAAAGCTAATTTCCCCTTTACTAAAAGTAATGAGGTTATCTTTAAATACAACAGTGTTGCTGTCTACTTCAAAGTGCTCGGTAATAAAGTTTATTAAGCGCTCTTTTATTGTGTTTACTGCATTTAGCGCCGCCATGCCGTTTAAGTCGGTACCACTTGAGGCCGCTGTTGGTGAAGTGTTTGGCACCTTGTCGGTACGCGTAGCACTAATACTTACCGCGTTAAAATCGACCCCAAAGCCATGGGCCACAATTTGCGCAATTTTGGTGTTGAGCCCTTGGCCCATTTCGGTGCCGCCGTGGTTTAAATGTATAGAGCCATCGCTATATACATGCACTAATGCACCGGCTTGGTTTAAGTGTTGTACAGTAAACGATATACCGTATTTAACCGGCGTCATCGCAAGGCCTTTTTTGATAATAGGTGACGATACGTTAAATGCTTTAATAGCCTCTTTACGTGCCCAGTAGTCACCCGACTCCTCAAGCTGGCTTATCATATCTTTTAAAATATGTTGTTCTACGGTTTGATGGTACGGCGTGGTATCGCGGCCTTTTTTGTATAAATTGAGTTTTCGGATCTCAAGCGGATCTTTACCTAATTTGGCGGCTATATCGTCCATTATCAGCTCGCCCATAATCATTCCTTGCGGGCCACCAAATCCTCTAAATGCGGTATGGCTTACGGTATTCACTTTACAGCGATTACCCTTAATTGTGGCGGCTGGGTAGTAGTAGGCGTTATCGGCATGAAACATGGCGCGGTCTACAATTGCATCCGATAAATCAGGCGAGTAGCCACAAAATCCGTTTACGGTAATGTCGGCACCTTCTATTAAACCATTTTCGTCAAAACCAACATGATAGTGATTATAAAAAGGGTGGCGTTTACCGGTTAATTTAAAGTCGTCGCTACGGGCTAGGCGCATTTTTACTGCGCAGCCAAGGTGGTAAACCGCAAGGGCTGCAAGGCATGCCCATGGTGCGCCTTGGGTTTCTTTGCCACCAAAAGCACCGCCCATACGGCGGGTTTCTACGTTTACAAAGCTAAATGGCTTTTTTAATATTTTGGCAACTAAGTGCTGCACCTCAGTAGGGTGTTGCGTAGAGCATTGAACATGAATGCCCCCGTCGTTATCAGGTTGCGCCAGCGCTATTTGGCCTTCTAAATAAAAGTGTTCTTGCCCGCCTATGTTTATTTCGCCTTTAAGCTGGTGGGCTGCATTATTAATGGCGTGTTCGCTGTTACCACGGTTAAGTGAATGGGGCGGCCTTACCCAATGCTCTTTGCTAATGGCTTCTTTAATATCGAGTATGGGTGTAGTTTGCTCGCACTCTATAACCACTAAACGTGCAGCGCGACGCGCTATTTCATAGGTGTCGGCAACCACTACTAATACAGGTTGTCCGTGATATTGAATTTCATGGCTAGTGAGTAATACATCACCAGGAAATACAGGGCCAATATCTAATTTACCCGGTACATCTTCGGCCGATAAAATACGTTTAACACCTTTAACTGCCAGTGCGTGACTTGTATCTATTGATTTAATAAAGCCACTTGTAACAGGTGCGAGCACTGGGTAGGCATGTAGGCAGCCGTAAGGCTCAGGATTATCGTCGGCAAAATTTGCACTGCCACAAACTTGTTTAATAGCGCTTTCGTGATATTTAGACTGTCCAACGCTACCACCTTGCGCTTTTAATTTATCCATTTCAAAGTGACGCATGTGAGATCCTCGTAATGGCAATGTTGTTATTGTTGCGTTCTTGCGGCTCACAAAACTCCATACCAATGCGTTGTAATAAGTTTTTGCTTACCGTAGTGCGGTAATGCGCACTGCTTCTTACATCGCTCATGGGCGTAAAGTCATCGTTAATAGCCGTTGCTGCGTCTATAAAACTACTTACTTGTAATGATTGAGATATCAGCTTTTGCTCAATATGCTGCGCGCGCTTAGGAATAGCTGCCATACCGCCCATAGCGCAGCGGGCTTGAGTAATCATGTTTTGTGAATGCTCTATAGCAAGTACCAAACAAACGGTAGATATATCGTCTTCAAAGCGTTTTGATATTTTATGACACGCCAGTTTTAGTGACTCTGGGCGCTTTGGGATGGTGAACTTGCTAATTACTTCATCGCTTTTAAGAACTGTTTTTTTGTAATCAATAAAGTAGTCGGCAACTTTAATAGTGCGCGTACCAGCGCTGCTTAATAAATCCATTGATGCATTAAGAGCGATTAAAAGGGGAGCTGGATCGCCAATCGGAGAGGCATTCCCTATGCTGCCACCTAGTGTGCCGCTGTTACGTACTTGGCTTGATCCTAAGCGTTCAAATAGCTCTTTTGACTCTGGGTAATGGTTATAAAATGCCTCAACAAATTGGCTATAAGGTAGCGCTGCACCTATGTGTAACTCACCGTTATTATCTGCCAAGGTGCAAAGATCCTTTACTTGGCTAAGGGAGATAATTACATCCGGTAAGAGCATGTTTTGGCTAAGCTCAATGGCAAAGTCGGTGCCACCAGCAACTAAATGTGCATAAGGATAAAGCGCTTTTAGCTCAACAAGTTGCTGGGCCGTTTGTGGTAAGTAAAATTTGCGAGGACCATTTTTTAAAAATGGAATATCGTCATCATATTGCGTATTAAGTGATGCTTTAAATTGAGCGGCCATTGCTGAGTACGGTTCAGCTTTACGCTCATAGCTATAGGCTTTTTCGGCTGCAAGTAATATTGGGCTATAACCTGTACAACGGCATAAGTTACCACCAAGTGCATGAATAACCGCTTTTTTACCAGGGTACGTTGGTTCATTAATATAAAGAGCCAACAAACTCATTATTATACCGGGCGTGCAAAAACCACATTGCGAACCATGGCACTCTACCAGTGCACGTTGTACGGGGTGTAAATCGGTTAAGTTTGGGTATAAGCCAGTAGTCACAGCCTCTACTGTTACTATATGTTTTGCATGCGCATTACCTAATAACAATAAACAGCTGTTCATTGTTTTGTATTGCCAACTAGTTTGCCCGTTTGCATTTATACGCTCTTCACCTACTAAAATTGTGCACGCGCCACAGTCGCCAGTTGCACACCCTTCTTTGGTGCCCACTTTCCCTTTTTTGGTGCGTAGCCAGTCCAAAATGGTGAGACTTGGCGAACATTCTTGTACTTCAATTGGCGTGTTATTTAATAAAAATTGAATCACACAGACCCCCTTAACTTTTATAAAGCCCTGATACATAAAGGCTTGGCGTATGTTTTTTCTTGTTGTTTGCGCACGGGTAACAAAAATACTTTTTAATCTTTAGTTAGCTTATTGCAGTTACTATGCCATTGTTGACCGCTTGGTCAGTTAGTGGTTCGAAGCGGCAAAATTGTCGAGGTGTAGGTAATAGCGGCGTAGCCTTAAAAATAAAGCTCGGTAAAGTGGATGCTTTTAATATGTGGATCCAAAGGTGAAAATGGTGCTGGTAAAAACACATTTATGAAAATGCTTTATGGTGTGATTAAACCTGACCAAGGGGACATGTTTTTATAATGAATATAAAAGAACTTGCTGATACGCGCGATTTAGCAGCACGCTTGCGGTTCGAGTTATAACAACGTCAACACGTTATGGTATGTTATTAAAATCACATAAGCATTTGAATAACCTAAATTAATTGTGTTAAATTACGATTAAATGAAAATGCGGACTTGATTTAAATGGACTCTGAAATTGATTTTTCTACCTACACTTTAGATGAGCTTTACTCATCAGCGGAAGCTATAGATCGCGAAGCTTACCCAGAGCGAGCAAAAGAAATAGACAACTTAATTAAAACGCGAGAAGCACAGAGCCCATCTGTAAATGTTGTATCAAAAGTAGCAGGAGAAAAAGCAACGCGCTCAGATAGGCTAGTGGCTGCTATTGTTGATGGCGTTTTAGGTGTTGTTTGTTTTATACCTGTATTCATACTCGTAGGGTTTGATAACTTAAGCCAACCAACACTTACTTTATCTGCAGGTTTGCTAGGTTATGGCATATTAAGCACGTTAGTGCTTCATGGTTACCTTATGTACCAACGCGGACAAACAATTGGTAAATCTTTAATGTTTATCCGCATTGAAAATTTAGATGGTACACAAGCAAGCTTTACTACAATTTACTTTAAACGCATGCTTTGTATGCAACTATTATCACTTGTCCCTTCGGTAGGTCAGTTTATAGCTGGTTTTGTTAATCCATTATTTATATTTGGAAAAGATAAACGATGTTTACATGATCATTTAGCGGGAACAAAAGTGAGTTATGTAGATTAATCAGGATATTAATTATGGCAGCTTTGCCCGGATTTAAGTTTGATTCATAGGTTGGATCTTAAGAAAGCTTGAAGTTGAACTCTGTTAATGATCAAATAGTTACGCCAATAAAAACATGACTAAAAACAGAGTTCACATGCAGATTAACCAAGTTTCAAACCAATTAAAAGCCCTTATCTCAGAAAAACACCTCATTGAGCTTGCAAAAACCTCTGGATTTCAAGTTCGACACCGTTGCCTGTCGATCGTTTCTCTGCTCAAAGCCGTATTTAAAAGCTTATCTTGCCTGCAAGACGCTAACTTGTCAGATATCCATCAAAACTTGCGAACGCAGGCTGATTGCACGATAAGTTATAAACCCTTTCATAATCAAATTCGAAAACCAGCCTTGACTGAGCTTGTCCGTGAGCTCGTTATTCAAGCGATGTCTAAATTGACTGTAAACACGCTGGATAAAACCTTTTTTACCCAGCGAGGAATACAGCGAGTGTTATTGCAAGATGGTTCTTCATTTGCTCTACATGATGAATTAGCGCAGGTTTTTGCTGGTCGTTTTACTGCTGTAAGTCCTGCCGCAATTGAGTTGCACGTTACCTATGACCTATTTAATGAACAACCCTGCGAAATAGATATTCGTCCTGATGTTGAAACTGAGCGCGCCTTTTTACCAGGTAGCCACACACTTGAAGATACGTTATTACTTGCTGATGCTGGGTATTTTGACTTAGATTACTTTGAGCAAGTAGCTCAAGATGGCGGATATTTTTTGATCAGAGCAAATAAAAACATTAACCCAATCGTTACATCAGCCTATTGCGCGGGTATAGAACTTAAAGAAAAGAACATTAAACTCAAAACGTTACTCGATAAATTCGCAAGCCAACCACTTGAATTAACAGTACGTTGGAAGAAAAATGGGCCCGAGTACAGGCTTATCTATTTACCGAATGAAAAGCGCCCCGTTTTCCTTGTTACTAATTTAAAAGAGGCACAGTTTAGCTTTGACGAGCTACTCGATATATATGCAACTCGTTGGCAAATTGAGTTGTTTTTCAAAGAACTAAAGTCATGGAATAACCTTAAAGGGTTCATCACACGAGATCCTCATATTGCCGAATCATTGGTTTGGCTGAGTATACTGCAAACACTTATCAAGCGTTTTATCTGCCATAGTGCAGCGACGATATTTAAGTGTGCGATCTCGACATTTAGAGCGAGTAAGTGCAGTTATCTTTGGTTGGATGATATTCTGGATTGCATAGAACAAACACGGTGCAGCCATAAGATACATCGTGTATTTGAGCTACTAGCGGTAAATTGTAAGCGGCAAAGCATTGAGAAAAACAATGATATTTGCCGTTTTAAGATAGGAAGTCACACGGTCTGTGTTCCTTAAGAACTAAGCTATGAAGTTTGATTAGCAAAAGTTACAAAATGGCGTATTTCACTAAATTGGTAATATAATTAAAAAATCTTACCGATTTTTTTGACTAGTAACCAAGGATGATTATGAAAAACAACACACAGCTAATTTTAGCACTAGCGGCCTCTTTAATTTGTTACTCAACATATATTGTATTGATAGATAAACCTTTTAATTTGCAAGCGCTTAACCTGTTTTTATTTCCCGTTATTTTATATTTTGTGTTTATTCGTTCGCGCAATGTTGAGCAAAGCCCGTTAAAGGCTGTACGCGTTGAGGGGCAAATATTATACGTTTATAAGCAAGTGTTTAATATTAACGATATTAACAAAGTTGTCATCGACAAAACTAAGAGGCACGGTGTATTTGCACTACCGTATAATCAAGTTGATGGTAAAACAACTGAGTTTATTTTCAATAAAGATGCGTTTGAATCTTTAAAATCCTACCTTTTACAAAACATTCCAAATGTAAAAATTATTGAATAAAGTAAAGAAGTAACAATGAATTTAAAGAGCATATATTATTCATTGGGTTTCTTACTGCGGCGAAAAGCAATGAGGTGATAAATGAGAATATTTAGGAAAACAAACGAGTTTGATAAACTGTCGAGGTGTTACGCATGTATTAAATGTGGTACTTGGGTGAGCATAAAAGCCCAAAACTGTATGCAGTGCCAGCATAGTTTTACCAATAATGATAAAAGCTCAATGCAAACACTCTATAATCAAAATAAAGAACAAAACTGGCAACATGCAATATTGCCTATTATTTTTGTAATATTGGTAATAGCTTTATTGTTCATTTAATTTTTGCTTAAAATTTAAAAGTGCTCGACTGCAACTCTGTAACAAAATCCCTCTGTACTTTAACGTGTAAAAACTACCCATAATTAAAATAATTACTCTTGTTAATCCTTCACTAAATATCACATAGCTAACGTTTTTTAATAAATGAACTAAGCTTATAAATTTCAGTCACTTAAATTGTGAGTTTATTTATATTTACTCAGTTTTTTGGCACGTAAGTTGATACAACTCCTAATAAACTTTAAAAAGGAATTACCATGACTGCTGAATACTTTATGGTACTAGGGTTACTCGGTGTTGCATTTTTTGCTGTTGCAGGGGCATTGCTTGGGTATGAAAAAAACATTAGTGGCTTTGGCGTCGTAGTGGTTGCAACTGTTACAGCATTAGGGGGCGGTACCCTCAGAGATATACTTTTAAACAAACCGGTATTTTGGATTGCTACCCCAGAGTATCTATATTCGACCTATGGGGCCGTTATAGCTGCGGTTGTATTTATTCGATACTTACCGCGCGTTAATAACTACTACTTTTTGTTGGTAGATGCTGTTGGTATGGCGCTATTTAATATTATGGGGATAGAAAAAGCACTCATTAATGGCTCTGGCATGGTGGTCGCAATTACCATGGGTATCACTACAGGTATATTTGGTGGTTTAATACGTGACGTAATTTGCCGTGAAGTACCAACTGTTATGCGCAGCGAACCTTACGCCTCTGCGTGTTTAGCGGGTGGCGCAGTTTATGCTGCTTTATTTAGCCTTAATGTAGATTACATTTGGTGTATTTTAGGCTCATTTTTCACGACTATCTTTTTAAGATTAGGCTCTTTGCATTGGGGTTGGCATTTAACTATTTTCAGAAAAAAAGACTTCAGAGATCAAAGCGATTAATTTTAGCTACGAATAGCCCGCGTTTGCATGTGGTACTCGTAATTATCCTCATCCGTTATAGTAAAACCCAGCCGCTTATAAAGTCCTAATGCTGGGTTGTTTTTAAGCACTGTGAGTTTAATGGGTTTTGACTGCGCATTTGTAATAACTTGTTCAATAACCGCTTTCCCATACCCTTTGTTTTGGTGCAATGGATGTATTTGTAATTGCATTATTTCAACGTGTTGAGCGTGCGTTTGGTATTTTAAAGTACCAATTGGTACCTCATTTATAACTATAAGATGGGAGCAGTCATATTGATCATTAAGCCTTAAAACATGCTGTTGATCTGTTAAAAATAACCCGGCATTTTCTAAGTGTTCGACCATAGTCAGTTTTCTGAGGCTTAATAAGTAGTCTCGGTCTGAATATGCTGCCTTTATAAATTTAAAAACCATAGTGCTCCCTTGCAACAGCCTCAATGTTTATATTTGTAGAACGAACTAAAATAAGTGCGCAGTATTAAATGTGCAAGCCAAACTAACAAAGGCAAGACTACCAATACCCAAGTGCTTTCCACCAAAGCCCGCCAATAATTCCCCATACACTTAAATTAATAACGCTCATTATAAGGCCCATTACCCACCAGTCTTTTAACGATACATAGCCTGAGCCAAACACTATGGGTGATGTGCCTGTTGCGTAATGCGTTAACGACATCATCAGTGATGAAGCGCCAGCTAACAGTAAGCCTAAAAATAAAGGCGGAGCGCCAAGCGCTAAACCTGCGGCGTAAAATGCGGCAAACATAGCAGTAATATGTGCTGTGGTACTGGCAAAAAAGTAATGAGCGTAAAAATACACAGCTACCAATATAATAGCCGATACAATCCAGTCAAAGCCCAGTTGCGCAATATTGCTCTCAACTAGGCTTGAAAACCATGTAACTAAACCTAACTTATTTAAAAATGTTGCCATCATTACCAGCGCTGAAAACCACACTACCGTATCCCAAGCAGACTTTTCTTTAAGCACATCGTCCCAACTTAATACTCCGGTAATTAATAAAACCGAGAGCCCTAAAAAGGCCACTGCGGTTGTGTTTACCGCATAATCAGCACCTAAAATCATAGCGGGTACACCGGCCCATAAAGTAAGTAGCATGGCAAACACACCCACCATCACTTTTTCGCCGTAACTCATAGGTCCCATTTCAGACAGCTTAGATTCTGCGTAGGTTTTTGCATCGGGCGTGCTTTTAACCTCAGGAGGGTAAATGGCATATACAACCAAAGGCACCAGTGCAATACATAGCAAACCAGGTAAAAGTGCAGCAAGCGCCCATGTACCCCATGTAATACTAATATCAGCGCCTGTGGCGTCTGCAATCAGTTTTACAATTAGTGGATTTGGCGCAGTTGCTGTAATAAACATAGCTGATGTAATAGGGTTTATATGGTAGCTCACTAAAGCAAGGTAGTGCCCAATTTTACGAGATGTACCTTCCTCAGGAGACGAGCCAAAACTTGTTGCTATCGACTTCATTATTGGGTGAATAATAGCGCCGCCTCGCGCGGTATTACTTGGCGTTACAGGCGCTATAACAAGTTCAGAAAGTGCGAGTGCATAGCCAATACCAACTGTTTTTTTACCAAAAAGAGAAATAAAATTATAGCCAATACGATTTCCCAAACCAGTTTTAGCTAACCCCCGAGAAATAATAATAGCAATACCAATCAACCAAATTAATGAATTAGAAAAGCCACTTAATGCATCTTTAATAGCGCCTGATGGGCTGTCATTAGTTACGCCGGTTAATGCAACAGAGGTAATAGCTAAAATAGCAATGGCGCCGATTGGCATTGCTTTACCAATAATGGCAACTACAGTACCAATAAATAAAGCGAGCAAATGCCATGCGTTTTCGGTAACACCTTGCGGAGGCGGTACAGCAAACCAAAGTAGTAAAACAATGGCTATAGAAATCAGTCCAGAGGTAACTCGAATATCAGTACCCTTCATTAAAAAATGTCCCTAAGTTTAGAAATGAATGCATTCTGTGTATTTAAAAGGCAACGTTATTCTACTTCATTTAATAATAAAAAAGATGACGCACATCATATGAATATTAGGGGCTGTTGATCTTTGTTTGAATTTTGTGCGTAAGCGGTAATCTCGTATAATTTACTTCGCCAAAAACAAACCTTACGAGATTACCATGCCCCGATTAATGCTCACTGATAAGTTGTGGTCGAAGCTAAAATCAATTTTGCTTGAAGATAGAGTTTATAACAAGCTTGAACACAGACAAACGATGTAAGGAATTTTATATCGCTTACGTGTTGGTTGCCCATGGCGTGACCTCCCTGAGTGTTTTGGTTTATGGAATACTATTTACCGCCGATTTCTACTTTGGTCTAAAAAAGGAATATTAATAAGGTTGTTCAAATCATTATCCGCCAATAGTGACACTGAGTGGGAATTCATTGATGGCAGTTATGTTAAAGCACATCAACACAGTACAGGTGCTGCGTCTCAACAAGAACAAGCGATAGCATTAAGTCGTGGCGGTAATACAAGTAAAATTCATTTAGCTGTTGATAGTTATGGCTTACCAATTGAATTTATTATTACAGGCGGCGATGTTCATGATAGTAAAGTGGCAAATGAACTGATTGAATTATTGCCCCAAGGCGATTTTGTTATCGCAGACAAAGGCTATGATAGTGAAGTCATTAGAAATAAGGTTCGAGAGAGAAACTCAAGCCCAGTGATCCCTAGAAAGAAAAACTCAAAAACAGGTAATGGTGATATTGATTGGTGCTTATATAAATATAGGCATTTAGTTGAAAATGCCTTTGCAAGGCTAAAGCACTTCCGTGCTATAGCGACAAGGTACGATAAATTGAAATTACAGTTTGAGAGTATGTTAGCGCTGGCATGTGCAATGATTTGGCTACCAATGTGAAAGATCAACAGCCCCTAGACTTATTTAATTTTATTAATAAAGAGGAAATAAACTATAAACTAAAGTGATTGATTACATTACCCGATAAGAGCTTACAGTGTGCTTAATCAACTCATATTTTTTAAGAGTTAGTTTGAATTGTTTTATCGGCTCGTAAGGTCTTTGTAAACCTCAACGAATACTTGGAAATACAATGAACTTAAAACTAACCAACAACGTGATTACTTTTTTATTAGCGAGTAGCTTTTTGCTACTTGGCTTATCCTTTGCTTTAGGAGCAAATCCTAATACGTTAACGGCTACGTTTAGTTTTTATAGCGTTGATTCGCTAATGTCTGTATCTGCGTTAGGTTTAATTAGTGGCTCATTTATGATTGCCTTAGCGTTTGCCACCGTGCTCGCTCGTTTTAAACTAATGAAACCTACACCAGCACTTTTACTTGCAGCAATTATAAGTTTAGTTGCATTACTTACCTTATTTGCCAGCAACCGTTGGATGGCGCAACTTGGTGGCTTTCCAATCATTGGTAGCGGGCAGGGCATAATTAAATATTTTGCTGTAGTGCCTTTATATTTATTTTTGTTTTATAAAGACAAACTTACCGACAAACAACACGTACTTTTAAACTTTATACCTGTTGCTATGGTTTTATTGTGGATTGGCGGCATGAAGTTTTATGAGTTTGAAGCAAAAGGCATTGTTAGTTTAGTAGAAACCTCACCGTTTATGTCATGGTTATACACGGTATTTAGCGTACAAGGCGCGTCTAACGTGATTGGCGGGTTTGATGTATTATTTGCTGTGTTATTGGGCTTAGGGTTATTTTTAAATAATAAAAAGCTAATTATTGTAAGTGGCTTAGCGTGTTTAAGCGTATTTATGATGACCCAAACATTCTTAATTACCGCAACCGGTGCATTTAGTTCTTCCACTTTATTGGAGCGCTTAGGGCAATTTGTAATTAAAGATTTGTGGTATATAGCCAACCTTGTTGTTATTGCTTTTTTAATGGTTTTTAAGCCGACTAAATAAAGAGGACGTCATGATCAGTTGCAACCAATACGACTACATCGAAATTGCTTGTATGCACCATTTAAGCATTGAGCTTATATTAAAAAATGGCGATGGTGTATGTGGCGTAGCAACTGACACAAAACGCAATGCAAACAGAGACGAATGCATAGTTGTTAACGTAAATAGCGAATTGAAACTCATTGTGCTAACCACAATCAGCGTACTTAAAGCGCGTGAGAAAAACCCATACTTTGACCATGTGAACTTTGATGTAAAGTAAACACCTCAGCGAGCCTGTATCATCAATATGTTAAGGCTCGCTTATCTCACCAATGCTTTAGCTAATTACGCGCTAAACACATAAAGCCAAAATTTTTCTATTACTTTCTCTTCTTCTTTACTCGAGTTTTTCACCGAATAAGGCTAAACGCCAACTATTGAAGCGTATAAAGCCCCTAACAACACGCCCTGAGGTGGACGACTAGTCAAATTTAGCTATTAATTGCAAATTTTAAAAGTGGTGAGCCTCTTTGTTTTTCAACACTTAAATGTAATCCTTATCGATTTAAATACCAGAGTTCTATATAGGCTTACCCTTCACTTTTTACTGCTTATAATAAGCTTTAGCCAAAAATCAACTATGCACCTATAACGATTAGAAAAACCAGCCACTCTACAAATTTTTGCCTTAGAAAAGTGGGCAACTAAAACCTAAATATATCCATACCTCTTGAGGGCTTCGTCCAATAAACTGCGCTATCTCCGCTTGTTTTCACTTCAGCGATATCATTAAACGCGCGCAATTTCCCTTAAAACCAATTCCCGTAAAAACAAATTAATTATGGGAGGTTCTGTAATCAAATAACAATACCTTAGTAAACGCTAGTTCATATTACGTCACGTAATATCCATACAGAACTTTAAGTTAAACATACGTTCGTGCAGCGTTCCCATTTTTATTTGACTCAATTTATTGGACATTCTTTTTATGAAATTAAAGTTATTTATCGCAATTATTTTTAGCACTTCGATGTCGTCTTACGCGACAGAAGCAGTAGATAAAACGGAGTTTTCATTCGAAGACTTAAAAGCACTTGCAAAAGCCTCAGCTGAAAAAACCTATACGCCAACAAAGGTGCCAGCGCCGGAGTTAATCGATAAAATTACGTATGACGAACATTGGAAAATACGCTTTAAAAAAGATGAAACCTTATATCCAAGTGGAAAAAAGGCGCCTGTACAATTATTTTATCCTGGCCGATATTTCCCTGAGCCAGTAAGTATTTACATCAGAGACGATAAAAATCAGGTGCAAAATGTACCTTTTAGTAATAACGTTTTTGATATGCCTGATGACAGCCCAGCTCACGATCTCCCTGAAGGGTTTGGATTTGCAGGCTTTAGAATAATGCGCCCAGATATGAAACCAGATTGGATATCTTTTTTAGGCGCGTCTTATTTTCGTACCGACGGGCCAGAGGGGCAATATGGACTGTCGGCTCGAGGTATTGCAATTAATACGGGTATGAATCAGCCAGAAGAATTTCCGCGCTTTTCTGCATTTTGGATTGGCCCCGCAGAGAAAAAAGGTGAAAGTGTGTCTGTTTGGGCATTGCTTGAAGGGCCTTCTATCACTGGTGCTTATCGATTTGGTTTAAGCAAAGATAACAAAGAAGCCAAAGGACATATCACCTCAGTAAGCGCTAATCTGTATATGCGCGCCGATGTTGAACGTTTAGGCGTAGCACCGTTAACCAGTATGTATTGGTACTCACAAAAAGATAAAACAGAAGCTAAAGATTGGCGCCCAGAAATTCACGACAGTGATGGACTGGCTATTCACACAGGATCGGGTCAATACGTTTGGCGCCCATTAAATAATCCTCAGTCGGTGTCGACCAATAGTTTTATTGATGAGAACCCAAAAGGGTTTGGCTTAATCCAAAGAGACCGTGACTTTAATAACTACCAAGACGACGGCGTATTTTACAATAAGCGTTCATCAGCGTGGATAAAACCTACTGACGATTGGGGCAAAGGCGCAGTTCAGTTAATAGAGATTCCAACAAAAGATGAAACGTTTGACAACATTGTTGCCTACTGGGTGCCCGAAAAAGAGGCGCGCAAAGGTGATGAGTTTACCTTTTCTTATGATATTGAGTGGCGTCCACTCGATCCAAAATCAAAAAACCTTGCAAGCGTTGTAAATACTCGCCAAGGCTTAGGCGGAATTCCCGGCCAGCCAATCCCTGAAGGCGTTAACAAAATGGTGATTGATTTTGAAGGTCCAGTATTTAAAGGCTTAGATAACAAAAGTGGTATAAAGCCGATTGTTGAAGCCAGCAATGGTGAAATACTAGAACCAATTGGCGCTTACCCTATAGTGGGTACCAACCAATGGCGATTAGCGTTTGACTACAAACAAGCTAACAATAATCCGGTGAACATACGCGCGTATTTAGTTGATGAAAATGATGAAGCTATAACTGAAACATGGGTAAGTGATGCAAAGGTAACGATTAAATAAGCCTTTAAATAGGCATTAAAGTAAAGCGGGTGGCTATATTGTGATTTTCTTGTCAATTATAGCCACCATAATGTCTTTTAAAACGCCAATCAAAACACCATTAAAACTCCCTTTTATATCCCACGTAAAATACAGTAAACGATTGAATCAAAATATGAACTCGGCTATGGTTGGTTTATCAAGAAAAATAGAATAACGAGTTAACCTGCAGCTTGTTAGCTGTTTCGAGGGATTGTATGTTTTTTTTGAGTAAATTATTTTGTTGGGAGCGAGGCCGACAAAAATCAGGCTACGATAAAATGTTGATTTGTGGTGCTACGTGGCCAATTAAATTTGATACATATTTGCTTAAATTCCCACAAGGAAGTGAAATAGCACCACACACAGACAAAGTTGAATCTGGTAAACACTATCGATTGAATATAGTGCTTAAAAAAGCAGATTTGGGTGGTGAGTTTATTTGCAGTAATCCGATATTTGAAACAAAGCGGGTTAAGCTATTCCGCCCTGATGTAAGTGAGCATCAGGTATCAAAAGTTATAAAAGGTAATAGATATTTACTCAGTATTGGGTGGATAAAAGGGAGCTCTAAATGCTAGATTTAAGACCTAATTGTGAATGTTGTGATAAGAATCTACCTGCACAGTCCAGTGAGGCTTTTATTTGTTCATTTGAATGCACATTTTGTTCTGGTTGTGCTCAAACGCTGTTAAATAACGTGTGCCCAAACTGCTCAGGTAATTTGGTTCAGCGGCCAATTCGCCCTTTGGCTGCACTAAAAAATTACCCAGCATCGACTAAACGGGTATTAAAAGAAAGTGTTTGTGCGCCAAACACATAAGAACACAAAGTATAATAATTACATTTTCTGAATATGGAGATCTGATGAGAAAATCCTTTTAATTTACTATTAAGTCAATCAAAGTTAAAATAATTAACAATTGGTTTAGTGGTGCTAAATTATATGTGAATGGTGACTTACGAGATACTGACAAAACTTTGTTAGCTATTAGGAATAATACTTTACTATCTGCAAATTTAGGTGAGTTGGGTGTTCTAGAAATCAAGCCATTATCGGGGCTAATTACTGTTGAAATGGATGCATATTTGGTTAATGGTACAAACATTCAACATGTATATAGCTCACATAAACGCCTTAGCCTAAAAGAGCAAAGGGCAGTCCGATAAAGCTACTTTAAATAACGTATATTCCTGCATTTACCTGCCTTCAGTAATAACCTCCAAATGACTTTGAGGAGGTTTAAGCCCCTAAGCATACCAAGTTAATATACTTGGTTTACTCGATTACCTTAAAATCACTCACACTCTTTCACATAAAGTAAAAGCGCGCTGTACAATACACTGAGTGCCTTTGTTACATCGCTGTCTATAACCGCTTCTGCTGGGTGATGGCTTATACCGCCAGGGCTGCGTATAAACAACATGCCAACGGGGCAAATAGGAGCGATTGCCATTGCATCGTGCCCAGCGCCTGAGGCAAGTGAAGGCGATGCTTGGTTGTTGAGTTTACATGCGCTTGAAAACAAATGCTGAATAGTGGTGTCGCACGCTACGGCACCGGCGGCATGCGTCCATTGCCAATCAAGCGTTAAATTGCGTTTGCTTGCTATAGATTGTGCGCTGCTTTGTATGGCGCTTAGTAAGTTAGCGAGATCGGTGTCGCTTTGTGCGCGTGCGTCTAAGCTTATGGTCGTTTTACCTGCAATCACGTTTGTAGCGCCTGGGCGAGACTGTATTTGCCCTACGGTGGCAACTTCGCCATTTTTAGCATTGCTTACTAGTTTTTCAATTTCGGTTACTAATTCAGCGCAGCCTGCTAGTGAATCCTGCCTCAAGTTCATTGGGGTTGTACCCGCATGACCGCTTTGGCCTGTTAGGGTAAGCATGGCGCGTTTTGCCCCTGCAATAGCCGTTACAACGCCTAACGCCTGATTAACCGATTCGAGCACCGGACCTTGTTCAATATGAGTTTCCCAGTAACCTAGTAATTCGTTTTTGTTTAGTGCGGCCTTTGCATAGTCGTTAGGGTTTAGGCCAAAGTCGAGCATGGCTTGGCGCATAGTTATGCCGTTTGTGTCTTCAATGTTTAGCCACTGTGGGTCAAATTCGTTAGCGAGGGCTTTTGAGCCAATTAAAGTTGTGGCAAAGCGGGTGCCTTCTTCATCGCAAAAGCCCACTACATCTAAATGAAAGGGCAGGTCGAGCTTTAACTTATGTGCAAGCGCTGCAATTTCTATCCCCAGTAGTACACCTAAAATACCATCAAACGCACCTGCGTTTGGAACGGTGTCGAGGTGCGATCCTATAATTAAACGTTTAGCATGGGGGTTTGATGATTTAAGCCGACCCCAAAGGTTGCCCACTTCGTCTTGCCACGATTGCATGCCAGCCTCAACCATCCACGATGCAGTAACAGCGTTACACTCTTTGTGCTCTTTTGATAAGTACACGCGGTGAATGCCGCCTTGCATTTGCGATAGTGCGCTGAGAGTTTTACAGCGAGATAAAGCGCGTGTTGCGTATTCATCAGCAAGTTCTTTATCTAATAAAGGGCTGTGTTGTGGGCTTACAATCGTCATGCTAAATCCTTTTTTATTTATAGTGAGCAAGGGCGGCAATGGCGGCTTCGCCCTTAGGGCCTTTGTAACCGTTGGCATGTAAGCAAGCGTCTAAGCTTGCAAGTGTTTGTAATACAGCATCTTTTCGGGCGTTGTAGCCCATGGTGCCAATACGCCAAATTTTGCCATGCAGTGGCCCAAACGAAGTGCCAATTTCTATTCCAAAATCGGTTAGCATCTGTCCGCGGACGTGATCGGCATGAATGCCCTCGGGTATATACACACCCAGTACGTTGTTCATTTTATGTGTTAAATCACCAAATACATTTAAGCCGAGCGCTTGAATGCCTGTTAGCATGGCATCGCCATGTAATTTGTGGCGCGCTACGCAGTTATCTACGCCTTCTTCAATTACTATGCGGGCGCATTCTGAGGCGCAGTACAGCATGCTGGTGGCTTCGGTATGATGGTTAAGGCGCTCTTCTCCCCAGTAATTCATGATCATACCTAAATCAAAATAGTTAGAGCGCACAAAGGGCTCTGTGCCATCGGTATGGTCGGCCGTGCGAATACCTGCTTCTACCTTTTTACGTTTTTGGATCCACTCGGCGCATTTGTCGCTAAGCGTTAATGGCGCTGAACCAGAAGGACCGCCTAAACATTTTTGCAAACCAACCGAAAGTGCATCGAGTTTCCATTCATCGGCAGGAAGTTCGTTACCCACAATAGAGGCGGTGGCATCGCAATAAAATAGTACATCGTGCTTTTGGCAAATATCGCCAATATGCTCAAGAGGTTGGTTCATGGTGGTGGATGTATCGCCTTGTACCATAGCAAGTACATGGGGTTTTACATCAACAATGGCTTTTTCGATTTGCTCTGGCGTAAACACTTCGCCCCACGGTACTTCTATTGTGTGCACCTTTGCGCCAACGCGTTCTGCTATTTCAGCAAGTAGGTGGCCAAACCGCCCCATAATTGGCACTAGTACTTTATCGCCTGGGCGTAAAATTGAGCATAATACGGCTTCAATACCTGCGCGCGATGTGCCATCTATTAGCATGGTCCATTCGTTTTTAGTTTTAAAAATTTCGCGGTAACGCGCCATGGTTTCGTTCATAAAACCGGTCATTACTGGGTCGTATTGACCTATAAGTTGCGCCGACATAGCACGTAAAACACGAGGATCTGCATTAATAGGGCCTGGTCCCATTAATAAACGCTGTGGTGGGTTTAAGGTTTGAACTTGCGTGTTATTAAACATATTTTAGGCTCCCAGAGTCTGAATGAGCATGCGTATGCCGGTTATCATTAATACAACGGCAAAGGCGCGTTTTAGTTGTTTTTGATCCAGCTTGCTACCAATTTTTACGCCAATAGGCGCAAATAAAATAGTCAGCGGAATAATAAGAAAAAAGGCAGGGAGGTTTACCAATCCCCAAGTACCAAGGGGAGCATCGGTTGGCGTTGTGCCAATACTTAATAAGGTAATAACGCCCGGTAGCGCAATCAATAAACCAAAAACGGCCGCAGTACCTACTGCAACATGGGCGCGTACATTAAATGCGTTTAGCATAGGTACGCCAATAGTGCCGCCACCTATGCCAATCATTACCGACAAACCACCTACAATACTTGCCATAACGGCTTGACCAAATTTACCTGGCAGTTGTTTTACAAGCGCAGGTGCGCCGGCTCTAAATAACATGTTTAAACTGACTAGAATAGCAATGCAGGCAAACATGAGCACTAATGCGTTACTGCGAACGGTATGAGCAATAATACTACCGACTACCGCCATAACTAATATAAACGGTGCCCAGTATTTTATTAGCGCAAGATCAATATTCCCTTTGCTATGATGCGAGCGAATAGATGAAAGCGAAGTAGGTACTATGGTTGCAAGTGATGTGGCGGTGGCTATCATCATTGCCGACTCTGGGCTTACACCAAAACCTTGCAGTAAAAAATACAGCACAGGTACGATAACAATACCGCCGCCTACACCAAAAAGTCCTGCTAAAATTCCGGCAAAAATACCGGTTGCTATTAAGGCCGCTACTATTGGCCATTGGTTTATTATTTCTGACATTGTGTTCCTGCTGTAGTTACTGTTGCACGTCCATCTGAACGAGGATCTGTTGCAGCTTCAAGGCTTGTAGGTGTATCTAAAATCGCCCCAGCGTGCCCCATCATTTCGTTATTATTATCAACGCTTACCCAATCGTGGTCACGTTGATTTAATTCATGTTCTATATGAAAAACTAACCCTTTTTCAATTTTTAAATTTGTACTTGTATCGCCCCATGTTCGTCCAAGTAACCAACGAGGGTCGCTAATTGCTTGTTTTATAAATTTATTTCGCCACGCGTAGCCTACAAAAACAGCGGCTTGGGTTTGTGGTTGCCCTTCACCGCCCATTGTTCCGTAAGCAAGTTGACGACCATCGCTAAACTTTGCCATTGCTGGGTTAAGTGTATGAGCCGGCTTTTTATTTGGCGCAAGGGCGTTAATATTGTTACTCGCATCAATATCTTCATTGTTTAAACTAAAGCTTAAACCTCGGTTATTCCACACAAAGCCGCCTTCGCTCATTAGTATTCCGCTGCCAAATTCCCAGTAAATACTTTGGATAAAACTTACTAATTGCCCGTTTTTATCTCTTGCAGCCATCCACACTGTATCGCCAGGCTCTGCGTTAAATGGCCATTGCTGTGCTTTACTCATATCAATATTGTTAGCAAGTTGACTTAAGCGATCATCGGTTAGTGCGTTTTTATAATCATCCCCTAAGACTTCAGGATCAGCCCAAAGGGTAGGGCGATGCGTAAAGCTTTGTTTAGTTGCCTCAACAATTAAGTGCGTCCAATCGGCATCGGTTTTAGCTAAATGCTTTAACTTATTTACGGCACCAATTATTTGTAGTGAATGCACGCCTTGTGTTGGCGCGGGTAAGTTGTAGCAATTAATACCACTGAGGTTTGCATTTAGCGCAGTAACGACCTCAGCTTTTGTATTTGCAATGTCACCTGCGGTGATTGAGCTGCCTGCTTTTGCTAAGTCGGCGGCAAATGAGTTGGCAAGTGCGCCTTCATAAAATGCGTTTAAACCATGTTTTGCTAGGTATTCAAACGTTGCTGCAAGTTTAGGGTTTTTAAAATGTTGACCTGCTTGCAAGGGGTTACCATTGGGTATGTAGAGGCTTTTAAACGCGTCATTGGTATTGTTAGCAGCGGCTAGTTTTTCGCAGCCTGCTTGCAAGCTTTTTGTAACGGTAAAGCCCTCGCGCGCAAGCTCAATAGCGGGTGCTAAAATTTTTGACAGTGGTAGTGCTGCATGCTCATCTAGTTCAAGCGCTTTTTGCCAACCGCGTATTGTGCCCGCTTGAGTTAGTGCGCTTAATCCGCCGCGCTCTGGTATTTGCGCGAGCGGGTTATACGCCGTTGTATTAGTTGCTGCGCGGCCGCAGGCGTCAATAGCAGTGGGCGTTTTTTGGTTTGGGTTATCGATAAGCCAAAAGCTGTCGCCACCAATTGAGTTCATATGTGGGTATACAACGCTAATAGCGGCGGCAGCTGCTACCATAGCCTCGGTAGCTGTACCGCCTTGTTTTAGTATATTTATACCCGCCTCAGTGGCCGAAAAATGAGACGCGGTAAATGCAATGTTGTGTGTGGTCATGCCGTTGTGCCTTGTTTAAAGTGTGCAGCTAGGTGCTTAACGCAAGCAAGTAGGCTTTTATCGTTACCGTGGCTCATCATTAATGAAAAACCATACGGATGATCATTTGCTAAATCAGCCAGCGGTAAATGCACTTGCGCTGAGCCACTAAGCCCTGCAATTGCCGAAAGCGTAATAATTTGCATGCGTAAGGCGCTTGTGTCGGCGCCTAATTTAGGTGCGGTTGTGGGTGTGGTTGGCAAAAATAAACAGCTGTTTGTATTTAGGTTTTTAGCTATTAGTGTTTGCCATTGGGTTTGTACTTTTAGTGCTTCTTGTTCTTCTTGCTCAGTTAGGGCAAGCGCCATATTAAAACGTGCCGCAATTGCTGGAGCAAACTGGGGAAGTTGCCCCTGCAATTGAAGCCAATCTTTATGCGTTTTTGCGATTGCTCGCCCTTGCAGTACTCTAAAACTATCCGCAAGTTCATTTAATAAGCTGCTGTTAGGTAGTTCAAATTCTTTATGGTGCTTAAAATTAGGCTTGGTTTTTTTAAGCAATTGTTTAAGTGGGGCTTGTAAAGCAGAGTCAACGAGTTCAAATAACGGCTCGCAAATAACTAAGGTATGAACGTTATTAATAGCTTGATTTGGTAACAGTACATTACCTACATCGCTTAATAGCTCGGGGCTTTGGGTAAGCCAACCTATGGTATCAAAAGGCGGAGCCAACGGTATTAGGCCGTCTTTTTCAACCACGTTATGGCTTGGCCTTATGCCATATAAACCACAATAGCTGGCGGGTATTCTAATTGAGCCGCCAGTGTCGGTGCCTAAGCCAATATCAGCTAAGTTTGCAGCAACTGCAGCAGCAGACCCCATACTCGAACCACCGCAAGCATGCCCTTTTAATTTAGGATTTTGCGCAGCGCCATAATGTATATTATTACCCTCTAAGCTATAAGCCAGTTCGTCTGTGTGGGTAAAGCCTATAAAGTTACAACCAGCGGTCATGAGCTTAGTAACCGAGCTTGCCGTATTTTGAGCCGGTTTAGCTGTTTTAAACCAGTGTGGGTTGCCTGCGCTGTTACGCTCGCCCTTTACTGCAAATACATCTTTTACAGCTAAGCGATTGTTTGCAAGTAGACCAGATTGGTTTGTTTGCCACAGGGTAGGACCATGGTCACAAAAAATACCGGTCGTATTATTATTTTTGGTACTCATATCACCACTCGTTATAAAAAATCTGACCAAGCAGTTCAGATTTAGAGTGATTAAAAAGACGGATTAATTTTTATTATTTTTCAGCTCACTGCGTAACATCTTGTTTTTATTTTACAGAGCCTGATCCGCTTTTTAATCGTTTAGCTTATTATATTGTTTAAAACCTAAGCAAGAGGAATGCCATAAATTAAAATCCTGTCCAACTGGTCAGGTTTTATTGGGTTGTATGAGGTTTGTAAATGTGGGCTGTAGAAATAGTGAGATTAAAATGAGCTAAAACAAACCAACTTGGTGCGTAGGTGCACCAAGTTGGTCTCTATTTATATGGTTTTGAGTGCTAAATAAGGGGCGTTTTACTGATGATTAAACCGTTAATATCGGCGTAAACCCAATCGTTAGGTTCAATAGTGGTGCTAAGCATGGTAACAGCTTGGTTTTTATCACCAAAGCCGCGCTTTAAGGTACTACGCGGTGTAGAGCCTAGCGCCATTACAGGTAAGTTCATCGTGGCAAGTATCTCAATATCTCGGCAACAGCCATTTATTATTACGCCTTCCCAGCCATTATTTAGGGCACGCTCAGCCATAATATCGCCTATAAACGCAAAGCGTTTGCTCGCAAACCCGTTTATAACTAACACTTTACCTTTACCTTTACCTTTACCATTTTCATGCAATATATCGGCGGCAAAAGAGTTGTCTTCTGGGCAGGTAACGGTAACTACTTTGCCATAAAACGTGGTTTTTTTACCAAAGTGATAAAGGCCGCTGTCTGCTACTTGCACGTTATCGCGATGATCGTCAAATAAATCGGGTGTAGTAAAGGATGTCATGGGTTAAGTCTCACTTTGCTCAGGTATTTTAAGACCAATACCTTTTAAAATTATGTGGGCAATTGATTGCGTAATTTGTGCCACATCGGTTTCGTCGTACTCTAATTTGTTCATTACGAGTAAAACCTCAGCCTGAAAGTCGGCGTAATATTGCGTGGTAGACCAAATAGTAAAGAGCAAATGGTAGGGATCAACCTTATCCATTTTATCTGCGTCCATCCATGCTTGAAGTACATCAACCTTTTGTTTAACCCAAGGGCGGGTATTGGTTCTAAAGTAGTTTTGTAAATAGGGTGCACCGCGCAGTATTTCACTGGCAAATAAGCGAGATTGCATTGGCTGATTTACGGCCAGTATTACTTTGCTTTTAATATAGTTATAAAGCACGGTAGCTGGATCGTCGTTAATTGTGACGTTATCAAGCCCTAAGTTCCAATTAGCTATTATGCGGTCGATCACAGACTCGTACAGACCATCCTTACTTTTAAAGTAATACAAAATATTAGCTTTTGGCACCTGCGCTTCTTTAGCAACCATGCTCATACTTGCTCCGTCGTAACCTAATTGCGAAAACAATTGCTCGGCGGCATCTAAAATTAGTTTTTGGTTTTTCTCGCGTGTGACTTCTTTTTTATTTGGCTTTATTTGTGTGGTCATTATAAAGTTTGCGTGTTTAACGTATTGATTGATTGTAGCTTTACTGACCAAAAGGTCAATTACTAAAAAGGGTGAATGCTAAAAACAAACGAGACGTTTAAGCTATTAACCTTGATTGTTTAATTAAATAATTACTGTTAGTTTAGTTTCAAATTTACGAGTAGTACTTTTAGGTTGGTAAATGGACTTTATAAGCAAAAATAAATATACACTATATGGAGTTGCTGCAATATTACTGTGGAGTTGCTTAGTTGCATTACTACGGGATATTTCTGAGTTGTTTAGTCCAATTGGTGGTGCGGCGGCTATGTATTCTGTCAGTGCGATATTTTTAATTTTGGTTATGGGAGTGCCCAAGTTTAGTGGGTTTTCAAAACGTTACTTGGTAATAGGTACTTTATTATTTGTAGCGTACGAAATTTGCTTGGCGCTTTCTATTGGTATGGCAAACAGCCGTCATCAGGCAATGGAAATGGCGGTTATTAATTATTTATGGCCCACGCTGACTATACTGCTCTCTATTATTATTGGTCGTAAAAAAGTAAGTTTCTGGGTTTACCCAAGCATGATCATTGCTTTTTTAGGCGTTGCTTGGTGTATTACGGGCGATCAAAAAATGTCACTAGATACGCTTGTTACTAACTTTGCTGATAATCCTGCTACTTACTTAATGGCATTAGCTGCAGCGTTTATATGGGCTATTTATTGCGTAGTAACGCAAAAGCTGAGTAATGGTAAAAATGCCATTACGTTATTTTTTGCGGTTACGGCAATGAGTTTGTGGGCGCAATATGGTTTTAGTAATGAAGCGCCATTAACGTTTTCACTCAGATCAAGCATAACATTGCTATTAGCCGGTGTAGTCGTGGGGAGCGGTTATGCACTGTGGAATCAAGCTATTATTGGCGGTAACTTAATGCTTTTGGGAACGCTTTCGTACTTTACACCGGTGTTTTCTACTATTATTTCGGCGTTGTATTTATCTATTACGCTGAGTGCTTCGTTTTGGCAGGGGGTTGTACTGGTAACAGTGGGCTCGCTAATTTGCTACTTTGTAACGCGAGAAAAGCCTAAACAACCTCAAATAGCGTCTGCAACATAAGACTAATTTTATTAAAAATAAGCCCTATTATTTTAGGGCTTTTTGTTGCGTGCAGATTATTTTGCATTATTTACCTGCGCTAGTAACTCTATAACTTTTTGTTGACCAAATGTTTGTGCAAACTGCTCGGCTGTTTGACCGGCTTTGTTTTGATGCGCGTTATCGCAATCAAGTGATACGAGCGTTTTAGCGATACTAAATTCACCTCTAAAAATAGCGGCCATTAGCGCTGTGTTGCCACGGTTATCTTCTAAACAGGCATTAGCGCCTAAGTGTAAAAGCGTGTTAACCGTGTTTTTATTACCGTGATAAGTGGCAATCATTAACGCGGTGTAGCCTTTGTTGTTGTAGCTGTCGATAGGAATACCAGCATCTACAAATTGCTCTATTACTGCGGTGTCGTTTGTGCGTGCTGCGGCAAAATAATAAGCAAATAAGCTTTGGTATTGAGTTTTTGCAGAATGTTGGTTTTCAACTTGCGTACTGGGTGTTTGTGTATCTGATGTATTTTGAGCGTAAACGCTACTGGTAAAGCTTAGCAGTAGGGCGACTATAATTAATAAATTACGCATAACCATTGCCTCTTATAAAAGAGGAAGGGGTTTATTCCTTCCTCATGGTTGTGGTTTAAATAGCTATTTAGTTGGGACTAATTGCTTTTAACTAGTTGCTTATAAGTTAGCTGCTAGTTGTTTAACCATTTTAATATCGCCTTTTACAGCTTTAGTTAAGCGTGTACCGTACTCACTATCAGCTTTGTAAAAGTGGCTAAGCATTTTGTGTTTAACACTGCTGTTTTGCACTTTGCCTAAATCGCCTGCTAGGTTATTAATTAGGTTTGTACGTTCTTGCTTGCTAAAACCACGGTATATAACACCTGCTTGCGCGAAGTTTTGCTGCTTTTTAATCGCGGCTTGTTGTACAAAGCCTTTTAGCTCTGTGTTACTTCTACGTGCAATTGGGTTTTCAGCTACGTTTTCTTGGCTTGGCTGGTAGTTCACATTGCTTGTAGTGTTACCAATATTCATTGCGCCGTCTTGGTTGTAGTTAACCACTTCAACTTTTGCAAGGTTTATTGGCAATTGCTGGTGGTTAGCACCTAGGCGGTACATTTGTGTATCAGCGTAAGAAAACATACGACCTTGTAATAAACGGTCTTCTGATGGCTCAATACCTGGAATAATGTTTGCCGGTGCCATTGCTACTTGTTCTGTAGACTGGAAGAAGTTAGTTGGCATACGGTTTAGGGTCATTGTTCCTACTTTAGTTTCTTTAATGTCTAACCACATTTTTGTTGCATCTAATGGGTTGTAATCAAAGTCATCAAGCTGCGACGGATCAAGCGTTTTAATGTATAGATCCCATTTAGGGAAGTTGCCTTTACCAATTTCGCTGTAAAGGTCGCGTGTTAAGTGTTGGAAGTCTTGGCTTTGCACTTTAGCTACTTCTTTTGCGTCAAGGTTATCAATACCTTGTTGGCTTACCCAATGAAACTTAACGTATTTAACATCACCCGATTTATTAATCATTTTGTATGCATGTACACCCCAACCATCCATTTTACGAAGACTTGCTGGTGTACCGTAGTCGCTGTAAACCCACGTTAGCATTTGTGTAGAACCTGGTTCATACGAGAAAAAATCAAAAAAGCGATTAGGATCTTGAATGTTATCAACCGGAGATGGTTTTAAAGAGTGAACCATGTCTGGAAATTTGATTGCATCGCGAATAAAGAACACAGGTAAATTATTACCTACTAAATCCCAGTTACCTTGGTCTGTGTAAAACTTAGTTGCAAAGCCACGTGGATCGCGCAGTGTTTCTGGGCTGCCTTTTGAGTGAATTACTGATGAAAAACGAACAAATACGTCTGTTTCTTTACCAGCTTGTGCAAACGGTGCTGCAATTGTTAAATCATCTAGCTCTTTTGATGCTACAAACACACCGTGTGCGCCAGTACCACGAGCATGCACAACACGCTCAGGAATACGCTCACGTGCAAAGCGTTGCAGTTTTTGAATTAGTTGCACGTCTTCTAGTAATACACTGCCGCGCTCGCCAGCAGTCATTGAATTTTGGTTGTCGCCAACAGCCGCGCCGTTATCTTTAGTAAGAGTTGTTGCTGCGCTTGCCGGTAATGCTATTGCAAGTGCCAGTGCAGTGAGTGTTAATTTTGTTTTGTTTATTTGAGTATTCATTGTCGACCTCATCTATTTAAAAGTGCCGGCAGTGATGCAGGCTGTTAATCTGTTAACGATAGTATTAATTTTATTAACTTCGGTAAAAGTGATTAATTAGATTGATGTGATTTGTAAAACAGATGAAATGAATTTGCAGATACACTTTTTACATTAATGTAATTTTTTTACTACGACCTTAGTCGCAATACATAGGTTGGATCTTAAGAAAACTTGAAGTTGAACTCTGTTAATGATCAAATAGTTACGCCAATAAAAACATGACTAAAAGCAGAGTTCACATGCAGATTAACCAAGTTTCAAACCAATTAAAAGCCCTTATCTCAGAAAAACACCTCATTGATCTTGCAAAAACCTCTGGATTTCAAGTTCGACACCGTTGCCTGTCGATCGTTTCTCTGCTCAAAGCCGTATTTAAAAGCTTATCTTGCCTGCAAGACGCTAACTTGTCAGATATCCATCAAAACTTGCGAACGCAGGCTGATTGCACGATAAGTTATAAACCCTTTCATAATCAAATTCGAAAACCAGCCTTGACTGAGCTTGTCCGTGAGCTCGTTATTCAAGCGATGTCTAAATTGACTGTAAACACGCTGGATAAAACCTTTTTTACCCAGCGAGGAATACAGCGAGTGTTATTGCAAGATGGTTCTTCATTTGCTCTACATGATGAATTAGCGCAGGTTTTTGCTGGTCGTTTTACTGCTGTAAGTCCTGCCGCAATTGAGTTGCACGTTACCTATGACCTATTTAATGAACAACCCTGCGAAATAGATATTCGTCCTGATGTTGAAACTGAGCGCGCCTTTTTACCAGGTAGCCACACACTTGAAGATACGTTATTACTTGCTGATGCTGGGTATTTTGACTTAGATTACTTTGAGCAAGTAGCTCAAGATGGCGGATATTTTTTGATCAGAGCAAATAAAAACATTAACCCAATCGTTACATCAGCTTATTGCGCGGGTATAGAACTTAAAGAAAAGAACATTAAACTCAAAACGTTACTCGATAAATTCGCAAGCCAACCACTTGAATTAACAGTACGTTGGAAGAAAAATGGGCCCGAGTACAGGCTTATCTATTTACCGAATGAAAAGCGCCCCGTTTTCCTTGTTACTAATTTAAAAGAGGCACAGTTTAGCTTTGACGAACTACTCGATATATATGCAACTCGTTGGCAAATTGAGTTGTTTTTCAAAGAACTAAAGTCATGGAATAACCTTAAAGGGTTCATCACACGAGATCCTCATATTGCCGAATCATTGGTTTGGCTGAGCATACTGCAAACACTTATCAAGCGTTTTATCTGCCATAGTGCAGCGGGTATGTTTAAGTGTGCGATCTCGACATTTAGAGCGAGTAAGTGCAGTTATCTTTGGTTGGATGATATTCTGGATTGCATAGAACAAACACGGTGCAGCCATAAGATACATCGTGTATTTGAGCTACTAGCGGTAAATTGTAAGCGGCAAAGCATTGAGAAAAACGTAACTATTCAGCCACATTTTCAATAAATATATCAGGTAACTGATTTTTGAAGAGTAATTCAAGGGCTAGGCTTGCTGATACATGCTGTTTTCTGCAAGTCGAGAGGTAGCTTCTGATTAAACAAAACATCTCTGCACCTTGCATGCTTCTGAAGCACCCAGATATCTTTTGATGAACCTTGGTCATCCTAATATCATTCTCACCTTGGTTGTTGCTAAAAGGCACCGCTGTTTCCGTCATGAACCGTAAGACATCATCTTGATAATCTCTTAACCGCTCTAACAACGCTCTAGACTTTGTTCGTTTCAATCTGCCTCGCTGGCCTTTTACTCGGCTGTTTCTATCCGGTGGAGGGCATTTAATGTCACCTTGAGCCAATATTTGTTGATATTTCTCTATATAGTGAGCTTTTGTGTCTGCATCTAGCTCGGGGTTATCTATTTGATGTTTATTGATTTCAGTCAGTAGGGTTTGCAAATCCTTTGCCCATTGCATACCGTCTTGCTCCCATGCCCTTTCTAACTCTCGGATATGATGTGCATTACACAAGGCATGTTGGCACTGTGTATATTGATAATACGGTTTCCAGTGGTCGTGGCATAGTACCCCAGTAAAGTGAGGTAAAATATCGGCGTCATCCATCGCTATTTTCCCTCTTTTCTCATGCGGGTAAAAATACGTCCACCACGTCGTTGATGCACCATGAAGCCATCGTCGTTTACCACCTATATTAATCCCCGTTTCATCAACGTGTAAGGCTTGATAAGTCGTTTTCAGGGCTTTCTTGAGCGCGGCTTCTGCGCCGGAGGACTTTACCAAGGCCGCTGCTTGTTCATTAAAGTTAAATAAACTACCCGCACTGATTGGAATACCGAGTTGATCACAAAAATATTCTTCAATGCGGTTGTAAGGGAGTAATTGATATTGGGATAGGTAAACTGCATGGGCTTTTACACCAACCCCATATTGAATAGGACTGTTAACGTCTTCTGGAAATTCACCAATAAAACGCTTACCTTGCTCATTTTCCAGAATTTGTGCTTGGTATTCAGTGACCACTTTCCTGATATCTATATCGACAACCTGTCGTTTTTGAAAGCCAATTTCACGGTAGTGACCTTTCGGTAAAAAATCACGTTCAACTAGGATGATTTTGATCTCATCAGGCGTCTGTGTTTGGGTTAGTGTTTTACCTGCACGGCCTTTTTGACCACCCGCTGACTTGGCTGATTTCTCTTTGTTTTGTTTTTTCGGTTGATGTCTTTTGATGGCGGGATACTGCTATTGTTACTGTTAAGTCCTAGGGGCTGTTGATCTTTGTTTGAATTTTGTGCGTAAGCGGTAATCTCGTATAATTTACTTCGCCAAAAACAAACCTTACGAGATTACCATGCCCCGATTAATGCTCACTGATAAGTTGTGGTCGAAGCTAAAATCAATTTTGCTTGAAGATAGAGTTTATAACAAGCTTGAACACAGACAAACGATGGAAGGAATTTTATATCGCTTACGTGTTGGTTGCCCATGGCGTGACCTCCCTGAGTGTTTTGGTTTATGGAATACTATTTACCGCCGATTTCTACTTTGGTCTAAAAAAGGAATATTAATAAGGTTGTTCAAATCATTATCCGCCAATAGTGACACTGAGTGGGAATTCATTGATGGCAGTTATGTTAAAGCACATCAACACAGTACAGGTGCTGCGTCTCAACAAGAACAAGCGATAGCATTAAGTCGTGGCGGTAATACAAGTAAAATTCATTTAGCTGTTGATAGTTATGGCTTACCAATTGAATTTATTATTACAGGCGGCGATGTTCATGATAGTAAAGTGGCAAATGAACTGATTGAATTATTGCCCCAAGGCGATTTTGTTATCGCAGACAAAGGCTATGATAGTGAAGTCATTAGAAATAAGGTTCGAGAGAGAAACTCAAGCCCAGTGATCCCTAGAAAGAAAAACTCAAAAACAGGTAATGGTGATATTGATTGGTGCTTATATAAATATAGGCATTTAGTTGAAAATGCCTTTGCAAGGCTAAAGCACTTCCGTGCTATAGCGACAAGGTACGATAAATTGAAATTACAGTTTGAGAGTATGTTAGCGCTGGCATGTGCAATGATTTGGCTACCAATGTGAAAGATCAACAGCCCCTAATTTACTTGCTAACATAACAACGACAACCAGAATGAGTTCAATAGACATCTTCAGCGCAGGCGTGAGAGTTTTACCTTCTTGTAATTGAGCTTTGGTTTTCTCAACGATTTCGTCGATGTTGATGCTGTTTAAATTCATTGAAGCTAGGGCTATTAGGTCATAGCCCTAGCTTGGCATACTGGCGGGATCGGTCAATAGTTAAAAAAGATCCTTTGAAAATAATTTACCATGGTGAATAGTTACAGAAAAACAATGATATTTGCCGTTTTAAGATAGGAAGTCACACGGTCTGTGTTCCTTAAGAACTAAGCTATGAGTCGCAATATGCTTTTATAAAATTTATTAAATACAAAGGTGTTTAGTTTTATCTGAGCGTATTTTCACCACGTTGGTGCGTTTTATACTTACAGTGTGTGACATACTCGTGCAACAAAGGGAATTTGCTTAATTGGCGGGCTTATGCTCATCATTGGGTTGCACTAAAAAGTTGCACAATATTAATCGGCGCTTAATTCGTAATGCTTAAATTAGGGGCTGTTGATCTTTGTAGTACATATATTAATTAACCCACATTGGTAGCCACATCATAGTAAATGCTAAAGCGAGCATTGGATGATAATTTCGTTCAAGCTTTTCATACCGTGTGGCTATCCCTCTATATTGTTTAATACGGGCAAATGCATTCTCAACCAAGTGCCGATATTTGTACAGGCACTAGGGGCTGTTGATCTTTGTTTGAATTTTGTGCGTAAGCGGTAATCTCGTATAATTTACTTCGCCAAAAACAAACCTTACGAGATTACCATGCCCCGATTAATGCTCACTGATAAGTTGTGGTCGAAGCTAAAATCAATTTTGCTTGAAGATAGAGTTTATAACAAGCTTGAACACAGACAAACGATGGAAGGAATTTTATATCGCTTACGTGTTGGTTGCCCATGGCGTGACCTCCCTGAGTGTTTTGGTTTATGGAATACTATTTACCGCCGATTTCTACTTTGGTCTAAAAAAGGAATATTAATAAGGTTGTTCAAATCATTATCCGCCAATAGTGACACTGAGTGGGAATTCATTGATGGCAGTTATGTTAAAGCACATCAACACAGTACAGGTGCTGCGTCTCAACAAGAACAAGCGATAGCATTAAGTCGTGGCGGTAATACAAGTAAAATTCATTTAGCTGTTGATAGTTATGGCTTACCAATTGAATTTATTATTACAGGCGGCGATGTTCATGATAGTAAAGTGGCAAATGAACTGATTGAATTATTGCCCCAAGGCGATTTTGTTATCGCAGACAAAGGCTATGATAGTGAAGTCATTAGAAATAAGGTTCGAGAGAGAAACTCAAGCCCAGTGATCCCTAGAAAGAAAAACTCAAAAACAGGTAATGGTGATATTGATTGGTGCTTATATAAATATAGGCATTTAGTTGAAAATGCCTTTGCAAGGCTAAAGCACTTCCGTGCTATAGCGACAAGGTACGATAAATTGAAATTACAGTTTGAGAGTATGTTAGCGCTGGCATGTGCAATGATTTGGCTACCAATGTGAAAGATCAACAGCCCCTAGTCAATATCTTCATTACCGACTAAACAGTTGTCCTTACGCGGAATCACGGATGTAGCGTTATTATCACGAACAAACTCTCTCAGTTTTTCACTATCGTAGCCTTTGTCTGCGACAACCACATTACTTGTGGATCAGTTGGCTACGAGTGACTCTGCATGGACGATATCATGCGTATTTCCACAGGATAATTCATAATAAATGGGCAATCCTCCGCTATCTACTGCAAGGTGAATTTTAGTTGAATTGCCACCTCGACTCTTACCGATTGATTCATTGTCAGCGGTTCTTACGCCGCAACTATGTTGGTAAGCCCTAACAATGCTGCCATCAATGAAGGCCCAATCCATGTCCGCATCACGAGATAATGCGCGAAACAATTCATTCAAAATATCTTTTTTGGACCATAAATTAAACCGTCTATAGAGAGCACTCCAACAGCCAAAATCAGAAGGTAAATCTCGCCATGGAATACCTGTGCGCATCTTATACAGTATGCCTTCGAGCGTTTTTCTATGGTCAGGCTTATTATAAATTCGACCACTTAGGTACGTTACTTTAGATAAGACATTCCATGTCGCGTCTGTTAACATTAATCTTGGAATGAGGGTTAGGTGTAAGGTTTTTTAGCGAATTCAATTATACCTTATCTTCATGCTGTTTGTTTTTCATACCGCAAAGATGAACACGCCCTAATAGGGCGAAGCGTCTTTGGCAACATGAAATTAACTAGTTGATGTAGCAAATTTTAAAGTATTTGACGTAAATCTACGTGCGCCGCATTACAAGTTAGAAACACTTGTAGGTTTAATGAATAAAGCAGACTTTATTAAGTTAAACGATGAAGAGCTATACGAAATAGCAAAAGCGATGGGTTGTAAGTTTCATTCGCTTGAACAAAATTTAGCGTTTATAGCACAGCAAACAAATACCGATTACTTATGTGTAACCAAAGGTAGCCACGGTGCTTTATTAACAATCAAAGGCGATAATTTTTATAATTCAGGTTATTTAATTAGCGTAATTGACACTGTTGGCGCAGGGGATTCGTTTTTAGGTTCGTTAATTTATCAGCTTTGTAGCAACGACGACGCGCAATATGCCGTTGACTTTGCATGTGCCGTTGGATCAATAGTCGCCGAAAGTTCTGGCGCAACACCTACTTTAACGCATCAACAAATTAGTGAGTTTATGAACCCACTTTAAAAAACATTGTGTGTGAAAGCGGTTATAACGTAAAAGTTTAACCGCTTTTTTTGTGCCCAAAATAAGACGCGTGTAATAAATATTCAATGTGGAACGTTAAGTGTGAAGGTTGCGTAAATAGTGGCTTATATCGATTATCGTATTAGCTAAACGTCTTATTGTTTGAGGGTTGAAGCTTTGTTATTGTTCGTCGATTATTCACGGATTGAAAAGGCGGGGCGACACACAATGCGCTCTATAATACAAATACAAAAAGAGAAACGTGCTTTATGATCATCTTTTTTATCTGCCTCACTATTTTAATACTGGGCTATAAGTTTTACAGCCCATTTGTTGAAAAACAAGCCGGTTTGGATTCAACTGCTGACACACCACAAAAACGCTTTAGCGAAGGTGTGGATTACGTCGCTATTCACCCTGTAAGAGCATTTTTAATTCAGTTTTTAAACATTGCTGGCGTAGGCCCAATATTTGGCCCAATTTTAGGCGCTTTATACGGACCAGTTGCACTAGTATGGATTGTACTTGGTAATGTTTTAGGTGGCGCTGTACACGACTTCTTCTCAGGTGTAATGAGTATAAAAGAAGACGGTAAAAGCCTACCAGAAATCGCAGGGCATTATTACAACGTCGTATTTAAAGGCTTTATGCTTGTATTTACTGCCATGCTACTGTTTTTTGTAGGTGTAGTATTTATTATGAGCCCTGCAGGTTTGCTAAGTAACCTTGATTTTTTTGAAGGTACAATACTGGCAAATAACACCTTTTGGGTACTTGCTATTTTAGCGTATTACTTTTTAGCGACCTTGCTACCAATTGATAAAATTATCACTAAGTTTTACCCAATTTTTGGTGCGCTAATGATTGTAATGACAGTGGCAATTGCTATTTCATTACTTATTAATGCGCCGCACTTACCGGTACCAAGTGACTTTTTAGCTTACTTTGAAGCTGATCACGCACATGACTTTTTAGAGCCAAATCCAGATGGACTACCAACATGGCCACTGTTATTTATAACAATTACCTGTGGTGCTATTAGTGGTTTTCACTCTACTCAAGCGCCTATTATTGCGCGTTGTTTAACTAACGAAAAATACGTACGTCCAGTTTATTACGGCGCTATGATGTGTGAAGGTATTGTAGGTTGTGTATGGGCACTTGCTGGTATTGCAGCGTTCCCAGAGGGTTACGCAGGCTTAAAAGCATTGCTTGATCAAGGTGGTCCAGGTTTAGTAGTAAACCATGTAGCTAACAGTTACTTAGGCGTATTTGGCGGTATAATGGCAATTATTGCAGTAGCCGTATTCCCAATTACTTCTGGTGATACAGCGTTCCGCTCATTACGTTTAACTGTTGTTGATGCGTTTAATATTCCGCAAAGCATACGTAACCGATTACTAGTGGCCGTTCCTATACTGACAATTGCGTACTTTATGACGAAGCTCGATTTTTCATTAATTTGGCGCTACTTTGCATTTTCAAACATGCTGCTTTCTACAAGCGTATTATGGCTTGCCACTAAGTACTTGTTTGACCGTGGCACATTCCATTGGATTGCCAGTGTTCCTGCTGTTATAGCAACAGCGGTAACAATTTCATATATTGGCACTGCAGCAATTGGTCTTAATTTATCAAGTGATTTAGGTAAACCTATTGGCGCTGTAGTCGCTGTGATAGGTTTAATTGTATTAACTATCGTGCACTCTAAGCATAAAGTTAAACCAACAGCGGTCTAATAATCACATAAGTTATTTCAAGCATTAAAAAAGCGAGCTATTGATAATGAATAGCTCGCTTTTTTTGTGTACTAAATTTAGGTATTACTGAGTTGCAAGTTCAAAGTAACTATTATCGTCGAGCGTTTTGCTTATCATCATAGCGCCCTCAAGCAGGCTCACTGTTTGAATAGCTGCTTGAGCGGGGTTAGGCTCACCATTAGTTAAGTGTGCAGCGCTAAGCCATGTTAGGTTTTGATTAAAAAAGCGTTTTACTTCAAGGCGTACTTTATCTGGAAGGCTATCGCTTTCGGCTCCTAGTAACCCACATAAACACATTTTTTTATCGGTTACTAATGCACGTCTAAAAAGCTGAGTGTACACATCAATAGGATTTTTACCGCTTGCTTTAAGCTCGCTTGGCTCGCCTAACGCAGCTAAAAAAGAATTAGTATATTGATGAGCAAGCTCAGCACCTAAATCGGCCTTAGTCGGAAAGTGATAGTGCACACTGGCGCTTTTAATGCCGACTTCGCAGGCTAGCTCTCTAAAACTAAAATTACTGTATCCGCCAAGGCGCACCTTGTTTTCAGCGGCTTTTAATAAAGCTTCTTTTTTACTCATTTTTAATATTTCCTATCCGTAGCAATACCAATTTTATTAAAACATGATCATTGTATCGCATTAAATAAATCACTAACTGCGTTAAAAATTATTGCGCTGCTTTCTTAGCGCAATAATAGCTCACTTATTTAATGCAATTGGTACAGCAAAATTATCGACCAGTAGGTAGTTATTTACAAGCGTTTTTACTTTTAAGCAACCCCCTAATTTTATTATGAATTAAGTTAAATCCCCTAAATCAGAAAAATTTAAACGTTGACTTAAATTTAGTTTAATATTATAAGTTACCTATCGGTAGGTAGGTTCTATTGACTCACTTTTAAACAATAAAGATAGAGATTGCTATGAAAATTTATGATGTAGAAAACTTTCCAAATCCACTTCGGGTTCGTATCGCTTTAGCTGAAAAAATGCCACTTCAAATGTTGAGTTTGTACCTGTTGATTTATTAAATGGTGAACACAGAACAAAAGCCTTTTTAGCTAAAAACCCATTAGCAGGTGTGCCGGTATTAGAGCTAGATGACGGCACGTTTATATCAGAAAGTACCGCTATTACTGAGTATATTGATACCGCATTTGAAGGCCCATCTTTAATGGGTGAAACCGCAAAAGAGCGTGCAGTAATTAACATGATGCAAAAGCGTGCAGAATCTATGGTGCTTGACGCTGTGGCAACTTACTTTCATCATGCAACTGATGGGCTTAGGTCCTGAGCTTGAAACATATCAAAATGTGGCTTGGGGTGAAAAACAAGGCGAAAAAGCGCGCCAAGGGTTTAGCTATTTTAATGATGTACTAGCGCAATCGGCGTTTGTTGCTGGTGAGCAGTTTAGTATTGCTGATATTACATTGTATGCTGGGCTGGTATTTGCTGGATTTGCACAAATAGCAATCCCGAATGAGCTTACCCATTTAGTTGCATGGCAAGAAAAAGTAGCAAAACGCCCAAGTGTTGCGGCTTAATTAGGTTATTAGTTTAAAATTTAAGTGAAGTTACGCTTAGGAGCCAAATATGAAAATTGCTGCCGATTTTAGTAAACGAGTTGTCGTACATAGCGAAACGCTCCCGTGGGTTGCATCGCCAATGGCGGGTGTTGATAGACGAGCGCTCGATAGAGTGGGCGACGAAGTTGCTCGCGCAACGACCATTGTTCGTTATGCACCTGGCAGTGAATTTTCGCCGCATGTACATACAGGCGGTGAAGAGTTTGTTGTGCTTGAAGGGGTATTTCAAGATGAGCATGGTGACTTTGCGGCAGGTTCTTATATCCGTAATCCACCGCAATCAAAGCATAAACCGGGGTCTGAAAATGGCTGCGTTATATTTGTAAAGTTATGGCAGTTTCAACCAGATGATCGAACGCACGTGCGTTTGCAAACGGACTTGGTGCAAAGTACGGTGCATCCTAGTTTTAAAAATGTAGCCGTAACCCCTTTATACAAAGACGATTTTGAAGACGTAAGCTTGTTGCACTTTAAGCCCAACGCCTGCATGGTTATAAGCGCAAAAGGTGGAGCAGAGTTCTTAGTACTAGAAGGCTCATTTGATGAGCAAACCGATACCCTTGTAAAAAACAGTTGGTTAAGAGTGCCTATTAATAGTTCCGTTAACGTTAAAGCGGGAAGTAATGGTGCAAAAGTATGGCTTAAAACGGGCCATTTAATTGATGTAGAAAACCAGATATCTCGCGTACAAAATGCGTAATTGAGTCGTTTATTTGAGACTATTTATTGATCTAGTTCAGGACTAATTAATTTTAGAAGGTGTACTTTTACCACTTAGCCTATTTAAGGAGAGCAGTAATGGTACACACAACACATGGTTTATCTATTGGTCTTGAACGTGCAGGAAGAGAGTTTTTTTTAAAACTCAAAGCCGTTGGTACGCTTACTCACGACGACTACAAAATAATTACCCCAATGATAAACTCAGCTCTTGGTGAAGTTAAGCACCCAGTCGTGAACGCCTTAATTGATGGTAGCGAACTTGAAGGTTGGGAACTACGCGCAGCGTGGGATGACTTAAAGTTAGGTGTTAAACACTCTAAAGAATTTAAAAAAGTAGCTATTTACGGTAATAAAGCGTGGCAAGCTCGAATGGCAAAAATAGGTAACTGGTTTATATCGGGTGAGGTTCAATACTTTGAAAATGCTACCGCAGCCATAGATTGGCTAGACGAATAATAAATCCCTTCTTTCAAAAAATAGCGCTTACAAAGCGCTATTTCAACTCTTAAATAAAGGACTTATAGCGAACGTTTAATAGTTTTCGCTTATTGTTAAGTATCAATTTTATCAAAATACGTTACTAAGCTATCAATAAATGAACGAAGTGCAAGTGACTGATGTTTCCTAGAGCGGTAAATACCGTATATGCTCAAAGTTTGTGGTTTAAGGTGTGGTAGTAAATGTATTAACTTTCCATTATTTATATATTTCTGCGCAGCAAACTTAGGTTGTAGAGTTATTCCTTGATTATTAAGAGCAGCTTTTAACAGTAAGCTCGAATCATTAGCACTGAAGTTACCAGCAATCGCTACAGATACGGGGTTTTCAGGGTGTGAAAAATGCCACATACTTTTTTCAAACCGTGAATAGTTTAAACAGTTATGGCGACTCAAATCATCCGTAGTTATAGGCTTAGAGTTTTTTTCTAAATATTCTGGGCTTGCAGATAATACCGAATGGCATTTCCCAAGTGGGCGAGCAATTATATTAGGATCTAAGTCATTGGTAATTCTAATTGCTAAATCTATTCGCTCTTCTACCAAATTTGTAACGTGATTACTAATTTGTACATCAATACTGACTTCGGGATGAGCGTGTAAGAATTGTTGCAACATATCTGGTAGTACATCATGTGCTAAAAAAGGCGAGCACGACAACCTAATTTGCCCGTTTAATCTGTTATTACTTTCTATCGGCGCACTAATGTTTTGGGCGATGGCAATGAGCTCTCGGCTATGATTAAGTACTTTTTCACCCTCTGCCGTGAGTGTTATTTTTCTTGTTGACCGATGGAGTAGTTGGGTATTTGCCCACTTTTCCATTTGATTCAAATACCGTGTAACCATAGATCTAGACATATCTAAAGCACGGGCAGCACCGGCTAGACTTTTCTGCTCTACAATTTTTATAAATACATCAGCTGCAATAATTCTATCCATTCACTTTGCCTATATGTTCGATTTATGCAACAGATAGTTGCATTCTGCCTGGTTTTTAATTCTTAAATTGCAACATACAATAGCCTCATCTTAACGAAATAACAAACAGGCTACTGAGAATGAAAAAAGTTAAACACGTATTAGCAGCAACAGCTTTATTAGCAAGCACATTAATGCAACCGGTATTAGCGCAAAGTGAATTAGTTGTGGATGTATATAACCCACAAGACAAAAGTATTTTTGCTGTCTCATCAAGCATTATAAGTGGTAATAACGAAGTGTTATTAGTGGATGCCCAATTTCAGCGTAATGATGCACAAGCATTGGT
This sequence comes from Pseudoalteromonas sp. QJM3NY_22, assembly GCF_056173065.1. NCBI lineage: Bacteria > Pseudomonadati > Pseudomonadota > Gammaproteobacteria > Alteromonadales > Pseudoalteromonadaceae > Pseudoalteromonas > Pseudoalteromonas sp. QJM3NY_22. The sequence goes on along the minus strand of NZ_JBWBTZ010000002.1, from coordinate 591,216 downwards.
TGAAAAAATAAAAGCGAGCGGTAAAACATTAACAGCTGTTTATATTAGTCACAGCGACCCTGATTTTTACTTTGGTTTAGATGTAATTAAAGCTGCTTTTCCAAAAGCAAAGTTATTAGCGACTAAATCAACAGTAGAGAATATTAAACGCTCAATGCAAGGAAAGTTAAATTATTGGGGGCCTATTTTAAAGAGCAACGCACCAAAAGAACTTATTTTGCCAGAAGTAATACTATCAAATACCCTAACTATAGATGGGAAAGAAATTATTATTAAAAATTTACAGCATGATCCAAAGCATACTTACCTTTGGATCCCTTCTATAAAAACAGTGCTGGGTGGGGTTGTAGTATTTGATCAAATGCATGTGTGGTTGGCTGATTCGAGCACTGCCGTAGAGCGTCAAACTTGGCAGTCAACATTAGATAACATTGAGAATTTAAAACCACAGACTGTTATTCCAGGTCACTTTTTACAGGGCAGTAAACAAGACCTTTCTGGTGTGTCATTCATGAAAGGGTACTTAAATAAAGCGGATAGCGCTGCAAAAAGTTCAAAAAACTCAACTGAATTTGTAGAGATCATGGCTCAAGCCTACCCTGGTTTAGGTGCAAGAAGCATTTTAGAGTTGGGCTCAAAAGTGGTTATGGGTGAGATGCAATGGCACTAAGTGCCCTTGCGTTAAGCAATTATTTTGATAGGAAATATTTAATGAAAAACACAACGTTACATATAATTGTTGACCCTTTATGTGGTTGGACTTATGGCAGCGTGCCCTTGATCACCGCTGCTGAAAATATTGATGGTTTAATTGTAAAAGTACACAGTGGAGGCATGCTAACAGGTGATAATGTCAAACCTGTGACTCCTGCATGGCGTGAATTTGCACTTAAAAACGACAGTGTCATAGCGAAGAAAACAGGTCAGGTATTTGGTAGTAACTATACCGATGGGCTTTTAAAAACCAACGATATTATACTCAACTCGGCTCCGGCTATTACCGCTATATTGGCAGCGCAAGAGCTTGGTATATCAGGTGGGGAAATGCTTAATAGTATTCAACATGCTTATTATGCTCAGGGTAAAAACATTATGCAGCTGCATGTACTGACTGATATTGCATTGGAGCTGGGTTTAAACAAGGCCTTATTTGAAACCCACTTTAATGCGCTAGAAGGCGATGCAACAGATCAACATATAGCACAAAGCCGCGGCTTATTACACGATATTCATGGGCAAGGTTTTCCTAGTGCAGCATTTGAATTTGACACAGGTAAGTGGCAAAAAGCCGATATAGCCCATTATTATGGAAAAACTGAGCAGTGGGTTACCTACTTACAGCAATCAGTTGCGCTAGTATAGTGTGATGAAATTTATAAATAATAAAGCTGTTTATATTACAGCTTTATTGAGCTTCCTTTTTATAGTGCAAGGGTGTGTGAAAATGAGCAACATAGACATAATTAAAAGTACGTATGAAGGCACAACATCACAAGAGAATGGGCAAAATTTAGTTGCTCATGCAAGTGATACTATTACTTGGAAAGAGGCTGACGGTTTTGCTTATGCTGGTACATACCATGGTATGAATGACATTACTGAAAATGTTTTTCAAAAGCTTGCAAGCGAGTGGTATAACTACACGTTTACGCCACAAAACTACTTATCCCAAGATGATACTGTTGTAGTGTATGGCACGTACTCTGGTACTTATATTAAAACGGGTAAAAAAATGCAAGCTAGGGTCGCGCATATTTGGCAGCTTAAAAATCAAAAAATAACGCACTTTGAACAAATAGTGGATAGTAAAATGGTGTTTGATGCTATGCAGTAACAACGCGTTACTGCATATATTTGAACTTAAAAAACATTAGGTCTATTAAAGTACATCAGCCAGCACAGGTAATGCCGGAAATGCCCCTTTAGCTAAACAGGCTTTTGAGCCGCATTTTAGGCCAAAGTTGAGGGCGCGTTTTACTATTTTCTCATCATTTATTTTAGTAGTAAGTAATACATCTTCATTGTTATGGTTTAGATAATATAAAACACCAGCAATAAAAGCATCGCCTGCGCTTGTTGTATCAACAGCTGTAATAATTGGTGCCGATTCACTTAGCGTGAACTCGTTATGATAAACTGTCGCAGGCTCAGGACCATCTGTTAAAAATACTACGCTAACACCAACATCTAAAAGTGATTGTAAATAACCCTCGGGTAGCTGCTTTGTTTGTTCTGCTAAAAAGTTTAACTCATCACGAGAGAGTTTAACTATGTCGCAATACTCATAGCAAGCACGTACATTTGCTTCAATATCATCTATGCTTTGCCATAAGCTGTAGCGTAAATTTACATCAAAGCTTACTAATTTATTGTTACTTTTAGCAAGCTGCAAAGCGCTAAATGTAGTTTGCGCAATTGCATTATTGGTAAGCGTGTTTGAACAAAAGTGCAGGGTGCTTAGTTTTTCCCATTGAATTTGCGCCAAGTGATCACTCGTTAAAAGTAAATCGGCCGTATTTTGGCGATAAAAATTAAAACTGCGCTCGCCTGTATCATCAAGGCTAACTATTACCATTGCAGTTTGCGAGCCCATAACTGTAAATAAGTAGTCAGTGCTTACATTGTATTGTGTAAGTGCTTTAGCAAGTTGCTTGGCAAAGTAGTCATCGCCCATACCACCACAAAAAGCAGCTTTACCACCTAACTTTGCATAGCCTACGGCTACATTAGCAGGTGCGCCGCCTGCAATAGGTAAATAAGCACTGTTTTGAGAGTCTTGCGGCAGCATATCAATAAGTAGTTCGCCGAGGCTAAGTAGTTGGGTCATATTGTAAATCCTAAAAAACCTAGCAAGGCTAGGTTAAAGTCAGTGGGAGAATTACTAAATAACCTGAACTCTGGATAATAAATCTATCTCGAGCAGCTATTTTCAGCGCTAACTGCGTTGAATTTATTTGTAATAGGCCAGCTATTGACGCGTAAATTCGCCTTGTTTTCACAGAAAATATCTGGCTAGAGAAAATAAATTTAAATATCACCATGATTCAATACGTTAGTAAATATCTTAACCAGAGTTCAGGTTAAATAAGTTTGGTTAGTCATAAAGCGCTGAAACAAAAAATCGTTTCAGCGCTTACACACTAGAACTCTATTAGTTAAACGTGTATTTAAGCGTTAAAGATGTTGTACGGCCATTAATAGCACGAGCACGGATAATGTTGTTTTCAGGTACTGAACCTTCCTCCGCTTCTGTAATACCTACTGTATCGAAGAGGTTATTTACATTAAGGGCAATGTTAAGGTTTTCAGATAAGTCATAACTTACAAAGCCATTTACTTGTGTGTAACCGTCAAGTTTAAGGTCGTTATTATCTTGTGCATATGCATCGGTAGTACCAATAAAGCTAAGGCCAGCAGAGCCTTGCTCATAGTTATAACGTGCCATTAATGAATAAATTAAATCAGCTTGACGACGCGGTGTATTACCTACTACCTCAGGAGCAAGTGCGTCTTTGGCTATTTCTGCGTCGGTCCAGGTTAAATTACCACGGAAATCCCATGCATCAATAAAGTAAGTAGATTCTATTTCGATCCCTTTTGCTTCGTATTCACGGTCAAAAAATGTTTGTGATGTTGCTTCAAAGTTTTGCTCTTCAGTTTCGGCAAAAAACGCAGTAGCAAACACTGATAATGAATCAAAGCGCTTTTTAACACCAAACTCAAATTGGTTCACTTCATCAACAGCGTCTTCTTTTGCAACAGAGCCGTCGGCGCGTACTTTACCAAATAAAAGTCGGTCGGCGTTTGCTCGCCCGCCCTTACTTATACGTGCAAACGTGGCAAGGCTTGGGTCAATTTGGTAATTAGCACCAATTGAATAAGACGAATAGTTCCAGTCATAGTTTACTGGACTTGCGTTTGCAGTATCAATTCCAGCAACATTTTGTTCCGGCACAGAGATCACACCGTCGCGGTTCATATCTACTGTTGAAGTCACTGCACCTGCGTATGTTCCGCGAGCTTCACCGCTATCGTAGCGAGCACTTGCATCAATACTGACATCACCTAGCTTAGTCGAAAATGCTACGTAAGGGGCGCGAGTATCGTATTCTGTATCGTAATCACGTTGACAACAGTTACCAAATGCACTGTAGGCGTATAAACCGTTTTCAGATAACTCAGTGCCATCGGCACCTGTTACATTTAATAATGCAGCATTGTCACCCTTGAGCTCCATTACGTAAGAGTTCCATAACCACGACATAGCAATGTTTTGCGTAGATGCATAGTAACCAAATGTAAGGCTGGTATCATCGTCGAACGATTTAGTTAATTTAAAGTCATTAACTATAGAGCCGAAGTCATTCATTGTGACATCAAATGTCACCATCTTCATTGCTAAACCATCGTTAAACGCTTCACCGGTGTTCGCGTTACTCAAGGTTGCACCTGCGCCACCAATGCTTTCAGCTATTGATGTTGCACTACCGACTTGTTCTGTGAAAGGTGAATTAAAGTTACCGCTAATTGATGACTTACGGAAACGGTTTTCAATACGCCAATCGTTATCTAAATCAAATACAGCTTCAAAACCAACAGAGTCAACCTTTGGATTCATACCATCACGGATATCACCACTGCTAATTTGGTTTTCACCATTTAAGCGTACTGTTTTAGTAAATAATGCTGAGTGAGGTGTGTCTGATTGCGCATCAAAGCCAGCAATAGAGTCACCATTTGAGTACATTGGCATAGGAAGGTAGCCAACACTCTTATCGTCTAAGTGTTTGTAATAAAGGCGAACGTAGCCGTTTTCAAAATCTTTTGTAAGGTTAGCTTTAATTTGGCCACCTTTATTAGACGTGTAACCTGTTTCGCGCGGGCCTTCGCCTTGTCGAACAAAACCACCAACATGAAAACGCACGCTATCGGTTAAGTAAGTGCCGTATTCAAAGTCTGTACGAACGCTGTCGTAATCTAAGCCTAGTGTTGTAGACACACTGCCAGATTCGTTTTCGCCATTTTTAGAGATAAAGTTAATAATGCCACCAGGTGCATTACTTGCTGCAGTAGACGCTGAGCCACCACGAATCGATTCAATTGTTTGCACCGTATTATCTAATCGCATAAAAATATCAGAATTACCAAAAGCGATGTCACCGTATTGCATTACAGGTAACCCATCTTCTTGTAATTGTAGAAATTTAGCACCGCCTGATGCTACAGGTAAACCACGAACAGCAATATTCGCATTACCTTCACCACCGGTAGATTCTGCACGAATACCCGGAATAATTCTAAACGCTTCTGCTGTTGAGCGAGGGGTAGACACTTGAACTTGTTCAAGTGATACGCTACTAACTGATACACTAGAAGCCATGATTGTTGTTCGACGTGGTACGCCGGTTACAACAATTGTTTCAAGACCTTTGTTTTGTGACGCTTCTGGTTTTGCTTGATCTGTTTCTTGTGCGTGAACGCCTTGGCTTACGGCAAGTGCTAAAGCACTGATTAAATATAAATGTGTATTGTGTGTTGTCATGTGAACGCCTCGTTGTGTTGAGCCCGATGGGTTTGTTATTTTAACTTAATCGATTAAGTAAAAATAACAAATATTTTACAATAAGCAAATTATTTTATTATTAATTTGTTATTTATTTACCCATCTGTTGTTTTTTATAGTGTTTTTTATTGTATTAAAATACAAATTTACTCTGTAATTGGGTTACTTTCTGTTAAAGCACTTGCTGATGGGTCACGGCTATAATTAAATAACATAGCTAAAAACAGAATAACTGCAAAGCCTGTTGCTAAGTAAAATCCATAGCGTACATGGCCAAAGTAGTCGCTGATCATACCCATAAACAATGGGGCTAAGGCAGCTGATAAAGCAGTAAAAAAGAGTATAACGCCTGCTACAGCACCGTGTTGCTGCACTGCAAAACACGATATACCTTTGGAATTTAAAGTTGGGTAAACCATTGACATAAATAAACCCGAAAGCGGTAATAACACGACAGCCCAATCAACGCCTCCAAATAACGTACCTACATAGCACAATGCAATGCCAAAGCTTAAATAAGCCATAACACCTTGCCAGCTATAACGGTTTAATAACCATACCGCGATAAAGCGGCCTGCTGCACGTAGTACAAAAAATATGGTTAGTGCATAGGTTGCAAGGAGTGGCCAAGAACCAGTGTAGTCTTTTAAAAGCGTAGGCATCCATACGTATATAGCAACTTCAGTAGCTACATAAAGTGCGATAGCAAGCGAAAAACCAAGGGCATACGGGTTTTTAATCATTTTCATGGTGGTTGCCAAAGAGGCTGGCTTTTCAGTTGTTTTAACAACGCTAGGGTAGTCGGCACGCCAAGCTAAAAAAGCAAGCACTAAACACATAACTCCTGCAATAATATACAGGTATGTCCAACTTACATTTTGCACGAGTAATATGCCAACCAGCGCAGGTCCTACAATGGCACCAATGCCAAAGAAACCCTCAACCTTATTCATTGTTTTAGTGTGGTCCTCGTTACTATGTGAAATATCACCAAGTAAGGCAAGTGCACCAGTTTTAAATAAACCAATCGCTAAGCCTATACAGCAAAGGAGTACTAAAAAGAATGCAAAGCTGGTGCTAAAGGCGAATAAAAAACAACTCGCGGAAAATATTAATAAACCTAGCATGATAGTTTTTTTACGGCCAAGGCTATCGGCTAAAAAGCCTAAAAACAATCCACTAAAGGCAATGAGTGCCATAGGCGCGTAATGAAATGCACTAGCTTGGGTCATACTCAGCCCAAACTCAGTAATGAGTTCAGGGATGATCATACCTACTGCGTCAGAGGTCATGGCAAACATAAAAAACATCATGTATGTAAGCCAACGTATTTGTTGCAACGGATCGTTGCTTACGTGTGTGTGTGATTTTGTCATGTATTTTTCCTCGTTAAATGCTCTGTTAACACCCAGTAAGTCAATCAGTTACTTATTGTAGTATCATGTGAGCCACGATTTTTGTATGTAAAATTTTTAAAAATTACTTGTAAATTCTTACTCGCTAGTTAAAGATATATCTTAATCGATTAAGTTTCAACATGGTATTCACACAATGATGAAGAATAAAGTTCAATTGATCACATACGCTGATCGAATCACTGGCCAAAATATAGGCGCGCTAACCACACTTTTAAACGGCCCTTTAAAAGGCGTATTTGGTGGTGTGCACTTATTGCCATTTTACAACCCTATTGATGGCAGCGATGCTGGCTTTGACCCTATTGATCATAGTGAAGTTGATTCTAGAATAGGCACTTGGGAAGACATACAAGTATTAGGTAAAGATCTCGACTTAATGGCAGACCTAATTGTTAACCATGTATCGGCGCAGTCTTTTCAGTTTCAAGATGTAATAGCTAAAGGTAAGCAATCAGAATTTTGGGATTTGTTTTTAACCAAAGATGATGTATTTCCAAATGGTATGAGCGAAGCTGAGCAAAAAGCTATTTACCGTCCGCGTCCAGGTAGTTGCTTTACCCCAATGAAGTGTGGTGATGGTAAAACGTATGATTTTTGGACCACATTTACCGATAACCAAATTGACATAAACGTAAAAGTAGCAGCTGGTGTTGCGTATTTAAATAACGTACTTACTAAATTTTCGGCTAACAATGTAAATATTATTCGTTTAGATGCGGCGGGTTACGCCATTAAGCAAGCTGGCACTAACTGTTTTATGCTTGATGAAACGTTTGGCTACCTAGATAACTTATCTAAGCAAGCAAACGATTTAGGCATGGAAACCATTGCAGAAATACATAGCCATTATCAAACTCAGGTAGAAGTGGCAAAACGCGTAAATATGGTTTACGACTTTGCGTTACCACCACTTATTTTACACAGCTTATTTAACAACGATGTAGATGCACTGCTCAAATGGTTACAAATTTCGCCACGTAATTGCTTAACTGTACTTGATACACACGACGGTATTGGCATTATTGACGCAGGTCCAATGGGCGACAAACCAGGGCTATTAAATGCACAGCAGATTGATAACCTAGTCGAAACAATGCACGCCAACAGCAACAACCAAAGCCGCCAAGCTACAGGCGCTGCGGCGAGTAATGTCAACTTATATCAAGTTAACTGTACGTACTACAACGCATTAGGCGCTAAAGACTTTGATTACTTACTGTCGCGTGCAATTCAATTTTTTGCACCAGGTGTACCACAAGTGTATTACGGCGGCTTATTTGCCTGTGAAAATGATATGGAGCTATTAGCTAATACAAATGTTGGCCGTGATATTAACCGCCCATATTTAGATGCAAATATAATCGACAAAGCCTTAAATAAGCCTGTAGTAAAAGGTTTAATTGAATTAATTAAAATTCGCAATTCACACCCTGCATTTGCAGGTGAATTTAGTGCCCAAGGTGAAGGCTGTGTGTGTTGTTTATCGTGGCAACTAGATGAGCAAACTATTTCACTTACTGTTGATTTTAAATTACGCCATGCACTTATTACGCAGGTAAACGGTGACGAAGAAACAACGATTAACTTAAATTCATTTTTAGCTTAATGTTATAAAAGTAATTTACCAACGCCATGTAAAGCAAAAGCCAAGCTTAAGTAGCTTGGCTTTTTAACACATAAAACTATTACAAGGTTTGTAAGCTAACTACTCGCACCAATCTCTAATTCGTAACTGACTTCCCGAGTTTTTTCTTCTTTAGAAATAAATAATTCAGCGGCTATAACGCCTTTTTCTTGGCTGTTTTGATGAATGGTGGTGAGGCGAGGTACAAACCGGGCTGCTTCATCAATACCATCAAAGCCCACAATACGCAGTTCTTCACCTATCTTTATGCCTTGTTTTATTGCTTCTCGCATTGTGGCAAGGGCAATTAAATCACTCATACAAATAATAACATTAGGGCGAGGGGAGGCACTTAAAACCTCCTTAGCAGCAATGCTTGCAAAACGCTCGCTACTTTCAGGAATGTTCCAAATACGATCGTCAGCCACCGTAATATTTGCCTCGCTTAAAGCGCGTTGGTACCCGCGTAAACGTTGATGCGAAATAGATTGTCCGGTTTCAAATTCGTGATGCTCATACACGCGGCATAATACGTTTTCATCAAGTAGCCTAAGCCCTAATATAGCCACTTTATCGCTTTGATTATGCAGTACGTGTTTAGCAATTTCGTAACTTGCTTGCTCGTTATTAATATTTACAGAGGCATTGCGAGCAATATCAAAATCAATTGTCACTACATGTTTAGACACTGTTTTTAACTGCTCAACTAACGCGTTATTACGAGGGCGGCCATAACAAATAAAGCCATCTACAAAGTCGACCACGTTATTAAGGTTATCGCTATTACCTGAAAACAATAAAACATTAATGCCGTTTTTTTCAAGCACCGAGGTAACACCGCGCATAAAGCTGCTAGCAACGGGGTCAGACACCATGTATTCCACACTATCGGGTAGCACTAAAGCAACAATATTAAATGTGCCATTACGCAACGATTGCGCGGCCTTATTAGGGCCATAATAACCAAGCTCTTTACATGCATTAAGTATGGCTTCACGGCGTTTGGCAGAGAGTTGATCTGGGCGATTAAACGCGTTAGAAACCGTCGCATTAGACACGGCTAATTCTTTAGCGATACTTTTTAGGGTCCAGCGGATTGGTTTGCTCATTAATTACTCTTAGCCATTAAACAGGGTATTAATAAATTAACATATTCAGCGAGTTAGCAAAGTAAAAAATGAGATTTTAGTGCTAATGTCGGCACTCTTTAGGGGCAATGCCAAAGGTTTGTTTAAATAAACGGCTAAAATGACTCGCACTATTAAATCCAACATCAAAACAAACTTTACTAATTGCATGACCTTGTAGCAATTGAGTGCGCGCTTTTTTTAGTCTTAACTGTTGTTGCCAAAGGGCTGGGCTAGTACCAAATGTGAGTTTAAATTGCTGATAAAACTTACTGCGGCTCATGCAGGCTATTTTGCATAAGGTATTTATGTCGAGCGTTTCATTTAAATGTTCTTCAATATAAAGCAGGGCATCACTAACGTTTGTTTTAAGGTGTGGTTTATCGCAGTTAGCCAGTAATAACTCACGGCTTTGTTGTTGTAATAAACGGGTGATCAATTCATTTAACGACAAGTCAATCAAGTAATGGCGTTGGGCACCTTGTTCGCTAAATAAATGCACCATACGCTCTAATAATTGCTGCGTTTGAATATTGTGTTGGGTGTGCACTAACTGCGGTACATATTCAAACAAGCTATCGTGTGCAAAGTTTTGCTGCATGTTTAGTGCATTAGCCACGCTCGTTATTTTGTCGGTGCTAATTTCAATGGCTAAACAGGTAGTTGGAGTGCTCATTGATGCTTGTGGAAAATCAATTAATACGCCTTGCTCTGGCGCTAATACAAACGACTCGTGTGGTAAAAATGCTTTATGGTATTGGCTGCTTTCTACGTGCATTACCTTTTTGCCGCTAAGCATTGCACAAAACAGCAGTTCGTTTGAGTGCAGTGCCACCTTTTGCGCACTTTGATACGTGTCGTAAATACTCAGCTCACTGTTATCGGCCGCAAACGTGACTTTATTTTCAATTAATACATCAAGTTGTTGGCGTTTTTTGTTTAACTGAGATGTGTGCATATCAATCCTTTAGGTTTTTATTAATGTGGACTCGCAGACAATTTTTGTGGACAGCTAATCAAGTTTTTAGGCGTTTGTTGGTTTAATGTCAATTAAATACAAAGCATTTTGCTTTATATAAATGTTCGACCTTTAGCTAACAACAATAAAGAGAGCACACACATGATATATGCAAACCCAGGCACAGACGGCGCACTTTTAAACTTTAAACAACAATACGGAAACTATATTGGCGGAGAGTGGGTAAAGCCAGTGAATGGCCAATACTTTGATAATATAAGCCCAGTAAACGGGAAAGTGTTTTGCCAAATACCGCGCTCAGACAAAGACGACATAGAGCTGGCACTCGACAAAGCGCATGCAGTGCGAGCGCAGTGGGGCACAACGTCGGTGACCGACCGAAGTAACATACTGCTAAAAATAGCCGACCGAATTGAGCAAAACCTAGAGTTACTTGCCGTAGCCGAAACATGGGATAACGGTAAAGCAATTCGTGAAACACTCGCTGCTGACATTCCGCTAGCGGCTGATCACTTTCGCTACTTTGCAGGGTGCCTGCGATCGCAAGACGGCACAATAGGCGAAATAGACGAAACCACCGTTGCATATCATTTTCACGAACCACTCGGTGTTGTGGGACAAATTATTCCGTGGAACTTCCCTATTTTAATGGCTGCCTGGAAACTCGCGCCAGCACTTGCTGCAGGTAACTGCGTAATTTTAAAACCGGCTGAGCAAACCCCAGCTTCTATTTTAGTGTTAATGGAAATTATTGGCGATTTACTCCCCGCAGGCGTACTTAATATTGTAAATGGATTTGGTAAAGAAGCAGGTGAAGCACTGGCCACAAGCAAGCGTATCGCTAAAATTGCATTTACAGGTTCAACGCCTGTGGGCTCACATATTTTGAAATGCGCTGCTGAAAATATTATTCCCTCTACGGTCGAGCTTGGTGGTAAATCGCCTAATATATTTTTTAGTGATGTAATGGAAAAAGACGACGCGTTTTTATCCAAAGCCATTGAAGGTGCCGTGCTTGCTTACTTTAACCAAGGCGAAGTGTGTACGTGCCCATCAAGGCTGTTTATTCAAGAAGATATTTACGAGCAGTTTATTGAACGAATACTCGAACGTACCTTAAAAATTAAACGCGGAAACCCACTTGATAGCGAAACCATGGTTGGCGCACAAGCCTCAAAAGCGCAATTTGATAAAATACTCAGCTACATTGAAATAGGTAAAAAAGAAGGCGCCGAAGTACTCACTGGCGGTAACGTAGAGCAACTAAGTGGCGATTTAAACGGTGGTTATTACATACAACCTACGCTGCTTAAAGGCACAAATGACATGCGTGTGTTCCAAGAAGAAATTTTTGGCCCTGTTATTTCTATGTCAACCTTTAAAGATGAAGCCGAAGCACTCGAGCTTGCCAACAGCTCTGAGTTTGGTTTAGGCGCCGGTGTATGGAGCAGAAACATGAACCGTGCTTATCGCATGGGTCGTAAAATTGAAGCAGGGCGAGTGTGGACCAACTGTTACCACATGTACCCAGCACATGCTGCATTCGGTGGTTATAAAAAATCAGGAATAGGGCGCGAAACGCACAAACTGGCACTTGACCACTACCAACAAACGAAAAATTTATTAGTGAGCTACAGCGAAGATCCGCTTGGCTTCTTTTAAAAAAATTTAAATACAACAACCACTCAGTAATGAGCGTTGCATATTTGCAGCGCTTTTTCATTTTAAGGGGTCTATTGCACCACTTACTGCTTGTTGTAATACATAAATAGGATACTAATTGAATTAAAATGTTGAAACTTCAGGGCTTTAAATAATTCATTAACTGCGTTAAAAAAGTGATTTAATAATATGAGTTTTATAAAAAGCTGATTCATAGTTAGCTAGTTGTTTACATAAGATTATTTGATGGCTAAGATAAATACATCGTAATTTATGAAACTTTACGGTCTATAAAACGATAAAGGCCTCAGAGAGAGTAACTAACTTTTTGTCAACGATATGGAGATCATTATGTACCCAAAAGAGTTTTACATCCTACCCGAAGAGCTTTTCCGCCTCGGAAATGCTTCAAGTCCTCGTCTATCGAATGTTCGAGCTCGTGATGTTGATGTTACAACCGTAAATGGAATTAAGATTATTATCGCAAACGGAAAAGGGATCAGCGTTTTCGATATAGAAGGTATCAACAATGCACCAATGACTGGTTGGGTTTGGAGGTTTCCACCGAATACCCAGCCGCCTCATGGATTGAAGATGGTTCAGGATAAGCCACACCATTACTGTATTTCGCCCACTCGGAATATGCCGGTTGACAAGTTCAAGGGACTTCTTGAGGAAATGGCCCTAAAAGCATCTCGAGTATTTAAGAAAGAAGGAAAGATTGTATGAGTCAGTTCAAGCTTGAACTTGCAGGATCAGAGCTAAAATACGTGCTAGAGGGTCTCATAGCACTTGAACAAGAAATGGCAAAAATATGTGAAACGTCAGATGACTCAGATGAGATTGCTGATGTAGGCAATGATTTGATTGAGCTGCGCTTGTTACTAAATCCTTTGAAGGAGAGAGCCATCAGTCAGTTCGGAGATAGTATAACTGATTTTTCGCGGGATGAGTTATAAGTTAAAAAGTAAGTTTGGTGTCAATACCTAATTTTAAACCAATTTAGGGTTCCAGATGACACCATCTCTCACCATTAAATTCATGATCGCTACCAGCTTTCGTATGAACGCAATGATAAATAAATCACAAAGCACAATAAGCAACACATATATGGACGCTCCCTTGAAATCAAGACGAGCTAATGTATAAACATAAAAATAAATGTTTTTTTTTAATTATCATGTATCTCATATCACAGTAATGATGCGTCACAAGCTTGCTAAAAAGCAAAGGTACTGACATATATTCGAGCTATAGCGTCATGGTTATCATGCGCCATACTCCTAATGAGCTTCGTACCAAGGGACCTAAAAAATATTCACCCAAGCGAGATTAAATCTCGTGTCTTTATCTGGTTAACCTTGGTTAGCGTGCGCTTTTTGTTTCATTATAAGTGAAGTACATACAGGATAAGCGTATGTTACGACTTAAGTGCCCAAACACCCACTCAGGTTTTAAAACCTATGTCTTCGACGGGCTGTCTTAAGTCGTAAACTCGGGTGTGATTGACGTGTAAAATAGGCATAATTAAGCATCCTTGCGTGTATTTTGCACAGGCTGAGGAGAGTAGAGAGTTTGCTTGGTCAGCAATACCCACATCAGTCGCGCCAATCTGTGTGCGGTGGCGACCACGACACAATTAACATGTTTTTTCTCGCGTAATTGATTTATCCATTGGCTTAGCGCATCTGTTTTATGGTGGCTTCTGGCGATAATGGCGCGCGCACCATGAATAAGTTGTTTTCGTAGGTAACTGTTACCGCGCTTAGTAATACCAGACATTTTACTTTTATCGCCTGACGCGTATTGTTTAGGTGTTAAGCCTAGCCACACCCCGAGTTCTTTTGCGTTCTTAAATGCCTGACCGTTCCCAATAGATGCCGCATAGGCTGAGGCATTGAGTACACCCACGCCAGGCATGGAGTGAAGTATTTTAGCGTTTGTATCCCGTTTAACGTGTGCAGCAAGCATCGCTTCAATGGCTTTAATGCGTTTAACAAGGGTTTTGTACTCAGTGTAAATATCACTCACCATTGTACGTAATAGTGGGCGAAGCTCAGAATCACTTTCTAACGCAATTATCCCTTGCTCAAACGCCTTAATACCGACAGGAAATACATACCCGAAATCGACCAATAAACCGCGTAATTGGTTGGTTACAGCAATGCGATTTTGTAGCAACCGCTCGCGTATTTTATGAAGCGTGAGTATTTCTTGCTGGGCTTCGGTTTTTATGGGAACGAATTTAATATTAGGGCGTAAGCTGGCTTCATAGATAGCAAGGGCATCGTTACTGTCATTTTTATTACCGCGAACAAAGGGTGTAACGTGTTGTGCAGGGATAAGGTCAACGGTATGACCGTAAGACGTAAATACTCTTCCCCAATAGTGAGAAGAATAACAGGCTTCCATCACGACGCGGCACGGTGGTGTATTTGCCATGAAGGCGTTGAGTTTAGGTCTGTTTAAGCGTTTATTGCACTCCCTTTTATGGTTAGAATTAAAGCCAGCGACTTGGAATACATTTTTTGCCAAATCAATTGATAATGTGCTAATTTTCATGGTGGAGGTTCCCTTTAACTGAGTGTGAGTTATAACCAGTTTGGCGCATTGACGCCGTTTTGGGGAGCGTCCATCTCATCACCCATCCTAAACTTTCGCGAGTATTTCATGGTGCATTAGGGAAACTGACTTCACAAGCAAGTTACTGTGAAAATTTAAACCGAAAACGGCGAGCGAATATCAGTAACTGCGAAAAGCTCCTCGCATAAGACTTAAACTACTCAGTAAAAAAGTTAAAACTGCATCATGCAGCCATTTTCATGCGTGTAATTTAGGTTTAATAGGGCTAATGACTTATTTAATAGGTGAAATGAAAGTAACCCATTGGGAAAGGTAAATTTTTAACCTAAAAAATAAATTTCATGATACAGTTTGGCTTGTATAATTAAAGTGGATGTCTAGTTTGTTTCCTTAACGAGGCGTTTATGTATTTATCGAAAATCTCAAAATCAGGTGAAAAATGAACTTAGTTGAGTCTACTGCTGAAGTAATCGAAAATGCTCGAGAATTTAGTTACATAGTTAAAGGGAATAGCATTGCTTATGACCGTTTTTCCCAGTTCTTCCATTGGTATTATTTCCCAGAGCTCAGCTTATTTGCTCCAAGTAAATTCATCGGGTACAGAAATACAACAGTTTCAAACTACGTTGGTAAAGGAAATGGCGGAGAGACTCAAGCTGTCTTAAATAAGTGGTTTTCCAAGCTAGAGGAGACATCAGAAGAGTACAAATTAGCTTCTGATGAACTACAAAAATTTGCCACTAAAATTGGCAAAAAGTTATCAGCAAAAGTGTTTAATGGAACTGGTGGTATTTATTTACTTTCCAGCCACGTTAATATTTCTTTATATCCAGATGAGACTAACGAACCTGAATACAAAGAGGGTAAGGTAAAGCAAGTTACTGTAAATGCAATCGAACGTAATCCTGAAGCTCGACGAAAGTGCATTGAATATTATGGTGCCGTGTGTAACTCATGTGATTTTGACTTTTCTGAAAAGTACGGAGCTGAGCTAGGTTCAGGATTTATCCATGTTCATCACGTATTGGATATAGCTCTTGTTGGGAAAGAGTACAAAGTTGACCCTATAAATGATCTTCGTCCACTTTGCCCAAATTGCCATGCTATGGTTCATAGAACAAAGCCAGCAATGCACCCAGAACAGTTAAGAGAAATCATCAAAAAAAATACATAATAATTAAAGTGGATGTCTAGTTTGTTTCTATGTCTAGTTTGTTTCCGTTTTATCCCTGATTGGTGCAGGCGAGTATTAATTTCATTTTACTATTTTAATTGAAACCGGATTAGGATTACTCATTGCGTTTTTTCGCCATGCACTGGGTGCTATCCCCACATGCCGGCGAAACGCGGCAGCAAACTTACTTGGGTTAGAATAACCTACTGAAGTTGCTGCATATGTTACTTTGTAACCGAGTTTAAGTAATCCTTGAGCTTGCTTCACTCTTTGTGCCGTAATATAAGAAAATGGTGTTTGTCCTGTTGAACATAAAAAAGATTTAGCGAAACTTGTTTCATCCATTTCTAACAGCTTTGCCATTTTCGCTACACTAAGATCAGATTGTAAATTTTTCGTTATAAAATCTTCTACTCTAGTTAACGCCCTATGCGTTAACCTACGGCGATTCTGAAGCCTTATGGGCTGTGAGTTTTCAAGAAAAATTCGTTTAAGTATTTGCTGTACTCCCTGCTCAAAAAAAAGAGTTGAAACACCATATATTTGGGCACTTTGCCATAAGGCCATGAGCATTGTGGAAAGGAAATCATCATTGATAGATTGCAGTGGTTTTATCCCTATAGCATTTTTGAGAAAACTTGAATGCTCAAACCAGTCTTGCTGTTCTATATTTAAGGCCAATCCAAGCATATCCACTGACGGATATTTTGAAAAGCAAGCCTCACCTGAACATACAATAATAGAGCCTCTACGCCATTCTGTTTCGATAAGTTTGTTGCCTGTACAATGCTTTACTAATCCGCCTCCGCCGAGGTTAAGCGCAATACGAATATAGGGGCTCGTTGTGGTTTCTCCTTCAAAGGCTTTGAAGGCGGAACGTACGAATATGGTTGAATCATTATCATTGCTAAAAATTTCAGCAGAATGATCGCCATAGCTGTCAATACCTTGTTTTAACATATCTACCTCAGAACATATTCTTAAACGTTATGATATCACATAAATTGTCAGGTATGGAGCATAAAGCAGTATCAGAGTGGCAGAACGTCTAGCTAAAGGATAATTTGTGCACGTTATTTTTACATCACCTTTTATACCTCTTGAGGAAACTATGAAAAAAATTATTATGCAAAGTTTTGTTGCTACTTCTGTCTTAATAGGGCTGAGCAGCGTTTGCCTAGCTCAAACTGAAAATGAGGCCGAAGTTAAAAGTGATATGGAAAAAATTGTTGTAACCGCGGCTAAACGCAATGTTGAATTTCAAAACAGTGATGCCTCCGTTACTGTATTAGGGATCAATGATATCGAACAAGCACGTTTGCGCGATTTTATTCGTATAGATGATTTAGTACCTAATGTTCAATTTAGTGAAGATGGTCAACGTGGCAATATTTTCATCACCGTAAGAGGTGTTGAGTCTAACCCATTTATTGTTAATCGCGCTGCGGTTTATATTGATGGTATTCCATTTCGGGAACTGAGTAATTCAGTGCTGAATCAAGTTGAATCAATTGAAGTATTACGTGGGCCTCAGGCAACATTATATGGCGCAAACACTGAGTCAGGTTTGATCTTAGTTAATACTAAAGTGCCAAGTGATGTAGCAGAAGGAAATATCCGTATTACTGGAACCAACTTTGAATCAGGTAGCGGTATTGGTCTTAATGGTGCTATTAGTGGCCCGTTATTACCAACACTGACGGGATCTGTTGCTTTTTCTTTAACGAACGAAGATGCATATTTGAAAAATTTAGGTTCTCCTACCGGTGAGACAGGCAATTTTAAAGAACAGTACCTACAAGGAAAGTTACATTGGACGCCAAACGACAAGCTGACAGTGAATACCATCGCTTATTGGTTAGATTTGGATGCGCCTGGAATTTTTGGCCAGCAATATGTACCGCTTAATATCGACCTTTATAACCAAAATTATGCTGATTATTTTAATGGCGGACGTCTTCTTGATGAGTGGACATATTATGAAGATGCACCTAAATACCACACCGAAAAACAAGCGATATTAGGCCTAAATGCTACATATCAACTAGATATAGGTACACTTGATTTTTCAGCATCAGGTAGCCGTATAAAAAATGTCCATAATGGGCTAGATTTCGATTTAACTGCAACGCCAATCGTGGCTGGAAAAGAGATAAATGACAAAGAAACGATTAATTTTGAAACGCGTTTTACGTCAACGAAAAGCGATAACTTTGACTACATTATTGGTGCATCTTATTACCATGGCATAGAAGATAACACTAAAGCGACTTTCATTGGTATGGGCGACTTTGATTCATATATTGCTGCACCCAAGCAACGAGGGAAGAGTGAAGATATTGGTTTGTTTGCTTCAACTAATGTGTATTTTACGTCTAAATTCAGAATGACAACGGGCTTGCGTTATGACCGTGCTAAGAGAAGCACAGTACAGCACACTGGTGAGCTGGATCTTGGTAGTGGGTCAGTGGTGGTGTATCCCGATGCAAATTTATCTAAAACCTTCGATATTTATCTGCCTCGTTTGGCGTTTCATTACAAACTGTCTGATGATTTTTCAGTGCATAGTTCAATAGCGAGAGGCTATATCCCTGGAGGCTTCAATCTTACCGCTGTTCAAGCAGGGATTGTTGATGACAGTATTATTTCTTATGACAGTGAAACATTATTGAGCCGAGAAGTAGGCTTTAAATGGCGATCTTCTGACCGAAAAATACGTGTATCAGGCGCAGTCTTCTATATAAGTTCGAACAATTGGCAGGAAATACAAATCGCCACTGATGAGTCGGGTCGTCCAATTAGCTCAGATTTCATTGCTTCACAAGCTTCTATCCGCAGTAAAGGGCTAGAATTAGAAGGACGCTGGCAGGTAAATGACGAATTTTCAATCGATGGACATGTAGGCTACGTAAATGCCGATTATCGCGATTTACAAGTTGACGAAACACTTAATGTTCGCGGCCAACCTGTTCAATTTGTACCTGAATATGATGGCGGCCTTGCTATGCGATATCAGTTCCCCGTTGGTATCTATCTTCGAGGAGAGTTAGGATTTACTGGTGAAAAGTCTCTGCGAGCGCGCGGTGATGCTGTTCAGGGTTCTACAAGGGTATTAGGTTTACAACTTGGTTATGAAGCTACGGGTTATGCAGTAAGGTTATTTGCTGATAACGTGACGAACGAACGAAGATCCAGTGGCTTGGCGATTGAAAACTTAGCATTTGGTAAAGACGGGCTGTTTTATGCTCCTTTAGATGCTCCTCGAGTCGTAGGGTTAGAGTTAGAAGCTTGGTTCTAAAGACAACACTACAACACTCGCTATGTTTAGAGCTACTTTTACATCAGACCATCTAAAATATTAGTTTAAATTTCTGATGTTATTGTTTCCTAAATGCGGATAATAAGTGCAATTTCTCAGATTAGATGGCCAGCTGTTATAATTCGGCCATTCTCTCGCCAAAGGAAATTGCTTTAATGAAATATAAACAGCTGACACAAGCAGAAAGATACCAGATTTACGCGTTAATAAAAGCAGGAAATAACCAAAAACAGATAGCTGATGAACTCACTTGTTCACCGTCATCTATCTCTAGAGAGTTAAAACGCAATAAAGGGCTTAAAGGCTATCGACCTAACCAAGCCAATAATTTTGCAGAGCAAAGACGCAAGTCATCTTTCAAAGCAAGTAAGTTAACAGATGATGTTACTGACTGGATTAATAAATTGTTGGTTGACGGACTTTCGCCAGAGCAGGTGGCAGGCCGCTTAGCTTTAGAGAAAAAGGTCGTTTTGCATCATGAAACGATTTATCAATATATTTACAGAGACAAGGCTCGTGGTGGTGAACTACATAAGACACTCACTCGTGCATGTAAAAAGTATAAAAAACGCTATGGAAGCTACGATAAACGTGGACAGATAGTTAATCGAGTCAGTATTGATGAACGCCCAAGTATTGTGGATTCAAAGTCTAGGATTGGTGATTGGGAGGGCGATACAGTGATAGGCAAAGGGCGTAAAAATGCCCTTGTTACAATGGTTGAACGTAAAACGTTATATACAGTCGTTCACAGAATTGAAAGCAAGCATGCGAAAATAACAGCCGATGCGCTGATCAAGTGTATGACACCCTATAAAGGTAAGGTTATTACCGTGACTTTAGATAATGGAAAAGAGTTTGCTCACCATGAGCATATTGCACAAAAATTAGAAGCGGATGTGTATTTCGCTCACCCATATTCATCATGGGAGCGGGGCATAAATGAGAATACCAACGGCTTACTTAGACGCTTCTTCCCCAAGGGAACTGACTTTATGTCGCTAAGTGAAGCAGAAATAAAGGCGGCAGTTGATAAGCTCAACCATCGGCCAAGAAAAACAAGAGGGTATAAAACCCCTCATGAATTATTTACGGGGCAATCAGAAGTTCTGGTGGCTGCATAATGATTGCACTTAATACTTGAATTCAAGTATCATTAACTAGCAAACTAAATGCCAAATATTAAGTTATTGTATTTTAATAAATTTAATTTAATTTTTTATTCTTTGGCTGCGATCACTGTAAATTTTACAGTGATATGAATGCAATAATTTCAGGCTTTTGCGTAGTTCAATTATAAAAGTGAGTATAAATTCCTACAGAACCTTACAAATATTTACTGGTTGTTTATTTTATTGCAGTGATAAAGTGTCAGTGTTATTTAGGTACAACCCATATATTACTTTCACACATAAATGCAGGTAGCACGTTAACTTAATAGGATAGTTTAAGGATGAACATAAAAAGCCCCGTCGCCGCATTACTACTGTGCGCTTTACTGAGTGCATGTAGTACAGCCCCGCGTTCTGACCCTAACTTATGCATTGAAGAGGCTGAAATGGTTGATCGAAATGGCGCTCAAACAAGCTCACAGGTTTACAATCAATGCATTAGCGCACAAATTAAAAAGGATGAAAAAAATGACACTTTTTTTGATGCCATCGGTACGTTCTTTTTTGAATTTTTTGCAATGGTAGTAGAAAAGTAAATAGGCTAACTTGCAGCTGTAATTTAAAGCAAATAAGTTGCGTAAAAATAGGATTATTTATGAAGCAATTATTGATAGCAATTCCACTTTTTTTATTACTAAGCGCTTGTACGGCGCAGCCTTACGCAGGCTCGGCAAAATGTATGGAACAAGCAGATATTGCATACGAAACCGATACACGTAAAAATGAGACATTAGATAATGAATGCAAAGCTGCAAAAGTAAATACGCCTAATAAAGAGCTTGAGAATCATGGCTTGGTTGATAGAAGCCTTTTACAGCTAATCGTTAGCTTTTTAAATGGCGTATTTTAATAGTAAAAATATAATTAAATAAGGTATGTATGAGGGAAGAACTAAGAGCAAAAATAATTACTGTGTGCGATAAAAAAATAGCAGCTAAAGGCGAAAATGTAGGGCTTTCTTTTTATGCATTTTTTGCCAATAAAAACGACGACCCAGAGCTACTTATGGAGGCCGCTACTTGGTGGATACACACCCATAAATTAGATCATTTTGTAAAAGCACATAAAATTAAACAGATGGTTTTAGATGGACTTTAACTAACCACCTTGCAACTATAAATATTTTAATGCTGTCTATATTAGTGCCTAAAAATCAGCAGCTACTTCAAACTCTAATCGCTCGAGCGTAATAGGGTGAGTAAATGCTAAGTATTCTGCATGTAAATGTAATCTATCGGCCTTTTGCCCGTAATGTGTGTCGCCTATAATTGGCATGTTTAAACCTAAGCTGTGCGCACAATGCACTCTTAATTGATGAGTTCGCCCTGTTTTAGGGTATAACTGTAATCGGGTAATATTGTTGTTACGCTCTAAAACCTGCCAGGTAGTAAGTGATGGCTTACCGTGTGTGTAACACACCATTTGGCGCGGTTTATCATCAAAGTCGAGCACTAAGGGTAAATCAATTACTCCGCTATCTTCAGCTACGTTGCCATTAACTAATGCGACATAACGTTTATCTATGGTGCGTTCAATAAACTGCTTTTGCAGTGCTTTGTGCACGCGTTTATTAAGTGCAATCATCAATAACCCAGAAGTTGACATATCTAATCTGTGTACAATTAGTGGCCCTGATGCCTCTGGAAACTGCGTTTTTATGCGCATATAAACTGAGTCATCAATATTAACGCCAGGTACCGATAAAAACTCAGCGGGCTTATTTACCACAAGTAAGTCGTCATCTTTATAAACAATACTTAAATCTTTACCCTGAGCTGGGTTAATAAGTAGCGGGTTATCTTCAACATCTAAACCCTTTAGCATGTGCCCAAGTATTGGTTGGCATTTACTGTAACAAGAAGGGTAGTAGTTTTTATGCTGCCTAATTGCTGATTTAGGTGCTGCTCCCCACCAAAATTCAGCCATAGCAAGTGGCTTTAAGTCATGCTTATAGGCGTATTGTAATAATTTAGGCGCTGCACAATCGCCAGCACCCGAAGGAGGAGTGTGCTCAGGTAATGCTGCAAAAATAGCATTTAAGTCTGTAGTTTCACCATTTGCATTTAAAAATTGGTACTGTGCAAAGAGCTTTTTTTGTAAGCTTTTAGAAAGCGTTTTACGGCGTTTTTTTAAATGAGTAATTTCATCAGAAATATTGATGTGTGTTTGCTGCAGTGACTCGATTATATTTTGCCAATAGGATTTAAATGCCAGCAGTTGCTTTTTTTCTACGATGCTTTGCCCTGCAAGCTTATTTTTTAACTGCTCAAAATCACTTTCGCTAAGTTCTAATTCACCTTCGGTACGTTGTATTTTTCGTTGCTGACGACCGGCTTGCATTACCGCCTGTTGGGCTAATAGCGCTTGCTGGTAGCTCTGTGTTGCATCATCAAGTTTGCTATTAACTTCAAGCAGTTGTTCGCTATTTTCTAACTGCTCAATTTGAGTATTAATATCGTTAATTATTTTACTTTGAGCCAAATAGGTATTGTCTTGAAGTTGCATGCTAGAAACAGGCGGCACAAAGCTAATATTACCTTTATCACCTTCAATTTGTCCCGAATAAGCACTTAAAAAGCCTAATTGTTGCTTAGCATTTTGCACCACTAAAACCCCAAACATTTTACCTGCGTTTTCTGCTTTTAAATGTGCTAACGTTTCAAGTTGTTGCTGTAATTGTTTAGTGGCTGCTACAGCTAATGGTTGCGGCTCGTAATAAAAAGGGAAAGTAAACTTTTCAGGAAGCGCGAGAGCATCAATATTTTGAGAAAATAATGTAAAGCAAGAAGCAGAATTTGACATAGAAGTAAGAGAAAAGCATTCAGTAAAATAATTGAGCGCATAATAACATATTCATAGTTAAGCCACTAAAAATCTCGCACCCGCATATTCATAAACACTTTAAAGCGGACATTCATGTTTTATGTATCAGTATGGGGGTGCAGCAAACCTAGTAGTAACGTTTGT
Organism: Pseudoalteromonas sp. QJM3NY_22; assembly: GCF_056173065.1. Classification (NCBI taxonomy): domain Bacteria; kingdom Pseudomonadati; phylum Pseudomonadota; class Gammaproteobacteria; order Alteromonadales; family Pseudoalteromonadaceae; genus Pseudoalteromonas; species Pseudoalteromonas sp. QJM3NY_22. The sequence continues at coordinate 567,628 of NZ_JBWBTZ010000002.1, read as the reverse complement.
TAGTAAAGTCTCAGTAGCAATATATCTATCATTATCAAAATATTTAAGCTAATCGATTCTCAATAATTGAGCGCATTTCGAAACGATGACTTACCTGGTAGAGCAGAGGCGAAAAACCAATTTACAGAATAACTGAATATTTAGGAGTTCTATATTATGAGTCAAAATCTCGCAAGTTTTATCACTAAAACCCTCGAACAAGCGGGCGTAAAACGTATTTGGGGAGTAACTGGCGATTCACTTAACGGCATTAGTGAAAGTCTGCGAAAAATGGGAACAATTGAATGGTTAGGTACGCGACATGAAGAAGTTGCCGCATTTGCAGCTGGTGGCGAAGCCCATTTATCAGGCGAGCTTGCGGTGTGTGCGGGTTCTTGTGGGCCGGGTAACCTTCATTTAATTAATGGCTTATTTGATTGTCAGCGCAATAATGTACCAGTATTAGCAATTGCCGCACATATTCCTTCATCTGAAATTGGCAGTAGTTATTTTCAAGAAACCCATCCGCAAGAATTATTTAAAGAATGCAGTGTGTATTGTGAAATGGTGTCGAGCCCTGAGCAAATGCCGTACCTGCTAGAAACCGCAATGCGACAAGCAATATTAAACAAAGGCGTGAGTGTACTTGTGCTACCTGGCGACATTGCATTAAAAGATATGCCTAAAGCTATTAAGCCAAAATGGAACGTGCCAAAGCCAGCAACTTATACCCCCGCTTTATCTGATATTGAAGCAATGGCGACTCATCTTAATAAAAGTAAAAAAGTAACCTTATTGTGTGGTGCTGGTTGTAAGGATGCCCACGACGAAATTGTTGCGCTAGCCGAAAAATTACAAGCGCCAATTGTGCATGCCATGCGCGGTAAAGAATTTATTGAATACGACAATCCTTACGATGTTGGTATGACCGGATTTATTGGCTTTGCATCGGGCTATCATGCAATGCAAGAAGCCGATACGTTATTAATGATTGGTACTAGTTTTCCTTATCGTGCTTTTTATCCCGAAAATACCACCATATTGCAAATTGATAATCAGGCTGCGTCACTCGGGCGACACGTGCAAATTGACTGTGGCGTGTTAGGGGATACTAAAAATTCAGTGACCACACTGCTTAATGCCGATCAGTTAAGAAATATTTGACGATCCATTGACCGATCTTCTGGTTAGTTTATAAAGGCTTCTGAATTTATTCAGGAGCCTTTTATTTTGCAACTCACTACCGCACTTTCTCTTGCCAATAGCTACGCACCCAATTCAGAAGGCTTAGGTCAACTGAGTGATTTTTTATGTCCTGAGTTTATCAAACAATGCGCTGAAACCGCTGGTGTCGCGACGATAAGGAAAAGAAGGCTTCCTGTTGAGATGGCCGTTTGGACAGTCATTTGTATGTCGTTTTATCGTGAAGACCCACTGTGGAGTATTGTCAGTAAATTAGGGCTCGCTTTACCAGGTAAAAAAGAACTCGTTGCACCCAGTGCGGTTGTACAGGCTAGGCAGCGGCTTGGGGCTGATGCCGTTAAACAGGTTTTTGAGAAAAGTCAGCAAATGTGGAATGCTGATGCGAACCATCCCACATGGTGCGGGCTATCACTACTGGGTGTTGATGGTGTTATTTGGCGCACACCGGATACTGCTGAAAATCAACATGCATTCTCCGTGTGGAAAAATCAGCATGGTGACACGGCTTTCCCTCAGGTTCGCATGGTGTGTTTGATGGAGTTAACTAGCCATTTATTAATGGGGAGCGCCTTTGATAGTTGTCGTACTAGTGAAATGGTGTTGGCTGAAGACTTAATCGAGGCAACACCCGATAACTCACTGACGTTATTTGATAGAGGCTTCTATTCTCTAGGCTTACTCAATCGTTGGCATCATGCTGGGGAAAATAGGCATTGGCTTCAACCGATGAGAAAAGGCACGCAATATGAAATTGTTCGCTCTTTAGGTCGTCAAGACAAACTTATCAAGCTAAAAGCAACAGCACAAGCGAGAAAAAAGTTCGACGATTTACCACAGAGCATTGAAGTCAGGCTAGTCACAAAAACGGTTAAGGGGAAAGAGGTGAATATACTCACTTCACTGACTGATCCAATGCGTTTCCCTAAGGCTGACATTGTTGACCTCTATAGTGAACGGTGGGAAATTGAACTTGGTTATCGAGAAATGAAACAAACGTTACTGAATAGTCACTTCACGCTACGCAGCAAGAAACCTGAGATGATAGCGCAAGAATTATGGGGCGTAATGTTGAGCTATAACTTGCTCCGATATCAGATGGTGAAAATGGCGCAGAAAAAGTCTGGAATATATGCAAAACACCTGAGTTTTACGACGTGTGCTATTAGTATTATTAACCTTATTCATACAATGTTTATAGAAAATGCAGGACGGATACCTAAATCAATAGAGCAATTACAAGCTCAAGTTGAACATCACATATTACCGATAAAACAGGAGCGGGCGTATCCGAGATGTGTGAAACCAAAACCCAGTAAATACCCCAATAAAAAACGCCAGTCAGCTGTTAACTGACTGGCATTAACCACACTGCTTGATTATATTAAAGGTGAACGGAGCAGTTCGCACTTACAAAAATGTGTTAAAAATTACAAAGAGTCTCGACAAGATCTTGATGAACTTGCCAGTGGCAAAACCTCGCAAAATTTAATTCACCCGCAATACCTAACACGTTTACTCAACGAGCAAGCGACTGACGATGCTGTTTTTACTTGTGACGTAGGTACGCCAACAGTGTGGGCTGCGCGTTATTTATCAATGAATGGAAAGCGTCGCTTAATTGGCTCGTTTAATCATGGCTCTATGGCGAATGCGATGTCGCAGGCAATGGGGGTTCAATCTGTTGATAGAGATCGCCAAGTCATTGCAATGTGTGGTGATGGTGGCTTTTCGATGTTAATGGGGGATTTAATCTCACTTAAGCAGCTTAATTTACCAATAAAGATTGTTGTTTATAATAATCGCTCACTCAGTTTTGTGGCTATGGAAATGAAAGCCAGTGGGTTTTTATCAAGCGATACCGATTTAGAAAACCCAAGTTTTGCTAACATTGCACAGGCCTGCGGCTTAAAAGGGATTCATGTGGATGACCCTGAAAAATTACCATCGGCAATGAACGAGATGATGAACCACTCAGGACCTGTTGTTTTAGAAGTCGATACTGCAAAACAAGAGCTTTCAATGCCACCGCAAATCAAATTAGAGCAAGCAAAAGGCTTTAGTGTTTACATGATGAAGGCGCTGATAAATGGCAAAGGTAACGAAATTATAGAGCTTGCCAAAACTAACTGGTCACGCTAAGTGAGTTACTTCCTTATTGAGTATTTTGGCTCAATAGGGAAGTATAAAGCAATAATGTTCTCTATTATTTGCTATTGCAAAGGTATACCTTTCATGTAACGTAAAAAACGTCTGACATACTTTCTTAAATATTAATAAACCATAGTGCTCCCTTGTAACTTGTTGAACTAAAAGTAAAATAATATGAAGTTTGTATAGGGTAGGTAATAGTAATAACCTATAAGGTCAGTTACGTGTTTATAAAAGTAGGTATAGAGCGTTGATTAAAAGTGAAGACTTTTCTTTAGCATGGCGCTGGATTAGGTGATTTTTCTAAAGATACACTAAATAAACTCAATCCATTGAGTGAAGATCAAGCAAGAGCATTAATTGCCACCACACCCATTAACTTTCCGGTTGGAGCAAAAAGATTCGACTCCACAGAGGGGAGTGAATTAACACACCAATGGTTAAAGGGCTTAGTAAATGATTCGCAAACAGTAACAATTTGCTGGGATCAAGAAACAGCGCTTACCCTACCTTGGATAGTTTTTTGTGATCACTGGGATGATTTTTGCTATCCATCAAGTGATGACATAAATCTGTATTTAACCTGAACTCTGGTTAAGAGATTTACTAAAATATTGAATCATAGTGATATTTAAATTTATTTTCTCTAGCCAGAGATTTTTAGTGAAAACAAGGCGAATTTACGCGTCAATAGCTGGCCTATTGCAAGTAAATTCAACGCAGTTAGCGCTGAAAATAGCTGCTTGAGATAGATTTATTATCCAGAGTTCAGGTTATTTAGAAAGCGCTGAACTGTTTTTACGTTGGAATCACTATGAGGTTTTTGAGTTTGACTCAAGTGCAATGTAATGAGCTAAAACACTTAGCATTGGCCTCAATTGCTACTTGGTAGTTGTTTTTAGTTTAACGTTTTACTCGCTTTACTCAATTAAAGTAAAGCGAGTGCTCAGTATCACTTACAAACTCTTTTTAGGCGGTAGGGCGACGTTTGCAAATATTAGCCCTGCAACAAGCGACATAAATATTAAAAACGTTTGCTGGCCTATATGCTCTGCGTATATAAAGTCTTGGCCTTCAATGAGTGAGTTTAAGCCAATATAGGTTTTGCTACCTGGTACTAATACAATTAAGCCTTGCATGGCCACAATAGAGGCCGGCGCATTAGCAACGCGGTTAAACAAGTTACTAAATATACCCACCGATAAAGCACCTACAAACGTACCTAACGTGTAATCAAGGTACATAGCCGAGCCAATACTGGTGCCATAAGCTATAAACCCTGATGCAATAGACCAAACTGCGTGCTTAAGTTTGGTTCTAAAAATAACGATTAAGCTGCTACAAAGTAAAAATATGGCCAGCCATGCTGTCCACTTTGGTAATGGTTCAGGTTGTACAAAGTCAGCTTGCCCAAAGAGTGCAAAGCCAATGCCTATACCAATAAAACCGCCAAAATAGAGTTTAAATAACAGCATAAACGAGTCCATTACTCGCGCAGTACCAGAGACTAAATGCCGTGCTGCCAGCTCTGCTAAACCAAGCGCAAGTGCTAAACCGGGTATAAACACAATAATGGCTGAAAGTACCACCAAGCGTATGTTTATTTCGGGCGTTATGTACACGCTTACTGCACATGCAAGTATTGCCGATATTATGGCAACTAATGGCTCAAGCATATGGGCAACACGTTTTGAGCGTCCAGACCAAAGTACGAACACATAAACAACCAAAGTAAGTAGCGATGACCAAATAACATCAGTCCAGCTAGTACCCATTAACATGGCAAACGCACCACCAGAAGTTGCAAAGGCAACGCCCGTAACAAGTTTATTGTATGGGTTTGGCATGTCGTAAATAGCATCTAACTGGGCGTCAACTTCTTGTAAAGTTAACTTGTCGTCAAGCATTTGGTTTACAAGGTCGTCGGTATCGGCAAGTGAGCCTAAATCGTGATCGCCAGGGTCTACACGAGCAACATGGGTATACTCGTCTTCGTGGCCATCAGTCCAAATAACAAACGTTACCGAAGTTGGCGACATAACAAACGACGATTTAAGTCCTAAATAGGTAGCCACTTCCATTAGGTGGGCTTCTAGGCGGTAAGCAGGCGTACCATACTTGTGAAGCATTTTACCCAATTTAACGATAAATTTGCGTTTTTCTGTAAAGGTTGCAGTTTTCAAATCTTTTTGGACCAAATATTGCGATAACTAAGCTAAAAATATAGACAATACAGCTAAAACTGCCCACGTTTGATGGGCGCGATTTTAAACACTAATTGGTGTGTGTCTAGTCATTTTTAATCTAATTTTTTATTTTTTTCAGCTATCCATTGCGACATGTATTGAGTGCTGCGCATTGTATGATGTTTGAGCATTTGGCCTGTAAAGTTTTTTTCGCGATGAGCCTTTAAATCGCTACTTATTGAATCGATTTTTTTAATTAACGCAGTGCTCAATTGTGCTTTATCGTAGAGCGTATTAAGGAGTGTATTGCCATCTTGTTGTGCTTGTTCAAAGTCACTTTGATTGTTGTACATTTCAACAGCTGCATCAGCAAAGTCATCGGCGGTGTTGGCTATTTTACCAGGCCATGGTAAATCGTTATGCATGCCCTCTGCGCCAATATTAGTGGTAACGCTGGGTGTTTGCATAATCATGGCTTCAAGTAATTTACCTTTAATCCCTGCACCAAAACGAAGTGGTGCTAAACATACACGTGCGCTTTGCATTACATCAAACGCATTATCGGCCCAGCCTTTTATTAAAAACCCTGTTTTAGGGTTATTTAGTGCCGTGGCTTTTGGTGGTGGATAGGAGCCATAAATATGTAGTTCTGCTTTTGGGAGTTGCTTGCGAATAAGTGGCCATATTTTTTGTAAGTGCAACACGGCATCCCAGTTTGGCGGGTGTCTAAAATTGCCTATGGTCATAAAATGTTGGCGCTGCTCAAACGTTTTTGTACTTGCAGGTAATGAGCTTAAATCGACCATAAATGGTAAATGGTGCAATAAGCTTGGCTCTATTTTAAATACGCTGCTTAGTAAACGCATTTCATAGCTTGAAATAATTAAGTTTAAATCGCAGCGTAAAATAGCGGCGATTTCGCGTTTTGCTATGTCTGAGTGTAAATCGCTGATTGTAAACTCACGCTCACCTTTAAACGCTTCGTGACGAGCGTTACGCAGACATTGTAAATCTTCGGTATCTAAAATTTTAATCGCATGAGGGCAATGTTTATCGACGCGCCAGCCAAATTGTTCTTCCATCATAAAACGGTCAAACATGACTATATCTGGGTTATAGGCTTTAACGTATTCGTCAAAGCTATCGCAGTTTAGTGCAATGCTTTGGCTGGTTATGCCAAAAGCGTCAAGGTTTACCATGTGCTCTGTGCGCTGCGCGGGCGTTGCAAATTCAACGTCCCAGTTTTGCGCTCTAAAAGTATTTAATAACGACATCATGTGCGTTCCCGCAGCAGATGAATTTGGTTCTGGCCATACGAAACCAATTACCAGCACTTTTTTCATTGGCTAGAATCTCTAATTAGTGAGTTTACATTTACCAGTGTTTTTACTGGCGGAGCTGTGTTTTGTAGCAATTCTTTGAGTACTAGGTGACAACGTTTAGCAATGTCATGTGTGTTAATTACAACGGTGCTTAAGCTGTAAGGCATAACGCTATAATAAGGTAAGTGGTAGCAGCTCGCTATTTTTATATTGTTATTGGTTGGTATGTTAAGCGTCTGTATTGCAGCAAAAACACCTTGTGCAATTATATCATTTTCGCATACAAGGGCGCTTAACTGAGGGTGTTTTGCGTAAGCTTCAATAAATGCATTTTTAGCACTAAGCGCTTGGTTTTGACTGCATGATATGGCTACCAAAGGCGTAACGCCGTGCTGTGAGCAAGCAGTATTAAAGCCACTTTGAAGTGCTTGAGAGTCGCTTAGCGTTAGCTCGCTTCCTATAAATGCAATATGTGTAACGCCTTGTGCAAGCAAATGCATGCTGGCTACGTGGCTGGCTTTTTTATAATCGGGAAGTACGCATGGCGCTGCGCTAAAGGGAACTTCTCGCATTAAGGTCATTACTTTTTGCTGTGCGCTGAGAGTATCGAGCCATTTGGCACAAGTATTAGCAACAGGGCAAATAATAAATGCGGCGGCGTTGTATTCTTTTAAGTTTTTAACCGCGTTTGTTTGCAGCTCAAGATTATTATTACTACTTACTATCATGGCTTGTAAGTTATTTTCGTTTAAAATACGCTCAAGGTTAGTCGCGAGTTGCGCCATATACGGATTAGTTAAATCGTTTATTACAATAGCGACTAAGTTAGAGCGCCTTGAGCGCATAGCTGCTGCATCGCGATTGTAAATGTAGCCTAGTTCGTCAATGGCTTTTAGTACTTTTTGTTTACTTTTTTTGCCGACTTTATCGCTTTGAGTAAGCACCAAGGATACGGTTGACTTTGATACACCAGCAAGATCTGCAACATCAAAAATAGTGACTGATTTAGCTCTGTTCTGCATTGTACTTAAAGTGCCGAAATAGTGAATAAATAGCGCAATAGTGTAGCTTAAATAACACTATTAAGTCATCTATTGGAATACCAGGGCGGGATCACACTTTGTAAATAAACAAATTTTATGATCTAATACCATAAATTTCATCACCTTAAACTTATTATGTCACTCTTCTCACATTTAGAACTCGTCAAAGATAATCGTTTACATATAAATCAGCACCATAACTTAGTTGATGTGCTTTTTCTTATTATTACTGCCGTTACATCAGGGTGTGAAAACTGGCAAGACATTGAAGTCTATGGCGAAAGTAAGCTTAATTGGTTAAGAGGATTTCGTTCTTTCAAAAATGGCATACCCACTCGACATAGTATTGCTCGGATTTTTAGAACCGTTGATACTGACTCATTACTACTCGCGATGTATAGCTGGGTCAATCAAAACCGCGTTAAGTCAGCGCATCCTGTCATTGCCTTCGATGGCAAAACTATTCGCGGAGCAAGTAAACACATTGCTGATAAATTACATCTCGTCTCAGCATTTGATTGTGAAGCAGGTCTCACATTATTCCACCAAACAGTTGGCAGTAAGACGAATGAAATACCGGCAGTTCGGGATTTATTGAAAATACTCGATATCAATAACACCGTCATTACACTTGATGCTTTGCACTGCCAAAAAGAAACGCTAAAACAGCTAATTAGCAGACATGCAGATTATCTAGTGCAAGCAAAGGGTAATCAAAAGAAACTTTATAGCGCGATTCAAGATGCATTTACACACCAGTATGAATCTGAAAACTCAGAGATACTTAGTCATGTAACACAAGATGAAGGGCATGGGCGAAAAGAAGTACGCACGATAGATTGTCTTGATGCGCGTTTATTACCGAGTGAAATTAAAGAGAGCTGGCCATCAGTTAGAACAATCGTTGCGGTGCAGCGAGAGCGAACGAAGGGTAATAGAACGAGTATTGACACACATTACTACCTAACATCGTTGACAGACAATATATTGATAAGTAAAGCAATAAGACAACATTGGCTGATAGAAAATCAGCAACACTGGATACTGGATGTCGTATTTAAAGAAGATGCCTGTCAAATACATGAGCCATTAAGTGCGCAACATATGGCACTATTTAGACGCGTCGTTAGGAACATGATAAAGCAGCATACGAAAAGCAAGGGGTCAATAAGAAGTAAGTGTGTAAGAGCTTGTTATGATGATGCTTTTAGAGAAGAACTTCTTTTTGGTTAACATTTCTAACAAAGTATGCTCGCGCCCTGATTGGAATACTTTAAACGAGCTTAATGCTTTATGAACAAAGCAAAACGTGTTTATATACGTTTATAAAAGTAAAAAATAACAAAAGGATAAAAACATGAACGCTTTTAGGCTGTTAGTTGCCTTTATTTGTTGTGTTGCATTATTGCCAGCAAGTTATGCAGAACAAGGGTATCAAATGCCCTCACCAGAGCTTGCAGCTTTGGTTGATGCTAAATTAGCCCCCACTAGTTACTTGTCGAGCGATGGTCAGTGGCTTGCATTATTTGAACGCAAACGAGTGGTAACACTTGATGAGCTTGCAAAAGAAGAGCTTAAGCTTGCAGGGATTAAATTGAACCCAGCTAATTTTTCGCGTTCTCGTGTGAGCGCTAAGTTTAGCGCTGTTGAACTTAAACATGTTCGCACTGGTACAGTGATTAGTATTAATAATTTACCACGCGGTATTATTCGCTCTCCTCAGTGGTCGTCTAACAGCAAGTATTTAGCGTTTATAGTTGAGCAACCTAGCCAAGCAAATTTATGGCTTTACAATGTTGAAACAAAACAAGCAAAAGAGCTTTCAAGTGCAGCACTCAATTCAGTAATAACAGCAACTCCCTACGAATGGTTACCTGACAGTAGCGCCATAGTGGCAAACTTGGCGGTAAATGTTGGTAAACCTGCTTTGCAAAACGACAGTCAAAATGTAGTGCCTGTTATTCAACAAAGCACTGGCGAAAAAGCGCCCGCCCGCACTTATCAAAATCTATTAACAAGCCCATTTGATGAAGCGCAGTTTAAATTTTATGGCTTAGGTCAGCTGGCTTACATAACACTTGATGGTAATGCCCAAGCAATTGGACGTCCTTCTTTATTTAAAGCGTTTTCGATATCACCTGATTCGACAAATATATTGGTTGCAGGTATTAGCCAGCCATTTTCGTATCAAGTACCGTACAGCCGTTTTGCAAGCACTTGGCAAATATGGGGCATGCGCGGTTATGTTTTAGCCGAACTTGCAAAGCAACCTCTTGCCGATAATATTCCGCAAGGTTACGACAGTGTTCGCACTGGCCGCCGTGATTTTGAATGGCGAGCCGATCAAGGCGCTGAAGTTATTTGGGCGCAGGCGCAAGATGGCGGCGACATGAAAACCGACGTTGAGCACCACGATTATCTTTACAGCTTACGTGCACCATTTAAACGCGAGCCTAAATTGTTTGCCAAAGTAGAGCGCCGTTACGCGGGAATGGAGTGGAGCAACGAGAACATTGCAATGCTGACAGATTGGCGCTTTAGTGATCGCCAAGTACGTACTTACATCGTACAACCACGAAATGCCGACAGAAACCGCGTTTTATTTTCAGAGCGTAGTTATAACGATGCGTATAAAGATCCAGGTAATGCAATTTACGAGCGCAACGATTTAGGTGTTAACGTTATTAAGATTGTAGGCGGGCGTTATATTTACCTGCGCGGTAATGGCGCTTCAGAGCAAGGTAATGTGCCGTTTTTAGATAGGTACGATGTTAAAACAAATAGCAGTAAGCGTTTATGGCAATCACAAGCGCCATACTACGAGCGCGTACGCGCACTGCTTGACGACGAAGGTGAGCGATTTATTACTATTCGTGAATCTAAAACTGAGCAACCTAACTTTTTTATACGCGATTTAGATAACGACACGCTAACGCAGTTAACGACATTTGAGCATCCGTACCCTGCATTTAAAGGGGTAACTAAAGAGCAATTACGTTATAAGCGCGACGACGGTGTTGAGCTTTCTGGTACGCTTTATTTACCACCAGGGTATGACAAAGCACAAGGCCCGTTACCGGTACTTATGTGGGCTTACCCACTTGAATACAAAGATAAAGCGGTTGCATCGCAAGTACGCGAATCGCCTTATGCATTTACCTACATTGGTTATTGGGGCCCAATGCCTTACCTTGCCAAAGGGATTGCCGTGTTTGACGACCCTAAAATGCCAATAGTGGGTATTGATGGCAGCGAGCCAAACGATAACTTTAGAAAGCAGTTAGTATCAAGTGCGCAAGCAGCTGTTGATGTATTGGTTAAAAAAGGCATTGCCGATAAAGATAAAATTGCCATAGCAGGGCACTCGTATGGTGCATTTATGGTTGCTAACTTATTGGCTCATAGCGATTTATTTAAAACCGGTATTGCCCGCAGTGGCGCGTATAACCGCACATTAACGCCGTTTGGTTTTCAAGGAGAAGAGCGTGATTTTTGGCAAGCACAAAGTGTGTACGCTAATATGTCGCCGTTTTTCCATGCTGAAAAAATTAACGAGCCAATGCTAATGATCCACGGCCAAGAAGATCCTAATTCAGGAACCTTCCCAATGCAAAGTGAGCGCATGTACGCAGCCCTAAAAGGTTTAGGTAAAGATGCTCGCTTAGTAATGCTCCCTTATGAAGCACATGGTTACCGTGCGCGTAAAAGCTTATTGCATGTATTGTGGGAACAAGAACAGTGGTTAGATAAGTATTTGTTAAATGATACAGCAAAGCCAGTAGAGGTCATTACTGAACCAATGGTAAGTGCTGGGAAATAGTAATAAACATGAGTAAGTAACAGCGCGGCTACTTATAGCCGCGTTTTTGCTTTTAATATGAGAGTAAATTAATGATTGATGTAGCAGCACTTGCGGTTTTTATTCCTACGTTCTTTTTTGTGTCTATCACCCCTGGTATGTGTATGACTTTGGGTATGAGCATTGGCGTGCGCCGGACATTATGGATGATGATAGGCGAGCTATTAGGTGTCGCAAGTGTTGCTATAGCTGCGGTTTTAGGCGTTGCAAGCGTAATGCTAAATTACCCAGATGCGTTCGCTATTTTAAAGTGGGTAGGCGGCGCGTATTTAATTTATATTGGCGTTAACATGTGGCGAGCCAAAGGAAAAATGTCGGTCGATACCTCAAAGCCAAGTGATGTAAGTAGGCAGTCGTTATTTACCCAAGGTTTTGTAACTGCAATTGCAAATCCTAAGGGCTGGGCGTTTATGATTTCACTACTGCCGCCATTTATAAGTGTTGAGCATGCTGTAGCTCCTCAGCTATTAGTATTGTTAAGTGTAATAATGGTGAGCGAATTTGTATGCATGTTAGCTTACGCAACAGGCGGTAAAAGCCTGCGTTTATTTTTAAGCCGTGGCGATAATATCAAATGGATGAACCGTATTGCTGGCAGCTTAATGGCTGCTGTAGGTATCTGGTTAGCGCTAGGGTAATCGCTTAGCGAAGGAATATATTTGTCATCTCTAAGTTTGACCTATTCAAAGGCCGGATGACTTTATTCACCAGCCGGCCTTCATATAATAAAAGTGAAAAATGATTACTCCGTAATCGAATTTATATAAGCGTTTATATTATGTTGGTTAGTTGGATTTTTAGCTGCCCAACGATCATTTATACCATCTTTATTTTTATCAATTATGTCAGGGAATCCTAGAAATTGTCGTTCATATTCTTCCCAGCTTTTAATCATTTCTAGTTCACTGTTTATTAAACCTTTGCCATTAATAGGCGTACTACCATCTACTTGGTTTAACACTTGTGTATCAATATTATCTAAAAACATGCCATTGGCATTAAAATTAGCCCCTACGTTTTTTTCCTTTATAAGTGTGCTGTAGGTTTTTTGAGTACTATTTATTGTCGCACTATTTACAGCACCATTGATTGGCTCTAACTTAACTCGACTGAGTCGTTTATCATCCATTGATATATTTTTACGTTTTGCATCTTTGCTAGTGCGATAGTTTACACCCAGTCGGTTATCGGCAGTTATTTTCTCATCTCCCACAAAATAGTTACCAGATATATAAGCTTGAGACTTTGTTATATTTGGTGAGTACCATAAATCAACAAGTTGTATTGCTTTACTTGCGGGTCCCGGTTTGTAAATGTTGTTTATTAAGTTAAAGCGGCCATTCTCGCTACCATAAACATTATTGCTGCCCCAGTTAAAAATGATATTGTTGGAAAATTCAACAAATTCAAACTGTTCATCGTAAGGGGGTTTTAAGCGTGAACCATTTAATCGTGGTGTGCGGCTATTATGATGAGCGATGACATTATTAATAAAACTGGCTTTATTCCCCCCCCAAATTCCACCATAGCCATGGTGTCCTTTAGGGTGGATTGAATGATTAAGGCTCGCAGCTACAATTGAATTTTGCAGCGTGAATCGTTGGTTATTATAAAAGCTAGCAGTTTCATCGACTGACCAGCTAAATGAGCAGTGATCAATTATTATATCTCGGCTATTGCGCACGGACATCGAATCTTCAGCTAATTTAAATGTACCAAGGCGAAAACGCATATAGCGAATAATGATATGATCAGCATCCGAAACTTGAACTGGCGCACCCGCAACGGTAATGCCACCAGGAGAGGTTTGCCCTGCAATAGTTAAAAAGCCACTTTTTACAATAATGGGTTCTTTTAAATGAATAACACCGGAGATATTAAATACCACTGTGCGCTTGTATTTACGCTTTAAGGCGTGTCTAAGTGTTCCCTTTGCTGGGTTTTTAGGATTATCTTCCAGTGAGTTAACAATATAGATTTTGCCGCCATGCCCCCCTTGCGTGTATTTCCCGTATCCATCGGCATTTTTAAAGGCTAAATTTGAGTCGAGTGCATACCCGTGAGAGGTGAATACGCCCACTAATAAAACAAATACACTTAAACTTAAATATTTAATTTTCTTATTGATTGTATCCAAAGTATGCACCCTAAAATTGTTATGTTTATAAGCTAAAGCTATCAGTAGCAAAAGCAGTTTTATTTATTTGTTGTGCTAAATTATGAAGTACGGCATTTGGATGCCATTTATCACCAAATACCCACTGTTCGACAGTTTGTTGGGCTAAATAAGTGTTAGTGGGCTGAAAATTATTACGTGCCCATGAATAACTATTAATGTTTTGATTATTCGCAAAAAAATACCTAGCGCCAAATTTGTTTGCCTTATTACGGCTTTTATCAGGGTAGGTTTTTTTGAATATTGGTTTGTCAGCCATGTGGCTAGAGAACTGGTTATTAATTAAATAAAACTGTGCATCATAATGATGTCAACCTAACCAAAAACCTTTTACACCATCAAATTCACTGTCATTTACAACGAGCTTTTGATTTACATTGAGTTCGCCATCATGCCAAAGAGTGGCACTTTGCTTTATGTTGAAGAATTTAGAATGCTCAATTAACGCGGTACCACGAGGACACACCATATCGGTTGCGCCAGTAAATGAGCAATATGAATGGTAATATAATCCATCTTTTTTATTCCACAAACTCAGAGTATCGGCCCCGTCGGAACTAATGTTACATTGATGCAAGGTGATGCGGGTGGCCTTTTCAAAACTACGAACCGCAAACTGGTGCTCGTTAGTATTGTGTTCTCGGCCGTAGTGATTATTGATTTGTAAGTTGACGATATTTATATCGCTACCGTCAATATTTACAACCGCCGCCCCCCAATCACTGTCGTGATTTTTTCGCCAGTTATTTCTAAGCTCAGGAAAAGTAATTCGCGTATTACTTTGCGACTGACCAACTAAACTTAAGTTATTGCGAGTTATAAATAGCTTTTCGTTATATTCGCCAGCGCTGATTAAAATAATAACGCGTTTAAAGTGAGTACTCGCATCAATAGCTTGTTGAATAGAGCTGAAATATTTAGGGTTATGCTTATCCACATACAAAATAGTACTGGGCTCACTTCCAATGGCCGGTGTTTTTGAGTGGATGTTGCAACTAACCAATAGACAAATAACGAAAAAAGTAAACTTCATCATTAACGACCTATTATTGACGTTTTTATTGAATCAGTATCAATACCTACAATCGCCCCTCGGTGTTGAATAACCTGTCCGGCTAATAAGTTACCAGCTTTGGCACAGTCCTCTATTGAATTACCGTGTAGCCAGTATGCTAGAAACCCCGCGTTAAATGAATCCCCAGCCGCTGTTGTATCAGTAACATTATCGACTTTGTTGGTTTTAAAATAGCGGGGCTCTGAAGTGTTTTTATTACTGTACTGACAACCATCAGCACCTGTTTTTATGAGCACATGCTGAGCGCCGGCTTTGTGCAAACGAAAATGGCACGCGGTAATATTATTATCGGCCCAAATTTGTACTTCATCATCAAAAGTGAGCAATGATAAATTAGCAAGCGCATACATGACTTTGTTGGTTTTTTTACAGTGTTCATCACTTGCCCAAAGAGCCGGGCGGTGATTACTGTCATATATAATATCGACACCTTGATGAGCAAGCTTTGTTAGAATTTCAAGCAGGGTATTGCAATCTTTAACTGATAAAATAGCGAGTGATATCCCTGATAGATAAATAGCATCAAAATGACTAAGAAGCGCGACAATATGGTTAAAATCAGGATGTGTTACCAAATATTTTGCTGCTGAGTCGCTTCGCCAATATTGAAAAGAGCGCTCTCCTTGAACATCGTTTTGAATCATATACAAACCAACCTGTTTATCAGGTGCGATAAGTACAAAATCAGTATTTAATTGATGTTTTTGCCACTGCTTTATCATCGCGGTGCTCAATGTGTCGGCACCCATGCAAGTAACATAATTTACGTCAACACTTTGACCTGCGAGCTTTTTCAAATAAATAGCGGTATTCATTGTGTCACCGCCATAGTTTTGTTGCATAGAAGAAAATAATTGACCCGATAGCTCAACCATACACTCGCCAATAATTGCTATTTTTTTGATAGACATTTAAAGCGTGACTCCTTTTTTCCAGATAGCGACTTCACGAATATCATTCTTTTCATTACAGGTTTCTTTTCCGTTGACTATCTCAACAAGCAAGTCAACAAACTCACCATGCACTTGCTCCATACTTACATCGTTGATGAGCACACCAGCATCAAAGTCTATCCAGCGTGTTTTTTTCTTGGCTAGCTCTGAATTAGTGGCAATTTTAAGCGTAGGAACAAAGCCGCCATAAGGGGTGCCACGACCAGTGGTAAATAGTACAATGTGGCAACCAGAAGCACCTAAAGCACTTGTTGCAATTGGGTCATTGCCAGGTGCATCTAGTAAGTTTAAACCGGGTACGCTCAAACGTTCACCGTAGTGTAAGACGGCTTGTACTTTGCTGCTGCCAGCTTTTTGTGTACACCCTAGTGATTTATCTTCCAATGTGGTTATTCCGCCTTTTTTATTTCCAGGTGACGGATTTTCGTAGATGGGTTGATTATGTGCTTTGTAATAACCTTTAAAGTTGTTAACCATTTCAACTAACTTATGAAAGGTTGCTTCGTCTTTACAACGCGACATTAATAGCGTTTCGGCACCAAACATTTCTGGTACTTCGGTTAACACGGTTGTACCGCCTTGGGCTATTAAATAATCTGAAAACACACCTAGCATAGGGTTAGCTGTTATGCCCGATAGGCCATCACTGCCACCACACTCTAAACCAAATTTAACTTCACTTAATTTTCCAGGTTCGCGTTTGTCGTGCTTTATTCGACTATAAATTTCTTCGAGAAGAGCGACACCATCTTCAATTTCGTCATCAGCTTGTTGTGTGATTAAAAATTTAACGCGGTTTTCATCAAAATCCCCAAGCCCTTCTTTAAACACATTTAATTGGTTGTTTTCACACCCCAAGCCAACAACCAACGCACCGCCTGCATTAGGGTGCAATACCATGTTTTGTAAAAGAATACGGGTTGTTTCTAAATCATCACCGAGCTGTGAGCAGCCAAATTGATGAGGAAAAACATGAATTCCGTCAATGCCAAGATCAGGGTTTCGTTGCATAAACTCTTTTTTCATTTGTGCAATCATACCGTTTACACAGCCAACAGTAGGGATAAGCCAAATCTCGTTGCGTATACCAATTTCGCCATTTTTACGACGATAAATATTAACATCGGGTGATGGAGTTGCTGCTGCTTGGTCAATAAACTCAGGGGTGTATTGATATTCAAGTTCATCGTTTAGGGTGGTTTTAACACAGTGTGTATGAACCCACGTACCTTTTGGTATATTAGCTAAAGCAAAGCCAATTGGAGCTCCATATTTTATAACTTTCTCGTCTTTTTCTATGTCACGCAAAGCTACTTTATGACCTTTGTCTACATCTTGAGTTACTAAAATGTCGATGCCATCAACCGGTAATGTTTCGCCTGCTCCAATATTGCGCATGGCAATTGCTACATCATCGGTTGGGTGTAATTTGATTAATGGTTTCATTTTATTGACCTAATTTACTTTCAATGGTGGCTGCTACACTGGTGTTCAACATACTCTGTAGATAACCTACGATGCTTTGTTTAAGGCCTGAAATATCATTTAAATTTGTTTCCCAGTGCCAATCACAGGCTAGGAACTTTTCAACCAATTGATCAATACTTAAGCTACCGCGGTCATACTCCAGCCAGTTGTCTTTAAAAAACGCTAACCATTGTTCGCTATCACTGAGAGCTATAGGCTCATCATTACGTAAACCACGGTAAAATAAAATTTGTCCAGCCATTGCCATCGCAATTAACTCAGGAACCTTTTGGTTTAATTCCACATATTTAAATAGCTGAGGTAGCAGGCGTGTCTTAAATTTAGTCATACTGTTTAGTGAAATAGACAATAGTAGATGGCAAATATAGGGGTTTCTAAAGCGGTTAAGTACATCGCTGGCAAACTTCTTTAGCTCATCTGAGGGTAAATCAAGGGTCGGAATAATCTCATCTGCAATGAGTTGAGTTAAATACCGTTCAAATAATTGAGTACTAAGGGCATCACCAACCGAGTCAATATTTGCCATATATGCCAGCGGCACTAACGCTGTATGTGCTCCATTTAAAATAGCCACTTTACGTTGTTTGTAAGGTGAAATATCGTCGACAATTTTTATATTTACGTCACTGTCTTTCAAACACAATAATTCAGCGAGATGTTTTGGTCCTTGAATAACAAATAAGTGAAAATACTCGGCAGTGACCATAAAGTTGTCTAAATAACCGAGTGACTCTTGCAGTTGTTGATGTTCGTCTCGTGGAAAGCCTGTCACAATACGGTCAACTAGGCTTGAGCAAAAATGGTTATGTACATTTAACCATTGGGTAAACTCTTCTGGTAATTGCCAATTTTTTGCGTACTTTAAAACGATTTCTTTGAGCTTTTCGCCATTGTAATCAATAAGTTCGCACGGAATAATGACCATGCCACTTTCTGCTGAGCCAGTAAAGTGATTAAATCGATGAAATAACCATTGTGTTAGCTTTGCTGGGAATGCTTTTGCAGGTTTATCCTCTAGCTTGTCTGAATCAATGTACTCTATGCCTGCTTCAGTTGTATTTGAAAAAATGATTTTCAAATCAGAATTTGTAGCAAGCTCTAAAAAACGCTCAAGGTTTTTATAAATAGGGATCTCTTCATTAACGCAACCAATAATACGCTCTTCACTTACGGTTTCACCTTGCTCATTTAAGCCACGAATAATAGTGGTGTACAAACCATCTTGTGTATTTAGCAGCGGTAATGTGTCGTAATCAATTGGGCGAATAATTGCAATGCCTGCACTTAGATCACTCGTTTGGTTTAATTTATCTATTTGCCAATCGACAAAAGCGCGTAAAAAGTTACCTTCACCAAATTGCATTATTTTTGTTGGGTATTTGTTTTTATTAAAGTTTTTTCTATTCAATGTTTGCATAATATAACCCATTTTGAGTATCGATTGGCCTGTTGTTGATTTCATACTACTTATAAATGCCACCGGTGGCAAATTAAATTTGACAAACTGCCACCGGTAGCGAAGAATGGCTTTTAACAACTCAAATTATTTTATTTACATTATATAAATATAGAGATTAACGATAGGAATTGGCAATGAGCATGCATTTATTCGATTTAAAGGGAAAGACGGCCTTAGTAACTGGGGCCAGCCGTGGATTAGGGCAGCAAATAGCCTTGGGTTTAGCTCAAGCAGGTGCAAATATTATATGTAGCAGTAGCCAAGAGAATGGTTGCAAAAACACGTGCCAGATGATTAAAAATGAATCAGGGCAAGTGATTGAATTATCTGCTGATTTAAGCCGCGAAGATGCTGTAGTTTCGCTTGCGGAGCGTGCATTAGAGTATGCTGGGACTGTTGATATTTTAATTAATGTAGGTGGCACTATTTTTCGAAGTCCAGCCGTAGATTATCCGTACGAGCAGTGGCAAAACGTAATGAAAGTAAATGTTGATGCTAGTTTTTTACTTGCTCAGGCACTTGCACCTGCAATGATTAAAAAAGGGCAAGGGAAAATTATCAATATTGCGTCAATGCTTTCATATAGTGGTGGCATGACAGTACCTGCTTACACAGCAAGTAAACATGCTATTGCAGGCGTAACTAAAGCATTAGCGAATGAATGGGCGCAATATAATATTCAAACAAATGCAATTGCTCCCGGTTACTTTAAAACCGATAACACACAAGCTTTACAAGATGATCCTACTCGAAACAGTGAGATCGAAAAACGTATACCAGCAGGGCGTTGGGGTGAAGCTGAGGATTTAATTGGAACCGCCATCTTTTTATCATCAGCTGCTAGCGATTATGTTAATGGTCATATTTTAGCTGTTGATGGCGGCTGGTTAGCACGATAACTTTATTTTAGGTAGCAAACTATGAGTACAGAAATTGAGTCACGTTACGCCGTTGGTCCAAATGAAGTGAAAGGCTACGATACACAGCAGCTCAGAGATGAGTTTTTGGTTGATAAGCTTATGCAAGTAGACAAAATTTATTGGCTGTACACGCATTACGAACGTTTTATGGTAGGTAGTGCGGTTCCAACAGCAGGAGCTTTAACGCTAGAGACAGTCGATAACCTTAAAGCAGCTCATTTTTTGAATGGACGTGAATTGGGCATTATCAATGTAGGCGGCCGAGGTACGGTAACTGCAGACAATGAGACGTTTGAACTTAACTACAAAGATGCTTTGTATATAGGCAAAGAATCAAAAAATGTGACGTTTAAAAGCTGTGATAACACAAATCCAGCTAAGTTTTATTTAAATTCGGCGCCAGCACACCATAAATACCCAAATAAACGAGTTACCCGTAATGATGCAAACGTCTTGCATTTAGGCGCTTTAGAAACGTCTAACGAGCGTGATATAAACCAAATGCTGATTAATACAGTTGTAAAAACTTGCCAATTACAAATGGGTTTGACTGAGCTAAAGCCTGGTAGTGTATGGAATACAATGCCTGCTCATCAACATGATCGACGTAATGAAGTGTATTTTTATTTTGAAATACCAGAGCAACAAGCTGTGTGCCATTTTATGGGAGAACCCACAGAAACGCGCCATTTATGGATACATAATGAACAGGCCGTTGTTTCACCTGCGTGGTCTATTCATTCTGGATCGGGTACTCAAAACTACAGTTTTATCTGGGGGATGGCTGGCGAAAATCTAGATTATGATGATATGGATAAATATCAGCCTCATGAACTGAGGTAATGTAGTTCGTACAATCGCTTATTCACACACACTGATAAGAAGAAATATAATAATGCATAAGAATCTTCTCAATGTCGTTTTTTTGGTTTTATCGATCGGGCTACTCACCAGTTGTAGCGATGATAAAAAAACCATACGTTTAACATTAGCGCATACACTTGATACTCGTCATGTGGTTCACAAGGCGATGGAATTTATGGCAACGCGGCTAGATTACTATTCAAAGGGGAGTATGGAGATAGTAATTTACCCAGGTGGCCAACTTGGTTCTGAGCGAGAATTAATTGAACTATTGCAAATAGGCAGCCTTGCTATAACCAAAGTATCAGCCAGTCCTCTTGAAGGGTTTGTACCTGAAATGAAAGTATTTGGTATCCCTTACTTATTCAGAGATAGTGAACATTTTTGGCGAGTACTTAATAGCGAAACAGGCCAAAATCTGCTCGATAAGGTTGCAACTGCAAAACTTAAAGGGCTGGGTTATTACGATGCGGGTAGCCGTAGTTTTTATACAACGAATAAACCAATCAACACACCTGATGACTTAGTGGGTGAAAAAATAAGAGTACTGAATAGTCCAACTGCGGTTGCCACTGTTCAAGCCCTTGGTGGTGCAGCTGCGCCTATTGCATGGGGTGAACTCTATGCAGCTCTGCAACAAGGTGTTGTTGATGGTGCAGAGAATAACCCACCTAGTTATTACTTATCTCGCCATTATGAAATAGCAAAATATTATTCATTAGATGAACACACGTTTGTACCTGATGTGATTATAGCCAGCCAAAGTGTGTGGGATTCGTTAAATACCCAGCAGCAGCAATGGCTAAGCCAAGCAATGGCTGATTCAGTAAAGTACCAGCGTTCGTTATGGCAAACCGCTTCTGATGACGCCCTTGCAAAAGTAATTGAAGCGGGTGTTGAAGTAACCTATCCAGATAAAAAAGCATTTCGCGATCAAGTCGTTGAGTTTCATGCGTCTTTTGACAACACTCCTGTTGCAAAAGTAATAACAAAAATTAAAGCAATGTAGTGAGAGATGATGCGTAAATTTAACACACTTTTAAATCACCTAATTGAGCGTATTTTGATTATGGCTATGGTTGCCATTGTTGCGGTGGTTTGCTGGCAGGTTTTTTCGAGATTTATAATGCGTTCGCCAAGTTCATATACCGAAGAATTAGCGCGCTTTTTGCTTATTTGGATTGGCGTATTAGGTGCAGCCTACGCTTATCGAACACGTGCACATTTAGGGCTTGATCTGTTTTATGAAAAAATGAAACCGAGACTAAAGCACAAATGCGCTATTTTGATAGAATTAATAGCGCTAATAACAGCCAGCAGTCTATTAATTTATGGGGGCGCTTTATTGATGCTATTAAGCTTTGATTTGAAGCAAACATCAGCAGCTTTAGGCATTAATATGGGATTTGTTTATTTAGTGTTGCCATTAAGCGGGGTACTTATTGCGATTAATTGCTTAGATAATTTACTTCAATTAGCCGCTACTAGACAGAAGGAGGAGGTGTAATGGATTTTACAGCAATAATTCTCGTCGTTACTTTTTTTGCATTACTACTTATTAATGTCCCTATTTCAATATGCATTGGTTTAGCTACTTTACTCGCCTTATTAATGCATATGGATTTTACGCCGGCGGCGACGACTATCGCCCAACAGCTAGCTGGTGGATTAGATAGTTTTGCTTTACTTGCTATTCCATTTTTTATTCTCTCTGGGCTTATCATGGGCCAAGGAGGGATCGCCAAGCGGTTAATCGAATGTGCGATGGCATTAATAGGGTTTTTACCTGGTGGCTTAGCGTTGGTAAATGTTTTGTCGTGTATGCTATTTGGTGCAATATCAGGTTCTGCTGTAGCTGCAACCTCAGCGATTGGTAGTTTTATGGTACCAGAGATGAAAAAGCATGGTTACAGTGAAAACTTTGCGGCTGCTGTCACCGCGACGGCATCCACGACGGGCATGCTAATTCCACCCAGTAATATTTTAATTATTTATGCAATCGCCAGTGGTGGTGTTTCAATTGCGGCATTATTTATAGCAGGCTACCTTCCGGGTATATTAGTTGGACTTGCATTAATGACTGTTTGTGCGGTGTATTCTATTAAAAATAAATACCCTGTAACAGCACGCCTACCGTTGAAAATTGTTATTGAAAAAGTGTTGGCTGCCTTTCCTAGTTTACTGCTTATTTTTATTGTAATAGGCGGTATTATTGGAGGGGTATTTACTGCAACTGAAGCGGGGGCAATCGCGGTAATTTATGCGTTAATATTATCTGTTATTGTTTATAAGGAAATTAGTTTAGCCGCGTTACCTGGAATATTACTAAAAGCATGTGAAACAACCGCGATTGTAATGCTCATCATTGGTGCTTCTTCTGCAATGTCTTGGCTGCTATCGTTTACCCATATTCCGCAAATTGTCAGTGATTTCTTTTTAACACTCAGTGATAACCCAATTATTATATTATTACTCATAAACTTGATTTTAATTCTAGTGGGAGCATTTATCGATATGACTCCTGCGGTGCTTATTTTTACGCCAATATTTTTGCCTGTGGCTGAACAGTTTGGTATGTCGCCTATACAATTTGGTATTATGATTGTATTAAATTTATCCATAGGGTTGGTGTCGCCACCAGTAGGAAGTGTACTTTTTGTAAGTTGTGCAGTGGCTAAAACGTCTCTTCATAAAATTATTAAGCCAATGATCCCATTATATATCGTTATGTTTTTAGTTTTAATGCTGGTTACATACGTACCTGCTGTGAGTGAGTTTTTACCTCGCTTATTTGGTCTTATTGAGTAACATAATCTGAACTTGGGATAATAAACTTGTCTTAAGCCGTAATTTTCACGCTAACAGCGCTGAATCTACTACAATATGCTATACAAAAAGCGGTTGGTCGAATTTATTTTGCGTAAAAGCCAACCGCTGTTATAACTATTGTCTTACAAAATAATTTATTTTTGGGTTCATTTTTGCCTTGAAAGACTAATCACTGCAATGGTTTCTTTACAGACATCAAGTAGCTGGTAAAATTGAAGATTACCCTTGTTCAGGAACTTATAATGTCAGTAACGATCAATGATGTAGCACGGCTTTCAGGTGTTTCAAAACGTACTGTTTCTCGCGTAATTAACTGCTCACCAGCAGTAGGTGAGGCAACGCGTGAGCGGGTACTGGAAATAATTAAAGAAACAGGCTTTTCACCAGATAAGCAGGCTCGTGGACTCGCATCTAGTCGTTCTTATTTATTAGGGCTAATTTATGATAACCCTGATGCGCTTTATATTGACCAAGTACAACGCGGTGCTTTAAGTGTGTGCGCCGAACTGGGTTATGAGCTAGTTGTTCACCCTGGGTCGTCAAAGCATGAGGACTTTATTGATGATTGCTTACGTTTTATTTCACGCTCAAAATTAGATGGCGTGATTATCCTACCACCAGTATCTGAAAATAAAGCACTTGCGGCGGCTCTTCGTGAAGCACAATGTCCTTATGTACGCCTTGCCTCTGTTGATTTAGATGATGCAGACAATATAGTTGTCTCGGATGAGCGTGCAGCCATGCGTGATATGGCAAGCCATTTAGTTGAACTTGGTCATACCGATATTGGTTTTATTTCTGGGCCGCAACATTTTCGTTCATCTACTGAGCGTTTAGCTGGTTTTTTGGCTGAGTTACAGGTTTACAATGTGCAACTACCAGACAGTCGTATTGTGGAAGGGAAAAATAATTACGAAAGTGGCTTAATGTGCGCAAAAACACTGTTAGACACGCCTAATAGACCAACTGCTATTGTAGCTAATAATGATGAAATGGCCGCAGCGGCATTACGAGTTGCAAGTAACTTAAATATCAAAGTACCCGATGAGCTTTCAGTTGCAGGATTTGATGATAATATTTTAGCGTCGCGCATTATTCCTTCGTTAACGACGATTCGTCAACCTGTTTATAATATGGCATGTTTAGCAGTACAAAAGTTAATAAATAAGTCACGTGCAAAAAAAGAAAAGTTACCACTTCAAAAAACGGTTACGCCCACTTTAGTTAAGCGAGAGTCAACAGGGCAATGTAGCGAATAATACCAAACGGCATAAATACTTGAACAATTTAATGAATTAAATCACTCTATAATGTTGTTAAAAATTTTTTATTTAGAACAATTAGATATAAAATTTTTTGCCTAGGGCGTGTTGATCTTTGCGGTATAAAAAACAAACAGCATAAGGATAAGGTATAATTGAATTCGCTAAAAAACGTTACACCGAACCCTCATGCCAAGATTAATGTTAACAGACGCGACATGGAATGTCTTATCAAAAGTAATGCACTTAAGTGGTCGAATTTATAATAAGCCTGAGCATAGAAAAACGCTCGAAGGCATACTCTATAGGATGCGTACCGGTATTCCTTGGCGAGATTTACCGTCTTATTTCGGCTCGTGGAGTGCTATTTATAGACGATTTAATTTATGGTCCAAAAAAGATATTTTGAATGAATTATTTCGAGTGTTATCCCACTATGCTGATATGGATTGGATCTTTATTGATGGCAGTATTGTCAGGGCTCACCAGCATAGTTGCGGTGCAAGAACCGCTGACAATGAATCAATCGGTAAGAGTCGAGGTGGTAATTCGACTAAAATTCATCTTGCAGTAGATAGCGGAGGATTGCCTGTTTATTATGAATTATCCTGTGGAAATACGCATGATATCGTCCATGCAGAGTCACTTGTAGCCAATTGCCCAACGAGTAATGTTGTTGTCGCAGATAAAGGCTACGATAGTGAAAAACTAAGAGAGTTTATTCGTGACAATAGCGCTACACCCGTTATTCCACGCAAGGATAACAGTTTAGTGGGTAATGAAGATATTGACTGGTGCATGTACAAATATAGGCACTTAGTTGAGAATGCCTTTGGTCGGATCAAACAATATAGAGGGATAGCCACACGGTATGAAAAGCTTGAGCGGAATTATCATTCCATGCTCGCTTTAGCATTCACTATGATGTGGCTACCAATATGGGCTGATTAATATATATACTACAAAGATCAACAGCCCCTAGTTATAGTGCAATTTTCTTATCGTTAAATAGACCCCATATATAAGCCGGTTGGTATAAAATACCCGTTATAGCTGTTTTTTTAAAAATAACGTCATTGCTTTTATTGTGTCTGTTTGCCACGGTTGGAATAGCCAAAAACAATGAGGAGCATCCTTAAATTGATAAACTTCAGTGGTTATACCCAGAAAGTTTAACTTTTGGATGGCTTTTTCTCTGCCTGCATAAAAACGCTTAGCACTACTATTGATAAATAAGGTCGCGGGTGAGCTTGCGTTAATATAGTTAATTGGTGACGCATTATGCCAACGCTGGGGGTTATCTTCATATCGCGAACCGAGCCAAGCACTCGCAGATGTTATTTTTTTACTTGGGTCATTTTCATAGCGTAGGGCTATAGGTGTTGTAAAATCGCTCAATCCATCAATATTTATTAATACGTTAGCTTTTATAAGTGGGTTATTAGTTTCTTTTAATTGCCCTTGACTGTAGGCCAGTAAGGCCGCCATTTGCCCTCCTGCAGAGCTGCCAATTAGCGCTAGTTTTGATGTATCTATATTATATTGTGCTTTATGAGTTGTAAGCCAATTCAGCGCAGTGGCTAAATCATTAATTGCAGCAGGATATTGCGCCTCTGTTGATAATCTATATGCAGGCACTGCAACCACAAACCCTTGTGCTGCAATAGAAAATGCTAATGTTTTTAATAGTTCAGGTGTTCCTGATTGCCAGCCCCCACCATGAATCATGACAACAAGTGGTAAGGAAGCGGTTGAATTTTTGGGGCGATAAATAGACATTGCTAATACATGGTCGGTAACTTTTTTATAAACAACATCCTGATAGGACAAGATTTCGCGGGGTATTGTTTGTGAGGGTAACTGTATTTGTGGGTAATCCTTTATTAATTTTTTATACCTATTTTGCAACGTGTACTCTTTTCCATATGCGGATGATATTATAAAAAAGCTACCTAGAATGAGTATAATACAATAAATTAATCTGTTGCTATTACGCATTTTTAATTTTGCTCTATTGGTGTGAAACGAAAATAATCAACATCTATAAATTGCGTTGCGTTTGGCTTAGATGCAACATGAAATAAACCCACTTTTGCTCCTACCCAGCGTCCTTTTGTAGCACTAAAATGTTCACCAATAATTCGAAAAGGATCTGTGCTATTAGTGCGATAACTAAAAATAGCATCGCCAGTGGGTTGCATTGTCATACGTAACTCAACATTATTACCAGAGAAAGGTTGAGGTTCTTTTAAGTGTTCATTACAGCCTTTACGTGCATTTATACATTGTGCGTAAACCAGTTGATTAGTTTGCGTTTCTTTATCATAAGTAATACCGATCCATGCATAGTTCTCACCAAATAAAACAAGTCCTGCTTGGCCTTTTAATGGCAATTTAGGTAACGTAAGTTTAGTGGTTAGAGTAAAGGTATTTGTGGGTAATTTTTGTAGTAATAGAGAAGGTGTTAACCACAAGCTGTCATTGCTTTCGGCTATTTTTTTCTGCTGATATAAGCGCAAAACACCAAGCTTTTTAGTTAGCGAATACCAACGTACATCAGAATTTGCATTCCATTGCCATTGTAGAGCCAGTTGTTCAGCAGTAAAATCATCACTTGCTTTAAGTGATTTAATCGTCACTGTATCGCTATGCACTGGTTTTTTATAGCGTAAAACAGGCTCACCTATTTCATCACCGTCTTCGTCTTTGCCGATGATAGGCCAATCATTTTTCCACTGCATTGGTTGTAAATGTACGATACGGCCATACGCTTTTTTTGACTGAAAGTGGATAAACCAATCTTCATCAAAGTCAGTATGTATCCAAGCACCCTGATGCGGGCCATTAATAATAGAACTACCTTGATTCATAACTATTTTAGCTTGGTAAGGACCGGCTATATTTTTACTACGAAACACCGATTGCCAACCTAAATCAACGCCACCTGCTGGGGCAAATATATAATAATAGCCATTACGCTTATAAAATTTGGGTCCTTCAATCGTCCTATATCCAGGGAAATTTTTGCCATCAATGATATGAGTAAATAGGCTGCTTACCGATGATGCATCGCTTGTCATTTCCCTCAAACTTAAAACATTATTAAAGCCTGCTCTACTCTTTGCCCAAGCATGTAATAAGTAACTTTTACCGTTATCATCCCACAGAGGTGTTGGATCGATGAGTCCTTTTCCTGATAAAATTAAGCGCGGTTTGCTCCATTTTTTTGCTGGATTGGCTGTCGTGGTAACATAAATACCAAAATCAGGATCTGGGTAAAATATCCAAAACAAGTTATTGTGATAACGTATATTTGGTGCCCAAACACCATTACCATGTTGCACTTTTTGGTAATGCGTTACGGGGATCTGTTCTGTAAGTGCGTAATTAATTAAAGACCAATTAACTAAATCGGTTGAATGAAGTATTGGCAATCCTGGGGCTGAATTAAAGCTAGACGCGGTCATGTAGTAGTGGCCATTGACAGCAACAACATCAGGATCGGAATAATCGGCGTGTAATATAGGATTTGTATAATCGTCGGTATTTAAACTAACGCGGTTAATACCAGTATTATCTGTTACATAGGCCGCGTCTGGTGGGGCAATTGATTTGGCTGAAAATGAAAATGAAAAAGTAACGAAGTAATATACAAAAAATTTTAACAGTATTATTATATTTATTGGTCGCATTATTAGGCCTTAACGCATCAAAGCAAGGCTAGCTAAAATAAATGGCCCTACGCCTTTAGGATCATTGGCTCGAATATCCTCACTTATATAATACCCAAAGCTACCATCGCGATAGGGTGTACCACCAAGGCCTGCTACGGCACATGTCTGAGTAAAAGAAATACGTTGGTTCGTTGCATCGACTAAAATAAATTGTTTAATTAAACCGTTGTAGCTTCGCTGTGCATGTAACAAGTAGTCCGCAGGAAGGTAGTCGTTCATAACACCTTGAGCCATAGCATAAGTTAACATAGCGCTGCCTGATGATTCTAGGTAGTTGCCTTTAATACTTGCTTTATCAGTTACTTGAAACCAGGTGCCAGAACTATCTTGGTAAATAAGAGCGGCATCAATTAGCGCCTTAAAGCGTGTGTTTAGCCACATTTTTTTATTGTAATTGTTCGGGAGTTGGTCAAGTACGTCAACCATTGCCATGGCATACCAACCAATAGAACGAGACCAATGATTAGGCGATTGTCCTGTTTTAGGATTTGCCCATGCCTGTTGTTTAGATTCATCCCACCCATGTACAGGTAGTTTAGTATCACTGCGATAAAGGTATTTTTCTATTAATTCAAACTGTTTGATTACATCGTCGAATTGCGTTTCGCTGCCATAGCGGCGTATATATTGTGCATAAAAGGGCGCACCCATATAAAGCCCATCGAGCCACATTTGGGAGGTATAACGCTTTTTATGCCAAAACCCACCTTCTTTAGTACGAGGATGATGTTCTAGCTGCTTGTAAAGAGTATCGATTGCTAAGCGATATTTATTGTTTTTAGTCTCATCATACATAAAAAACAATAATTTACCGGCGTTGAGCATATCAATATTATACTTACTCTGTTGATAGCTTTTAATGGTGCCATCTTCATTAATTAAGCTATCAACAGAGTAAGTATATAATCAAAGTAGCGTTTGTCTTTTGTATTTTGATAAAGTCGAGAGAATGCGAGTAGCTCAAGGCCGTGTGTGTAATCCCAACGTGGCGCTTTGCGCCAATCGAGGGTATACGCCTGTGGGTTGCGCTGCATCTCTGATTCAGCCATTCTGATAGACCATAAATTTTCATTTG
The DNA here is from genome assembly GCF_056173065.1 of Pseudoalteromonas sp. QJM3NY_22. NCBI lineage: Bacteria > Pseudomonadati > Pseudomonadota > Gammaproteobacteria > Alteromonadales > Pseudoalteromonadaceae > Pseudoalteromonas > Pseudoalteromonas sp. QJM3NY_22. Next base: position 538,053 of record NZ_JBWBTZ010000002.1, on the reverse strand, counting down.
GTAATGGCTCGGCTTTCAAAGTAAAAACACAGCAAAAAATACAGGTAAGCACTGAAAATACAGCTGAACTAAATGGTAAATGCATAGTAACGCAACCTTATTTTGAAGAATGACTTACTTTACTGAGTTATCTATATCTAGTAGCTTAACCATTTCGATACCGGCCAAAATGTATGGTGCAACACCTTTGGGATCGTTACGGCTAATAGGTTCGCTCATGTAATAGTCATAGCTTCCATCGCGGCCAAAACCTAACCCTGCTACGTAGCATTGATTTAGCATAGAAACAGTTCCATCTTTATGAACAAGGGTAAATTCACTGAGTAAACCTTTATAAGCTGATTTTACTAAAGCAGTATATTCTTTAGCTAAGTAGCCTTTATTGATTGCTTTGGCATAAAAGTAAATAAACATTGCTGTGGCTGACGACTCGCGGTAATTACCGCGCTGTGCAGGTTTGTTAAGTATTTGCCACCATGTTCCGGTGTTTTGATCTTGAACACTTTTTAGGCTAACGGCAATCTCACCAATCATTGTGACTAAAAAATCACGCTGCTCGATATTTTCTGTCGGAATATAATCCAGTACATCAACAACAGCCATGGCTAACCAGCCCATGCCGCGAGCCCAAAATTCTTGCGATAATCCAGTGTTTTTATCAGCCCAACTTTGTGCTTTTAGCTCATCCCATGCATGGTAGTAAAGCCCTGTATTTGAGTCGCGTAAAAATTCGCGAGTAAGTTTAAATTCGTTGACTACTTCATTAAGCGTTTCTTGCTGTTTATGACCAAGCTCGAATTTTTTTGCGTACTGAGCTAAAAATGGCATACCCATGTAAACACCATCTAACCATACTTGACCTTGGTATTTATTTTTATGCCAAAAAGCACCAGCAGAGGTGCGTGGTTGATCGTGTAATTGTTCTCTAAGTGTTTCAATAGCTACACGGTATTTAGCCTCACCAGTACGCTCATATAAGCTAATTAAGTTTTGGCCGGGGGGGATGTTATCAATATTGAAGTTACTTTTCTTATACGCATAAATTTTACCTTGATCAGAAATGAAGCTCGCGGTTACTTTTTCAATGACTTCGCTGTACTGTTTTTTTCCGGTCAATAGAGCTAACTGATTATATGCGTAAGGCTGAATACCAATGATATCGTATTCAAATTTTGGTAAGCGTTTACGGTTTACATCCCAGCCCATATAGTGATAACCAAGTACTTTATGAGAAAGCTCGGTGTCAGCTAATGCCTGTGTCCACTTTAAAGCACTTTTTGCATCAAGTGGTGCTTTGAATTGAGCTGCTGATAAACGCGTTTTAATTCGTAAACGTGGTTTTTGTGTTAATTTTTCGGCTTCCTTGTTTAAATAATCAATAAAAGCATCTTTACTATTTATGCCGCTTTCTAGTTGCCACACTGAAGCAAAATAGTAATTAACACGTTGCTGAGATTTATCCCCTTTAGGCTCAAGTATCGCGAGATAGTTGTTTTTATCTTCGGTTACTTTTTTTAGATCGCCTTTTTTGAAAAAAATAGCCATACCAAGTGGTGATTTATCTAAGCTTTGTTTACCCCAACTAGCAATATAGCTATAGCCATAGTTACTTAAGTTGCTTAAATCACCTTGTATGAACACAGTATTTTCATGTTTAACAATGCCTGTAGCCATATTCGGTAAATCTTTACTTAGCTTTAGTGCTACATTTGCCAGGCGTGAACCTGCATGCATACTAATATCAGCAACAAGATTTTGTTGATTATATGAGCTTTTCCAGTCGTTATAATCTAGCTGTACACTCGCGCGTAAATCGCCATTTTCGACAATGCGTGCTGTCCGTGTTTTTACATTAGCGACGTGCTCAAGCTGGTTTTTTGTATTCATTACACCAAAGCCGCCTGCACCGAGAGAGCTTCCTACTTTAAGGATATCCATCCCCCAACGTGCTTTGTGATGATAAGATTCATATCCATCTAAACCAATTTGGTGTAACACGGGTTCTGGTGTTAATTTGCCGAAAATATCAAAGCCATTTCGCCAATCTAAATAAAAGCGATAGCCTACTTTGTCTGATTCAATACCCGGTCCTTCATAGCGTATCCAATTTGAATGGTCCGTATAGTAATCTGGCGGTGTAAGCGATTTAACATTTTCAAAATGACCTCCAACGTATTCTTTTTTACCTGTATTTATTTGGTGTTTAGGGGGGCGACTATGTGGGAGCCATTGCCCAGCAACTTTATGGGCAAGATCTGCCTGTACTCGTTTTACTTTATCGACAGGTTTAACACTAACAGGTGTATTTTCAATAGTAATACTGACAGGTGTGCTGTTATTTAAATCAACAACAAAGTAAAGTCCATCAACAGTGCCATCGTAGTCAATATCAACTGCTTGACTTGGAAGTTCCACATCAGCACTGAAAACGCTGAGTGCTTCTTTTGATGTGAGACCTAAATCGTAGTAGCTCACGTAGATAGGCTCATCAGTACGTGCAAAATCAGAGGGGTTACTGATTTCTATTTGTGCTAAAGGGGGCGCTTTTTTAAGTATTGGTAATGCTGCAGTGCTTTCTTTTTGCTGGCAAGCCGATAGAAACAAACTTGCAAAAATAATAGCACCGGATGTGAGTGCAAACTGTTTTAAAGGGGCGTTTATTGTCATAATCTTCTCCCAATAATAACAGCCAAGCAAAAAGTACTTGGCTGTTAATTAAATAAGCTAATCTAATTTATATGCTTTTTTAACTAACCCATAGGTTAATTGATAAGCTAACGTGTGAGCTGTTTCTTCATTAATTTGATGATTTGTTACCAACTCGGCTAAATATCGGCAATCTACTCTGCGTGCTACATCATGACGTGCAGGAATTGATAAAAATGCTCGCGTATCATCATTAAAGCCCACCGTGTTATAAAATCCAGCAGTTTCAGTTGCTTGCTGACGAAATCTTAACATACCTGCGGGGCTATCATGGAACCACCATGCTGGGCCTAGTTTTAAACTAGGGTAGTGGCCTGCGAGCGGCGCAAGTTCACGACTGTAAGTTGTTTCATCAAGGGTAAAAAGAATAATCTTTAGATTTGGGTTATTTCCGTATTTACTTAACAGCGGTTTAAGTGCATTAACATACTCGGTTTGACTTGGTATATCTGCGCCTTTATCTCGGCCAAATTGATTGAATATTGGTAAGTTATGATTTCGGTGTGCCCCCGGATGAATTTGCATCACTAGGCCATCTTTTATACTCATTCCAGCCAGTTCAGTTAGCATTTGGGCGCGAAAAAGCTCTTGTTCTTGTTCTGTTGCTTGACCGGTACGGCATTTTTCAAAAAGGGCTTCACATTCATTTAAACTTAAATCAGCAGTTAGTGCACTAGGGTGACCATGATCAGTTGCTGTTGCTCTGCCTTCTTGTTTAAAATAATCACGGCGAGTTTGAATTGCACTTAGATAACCTTGCCATGTAGCAGTATTTTGGTTGGTTAGTTCACCTAGTTTTTTTATATTTTCAATAAAGTCTTCTCGGCTTGCATCAACAACATCATCTGGTCTAAACGAGGTAATAACACGTTTTTCCATCGATGTACCAGTAATCGCTTTATGGTGCGCGAGTGTATCCAAAGCACCTTCAGTTGTTGCAATTAGTTCAATGTTGAATCTGTCCATCAGTGCTTGTGGCTTAAATGCTTCTGTTGCTAAGGCTGCCGTTATTTTTTCATAGTAGTCTTGTGCATTTACAGAGCAAAGTTTTTCTGTAAAGTTAAATACATCACTAAATACCGCATCTAACCAGTAACCACTGGGTGTGCCAGCAAATAGGTGATAATTGTCAGCAAAAATTTGCCACGCTTCTTTTGGATCCGCATTTCTCGAGCGTTCCATATCGCCTTCAAGGCCATGCTCGGGGATCCCTAGCGTGGTAAGATCAATACCTTGGCTGTACAGCATTCTAAATACATAGTGATCAGGTTTAATAAAGAGTTCAGTTGCGTTGCCAAAGTTCTTATTTTCGTTAAACCAACTTGGATCCGTATGCCCATGTGGGCTAATAATTGGTAAATCCTTTATTTTTTCATACAGTTGGCGTGCAATCTTAATAACGCTTGGATCACTTGAGAAAAGACGGTCCGGGTGTAATTTTAATTGTTCAATATTCTTCGTCATGGAAATTCCTGCATTCATTTCTTTTACCTATTTAGCCACCGGTGGCAAATTTTATAAACTTAAATTATTTAACTTCGAGTACGTGTGAACATGCCTGTGTAATAAGTTGCCATTGTTTATTTATCACCCATTGAGGATTGGCTACCCATGTACCGCCTACGGCAAAAACATTACTCAGAGCTAGATATTCTTGATAATTATCTTGATTTATTCCACCTGTTGGACAAAAGCGAACATCTTTAAATACGCTCGATACTGCTTTTAAAAAAGGCTGGCCTCCAGCAAGAGAAGCGGGGAATAATTTTTGTTCATTAAAACCAAACTCTGTTGCAAGTAATATGTCAGAAGTATTTGATACACCAGGTAAGCATGGTACTTCACAGCTAGAAAGCGCATCCAGTAATTTAGAAGAGACGGCAGGAGTAACAATATAATCAGCACCTGCGTTAAGTGCCTTATCCAAAATATGTGTACTCGTCACCGTTCCTGCACCAACAATAAGGTTTGGTATTGCGTGTTTTATAGCTTTTAAGGCATTAATCGATTGCTCTGTTCTTAATACAACTTCAACAAGATGAATCCCTGATTCGTACATTGCGTTTGCTATATCAATACCTTGTTGTTCATCATTAGCTTGAATGATTGGTAAAATAGGTTGTGATGCCATTAATGCGGAAAACGGTTTATTGCTCATTCATTTACTACCTTTTACTGGGTTATTTTAGCTAATGACATTGGTTGTTTGTTTAGTGTGACATTATCAATGGTAAAATTAGTCACATGGTTAACGATTGATTCATCACCGACTTGGTCAAAGTGGCTGTTTGTTAGCGTAATATCTTTAATTGGATCACGGGCAAAGCCATTAAGATAAAGAGCTTTACTGAGTACATTTTTACAATGTAAGTTGTCTATTTTTATATCGCGGACAATGGGATCAAATTGTCCCGCATCGCCTTCTTCATAGTAAAAGTTAATTACAATCGCATTTTTAACGGTACCAACTTCAATATTACGAATACGGATGTGTTCAATTAAACCACCTCGAACTGAGTTGGTTTTGATTCTAATAGCACGCTCTAAATGGGGGCTATCCATAGTACAATTTTGTACAAAAACATTATTCACACCGCCAGAAATTTCACTGCCTATTACGACGCCGCCATGACCTTCTTTCATATGGCAGTTTTCAATGACAATATTTTGTGAGGCTGTATTTACTCTGCGTCCATCAGCGTTTCTTCCTGATTTAATTGCAATGCAGTCATCTCCGGTATTAAATACACAATTTTTAATATGGACGTGATTACAGCTTTCAGGGTCGCAGCCATCAGAATTAGGTCCATGGCTTGAAAAAGTGACATCGCAAACCGTAACACTATTACAAAGTACAGGGTTTACTAGCCAAAATGGCGAGTTTTTAATTGTGATACCTTCAATAAGTACATTATTACAGCGATAAGGTTGTATAAAAGGAGGGCGTAAATAAGCGCCATCAGCATAAATGCGCTGCTCAACGGGGATATGTTGCTCAGCATCTCGCATTAACTTATCTCGAGCTGTTTTTTGCTCAATTATCTGGCCATTATTGTCAGTTAAAAGCTCCCAGTGAGCCTCTTTGTGCTTACCTTTCCATGGCCACCAGGTGGTATTATTTGCATTACCTTCAAGAATACCTTTGCCTGTTATAGCAATGTTTTCTTGTTCGAAAGCATAAATAAGTGGTGAGTAACCCATCATTTCCAGGCCTTCCCAGCGGGTAAATACAGCTGGAAGATAGTCCTCAGGGCTTGTACTAAAACTGAGTATAGCGCCTTCCTCTAGATGTAAATTAACATTAGAAAGTAGGTGAATTGCGCCTGTTATAAATTGACCTTGAGGAATAATTACCTGTCCCCCTCCTTGGGCGTTACAGGATTTGATTGCATTATTAATTGCGACAGTATTGTTAGTTTTATTATCGCCGTTAGCGCCAAAATCGATAATATTAAATGTTTTATCTGGGAACGAGGGGACTTTAATGGATGATTTAATCGCATCTGCCATTTTCCAGTCATCACTTCTTACAGGGCTGCTTAACATATCGACAAGGGGGGCTGATTTACATCCAACTAACGCTCCTCCAAGTAATGTACTAGATGCAACTGCCTTTATAAAAAATCTACGTGTATTATCCATGTATGTATCCTACAGTGTGGCACCTTATTTATTATTAGTAGTGCTGTTGGTACGCTTAACTAACACGATTAAATATTATTGAGTTAGTTATTATAAATTAACTTTATCAGCCATTGCCACCGGTGGCAATTTGTTTTTGTGATAATTAAAATCACTATAGCTTTTTGATATAAAATAACCGGTAACAAAGTTACCGGTTATTTTAGGTAAGATCATTGTTAGAATGATCCGCGCAAGCCTACTAAGAATTGACGACCAGAGGATAAGCTCTCATAAGGACGCTGGGTATAAATATCATTCCATTGTTCTTGTTTTTCGTCCGTTAAATTAACCGCTTCAAACGACACACTCATAGATTCGCTCAACTCATAGCGAGCAGAAAAGTTAAGTTTAGCTTTTGCATCATAACCACGTACAAAAGTAGATTCATCCTTATATTCATTTAGGTACTGTTTGTTATATCCACTGCGGTAGTTATAAGAAAAACGTGCCGACCAGCTTTCTTCTTCATAATAAAGTGTAATGTTGTACGAATTTTTAGACGTTTCTTCTTCTACCAAATTTAGCTCAGTACCATAAAAAGGGTCTTCAACATCGCGAGAATAATCAATGTAGGTATAGTTTGATTGCAGACCTAAATTATTAAATGGTGCAGGTAAAAATGTAAAAGGTTGCTGATAGATAAATTCAGCCCCCCACATACCCTCGGCATCCGTATTAACGAGTTGAGATACTTGCCAAGTTATAGTACTTGGATCCATATCACCAATATCAATCCCGAGTCGATCCAACTCATCTTGCGTTAATACCTCATCACTACTGTCCTTAGTTAAGCCAGTAATATCTTTATAAAATAATGAAGTTGCAATAAGCGACTCTTCTGCAAAATACCATTCTAGGCCTACATCATATTGTTTCGATTTGTAGGGTTGTAAAGAGGGCCCCGCGCCACGTTTAATTGATGCTGTAGGATCGTTTTCATCAGGGACATTAACACTAATCGATGAGCGTAAATCAGACAATTTAGGGCGAGTTATCGCATGTGAATAACTAAAGCGACCAACTAGATCTTCAGTGATATCGTAAGCAATATTTAACGATGGCAACCATTCGTCACCTTTACTTACTGATTCGCGCCAACTGTAGCCGTTATCAAAATTTGTACCGTCGCCGCGACCTGCTGTGTAACCATCTTTATAGATGTGGTCTAAATTAACGATGCGACTGGTATTTTTATTATCAACATAACGTAAACCTATATTACCGCGCAGTTCATTATCAAAAATGTCATGCCTAAAGTTAAGTTGAGCATACGCTGTTGTTACTTCTTCTTTAATATAATATGTGCGTTTATATTCTTCTTTTGCTTCGAAAAAATCACGACCTGAAAATGCAGCCATCATTGCATTGTAATCAGGCGTTAACCATGTGCCATCGTTTAGTGTTGATGTGGCAGGTACTGAAGCATCATTACCAAATTTGACACCTTGTTTATCTAACGTAGTTGAAAATAATAAGCCATTTATTTGTGAATTATCTAAATCCATAACGCGTGTTTCAGCACTTTTTCCACTGGTTTTATTTGTTTCTATATTAAGGTCTTTCCACGAAGATCGATAATCATGCTGCTCTGTTTCAAACGAACGTTGACCTACACCAAATTTAACTGTGTATTGGTCATTTATCTCGTAGCTAAAATCGATTTTAACTGTACTATTTTCACTCTCAATTGTTTGAGCGCGGTTACGTGTTAGAGCTGCAGCGTAGTTGTTACCATCTACCATTGAATTTTCTAAATCGGCACGTGTAAATGTGGCGCCAGGGGCTTGGCCAGCAGCAAATGCAAATGAAGGCATGGTCGAATTTAACTCACCACTGCCTATTGCTACTCCACCTGGATTATTTATTAACTCCAAAGGGTCAATATTACTATCGTAACTATAAGCAACAGTCGAACCTGCGCTATCGAGTGCAAATGTTCTAGAGTAAGGAACGTCTAAATCAGATTTACCCATACCAACTAAAAAGTTCATTTGGAGGCGATCGTTAATATACCAATCACCAGAAAAACTTATTTGGTCAAAGTCAGACTCAGCCTTATCTTGACGAGCTTCAGAGCGAATAATTGCATTAGAATAGGCTCCCGCTACAATTGTATTGTTATCATCTATATGAATGTTTTCTGGAACAATGTCTTTTTGGTCACGTAACAATACAGAGTATTGATATTCATCCATTGTTGTATCAAGGGCTGCATGTAATATGTCTAAATTCATAGACAGATTGTCGGTGGGAGCGTATTGAAAAGCAACCGTTGCACCTAAACGTTTTTGCTGCTTAGAAAAAATAGAATAGCGAGGGATACGCGGTAAATATAAGCCATCTAAATTATCATCAGTATAGTTGCCATTTTCTTGTAATAGTGTTTTAGGCGAAGCCGTTAAATAGTTAGTGCCGCCTTGCGTTACAGGTAAACCATCATCTTGGTATTTTGGGTTATTGACGGTCCAGCGCACACTTGATGATCCTTCGCTTTGTACTGTTCCATCGCTGTAAGCAACCGATGCTAACACTCCAAATTTGTTATCCCAGTTATTGCTCAGCATAAATGAAATACGAGGGGATACATCCTCAGAAATGTCGTTGTAGCGGGCGTTTACGTTGTAAGAACCTTTAAAACCATCATACTGAAATGGACGCGCCGTTTGTAAATTAACATTACCTGAAATACCGCCATCTTCCATTTCGGCAGAAACTGTTTTATCGACATCAATTTGAGTAAAAAGCTCAGATGCAAATACATTATAATCAAATGCACGAGAAGTATTTGAACCACCAGCAGCATCTGTTGCAGCACCAGCAGATGCTGATTCCATACCGTTAATAGTTGTTTTAACAAAGCGAGAACCTAAACCACGAATCGTGATTTGACGACCTTCGCCGGCATCTTCTTCAATTGAAATTCCGGGTACACGAGCAAGAGAGTCTGCTACATTTAAATCGGGGAATTTACCAATGTCTTCTGCAATAATGGTTTCGCGTGTGCCTACAGCTTCACGTTTTGCCATAAGAGCTGCGTTAATGCTACCGCGATAACCTTTAACTTGAATGATTTCTATGTCATCGCTGTCGTCACTGGCCTTTTGCTGTGATTGCTCAGCTGCAAAAGCATTGCTAGTAATTACGCCACCTAAAATAAGATAGGTCATGAGTGTGTTTAGTTTAAAGTTGTGTGTAATTGCTGCCATTGCGATCCCAGTTGTGTTTTATTGTTATAAATTACATGGCCGTGTCGGTGTTTTGCCATGTGTTTGCTATATTTAACATAAACGACTGAAAAATATATGTTTAAGTAATTTAATTTAAAATGCCAATGAATGAACGATATAAATTGCTACCGGTGGCACGCGATGAAACTATACCTAAAAATAGCGACTGTCAAATAATAAAAACAATAAAATTAATACTTGGTTCACATAATTTAACATTTAATTATCTGAAATAGACTAGGGTTTGTTTATCTTTCGAGGTTAAATTTGCAGCCGTTTAGACAAGGTGGATGCGGAAGCTTTGCTCGGTTTTTACTTAGCCCACTAGGTTGAAAACCGAGCAAAGTGATTTAATCGCCCCCTAAATTGAACAAATATCAATCCAAAAAGTTCAACACTCTCTAAACACAACTGAATAATATATTGACTATATATTATTTTATTTGCCACCGGTGGCAATTGTGTTATTTTTAATAAAAGCCTTTGAATTAAATCAGTCAATTAGCCAAGCGTTATAGCTTATTTCGTAAGCAGGAGATAATAATGATAAAAAAAATAGTAGGCTCAATACTAATATTGAGTAGTTTTTTTGCAATGAGTAAACAAGGTACAACACATATATATATGGCTGGGGATTCAACCATGTCTATTAAAGATGTTAAAGACTATCCTGAAACAGGGTGGGGTATGCCATTCAGCATTTTTTTTAATGAATCAGTTTCTGTGGTCAACTTAGCTAAAAATGGTCGCAGCACGCGTACATTCAAAACCGAAGGGCTATGGAAAAAAATAATAGATAATATTCAAGTTGGTGACTACGTGTTTATTCAGTTTGGCCACAATGATGAATCCAAGAAAAAAATAGATAGGTATACCTCACCTGAACAGTTTGCAGATAATCTTACTCATTTCATTAATGATATTAATGCTAAAAAAGCACATGCTATTTTACTCACTCCAATTACGCGTCGTTACTTTAACAAAATGGGTATTTTAAAAGAGACACACCCTATATACGCTGATAAAGTCCGTCAGGTTGCACAAGAAACAGGTGTTGATTTTATAGATATGGAAAAGGTAACCACGGCATATTTTCAATCTTTGGGTGATAAAGGTTCTGCACTTCGTTTTATGCACATTGGTGCAAATTTACACCCTAACTACCCATTTGGGGTAACAGATGATACGCATTTAAATCAGCTTGGTGCACGCGAAGTCGCACAATTGGTATTAACTCAACTAAAAATATTGAACCACCCATTGGTAAAAAAGCTACGTACTCCCGATCCAAAGCATTTAAAACTAAAAGGTTGATATTATCAATTAATTTGTTATAGTTGATTTTGTCATCTATTTAACGTTTAAGGCATGCCCAAAAATGAGTACACCCGTATCAGCAAATCCAGTAATGGTTGAGCCTAAAAAAACACCTATAATTTATAAAATACTGGTTATGGTAAGTATTATTACCTTAATTGGCGGTACTCTAACTGGCATTATGACTTATGTGAATGTGGGTGTTACAGAGCATTTTTATGCAGATTGGTTTACCTCATTTATAAGTGCAGTATTGGTTATGGCGCCTGTTGGTTTTGTAATGATGACCTTAATGCATAAGCTAGTTAATAAGTTATTGCCCAGTAGTAGCGAGCTAAAACGTAATTTAGTGATTAGTGTTTTTATGGCGCTGATCATGGAGTCGGTGATGGCGTTTGTTACCGCTACTAATAATATTGGCTATGCAGATATGCGTGTATTTGTAACTGGATGGGCTGAAGGATTATTAGCTGCATTACCAATAGGTTTAACTATAATGCTGATAATGTCGGTTACGGTAAAACCTAAAATAGAACGTTTTTTAAAAAGCTAATAACAAAAAAGAGCCATTGGCTCTTTTTTGTTATTTAGTGTTTACCTGCTCTCTAAATTGCGCCATTCAAAAAAGGTGCTGTTCGGCTTATTTTAGATTGAGCTACCTCTGTAGGTTTCCCTTGCGCTACAATTAAGCCGCCTTCTTCACTAGCACCTGGTCCTACATCAATTACCCAGTCACTATTGTGGGCTACTTGCATATCGTGTTCAACCATAATGACGGTGTTGCCAGCATCAACTAATTTATTTAACTGCGACATTAGCATTGATACATCCGATGGATGCAGGCCTGTGGTTGGCTCATCAAGAATATAAAGTGTGTTACCGCGCTGCGCACGTTGCAGCTCGGTTGCTAATTTAATACGCTGGGCTTCACCGCCAGAAAGCTCAGTGGCAGGTTGCCCTAAACGCAAATACCCAAGACCAACTTGCATAAGTGCATCGAGTGCTCGCAGTATTGCAGGTTCATTTTCAAAAAAGGTATGCGCCGCTTCAACCGTTAAATTGAGAATATCGCTGATGTTTTTATCACGATATGTAACCTCAAGTGTTTGCTCGTTATAACGTTTGCCATGACACACTTGGCAAGGTGAATAAACGCTTGGTAAAAACAGTAGCTCTATACTCACAAAGCCAACGCCTTCACAATTTTTACAGCGACCTTTAGCAACATTAAACGAAAAGCGACCGGCATCGTAACGGCGCTCTTTTGCTTTTTGGGTTGAGGCAAATAGTTTACGCACGTGATCAAATAAACCCGTATAGGTAGCTAAGTTTGAACGAGGGGTGCGGCCAATCGCTTTTTGATTTACGGTAATCAGGCGGCTTATATTATTTATACCTTCAATGATTTTTCCGCCGGTGTGTGTTTGCAGCTCTTGTTCGAGTAAGTCGGCTTCGTCGGTTGGCGCTTGGCTTACTAGGCTTGATTTACCAGAGCCCGAAACCCCAGTAACGGTTGTCATAACACCCAATGGAAATTCTGCATTGAGTTTTTTAAGGTTGTTACGCTCAATATCAGCCAATTTTAACCACGCACTAGGCTGCCTTTGCTCCTTTTTTTGCGCGCTGTTTTGAGTTGACTCTTGACTGGCGTTTTTAGCAAAAAGGTGGCGACCGGTGTGCGAATTTTTTATTTTTTTTAACCCTTCAACAGGGCCGCTGTAAATGATGTCGCCACCATGCACAGCTGCATCAGGGCCTACATCAACAATCCAATCGGCGTGTTTAACAACGCTAACGTCGTGTTCAACAACAAATACAGAATTGCCAGCCGCTATTAACTCGTCGAGCGCTTTTAGCAAAGCTTGAGTATCGGCAGGGTGTAAACCCGCTGATGGTTCATCTAACACGTAAACTACCCCAAATAATTTAGAGCGAATTTGTGTGGCAAGTCGCAATCGTTGTAGCTCTCTGGGTGAGAGCGTTGGCGTTGTCCGCTCTAGCGACAAGTATCCTAAACCAAGCATGGTTAGTGCTTCAATACGGGTGAGTATATCGCTGGCAATGCGCTGCGTAACAATGGCTTGCTCTGGATTTTTTGTATTTTTTGTATTTTTATGTACTTTGGTGTTGGCGGCATTACTTAATTTTTTAGCAAGTTCGTTTAATGTAAGTTGAGATAGCTCGCCAATATCAGGCTCTGCAAATTTAACACTTAACGATGCTTGTTTTAATTTTTTACCTTGGCAAGTAGGGTACTTCGATATTTGCATAAACTGCGATACGCGCTTTTTTGTACGCGGGCTTTGGGTAGTAGCAAAAGACTGTAAAACAAAGCGTTTAGCGCTTGAAAAAGTTCCCATGTAGCTTGGATCTTCGTTATTTTTTATCGCATTTTTGGTTTGCTCATAGGTGTAATCTGGGTATACCGGCACAGTAGGTGTTTCGTCGGTAAATAAAATCCAATCGCGTGCTTTTTTAGAAAGTTTGTTCCAAGGCGTGTCTATATCATAACCAAGGGAAGTAAGAATACGGCTTAGGTTTTTACCTTGCCATGCTGGTGGCCATGCTTGAATAGCACGCTGGCGAATAGTTTTTGTATCATCTGGCACAAGTAGCTTTTCGGTTACTTCAAACACTCGGCCTATTCCTGAGCATTCTGGGCACGCACCTTGTGGCGTATTCGGCGAAAACGCATCAGCATAAAGTATACCTTGGCCTTTTGGGTATTCACCTGCGCGTGAGTAAAGCATGCGTAGCGCGTTAGAAATAGTTGTTATGCTGCCAACGGATGAGCGAACCGACGGTGCGCCGCGTTGCTACTGCAAAGCAACGGCAGGCGGTAGCCCTTCAATAGAGTCAACATCGGGCTCATCAACTTGATCTATTAACCTACGAGCGTACGGCGATACCGAATCAAGATAACGGTGCTGCGACTCAGCAAACAGCGTTCCAAACGCAAGCGACGATTTTCCAGAGCCCGATATTCCTGTAAAAACAACCAATGCGTTACGAGGTAAATCAACGTCTACATTTTTTAAGTTGTGAACGCGCGCCCCTCTTACTTGCGAGGGAATAGAATAGACGAGGGCGAGGGAATAGACATATATGGACGCTCCCTTGAAGTCAAGACGAGCTAATGTATAAACATCAAAATTGATGCCTTTATTCTATTATCACGTATCTCATATCACAGTAATGATGCGTCACAAGCTTGCTGAAAAGCAAAGGTACTGACATATATTCGAGCTATGGTGTCATGGTTATCATGCGCCATGCTCCTAATGAGCTTCGTACCAAGGGACCTAAAAAATATTCACCCAAGCGAGATTAAATCTCGTGTCTTTATCTGGTTAACCTTGGTTAGCGTGCGCTTTTTATTTCATTATAAGTGAAGTACATACAGGATAAGTGTATGTTACGACTTAAGTGCCCAAACACCCACTCAGGTTTTAAAACCTATGTCATAACCAGGCTGTCTTAAGTCGTAAACTCGGGTGTGATTGGCGTGTAAAATACGCATAATTAAGCATCCTTCTGTGTATTTTGCACAAACTGAGGTGAGTAGAGAGTTTGCTTGGTCAGCAATATCCACATCAGTCGAGCCAATCTGTGTGCGGTGGCGACCACCACACAATTAAAGTGTTTTTTCTCGCGTAATTGATTTATCCACTGGCTTAGCGCATCTGTTTTATGGTGGCTTCTGGCGATAAGGGCGCGAGCACCGTGAATAAGTTGTTTTCGTAGGTAACTGTTGCCGCGCTTAGTAATACCAGACATTTTACTTTTATCGCCTGACGCATATTGTTTAGGTGTTAATCCTAGCCACACCCCGAGTTCTTTTGCGCTCTTAAATGCCTGACCGTTCCCGATTGATGCTGCATAAGCAGAGGCATTGAGTACACCCACGCCAGGAATGGAGTGAAGTATTTTAGCGTTTGTATCCCGTTCAACGTGTGCAGTAAGCATCGCTTCAATAGCTTTAATGCGTTTAACAAGGGTTTTGTACTCAGTGTAAATATCACTCACCATAATGCGCAGCTGAGGGCGAAGCTCAGAATCACTTTCTAACGCAATTATCCCTTGCTGAAACGCCTTAATACCGACAGGAAATACATACCCAAAATCGACCAATAAACCGCGTAATTGGTTGGTTGCAGCAATCCTGTTTTGCAGAAGTCGCTCACGTATCTTATGGAGCATGAGTATTTCTTGCTGAGCTTCGGTTTTAATAGGAACGAATTTAATATTAGGGCGTAAGCTTGCTTCATAGATAGCAAGGGCATCGTTACTATCATTTTTATTGCCGCGAACAAAGGGGGTAACGTGTTGTGCAGGAATAAGGTCAACGGTATGACCGTAAGACGTAAATACTCTCCCCCAGTAGTGGGAAGAATAACAGGCTTCCATCACCACGCGACACGGTGGGGCATTTGCCATGAAGGCGTTGAGTTTAGGTCTGTTTAAGCGTTTATTGCATTCTCTTTTGTGATGATGATTAAAGCCAGCGACTTGGAATACATTTTTTGCCAAATCAATTGATAATGTGCTAATTTTCATGATGGACGTTCCCTTTAACTGAGTGTGAGTTAACCAGTTTGGCGCATTGACGCCGTTTAGGGGATCGTCCATCTCATCACCCACTCTAATTTTTGCAGTTTGGCGAACTAAGTACTAGGCTTTCATCAGTGTGAAAACAAGCAGGGTGTCTTATGGCAATCGCAAGAAAGCGTCAAGTAAGTTTGGTTGATACAAAGTACTACCACTGTATATCACGTTGCGTACGCCGTGCATTTTTATGTGGTGAAGACCACTTTACTGGTCAATCTTACGAACACCGCAGAGGGTGGGTTGAAGACAAACTGCTAGAGTTAGCCAAGATATTTTGTATTGACGTCTGTGCTTATGCTGTTATGAGTAACCACACCCATTTAGTCCTGTATGTTGATGATAAAAAAGCGAATCGGCTGAATGACAAAGCAATTGTTATTCGCTGGCATAAACTTTGTAAAGGCACTGTACTCACGCAAAAATACATACAAGGTGAAAAGCTAAGTAAAGCCGAACTTATCTTTTTCAATCAAACAGTAAACGACTACCGCGAGCGCCTATCCAGTATTAGCTGGTTTATGCGATTACTAAATGAAGATATTGCCCGCAGAGCGAACAAAGAAGATAACTGCACAGGTAGGTTTTGGGAGGGACGTTTTACGTCCCAAGCACTTCTGGATGAAGCGGCACTTGCTGCTTGTATGGCGTATGTCGATTTAAACCCAATTAGAGCCAAAATGGCTAACACCCCAGAGGAGTCAGACCATACCAGCATCAAACAGCGTTTAACGTATGCAAAGGATGGCAAGCAACCAAAACAACTACTGCGCTTTGCAGGCATGCCACGTCAAATTATGCCAAAAGGGCTGCCGTTTAAGCTTAAATCGTACCTTGAACTTGTTGAGTTAACTGGACGTTGTATACGAGAAGACAAACGAGGTTATATTGAAAGTTCGCACCTACCCTTACTCGAAAGAGTGAATATATCCCCCGAAAACTGGTTAAAACTCACCACACAATTTACGCGTGTATTTCATGGTGCAGTAGGCAGGCCAAGTTCACAAGCAAGTTACTGTGAAAATTTAAACAGAAAGCGACGGGCGAATATCAGTAACTGCGAAAAGCTACTTGCATAAAGCTTAAGCTACTCAGTAAAACTATTCAGTAATAAATCACAACTGCACCATGCAGCCATTTTTATGCGTGTGATTTAGGTTTAATAGAGTTAATGACTTATTTAATAGGTGAAATGAAAGTAATCCAGTAGGAAAGGTAAATTTTTAACCTAAAAGATAAATTTTATGACACAGTTTGGCTTGTATAATTAAAGTGGCTGTCTAGTTTCGCCGCTAAAATTAAGGATTTTTATGAAGTTTGAAGATGCGCAACAAAATATGAACCTCGCATACTTCGGTGGTGGAACCGGAGTATTAGTGTCTGGCTTGGTTTGGTTTATAGCTGGCTTTGTCGCATTACTGCATTCAAATCAATCGAGTATGCTTACTTTGTTTTTTGGTGGTATGTTTATACATCCTTTAGCCATGCTACTTTCAAAAGCGCTTAAACGCTCTGGCAATCATGACCCTAAAAACCCATTAGGTAAATTGGCCTTAGAAAGCACTATTATTTTATTTGTTGGTTTGTTTTTAGCGTTTTACGTAGCAAAACTTCAAGCTGAATGGTTTTATTCAATAATGCTGATGATAATTGGTGTTCGCTATTTAGTTTTCAACACTTTATATGGCATGAAAGTGTACTGGATTTTAGGTGCTTCGCTTATGTTTTCTGGCATGTTGTGTATTGTATTAAATGCCAATTTTGTAATCGGCGCCTTTATTGGCGGGATAACCGAAATAGTATTTGCGCTAGTAATATTTGCCCAATCGAAAGGTATGGTTTTAAAAACAGAATAACAAGCTCTTATAATCGCAAAATAGTATGCTGTTGGAGTTACCCTTCAGCTTGGTATATAGCAAAGGTTTTTAAAGTATTGAGTATCTGCAAATTGCATGTATCCATTAGTCGGCTTAGAGCTATAAGCGGTCATTCAGGTGAGTCGTTATTAACTTAGTAAGAATAAGAGGAAACTTTCCCTTTTTTACATAGCGAAATAACCTACAGCAAGCATAATATTTATAGCTGGTAATAACTTACACTATTTGCTATTAATATAAGTTCACAAAATAAGGACGTTTTCGCGCTAAAATAGGGAAAGTGTCCTTTGATAAAGATGTTAGCTTTTTCTCAAATATGGAGTTGTTTTGAAAGTATTTATTAGTTGGTCAGGAGACCAAAGTAAAGATATAGCACAAGCTATACGAGCTTGGTTACCAAGTGTATTACAAACGGTAAAACCATATTTTACTCCTAGCGATATAGATAAGGGAAACCGCTGGTCATCTGATATCGCAGATGAGTTAGACAATTCTTCGGTTGGTATTTTTTGTATAACACAAGAGAATTTAAATAGCCCTTGGATAATGTTTGAGGCAGGAGCTATATCAAAAAAAGTTGATGCATCTCTAGTATGCCCAATTCTCTTTGGCTTAGGTAATGCAGATATATCAGGGCCACTGACTCAATTTCAAACAACGCTTTTTAATAAGTCAGACATGTATGCTCTTGTTACTACAATTAATAATTCAAATACTGATAATGTACTTGCTGATGACGTACTTCGTGATGTATTTGAAGCTTTTTGGCCAAAGCTTGAAACACGTGTGATTGAACTTCTAGCTAGTGATACTTCGAATAGTGAATCACATTCTCGAAGTGAGCGTGAGTTATTAGAAGAAATACTTGGTTTATCTCGTAATATTCTAAAAGCAGACAAGTTGAAGCTTAATGATGATAAATCTCAACATTTTAATTCTTTAATCTCAAGTTTTTTAAGTATGTTTTATTTGGTTTTTGATGCTGATTGGGATCATACTATTCAATCGCTAGACCCTGAATATTTAAACTATTATATTTCCCCTAATGCTACGTTTATTAATCCAAATGTGTCTGATGAACAAAATAACTGGGGCAATCGTGGAAGCTTACTGGCAAGTTATCGAGAATTGGTTTCATTCATCATGGACAATGATATAGATGTTCCAATAAAGCACCCGTGGTAAAAAAGCTAACAACACGCCCTGAGGTGGACAGCAAGCGCTAAAGCTCACTTTCCACCGCAAATTTTAACAGCGGTGATCCCTTACTTTTCAATGCGGTTAAGTAAGTTGATTCATCGTAGGGCGTATGTGTTTTCCAGCACCTAAATAGGATTCGTATCCACTTAAATGCCAATGATCTGATGATGGTATTATGAGGTTTTCCTTTGGCTTCTTGCTGCCGATAATAGGCTTTAGCCCAAAATGAATAACGCACAGATAATCCAGCCCATTCCACAAATGTTTGCCTTAAAAATTTAGTGCATGAGTATCGCCAGTGTATCCATTCCTTTTTGCCACTGCGTTCGGTTACTGGAGCAATGCCTGCGTATTTTTGTATGTCAGCGGCGCACTTATAGCGGTCACGATTTGACCCCATAGCGGCTAATAATCGAGGTGCTAATTGTGGCCCCGCCCCAGGTAAACTATCAAAAATAGCGCGATCTGTATGTTGCTTATAAAGTGTTTTAATTTCGTCATCAAATCGTGTTATTGCCAACATTAGCTGTTTAAGTTGCGGAACGAGGCATTCAATAAGTAATAAGTTTGGCGTGATCACCGCCATATCTTCGGTGAGAATTTCAGCATCTTTTATTTCTTTTATCCGCTTTTCATTAACGAGTGGGTAGCGGGAATTATGTTGATTAAAGAAGTCGAGTAGTGTTTGTTTCCTCGCTTTTTTAGCGTGAGCAAGAGAGGGCCAGCGCAGTAAGAAGTCACAGAATATTTGAGTGTCTTTTTCTTTAAACCAATCAATCACGTGGGGATAATAATTTTTTAGCGTTGTGGCTATTTTATTGGTTAAATTAACACGATCTTGTACTAGTTTACGTCTGTATTCGACAAGCTGCGCAAGACACCTAACGTCCTCTGAATCCGGCCTAATAACCGTTAATTTATCCATATGAAGTTGTAAGATTTCAACTTGAATAATTGCATCAGTAGGATCATCTTTCGCCCCGCTGTGCGTAAATGCAGCACGGTATTTAGCAACACTTGATGGGTTAATCACAAATAATACAATGTGCTTAAATTTACTGAGTGCATATATAAGTGGGCCTTTTTTTAGCTCACACGCGACAGCAACAGATCTGCCGTTGTAGCGTTGTTTTAACCCAAGCGCCCATGCATTAATTGACTTAGGCTCAGAGGAAATCACACTTAAATGTTGTGTATTTGTGTCGCGATTTATTTCACAAATATCGTGTTTACGGTCGGCCCAATCGATCCCGATAAGGGCAGCAAAATCTGAGACGTTAAAGGCTTCCATTTTGGGCCTCCTAGAGGTAAAGTGAAAGAATAGATAGAGGCTAATAGTGTTTCTCGCAGGTCTTATAGATAGTCGGCATTACGACAATCCCTGAGTATGCGTATTGAAACAAATAACTTCTGTTGATCCGAAAGTCTTGTTACAAACATTGATTGTTTCCGCTCAAATATTCGTGATCAACAGAAGCATATTCCATGTATTAATGAGATAGGTAAATACATTAATTAATGGAACGGAGTAACTATAAGGCGTTTAAACGGAACTAAAACAGTTGGTTAGGTTTCGCTTCGCTACACATTATAACCAACAATTTTAGTCCGCTTAACGCGGCGTTGAGGCTGTAGAATTACTCTTTTTAGGAACATACACAACTATTCTTGGTTGGTTGCTTTTTAACCTTGAATCCATCTATTCGCTGTGATCTAATAGATATTATTCACCCATGGTAAACTGTTATGGCTAACTATAAGCCTGACTTATCCTGTCAAAATAAATTCATTCCTATCAATTTCGCTGAGCAGATTCTGCCTGGCACATTTGAATATGCCCTTTGTTATATCGTCGAAAATAAACTCGATTTATCGGGATTTGACGCGTGGTATAACAACGACAAAACGGGCGCTGCTGCGTATCCGCCTTCGGTAATGTTAAAGATTATTTTACTGGGCTATGCACATGGTTTAATTAGTAGTCGCCGAATTGCTAAAGCGTGTGAGACGAACATTTTATTTATGAGTGTGTCGGGTGATATCCAGCCACATTACACATCTATAGCGGGTTTTGTGGCTAAAATGCATGAACAGATTGAGCCACTTTTTACGCAAGTGCTGATGATATGTGATGAGGAAGACTTGATAGGCCGCAACATGTTTGCCATTGATGGATGTAAATTAAAGTCCAATGCGAGTAAAGAGTGGAGTGGCACATTCGATGAGTTAGGCCGCAAAAAAGCAAAACTAGAACGCGCAAGTAAACGTATTATTGAACGCCACCAATCAGAAGATGGTCTGGGCGAAGAGTTGATAACTCAGGACTTAAAACAAAAAGAAAAGCTGGATAAAAGTGCAGATAAAATTACCGAGTTCTTAGCCACTCACAAAGAAAAAATAGGCAGTAAAGGCAAGCCTGTTAAAAGTAATATCACTGACCCTGATAGCGCGAAAATGACCACGTCAAAAGGGACAATTCAAGGCTATAACGGCATAGCGATAAACGATGACAAACATCAAATCATCCTGCAAGCACAAGCGTGGGGGTCGGTGGGCGAACAACAAACTCTACAGCCAGCTGTTAAGCAATTAAAACAGCAACTCGCTAAACTCAATACAGAAAAAATGGCAGATAAACACACCATTAAATTCACCGCAGACAGCGGGTTTAACAGCGAAGTGAACCTTGAATATATGGCGAAAAGTGGGTTCGATACCTACATTGCGGATAATCAGTTTAGAAAACGAAATCCGCTGTTTAAAGACAGCGAAACATACGAAACGGAGCAAGAAAAGCGCCGGCTAAAACGCAGCAAAGGCAAGCCACGCTTATTTACCTCAGATGATTTTCATTATGATGAAGCAACCCAAACATGCCGCTGCCCAGCAGGTAATGATATGTGGCGAAGTGGTATAAATGTAAAAAGTCACAATCAGCAATACACGCGATTCTGCGGTTACTTAAAAGACTGTAAAGCGTGCCCGCTACAACAGCAATGCATGCGAAAACCACCGATAGACAGGGGACGACAAGTTCAGTTTATAAATAATGAATCACGCAAAAAGCTGAGCTATGTAGACAAAATGAAAGTAAAAATAGATAGCCCCATAGGGCGACGACAATACAGTAAGCGATTAGGCTGTATTGAGCCAGTGTTCGGAAACATTACAGTGAATAAAGGGATGAATAAATTGACCTTACGGGGTCAAACGAAAGTGAACGCCCAATGGCAACTGTATTGCCTTGTTCATAATATAGAAAAGCTGAAAAACACGATGCATTAAGAGAGGCAACCCCTTTTAAGCCAAAATAAAGCCACTGAAACACCCGTAACTCCTTCCAAAACGCCAGTTAAAACAATACCAAACCAGCTTTTATATTCTATGAAAAATACAGTAATCAATTGAATCAAAATTGGAACTCAGCTATGGTCTATTTATCAATAAAAATAAATTTAAAAACGAGTTAATCTACAGGCTCGTTAGCTATTAAGGATGATTCGGCGTGAAATTCTATTTTCCTATCTTTACATTAATACTTTGTATATTGGTATTATGCATTTCATCTTTTGTAGCTTATGAAGTTCATGGCTCTATATTTAGTAAAGTTAAAATTTTAGAGTTACGAGAATATGGTGGCGTTACATTTCAACAATTAGGGAACTTAGAACTCTGGCGTTTATTTTCTTCTCAATTTGTTCATGTTAAACCTATTCATATGCTATTTAATGCAATCTCATTGTTTTTCATTGGTTACTTTACTGAGAAACAACTAGGCGGAAAGAACCTTACCTTACTATTTTTTGTTTCGGGAGTTGTTGGTACTTTAGCGAGTATTATATTTATCCCTGCGCCTTATAATGTTGGAACAGGAGCTTCACAAGCTGTATTGGGTTTAACCGCTTGTGGCTTATTATTAATGGTTAAAGGGCTAAATAAATCTATATGGTTAAAGTTAGCTTTAATTTTTTGTATTGTTCCTGCAATGGCTTTAGATATAATTTATTCTGGCTTTCCTAAACTGGGTCATATAGTTGGTTTTGTAGTAGGTTTAATTATTAGCTTATATTATTTATCAAAAGCTAAAACATCAGGCTATCAAGTCGTAAATAGCTAACAAGTGACTATGGTGTCAATTCCTAATTTTAAACCATTTTAGGATCCCACATGACACCATCTCTCACCATAGAATTTATGATTACTATAAGCTTTCTTATACAGGCAATAATAGCCACTTTTTTAGGTTTCCCTGCCGCGACTAGCCGATGATAAATAGCTTTAAATTTAGGGTTACATTGGATAGCTGACATCATTGCCATATACATTGCGGTTCTAATTTTTGGCCGTCCACCTCGTATCATCCGTTTACCTTGATAAGCACCACTTTCTCGATTAAATGGTGCAACACCAACCAGTGATGCAGCCTCTTTATTGTTTACACACCCAAGCTCAGGCATGTCACTAAGTAAGTTAAACGCGACAACATTCCCAACGCCAGGCACACTTTGAATAAGGCATGAATAGAACAAAATAGAACAGACACCCATCCTAAATTTTGCACTTTTCGAAGTTAGAGGCTAGCTTTTATTTAGTGCAAAAAACAAGCAGGGTGTCACATGGCAATTGCAAGAAAGCGTCAAGTAAGTTTGGTTGATACAAAGTACTACCACTGTATATCGCGTTGCGTGCGCCGTGCATTTCTATGTGGAGAAGACCGTTTTACTGGTCAATCTTACGAGCATCGACGAGGCTGGGTTGAAGATAAGCTGCTTGAATTAGCGAAGGTATTTTGTATTGATGTATGTGCTTACGCTGTTATGAGTAATCACACCCACTTAGTACTGTATGTTGATGATAAAAAAGCGAATCGATTAAACGATAAAGCGATTATCATTCGCTGGCATAAGCTCTGTAAAGGCACTGTACTTACGCAAAAATATGTACAAGGTGAAAAGCTAAGTAAAGCCGAACTTATCTTTTTCAATCAAACAGTAAACGACTACCGCGAGCGCCTATCCAGTATTAGCTGGTTTATGCGGTTGTTAAATGAAAACATTGCTCGCAGAGCAAATAAAGAAGATAACTGCACAGGTAGGTTTTGGGAGGGACGTTTTACGTCCCAAGCACTTCTGGATGAAGCGGCACTTGCTGCTTGTATGGCGTATGTCGATTTAAACCCAATTAGAGCCAAAATGGCTAACACCCCAGAGGAGTCAGACCATACCAGCATCAAACAGCGTTTAACGTATGCAAAGGATGGCAAGCAACCAAAACAACTACTGCGCTTTGCAGGCATGCCACGTCAAATTATGCCAAAAGGGCTGCCGTTTAAGCTTAAATCGTACCTTGAACTTGTTGAGTTAACTGGACGTTGTATACGAGAAGACAAACGAGGTTATATTGAAAGTTCGCACCTACCCTTACTCGAAAGAGTGAATATATCCCCCGAAAACTGGTTAAAACTCACCACACAATTTACGCGTGTATTTCATGGTGCAGTAGGCAGGCCAAGTTCACAAGCAAGTTACTGTGAAAATTTAAACAGAAAGCGACGGGCGAATATCAGTAACTGCGAAAAGCTACTTGCATAAAGCTTAAGCTACTCAGTAAAACTATTCAGTAATAAATCACAACTGCACCATGCAGCCATTTTTATGCGTGTGATTTAGGTTTAATAGAGTTAATGACTTATTTAAGAGTTATTGTCAAATCTGGTGTATGAGCTCATCTTGATGCTCTGTTTGATCTTGAGTTATTCTTTCGCCGTCTTTAAATTTTACCCCTGTAATTACTTCAGCCAGTAACTTAAACCCTCGCAAGCGGTACCATTTTTTCTCTGCCGACTGCGCGAGTTTAAAAACCATCATTAAGGTGGTTGTCCGGCTGCCACAACTCTTCACTTTATGCGTTCTCAGCCTTACCGTCGCAAACGTTGACTCTATCGGATTACTCGTTCTTATGTGCATCCAATGCTCAGCAGGATAATCATAAAATGCCAGCATTTCATCTTTATCCTTCATCAAGCAATCCGTCGCTTTTGGGTATTTGACTGAGTAATTTTTAACAAATAAATCATACGCTTTATAAGCAGAAGCTCGACTCTCTGCCATCCAGATATCTTGTAAATTCGCTTTGATTTTAGGTTGCATTGATTTCGGCACTTTGTTTAGCACATTCGCGATTTTATGCACCCAGCAACGTTGATGTTGGGTTGTTGGCCATACTTTGGTGAGGGCATTCCAAAACCCCAGCGCACCATCCCCTATGGCCAATTTTGGTGGTATTGTTAGACCCTGTGAGCGCAGTTGATTTAACACTTCAGTCCAGCTCTGCTCAGACTCACGAACCCCGTCAACCACCGCCAATAGCTCCTTTCTGCCCGTTTCATCTACCCCCATAATTACCAGTAAGCACAGCTTATCATCCATTCGAATTTTACTGTAAATCCCATCGGCCCAGATATACACATATCGACGTTTAGCCAAGGAACGTTTAGACCACTGCTGATACTCCGTTTCCCAGGTGGATTTCAACCGAGAGACACTATTGGCCGACAAACCTTTGGCTTGCTCGCCTAAAAGAGACACTAAAGCGGGCTGCATATCACCCGTCGAAATTCCTCGTAAATAGAGCCATGGGATCAGCTCTTCGATATTTTTTGTCCGTTTCAGATAAGGCGGGATCAAGGCACTATTGAATTTAATGCCTTCCTTTTTTCGATCCCTGACTTTAGGTATTTTGACCTCAATATCACCAAGGCCTGTTTGGATCGTACGCTCAGGCTGGTGACCATTTTTGACGATCCGCTGAAGTCCCTCGACGGTCTCATGCTGGTATTGAGCCAATAAAACAGCCAACTCAGCCTCAATCGCTTGAGCTAACAACTGCTGCGCCCCGCTTTTAAGCAACTGCTCTAACGGATTGTCTGGTTTTTCAATGGAAATAACATTATCATTTTCAGTCATTGCGATGTCTCTCTGGTTAATTGTTGATCTGGTCAAGATCAATTAACAGATTACATCGCAATGACTTTTTCTCATACACCAGAAACGACTATAGCTCCTTATTTAATAGGTGAAATGAAAGTAATCCAGTAGGAAAGGTAAATTTTTAACCTAAAAGATAAATTTTATGACACAGTTTGGCTTGTATAATTAAAGTGGCTGTCTAGTTTCGCCGCATTTAAAAATGCAGATACATTAATAATTGATGGTACAGTTGAAAACATTTCTGCAGATAGACTTGAAAATGAGAGAGCTGAGCAGCAATACTATTTAGTCAGAATATCAGTAAAACCAGAAAGCCAACATTTATTAACGAAAAATGGTCTTAAGCTACTTCCAGGTATGCCTGCCGAGGTTCATATTAAAACAGGAACGCAAACCTTAATGGCTTATTTACTACAGCCTATGAAAAAAATGTTCGCTAGATCAATGGTTGAGCAATAGCTCATGCCTTTCTCTAAAGCGGTTAAATCTTGCCGCTAATCTAGGAAATTTTATTCCTCTAATTAAAGCTACTATGTTCAACATGTTAATTTATAACTCAACCATTTGAATAATGTGAGTTTCTCTTGTTTGGCCCACTTTTTGCTCAACTTTAATTAAGCTATTAGTAAGCTACTCACCGCTACCTCTAATAGGCTTTAAGTGGACATACATTAAAGGATAAGACTATGCAAATCACTTCCCCTAATAACAGCGCTTTCAACCAATATATTCCTCAAAAAAGTGAAGGAACTACCCTAAATAAGAATGAATCTAACGGCCCAAATTTAAAAAACTCAACAAACATTATTTATAAAATTACAGAGCAAAATATTCATAAATCATCTAGCAGTGAAGAATTAATCTCTAAAACTGACTTTCGAGCTTTAAGTAGCTCCATAGAAAACCTTGAAAAGCTCTACAAAGAAAAAGGGAGTAACGTGGATGTCGCTGCGATAGTAGAAGTAGATGGCCAAGTTATGGGATACTTAAATCACGATGGCTCATTTTCTGGAAGGAGCGGGATAGAAACTATCCTCTCAGAGTCTAAAGGCGATCCACAATCCCTAAAGCGTTTAGTTGAGGAAAAGTATCCTAGTAATGGTAATGTTGAAGTATTTTCACTAGGAAAAGGGCCTACGAATGCAGAAGTTTTTGAGCTATACAATAATAAATCTTATAAATCTTTTGTATCTAACGAAATTAATACTCTTAAGGATGCTCAAGCATCAGAACAGCAGAGTATAGATAATTTCATGCGTCGTAAGTTGTTCTTTGAAGAAGCCCCTCAAACTTCCGTTTTTAAAATTGGGGATGATGTTGTGGGAAGTATGGATGAGTCAGGTTTCTTGGACATAGGTCAAAGATTATTGAAAGTGGCTGATGAGCGAAATATTAGTAGAGATCAATTAAAGCCCTTATACACCCTAAACTGTGAACATACCTCCACTGATTATAAAGGAATGCTTACAAGTATTTTTGGTTCTGACGTTAAGGTAGAAAACTTTGAAGCATTAGGGGCACCTACACGCTCAGAGGTAAGAACAATGTGTAGTGGTACAGTGATTTTGGCCACCCATTAAGAAAGAAATGTTATGCTAATAAGCATACAAATTTGGGTGAAAAAATGACGAAATTAAAACGCGCAACATATTCAGCGGCAATTAAATTAGAAACGGCTCAGCTTGTAGTAGACCAAGGTTATACGCAAGAAGACGCAGCAAAAGCGATGGGGGTGGGTAAATCAACCGTAAGTAAATGGGTTACTCAATTAAAGCTAGAACGCAATGGTCAGACACCCTTAGCTTCACCAATGACGCCCGAACAAATTGAAATCCGTGAGCTTAAAAAGCAAATACAACGCATTGAATTAGAAAAGGATATATTAAAAAAGGCTACCGCTCTCTTGATGTCCGACTCCCTGAACAATTCTCGTTAATCGAGAAGTTAAATCAACGAGAGCGTTATCCAATTAGTCTGCTGTGTAGCGTATTCAATGTGCATCGCAGCAGCTATAAGTACTGGGCCATACGGGATACAGCGCCGACACCTGAGCAAGCAAGGTTAGAGGCTGAAGTAAAAGCAATACATGCGATGAGTGGTGGTTCAGCAGGGGCACGGACAATCGCAGCGATAGCAACGAACAATGATTTTGAATTGAGCCGTTATCGTGCAGCTAAGCTAATGGTTAAATTAAAGCTCGAAAGCTGCCAAGTACCTCAACATTCATATAAACGTGGTGGTAATGAACACCTTGAAATCCCAAACCTGCTTGATAGACAGTTTGATGTTGTTGAGCCTGATACCGTGTGGTGCGGTGATGTGACGTATATTTGGACGGGCAATCGCTGGGCTTATTTAGCCGTCGTTATTGATTTATTTGCACGCAAAGTGGTTGGCTGGGCAATGTCGTTATCACCAGATACTAATTTAACGCTAAAAGCGCTTGAACTCGCGTATGAAAGCAGAGGAAAACCGACAGGACTGATGTTTCACTCTGACCAAGGTAGTCATTATACAAGTTTAAAATATCGCCAACGTTTATGGCGCTATAAAATCACACAAAGTATGAGCAGGCGTGGAAACTGTTGGGATAATGCGCCAATGGAGCGATTTTTTAGAAGCTTTAAGACGGAATGGATGCCAAAGAGTGGATATGGAAATTTTATAGACGCTAAATATAGCGTTAGTGATTACATAAATGGATATTACAATAATGTTAGGCCGCATCATTATAATGCCGGTTTAGCGCCAAATGAATCTGAGGTCAGATACAAAGATTCTAAAACTGTGGCCAAATTTTATTGACCACTACAATGACAAATCCTTAGCTTTCTTTTAATAAGTTGATATGAATTGAAGTTTCATGAAGTCACTGCTTTCATTTATTTCGATTGGAGCTAAGCCATTAAAAAATCATTGTGATTCTTCATATTCATAAAATTTTTAAGATTACTAAATACACTTCGTAAAATGCTGTGAATCTTTAGTATATAACTGATACGCTCAAGCTGAATCTTATTGAGATTAGCGGAATCAGAAGGGGTTTGATTTTATAAAAGAGTCTGGACTTTCCCGCTTTCACTAGACCTTTATCAGAAGGGTTGGAAAAATAATGAAACATTAACAATGATTTAATGTCTTTGACAGTATATAAATTGGCCAAATGAAGAATAACTCAGCTATCTAGTCAGATACGTGTTTTATGATTGAGTGCGGAATTGTAATAAATCAAGGTGACAAAGTTGCTATAAAACTGATATATAAGAATTACTTAGGGTATTTCATCACCCCCAGTATCGGAATAATTATGATGATTATTAGTCGAAATTTCTGGCAATAAGCCAATCCCATAGTCCACACGATAGAACCATTCTTTTATAGATATTTTAACCTCAAGAAAATACTGGTTATTTATAGGGAAATATCGTAAGCGTCTAGCAAAGTGCACCTGCCAGTAACTCGTCAAAATGATTAAGCTATTTCCGAATTTCAATGAGGAGATAGTCATGAGAAAAACACGCAGCCTTGAACTGTGGCGCTGTATTATCGAAGAACAACAAGTCAGTAATTTAACTATCACTGACTATTGCCAGCAAAATACTTTATCAAAAACAACTTTTTATGCCGCACGAAGTAAGCTTAATGCCTCATCAGGCAGCTTTGTTCGCGCTAAAGTAACTAAACACGTTGACGTTATCGAACAGCAACAGTCAATCACCCTCACTATCGGCAAAGTAAACGTCAGCTTGCCACCCACAATGCCTGCCTCTTATCTGAGTCAACTGTTACGCGAGCTTGCCTTATGAAAATGTTTGTCGAACCAAAAAGTATTTATTTACACCGCGAGGCCGTGGATTTTCGAAAATCCATTGATGGTCTAATCGCAATCGTTGAAGGCGAACTTGAGCGTGATGCTTATACTGGCGCATTATTCTTATTCTGCAATAAAGCGAAAGATAAACTCAAGCTCGTTTACTGGGATAAAACGGGGTTTGCTTTATGGTATAAGCGCTTAGAAAAACAAAAGTTTAAATGGCCAAATAAAATCAGCTTGCAGGAATTTGAACTCAGTCCTGAACAACTGGATTGGTTGTTGTCGGGATATGATGTGCTTGGTCATGAAGAATTGCAGTATCAATCGATGATCTAATCGATCATATTCACAGTAAATGATCGTTGCCACACCGTCTGTTTTATCTTTGCGTCAAGCAAGAAAACAGCGTCAAATTCTGTTAAATTGCGAACATGAAAATTGATGTACACTCACTTCCTGACGACCCAGAACAACTCAAGCGCATGGTGCTTGAGTTGCAACAGCTTATGGATGAAAAGTTAGCTGAAAAAGATGCGCAAATTCACGAATTACTGCAAGCTTATAACGCTAAGCTTGCCAAAGAGTACGCCAAGAAATCTGAAAAGATGCCAAGGGCAGGCGAAGTATTCAATGAAGCAGAAGATATTCTTGATGAACATGATAAAGCGCTATTGGCGACACCGGCCTCAGTAAAGAAAGAAAAAGCCAAACCGAAACGCCGTCCACTGCCGGCGCAGTTACCGCGAATTGAGGTGATTGTTGACCTTGAAAAGGGTGGCAAAATGTGTGATTGCTGTCACAGCCCACTACATAAAATGGGTGAAAGCAGCAGTGAAGCGCTCGAGTTTGTGCCAGCGCATATCAAAGTTATCAAAACCATTCGTCCTAAATATACGTGCCGTCACTGTGAGCGTGAAGGCATTGAAAGTGTGGTAAAAACCGCCCCTATGCCCACAACAGCGATCCCAAAAAGCATCGCAACGCCCAGCTTGCTGAGCCAAATAATCATGTGTAAATACCAGTTTGGCTTACCGCTTTATCGTCAAGAAACATTGTTTGCCGATATCGGTATTGAGTTGAGTAGGCAAACCATGTCGAGTTGGATGCTACGCTGCGCAGACCTGCTGTCCCCCTTGTATCAACGCTTAAAAGAGGCGTTGTTATCGCAAGCAGTTATTCATGGTGATGAAACCCCGCTCAACGTTATTAACGCAGATAAAGCGACCAGCTATATGTGGTTGTATTGTTGTGGCGATGATAAACAGGCTAAAGGCACGAATATTGTCCTGTTTGATTACCATAACAGTCGCGCAGGACACTGTGTGGTTGATTTTCTTGATGGTTATCAAGGCTATATGCAGGTAGATGGCTACAAGGCGTACGAGCAAACAAAAGCAACACTCGTCGCATGTCTAGCCCATATCCGTCGTAAATTCATCGAAGCGAAAGGGAATAATAAAAAACAGGTAAAGCGGATGTTGCACTCAACCTGATAGGCAAACTTTACGGTATTGAACAAAGCATCAAAGATAAAACGCACGATGAAAAATTCAATGTTAGGCAACAAAAAGCGAAACCAATCGTTGATGAATTGTATCGATGGTTGATAAAGCACAAAGATAAAATCCCTCCCAAAATGGCGCTAGGTAAAGCAATTAGCTATGCGATAAATCAGTTTGAGAAATTCAGGCGTTACCTCGATGATGGCAGGCTCAGTATTGATAATAACCGTGCAGAGCGAGCAATAAAACCGTTCGTGATAGGGCGAAAAAACTGGTTATTCTCAAATACCTGCAATGGTGCGCATGCCAGCGCCATACTCTACAGCCTTGTTGAAACCGCAAAGGCAAATGACCTTGTGGTGCATGACTATATCTCTACTTGCTTACAGCACCTTGCTGAGCAGCCAGATAATCTAGCGCCACTGCTACCTTGGAACATTAAGCAAAGCTAGGTGCCGTTAGCTATACGCTTACCTAATACTTTGTTTTAAAAGGTACTCCACTGCTTTATCAGTATGGGGCTTAAATGCTTTCCAACGGCCAATTGCTTTGCTATTTAATGGTTGGCGTACTTGCATTTTACTTGCAGTAGAAACCGGTGCGGTGTTTAAGTGGAAGTCTATACATTGCTCCTGCCACTCTAAGTTACAAAAGCTGACTAACTCTTTAATTTGCTGCTCGGGCTGTGAGACTAATTCTTCGTATTTTACTAATTTTATATTGCTGTGTTGCATGCTGAAGTGCTGCATTAGTTTGTAAAAACGACTGTAAAATTTTGCGGTGTCGAGTAAGTCGAGCGAGTACGCGTAGTAGGGGTTATTAATGGTAAATAATTGGCGGTAGTTACCAATACAGGTGTCCATTGGGTCACGCAGTATACAAATAATTTTAGCGTTTGGCAGTGCTTTGGTTATTAAGTCGATATAAAAAAAGTTAAACGGGAGTTTATCTATAAAGTGCTTATGGCTGCCTGTTATTACGCGTGTTGCGTTTAAATAGGTTGAGCCAAGCTGATTAAAATCAAGCTCGTAGGCTTTACTGAGTGTTTGAGTGTCGAGTACATGAGGTGTTTGCGTTTGGCTTAACTTTTTAACACTTAGGCCAAAGTCTTGTAATTCACCGGCTGACTGCACGTTGCTGTGGCTCGATAAAATACGCTCAACTAATGTGGTGCCAGAGCGGGGCATGCCTAATACAAAAATAGGTTCGGCCGTTGGGTTACCTTGTGTTAGCACTTGTGTGTGCTGCTCACTTAAGCGTTTAATATGTTCAAATAACTCAGTTGAGCTTTTGTGATCAAACGGCTGTACAGTACGTTTTGCTACTTTACCTTGCTCTAACGCGTTAAAAGCCTCTGAATATTCACCAATATCTTGATACTCTTTTGCTAAAGCATGGCCAATATGCAGTTTTGCATCGGGGTGTGTTACTTGCTCAAATACATTTTTTAAGCGCTCAATATGATTGTTTTGCTTACTTACTTTAGTTAAATCACTTAATGCAAAATGACTTTGATGGTGCAGTGGGTTAAGCGCTATGGCATTTTCAAAAGCGTGTTGGGCTTTATCGAATAATCCTAAAAACTTAGCGCTTACGCCGTAGTTATAATAAAACGGGGGTTGAGCTTTGTTAGCCGCTGTAGCCAGTTTAATAGCGTGCTCAAAGTAGTTAAGTGCGTGTTCGTGAATACCTGCTTGAGTAAGTGCAACGCCAAGTGTGTCGGCATCAAGGGCTTTAGTTATTTGCTTTAATGAAACCGATAGTGCGGTGTTTTTTGCTTTTTGTAATTCGCCAATAAGTGCGTAACATTTAGCAAGTTGCGCGGTGTATTCAATACTTTGGCCAAGGGTAAGGGCTTTTTCGATGAGCTTTATTGCTTTGTGTATTTGCCCAACAGTTAAATTAACCATTGCCAGCAAAAAATACCCATCAGCAAAGTCTGGTTTGAGTGTAACTAACTCCACTAGGGCTTTGTGTGCTTGCTCTATTTTACCTTGGTTTAGGGAGTGTATTGCGCTTTGATGAAGTTGCTTTAAATTTGGTTGCATGGTTTTTGGTAATTATTTTGTGAAAGAAAATAAAAAGGCTCAAATAAATTTGAGCCTTAAAACATTGTTTAAAAATTACTATAAATTATATTTCAAATTTGTAGTTAAATTTAACACCTACCGTAAGCGGGCGATTAATGTAATGGCCGTAGTTACGTTGTATGTCGGCACCATTTGCTGATGTTATATCGGCATCTGAACGACGAACTGAGGTAACTGCGTATTTGTTGAATAGGTTATCAACATATAGGGTAGTTGACCATGCATCAGCTGTTAATTTAGCTGATATATTACTTAAGCTGTAACCTGGTAGTGTTTCGCCGTTATCACGAAGCCCTACTCTTGAAAGCACGTCGCTTTGCGCAGTTAAACCGTAGTTAATATCAAGCGTTTTGTCGTTAAACACGTCTGTTTGATAGTTTACACCCATCGAAAATTGATTTTCAGGTGAGCCTGGTAAACGGTCGCCGTCTTCTGCGCCATCGGTACCATCGGCATTAAACAAAAATGGTGCGTCTGATGTTAGCTCTGCTTTTGTGTAGGCATAAGTTGCGTAAACTGAAAACGAGTCAGATAAAATGGCACGGGTCGAAATTTCAATCCCTTTTGCATTTGCGCTGCCTGCGTTTGAAAGGTACGTTAATTGACCTATATCTGTAGCGCCCGTAATTTGTGCATCATCCCAATCTACGTTAAATAACGCGGCGTTAAAGTGTAGTTGGCTTCTAAACCATGTACTTTTAAAGCCTAACTCGTAGTTAGTTGTAGTATCGGCTTCAAATAATAATTCGTCATGTTTACCACAGCCCGTTTGTTGATCCTCAGTAATAGGTTCCTCACAAGACACTAAACCGTTTGAACCACCAATTCTAAAGCCTTCACTTACAGTTACATAGCCCATTACTGAATCAGTAAATTGATATTTAGCATTAAATTTAAATAAGTTACCGTTATCGCCAGCGTCATCTTTTTCATATGCAACGGTGATGTCGTCAGGACCCGCATCACCGTACAATGTATTGGCTAGTGGGAAGTCAAAAGCTGCTTGCGACTCTACATCGTATTCGTAAAAACGTGCTCCAATAGTAATATCTAACTTATCGGTAACTTGATAACCAACTTCACCAAATAGTGCAGATTCAGTGACGGTACTTTTTGTAAGCTCTAAGTATTCTAATGAGTCAGGTCTTAGCTGCGCGCCGCCAAAATCTTCGTTATGACAGCGAATTGGTCAAACCCAGCCGTGAACTCTCTGCTTGATGCTTCGGTTTCTGTTTTGTTGTAAAAGCCACCCACAATCCAGTTAAAGTCGCTATCGCCTTGCGATACTAAACGCAGCTCTTGGGTGAATGTGTCTTCTTCGTCTATTTCACGGGTAAAGGCTGAAAACGATGGAAATTCTTCATAGCCGTAATCAAGACGAATAAGTAAGTCTGTTTGGTCGCGTTGACCGTCGGCATCAAAGCTCGAAATACCGGTTGCCGATACTAGCTCTGCAAAACCTAAATCGGCTTTTAGTTCAAGGCTTAGTAATTGATCTTTTTTCTCGCGAGGCTCTTCAAAACGATAAGCCGATTCGTATTTACCTATTATGTCGCTTAAACCGTTGTTTGCATTAAGGCTGTTGTAATGAACAATCGAGCGGCCTTCGCTGTCTTGGTTTTGGTAAAAGTAGTTAAGCGTACCTTCAAACGATTCATTTGGTTTAAAGCGAACAGAAATACGACCAGTAGTGGTGGTTTCGCCGTTGGCGTCTTTTACATTTTTAAGGTTGTTATTAACTGCTGAGCTATCGCTCCAATCAGGATCGGGTAGTGATACGCCAGATTCACGCACTACATAGCCGTAATCGATAAAACCCGGATCTTCATATACGTTTAAGCTGGCGCGTACTGCAAGCTTGTCTTCAATGAGTGGAAGGTTAAATATAAAGCCACCTTCGCCGCCTAAAGAGTCACTTTCTTTTGTTTGAAATAGGTCGCCGTATACTTCAAGCGATGTAAAATCAAGCTCAGGCTGTTTAAGCATGTAGCGAATTGCACCGCCCAATGTGCCTGCACCATAAAGCGTGCCTTGTGGCCCAATTAATACTTCAACACGCTCAATATCTACTAGGCGCATATCTACCGAAACCGGAATTTCGTTAATGTAAGTAGATACGGTGCCGCCATCTGACGATGGACCAGACGAGTTTGTATTTAAACCACGAACAATAATAGGCGAGCCTGAGCGACCACCTTGATCGGTAATTGTTAAACCAGGTACCCAGCGCGCTACATCCGCAAGCTCATTGATATTTTGATCTTTCATAATATCTGCATCAAGGGCTGTAATATTTAGCGGTGCATTTTGCACAGAGCCGCTGCGCCTTGTTGCTGTAACTTCGATTACTTCGAGTGATTTGTTTTTAGCTGCAACTTCTTCTTGAGCAAGTGCGGCATTAGGCAATAGAAATACGCTAGAAACAGCGCTCGAAATAGCCAAGGTTAACAAGCTTGGTTTAAACATAAAAAGTGATCCCCAGTTCAAATGTTTTACATTAGGGGCTGTTGATCTTTGTTTGAATTTTGTGCGTAAGCGGTAATCTCGTATAATTTACTTCGCCAAAAACAAACCTTACGAGATTACCATGCCCCGATTAATGCTCACTGATAAGTTGTGGTCGAAGCTAAAATCAATTTTGCTTGAAGATAGAGTTTATAACAAGCTTGAACACAGACAAACGATGGAAGGAATTTTATATCGCTTACGTGTTGGTTGCCCATGGCGTGACCTCCCTGAGTGTTTTGGTTTATGGAATACTATTTACCGCCGATTTCTACTTTGGTCTAAAAAAGGAATATTAATAAGGTTGTTCAAATCATTATCCGCCAATAGTGACACTGAGTGGGAATTCATTGATGGCAGTTATGTTAAAGCACATCAACACAGTACAGGTGCTGCGTCTCAACAAGAACAAGCGATAGCATTAAGTCGTGGCGGTAATACAAGTAAAATTCATTTAGCTGTTGATAGTTATGGCTTACCAATTGAATTTATTATTACAGGCGGCGATGTTCATGATAGTAAAGTGGCAAATGAACTGATTGAATTATTGCCCCAAGGCGATTTTGTTATCGCAGACAAAGGCTATGATAGTGAAGTCATTAGAAATAAGGTTCGAGAGAGAAACTCAAGCCCAGTGATCCCTAGAAAGAAAAACTCAAAAACAGGTAATGGTGATATTGATTGGTGCTTATATAAATATAGGCATTTAGTTGAAAATGCCTTTGCAAGGCTAAAGCACTTCCGTGCTATAGCGACAAGGTACGATAAATTGAAATTACAGTTTGAGAGTATGTTAGCGCTGGCATGTGCAATGATTTGGCTACCAATGTGAAAGATCAACAGCCCCTAGTAAATTAAGTTAAGCAAGTTTATCAGGGAGTGAAGTAGCTTGGAATATTTAAATTGAATTTTAATTCACTTTTATAGAATAAATATGTTTATGTGTGGGGTTTCTATTTAGTTAATAGGCAATATAAGCAATAGCTTAGTGCTATTAGGTACAGTTAGGTTATAAATTATACTCTTATACAAAGGTAAATAGTCATTCAGTTTATAAAACTAGATTTTTACTGAACTTGCTCAACAAATAATTACATTAAAATTGATATTTCATAACGCCATTACTTATGTTTTTATCAGCACTATTAAAGTGTATTTTGATCCCCATTAAGAATGTTAAGTCGCCATTATAAGTGACTGTATAAGTTATTGAGTGAGCGTGTTTGATGGCCGCTTCGTATTCTATTTTTTATTTTGTCCGCACTTTTTTGTGCGTGTTTTTAAGGATTAACAATGAGCCAACTATTTTCGCCTTTATCACTTGGGCAAGTAACGTTAGATAACCGTATTATTATTGCACCAATGTGCCAGTACTCAGCAAATAATGGCGCTGCTAGCGATTGGCATACTATTCATTTGGGCCAATTGAGTTTAAGTGGTGCAGGATTACTTATTTTAGAAGCAACAGCAGTAAACCCAGAAGGGCGCATTAGCTATGGCGATTTAGGGCTTTGGAATAATGAAACCCAGCAAGCACTAGACAAAAGCCTAAAAGCAGTAAGGCAATACAGCTCTATGCCTATTGGTATTCAGTTAGCGCATGCTGGGCGCAAAGCATCAACTGAAAAACCATGGGACGGTGGTGATGCCATTGCACCTGATGATGTTAATGGCTGGCAAACGCTCGCCCCTTCTGCAATTGCGTACGACGATAGCAGCCCAGTACCAAAAGCAATGAGCCAATCTGACATAGATTCACTAATTAAAGATTTTGTGAGTGCAGCCAAACGCGCTGATGAACTCGGCCTTGATCTAATCGAGCTACATGGTGCGCACGGTTACCTGTTACACCAGTTTTTGTCGCCACTTTCAAACAAGCGCGATGACAACTACGGTGGCAGTCTAGAAAACAGAATGCGCTTATTGCTTGAGGTATTTAAAGCGGTAAGAGCGGTATTCCCTAGTGATAAAGCGGTAGGTGTGCGTATTTCGGCAACTGATTGGGTTGAAGGTGGCTGGGATTTAGAGCAATCGATAGTGCTTAGTAAAGCGCTTGATGAACTCGGTTGTGACTTTATTCATGTAAGTACGGCGGGCCTAAGCCCAGAGCAACAAATACCAGTTAAACCTAATTTCCAGGTACCGTTTGCAACAGCCATAAAAGAAGCGGTTAAAATGTCTGTTATAGCGGTGGGTTTAATTACACAGGCGCAACAAGCAGAAGATATTATTAGTGAGCATCAAGCCGATGGCGTAGCACTAGCGCGTGGCATTTTATATAACCCGCACTGGCCGTGGCATGCAGCTGCAGAGCTTGGCGCTACAGTAACTGCACCTAAACAATATTTACGTTCAAGCCCACATGGGCAGCCATCACCAATAAAATAAGTAAATTACGAGGTTATAACCCAACCCGCGTTTGCTGGTTGGGTTTTATTATTTTTGTAAAGTAGAGACACACATGACCCAAACAGGCGTTTCAGCGCAACCACTTAGCAATACACTCGTTACTATTATTGCTTTGTGTTGCGGTCTTATTGTTGCCAATATTTATTACGCTCAACCTATTATTGAGTTGCTTGCCCCAGAAGTTGGATTAAGTTCACGCAGTGCTAGCCTTATTGTATCGCTTACACAAATAGGCTACGCTTTGGGGTTGTTTTTTTAGTGCCATTAGCTGACTTAATTGAAAATAAGCGTTTAATGCTTATTACTCTAGCTGTGTCGTTTTTGAGTTTAGTGGGTACGGCACTTGCTGATTCACCTAATGTAATGCTTATTTTATGTTTGATGATAGGTATAAGTTCGGTTTCTGTTCAGGTGCTTATTCCACTTGCTGCGCATTTATCGTCTGACGAAAAACGCGGACAAGTTCTTGGCAATATTATGGCGGGTTTGTTGCTAGGTATTTTGCTGGCAAGACCTATATCGAGCTTAATAGCCGATCACTTTGGTTGGCGCGCTGTATTTTACTTTGCAGCAGGGTGTATGGTGTTTATTGTAGGCGTAATTTATTTTGCTATTCCAAGCAGGCAACCAACCCATAAAACAACGTATTTTAAGTTATTAAAATCGCTTAAACAGTTAATGATTAGCCAACCAGTGCTGCGCCAACGTTCACTTTTTCAAGCATTAATGTTTGCATCGTTCAGTTTATTTTGGACAAGCGTACCGGTTGTGTTTGCCCGTGAGTATGGTTTATCCCAATCAGAAATAGCATTGTTTGCACTAGTGGGTGCTGCTGGTGCTGTAGCTGCCCCCATTATTGGGCGTTTGGCTGATAAAGGTTATACACATCAGGTATCGTTACTGGCCAAACTAATTGCAGCATTGTGCTTTTTACCAAGCTTATTTGAGTTACCTTACGGCATTATAGTATTGGCATTAACCGGTGTGTTTATTGATTTTGCTGTGCAGG
This sequence comes from Pseudoalteromonas sp. QJM3NY_22, assembly GCF_056173065.1. Classification (NCBI taxonomy): domain Bacteria; kingdom Pseudomonadati; phylum Pseudomonadota; class Gammaproteobacteria; order Alteromonadales; family Pseudoalteromonadaceae; genus Pseudoalteromonas; species Pseudoalteromonas sp. QJM3NY_22. Next base: position 499,119 of record NZ_JBWBTZ010000002.1, on the reverse strand, counting down.
CTAATATGGTATTGGGTCAACGTGCAGTGTACGCACTAGAGCCACAAAGCCGTGCGCGTTTAAATGCTATTTACATGACGAGTATATTTGTAGGTGGCGCAGTAGGCTCGCTTATTGCCAGCCCATTATATGAAGCGGGCGGATGGACAGGTATTGCACTGGTTGCTACGGGCATGCCGCTTATTTCGTTGATTGGCTATTTAGTTACAACTAAAAAGCAAAGTAAGGCTGTGAGTTAAAAATCACTGTAAAGAGCACAATAAAGTCACCATGTGCGTGGTGACTTTATTTAGCTTGTTTAGGTTAGTTTGGTAGTTAATTAAGTAGTTTGTTTTTTTGCGTTTGAAAAAGAGCTACCAACAGATGCAATAATTACAAGTAAAATAGCGAGCCACTGCCATAAAGTAAGCAATTCACCCAGTATAATAAACCCTGCGAGCGAGGCAATTGCAGGCTCTAAACTCATCATTACGCTAAACCCTTGTGAAGGCATGTTACGCAGTGCAACCATTTCAAGTGTGTAAGGCAGTGCGCTTGATAAAATAGCAATACCAATACCCAGTGGGATAATTTCCCATGTAAACGCGGCGCTTTGCATAATGCCGCCGTAAGGGACTAGCACTATAGCGGCAACGGTCATTCCCAATGCGACAGTGGCTCCACCAGAGCTTTGTGTGCCTGTTTTTTTACCAAATAATATATAACCTGCCCAACATGCACCGGCACCAAGCGCAAGCGCTACACCTAACGGATCAAGGCTGTCTTGGCCGCTCATATCAGGAAGCAAAAGCAAAATACCGGTAATAGCACACGCCACCCAAAACAAGTCACGTTTACGGCGCGATGAAAACAAGGCAACAGCAAGCGGACCTGTAAATTCAAGCGCTACACCAATGCCTAGTGGAATGCGTTCAATGGCGTAATAAAACAAAATGTTCATGCCGCCTAAACTTAAACCATACACAATTATAGGAATACGATTACCCGACGAGGGTAAGTGTTTCCAAGGCTTAAACACTAAGCAAAGTATAAAGGCAGAAAAACCAAGTCTAAGGGCCGTTGTACCCTCAGGGCCAACAATTGGAAAAAGCTGTTTTGCAAACGACGCGCCCGTTTGAATGGTCATCATGGCAAGCAGTACACACACGATAGCCAGTAAATAACTTTTTGAAGATGCTTGCATAATACTCCTTAATTATACCAATCTGCATAAATCTTTCATTTAGAACAACTAGATACAAAAATTTTTGCCTAGTTCTAGCGTGATTTTCTTATCGTCAAATAGATCCAATACAAGCAGATTGCTATTACAACCAGTTGAATGGCAGGCATAGTATCTTTTTTTATATTTATACGTAAGGTTTTATGTCCTAAATTCGGATAATAAGTGCAATTTCTCAGATTAGATGGCCAGCTGTTATAATTCGGCCATTCTCTCGCCAAAGGAAATTGCTTTAATGAAATATAAACAGCTGACACAAGCAGAAAGATACCAGATTTACGCGTTAATAAAAGCAGGAAATAACCAAAAACAGATAGCTGATGAACTCACTCGTTCACCGTCATCTATCTCTAGAGAGTTAAAACGCAATAAAGGGCTTAAAGGCTATCGACCTAACCAAGCCAATAATTTTGCAGAGCAAAGACGCAAGTCATCTTTCAAAGCAAGTAAGTTAACAGATGATGTTACTGACTGGATTAATAAATTGTTGGTTGACGGACTTTCGCCAGAGCAGGTGGCAGGCCGCTTAGCTTTAGAGAAAAAGGTCGTTTTGCATCATGAAACGATTTATCAATATATTTACAGAGACAAGGCTCGTGGTGGTGAACTACATAAGACACTCACTCGTGCATGTAAAAAGTATAAAAAACGCTATGGAAGCTACGATAAACGTGGACAGATAGTTAATCGAGTCAGTATTGATGAACGCCCAAGTATTGTGGATTCAAAGTCTAGGATTGGTGATTGGGAGGGCGATACAGTGATAGGCAAAGGGCGTAAAAATGCCCTTGTTACAATGGTTGAACGTAAAACGTTATATACAGTCGTTCACAGAATTGAAAGCAAGCATGCGAAAATAACAGCCGATGCGCTGATCAAGTGTATGACACCCTATAAAGGTAAGGTTATTACCGTGACTTTAGATAATGGAAAAGAGTTTGCTCACCATGAGCATATTGCACAAAAATTAGAAGCGGATGTGTATTTCGCTCACCCATATTCATCATGGGAGCGGGGCATAAATGAGAATACCAACGGCTTACTTAGACGCTTCTTCCCCAAGGGAACTGACTTTATGTCGCTAAGTGAAGCAGAAATACAGGCGGCAGTTGATAAGCTCAACCATCGGCCAAGAAAAACAAGAGGGTATAAAACCCCTCATGAGTTATTTACGGGGCAATCAGAAGTTCTGGTGGCTGCATAATGATTGCACTTAATACTTGAATTCAAGTGTTCAAAAGTAAGGAGGGTTATTCTAAATTTAAGTGGTATTTTTATTGCTAAAGAGGAGAAAAAGCTAGCAATCAGGACGAGTGCTAGCTTTTCATTGTATTAATGAGCGCTTTTTACTAGGCCATCTAAAGAGTAGAGGCCTCGTTTTTCGCTATTTTTACGTTTCACTTCTTCTAAAGCGCGTGACTCAACGGCATCAAATAACGCGTTAATGAGTCGATTAAAATGTTGATGCATTGCTGCACGAGCAGCATTTGCATCATGTTGCTTTAATGCATTATAAATAGCAGTATGTTCGTCCATTACGCATTCGTTGTTATTAGCACATACGCTACTGTAATCAGTTACAATTTGTGCATTAGTTAAGCGTAAATCCCATAAATTAGCGACGGCAAATTCAAGCGCTTTGTTACGCGTTGCACGTGCTATTATTTCATGAAATTCTCTGTCTGCTTGCTCAACATATAAGCCTTCTTGCATGGCTTCAAGCGTCTTGTTTAGTTTTTCAAGTTCTTGTTCTGTAATACTTAACGCTGCTAAAGCTGCAATTTCACCTTCGATGAGTGCACGGGCTTGAGTTAGTTCAAAAGCACTGATTTCTTGGGATTTAATTGGTGCGTCGAGGCTTTCTACTACGTAAACACCGGAACCCGTTTTTACTTCAACACGACCGCGCACTTCTAATGCGATAATAGCTTCTCTAATTGTAGGGCGGCTAACGTCGAACATCTCTGCTAGTTCTCTTTCTGGCGGTAAACGCATGCCAGCAGAAAATTCACCTTGGTTTATTAAAGACTCAACCTTATCAACGATGCGCCAAAATAAGCGACGATTTCCCATATTTTACCTTTATATACCTTAAGGACTGTACGCGCTAGATCTTGTAAAACTTAAAGCGTAGACCAAATGTTAAGACCAAAGGTTACCGTAAAGTTAACCACTATGTCAAAATTGCAAAGTCATATTATAACTAAAATCATAGTACATTATTGGTAATTTTTACATGTATTACCAATTTAATTTAAAATAAATAATTGGTAATCTTGATTGGTAGGTTTTGCTGTGATAGTTTTGCATCGTACTTTTTTGAAACAAATAATTTACATATTGAAAGTGCATGTGCCATTAGCAGCAATTGTAAAAAGTAATTTAAGCCAAATTGATTGCCCATGGAAGGGGGTCGCTCTGGCTTAGGTAATATTGGTAGCTAAGTCATATTATAAAATAAATGTGGGCGTTAATTGTCGTTGGTTAACGCCCACATTTATTTTTAGATCTTTAGGATACCGTGTCGTTTGGGTAAATAACCCCTAATTGTTTACGGGCCTCGTCAAGTACTGTCATCACATTACGTGCTAATTGATGTGTGTTAATGTCCGATTGTAACTTTTTTTGACTAACCATTTGCATAAAATGCTCAACTTCAAATTTCATAAAGTGCTCGTCAAATGCGATAGACACTAACTCACGCTCTCCATTGTTAGCAATAAACTCTATTTTTTTAAGTTGTGATACGGCTTCGATACGAATACGGCCAAGTTCGCCTTGTATTTCGGTTATGTTGTCGCCTTGTGATATTTTGGAGTAACTAATAACGGCTTGTTTATCTGCGTAATTTAGTAATACATCGCCCGCACCATCAACACCTGTATCAAGCAATACGCCACTGGCACTCACGCTTTTTGGTGCGCCCCAAAGTGCAATTAATAAATACAGTGGGTAAATCCCTAAATCAATTAAAGCACCGTTAGCAAACTCAGGTAAAAATGTATTTGGCCGTTCGCCATTTTTGTACTTATCGTAGCGAGATGAATATTGACTATATTGCCCAATGTATTTACGTGGTGTGCCAATTTTTACCATTGCCTGTTGCAGCCGTGCAAAGTTAGGCAAGTGAGTGGTCATCATGGCTTCCATGTAAAGGCGCTGATGCTTTTTTGCTGTAGCTATAATGCTTGCAAGCTCTTTAGAATTGGCTGCTGATGGTTTTTCGCCAAGGACATGTTTACCCGCTTCTAGGCACATAACGGCATATTGTTTGTGTAAGCTGTTAGGGGCGGCTATGTAGACAGCATCGACATTGTGATCTTGGCAAACTTGCTCGATTGAGGTGAAAATTTTAGCTTGTGCATTTTGTGGGTGTTTGGCTAAAAACGCTTCGCCGCTTGATACTGCACGCGAGCACACTGCGTACAAATTAAAATCGTTTAACGTATTTGCAGCGGCTAACAATGTGTCGCTAATAAAATTTGTGCCAACAATTACAAAGTTCATACCCGCTCCTTAGAAAATATAAGAGCGTTTAGTCTATCACTTTTTTAGCCCTGTATGTACGAGGAGAACACCCAAACCAGCGTTTAACATTAGCACATAATGTTGCTTGCTCCTGATACCCTAAAAGCTCAGATATGGTTGATATTGTATATTGGTTTTGCGCTAAGTAATGAGCAGCTAAAGCACGGCGCGTGGTATTTTTCAGTTTTATAAAACTCGTATTATGTTTTGCAAGTTCTCGGTGTAGGGTGCGAGGGTGCATACCCAGCGCAGCAGAAATAGTTTGGTTACTGCATTGATAAATAGGCAACATTGGCCTTATTAACGCACTGACTTGGTTGGGTAATGATTGCGTGTGCTCTGCATTTTTTGCTAAAAAACTTAGCGCAGCTTGTACCTTATTTAGCTCTGATTGTTCAAGCTTAAGTGCCAAGTCGCTTTTCACTATTACAATGCCGGCGCTATTACGGTGCTCTATAACGTCACAGCCAAAATAAGCGTTATAAGCGCGAGCGTTAGCACTTAATCTTTGTGGCAAAAATACATTCATTGGTTTACAGCGGTTATTGCTCAGCTTTTTTATAATAGCGAGTGCTAAACCAATGGTAAGCTCAATTGCTTGGCTAATGTTAGGTAAGGGTTTTAGGCTAATTTCGAATGAGAGAAATAAGCTTTTTTCATCCTCTAAAGGGTGCGACGTTAAACTCAGTGCAGGGCTATGTAAATGCAAGTATTTAACAACCCAATTGAGCGCATCACCTAAGTTAGTGCCGCTTTTGGCTGCTATTGCAACGTGTCCTAAAATATCAAAATTTTGCCTGCTTGCAAGCTGAAGGCCAAAGCTGAGGCAATTAAATTTACACGCGCAGTATTCTAATACCTCGGCGTAGGCACGATAAGGCAAATATTGTTTTTCCAGACATTCAAAGTCAATATTAATATTATTACTTCGCATGATCATATACGGATCGCCGCCAAACTCTCTAATTAGGGTATCTATACCTTGTAGTGACGTAGCTCTAATTAGGCTGCTCATAGTTAACCTCAAATAAACGGTGTCTAAAAATATCAAGTTTTGCTGAGTTTTTCTATGCACTATTGCCATAAAAGCCGTTTAAATTTTAATTAAGGTACACCATGAACAACACCGCATTTGACTACATTGTTATTGGGGCTGGCAGTGGCGGTTGCGTTATTGCATCGCGCTTGTCAGAGGATAAAAATGTAAGCGTGTGCTTAATTGAAGCAGGAAAAAGTGATAACAGCGCATTTGTTCAAATGCCAGCGGGAATTGCGGCGAGTGTGCCTTATGGTATTAATAGTTGGCATTACAATACAGTAGTGCAAAAAGCGCTGAATAATCGTTGCGGGTTTGTACCTAGAGGCAAAGTATTGGGTGGGTCAAGCTCGACTAATGCAATGGTTTATATTCGAGGTAATAAATACGATTACGACCAATGGGCGGCTAATGGCAATACTGGTTGGGATTTTGAGAGTTTACTCCCATATTTTATTAAAGCTGAAAATAATAAAACGTTTATAAATAATGATCTTCACGGTACAAAAGGCCCACTGCATATACAAGAGCTAAATAACCCAAGCCATGTCAATCAGTACTTTTTAAATGCTTGTGCTGAGCAGGGTGTTAATTTAAGTACCGATATAAATGGCGAAGAACAAAGTGGTGCACGTTTATCGCAAGTAACGCAGCATAATGGCGAGCGGTGTAGTGCAGCAAAGGCATATTTAACACCGTATTTAAACCGCCCAAATTTAACTGTGTTAACGAATAGCCATGTTAATAAAATAAATATAAAAAATAACACAGCGAAAGGCGTGCAAATAGAGCGCAATAGTCAGGTTATTAATTTGCTCGCACGTAAAGAAGTAATATTAAGCGCAGGTGCTATTAACTCTCCGCAAATATTGATGCTTTCAGGCATTGGTCCAAAAAATCACTTAAAAGCGCATAATATTGACGTTGCAGTGCCGCTTGAGGGAGTCGGTACTAATTTACAAGATCATTTAACCGTGGTGCCATTATTTAAAGCCAAATACAATAAAGGCACGTTTGGGATGAGCCCGTTAGGTATAGGACATATTTTAAAAGGTTGTGTAGATTGGTTTTGTAAACGAGAAGGGCGTTTAACCAGTAATTTTGCAGAGTCGCATGCGTTTATTAAATTATTTGAAGACTCGCCAGCGCCAGATGTGCAATTAGAATTTGTTATTGGGCTGGTGGACGATCATAGTCGTAAATTACACACTGGGCATGGTTACAGTATACATAGCAGTATTATGCGTCCTAAAAGCCGAGGCACGATTACGTTAGCTGATAACAACCCGCGTAGTGCACCGCTTATCGACCCTAATTATTTAAGCCATCCTGATGACTTAACAGCAATGTTATTAGGTCTTAAAAAAACGTTGATGATTATGCAAAGCAAAGCCTTTGATAACATACGCGGAAAAATGGTGTATCCGCTTGATATAAATAACGATGAACAACTTATTGCATTCATTCGTCAAACAGCAGATACCGAATACCACCCAGTTGGTACATGTAAAATGGGACAAGACTCAATGGCTGTGGTAGATACAAGCTTAAGGGTTCATGGGATGAGTAATTTACGCGTGGTTGATGCGTCTATTATGCCTAGCATTATTACTGGTAATACTAATGCACCCGTTATTGCTATTGCAGAAAAAGCGGCTGATTTAATTAAATCATCACTTAGAGATTAACGAGCTATAAAAATCATTTAGCCATTGTTGCCAATCGCTTTCAAGGTGCAGCATTTGCTTATGTTTTTTAGCGTTTAGATGCTTGGCTTCGTCCTCGCTTGCCACATAAGGCCCAACGCGGCATAGGGGGCAATGGTTAGATGTTAAGTATGCAGGCATTGCAAGACGCGAGCTTAATTCGCTAGTATGTTTATCGAGACTTTTTGGGCTGAAAACGTAAGTTATGCCGCTTGTGTCTTTAACGTGTTTGTCGCGGTCAACATTACGAATTTTATAACCTTCAAAATGGCTAATATCAAATGGGATTTGGCCTAAATAATCTGTGGTTAAACCGTTATTTAAACTCCCTTCTATATTCCACTCTCGATAAGGTTTTACATCCTTTGAGGTGATGTAACAAAGCATTGGCCCATTTTTATCAAGCGCGTATTCGTTAGCGTATTTAATAAATTGGTGCAGTAAAGCGCGGTTTAATACGTTCATGCTGGTTTGGCGCGTGTTGTTTTCAAATGCTTCACGGCCAACAAATGCAGGTATAAGCGGAAACTGAAAAATAACCACATCAAAGCTGTGCTGGCTTTCACTTAGAGCTTGCCAACATGCAGGGTTTGTTACATCAAAACTATTAAGTACCTCAACGTTATGCGCTTTTAAGTTGCTAAGTGCATTGTGCTGGTATTTTTGCTCAATAGTAATTTGGTCATCGTAAGTGGATGCAACCAAAGCTTTTGGCGATAGATGAGTGTAAATAGCATTCGAAAACGATAAATCGCCATCGCCTACGGTGAGTATTCGCCAATCAGGATTTAAATACATATTTATTGAGCGGGACTATTTTTAACAGAGCTGATGTTATCAGGGCTTTTTTGAGAATGTGCAGCGTGCAAGCGATGAAATGCAAGACGGGTTTTTAATCCCTCAATAGCTATTTGTTTTAAAATTAAATTAAAGGTGATTAAAATAGCGAATACGATATGAATAGGGCCATGAGTAAAGCCTAAGTCTGGTGCATAAAGCGTTAAGCCAAATAATAAAAACAAAACAACTAAAAATATTTCAATTAATTGGCTTGAATAAAAGCTTAAACGGCCTTCACTTTTATGATCTTTTTTTACGTTAATAGCGCAAAAAAAAGGAATGACTTTAATTTTAAAAGACGCGTTTTTTTCTACGTAATTTTCACCTAGCTCATCAAGCTGTTGGCGTAATTGATTAATCATGGTATGCCCTCAAATAACAGTGGTGGATAGTACCTTATTACCGCGTAATATTTAAGTTTACAGGCACTATTTAGGGTAAATACTCATGCCAATTGTCAGAATGTGACAAACAAACACAACAGAGGTAAGTACAACACGCATTTTTTGGTAATCCTTGTGGTAGGTTTGCCATTGCGCAGTCGCTTTTTCAAAAAGTAGCACAAGCCAAAAACTTATAGCTAACCAACCTAATGCCCACTCAACAGGTACAAAGGCTAAAAATGGGACAGGAATAACCGGTAGTACGGCTTTTACTGCATCGCTATAGCTTTGCTCACCCGCTCGCCATAGGTTACCTGTCATAAATGCAAATATAGCAATGCTATAAAAAGTGAAAAATTCTAAGTTAATACTGTTACTACCAAACACAAGCGGCCAACCTACGCAGCCTAAAAATGGGATTATGCCTAAGTAACCTAATTGAATGTGATTGATAAATTTTTCCATGATAGAAGCCTGTATTTGTGTAATTAAAAAGCTTCTGCATTGTAGCAGTCTTTTTTATTAAAACTGAATTAGTTACAACATGACATTTACGGGGAGTCCATATAAGTCCCTAAGAGAGGCTAGTTTTTATAATGCTGGTTAGTTGCCAAACATCAGGATTTCGATGTGAAACTAACACCAGAGTATGAGACTGTTCGCAAACCACTCTAGCTACGTGTTTCTCGGTTTCTTCATCTAATGCGGAGGTTGCTTCATCTAAAATCAGAATAGGGGCTTTTTTTATAAGGGCACGTGCTAAAGCGAGTCGTTGGCGCTCTCCGCCAGATAAACTGCTTCCTTGTAAACCAACTTCTTGATATATACCAAGTTCTGATCTGTCTAATACTTCACCAAGTTTTACTTCTCTTAGTATTTTATCAATTGATTGATCGTCTGCATTTGCTTTACCAATTCGAACATTACTAGCGATTGTACCTGTAAAAATTAAAGGATCTTGCGGCACATAGGCGAAATACTGAGCCCGTTCATCATATGGTATCAAAGCGAGAGGTGTGTTACCCATAGTAATTTCCCCGTCGGTTGGGTCATCAAAGCGCATTAATAGATTTAGTAAAGTTGTTTTTCCGGTACCACTTGGGCCTGAAATAAGTACATGCTCACCTTCTTTGATTGTAGCTGTAGTGTTTTTCAATGCTGATTTAAAGCTCACATTGTAGAGTGTTATGTTGTAATTATTAGGTATTTTGGCTTGTGTTTGGGTTGGCTCAGTAAGTGTTGGTGCATGCGTAGTTTGTTGATAGTAATTAAAAGCAGCCAATTGATCATTGATCGTTATTGCCGCAACAGCAAGTGTTTCGAGGGGGGCTGTTGCACGCAAAGCCAGAAGTATGACAGCGAGTAATGTTCTTGTATCTTCGATGCCAGTAGTTAATACAACAAAAATGCTAATAACAGCAACAGGTAAAAAGCTGGCAATATTAGAAAGAAAAATAGCAACAGAAGCAGATCTGTTTGTGCGGCTCATAGCCGATTCTTTTTTTGACCAAGTGGTTTTTAACCTTTCGGTTGCCCCGTTAAATCCTGATGCTGTTCTAAGCAACTCAACATGGTCAATTAACTCCAGAGTCGCTTGATTAATTGATTGCTCAGTGTTATTTCGATTTACATCTATTTGGGATAAATTACGTTGTGCAAAAATCTGGACCAAGAATGATAATATAAGCAAGGCCGCTAAAATAAACATTAAGTTGGTATTAATTATGATACCAACACCAATAGTCATGCCCAAAGGTAGCAACGGTGCATGTATAAATACTTGAAGCTGGTGGGCTGGAATACTCATAAACCCAGGAATACTACGTGATACAATATCTGTAAGTAAGGAGCGTGTATTTACTGTAAACCAAGATAATTTGGCTTGTTGTAATGTTTTCCCTAATGAGATGTAAAGTTCATTAGCCAGTTTAGCGCCACTCCAAAAACCTAATCGCGAAGCGAGTATAGTGATAAGTATTGTCACAATTGACATCATTGATATATTGGCTGGAGATTGTTGTTGAATAATAGCGAAAGCCAAAAGAACATAACATGTGGCTTCCAATATTGCAGCCAAGATCCAAGTAAAAGTAACAGGTATCAGCTGGCTAATAGCCGTATTATTAGGTGAGCGATTAATCATTATTCTTTTCATCCAAGTGATAGCGTTTCATTTGTCAGTTTGGCAAGTGTTAGATCATGCGTAACAATGACAATGGTTTTTTTCTTTGATTTTGCTTCGTGTTGTAATGCGTAGAATACGTTTGAAGCTGTTTCAGCGTCTAAAGCAGAGGTGGGTTCGTCAAGTAATATGACACTTGCGTCTGAGAGAAAAACACGGGCAAGATTCACTCGTTGAATCTCACCACCCGATAAATTTGTGGTTGGAGTACTTAGCGGTTTATCTAATTGGGCGCATTGTAATGCATTAATAAAGTCTTTCTTTTTTACATGAGAGGCTGTTAAAGCAAGGTTGTCAGCAATGGTTGTCGTGATACATCCCGAATTTTGTGGTAACAACATAATTGTTTTATTAAGTGATGCTTCATCCATGTCGCGTATTGCTAAGTCTGCCAGTTTGACATCTCCGTAAAGTAGATTTTCAGTACCTGATAACGAACGAAGTAATGTGGATTTACCAATACCACTTATTCCTGTAATGGCTGTTACTTGACCTGTTTGAAATGTATAGTTAATTGGCTTGAATTTACTCGTATTAGAGATTGATGGAATTACATTTTGTAGTGTCAGCACTGCATCCGAGCTATGTTCTATTTCATTACTTCCATGCTCAAGTGGAGAGAGCGCGAGAAAATCATTGAGTCTGTTCGCGGCAGCGCGACCCGTTACTAAATAGTCAAGTCCATGTCCGAGCTTTAATGCGGGTGTGACAATAGCTAAACTGAAAAATAAAGCTGCAGCTAATTTGTCAGGTTGCCACTCATAACCAATAGCGTAAACAATAGTAAAAGTACTTACGGCTTGAAGTAGCGATGTAGCAATAGCAATAGAGGTTGACACTCGGCTTACCCGTTCAAAAATATCTTTAATAAAATCGCTCGTTGCTTTTGTGTAATTGCCTATTGCTGTCTGCTTTTGATTATAAATGCGGAAAATGGGGGCGCCACGAGAGTAATCATCTACTGCGGCTGTAATATTAGATATCACATTTATACTCTTTTTTCCTTGTTTTACAGCAAGCCTAGGGACAACGACTAAATAAAATAAGGCGGCAATAAGCCCTGGAACGAGAGCGAGGAGTACCGTGAATCCAGCACTAAATATTAATAAGCCAATTGTGATTGTCGGTATAAGTATAAAATTCGCCAGCTCAGAAGGTAAATGCGCAATCATATGATGTAATGAATAAATATCATCGACCATTAATCTCTTTAACTTTTCGCTTTTGTATTTAGTTAGAGTACTTGATGGCAACCTAACTAAATGATCTGCAATTACGCGTCTTAAACACACAGAGAAATTCCCCTCGGCATTATGGTTAACCCAAGATGCGCTTGCTGAAAATAAGGCGGAGAAAAGCCACAAAACACATGCTCCCACCAAGCAAACATAATTATGAATAGCGATAAGCTGAACAAGACACCACAGGGCACCAAGTGCGGTCACACCAGACAGAGTAGATAGCAAAATACCAACGTTCAACGCTGGTATTTCAGGACGTAACACTTGCGCTAGATTGGAATAATTTTTAAAAAGTAATGACATTTTAACACCTAACAAAAAAGTTATAGGGAAGTATAGTGTGTACTGAATTGCCTATAAAGCCTGTTAAGTTTTGAGCACTGCATATAAAATCCACGTTCTAAGTTCCTTATTTCATGGGTATTGAATGGTAGTTTATGTGGCACCGATGCAATATTAAGCTTTTAGTTTTTATTTATCAACACCGTGTTGACAAATGTTTCTTGGGTATTTATTATATTGAGAATTGTTATCATTACTATTAAATATATGCAATAAGGATTCATTATCAATGCCCTGTTTCGGTAGAATTTATCCAAAATCAAAATTATTTCTAAGCACATGTGCTCTTGGACTGAGTGCTATTTCTGGCTCAGCTATCGCAAGTAGTGAAGTGGTTTCAGAACAGTCTAAATCAGAAAACACAGCACAAGGTTATGAAAAAATTACTGTTTATGGTCAAAAGGTTGAGCGTACGATTAAAGAAACGGCAAGTTCTTTGGTTGTAATTGACGAAGGACAGTTACAAAAAAATGCTGATCAATCTGGTATTTCTGAAATATTGCGAGGTATTCCAAATATTATTTATGCAGGCAGTACGGATGCGCCTATTATTCGCGGAACAGATACTAAAGGGCCAGTAACAGCAGGCAATGCTTATCTTGCTAAACCTGTACCGGGTGCAACAATGAGTGTGGATGGTAAATATCTAAGTCCAGCTGAATTGAATTTAGGTGCGGCAGGTATTTGGGATGTGTCTTCTATTGAAGTGTATCGAGGTCCGCAAACCACAAGTCAAGGAGCAAACAGTATTGCCGGAGCTGTCGTGATTAATACACATAAACCTACACAGACTCCTGAATTTGCTGTTCAAACTGTTTATGGTAGTCGTAATAAGAAGCGGATGTCGGTTATGGCATCGGGTGCACTCAATGACGATTTCTCAGCAAGAATTAGCGCTGATTACAGTAGCAGAGATACGTTTGTTGATTACATTAACCCAGAATTTACTGCGCATGATTTTGATTTTAGTTTTAAAAATAAGAATCTACGCGCTAAGCTGTTGTGGGAGCCTGAACAATATAGCAATTTCTTCGCTATGTTAACGTATTCAAAAACTGAAGCCGAACGCCCTAGTAATGAAGTTGTTTCCGAACCTTATGATGACTTAAAAAATAATTCACTGTACCAAGACAACCAGACTATGAACAATGATGTTGGTATTTTTGATATTGAATACTTGTTTGACAATGGGATGAAGCTCAATAACCAGTTGCAATACTCTGAAGGCGATTATGTTTATTATTTTGCAGCACCTTATCAAGGAACAGCAAAACGTGATTACAGTAACGTTTCTAACGAACTAAGACTTAATTTTGGTAACAAAATGGCCATTTTTAGTGGTGTAGCGGGTGTATATTATTCTCAGGATAAGTTGACAAACACCTTGAATAACACATTAGGTAATGCTAACACGGATTTACAACAGGATAGTTTTGCGCCATTTGGAGAATTAATTTGGCGTTTTTCTCCTAAATGGACATTAACTGGTGCCTTGCGTTATCAGGTCGATAACATAAAGCATGAAGGTATGAATAGTTATGTCCCTGGGATATACCATCATTACGATGAAAAATTCACTGCATTATTACCTAAAATGACTATTTCTCATGATTTAGATAAATATGCTGTAGTGGGGGCTATGATTAGCAAAGGGTATATACCAGGAGGTACTGGTGTTAACTTTAGGGGCGGTGAGTATTATAATTTTGACGCTGAATACGCTTGGAACTATGAAGTTTATACACGTCTTGAGCTGCTTGAAAAACGATTAACTATCAATAGCAATATTTTTTACACAAGCTTAAGAGATTCTCAACGATCAGTGACCGATTATCTAGATGGACGCCCTTTTGGCTCGGTGATTATTAATGCTGATGAAGCGAAAAGCTATGGCCTAGAATTAGATGTTAATTTCAAAGTTTCGCAGAGTTTTGGTTTACACGCTGGATTGGGTTTGCTTGAAACCGATATAAGTGAGTTTAATGATTACCGAGGCGAAGAGTTTGAAGGAATGGAATTTAGCAAAGCGCCTGGTTACATGTTTAACATGGGCGTTGACTATTCCATTATTGATGGCTTAAAGGTAAGTGCAGACATACGTCACACGGATGAATATTTTTCATCAGATACTAATGACTCAAATTTAAAAATAAACTCATATACAACAGTTAATCTGAATTCTTCCTACCAAATAATCAAGCAAGTAGAAGGCTTTGTTTATGCACGAAACTTGTTTGATAAACGTACACCATTGACCAAGGTAGCTGATAGAAGCACTGGAGGTGTTAATGCATACCTACTTGAGCCTAGAGAAATTGGTATAGGAATAAGAGCCAAATTTTAACTAACTACTTGCGCTGTGTTATATCGGTTTATGCAACACAGCGTAAGAACTGTTAAAATAGCCTTTTTATTTTGGAAACCTATCTATTATGACACAAGTACCGAATCAGCCTAGTCAGAAGCGTAAGCGTGGTCGCCCGAGCCGAATTTCTCGAGAAGCAATCGCAAAAGCAGCTTTAGATTTAGGAGTAGAAAAAGCCACTATTCCGGCAATTGCAGCACATTTAAAAGTCGATCACTCTTCTCTTTATCATCATGTTACAGGGCGAAATGATGTGCTGGCTATTGCGGCCGAGTTAGCGATTACAGAGCTTGACTGGCGAGCACCTGTAGCAAGTAATTGGCGAGAGGAACTCATAATACTCACTGATGCTATTTGGGCTCTTTATGACCGTAACCCAGGACTTGCCGATGCCATTCGGCAAGCGAATGTTACACCTTTATCAGGGATTCATTCTTTTGCAGAATCAGTCAAAAAACTTCAAGACAAAGGCTTTTCTCTGGATCATGCCGTAGCTGCTGTTGATATTTTAGTTGACATGGTAGGAGAATGTTTTGTTGGTTGGTGGTCAACGGATAAGCTAGAAGACGATGGTCGAACACGTAAAGAACGAATTATTGCTATGTGGGAAGCCCAAGCTACTAATGTTCCAGATAAAGCGGAACAAATAAATGCAATGGTTAGCATTATGAAAGCCGGGAGACGCAAATGGTGGGAAAAAAAGCGTAATTTAGTGCTCGATGGTATTTCGGTAAATTGCGCTCAAAACGTCGAGTTGTCCGATAAGGACCAAACATAGCTGCAGTGATGGATAGCGCTATATCCGCAGCAAGTAATATGTAGGAAATGTAAGATTTGAAAGTGATTTATGCACTTACGTGCTTTACTATATTGTGCTTTGCATCATTATTCATTGGTGCAAAAAACACCTCTATTATGCAAATATTAACGTTATCAGATAACACTTGGTTGGTTTTATCTGCGAGCCGTTTACCACGGCTTTTTGCTTTAATTTGTTCAGGTGTTGGTTTAGCTATATGCGGCGTAATCTTGCAGCAAATTGTACAAAATAGGTTTGTAGAGCCTACTACTTGCGGCGGGCTTGATGCAGCGAAATTGGGAATATTAATTTCAATCATCTATGAACCTACTATGGGCGTGACAGGAAGAATGATAGGAGCTTTGATTTTTAGCATCATTGCTTGCTGTATTTTTACGTTGATTATTCGCAGTATTCGTTATAAAAGCCCCGTAGTAGTTCCCGTTATCGGTATTATGTTTGGTAGCATCCTGAGTGCAGTTGCTGAACTTTATGCCTATAAAAACAATATGATGCAAAATATGCAGGGTTGGATGCTTGGCGATTTTTCAAAAATTGTACAGGGCCACTATGAAATTATTTATTTAATAGTTCCCGTTGTGATACTGACTTACTTGTATGCACAGCGGTTTACAATAGTAGGAATGGGAGAAGGTTTTGCCACCACGCTTGGGCTGAACTATTTTAATATTATTGTCTTAGGATTGATATTCGTTTCCCTTACCATTGCAACTACCGTTATTATTGCTGGGAGTATTCCATTCATTGGTTTGATCATTCCTAACCTTGTAACCATGCACTATGGCGATAATCTGAAACGTACTTTACCCATTATCGCTTTTTCTGGTGCTGCATTACTGATTTTTTGTGATTTACTTGGACGGTTGGTGATCTACCCATTTGAAATACCTATTGGTATAACGGCAAGTTGTTTAGGTGGATTGATATTTTTAGTAATCGTTTGGAAAAGAAGATGAAAAATATTGTTACTCGTATTGTGAGTTGGGGATTACTTTTTACGTTAGTAATGATTTTTATATTGCTGGGAGCGGATTTCGACTTTGAGTATGTTATCCCTAATAGGTTGATACGTTTATCTACCATATGCTTGGGAGGAGTGTGTATTTCGTTTTCATCAATTTTGTTTCAAACGATCACTAGTAATCGAATTCTAACGCCATCAGTTATGGGATATGAAAGTGTTTATTTGATTTTACAAGCATTTTTACTACTCATATTTGGTACAGCGAGTACGACCATGATCACGACTAATAGCAACTTCCTTATTTCATTAGTTGTGATGCTAATTTATTCATGGGTAATGCATCGATGGCTGTTTAGTGGTGATAGACAGGATGTGTTTTTTCTTTTATTAGTCGGTTTCGTGCTCACTGTTATGTTGAATAGCTTCACCTCATTGATTCAATATTCTATTAGCCCAGGTGAGTTTTCTATTCTTCAAAGCTATAGCTTGGCTTCTTTTAACCGCGCTAAGCCTGATCAGTTAATTGTATCTTTATTAATTGTTAGTGTTGTTTGTTTCTTTACTTGGAGAGCGCGTACAGTGCTTGATGTTTTATTGATGGGTCGCCAACAAGCAATGTCTCTTGGCATCGATTATCAGAAGGTGGTGCGTATTCAGCTAAGCGCGATTGCACTGTTGGTTGCTGTATCAACTAGCTTGCTTGGTCCAACGGCTTTTATGGGGATTTTTGTTGCTAATATGGCCTATGCCTTGGCTAGACGTCCCACACATAAATGTACTCTTATTTTAGGAAGCGTGGTCGCTATCTGTGTATTTTTGGTCGCCCAGATTCTTGTTGAGCATATTTTTAATTATCAAACCAGTGTTGGATTGTTAGTTAATCTGTTCTGTGGGGCATATTTTTTTGTTTTAATTCTTAATCCTCGGAGAGCAGGGTGATAACGGTTAATAATCTATATAAATCTTATGGAAAGAAAGCAGTGTTAAAGAATGTCTCTGCTCACTTTCCTGAGCATCAGATAACTTCTCTCATTGGTCCTAATGGAGCAGGTAAAAGTACATTGTTAATGTCTATCGGACGATTACTTAATATCGATCAAGGCGATATATTACTCAAAGGCAGGTCCATTCAAGGTATACCTTTACATGATTACGCTCTTCAAGTAGCCACCATGCGGCAATTTCATAGCCTTAATTTACGCCTCACTGTGCGAGAGCTGGTGGCTTTTGGTCGATTTCCTTATAGTCATGGATCGCTAACAAAAGAAGATAATCAAGCAATTGATGACGCTTTATCATTTTTAACTTTGCAGCCATTAGCTAATACATTTATTGACGAACTCAGTGGTGGACAGCGTCAAATGGCCTTTTTGGCAATGGCGGTCGCACAAAAAACAGAGTATTTATTGCTTGATGAACCACTTAATAATCTTGATATGAAGCATGCGGTGAGTATCATGCGAGCGCTTCGTTATTTGTGTGATGTACATAAACGTACAGTAGTGTTAGTTGTTCATGACATTAACTTTGCTGCGAATTATTCCGACAATATTATTGCTATGAAACAAGGCGTTGTACACAGTTCAGGTTCCGTTGAAGATGTTGTTACAGAGCAAAAACTTAAAGACGTATATGAACTAAATATTGAAGTGTTGAAAAGAGATCAAGGCATTGTCTGTAACTATTTCACTC
Organism: Pseudoalteromonas sp. QJM3NY_22; assembly: GCF_056173065.1. Taxonomy (NCBI): domain Bacteria; kingdom Pseudomonadati; phylum Pseudomonadota; class Gammaproteobacteria; order Alteromonadales; family Pseudoalteromonadaceae; genus Pseudoalteromonas; species Pseudoalteromonas sp. QJM3NY_22. The sequence goes on along the minus strand of NZ_JBWBTZ010000002.1, from coordinate 480,798 downwards.
AACTAGGAGAATTAAAATGATTACAAAACGTATAAGGACTAGAAAACGCACAGCAATGTTTTTGCTGCTGTTCACTTTTTTGCAAGCATGTGACGGCAGTCCTGAGTATGCTCAAAAAAAACTTTCTGAGACGCAACATGTGGATACTTTAGTTGACAATAGTGACTTTATACCTTTTGAAATAAAGCATGATTTGGGAACTACTTTAATAAAGAAACACCCTGTGCGAGTCGCAGCCTTGGATATGAATGAAGTGGATTATCTTGAACAATTAGGTGTGCCAGTTGCTGGTATGCCGAAAGACTTTATTCCAGATTATCTAAAAGATTATAGCAATAACAATAATATTGTAGATTTAGGTTCCATTGTTCAGCCTAATATGGAACGCATTCATGCTCTTAAACCTGATTTAGTTCTTATATCGCCAATCCAAGCCAGTCATTATCAGGAATTGTCAGAGTTAGCACCTACAGTTCATTTTGATATTAACTATCAGGATAGCAGCAGTGATTACTTTAATGCAGTGAAGCAGCACTTATTAGTATTAGGAAAATTATTTGACAAAAAAGCTCTCGCAAACCGTAAAGTCAACGAGTTAGAGAGTAAGGTCAAATCTGTGAAACTAATTACCCAAGATAGACCCGAAAAAGCAATGGTAGTATTGCATAATAACGGTGCTTTTCGGTTTTTAGGTATTAATTCTAGATATGGGTTTGTATACGATGTTTTAGGAGTAAAGTCTGTTAACTCCCTAGCGCAAATGGGCTTACATGGTCAGCCTGTTTCCAGCGAATTTATATTGGAAAACAACCCAGACATTATTTATATAGTAGATAGAACAGCAGTAATGGAGCATAGTACTGTATTGAACAAAGAGTCTATAAACAATCCTTTGTTGCAACAAACTAACGCATGGAAAAACGATAAAATTATTTTTGTAAATGCACAAGCTTGGTATATAACTGGGGCGGGGATCACATCTTTTAATATAATTATGGAAGATGTATTAAAAGGTTATGTAGAATAATCGTAAGCGTATAGCTAACGGCACCTAGCTTTGCTTAATGTTCCAAGGTAGCAGTGGCGCTAGATTATCTGGCTGCTCAGCAAGGTGCTGTAAGCAAGTAGAGATATAGTCATGCACCACAAGGTCATTTGCCTTTGCGGTTTCAACAAGGCTGTAGAGTATGGCGCTGGCATGCGCACCATTGCAGGTATTTGAGAATAACCAGTTTTTTCGCCCTATCACGAACGGTTTTATTGCTCGCTCTGCACGGTTATTATCAATACTGAGCCTGCCATCATCGAGGTAACGCCTGAATTTCTCAAACTGATTTATCGCATAGCTAATTGCTTTACCTAGCGCCATTTTGGGAGGGATTTTATCTTTGTGCTTTATCAACCATCGATACAATTCATCAACGATTGGTTTCGCTTTTTGTTGCCTAACATTGAATTTTTCATCGTGCGTTTTATCTTTGATGCTTTGTTCAATACCGTAAAGTTTGCCTATCAGGTTGAGTGCAACATCCGCTTTACCTGTTTTTTATTATTCCCTTTCGCTTCGATGAATTTACGACGGATATGGGCTAGACATGCGACGAGTGTTGCTTTTGTTTGCTCGTACGCCTTGTAGCCATCTACCTGCATATAGCCCTGTCTCTTATACACAAGTCTTTGAATATCGTTAAGTCTGTGATCTAATCGATCATCATCACTCATAGATTTATCATATGCACACAAACACTTCTGAAGAATGGGCTCAATTAATTTTTGGTAACGCTAATTTAGGAGATCCGAGACGCACCCGACGATTAGCTCTACTAGCAAGCGATATGGCTGAGAATGCAGACAGCTCAATTGTTAAGGCTTCTGATACACCCGCAAAAATTGAAGCCGCTTATCGTTTCATTAGAAATGAGAAAATATCCCCTCAAGCGATTGCCTATTCAGGATTCTCACAAACGAGTGAAGCGGTAAAGCAGTTGCCTTTGGTTCTCGCTATCCAAGATACGACAGGATTGACATTTAAACACAGCGTTTGCAAAGAATTAGGCGATGTGAACTGTACAAATACATTAGGAAAACCATCAAAAACAAGAACGCTATATGCGCATTCAACTTTAGCAATTGATGCAGATACGGAGCACGTTATTGGTTTACTCGACCAGTCCTATTGGTTTAGGAAATCAAAGGTTAAAGGGACTAAAGATCAACAACAGCAACGCCCTTACGAAGAGAAAGAAAGCTATCGCTGGCAACAAACATTAATGGATATAAAAAAACGTACAGGTGAATTATCAAATATACTTAACATCTGCGACAGAGAAGCTGACATTTATGAGTACATGACTTACCAAAAAGATGAAGGGCATCGATTTTTAGTCAGAGCAAAAGAAAATAGAAAATTAATAGAGCCTCAATGCAATCTCAATCAGTTAATAGAAACAGCGCAGGGTCAGTGTTGTTACACTATTAATATAGCGCAACGTGCGGGAAGAAAAGCGCGTCAGGCCCGAATTACATTGAGCTATCAACCTATAACACTCGCCAAGCCTAAGCGAGTACAAGGGCAAGAATCACCGACATTGAGCGTCAATGTCATTGTCTGTCAGGAAAAAGAAAGTACGCAAAAAAATCCATTATGTTGGATTTTATATACGACAGAGCCCGTAAATACAGCAGAAGATGCCCAGAAATTAGTAAGATACTATGAACTTCGCTGGCGTGTAGAGGAGTTTCATAAAACATGGAAAACAGATGGAACCGAAGTAGAAGATTTACGTTTGCAGCACAGTGATAATATTTTACGAATTGCGATCATTAAAGCGTTTGTTGCTGTCAGGTTATTACAGCTGCAAAATATGGCGCAAAGGAGTGAATTAGACAAAGAAGTGAGATGTACAACTTGTGTTAAAGAGATGACGTGGAAATTACTATGGGCAAAGGTTGAAAAGGATGTGTTGCCGGATAAAGTACCGTCTCTCCATTGGCTATACTATAGTTTAGCGAAATTGGGAGGGTGGTATGACAGTAAAAGAAATGGTCGAGTTGGCGTAAAAGCACTCTGGAAGGGGTGGTTGAAATTAGCAGAAATGGTCGAATCTGCCGAATTGTTAATATCAATTCAGCAGACAGAAAAGTTGTGATCAAGAGACAGGCATATAGCCTTGATAACCATCAAGAAAATCAACCACACAGTGTCCTGCGCGACTGTTATGGTAATCAAACAGGACAATATTCGTGCCTTTAGCCTGTTTATCATCGCCACAACAATACAACCACATATAGCTGGTCGCTTTATCTGCGTTAATAACGTTGAGCGGGGTTTCATCACCATGAATAACTGCTTGCGATAACAACGCCTCTTTTAAGCGTTGATACAAGGGGGACAGCAGGTCTGCGCAGCGTAGCATCCAACTCGACATGGTTTGCCTACTCAACTCAATACCGATATCGGCAAACAATGTTTCTTGACGATAAAGCGGTAAGCCAAACTGGTATTTACACATGATTATTTGGCTCAGCAAGCTGGGCGTTGCGATGCTTTTTGGGATCGCTGTTGTGGGCATAGGGGCGGTTTTTACCACACTTTCAATGCCTTCACGCTCACAGTGACGGCACGTATATTTAGGACGAATGGTTTTGATAACTTTGATATGCGCTGGCACAAACTCGAGCGCTTCACTGCTGCTTTCACCCATTTTATGTAGTGGGCTGTGACAGCAATCACACATTTTGCCACCCTTTTCAAGGTCAACAATCACCTCAATTCGCGGTAACTGCGCCGGCAGTGGACGGCGTTTCGGTTTGGCTTTTTCTTTCTTTACTGAGGCCGGTGTCGCCAATAGCGCTTTATCATGTTCATCAAGAATATCTTCTGCTTCATTGAATACTTCGCCTGCCCTTGGCATCTTTTCAGATTTCTTGGCGTACTCTTTGGCAAGCTTAGCGTTATAAGCTTGCAGTAATTCGTGAATTTGCGCATCTTTTTCAGCTAACTTTTCATCCATAAGCTGTTGCAACTCAAGCACCATGCGCTTGAGTTGTTCTGGGTCGTCAGGAAGTGAGTGTACATCAATTTTCATGTTCGCAATTTAACAGAATTTGACGCTGTTTTCTTGCTTGACGCAAAGATAAAACAGACGGTGTGGCAACGATCATTTACTGTGAATATGATCGATTAGATCATCGATTGATACTGCAATTCTTCATGACCAAGCACATCATATCCCGACAACAACCAATCCAGTTGTTCAGGACTGAGTTCAAATTCCTGCAAGCTGATTTTATTTGGCCATTTAAACTTTTGTTTTTCTAAGCGCTTATACCATAAAGCAAACCCCGTTTTATCCCAGTAAACGAGCTTGAGTTTATCTTTCGCTTTATTGCAGAATAAGAATAATGCGCCAGTATAAGCATCACGCTCAAGTTCGCCTTCAACGATTGCGATTAGACCATCAATGGATTTTCGAAAATCCACGGCCTCGCGGTGTAAATAAATACTTTTTGGTTCGACAAACATTTTCATAAGGCAAGCTCGCGTAACAGTTGACTCAGATAAGAGGCAGGCATTGTGGGTGGCAAGCTGACGTTTACTTTGCCGATAGTGAGGGTGATTGACTGTTGCTGTTCGATAACGTCAACGTGTTTAGTCACTTTGCTAGACGCTTACATTGTACTTAGTCGTGTGTCTAAAAGTAGTGGGAGTGATCAAACCTTGAGCTGCTGTTACCTTGGAACATTAAGAAAAGCTCATAGGTTGGATCTTAAGAAAACTTGAAGTTGAACTCTGTTAATGATCAAATAGTTACGCCAATAAAAACATGACTAAAAACAGAGTTCACATGCAGATTAACCAAGTTTCAAACCAATTAAAAGCCCTTATCTCAGAAAAACACCTCATTGAGCTTGCAAAAACCTCTGGATTTCAAGTTCGACACCGTTGCCTGTCGATCGTTTCTCTGCTCAAAGCCGTATTTAAAAGCTTATCTTGCCTGCAAGACGCTAACTTGTCAGATATCCATCAAAACTTGCGAACGCAGGCTGATTGCACGATAAGTTATAAACCCTTTCATAATCAAATTCGAAAACCAGCCTTGACTGAGCTTGTCCGTGAGCTCGTTATTCAAGCGATGTCTAAATTGACTGTAAACACGCTGGATAAAACCTTTTTTACCCAGCGAGGAATACAGCGAGTGTTATTGCAAGATGGTTCTTCATTTGCTCTACATGATGAATTAGCGCAGGTTTTTGCTGGTCGTTTTACTGCTGTAAGTCCTGCCGCAATTGAGTTGCACGTTACCTATGACCTATTTAATGAACAACCCTGCGAAATAGATATTCGTCCTGATGTTGAAACTGAGCGCGCCTTTTTACCAGGTAGCCACACACTTGAAGATACGTTATTACTTGCTGATGCTGGGTATTTTGACTTAGATTACTTTGAGCAAGTAGCTCAAGATGGCGGATATTTTTTGATCAGAGCAAATAAAAACATTAACCCAATCGTTACATCAGCTTATTGCGCGGGTATAGAACTTAAAGAAAAGAACATTAAAATCAAAACGTTACTCGATAAATTCGCAAGCCAACCACTTGAATTAACAGTACGTTGGAAGAAAAATGGGCCCGAGTACAGGCTTATCTATTTACCGAATGAAAAGCGCCCCGTTTTCCTTGTTACTAATTTAAAAGAGGCACAGTTTAGCTTTGACGAACTACTCGATATATATGCAACTCGTTGGCAAATTGAGTTGTTTTTCAAAGAACTAAAGTCATGGAATAACCTTAAAGGGTTCATCACACGAGATCCTCATATTGCCGAATCATTGGTTTGGCTGAGCATACTGCAAACACTTATCAAGCGTTTTATCTGCCATAGTGCAGCGGGTATGTTTAAGTGTGCGATCTCGACATTTAGAGCGAGTAAGTGCAGTTATCTTTGGTTGGATGATATTCTGGATTGCATAGAACAAACACGGTGCAGCCATAAGATACATCGTGTATTTGAGCTACTAGCGGTAAATTGTAAGCGGCAAAGCATTGAGAAAAACAATGATATTTGCCGTTTTAAGATAGGAAGTCACACGGTCTGTGTTCCTTAAGAACTAAGCTATGAAGAAAAGCTAGGTGTCTTTAGCTAGACGCTTACGTTCAATCTTAAAAATCGATTGGTTTAATCTAAACAATCAATTTTATTTAATTTCCCAGTGGCCTTATTGTATTAATCAAGCCAACGCAGAAGGTCGTTTTAAACGAAGCGTTGATTATTTTTTAAATACATTAAACCTAGATGAGGAAATACCATGAGCACTTCATTAATAAATACTAAATTACAACCATTCAATGCAACCGCTTACCACAACGGTGACTTTGTAGAATTGTCTGAAAAAGATGTTCTAGGTAAATGGTCAATCTTCTTCTTTTACCCAGCTGATTTTACATTTGTATGTCCTACTGAACTTGGTGATGTTGCAGACTACTATGCACAACTTCAAGAAATGGGCGTAGAGGTTTACTCAGTATCTACTGACACTCATTTTACTCATAAAGCATGGCACGATACGTCAGACACAATTGGTAAAATTACTTACCCAATGATTGGCGACCCAACAGGACGTATTACACGCAGCTTTGGCGTAATGATTGAAGAAGAAGGCTTAGCACTTCGCGGTACATTTGTAATGAACCCAGAAGGCGAAATTAAAGTAATCGAAACTCACGATTTAGGTATTGGCCGTAGCGCTAAAGAACTTGTTCGTAAAGTACAAGCTGCACAATACATTGCAACTCACGACGGTGAAGTTTGTCCTGCATCTTGGCAACCAGGTGAAGACACACTTGCACCTTCACTAGACCTAGTTGGTAAAATCTAAGTACCTGATTTTCCAATCAAGTAAGGGTAGGTAACTGCCCTTAATCAACAAACGTACGCTTGTTGATGCCTCCTATATCAATATATTTGTTTAAGCACATGCATTATTTGGCATGGGAGGCTTGCTGTTTAAATTTTCCTAAAAGGGTTAAGCCATGTTAGATAACAACATAAAAAATCAATTAAAAAGCCATTTTGAATCGCTTACTCAACCTGTTGAGCTGCTTATTGCCTTGGATGACAGCAAAAAATCAGCAGAAGTAGAAAGCTTAGCGAACGATTTAGCCTCACTAAGCGATAAATTTACGGTAATAAACAATCCTGATACAAGCGCGCGTCGCCCATCAATGGTTGTACATTCACCTATTAAAAACACTCATATTACGTTTGCAGGCGTACCTATGGGTCACGAATTCACAAGTTTAGTGTTAGCACTTTTGCATACTGGCGGACACGCAAGTAAAGCTAAAAGCGAAGACATTGAGCAAATACAATCGCTTACTCAAGAGCTAAACTTTGAAGTATACATAAGTTTAAGTTGCCAAACGTGCCCGCAAGTAGTGCAAGCACTTAACACTATGGCAGCGACAAACAGTAATATTAAAGCCACCATGATTGATGGCGCGTTATTTCAAGATGAAGTAGAAGAGCGAAATATTTTAGCTGTACCGGCTGTATATTTAAATGGCGAACCATTTAGCCAAGGTGCATTAAGCCTTACTGACATACTTAATAAAGTAGATAGCAAAGGGGCTGCTAAACAAGCAGCAGCACTAAGTGAAAAAGACGAGTTTGATGTACTTGTAGTTGGTGGCGGCCCAGCGGGCGCATCGGCTGCGATTTACTCAGCGCGAAAAGGGTTAAATACAGGCATTGTTGCCGACCGATTTGGTGGACAAGTTGCAGATACATTAGCAATAGAAAACTTTATTTCGATAAAGGCGACTGAAGGGCCAAAATTAGTTGCCCAGCTTGAAGAACACGTTAAAGAATACGATGTAGATGTAATGCATAATCAGCGTGCAGCGGCACTTGGTTATAACAATGGTTACGAAATTACACTTGAAAATGGCGCAGTGCTTAAAGCTAAGTCGCTCGTACTTGCCACTGGTGCACGCTGGCGCGAAATGAACGTACCAGGGGAGCAAGAATATCGCGGCCATGGTGTGGCATATTGCCCACATTGCGACGGCCCTTTATTTAAAGGTAAACCTGTTGCTGTAATTGGCGGTGGTAATTCAGGTATAGAAGCGGCAATCGATTTAGCTAATATTGTGCAAAGCGTTACGGTACTTGAATTTGCAGACACATTACGAGCCGATGAAGTGCTTATTCGTAAAGCTAAAAGCATGGCTAATATTACTATTATCAAAAGTGCACAAACAACCGAAGTACTTGGTGATGGTAAAAAAGTAACTGGCTTAATGTACACAGATAGAGTGTCTGGAGAGAGTAAAGAGCTTGAACTTGCCGGTATATTTGTACAAATAGGCTTAATACCAAATACCGAGTGGTTAAAAGACAGCGACCTTGAATTAAGTAAATTTGGTGAAATACTGATTGATGCTAAAGGCGCAACGTCATTACCTGGCATTTACGGCGCGGGGGATGCAACCAATACTCCGTTTAAACAAATTATTATTGCAATGGGCAGTGGCGCAACGGCAAGCTTAGGCGCATTTGACTATTTAATTCGCCACAGCGATGAAACCGAGCAAGATCAAAGCGCTGCTTAGTTAACCAGAAATCTCTCTTGATATAACAGCGTTCACCCTTAGCTGTTTGTTCACCCAAGCCGCCCTTCTCCAAAGGCGGCTTTTTTATACTTAAAAATTAACATGCGATTTAATCGCAGCCACCACCAGAATCACCACCGCCGCAATTGCTATCCGTATGAGACGTGCCACCGCTTACATAAATTGACGAGCCTGTAGTAGATTTAGCCTTTGTAACAAAAGTTGAGAGTAGTAAAATACTGATCCCCACAATGACAATAATTAATGCCTGCCATTGTTGAGTTGAAAAACCTTTGAATAGCACTACAGCTAATATAGCGAACAGTACGGTTCTAAATATATTTTTCATTGTTGAATTCTTTATACAATTATATTTTCTTATTAATGTTTGAGTTTCAGCCGCTCAGCAGTCGATGCAATCGCAATTCCTAATGAGTGCATTTTAAATGGTTTTGAGATAAACATATCCATACCAGCTTGTTTGCATGTTAGCTTATCTTGCGCTGATGTATTAGCTGTTAAGGCAACAATATAAGTTGAGTCATGCCTGCAAATGTTTTTTGAACGCAGTTGTTTTGTTGCCTCAAAGCCATCGAGTATAGGCATAATACAATCCATAAAAATAAGATCGTAGTGTTTTTGCTGACACTTTAATATGGCGTCTTGCCCATCAACTGCAAAGTCGGGTCTCACATTAAACTTATTTAATGATGCATCAAGTACTAATCTATTTATATCGTTATCATCGACAACTAAAACAGAAAGCTTGCAATTGCGATATGTTACTTGAGTGATGTATTTGTTCTTTGCCCGGTTTAATTGGAATACTCAGTAAAAAATGTGTGCCTTTATTTATCTCACTCTCTACTTTTATTGTACCGCCCATATATTCTACAAGTTCTTTAACTATTGCTAAGCCAAGTCCTGTTCCACCTTTGCTGTTTTTGGCGTCAACTTCTTGAGTGAAAGGCGAAAATAATGACTTTAAAAACCCACTTGTCATGCCTCTGCCTGTGTCATGCACTTCAATATTTAAAGTGAATTGATTACTCGCTTTAGTTATTGATGTTTGCAATTTTACCGACCCTTGCTCGGTGAATTTTAAAGCATTACTTAATAGGTTAGAGACTATTTGACTTAATCTTGTATTGTCTGAATAAGCCCAGCAATGGTCGGGTATATTATTGCTAACTTTTAAGTCCACATTAGTATTTGTAAACAATGGGGAGTACAAGGAAGTAAGATCAGTAAAAATTGTTTTAAGTAAGAAATCGGTTGGTTCGAGTTTCAATTCACCATGATTGATTTTAGAAAAATCGAGTACTTCATTGATTATGCTTAGAAGAATGTCGGCACTGCGTAATGCAACTTTTATTTTTTCAGACCGTTTTTCTTCGTTTTGTTCATCTATTAATGTGGTTAGCATGCCTGTTATACCGTTGAGCGGTGTTCTTAGTTCATGACTTATTTTTGCAAGTAACATGCTTCTATCGTCAAGTAATCGTTCCGCTTCGGCCTTTTTATTTTTAAGTTCTTCTCTGAGGGTAACTGACTCTGTCACATCTTGAAATGTGCCAAAAAGTCTTACACAAATACCGTCATCAAACTCAGCTTCGCCAAAAGTAGACACCCAAATATGTTGCTTTTTAGCTGTGATTATCTCCAGTTCTAAATGCCACTTTTCACCTGATTGTACGGCGAGTTCGACTGCTTTTGTTATACTATCTCTGCTTTGACCTTCTTTATAAAACTCAAGCGCAGTGTCTATTTTTGGTTGATAATTTTCGTCAACTTGATGGATGCGTTTAGTTTGTTGACTCCAATAAATATTATTATTAGTTAAGTCTACTTCCCATGTTCCTATATTGGCTACGCTTTCTAGTTTCAATAAACTATTACTGTTTTTAGTGAGTTCTTCTCTTGTGATGCTGCGAGCAAATTCAGCCCCTAACCATTGTGCAAATAACTCAATGTAGTCGTAGGCGTCGTCTGAAAATACTGGTGATTCAGTTGCAGAAGAGAAGTTAACAGTACCGTATACATTGTTACCTACTTTTATAGGTGCACCAATGTACGATTCTAACTGAAAATTAATATAGCATGGGTGATCTGCAATTATGCTCTGTGATACTTTATGAAATGCAAGTGCGGAACCTGCCTCAAGTGTGTGTACGCAGTAGGTGCCATCCAGATCAAATTGAGTGCCTATTTTTAATTCGTTATTAGGGGTTATGGCATGTAAAACTGAATAACAGTTATTTTCAACACGGCTAATGATTGCTAAATCGAGGTTAAAAACCTCGAGTCCGAACTCTAAAAGCTGGTGGGTTTTATCGTCAAAATTAAGGTCTTGATCCGATACTATATCGTGAAAACGTTTAAGAAAATTCAATAGAAAACATCCCTTAATTTTTTAGAATCTAATTAATATCTTGATATGGAACTAGCTAGTAAAGCAGCTTAACTAAAGATAGCGTTATTCAGCTTTTATTTGTAGTACTTGTTCAATATTTCTTACTGAATTTGAGCACACAAGATTATTTATAAATCTTTTGATTATCAAATCATTATATTAATAAGTTGAATTGGGTGTGTACTCAGGGTTGATATCGCCGCCTACTTCTTCAGGATCAACATCGTTAATAAGCAATGTTTCGCGTACAGCTTCAATGTGATCAAGCACACTTTGGTAGCGCTCGCCATATTCATACTTTGTCACTTCAATCGCTTTAGGCATGTAAGTAAAGGCTATTTTAAGTGCGTGGAGTGCTTCTTCGTTTATTTTTTCGCTCATAATGTTCTCTTATGTGTAGGTTATAGCTAACCTGAGTTCTGGATAATAAATCTATCTCAAGCAGCTGTTTTTAGCGCTAACTGCGTTGAATTTCCTTGCAATAGACCAGCTATTGACGCGTAAATTCGCCTTGTTTTCACCAAAAATTTCTAGCTAGAGAGAAACAGACTTAAATATCGTTATTATTTATAGTGTTTTTAAATCTCTTAACCAGAATTCAGGTTAGTTAGTAAAATAACACCAAATACGATTCGGTAAAGACAAAACTAACAAAAGTGAAATTTTCTAGAAAGCGTATGAATAGTTTAATAGAAAAATAAGTGACTATAAAAGGCGTTAAAAAGGACTGTTACGCCATCTAATGTTTAAGCAACTCGTAGCCTGAGGGAGTAGCTAATATAGGTAAGCCAAGTGAAAACGAAAAAATCAAACTCGGCTTCACTGAAAAAGGGCATTACTGCGTACTTAAATTGCACTGCATAGCATAAAAGCTAATAAGAAAAACCAACCGTGTTTTTAGTATAAAAGCGGCTTAATTTGTTTAATAAATTGCATTAAGCAATAAATGCACAATATAATGGCAATTGTTATCATTTACATGTGCGGTTTTGTATATGTTTAGGCAAATTTAATGAGCGAAGAATGGATAATAAAAAAACGTTTACAGCCACACGGCGAAGACACTTAATTGCGTGTGTATTAGCACTAATTACTGCGGTAATAATAATTCCGGGTATGACAACCTACTTACCGTTTCAAATGAATGAACAAATATTACTGCCTATTTTACTTTTTCCTGTTATTTGGACTGCGTTGTTTATTTATGCGTATTTGGCGCAAAAGGTATGGCAACCTTTTGTTGTGATGATTGTACTGTGTGTATCACATGGTTTATTGAGTTTTTGGGCGTTAACGCAGGGGCAGGGATGAAGTCGATTACTTTAAAAAAGCTATTTTTATTACATAGCTGGGTAGGAATTATTACTGCGGTACTGCTGTTTATTGTTGCATTTAGTGGGGCATTAGCAGTGCTGTCGCGACCTGAGTTAAAAATATGGGCAAATCCAGAGCTACAATCTAGCCAACACGTTGCCAGCGCGCAAATTAATCGACTAGTAAATGAATACCATAAACAAGTACCTAGGGCGTGTTGATCTTTGCGGTATAAAAAACAAACAGCATAAGGATAAGGTATAATTGAATTCGCTAAAAAACGTTACACCGAACCCTCATGCCAAGATTAATGTTAACAGACGCGACATGGAATGTCTTATCAAAAGTAATGCACTTAAGTGGTCGAATTTATAATAAGCCTGAGCATAGAAAAACGCTCGAAGGCATACTCTATAAGATGCGTACCGGTATTCCTTGGCGAGATTTACCGTCTTATTTCGGCTCGTGGAGTGCTATTTATAGACGATTTAATTTATGGTCCAAAAAAGATATTTTGAATGAATTATTTCGAGTGTTATCCCACTATGCTGATATGGATTGGATCTTTATTGATGGCAGTATTGTCAGGGCTCACCAGCATAGTTGCGGTGCAAGAACCGCTGACAATGAATCAATCGGTAAGAGTCGAGGTGGTAATTCGACTAAAATTCATCTTGCAGTAGATAGCGGAGGATTGCCTGTTTATTATGAATTATCCTGTGGAAATACGCATGATATCGTCCATGCAGAGTCACTTGTAGCCAATTGCCCAACGAGTAATGTTGTTGTCGCAGATAAAGGCTACGATAGTGAAAAACTAAGAGAGTTTATTCGTGACAATAGCGCTACACCCGTTATTCCACGCAAGGATAACAGTTTAGTGGGTAATGAAGATATTGACTGGTGCATGTACAAATATAGGCACTTAGTTGAGAATGCCTTTGGTCGGATCAAACAATATAGAGGGATAGCCACACGGTATGAAAAGCTTGAGCGGAATTATCATTCCATGCTCGCTTTAGCATTCACTATGATGTGGCTACCAATATGGGCTGATTAATATATATACTACAAAGATCAACAGCCCCTAGTGAATTTGGCGAAAACATTCATGTGTTTTTGCCAAGTGGGCATAACTTTCATTTATTAACGTTGGTATTTGAATCTCACCATGGTGATGAAAATTACGACCAAGAGGTGGCCAGAGTATTTCAATTTCATCCCAATACATTGGCGCTGGAAAATACTTACTATGGGCCTAGGGCGTGTTGATCTTTGCGGTATAAAAAACAAACAGCATAAGGATAAGGTATAATTGAATTCGCTAAAAAACGTTACACCGAACCCTCATGCCAAGATTAATGTTAACAGACGCGACATGGAATGTCTTATCAAAAGTAATGCACTTAAGTGGTCGAATTTATAATAAGCCTGAGCATAGAAAAACGCTCGAAGGCATACTCTATAAGATGCGTACCGGTATTCCTTGGCGAGATTTACCGTCTTATTTCGGCTCGTGGAGTGCTATTTATAGACGATTTAATTTATGGTCCAAAAAAGATATTTTGAATGAATTATTTCGAGTGTTATCCCACTATGCTGATATGGATTGGATCTTTATTGATGGCAGTATTGTCAGGGCTCACCAGCATAGTTGCGGTGCAAGAACCGCTGACAATGAATCAATCGGTAAGAGTCGAGGTGGTAATTCGACTAAAATTCATCTTGCAGTAGATAGCGGAGGATTGCCTGTTTATTATGAATTATCCTGTGGAAATACGCATGATATCGTCCATGCAGAGTCACTTGTAGCCAATTGCCCAACGAGTAATGTTGTTGTCGCAGATAAAGGCTACGATAGTGAAAAACTAAGAGAGTTTATTCGTGACAATAGCGCTACACCCGTTATTCCACGCAAGGATAACAGTTTAGTGGGTAATGAAGATATTGACTGGTGCATGTACAAATATAGGCACTTAGTTGAGAATGCCTTTGGTCGGATCAAACAATATAGAGGGATAGCCACACGGTATGAAAAGCTTGAGCGGAATTATCATTCCATGCTCGCTTTAGCATTCACTATGATGTGGCTACCAATATGGGCTGATTAATATATATACTACAAAGATCAACAGCCCCTAGTAAAGAGTTTTACGCTAATAAAAAAACGGATGCGCCAACTTATATAGGCGAGTTTCATGCAGACTTGCATTTAGGGCGACCAATTGGGTTAATACTCACTGGATTTTTAGGCCTAACGCTTTTAGTAAGTGCGGTTACAGGCTTGTTTATTCATCGTAAATTGATAAAAGAGCTCTTTACGTTTAGACGAAATAAAGGGTTAGATATTGCAGTCAGTGATGCTCACAAAGTTATAGGTATTTGGGGCAGCGTATTTAATATTGTGATTGGTTTTACAGGATCATTTTTAGGGCTCGCGACCATTATTTTACTACCAGCAGCTGCGTTTGTGAGCTTTGGTGGCGATCAAGATAAGTTAATAGAAACGTTTACCGCCATTCCTGAGCCGGTAGTTAGCCACATTAAGCAACCTACAAAAATAGACACTATTTTAGAGAATGCCCATAGCCGTTACCCTGAAGCAGTAATTAGGGATGTCACAATAATGGCGCATAACGATGCGAATGCGCAGGTGTATTTGCGTTTGTTAGGTGGCGAGGCTGTTGCTTCTCAGTTACTGCATTATCGTGGTAATGGTGAGTTTGTGCAGTCGATGAGTAGTTTTGGTGATATTTCGGGTGTATCAATACAAGTAATTGAGTTGATGTTTCCGCTGCACTTTGGGAACTTTGCAGGGGTGTTTGTAAAATTACTTTGGGTATTGCTTGGCTTAAGTACCGCGCTTTTACCTATTTCAGGGATGATGATGTGGCTGGCAAAGCGTACACGTGGCAGTAGCCCGTCGCTGAGTATGCAGGCATATGCACGATGGAATCGTTTTATTATTGGCAGTTGTGGAGGTTTGGTATTAGCAAGCTTTGTGTTATTTCCTTTACAAGTTGTACTTAATTATACCGTTATTGGTGTGGTGCAAAATAGCTTTTTTGGACCCGTGTTTTTTTATACGTGGTTGGCATGGTTACTCTTAAGTGTATTGCCTGTAGGTTATAAAAACTATTTTAAGCTGACTCTTTTGCTATGCGGCGCTTCGCTTGCGGTGGTGCTGCCGCTCAATATTATATTTGGCGTGAGCAATGTTATTAACCTTAATAGTACGTTTGTTGCGGTAGTAGATATAAGCTTTATGGTAGTGGGTATCGCGTGTATTTTTGCTGCCTTAAAAATAAAAAACACACAAAAATTACAAGCAGAGGTACAACCCGCATGAACGAGCTACTTATTATAATTGCGATGGTGAGTTTACTATTAATGATGCTCAACATACGAAAAAATACACTAACAATAGTGACTAAAACATTTTTAAGTACGCTGTTATTTGGTTTAGCGCTGATATGTTTTATGAGTATTTACGGTATTTTAGGCGGTGCAATATGCACTGTTGTCGGGGCCATGTTAGCTGGTTTACTAACTGCAGTTATTGCGGGTAAAGCACCGCAATTATTAGGTTAAAAAATGCAGTTATTTAGCTAAAAAGGCCTTAGCAGCATCAATCCCCATGTTGTAACCACTATTAAGTATTTCAAACTTTTTAGTGGTACGCCCAACTTTAAAGTTAGCAGGTGGTGCAATAATATTGATTTTGCAGTCATTTGGTGGATTCATAATAAAATCGATAGACTTATTATAAAAATCAGATCTACCTAACGTAGTTTGAATTAATGCGGGGTAGTCTTTATACATTTTTTTAGTAAGCCAAGGTGCTTTACTTGGTTTTTTACGATAGCCCAAACATTGAGACAAAATAACGGTGATTTCACGTGCGCCCATTTCGTAAGCTTTTATTACCGGAATTGAATCAGCAACCCCGCCGTCGGTCATCGCTATGCCATTAATAATAGGGTAGTCACGATATGCAATGGGTATAGCGCACGATGCTTTTAATTGATGTACCATATCGGTGCTGGTGGCTTTTAAATAGTGCGCTTTGCCCGATTCGATTGCCGTAGATACAATATAAAACTCGTGTGGAGTTTGATCAAATACTTCCGTATGGAGGCGTATTTCGCGAATTGTTTCTTGCCAGAGCCAGTCTAAATCAAATAAATGACCACCTTTAATAAAACGCGCTAAATTGATAAATTCAGGGCGGCACGAGTAGTCGGTAATCACTTTATAATTTCGCATTGGTTGCTTACATAAAAATGCGGCTATATTCGTTGCGCCAGCTGATACACCAAAATAGCGTTCAAACGGTTGGTATTGTTGTTTTAAAAACTCATCAAGTACACCTGCGGCAAATATACCGCGCATTGCACCGCCTTCAACGACGAGTGTATTTTTATTATTTTTGTTCATGGTCAATCCTTTTATGAAATTTTATGTTATCAACTCAGTCTAAAAATTACTAATGGTGTTGATAAATTAAAGCCGGGTACACATCGCGAAATTCACTGTTTTCTGGTAAGGTTTAATATTACAAGGCTTTGTTAATAATAAAGAATAATTACTTATGTTTGATCCTAGCGTAACCATTTTTGAAAGCACACAGTATCAGCTTGCAGAAAGTCCACTTTGGCATCCTGTGCTGAATACCTTTTTTTGGGTCAACATAAATAAAAAATTACTTTTAAGCAAAAACATACACAGTGAAAGCCAACTAAAAACAGTTAATATGCCCGATACGCTCAGTGCAATCGCTTGGATTGATGAGCAGCACTTGCTGCTCTGTACAAGTACTGGCTTATATAAATATCATATTAATTCAACTACTCGACATCTTATTCTTAATATTGAAAATACACAGCTAAATAGGCGTTCAAACGACGGCCGTGCTGATCCATGGGGTGGCTTTTGGTTAAGTACAATGGATGTAAATGCTAAAAAAGGGGATGGTAAAATATACCGTTATTATAAACGCCAGCTTAAAGCCGTTGTAAGTGGTTTGAGTATCCCAAATGGGTTGTGCTTTGATAAGCCACGTTTACGCGGTTATTACTGCGACTCTTTAACGAGCTGTATTTATGTATTAGATTTGGATGAGCAAACTGGCGAACCTTGCGCTGAGCCACGTGTTTTTTATCAATTTAATAATACGGATGTTGACCCCGATGGCTGCGTAACCGACAAATTAGGTAATTTGTGGCTAGCTGTGTGGGGAATGGGGTGTGTTATGTGTTTATCCCCAGACGGTGCGTTAATTAAAACGATAAAGCTTTGTGCAATAAAACCGACATGCGCTGCATTCGGTGGTAAAAATGCTGAGTTGTTACTTGTGACATCGGCGTTTGATGAGGCGATTAATAATACTGTTAGTGAACAAGGCGCTGTATTTCAAATCTCAGGCATAAAAAACGGGCAGTTTGAGCCGCCCGTTTTACTGTAATTTATTATACACAGTGCTTGTTTTAAAGTGATGATTAGCTTTTAGGCTTAACCCACATAACACCCACTTCTTTTTTGGTTACTAAGACCTCAGTACCGGCGCTAATTGGTTGCTCACTTTTGAGTTTCCAGCTAATACCTGAGTATTGATGTGTAGTTAAACCTTGTTCTGTTACATCGCTATCAAGTACAAAAGTAAGTTCAGCAAAATCACTATTTACCTGCTTTTTATCTACGCGATTTTGCATTTGTTTTAATGGTTTCCAAAGTACAACCGCCAAGCCTGCGGTTACAACTGCGTTACTCCAAAGGGCTGTGGCTAATGAGTCAGGTAAAATACCAAAACTCATTAATAAGCCGGTAAGGAATAACGATAATCCAAAAAACAATAAAATAAATGTAGAAAGGCCAAGTACTGCTACTTCTATTATTAAAGCAACAATACCAAGTACCATAAGTGTTTGCGGTAAATTTTGCGTAATAAAATCCATACAAACCTCTTTATTTAGTTATTAACCCTGATGCTTTTTATTTAAGCTATTAATGATTGCCATACCTTGGGCAACCATTGAGCTTGCATCTGTCGCGTTGTCTGGCAGTAATACAATTGATGACTCACGAGCAATGGCTTCTTTAGCAGCGATTGCTTTAGTTGCTAAGTCTAACTGAATTGCTTTTTGACCTTGCTCTGTATCTGCGGCTTCACCTATTTTAATAAGTGCATTTGCTTGTGCTTCTGCAACCGTAGTAATCGCTGTTGCTTCACCTTCAGCGCGTAAAATTTGCTCGGCTTTGTCTGCTTCAGCAGCAAGCACTTGTGCTTGTTTTTTACCTTCAGCAACGTTGATATTTGCTTGGCGATCACCTTCTGACTCTAAAATTTGAGCTCGTTTAACACGCTCAGCTTTCATTTGTGCTTCCATCGCTTCCATAATAGAGTTAGGCGGCACAATATCTTTAATTTCGTAGCGAAGTACTTGAATACCCCAAGGCTCAGATGCCTGATTTATAGCTGCAACAATGTTTGTATTAAGTAAATCACGCTCTTCAAATGTTTTATCAAGCTCCATTTTACCTAATTCTGAACGCATGGTTGTTTGCGAAAGTTGTACAACCGCAAACGTATAGTCGTCAACGCCATACGTTGCCTTGTACGGGTCTAGTACCCTAAAGTACAGTACGCCATCAACTATAAGTGAGATGTTATCTTTAGTGATAGCTGACTGCGATGGTACATCTTGAGCTTGTTCTTTTAAGCTACGATCAGCCGAGATTCTATCAATAAATGGAATAATAAAGTTAAGGCCGGCTTCTTTAGTTGATTGGTACTTACCAAAACGTTCGATTAACCAGGCGCGGTTTTGTGGTACAAATTTAACGCTACTTTTTAAGAGCACGATAACAAAAACAAGTAAAAAAGCCTCAACAGTAAAAACCATATCGAGAATTTGTGTGACTGGATCCATTTAAACATTCCTTATCATAATTAAACGCTGAGCGGTTGTATTGTTTATAATTTCAGCGTGTGTAGATTATCACTACTAAGGCGTTTTAACCACAAAAATAGGCACTAGAGAAGGGTTTTTATATAGCATTTTTTGAAAGTACTGGCATTTTAATTTTATCAATTTTTACTGCACAAACCTAAATGTCTACTTTCGTAAAAATATTCTATTCTCAGTTTTATATTGGATGTAACTCAATGGGTGTATATTAATTTACTTAAATACAGGGCTATTTAACGATGAGAAATCACCCCATAACGAGACAAAATTTTTATATCTATTTACTTAACTTTTTAGTGCGT
Source organism: Pseudoalteromonas sp. QJM3NY_22 (assembly GCF_056173065.1). Lineage (NCBI taxonomy): Bacteria > Pseudomonadati > Pseudomonadota > Gammaproteobacteria > Alteromonadales > Pseudoalteromonadaceae > Pseudoalteromonas > Pseudoalteromonas sp. QJM3NY_22. The sequence continues at coordinate 461,188 of NZ_JBWBTZ010000002.1, read as the reverse complement.
TTAAGTGCGTAACGTATTACAATTGATACTGTATATCATCACTCTTTCCAGTTGAGCCTTTTAATGGCTTACTTGCATTTTAAGTATAGGTAATTCAATCACTTCATGACAGAGATCACTACACACCAAGCTTCACGCCGTAGGCTACTTATTGCCCTGGCTATCACGTGTTCATTTATGGTTATTCAAGTCATCGGGGCTTATTATTCAAATTCACTTGCGGTACTTGCTGATGCTGGTCATTTATTTGTCCATAATAGCTCACTTTTTATTGCTTTAATTGCGTCTAGCTTAGCGATCCATTTTGCTAAAACCTATAATGATGGACATCAACGGGCTGAGTTATTTGGTGGACTTGTAAATGGTGTTTTGTATTTAGCTATTAGCTTAATTATTTTGTATGAAGGCAGTGAACGGTTCATTCATCATAGTGAGGGGCATGAGCTTGCTATTAATAGTTATTTAATGTCGGTAATTGCGGGGATCGGTTTTTTGTTTCATGGCGCCGCTGCTTGGGTTTTATACAAAGGACGCAAAGCAAGTATTAATATCTATGCCGTATTCCTACACTCATTTTTTGATTTAATTTCTACTGTATCGACTTTTGTTGCTGGTGTGCTTATTTATTTTACTGGCTGGGATGTAATTGACATTCTATCGAGCATGTTGATTGCGTCGTTTGTTTTATTTACTGGTATTAAAGTAATTATTAGTTGTATTAAAGGTTTACGTTTAAATAAAGCGCAGTTACCAAAAGCAATTGATATTGAAAACGAAATTACGCGTATGGAGCACGTGCATGATGTGCATAATGTCACTGTTACTCGTAAGTACAGAGGGATCGTAGTTGGTGCACATGTTGTACTTAAACAGCACTGTACTATTGAAAAGCACGACGAAGCGTGTCGCTTAAAAGTAGAGCAAGTGCTATCAGACAAATTCAATGTTAAAAGTAGTGTGTTGCAAATAGAGAGCCATGCTGAGCATACGCATGTTCATTAATTTATGAACATGCTGGGCGTGATTTTATTTGCATACGAATTAGTAAAATTAAATCAACCCCAAGATTTCTTCAAAACAACTATTTTTGTGTAACTCTTTAGCGCTCATTGGCTTTGCAAAGTAATACCCTTGTAGTACATGGCAACCTATATTTGCTAAAAATATCATTTGCTCTCGTGTTTCAACACCTTCTGCAATGCAATAAAGCTCTAGGTTTTCAGCTAACGAATATATCGTTTTAATAATAGATTCGTCGTCTTTATCAATACCAATACTATTAACAAAACTTTGATCAATCTTAATTACATCTATAGGGAACTGACTTAAGTACGTTAATGACGAGTAACCCGTGCCGAAGTCATCAAGCAGTAATTTGAAACCAGCTGCTTTTAAGTTTTGTAATTGTTTAGCTGCTTTAAATTTGTCTTCAAGTAAAATACTTTCTGTAATTTCAAGCCTGATCTGCCTTGGTGGTATTTGTGATTTTGCTAATATGTAGAGTAGCCGCTCAGTTATATTCGCTTTTAAAATATGTTTAGGTGATAAATTTAAAGAAATATAAAACAATGGGTTATTGTTCAGAATTGGAGTGAGCTCAATAAGTGCTCGTTTCATTGCTTGCTCTGTAAGTTTTTCTATTAATCCTGTTTCTTCTGCGATAGGGATAAATAAAGCAGGTGACACTAATTGACCTTTATTATCCCAGCGCATCAGTAGCTCTACACCATTTATAGTTTTTGTTTTTATATCAACTATAGGTTGGTAATGATTAAAAAACCGATTGTCTTTTGCGGCATCTTTTAAATCATTTTCAAGAATAAGCTTTTGTTTTATTTTTTCATTCATTTCTTCACTAAAAAATTTAAATCCATTTCTGCCAGCTTGCTTTGCATGCATCATTGCAACATCAGCATTTCGGATCAGTAGATCTGCATTTATAGCATCGAATGGATAAAGGGCAACACCAATACTGGCAGATATATTGATAGAGAAATCCTCAATAATGACTTTGCTTGCCAATTCGCGGCTAATTTTTTTTACTGTCTCAGTAAGCGACTTTAGTGAATCTACATGCTTTATCAGTACTAAAAATTCATCACCACTTTGGCGGCCAAGTGTTGCTTTGTTACTCAGTATTTTTGTTACGCGTTCTGTAATATTACAAAGTAGCTTATCGCCTACGGCATGCCCAAATGAGTCATTAACGGGTTTAAATTTATCAAGGTCGATAAATAGTAGTGCACATTGCTTATTACTTTTGTCTGCATGATTAATCGCTTTTTCTATTTTTTGATGCATTAAACTACGGTTTGGTAAGCGTGTTAGGGGATCAAAGTTTGCTAGATAGCGAAGCTCGTTTTCTGCGTTTTTCTGTTCGGTTAAATCAGAAATAACGACAACGTAGTAGCTTACGTCATTGGTGCCTTTTGCTACTGCTGTAACACTTATATGTATAGGATGTTCATTGTTTATTGCTGTGTTGATATAGGCATCTGTACGCCAATTTTGTGTTGGCTTTAACGCCTTTAATATTGCTGAATATTCTTTACACTTGGCTTTACCTATCGCTTTAATGAAAAGTTTAGGGTTTAATTCGGCAATAGACTTTTTGTTTGAAAATGTATTAATAAAGCTATTATTGGCTGAAAAAGGCATAAGTTGATCATCAAGAATCAATAGCCAATCGGTTATTTGACTAAAAACCTGACCAAGAATAGCCGCTTGTTGTTCATTGGCTCGCTGCTCTGTAATGTTTGTATAAATACCTGAAATATACAAAGGCTCAGAGGATTGTGGTTTATACACAATTTGGCCAAGGTCTTGATACCATAACCAATGACCTGTTTTATGGCGTAATCTATATGTAGCTTGCCAATTATTTTGCAAGCTTAGCGTATCGTTTTGCTGAGCATATGAAAGTAATTGCCCCTCAATTCGTCGGCGATCATCTGGATGTATCAAGGCTAAAAAATCATCTAGTTGAATACGTTTAGGTAAGTCTAAATAACCTAGCTCTTTTCCGCGTTGTGTGTTTACAGAGTTATCCTTAAAGTAATAGTTCCATACACCGCTTTTATTATTTTTAAGCGCAAGCTCAGTTTGCTTTTGCGAATCGATCGTCGCTCTGTGAGCTTTTCCAATCACAATTTGGCGACTGCGATACTGCCAAAAAAGTAAAGACAAAATGATGATAATACCGAATAAGTAGGCAGTATAGGCAATAGGTGATTGCCAAGGGGCATACGCTACATTAAAGTTGAATGTTTTTGGTATGCTTATATTAACTCCATCTCTGGTGTATGCCGATAGAGCTATAGTCGTTTCTGGTGTATGAGAAAAAGTCATTGCGATGTAATCTGTTAATTGATCTTGACCGGATCAACAATTAACCAGAGAGACATCGCAATGACTGAAAATGATAATGTTATTTCCATTGAAAAACCAGACAATCCGTTAGAGCAGTTGCTTAAAAGCGGGGCGCAGCAGTTGTTAGCTCAAGCGATTGAGGCTGAGTTGGCTGTTTTATTGGCTCAATACCAGCATGAGACCGTCGAGGGACTTCAGCGGATCGTCAAAAATGGTCACCAGCCTGAGCGTACGATCCAAACAGGCCTTGGTGATATTGAGGTCAAAATACCTAAAGTCAGGGATCGAAAAAAGGAAGGCATTAAATTCAATAGTGCCTTGATCCCGCCTTATCTGAAACGGACAAAAAATATCGAAGAGCTGATCCCATGGCTCTATTTACGAGGAATTTCGACGGGTGATATGCAGCCCGCTTTAGTGTCTCTTTTAGGCGAGCAAGCCAAAGGTTTGTCGGCCAATAGTGTCTCTCGGTTGAAATCCACCTGGGAAACGGAGTATCAGCAGTGGTCTAAACGTTCCTTGGCTAAACGTCGATATGTGTATATCTGGGCCGATGGGATTTACAGTAAAATTCGAATGGATGATAAGCTGTGCTTACTGGTAATTATGGGGGTAGATGAAACGGGCAGAAAGGAGCTATTGGCGGTGGTTGACGGGGTTCGTGAGTCTGAGCAGAGCTGGACTGAAGTGTTAAATCAACTGCGCTCACAGGGTCTAACAATACCACCAAAATTGGCCATAGGGGATGGTGCGCTGGGGTTTTGGAATGCCCTCACCAAAGTATGGCCAACAACCCAACATCAACGTTGCTGGGTGCATAAAATCGCGAATGTGCTAAACAAAGTGCCGAAATCAATGCAACCTAAAATCAAAGCGAATTTACAAGATATCTGGATGGCAGAGAGTCGAGCTTCTGCTTATAAAGCGTATGATTTATTTGTTAAAAATTACTCAGTCAAATACCCAAAAGCGACGGATTGCTTGATGAAGGATAAAGATGAAATGCTGGCATTTTATGATTATCCTGCTGAGCATTGGATGCACATAAGAACGAGTAATCCGATAGAGTCAACGTTTGCGACGGTAAGGCTGAGAACGCATAAAGTGAAGAGTTGTGGCAGCCGGACAACCACCTTAATGATGGTTTTTAAACTCGCGCAGTCGGCAGAGAAAAAATGGTACCGCTTGCGAGGATTTAAGCTACTGGCTGAAGTAATTACAGGGGTAAAATTTAAAGACGGCGAAAGAATAACTCAAGATCAAACAGAGCATCAAGATGAGCTCATACACCAGATTTGACAATAACTCATGCCGATACAGTGAGAGAGTAATCGCCGGGTTGTAATTTAGTAAAAAAGACTTTATTTACTTTTAAATCATCATAGGTAAGCAAGGTTGGTCCTGATAAAGTGACTTTATAACGTACTTTGTCTTTGTTTTGATAATCAAAGATAGAAAAGCTAATCATCAGGCCCATATCTTTATGGCTAAGCATTAATGGCTTGCTAATGTATTCATTTGGATAATAACTTAGGCTTTTTGAAAATAGGTCTATATCAGTAATTTCAAGGCTACTCTTTGAACTGGTAGTGATAAAATCAGATGGATCAAAGACCTGTAGTCCAGAGTTACTGCCAAATGCGAGCTGATTATCTTGCAGTCTAACGGCTGAAATTGGCTCAAATTCATTTGTACTTAAACCATCTTCTATTGTGTAAGTATTAGTATTAAGCGTATCTAAATTGAGTTGATATAAACCATTATTACTACTAACCCATAAAAATCCGTTGTGATCATCTGCAAGCAACGAATAGATAGAATCAGTTCTCAGTGTGTTTTTTAAGCCTATATAATGTTTTCTTTGATACGTACTTGGGTTTACACCAATTAGCCCTTCCTGAGTGGTAGCTAGCCACAAAGTATCACGGTAATCCCCCCGAAAAATAATAGATGCCAAACGTAGAATTTTCTCTTATTGTAAACACAGGAGAAAATTATGAAAAAAGCACATTTTACAGACAGTCAGATCCTTGCCATTTTAAAACAAGCAGAAAGCGGCGTGCCTATTCCTGAGCTATGCCGTGAACATGGTACGGGCAACTCAACCTTTTATAAATGGCGCGCTAAATACGGCGGCATGGATGCGTCTTTAATGACACGAATGAAAGAGCTTGAAGATGAAAATCGCCGTTTAAAGAAAATGTATGCAGAAGAGCGGCTAAAATCTGAGGTCATTCAGGAGGCAATGGCAAAAAAGTGGTAAAGGCTTCTGAGCGCAAAGTCTTGGCTCATGAAGTCGTTAGCACAAATAAAATGAGTATTGCCTTAGCTTGTCGTACTTTCATGATAAGTGAAACATGCTATCGCTATACGCCAAAACTGTCTGATGAAAATGAGAAAATTGCAGCGTTGCTATTGGATTTAAGCCAATGTCAGCGTAATTGGGGATTCGGTTTATGTTTTTTATATTTACGCAATGTTAAAGGCTACACATGGAATCATAAGCGCGTTTATCGTATTTACCGTGAGCTTGAGTTGAATCTGCGAATAAAGCCTAGAAAACGTCTAACAAGGGAGAAGCCTGAACCATTGACTGTCCCTGAGGCCATTAACGAATGTTGGTCAATGGATTTTATGCACGACCAATTATCGGATGGCAGAGCGTGTCGCTTGTTCAATGTGATTGATGATTTCAATCGCGAAGGACTCACAATAGATGCTGACTTATCACTCCCCGCTGAGCGTGTTATCCGCTCACTCAATCAAATTATAGAATGGCGTGGTAAGCCAAAAGCTATCAGGTGTGACAATGGGCCTGAATATATTAGCCATAAATTAGCAGAGTGGGCGTTAAATAATAATATTGAATTACGATTTATTCAACCAGGTAACCCGCAACAAAATGCTTATGTAGAGCGGTTTAATCGCACGGTTAGGTATGACTGGCTAAGTCATTATATTTACAGTGATATTAGTGAGTTACAAGATAAAGCAACCGATTGGTTATGGACTTATAATAATGAACGCCCTAACATGGGCATAGGTGGCATAACACCCATACAAAAACTGGAAAAGTTAAACAACGAAAATTCTACAGATAGCCTCCATTAAAAATGGGGGGATTACCTCACGAGCTTCATCAAGGTAAATATTTTCTACTGTATGAAAAACATTATCTTTAGTGCTGTTCGATTGAAAAATAGTGGTGAGCTTTTGCGTTTTCTCATTATAGCGATATAGTCTTTTTGCAGTGCTCAATAGCAGCTCTTTAGGATGCGATTTCAATGGTTGGTGAAATGTATAAGCCTTTAGAGGGTTGACTTTGTCTTTCAATCCATTGATTACTCTGCTTTCTCCTGTTTTTCCACTATAGATATAAAAGTTTTCACTAGACATATAGGTAAAAACATCGGAGCTGAAAGGGGAAAACCCATATAAATTCTCACCATTCACGCCACTTTTTTTCTGGTTTCTTTTTTCGATAATTTTGCCGGTGCTTTTGTCAAATAGATCCAGTCCATTAAACCGCACTAACCAGAGGTACTTATCATCAAGCTGAGAAGGAAAAATGTCGTATACGGAATATTCACCATAAACCGCTTTAGAGTCAGTTGATTGCAAATATGTTTTACTGTCTTTTGTTGTTAAGTTGTAGCGAGTTAGACCATCGTTGGTGCCTAACCAAAGAATGTTATTTTTATCTTGATAAATTTTATTTATGGTATTGTTTTTAGGTAAGGTAATTTGCTTAAATCTACGAGTCTGAGTTGCCCATGTAAGTACGCCTTGTGTTCGAGACGCGAGCCAAAGTATACCTGATCTATCAAGCATTAAATTGTTTATTGTATTTTCGGTGATGTTAAATTTGCTTTTATCAAAGCTTAAAATGAATTCTAATTGGGTTGTGTCTCTGTGATATTGAAACAAACCACTTTCAGTTGCAATAAACTCACCATATACAGTGTTCGCATAATCCCAAATATTATAATCAGCAATAAGAGTGGTAATCTGGGTAGGATCAATCTGTTTAGTGGTGTTAAATGCAATGCGATACATTCCTTCCACAGTGCCAATTAACAGCCCTAAGTCATCATCAATTGTTAAAAACTTGATGTCATTGTTGTCAACTGTTGTTTTTTTAGGTTGGTGAATTGTCAGCGGCGCCAGACTTTGTGTTTTTAAATTATACGTAAAAAGTCCATTATCTGTACCTACATAGAGTATATTGTCGTAAATTTTAAGAGCTCTGATGTAATAATTTTTATTTTTTAGAGCTATTTTTAAATCTAATTTTTTTTGATCATTATTAAAGCTAAATATTTTGTAACTATTCAGCCACATTTTCAATAAATATATCAGGTAACTGATTTTTGAAGAGTAATTCAAGGGCTAGGCTTGCTGATACATGCTGTTTTCTGCAAGTCGAGAGGTAGCTTCTGATTAAACAAAACATCTCTGCACCTTGCATGCTTCTGAAGCACCCAGATATCTTTTGATGAACCTTGGTCATCCTAATATCATTCTCACCTTGGTTGTTGCTAAAAGGCACCGCTGTTTCCGTCATGAACCGTAAGACATCATCTTGATAATCTCTTAACCGCTCTAACAACGCTCTAGACTTTGTTCGTTTCAATCTGCCCCGCTGGCCTTTTACTCGGCTGTTTCTATCCGGTGGAGGGCATTTAATGTCACCTTGAGCCAATATTTGTTGATATTTCTCTATATAGTGAGCTTTTGTGTCTGCATCTAGCTCGGGGTTATCTATTTGATGTTTATTGATTTCAGTCAGTAGGGTTTGCAAATCCTTTGCCCATTGCATACCGTCTTGCTCCCATGCCCTTTCTAACTCTCGGATATGATGTGCATTACACAAGGCATGTTGGCACTGTGTATATTGATAATACGGTTTCCAGTGGTCGTGGCATAGTACCCCAGTAAAGTGAGGTAAAATATCGGCGTCATCCATCGCTATTTTCCCTCTTTTCTCATGCGGGTAAAAATACGTCCACCACGTCGTTGATGCACCATGAAGCCATCGTCGTTTACCACCTATATTAATCCCCGTTTCATCAACGTGTAAGGCTTGATAAGTCGTTTTCAGGGCTTTCTTGAGCGCGGCTTCTGCGCCGGAGGACTTTACCAAGGCCGCTGCTTGTTCATTAAAGTTAAATAAACTACCCGCACTGATTGGAATACCGAGTTGATCACAAAAATATTCTTCAATGCGGTTGTAAGGGAGTAATTGATATTGGGATAGGTAAACTGCATGGGCTTTTACACCAACCCCATATTGAATAGGACTGTTAACGTCTTCTGGAAATTCACCAATAAAACGCTTACCTTGCTCATTTTCCAGAATTTGTGCTTGGTATTCAGTGACCACTTTCCTGATATCTATATCGACAACCTGTCGTTTTTGAAAGCCAATTTCACGGTAGTGACCTTTCGGTAAAAAATCACGTTCAACTAGGATGATTTTGATCTCATCAGGCGTCTGTGTTTGGGTTAGTGTTTTACCTGCACGGCCTTTTTGACCACCCGCTGACTTGGCTGATTTCTCTTTGTTTTGTTTTTTTCGGTTGATGTCTTTTGATGGCGGGATACTGCTATTGTTACTGTTAAGTCCTAATTTACTTGCTAACATAACAACGACAACCAGAATGAGTTCAATAGACATCTTCAGCGCAGGCGTGAGAGTTTTACCTTCTTGTAATTGAGCTTTGGTTTTCTCAACGATTTCGTCGATGTTGATGCTGTTTAAATTCATTGAAGCTAGGGCTATTAGGTCATAGCCCTAGCTTGGCATACTGGCGGGATCGGTCAATAGTTAAAAAAGATCCTTTGAAAATAATTTACCATGGTGAATAGTTACAATTAAATTAAATTAAATTGCCACCGTTTTGTTTGCGCAATTAGAGTGGCTGTCTAGTTTATTTTGTTTAGATAACTTCCCTGCAAGTGGTACACGTAAGTTTATTCGTTTCATTACAATGAACTACTCAACTAAAATGCCAAAAATTAGCGATGATTTAATCCGCGAACTAGCTAAGCAAGCTCAGCTAGATACCGCATTTAAAGCGCAAATTACGCATTTAGTTAAGCCAGTTGAGGGCGATGGTCATCATATTAATGAGCAAGCTTACAAAGCTAAAATGGCATCACTTGGCGAGCTGGCTAAAGTTAAAAAAGCACTACGTACTAAAGTAACTAAACCAGGTGCACGTTTTAACATTACGCTTGATAACGCACTAGCGGCGAACGTAATTACCCAAGCTGAACACGTTCAGTTAATTGATTACAACATCAAACGTGAAAAAGCAATTCGTGTAGATGAGTTCGATTTTGATATGAACATACTAGACGATAACGCACAGCCGATTAACCCGCTTAAAAGCGTAGTTAATCAGTAAAATTAAATTCAATGATGCAAAGCGCCCACAGTATCGGCGCTTTTATTCTTGAGTAAAAAATTAGTGTGGAGCCCCGCTTGTGTAAAAACAAGCGGGGTTTTTTTATGTGTTTTTTAATATCAATTTTCAAAAATATTTACTCAATTTGAGGGTTTATACCCAGGGCAAGATCACGAACTTAACCTTGACTTAAAAGTATGTTCTTATACTCCTTTTAAGGATCATCCCTCGGCATAACACAATCGCTCTTGTAATTAGTCGCATTGATATGACGCAGTTTCAAGCGTCTTTTTCTTCTTGGGTGAAAGGCTTGACGTGGTTTAATGGATTCGACTACCCCAGTTAAGAGATAATCAACTTAACTGGAGATCGATAATGACAAAACGTAAAAAGTATTCCAAAGAATTTAAACTTGATGCTATCGCATTAGTTGTTGAGCAAAACTACTCACAAGCAGAAGCCTCTAGAAATTTAGGGGTAAATCCCAACATGCTTGGTCGCTGGATAAAAGAAGCTGAAAATGATGATGGGCATGCTTTTAGAGGGAACGGTAATTTAACCCCTGAGCAAGAAGAGATCAGAGAGCTAAAAGCGCAAGTGAAACGCCTAGAAATGGAGCGTGAAATATTAAAAAAAGCGACGGTCTTCTTTGCCAAAGAAACGAAGTGAAATATTCGTTCATAACCCAATACAAGAAGACCTGGCCTGTGGCGACAATGTGCCGAATACTGGGTGTAAAAAGTAACAATTACTATAGTTATCAAAAGCGATTCTCAACTAAATCAGAGGATCCAACACATCAAGAAATGATTGATTGTGTCAAGGACATAGCGCACTTCAGTGATAATACTTACGGTGAAAGGCGTATTCAGAAAGTCTTAAATGCACTCGGTTTTCCGGTGAGTCGTTACAAAACAGCACAGCTAATGAAAGAGGCAAATGTCTGGGTGCGTTATAAAAAGAGATACAAAGTGACAACGAATAGTGAGCATAATAAGCCTATTTATCCCAATGTACTTGAGCAAAACTTCAACGTTGAAGCAGCTGATCAAGCCTGGGTACAAGATATCACTTATGTTTGGACTGCAGAAGGTTGGTTGTATCTGGCGGTAGTGATTGATTTATATTCGCGAAAAGTCGTTGGTTGGAGCATGGGCTCACGAATGAAAGCGCAGCTTGTCTGTGACGCACTGACTATGGCGATGTGGCAACGCCAGCCCAAAACAGGGTTAATTATCCATTCAGATCAAGGGGTTCAATATGCAAGCCACCAATATCGTAAATTGCTCAAGTCAAATGACTTCATTGGTAGCATGAGTAAGAAAGGCTGTTGCTGGGATAATGCTGTTGCAGAAAGCTTCTTCGGTAGTTTGAAGCAAGAGCGCGTGCATTGGAAAAACTACCCAACGCGTTATGAGGCTCAACAGGATGTAATGAATTACATCTGTATGTGGTACAACAGTCGTCGCTTACATTCGTACTTAAATTATCAAAGCCCAAATGACTTTGAAGAACGAATCGAAACATTAGATATGGTTTCTTAACTAGGGTGACTGAATTTAGTTGACCACGTCAGCTGTTCTAAATTAACTCATAGCGATGTAGTTGCTATTGACGGGATGGGGTGCCAAAAATAAATTGCAGAAAAAATAGTTAGTAAAGAAGCCGATTACCTACTTGCAGTGAAAGCTAACCATAAAGGGCTGCTATCACAAATAGAGAGTGCTTTATTACCTGAGGTTACACGACAAGCGTCCGAAGGTGTTGTTTAATGAAGCCGATTATCAAAAAAATAGAGAAGAATTTAGATGCTGTGCAGTTAGCCATAAAGTGAGTGACTTATCAGAAACAAACGGCTGGAAAGATGCAAAGACAGTGGGCGTTGTAGTTTCTTACAGGAAAGAAAAAGGCAAGCAATAACTTATGCTATAGGTACTATATTGGTTCTGCGTATTTATCGGCGGAAGAGCTCGCGAGGTCAGCACGGCAACATTGGCAAATAAAGAATGAATTACATTGGCGTTTAGATGTCGGATTTAAAGAAGATGATTGCCGAATTAGGCGCAGCACCTGTATTTGCGGGGCTGAGACACATCACATTTAATCAGCTAAAAGCTATTAGCAGTACAGTGTACCTTGAAAAGGTATTGAACGCATAGACTTTTTCATGCCCTTGCCCTAGGTTATACTTGGCGTTAACTGCGTTAAAAATTTCTGATATAGATAAACTACATAACTAAATTTTTGCCTTGTTATTGACACGATTTTCTTACCTCAAAATAGCTCACTTAATTAAGCGAATTGGTATAATAAAATATTTTCTAATAAAAAGTTTTTAATCTCTTTGGGTTAAATATCCAGCCGCAAAAGGCGTAAAGGTTTTTGACCTTCGGAAGCCCTGGATCGGGGGAGTTCATTTCCTGTAACTATTCTAAGTAAGAGAATACATTTTTACTTGATATTTTTATTTACTAAGTACCTATAAAGGTGCACTATATGTTTAATTTTAGTTAATATACATAGGTTGGATCTTAAGAAAACTTGAAGTTGAACTCTGTTAATGATCAAATAGTTACGCCAATAAAAACATGACTAAAAACAGAGTTCACATGCAGATTAACCAAGTTTCAAACCAATTAAAAGCCCTTATCTCAGAAAAACACCTCATTGAGCTTGCAAAAACCTCTGGATTTCAAGTTCGACACCGTTGCCTGTCGATCGTTTCTCTGCTCAAAGCCGTATTTAAAAGCTTATCTTGCCTGCAAGACGCTAACTTGTCAGATATCCATCAAAACTTGCGAACGCAGGCTGATTGCACGATAAGTTATAAACCCTTTCATAATCAAATTCGAAAACCAGCCTTGACTGAGCTTGTCCGTGAGCTCGTTATTCAAGCGATGTCTAAATTGACTGTAAACACGCTGGATAAAACCTTTTTTACCCAGCGAGGAATACAGCGAGTGTTATTGCAAGATGGTTCTTCATTTGCTCTACATGATGAATTAGCGCAGGTTTTTGCTGGTCGTTTTACTGCTGTAAGTCCTGCCGCAATTGAGTTGCACGTTACCTATGACCTATTTAATGAACAACCCTGCGAAATAGATATTCGTCCTGATGTTGAAACTGAGCGCGCCTTTTTACCAGGTAGCCACACACTTGAAGATACGTTATTACTTGCTGATGCTGGGTATTTTGACTTAGATTACTTTGAGCAAGTAGCTCAAGATGGCGGATATTTTTTGATCAGAGCAAATAAAAACATTAACCCAATCGTTACATCAGCTTATTGCGCGGGTATAGAACTTAAAGAAAAGAACATTAAAATCAAAACGTTACTCGATAAATTCGCAAGCCAACCACTTGAATTAACAGTACGTTGGAAGAAAAATGGGCCCGAGTACAGGCTTATCTATTTACCGAATGAAAAGCGCCCCGTTTTCCTTGTTACTAATTTAAAAGAGGCACAGTTTAGCTTTGACGAGCTACTCGATATATATGCAACTCGTTGGCAAATTGAGTTGTTTTTCAAAGAACTAAAGTCATGGAATAACCTTAAAGGGTTCATCACACGAGATCCTCATATTGCCGAATCATTGGTTTGGCTGAGTATACTGCAAACACTTATCAAGCGTTTTATCTGCCATAGTGCAGCGACGATATTTAAGTGTGCGATCTCGACATTTAGAGCGAGTAAGTGCAGTTATCTTTGGTTGGATGATATTCTGGATTGCATAGAACAAACACGGTGCAGCCATAAGATACATCGTGTATTTGAGCTACTAGCGGTAAATTGTAAGCGGCAAAGCATTGAGAAAAACAATGATATTTGCCGTTTTAAGATAGGAAGTCACACGGTCTGTGTTCCTTAAGAACTAAGCTATGAGTTAATATAAAGATTTTTAAATGAGGTTTTTAATAGCTGCTTTGTTGGCATTATCTTGTGTGGCAGATTCGAAAGGAGCTATTATCGATCCTGCAATACCAGCCCCTTCGTTGGTTCCAACTCCTAGTAACTTTAGGTATGAAGAAAATAATGGTTCTTTGCGCATTTTATGGAATTGGTATCCTAATGATGGAGTAATTACACTCCCGCCTAATCTCCCACCACCAGCTGAATTGTTCTCTGCTCCAAGAGAAAGTAATTATAAATACAGTATAGACGTTGAAATTGCTGAGCTTAGTAATAACTATAGATTACTGGGCAGTACAATTAACAATAATTACTTGTACAATATGTCTACTTTCTCAGCAGTTAAATTTAGAGTGAGAGCTAAAAGAATAGATACCTTTACTGATCGTTCTGTTTATTCTGCGTATTTATATAGTCCTCTAATCAATCGCCAAACTAAGTTATCCACTCCTTCTATATCACCGAATGGTGGCACTATTATTCCAACAGATAAAATAATTATTACGAATGCTCAGCAAGCAGTAATGAAATACGCTTGGGTATCTCTCGCGTCTGATTGTTCCAATGTAAATAATTGGCTTACCTATGTAGCACCTCTTTTTATTAACTCTAGTCGTCAATTATGTGTGTTTGCAACTAAGAGCGGTTCAGTATCTAGTGATATAAAAGAGGCCGTTTATACGGTTAGTTCCCCAGCAAATACAAAAAAAATTATATTTATGCATACGGATTTGTTGGGCTCGCCTATTGAAGAAACACAAGGAAATGAAAAATGAAAGGTTATATAAAATTTTTGTTTTTATTTTTTCTATACTGTACAAAATCTTATGGGTTAGGAATAAATGGTGGTATTGATGAAGAAGTACAAATTGATTTAATTAAACAAGTTTTTCCAGCAAAATATGTCTTTAATAATGGCTCTGATTCGTATAATTCGGTTACGGGTGAAGTTACTTTTTCTGTTACAGATGTTTCTCTTAAGGGAAACTCACAGATTCCAGTTGAGTTAAGAAGGTGGATACCATCTGATGACCTAGATACGGGTGGACCAAATGGTTGGAAATGGGATATACCGTTAATTAAAGGTAACTTTTTATCCGGTGGTAAAGGACAATGGGATTTTGGCCTTTCTGGTTGGTATAAAGGAGAAAATTGTACTGCTTCAGCAGAGACTGCATTTGAAGTAACTATGGATGATGGTATTCCACCAAGTAATTTCTGGAGTGGTAAACTTCTACATATTCCTAATGTTACAACACAGAGGTTTTTGAATACCTATGGTCACTCTGCAGAAAAGCAGATTACTAAATCCAATTATAAAGTACTAGGTTGTATCTACAATGCCGACGGAGAAGAAGGAATCGTTGTTTCAGCTCCAAATGGTTTTACCTATACCTTCAATGAAGTAAAAACCTATTACAATGGAGCTATACCAAATCTTCACATGCCAAGGACCTATACGAAAATACTAATGGTTTCAAAGATCGAGGATAAATATGGTAATGATGTAATTTATAATTACGAAGATGGGGATCTAAGTAGCATTGTTTCATCTGATGGTAGAAAAATTGATATAAGCTATGAAGTTGCTAACAATAAAAAAAGGCCTGTATCAGCTTCTGTAAACAATAGAGTTTGGGAGTATCGTTATAACGCTAGTGATGGTTATTTAAATAAAGTGATTCTTCCAAATAGAACAACTTGGGAATATGAAGGAATAGACACATTAGGGTTTAGGGGGCAGGAATCCAGTTTTTTTTATAACAATCAGCTTCAATTTTATATGCGTAACAATGGCAAAGGAAGATCATTTGGAGGTAGAAAAATACCTTCGTGCAATATTGCACACCCTGAACCTAAATTGGTAACAGTTAAAACACCAGAAGGTGCAATAATTCGGTACACACTTCAAATAAAACAGGCATTGATCAGACCCCTAGGCAACTTTTTGGATTTTATATAAATGCAACGCATGTCCACCAATGAGCCTTATTATCTTTTCCCTGAACTCATCAAAACCATCCAAGCTGATTTTGTCGCCTTGCTGGAGTAGATTAATTCCCTCAAAACACTGAAAGACCCAACGTAATGTTGGGTTAGATATTTCTTTATTGATTTGATTCGCTATCGTGGCTTTTTCTTTTTTCATATTCGCTCTCATTCGTCTTTGCGCGATTGAATAAACTAACAATGAAAGTGTCATCACCATCAACAGAGCATCTATTCTACTTGGCTTTTTGATAAATAATGATGAAACAAAAAACAAGGGGTCTTTTAAAAACCTAAACCCTTTTTCTACTTCAGATTGTGCTTTGTAATGCTTAAGTAAACCTACTGGTGAAAGGGCTTCTTTATCAATATTCGTTGCTAATACGAAGCATGACTTTTGTTCTACAATCTGTTTTATTGCGCTTTCGTTTTCTTCAATTTCTGCCGTGATTTGCCATTCAATATTTTTTACTGGCGCATCTTTTTTAGGTCGCCCTTTACCTTCATAGACTTTATGCTTAATAAATTGCTGAGTCGCTATTTGATGATGCTTCATCTTTTTCGCTAATTTATCTAATGCGCGTTGTGCGTCAGTTTGACAAGCGAAACGTTGAGCTTGTAAATGGAAGAGGTCTTTTTTGATGCCTGTGTGTGCTCGCTCAACTTGTCGAACAATGCTTTTTTGTGCTCGGCTATTAGCTGCTTTTGAATAAATAATCATCCATCTTTGCTTTATCCCCATATGCTCAATCTCTTCAACAACATATTGATAGTTATCATCAATATTAACCCATTGGTTGGCTGCTATGGCTGTACTTATAGAGGATTTTTCAAGAGAAATTGTTGAAGGTACTAGCGTGAGAAATTGAATTTTGGTTAAAAACTCAGCATTACTTTTATGATAAAGTTTACAGTCTGCCACAAGGTATTTAGGAGCTTGGCTTTTTTTGAACTCGTCAACAAGCGCCTTACTTCGCGCTTTAAAAATAGCGGTGTCTGCGCTGTTACCATCCCAGTTTTTACATGCAAGCGGGATCCCACCATCTTGGCTAACAATGATTTCTTGTACGACTTGTTTTAAATCAGGACGGTGAGCCTTGCTATAGCCATGAGTAATTTTAATGACGTTTTCATCACTATCTCCATCATCAAAAGCATATTCACCTGTCAGTGAGTGACTCGTTGTATCAAGTGATTCAAAGGTTTTATCAACTTGTTCTATTTCACATGCTTGTCCGGAGACTAATGAAAATAAGCTTTCACAGCCAAACTCGAAGCATTGATCGAGAGTTCTACCAAGTTTGTGACGATTAAAATGTGATGCTTGAACCCCTTCACGAAATAAATGTTCAAGAGGCAAGTTAGTAAAAAATTGAGGGCTGAGTGATAAAGGTCGATTGGCAAAACCGAGTCCATTCATGATCATGCCTTTTACAGCTTCACCGGGGGTGATTTCTTGTTTATCGTCTTGAGGTAAGTATTGATCTAAAAGGCTGACAATTTTTAAGTCTTCTATAACACCTGAAACAATACCGTGATGGTCTAACCGTTTGATTTTTAGATTCATATACACCTCAAAGTTGAGATGTTATTTTATCAAATTAAAGAGAATTAAGCGTTTAAATTAAATCGAAATTTTTGAAATTGGTCTGATCAATGTCTGATAAAAAAACATAATCGTTCAAATGTAATACCAAGGGTTTATGGCTACCAAATGTTAGATGAATTTAGCTACATGTATAACTTAAACTGTAGTTTATCCTTATCCCTAGTAAGAAAAAGAATCACTGGCAGTAAACTAGATGATATAGACTGGAATTATATCTACTCTGAAAATTCAGGTCATTATGGATTAAGTAATGATGCTCCATTTTATTTTGAGAATGGCGAACGAAATGATCTCAATTATTTTGTATCAGATCCAGTCAATATTTCGAAATCAGCTGGCATTGAAAAGTTTCCTTCTATGGTTGAATCTAGAACGCCTTTGCATTTCAGGACGGTGAAAATAATTAAGCAAGATCAAATAAATATTTTTTATATTGATAGAGAAAGCCAATCTATAAGTCAGGGCAAGAGCATGAAAAAAGTCTATGCGTTCAGTACCTTTTCAAGGTAGGCTGTACTGCGCATAGCTTTTTTCTGTTTTGCGGGCATGCCTTTACTAAAGCTTTTTTCTGCTTTTAGCTGATTAAATGCGATGTGTCTCAGCCCCGCAAATACAGGTGCTGCACCTTCGCGCCTAATTCGACACTCATCTTCTTTAAATCCTACATCTAAACGCCAATGTAATCCATTTTCTATTTGCCAATGTTGTCGTGCTCCTCTCGCGAGTTCTTCCGCTGTTAAATTCGCTGAACTAATATAGTATCTATAGCATAACTCATTGCTTAATTTACCTTTTTCTTTCCTATAAGAAACAATAACACCCACTGTTTTTACACCCTCCCAGTGTATCGTTTCTGATAAACTGCTCACGTTATGGCTCACTGCACAGCACCTAAATTCTTCTCTATTTTTTTGATAATCGACTTCGTTAAACAAGAGCCCATCAGATGCTTGTCGTGCTACCTCAGGTAATAACACATCTTCTATTTGTGACAGTAGCTTTTTATGGTTTGCTTTTACCGCAAGTAAGTAATCGGCTTCTTTACCAACTATTTTTTTTGCAATTGATTTTTGACACCCCATAGCGTCAATCGTTACTAAGCAGACTTTTATCTCTAATAATTCAAGCAGCTCTGGCAACGCTTTTATTTCGTTCGACTTTTTATCAACTGGGCATTGTGCCAAAACAACACCATTTTCGCATGCAAATGCACTGATCATATAAAGCGCATCGCGCCTATCTGACTGATTAAATGAACCTTTCAATCGTTTACCGTCAATAGCAACTACACCGCCTTGAGTTAATTTGGAGCAGGCTTTCATCCAAGAAGAAAAGGAATCTTGGAATTGCGTCATGTCAATACGGCTCATTACACGAGCAATTGTGTCATGGCGAGGGATCCCTTGTTCAAGAAGAACATATTTTCTGAGCCAATCTAGTCTATCATGACCAAAATCTTCAATCTCTTCCCAGCCCTGACAGCCTGAAACAACAGCGCTAACAGCTAAGAATATGATATCAAATAGTTTATGAACAACTTTACCTTGTTGGCGAGGGTCGTCGATTGATTCGAAATATTTAAATAGCTGAATGTTAGACATGGGGATGCTCCTTAAAAAAGGAGTATAAGATCATACTTTTAAGTCAAGGTAAAGTTCGTGATCTTGCCCTGATCTATAAGTGAGAATATAGTTATTGCTGAAGATACACTCTCTTTGAGTAATCAGTTAATCAAAAGAGAGGAATATACTTACTCTAAAGGTGATTATGTAGGTAGTTCATGGATTGACTGTGGTCAAAGGGGAAGTCCCTGCAAAGCAATTAATACCTCACAAATTACAAACAGAGTTAATTTAGTTAATAAAAAAACAATTATATATAGCAACAACAACGATCAGGATGAATATATAACAGATTTTGAAAAGTTTGATGAATATGGTTTTGTGACAGAAATAAAAGAGAGAAATAATTTAAGTAACAACGAACTTTATAAGAGAAAGGTTTATTTACATGATAATGATTCATGGGCGCTAGGGCTTCCTGTTGCTGAGTTTACAGATGATAAACCAATTGATGGTAGCACACTTGCAAACTATGAGATTGTATATAAAAACTTTACTAGCTATAACAATGGAAAAAATAATACCTTCAAATTACCAACTTTACAGAAAAGTAATGGTGAAATATTTATAAATGATAGGGAGTATTTCTCTTCAGGCTTATTGAAAAAGGTTAGCTATAGCTTGAATCGAACATATGGTACTGGTAAGCGTTTTATTGAATATGCAAACTACAAGCGCGGTTTACCGCAGGTAATAACGATGCCAAATAGGTCAACCACAGGAAGCATGAGTGTGGGTAGGATCGTTGATAATAACGGGTGGGTAACTCGTACAACCGATTATAATGGCGTATCAACTAATTACACCTATGATGACATGGGTCGTATTAAATCCGTAGATTTAACAAATGATGCGGCTAATGGCAACTGGTACGACACGTTATATACTTGGGATAACGATACCAATACCCGCACTGCGTCAACCTGTACGTTAAATAGTTCACGGACAGCATGTACAGGTAACGCTGTATTTAAAACCACAGAGTACTATGACAACTTACTGCGACTGACAAAAACAAAAAGCCAAGATTTAGTCAATAGCTCAGCAGCAAATAGTACCCGTTATCAGCGTTTCGAATATAACTATTTGAATCAACCAACGTTCCAATCTTATGCAAGCGCAAATATAAGTGAAAATAAAGGCACTACAACCGTCTATGACTCACTAGGTCGACAGCAAAGTGTTACAACAAGTGGATTAGGCACCGTTAATTACGCCTATTTATCTGGTAATCGTATACAAGCAACGGATGCAAAAGGTCACGTAACAACCACAACCTATCAGGCCTTTGGTTCACCAAGTTACTCAGGTGCAGTAAAAATAGAATCGCCTGAGAATGTAACCACCACATTAGATATTGATATATTTGGTTTAACACATGCTATTACACAAGCTGGTGTTAACCAGTATGGAAATTCAACGAGTGTTACTGAACGTCGTTATTACGACAATAGTAAACAGTTATGTTTAACTACACGACCTGATATAGGTAATACCCTTTATAAGTATAACGCACTAGGTGAACTCATCTGGAGCCAAAGTGGCGTTGCTAATACACAGTGTACAACTACAGCGCCGAGTGGCAGTACTTTTTATACATATGATAACTTAGGCAGTCTTAAACAAGTTAACTACCCAGATGCTTCAGGCGATGTTAGCTACGAGCGTGACAAAAACGGGAACGTCAAAACCCTAACAGCTGGTAATGTAATTCATCGTTATGAGTACAACAACCAAAATCGCCTCGAAGAAGAGCAGCTATTTGTGGGTAATGAATTACCTCTAATGCTTAATTATAAATACAATGCCTTGCAACAGCGTGAACAGTTAGGTTACTCAGATGGAACTATTGTAAATTTCAAACCCAATGGCTTTGGTGAGCCAACAGAAGCACAAGTGTATAAAAGTGGAAATGTTGATTTAAGTTTTGCGAAAAGTGCAAGCTACTATGCTAATGGTACACTGAGTTCGTTTACGTATGGTAATGGTGTTAAGCATCAAACAACACTATATGCAGATAGCCTACTACCAAAACAACTTAAAGATACAGGCCCAGCTGGCAGTAATATACCTAGTACTGTAATGGCTTTAACCTATGATTACGACAATAATGCAAATGTAACGTCGATTATTGATGGCCAAAACAGCGCTTATAGTCTAACTAATTTACAGTATGACGACCTTGACCGCTTAACCAGTACCACTGGGGCGGCAGGTATTGGGTCAAGTGAAATGCGCTACGATGGGCTCGGTAACATTACTTACTATAAAAATAAGGGTAAAACACTCAATTACACCTACGACTACGCTAAAAATCGGTTATCTAAAGTAACCGGCGTAAGTGGCAGATATGGCTCAATAGGTTACGATACCCGAGGTAACATCACTAATAATGGCGCATACACACTAAGCTTTAACCGCGCTAATCAGCTTACTTCAGCCAAAGGCAACAGCTATTTATATGATGGGCATAATCGCCGTGTAAAACAGACAGATGGTAATGGCACCAGCTATTCAATGTACAGCCAAGATGGTACATTGCTGTACAGAGAAAAAGGCGACACCATAACCGGCAGCGGCACTAACTATATTTACTTAGGTAAAAAACTGATTGCCAAATATGGTGATGTAACACCGCAAACAGTGAATGAAAGTCGACAGCATGCTCGTCCATTTGGTGAATCGATAGAAGCCCCCAAAGATGATGTAGGGTTCACAGGGCATAAATTCGACACCGACTTAGGGTTGAGTTATATGCAGGCACGATACTATGATCCAGTTATCGGGCGTTTTTATTCGAATGATCCTGTTGGTTGGACACCTAAAAACCCAGTAATGTCGTTTAACCGCTACTTATATGTTAATAACAATCCGTATAAGTACACTGATCCGAATGGCGAGTTTTTGTTTTTAGCGGCAGTACCTCTGATTGAGTACACTGTAGGAATGGCGGCTTTTGATGCTCTTGTTGTTGGAGCTATGGCGTGGGGAGTATCAAATAGCTCTAGTGATTCTGTGAATTTAGCAGATGATGATGCGACAAAGCATATCCTCGATGGCGATGAAGATGGTGGTGGTCATGGTCCGGGAAGAGGAGTTCCGGGTAAATCGGAATTCCCATCAGATTGGACTGATGAAGAAGTAATGGATGCAGTTTCTGATGTCGCTACAGATCCAGAGTCTAAGTCAAGACCAGCTCGTGATGGGCGGACAAAAACTTCTGGAACAAGAAATGGGGTTAAAATTGATGTTATTACTGGGAATGCGGATGAAAATGGTAAAATCATTACAGCATGGCCAAATAACGTGCCAAGAAATCCTGAAAAGGAGCAGGAACAATGAATCAAAAAATGAATGAGCTTTTAGATCTTTGTAGAAATAATTTTTCTGAAGATGAAATAGAAGAGGTAAAAGAGTTCATAGATGTAAACGAGAACAAACTTGCACTTGAAACAATATGCGCAATTTTTTACGAAGAAAAAAAGATGGTTTCTCAAGAGCAGCTAGAACTAATTAAGAGTATTGGTGCGAACATGACTATATCTCCACAAAAGTGGGAAAGGTTAGATGTAATGAAATAGCTGATAGTTTATGACTAAAGAAGTTTTTTGAATCCAAAGCCTCGCACTCGCGGGGCTTTGTTTTTTCAGGCTCTTGTGGCTTAGGGTTTGTTTTCAAGTTTATCTGCAAGTAATTTTCTTTTTGTATGTTATTTGCTCAAAGTTGATGGTGGCTTATAATCTCCAATTGTATGTATAAGGTTTGAAGTTGGTGAATAAATGCCATTGCATAAGCTTACTATTCGATTTAATGTTGGTGACACATCTCTAAGTATGGATGAGATAGATGATCGTCTTTATGAAGCTGATTTTGACGATGGATTTGTTACGCACAATGGAAACAGCTCAGTATCCATTTCTGTTGAAAGAGATAGTGGCAGTAAGAGAGAGCTCGAAGATAGTTTAAAAAAAACGCTAATTACCATATTTCCACGGGCTGTTTGGCTTTAGTTACAGATTTTGAACTTTCTTATTGACCAAAATGAAATGCGCTCAGGGGTAAGATAATGGAGAAAAGTCATACTATAAATAACTTTGAGCAGCTAACCGTTTCTAACAAGTATGCAGTAGTTTTGGATATTGAGCATACTTGTACTGAAGATGGTTCAATACCACCAAAAGACAGAGAAACTATAGAGGTAGGGGCGGTTCTTGTTGATTGTAATACCCTAGAAGTCGTTAAGGAATATCAATCTTTTGTAAAACCAATTATTCACCCCGTTATTAGTCAGTTTTGCGCTGACCTGACTGGGATCCAACAAGCAGAATTAGATAACTCTCCAATATTTAAAGCTGTCTTTAGTGACTTTATTCGTTGGTTACCTTCAGAGGAAGATTGGCTTTTTGTTAGTTGGGGCTCATACGACTTAGTTCAGTTGAACCTAGATTGTTCACTGCACGGTCTTAACACGTTTGAGCCATTGAACATATTAAACTTGAAGAAAGCTTTTAAACAATATTGCAACTTGAGAAAACCTGTGGGTTTAAAGAAAGCGCTGGAAATATCAATTGGCGCATTTAGTGGTTCTCATCATCGAGCACTTGACGATGCAAGAAATGCAGCCAAAATATCGCAATTAGGATGACACCCATCCTAATTATTACGAAAAAAGCCAACAAAAACAGCATGAAGAGTGCATTATTATAAATAATGAATCACGCAAAAAGCTGAACAATGTTAATAAGGTGAAAGTGAAAATAGAGAGCCCAATTGGACGGCGACAGCTGTTTATTAAAGAATGGCAAACGATTCGGCTGTATTGAACCTGCTTTCCTTTAAATAAAAAGCGGAATATTACAGTGAATAAAGGCATGAATAAATTGACCTTACGGAGTCAAGCGAAAGTGAACGCCCAATGACAACAGTATTGCCTTGTTCATAATATTGTAGTGGTACAGTGATTTTGGCCACCCATTAAGAAAGAAATGTTATGCTAATAAGCATACAAATTTGGGTGAAAAAATGACGAAATTAAAACGCGCAACATATTCAGCGGCAATTAAATTAGAAACGGCTCAGCTTGTAGTAGACCAAGGTTATACGCAAGAAGACGCAGCAAAAGCGATGGGGGTGGGTAAATCAACCGTAAGTAAGTGGGTTACTCAATTAAAGCTAGAACGCAATGGTCAGTCACCATCAGCGTCACCAATGACGCCCGAACAAATTGAAATCCGCGAACTTAAAAAGCAAATCCAACGCATTGAATTAGAAAAGGATATATTAAAAAAGGCTACCGCTCTCTTGATGTCCGACTCCCTGAACAATTCTCATTAATTGAGAAATTAAATCAACGAGAGCGTTATCCAATTAGCGTGCTATGTAGTGTATTCAATGTGCATCGTAGCAGCTATAAATACTGGGCCATACGGGATACAACGCCGACACCTGAGCAAGTAAGGTTAGAGGCTGAAGTAAAAGCAATACATGCGATGAGTGGTGGTTCAGCAGGGGCACGGACAATCGCAGCGATAGCAACGAACAATGATTTTGAATTGAGCCGTTATCGTGCAGCTAAGCTAATGGTTAAATTAAAGCTTGAGAGCTGCCAAGTACCTCAACATTCATATAAACGCGGTGGTAAAGAACACCTTGAAATCCCAAACCTGCTTGATAGGCAGTTTGATGTTGTTGAGCCGGATACCGTGTGGTGCGGTGATGTGACGTATATTTGGACAGGCAATCGCTGGGCTTATTTAGCCGTGGTTATTGATTTATTTGCACGCAAAGTGGTTGGCTGGGCAATGTCGTTGTCACCAGATACTAATTTAACGCTAAAAGCGCTTGAACTCGCGTATGAAAGCAGAGGAAAACCGACAGGACTGATGTTTCACTCTGACCAAGGTAGTCATTATACAAGTTTAAAATATCGCCAACGTTTATGGCGCTATAAAATCACACAAAGTATGAGCAGGCGTGGAAACTGTTGGGATAATGCGCCAATGGAGCGATTTTTTAGAAGCTTTAAGACGGAATGGATGCCAAAGAGTGGATATGGAAATTTTATAGACGCTAAATATAGCGTAAGTGATTACATAAATGGATATTACAATAATGTTAGGCCGCATCATTATAATGCCGGTTTAGCGCCAAATGAATCTGAGGTCAGATACAAAGATTCTAAAACTGTGGCCAAATTTTATTGACCACTACATATAGAAAAGCTGCAAAACACGATGCATTAAGAGAGGCAACCCCTTTTAAGCCAAAATAAAGCCACTCAAACACCCGTAATTCCTTCTAAAACGCCAATTAAAACAATATCAAATACTTCTTTATATTCTGCGTAAAAATACAGTAATCAATTGAACCAAAATAGGAACTCAGCTATGGTTTGTTTATCAATAAAAACAAATTTAAAAACGAGTTAATCTACAGGCTCGTTGAGGCTGTAGAATTACTCATTTTTAAGAAAAACAGCCTGTTTTATGGGTTCCAAATGCATTACCTAATGCTTTAAAAACGCTTAGCGTTGATTTTAGGCGCTCGTTTTTAAATTAATTTGGTTGTTGGAGTTATTCTACAGTCTCGTTATGTTCGAAAAGGAATATTATGTTTAGAATTTTAAAGTTAGTAATTATAGTTTTTTATTTCGCTAGTTTTTACTCGTTCGCTGAAAATATTGACGACAAAGCGCAATTAGAAAAAATGGTAGTAAAATATGAGTCGGCGGTTGAGTTAAGCAAAGAATGCATATCTTCAAAAATGAAAAATATTTCGAGTTGCAAAGCGTTTCAAAAGATTTATCTCTTTGAGTTAAAGGGCAGCTTCGCAGCGTTTACGACTAATTTAGGTTCGTACATAGAATTAGATGTAGACATCACCTTGCGTGGCGTGGCAGCTATAACCTCAGCAAGTGAAGCGGCGCTTGATATATACGCACATAACAAAAACATTAAGACGAACAATTCACAAGAGCAGTAAATCGCCGCTTATATGAGTGTTACCAATGTCTGCTCATGGTACAAACCGGAAATCACCTTCCCATAAATTCCGTACTTATACATTAAGGCTTCTGAAGCCTTAATGTCATTAATTTTCAACCATTCAAATATTTACTTAAACCTAACCTTACTTAAATTTAAGGTTGACTCTAATAAATCTCAATCTGTGCGCCAGACCTTGCTTAAAATTCAAACTATTCTCAAGCTGCCGTGAATTCTCAACTTAAGTGGCGCTGGCCATAAGCTGAAAAAAGATACATATTAGCCAATAAAATAATTGATAACTATTTTCGTTTAGATTAATATGCACATACTAAATGTAATTGAGAGTGGTTTGTATTCATGTATATTTGTCTATGTCACGGTGTGACAGATAAAAAAATTGAGCAAACAATTGACGATGGTGCAACGACCATGCGTGAATTAACTAAAGAGCTTAAAGTGGGCAGCCAATGCGGTAAGTGTTGTGGTTGTACTAAAAAGATCCTTAATCGCAGACTTATTCAGATTGCGGATGTAACGGATCAAGTTGCTTAATTACGTATAAAATTTAGATATAAAAAAAGCAGCTTTTTAGCTGCTTTTTTCGTGGCTGAATTATTGTTTACAGTTGAGACTGTAAATAGTTTTTAATGCCCGTATTTTTAATAAGTAATTGTTGGGTTTCTAACCAATCAATTTGCTCTTCTTGTTCATTTAAAATGTGATCAAGGGCTTCACGGGTAATATAATCTTTTTTACTTTCAGCCAGTTTAACTGCGCTTCGTAATTCATCAATCGTATCGAGTTCAAAGCTCATGTTAGCAGCAATCATTTCTTCGCTGTTTTCACCAATACGTAATCGGCCTAAGTCTTGAAGATTTGGTAAGCCTTCTAAAAACAAAATACGTTCAATTAATCGATCGGCGTTTTTCATTTTTTGGATAGATACTTTGTAATCTGCTTTGTCTAGTTGAGTGAAGCCAAAGTCTTTAAACATGCGTGCATGTAAAAAATATTGGTTAATACCAACAAGCTCATTAGCGAGTACTTTATTTAGCGCCGCAATAACGTCTTTATCGCCTTTCATAATATGCTCCTACTAAGCCATTTGTGCTTGATGATAATTTTCAGAACCAATTTTATCAATTAGACCAAGTTGTTGCTCTAACCAGTAAACATGATCTTCTTCGGTATCAAATAACAGCTTTTCTAAAATGCTACGTGATTGGTAATCTTGCTGTTCTTCACATATTGCGATTACGTCTTTAACACACGCTACTACTTCAAGCTCTAGTGTTAAATCGTTTTGCATCATACTTTTTACATCGCTACCGATAAGTAAGTCACGGCGCTTAGTCATATTTGGTACACCTTCTAAAAACAAGATGCGCTTAATAAGCCAATCTGCGTGATCTTTTTCTTCTTCCATTTCATGGTTAAGGCGTTCGTATAGCTTGTTTAAACCCCAGTCGTCATACATGCGCGAGTGTATAAAATACTGATCGATTGCTGCTAATTCGTTAGCTAACAATGTATTAAACGCATCGATTACTTTTTGATTACCTTTCATGATAAATCGCCTTAACTATTTCAATTGTAAGCAGTGTAGTATAAATTGAATGAATTGCAAGTTTTCTCTATAAAAATCATTGTGTTACTATTGGTTTTGATTCTTATTTAAGTTTGCGTTATTGCTTGGTTTATGGACAGTTTTTTATTTGTATTAGCATCTGAGAATGATTACTAGAGGTATTTATAGATAATAAGTTGAGATACTGCTTTTTATATTATTTTTTTAAATAAATAGGCATGCTGATGATGCCTATTTATTGAGTCTATTGCTAATTAACCTGAATCTCGTTTAAGAAATTGAACTAAATGCCTGTTCCGAGATCCGATCTTTCGACCAAAAACGATTGGATAAGCAAGGAACAGGCATGATTAAATTAGTTGAATTATTTTGCGATGTCGATGATTTTTGCAAAGTATTTATACCCCAATGGGAAAAACAATTACTCGAAGATGGCACCCAAAAACGTCAGCGTTCAGGACGTATGACGACCAGTGAAATTATGACTATTGTTATTAGTTTTCATATGTCACATCACCGAGATTTCAAAAATTACTACCTTGGCTATGTATCACTTATGTACAAAAGTGAATTTCCCAACTTGCTCAGTTACACACGATTTTTAGCCGTTATGCCAAGGGTAATTGTGCCGATGTGTGCCTATTTTACTTCACTTAAAGGTAAACCCACAGGCGTTGAATTCATTGACTCCACATGTATTAAAGTGTGCCATAATATTCGTATTCCAAGACACAAAACCTTTGATGGAATAGCCCAGCGTGGCAAAGGAACAATGGGATGGTTTTATGGCTTCAAGCTACATTTAATCGTTAATCACCATGGTGAAATTGTTGCTGCGAAAGTGACAACAGGAAATGTACATGATACTCAACCAGTGCGTGAGTTAGCGAGCTGCCTGACGGATAAATTATATGGTGACAAAGGGTATTTAAGTAAAGCTTTAGAAGCCGATTTACTCGATAAAGGGGTAAAGCTCATTACGACGGTTCGCAAAAATATGAAGGCAAAAGCGATGTCATTATGGGATAGAGCAATGCTTTCAAAACGCTTTATAATCGAAACAATTAATGACCAGCTCAAGAACATATCCTTCATTGAACATTCAAGACATCGGAGTATGAACGGCTTTATGTTGAATTTAGTCGCTGGATTGGTGGCTTATTGCTTGAAAGAAAAGAAGCCACACCTTAATTTAACTGACGTAGAGCTTAACGCATTAGTTATCGCTTAAGCAGAACTCAGGTTAATTAAAACTGGTATTTAGCACCGAGGGTAGCCGTTGTGCCTAATCCTTTGATGTTATAGCCGCCGTAAGTGTAAGATTGTGCGCGGGCAGGGTAGTAATCGCTATTGAACAGGTTTTCGATACCAAAATAGCCACTCCACCTGGCGTTAACGTTGTACTGGCCACTTAAGTTAAATGTGTTGTAGCTACTCACAGGGCCCTGATCGCCAGAGTATTGGCCTTGCGCATTTTTATCAAAGCGCTTTCTGTCACCTACATATAAAAAACTCATTGCAAGTGATAACTTTTCGTTAGTTTGCCATGTTAAATTAGCAGTGGCTTTAGGTGGGCTGATTTGTTTTGCCCCTAAATATTCATCCGCTTCAGTATTTTTTCCTTCTACGTAGCTGTATGTAGCACTTAATTTAAGATCTTGATTAATAGTATAATTAACTAAACCTTCGTAACCCCATATTTCTTGCGGTGCGCGTACGGGTTCGTAAACACCCGTTACTTCGTTAAATTCATTACTGGTGCCAAGCTCTGAAGTACTTCTGTACAGTGCAAATTCAAAACGAACGTTTTCAAACTGTGAAGTAAAACCAATTTCGTAGTTGTCAATTATAGATGCTTGTGTCTGAATAAGTGCAATATCGTCAACGGTTGCAGCGCGAAGTAAGCGCCCAATATCAGAAATATCAGATCCCTGTGAATAACTAAAAAATGGGCTGAATGCATCTGTTAAATTGTATTTTATGCCTGCATTATACGTTGTAGCGTCATAGTTTATGGTATCACCACGCACATTTAATGGGACTGAGCATTGCGAAGGGGTTCTACACAGTTTTAATGTTTGGTAATCACTTACGCTCAAATCAATACTTTCGTTTCTTACACCTGCTTTTACAATAATATCGTCGTTTATTACCCATTTTGTTTGTAAAAAACCAGCAACACTTTCCATGTCCATTTCTGGTACCCACACACGGCCATCCACCAAAGGTTGTGATGTTTTATCGTTTAAGGCATCAATGCCGTAGATTAGGGTGGCTGCTACGTTCTCAAAATCAAACTGGCTATTAAATGTAGCCCTTGCACCTTGCTTTTCTGATTTAATAACGGACTGACCACCGGTATAGCCTTCATCGAGGTTAGCTAGGTTAGTGGAGAAAAAGAATACGTTTTCTATATCTTGTTTATAAAGATCGAGGGTCATTTGTGTATTTTCAAACAACGCGTAGTCAACATATTTTAGAGTAATATTAACGTTGCCATCGGGTCCTTGCGGCTTACCTTGCTTTTGTAGTTCTGTGGGTACGTGAATAGCGTATGTTTTTTCCCCTATATTGCCATCGCCAGTAATATCACCTAAGTCAGTTTTTTGCTGTGAGCTGTAAAAGTTATAGCTAAACTGCAATTGCTTTTCGTCGTCAAAATCGTAACTTAGTTTAGTAAAGTAATTTTGAGTTTCAGAGTCTGATAAACCGTATTGTAAGCCTAAAATATCGCCCTGTGCATCGCGTTGCACGCCGTTTTCTTCATAGCTTGCCGTTAACAGGTAGCTTAATTTATCGATCTTGCCGTTTACTGCTGCCGATATTCTACCGCCGCCACTTTCTGCTAATTTAACAGCGCTAAAGCGGCTTGAAATACTTATTTCACCTTCAGGCTTACCATCACTGCGAGCCTGTTTTGTTATGTAGTTAATAATGCCACCTGAAGCACCATTACCATAAATAGAAGTCGCGCCTTTTATAACTTCAATGCGCGCTATGGCACTTGCATCAAGTGTTTTTATGCCTAAAGAACCGTTACGAAGAGGGGTTGATTGCGGTACACCATCAATCATTATTAAAGGCGCACGGCCACGTAGCGTTTGTCCTGAATTACTTGAGCTGCCTGTATCTGGGGCAAGTCCTGGAACCATTTGTGCAAGTAAACTCCCCAGTTCTGAGCTTACTTTTAAATGCTGCTGTATTTGTTGTTGATTAATAACGGTAATAGAGGCAGGTACTTCGTCAATACTTTCTGAGATACGACTGCCAGATACAATGACATGTTCTAATTGTTCAGAAGCGTATTCATTTTTATTATTTTCATCTGCTAGCGTGTTAGTACTTACTGCAACAGCAATAAGGCAAAGCGAAGTTTTTAACATGGGAGAGCTCTTAGTTGATAATAATTTTCGCAATGGTAATTATTATCAACTAATCACGCAAGTGTTAATGAGATTTATTTTCGTTTGTGGCGTTTTAACCAAAAATACACACCGCTTACAATAAAAAATGCGAGTGAAAGGGCAATCAATAACCATATAAATTGCACTATGGGGCCTGCAAAATCCCCAATGTGAAATTTATACTTAAAGTTCCATGCTTGCGTCGTAAAGTTGGCTTTACTTGCGTCAAATGAGTTTAATACTTTGCCTGTAAATGGATTTACCCATACCCAACTATAAGCATGGCTTTCACCAGGGTTTTGAATTCTGAGCGCAATGGCATCGTCTGCTTTTTTAGGTAAGTAAATTCTAAATAATCGACCATCATGGAATACATCCCCAGCATTTTTAATTGCTTCGTTATAGTTTATATCAGCTTGAGAAGGCGCTATTATTTTTGGCGCTTTGGGCCTTTGTTCTACTTTATTAAACGTTACAAATTCTAATACTGATTGAGTTTGTGTTTTCCAATTAAATGCCATACCAGTAAAGGCAATAAGTACAAGCGGTATAAAAAAGTAAACACCAAGTACGGTATGTAATTGATACATTAGCACTCTAAATTTGGCTTTAGGCTTAATAGCTAAACGCTTAATTCTGTTTTTTGGTTTTATCCATAGGTAAAAGCCGAGTAGTACATTGATTAAAAGTAATAATGCACACACTGACATCCAATTTTTAAATGGTTTTTTACCATCACTATCTTCAAATAATAACCAGCGATGTAAGCCTAAAGCAAAGCCATAAATTGTGTCTGTTGTTTGATAGTTATGAATTATTTTTCCAGAATAAGGATTGACACTCACGTAGTGCTTGTTAGCCAATCTAAATTGCCAAGCTAATGCTTTATTTTGCTCGGGCATAAAAAAAACAATTTTTTGTTGTGTTTGCGCTTGCACGTTTTCTATCAATTTTTGATTGTTTAATGTACGAGGCTGCGGAATAACTTGCCATTTATCTGGCTGAATGAAGTGCTGTATGTCTTTTGCATAAATCATAACAGCACCGGTTAAGCTCACTATTAATAAAAATAGTCCGCTAATGAGGGCAAGGCCTAAATGAATTCTACGTAACCAAAGTTTCAAAAACAGTATCTCATTATAAGTTAGTAGCAATATTGTAAATGATAATACGAGATGTTTTCAATTAAATAGTTATGCATTTGTTTAGCTGATTATTAACGCTATTATGCTGCGCCTTTATTTGCAATAGGTCTGGTTTCTATTATGCAATTTTCGATGTTAAAATTGTCGTGTAAGAAGCCTTTTACTGCGGGTAAATCAATTGTTTGTTGAGTGCTAATAACAAGCTCACAATGATTTTCTTTATCATCTAGTTGCCAAAGCTTAATGCTGACTACCGATTCGATATTAAATTCATTACTAATAGCATGTGATATTGCGTGTGTATCAATGTTATTAGGGGCTGCTTGCATTAAAATTTTGCCGCTTTGCTTTAATAATAAAATACCATGATAAATTACATACACAGAAATAAGCACTGTGGCAATTAAATCAACGATATACCACTGGTATAAAATAATTAAAGTGCCAGCAATAATAACAACAATAGAGGCCATTGCATCTGAGATGTTGTGAATAAAAGCCGCTTTTATGTTTATGCTGTGATTTGCACCAGCTCGGTAGGTTAAATACGCTGTTGATAAATCAATAACTAATGCTATTGCTGCCACCCAGACAACTATCCAACCATTAATAGGCTGCGGATTTAAATAGCTAGAAATGGCTTCAAAAATTAAATATAGGCCAATTATAATTAATGTAGTGCTATTAAAAAGAGTAGCGAGGATTTCAGCGCGCTTATAGCCAAAATGATGAGTTACGTCAGCTGGTTTATTACCGATTTTACGTGCAATGAGCGCTATAAATATTGCCCCAGCATCGCTTAAATTGTGAAGTGCGTCAGCTATAAGCGATAAGCTACCCGAAAATATCCCGCCAATAACTTGGGTTACGGTTAGTAATACGTTAATGATAACAGCAACGGCGAGCTGTTTATCGCTTTGGTTTTCGTCTACATGACTATGTGAGTGATCGTGCGCCATAATGCTCTCAAAACACTTTTATTGAATAATGCTTATATCATGGGGAGTTTAAAACAGCTACAAGAGTGACAAAGGAGTCAAAAAATTAATCCTATTGGCATGTTTTTTATTGTAACCTAAATTCGGATAATAAGTGCAATTTCTCAGATTAGATGGCCAGCTGTTATAATTCGGCCATTCTCTCGCCAAAGGAAATTGCTTTAATGAAATATAAACAGCTGACACAAGCAGAAAGATACCAGATTTACGCGTTAATAAAAGCAGGAAATAACCAAAAACAGATAGCTGATGAACTCACTTGTTCACCGTCATCTATCTCTAGAGAGTTAAAACGCAATAAAGGGCTTAAAGGCTATCGACCTAACCAAGCCAATAATTTTGCAGAGCAAAGACGCAAGTCATCTTTCAAAGCAAGTAAGTTAACAGATGATGTTACTGACTGGATTAATAAATTGTTGGTTGACGGACTTTCGCCAGAGCAGGTGGCAGGCCGCTTAGCTTTAGAGAAAAAGGTCGTTTTGCATCATGAAACGATTTATCAATATATTTACAGAGACAAGGCTCGTGGTGGTGAACTACATAAGACACTCACTCGTGCATGTAAAAAGTATAAAAAACGCTATGGAAGCTACGATAAACGTGGACAGATAGTTAATCGAGTCAGTATTGATGAACGCCCAAGTATTGTGGATTCAAAGTCTAGGATTGGTGATTGGGAGGGCGATACAGTCATAGGCAAAGGGCGTAAAAATGCCTTTGTTACAATGGTTGAACGTAAAACGTTATATACAGTCGTTCACAGAATTGAAAGCAAGCATGCGAAAATAACAGCCGATGCGCTGATCAAGTGTATGACACCCTATAAAGGTAAGGTTATTACCGTGACTTTAGATAATGGAAAAGAGTTTGCTCACCATGAGCATATTGCACAAAAATTAGAAGCGGATGTGTATTTCGCTCACCCATATTCATCATGGGAGCGGGGCATAAATGAGAATACCAACGGCTTACTTAGACGCTTCTTCCCCAAGGGAACTGACTTTATGTCGCTAAGTGAAGCAGAAATACAGGCGGCAGTTGATAAGCTCAACCATCGGCCAAGAAAAACAAGAGGGTATAAAACCCCTCATGAGTTATTTACGGGGCAATCAGAAGTTCTGGTGGCTGCATAATGATTGCACTTAATACTTGAATTCAAGTAATGCTAATTTGACGTTATAACGCTAAATACCGATTTTTTAAGGCGTTTATAGCTCAAAACTTGCGTCTTTAAATATTTAATGCATTAATATAGTCACTATAAAATGACTATAAGCTATTAGGCAATAAGCATGGATAAGGGTTTAAACTTTGGAGTATTAACAGGTAAAGGACAATCTGTTCGAAGTAAATTAATTATTACCTTTATAATTATAGCATTAGGGCCGTTGTGCTTGTTAACGTGGTTTAGTTTTCAGCATGTAAATAATACGCTTAAGCAAAATGCGCATAGCGAACTAAATGAACTCAGCAATATTGGAAAGCAATTTGCTGAAATTTGGTTTTTAGACCAAGTTAATGATCTGTATTTATTAAAGTCGCAATTAAGTATAAGTCCAACTAAGGAACACGCTTTAATAAATGATTTTGTCAGACAATATGATTTTATAAATCATATTGAAATCATTGACGTGTTGCCTAACAAAGCAAAAATAGAGCTTTCCTTATTTAATCAAATTCAAGAATCAGAACTCACTAAATTATTCATAGCACAAAATAAAACAGATAAAGCATTATTTCATTCTATGGTGGTTGAAGGACATGCGCATCATATAGTGTCGTTACCTATATTTGACGATCAAAATAAACTAAAAAGTGTATTACTAGCCGATGTAAACTTACAGGGACTGCTAAACAACTTAAGCAAAATACAGGCAAAAAATACGAGTGTTGCATTCTTTATACTACACAATAGCAAAATCGAAAAGCAAACAAGGGCTTCCGTTGCTACCCCACCGCTTTTAAATCAAAACAGCTCTGCACCAAAACAAGTGTTTAGTTATGCTAATAACAATGAAAAAATATTTTATGCATACATTAATGAACTTGATTTTTTAGGCCAGCAAGGTTGGCAGCTATTAGTTTCCAAACCAGCTGAAGCAGCATTACAAGGCAGTCTTTATTATAAGCGGCTTGCTATTTTAACTAATGCTGGATCTTTGCTGCTTATTTTATGTTCGTCTTGGTGGTTTGGTCGTATATTATCTCGCCCGTTAATTCGTTTAACTAATATTGTTGAAAGTATAACTAGAGGGAAACATGTAAAAATCCCTATTTTAAACGACAGTATTGAGTTTAATCAGCTTTCAAAAGATTTGCATGAGCTGGTAAAAGTAAATCAAGAACAGCAAAGTACTTTGCAAGAACAACGAGCTGCATTGCAAATTGCACTTAAGCAATTAGCAGAGCAAAAATCAGCGCTTGATAAGCATGCAATTGTTGCTGTTACTGACTTACACGGAACAATAGTTTTTGTGAACGGAAAATTTTGTGCAATAAGTGGTTATGAAGAATATGAGCTTATAGGTCAAAATCACCGGTTATTAAATTCAGGCACGCATTCACATGCTTTTTTTGAAGAAATGTATGCAACGCTTAAGCGTGGTGAAGTTTGGAATGGGCAAATTTGTAACAGATCAAAGGACGGTAGCTTATATTGGATGGACACCACTATAGCGCCATTTTTAGATGATGAGGGTAAACCACAAAGCTATATAGCAATTCGCACTGATATTACTCCACTTAAGTTACAGGAATTTGAATTAGAACAGCATAAAACACAACTTGAACTTGTTATCAATAGTACCGCTGTTGGTATTTGGGATTGGTATGTAGATACAAGCAAAGTTACGTTTAATAAACGTTGGGCTGAAATCATTGGTTATACACTTAGTGAAATAGAACCTTGCAGCATAGATACTTGGTATAAATATGCACACCCAGAAGATTTAGTTGAATCAGAATTAAAATTAAAAACCTACTTAGCTGGCGGCAGTGATTTTTATGTTAGCGAAGCTCGGATGAAGCATAAGTTAGGGCATTGGGTCTGGGTACTTGATACAGCTAAAGTAGTTGAATGGAATAGCGACGGCTCACCTAAACGAATGATTGGGACGCATGTAGATATTACTCAAAGAAAAACAACGGAGTCTGAACTACAAAGCAGCCGTGATCAGTTTGCGTCTCTTGTTGAAAATATTCCCGGTATTATTTATCGCTGCGAGTCAGATGAAATATGGACGATGCTTTATTTAAGTGATCAAACTAAAGATATCACTGGTTATGCCGCAGATGATTTTATTAATAATAAAAATAAGCGTTTCTTTGATCTTCTTCATGAAGAAGATATTGATCATATAAAAAAATCAATTAACCAATCTATTAAAGAGCATAGTACCTGGTCAATTGAATACCGAATTATAGCAAAAAATGGTTATGTTCGATGGGTTAATGAAAAGGGTAAGGCAATCTATGACTCTGACGGTACTGTTCTGTACCTTGATGGCTTTATATTGGATATTACTGAGCGCTACAATATACAGTTGAAAATAAAACGTCAGCAAAGTTTACTTGAATCAATGAGTAAGCAGGGACAAATTGGCGCGTGGGAAATAGATTTAAAAGCCCATACTCTTTATTGGTCAGATGAAGTTAAAGTTATTCATGGTGTACCTGATGAATATGAACCCGATTTAGCGACCGCAATAGATTTTTACAAGCTGGGAGAACATCGCGATAAAATCTCTAAGCTATTTGAAAATGCAGTTACTTTAGGTGAAAGCTGGAGTGTTGAGCTGATAATTTTAACCCATCAAGGTAAAGAAAGGTGGGTTAAGTCTATGGGTCAAGCTGAATTTAAAAATGGTGAATGCATACGTATATTTGGCTCATTTCAAAGTATTGATGCTCATAAACGTTTAGAGATCGAAAGTGAAAAAGCAAACAGATATAACAAAAATCTTGCCCAATTAACCATTGCGCCTGAAGTGCAAAGTAGTGATGTAAGCGAAGTGAACAAACTAGTTGTTAAATCAATGTGTGAGGTATTGAATGTAGAGCGTGCTTCGTTATGGATTTTTAATGAGGCCGGTGATGCTATGGTGCGTCATAGTTTACATACTAAAGGCGAGGGACTGGTTCGCACGGAAGATGAGCTAAAAGTTAAAGACTTTCCTGCGTATTTTTCTGCTATTTACAAGCATAACTTAATTGCGGTTGATAATGTCAATATGCACCCTGCAACAGCTGAGTTTATTGATGACTACACCAGGCCGCTAAATATTAAATCGTTAATTGATGTTGTAATTTCTTCGGGTGATGGGAATTTGGGGATTTTGAGTGCTGAAAAAGTGGATGAACACCATTATTGGACTCAAAACGAAGAAACTTATTTACGTTCATTAGCAACCTTAGTCGGAAGTACGCTTATATCGCAACGCCGTAAAAAAATAGCAGAAGAGCTTAGTGTTGCCCTCGTTAAGGCTGAAGATGCTGCGGTTGCTAAAAGTCAATTTTTAGCGACGATGAGCCATGAAATTAGAACGCCGATGAATGGTGTACTTGGCATGCTAGAGCTTATTGAGCTTGAAAACTTATCGAAACCAATTGAAACAAAAGTAGGGATTGCTAAAACAAGTGCTCACTCATTGCTGGGGGTTATTAATGATATTTTGGACTTCTCTAAAGCTGAAGCGGGTAAAATAGAGCTCGAAAGTATTAATTTTAATGCGGGTGATTTAATTGGTGAAGTTGCAGCTGCGCAAGCTTTTACAGCTCAAGATAAAGGCATTGAAATTATCTTAGATTTAGTCGCTTTAGAGCCTTCACAATTGTGTGGCGATCCAGGTCGTATCCGTCAAATTCTTACTAATTTATTGAGTAATGCAGTCAAATTCACCAGTAAAGGTGAAGTTGTCGTTAGTGCTCAAATAGATAAAGTAGAACAAGGCTTAGTGCTACAAATAAAAGTAAAAGATTCAGGTATTGGTATTAATGAGCAAAAACAGCATCAATTATTTTCACCTTTTTCTCAGGTAGATGCTTCAACAACGCGAGAATATGGTGGCACTGGACTCGGTTTAGCTATTTGTAAACAGCTGTGTGAGCTGATGGGTGGGGAAATTTCACTTAAAAGTGAAGCAGGCCAAGGCAGTGAATTTACTGTGACTATACAAGTCACCCAAAGTGAGCAAAAAGAACGTTATATACACAAGCTAAATATAAAAGGTTTATCTGTCTTAGTTGTTGATGATAATGAGACTAATAGAATTGTTATATCCCAGCAGCTAGAGCATTGGGGCGCCCATGTAGCGCTTGCATGCGATGCATATGATGCACTTGCAATGTGTGAAAGCCGCATCAGCAGTAATCTAAAAATGTATGATATTGCAGTGCTTGATATGCAAATGCCTGGCATGGACGGGATTGGACTTTGCAAGGCTTTAAAAGCAAACGATGACTTTAAAAACATGCCCCTTGTTATGATGACGAGTATTGCTGGTATGGAAGGTGCTCAGCGTTATTCAAGCATTGGATTTCAAGCTTATTTCCCTAAACCTGTTACAACGGCGGATCTGATTTCAGCGTTGTCGGTAATTACAAATAATGAGCATGATGAAGCATTACCGTTGGTTACATCCGGTTATATCTCATCTTTGAAAAAAGAAAAATTAGGTGACCCTATTCAAATATTACTTGTAGAAGATAATCCAATTAATCAGCAAGTATCCACATTAATGCTTAAAAAACTTAATTGTAATATTACGCTTGCTGAAAATGGACAGCTCGCTATTGATATTTTAAATACTCATGGGCAAGGTTATTTTAAAGCTGTGTTAATGGATTGCCAAATGCCAGTGATGGACGGCTTTGATGCCACAAAAGCTATTAGAAATGGCTTAGCGGGCGACAAACACAAAGATATTAAAATAATAGCATTAACGGCAAATGCGATGGATGCAGATAAGCAAAGGTGTTTTGCTGCCGGAATGGATGATTATTTAAGCAAGCCAATACAATTGGATTTTTTAAAAGATAAATTAGAACAATATATTTGAGGTATAAAGTATATGAGTGAAATAATTGAAATTCGTGATGCGCGACCAAGTGATTCAAAAACGATTTTACATTTTATAAACGAGTTAGCCATTTATGAAAAAGAACCAGACGCAGTAAAAACAAATGAACAAGCCATATTAGATACATTATTTAGTGAAGGGGCGACAGCACATAGTATTATTTGTTTGGATGGCGATGAGCCAATAGGCTTTGCTGTTTATTTTTATAACTACTCTACATGGTTAGGTAAGAATGGCTTATATCTCGAGGATTTATACGTAAGTCCAGATAGCCGTGGGAAAGGCGCAGGAAAAGTAATTATGAAACACTTAGCTAACAAAGCGATTAGCAATAACTGTGGTCGGTTTGAATGGGTGGTTTTAGATTGGAATAAACCGGCCATTGATTTTTACGACAGCATGGGTGCTAAAGCGCAAAATGAATGGATTATTTACCGATTAGCAGGAGATGAATTAATTAATTTTGCAAAATAGATAATGAAAATCATTTGCATTTGCGTTTTATGATGTGTAAGTTAATAGCATATTAAATAAACGCATAGATGATTTTATGATCTTAGGTCAAAAACAGCAG
Organism: Pseudoalteromonas sp. QJM3NY_22; assembly: GCF_056173065.1. NCBI lineage: Bacteria > Pseudomonadati > Pseudomonadota > Gammaproteobacteria > Alteromonadales > Pseudoalteromonadaceae > Pseudoalteromonas > Pseudoalteromonas sp. QJM3NY_22. The sequence continues at coordinate 421,507 of NZ_JBWBTZ010000002.1, read as the reverse complement.
CAACCTGATTTACTTTATCTTGAGCAAGCATTGAGCCCTTGGCAGTCAAACATCATGCAAGGCAATTATGCCTTTGAGCAAGGTGCATTACTTGAAGCGCGTGACAAGTACTTATTAGCTAAAACACTCGCTGGCCATCTATTACAACAATTCTTATGTGCGCAAATTAATACTAATGTCATTTATGCTATTGAACATTGTATTCCTGCACTTGTTGTTGCCTCCCATAATTTAGCTGATACCTATATTGCAATGCAGCAACCTGAAAATGCATGTAAATGGTTATGTGAAGTTCACTTATCATTATCTCCACTTATTAAGCACACTCATTACGATGTACAAAAGGTAAGTAAGCATCATTATCTTAAAACATCAGCTGAGCTTGTGTCATTTGCACGTCGTTACCCCTCTTTACCCGAACTTATTGAGCAAGTAAATTTTTGCTTATGCTCAGAGAGTACTACAAACAATCAACTGCACTAATTTAAAAGAAAAAGGAGTATTTATGGCTTTTACTTTGCCTGCACTTAACTATGAGTACGATGCGCTTGAGCCTCATATTGATGGTAAAACAATGCATATTCATCATACTTTACATCATCAAACCTATATCAATAAAGCTAATGCTGCTTTAGCGAATACACCGTTTGCTGATTTAGATGCCGAAAAGTTATTGAGAGAGATTAATGGCTTACCAAATGATTTAAAAAAAGCAGTGCAGGAGCATGTTGGTGGGCATTTAAATCATAGCTTATTCTGGTCAGTCATGAGTCCCAACGGAGGAGGAGAGCCAAGTGATATTATGGCACAAGCAATTAATGAGCAGCTTGGTGGTTTTAATCAATTTAAGGAAAAGTTTACTGCAGCGGCTGTGAGTCAATTTGGCAGTGGTTGGGCATGGCTATGTGTAGCACCTGATGGGTCATTAGTTATACAAAGCAGTACTAATCAAGATAGTCCCTTAATGGAAGGTAATACACCTATATTAGGCCTTGATGTGTGGGAGCATGCGTATTATTTAAAATATCAAAATAGACGCCCTGAATATATTGCTGCTTTTTATAATGTGGTTAATTGGGCTGAAGTACAAAATCGCTATTTAGCTGCTATTGGTTAAGTGCCGAATATGGCTAGTAATACAGTTTATTTTCTATAAGCTAGGCTCTATTAAATTAGTTTGTAGAGCCGTTTATGAAATTTTTACATTGGCAAAAAGCACGTCAAAGTCGAGACCCTCGTTTTGATGGTCTTTTTTATGTAGCGGTTAAAAGCACTGGAATATATTGCCGACCAATTTGTCCGGCACCAACGGCTCATGAAAAGAATGTGGCTTATTATCAGTTTGCGCACAATGCAGCGCAAGATGGTTTTAGGCCATGTATTCGATGTAGACCTGATAGTGCACCTGGCAGTGCAGCGTGGCAGGGGACAAAAACTACCGCGTTGAGAGCAAAACAATTAATAGATCAAAATGATGAACATGACTGCGAAAAATTAGCAGGTCGTTTAGGTATTAGTAGTCGCTATTTAAGACGTTTATTTAAACAATATTTTGGTGTGTCTATTACACAATATAGGTTATTCAATCAATGCCATTTTGCTAAAAAACTGATTCAAGAAACAAACCTACCAATGACAGAAATAGCTTTTTCCGCTGGCTTTAAAAGCATTAGGCGCTTTAATGATGCATTTTTACAGCAGTTAAATATAGCCCCCTCGAAGCTGCGCAGTGGCGATAAAAAACCAACGTCAACACTCACATTAACTTTACCATTTAGGCCGCCTTATAATTGGCCTGCTTTGCAGTGTTTTTTACAAAGGCGTTTGATAAAACCAATGGAGTGGATAACGCAAACGAGTTACGGGCGTACTTTTGCAAGTGAGGAATATAAAGGAAGCTTTACCGCTGAATTTATAGCGAGTAAAAACCACTTTAGGGTGTCTATTGACATAGATAATACGCGTCATCTGCAACCAGTAATAAATAATATACGTCGTGTACTTGATTTGGATGCCGATATTAATTTAATTGAAACGCATTTAAGCGCTAATACAAACAATGCATTTACAGTGTGCGAGGGGCTCAGGCTTCCAGGAATTTGGTCAAGCTTTGAAGCCGGTATAAGGGCGGTACTTGGGCAACAAGTAAGTGTTACTGCGGCGCATAATTTAGTAACAAAGTTAGTTGATGAATTAGGCGAAAAAAAGGGCGATGCCATTTATTTTCCTACGGCTAAAATTGTTGCTAATAGTGATTTTACATTTTTTAAAATGCCACAGGCGCGTAAAAATGCGCTGCATAACTTAGCGCAATTTTGTGCGTTAAACCCTCAAAATGATGATTTAGACGAATGGCTTAGTTTAAAAGGAATTGGCCCTTGGACGGTAAACTATGCAAAGCTGCGAGGACAAAGCCAACCCGATATACTACTTGATGGCGACTTAGGTGTTAAAAAAGCACAAGCGGCAGCAAACCCTTTTGAGCCTGCTCATTGCGCTCCTTTTCGCTCTTACTTAACGTTTCAACTTTGGCAGCAATTGTAATGATAATTCAAACAAAAATACCAAGCCCAATAGACAATATTATTATTCAAGCAACCGATAAAGGTGTGAGTTATGTTGGGTTTTATCCACCAGTTGAGCACTCTCATACGCCATTTGAGCAAGTCAATAACAAAGCGGTGCTTATTTGCGCTGTGCAATTGAACGAGTATTTTGCAAAAAAACGCACTACTTTTGAGGTACCACTTGATACAAACGGTACAGTATTTCAACAAAGTGTATGGCAGGCGTTATTAACAGTACCTTTTGGGGAGTCGCAAACATATGGCTATATTGCTAACCAACTCAACAACCCCAAAGCAGTGAGAGCGGTAGGCGCTGCGAATGGTAAAAACCCGATTAGTATTATTGTTCCGTGTCATCGGATCATTGGTGCTAACGCAAAGTTAACGGGTTATGCGGGAGGCTTGGATAGAAAACGGTGGTTATTAAAACATGAAGGGCTAATGTGAATTGGTATTAATTTAATATTAAGGTAGCATAAGCGCACTTTTTATAAAATGGCACAGCAATGGCTCAATTATACTTTTACTACTCTGCAATGAATGCAGGTAAATCAACCACGTTATTACAATCGGCATTTAACTATAAAGAGCGTGGTATGGAACCTGTGATCCTCACCGCAGCCATTGATGATAGGCAAGGTGTGGGTAAAGTATCATCTCGTATTGGCTTACAAGCAGATGCGCATGTTTTTGATGCTAGTAAAGATGTTTTTGATCTTATTCAATCACTCAATAATGATAAAAAACGCCATTGTGTATTGGTTGATGAATGCCAATTTTTATCAAAAGAACAAGTAATGCAATTAACCGATGTAGTTGATGAATTAGGTATACCGGTATTGTGTTATGGCTTGCGTAACGACTTTAGAGGCGAGCTATTTATAGGCTCGCAATATTTGCTAGCGTGGGCTGATAAGTTAATTGAGCTTAAAACTGTATGCCACTGCGGACGTAAAGCAAACCATGTACTGCGTACCGATGAAAATGGTGAAGCAATAGCCGATGGTAACCAAGTAGAAATTGGCGGCAATGACCGATATGTTTCGGTATGCCGCAAACATTATAAAGCCGCGTTAAATATGGGCCAACAAAGCATTTAAAAATATATCAATATCTTCGCGGGTTATATCTAAATGCGTTACTAGCCTAAGCTGCGGAGCTATAGTCGTTTCTGGTGTATGAGAAAAAGTCATTGCGATGTAATCTGTTAATTGATCTTGACCGGATCAACAATTAACCAGAGAGACATCGCAATGACTGAAAATGATAATGTTATTTCCATTGAAAAACCAGACAATCCGTTAGAGCAGTTGCTTAAAAGCGGGGCGCAGCAGTTGTTAGCTCAAGCGATTGAGGCTGAGTTGGCTGTTTTATTGGCTCAATACCAGCATGAGACCGTCGAGGGACTTCAGCGGATCGTCAAAAATGGTCACCAGCCTGAGCGTACGATCCAAACAGGCCTTGGTGATATTGAGGTCAAAATACCTAAAGTCAGGGATCGAAAAAAGGAAGGCATTAAATTCAATAGTGCCTTGATCCCGCCTTATCTGAAACGGACAAAAAATATCGAAGAGCTGATCCCATGGCTCTATTTACGAGGAATTTCGACGGGTGATATGCAGCCCGCTTTAGTGTCTCTTTTAGGCGAGCAAGCCAAAGGTTTGTCGGCCAATAGTGTCTCTCGGTTGAAATCCACCTGGGAAACGGAGTATCAGCAGTGGTCTAAACGTTCCTTGGCTAAACGTCGATATGTGTATATCTGGGCCGATGGGATTTACAGTAAAATTCGAATGGATGATAAGCTGTGCTTACTGGTAATTATGGGGGTAGATGAAACGGGCAGAAAGGAGCTATTGGCGGTGGTTGACGGGGTTCGTGAGTCTGAGCAGAGCTGGACTGAAGTGTTAAATCAACTGCGCTCACAGGGTCTAACAATACCACCAAAATTGGCCATAGGGGATGGTGCGCTGGGGTTTTGGAATGCCCTCACCAAAGTATGGCCAACAACCCAACATCAACGTTGCTGGGTGCATAAAATCGCGAATGTGCTAAACAAAGTGCCGAAATCAATGCAACCTAAAATCAAAGCGAATTTACAAGATATCTGGATGGCAGAGAGTCGAGCTTCTGCTTATAAAGCGTATGATTTATTTGTTAAAAATTACTCAGTCAAATACCCAAAAGCGACGGATTGCTTGATGAAGGATAAAGATGAAATGCTGGCATTTTATGATTATCCTGCTGAGCATTGGATGCACATAAGAACGAGTAATCCGATAGAGTCAACGTTTGCGACGGTAAGGCTGAGAACGCATAAAGTGAAGAGTTGTGGCAGCCGGACAACCACCTTAATGATGGTTTTTAAACTCGCGCAGTCGGCAGAGAAAAAATGGTACCGCTTGCGAGGATTTAAGCTACTGGCTGAAGTAATTACAGGGGTAAAATTTAAAGACGGCGAAAGAATAACTCAAGATCAAACAGAGCATCAAGATGAGCTCATACACCAGATTTGACAATAACTCCTAAGCTGCTTGCTTGGGCTAAATAATATGCCTTGTTGTTTAAGGGCTTTAGCAACCTCTTTAATGCTTATATTACCAGCGTAAGTTGCGTAAACCATATTAGTGGTGTTAGTCATATCTACAGTAAAACCACTTATCTCACTTAGCTTTTGAGCCAAATAACGTGCATTTTCATGATCGTCTTTTAAGCGCTCTACATTGTGCTCAAGTGCAAACTGCCCAGCGGCTGCAAGCATTCCGGCTTGGCGCATACCGCCACCAAGTACTTTTCTCCATCGTCTTGCTTTATTAATAAGTGCTGGTGAGCCTAATAATAAAGAGCCTACGGGGCCCCCCAAACCTTTTGATAAACAAATAGAAACTGAATCAAAGTGCTTTGTGATTTCAGTGATATCAATATTTAGCTCAACAGCGGCATTAAACGCACGTGCGCCATCTAAGTGCAGTGCTAAATTATGCATATCAACAAAGTCGCGAGCTTGGGCTAAGTACTCAAGCGGGAGTACTTTTCCGCCAATGGTATTTTCTAAGCTGAGCAATCGCGTTTTTGCAAAATGGCAATCGTCTGGTTTTATAGCCGCCGCTATTTTACTAAAAGGGATGCTGCCATCAGCTTCGTTTTCAATAGGCTGTGGCTGAACAGATCCTAATACAGCTGCGCCGCCACCCTCAAACTTATAATTGTGAGCATTTTGGCCACATATGTATTCGTCACCACGCTCACAATGCGCCATTAACGCAAGTAAGTTGGCTTGTGTACCTGAGCTACAATAAAGTGCGGCTTCAAAATTAAAACGCTTACACGCATAGACTTCTAACTGGTTAACGCTTTCATCATCACCATATACATCGTCACCAACCGGTGCGTTGTACATAATATCGCGCATTGTTTTTGTTGGTTTTGTAACCGTATCAGAGCGAAAATCTATCATGGTTTGCTTTTCCTTTTATAGCTTAATCAAGCTCGCTACATATTTGTTCACGAGTTTCTTTATCAAAATAGCTCCATGCAATAAAGCGGCTAATTTTTTGACCCTGTGCCATATCAACTATTTTATACTCGGCTATTGGGTGAGCTTTTAACACTTCTTGAAGGGCTGCAATATTATCTTTTTTAGAGACTAACGAAGTAAACCACAGTACTTGTTCTGCAAAGTCTTCGCTTTCTTTAATCATATTAGAGATAAACTGTACTTCACCGCCTTCGCACCATAATTCATTATTATGACCACCAAAGTTAAGCGTGCTACTGGGTGTTTTTCCTAAGTTTTTCCATTTACGTTCACTTCCTTTATTTGCCTCTTCTTCACTTGCATGAAACGGCGGGTTACAGAGTGTTAAATGGTATAGATCTTTTTGATTAATAACGCCTTTAAAAATATGTGATGCGTTTTTTTGTTGTTTTAGGGTTATTTTTAAACCATTAAACTGCGCAATTTGCTTTGCTATTTTTACTGAGGCTGCATCAATATCAGTCCCTGTAAAATACCACTTATATTCACTTGTACCCGTAAGTGGATAAACCAAGTTAGCGCCAGTGCCAATATCAAGCACTTTAATTTGCCTACCTAGAGGTATTTGTTGTTGATTATCATCACTTAATAGGTCGGCCAAGTAGTGAATATAGTCAACACGGCCAGGTATAGGCGGGCATAAGTTATGCTCGGGTATATCCCAAAAAGCAATATTATAATGCGCTTTTAAAAGAGCTTGATTAAGTATTTTAACAGCCTTGTTATCACTAAAATCAATGCTTTTAGTACCTGCAGGTGTGGTTATAAAAAATGGCAGTAGAGCAGGGTGCTCTGTTGTTAATAAATCGAAGTCGTACCCATTTTTATGTAGGTTGCGAGGGTGTAATTTTGAACGTGTTTTATTTTCTTTCATGGCTTCATTTTAACAACAGATATAATGACGTAAGTGTAACAAATGCTGATGGGTAAAGTGCAGACATTTCCTTTGGTATATTTAATATTACTGGTAGGATGAGTTGAGAGTAATAAAAAGGAATAACTGTGGCAATTTCTCAGCAATCAATAATTATCAATTTAGCTGATCAACAAACACTTCATTTACGCCGTATCAGTGATGAAAATCAGCAAGGGCCTGTGGTATTTTTTATGCATGGAGCTGTAGAAAACGGTAAAATTTTTTACACGCACTCCAATAAAGGACTTGCCCCTTTTTTGGCTGAGTATGGGTATAGATGTTATGTGGCTGATTTACGTGGCCGAGGTGATAGTAAGCCGGCTATTTCAAGCGACGCTAAATACGGACAAACCGAGGCCATTTTAGAAGATATTCCAGCCTTTATTAAGCAAATAGAGTTGATTGAAGGTAAAAAGCCTGACTACTGGGTTGCTCACTCTTGGGGCGGGGTATTGATGAACAGTGTATTTGCACGCTTTCCAGAATATATTAATGATGTAAAAGCGTGTGTGTATTTTGGCTCTAAGCGTTCTTTATTTAATAATCATCCTCAAAAATTATTACAAGCCAATTTGATTTGGTATTTTATGGCACCTTTACTTGCTAAAAAGCATGGCTATTTAAATGCTAAAGGTTATAAGTGGGGAAGCGATAATGAAACTCAAAAGTCGCATTATCAAAGTATGCAATGGGCTAAAAAGAAGCCATGGATAGATGATGATGATGATGATTTTGATTATGCAAAAGTGCTAAACAGCCTGCATTTACCGCCAACACTTCATATTGCTGCGGTAAAAGATAAAGCATTAGCGCAGCCAATCGATATTAAAAAATTCATGGACGAATCTGGATCTGGCATTCAACAAATGCAAATTTACGGTCGTAAACACGGGCATAATTTTGATTACGACCATATTAATATGCTTACCCATCCGAGTGCGCGCGATGATCAATTTAAAGATTTACTTAATTGGTTTAAAGCGCATTCAGTAAGGGCCTGTTGACCTTTCAGGATTAAAATTTGTTCAATCTAGGGGCGATTTAATCGCGGCGCGAAGTTTGTAACCTTGTGGGCTCGGTAACTGCTCCTGCGTTACTCTACTGGCTTACATCCATGTAAGAATAAGTAAAAACCGAGCAACAAAGAGTTAATCGTCCCTAGATCGAGCTCAAAGGGCAGTGGATGTTTGGTCTTTATGCTGCGTTATCGCCTATTTATGGGGAACAACCACACTACATAGGCTCTGCCTTGCCTAAATACCAAACAGCCTGCTGCAAATTTAACCTCGAAAGATAAACAGGCCCTAATTAATTCTCATCAAGCAACTTTAGAAGAGGTGTTTTGTAACGCTCCCACTTAGCGATTGCGGCATTATTAATAGGTTGGCGAATAGCATGTTTACTCAAGGTGGTTACCGGTGTTTTTTGTTTATAAAACGCTAAGCAGCGCTCTTCAAAATGACAGTTTAAAAAGCCAAGTAAATGCGTTAGCTGCTCTTTTGGGTTACTCACTAAGTCTTCGTAACTGACATCATAAATTGGCATTTCTTTAAAGGAATGCCAATGGCCCATCAGTTTTTCATACAACTTATGATAAAGCTTAAACTCAGGTAGTGAGCAAAAATAAGGCTCGTTTTCAGCAAAGTAATTACTAAACACTGAAAAAGCAGTCGCATTAAAGTCACGCGTTAAGTTTATAAATTTGGCATTTGGAAAAAGGACATAAATAAGTCCAAGAGATAGGTAGTTACTCGGCAGTTTATTTATTATAAAAGGACTGATGGGCGATGCTGTTTTTAATGTTGTGATATACATTTTGCGGGCTTTTTTGATTAAATCAGGCGTTAAATGCGCTAAACATTGCGGGTAAGCAACTCCCGTTTTTTGTTCGATAAAAGCAACTGCGTTATTACTAATACTCGTACTCTCTCCTAAGCTCGAAAACTGACTATGGCTTGCCAACATTTGCTCCACAAGGGTAGAGCCACTTCGAGGCATGCCAATAATAAAGACAGGCGCGATATTAGTTGTAAAACTTTTATCACGTTTGCATAAAGGCATTGGTATTGTGTTTAATTATTTCGCTGTAAAAAGGTTCAAGCTCTTGAGTATTAAAGTTACTTAATTTTCGTTGTAGTTTATTTGCTAGTACACAGTAATTAAATGCTTGTTCAATGTCTTCAAGTTTATCGTAACTTTTAGCGAGTGCGTAATAACACACCATTTTGAGTCGTAAATTATCTGTTTGCATTAATAAATGATGCAGATTACTTATGTAGTTGTGTTCTTTGTCAAAGCGGCCTAATTGAACTAACTCAAATAAAATATAAGCAGTTACGGGGTAAACCCCCATACTCAATGCGTGTGCAAATGTGGTATGCGCTTTATTTAAATCGCCATGTGTTAAATAGTGCTGAGCTAAGTAGTAATGAGGTTCAGGGTTATTATTTGCTAGACTTTTTGCATATTCAAGCACAGTAAGTGCATCTTTTGGTGAGTTGACACCATTAAACGCATCGGCTAGTGCATGCAGTGGCTCAAGCATATGAGGCATGCGTTCACACGCTTTTTGGAGTAAGTACACAGCAGCATCAAATCGCTCTAACCTCAATGCGATTTTGCCTAAACCAAATAAAGCTTCACCATTTTCAGGGTTGCTTTTTAATAGTGTCTTATAGTGAAACTCAGCTTCTTTGAGCATGTTTTGTTGTAGTAACTGATTAGCTTTTTTGAGTAGCATAGCGGGGCATTTTATTTTTTATTTACTATAAAATAAAAAAGGCGAAATGTCTTAACATTTCGCCTCCACTTCTTTATGTAAAAGTATTAGAACGTGTATGTTGCTTTAGCGTAGTAAAAGCCACCATTAATACCGAACGGAGATGTTTCGTAATACTTACCACCCCAGTTGTTATTTGGCGCGCCAGCTGCCTCAGCAAAATCAAGTTTTTCAGCATCCTGATCAAATAAGTTTTGAGCACCAACCGAGAAGCTAATTGACTCATTCATGAAGTAAGTAATTTCAGCATCAATAGTTACAGCTGCGTCAGCAGTTTTTGCTGTTGCATCGTAATCTACGTGAACGCCTTGGTATTCTCCGTAGTAATTTGCACGAGCAAATGCAGAGATAGATTCCCACTGTTGAGACAATGTGAAAGTAGCACGGTGATTAGGTAAGTCTTCTTCTAAACGCTTAACTTTAAATGCACCGGTAATATCACTAAATTGAGTTACTTCAGTATCATTCCAGTTGTAAGCAAGGCTAAATGTTGAGCTTCCGCCCATTAATTCAGCTGTATAGTTTGCAACTAAATCGATACCTTGTGTTGTTGTATCAAAGTCATTCGTGAAAAAGCTTACTTGTGCAAGACTCTGTACATTAGGTACGCCCGCAGCTTCAAGTGTATCTTTATCGCTTTGACTTAAATTAATCTTATCTGATTGGCTAATACGATCTTCTACTTGGATATTGTAGTAATCAAGCGTTAAAAATAAATCACCAATAGTGTATACAGCGCCAAACGTGTAGCTTTGAGACTCTTCTGGCTCAAGCTCTGTACCACCTAATTGTACCGCGATAGGGTTCGTTGGTGGAAGTAGTGCTGAATCTTGTAATACACCATTGTCTAAGCTTGTTTGTACGTTACTTACATTAGCTTGACCAACCGTTGGAGCACGAAAGCCTGTACTAATAGAACCACGCACATTTAAATCTTCAGTTACATGGTACTGCGCCATAACTTTATAGTTTGTTGTTGTGCCAAAGCTGTCGTAATCTTCAAAACGTAAAGCTAAGCCCATTAAAAAATCTTCAGTAAATGGGGCTTCAATATCAACAAATGCAGCGTAGTTACGGCGAGTGTATTCACCCGCGTCAGATGGTTTAAAACCAGGGAAACCATTAGAACCTATACCAAAACCTTGATCAGTAAACTCACCAGCTGTAAATGACGCTACATCACCAGATGTTACTGTAAATGTTTCTTCATGCCACTCTAAACCACCGGCAATATTTACATCGTATGCTAAATCAAAATCAAATCCTTTAGAAATATCTAAATTGAAGTTTTTCTCTAGTTGCGAGTATTTACCTGGACTAAAGTCGCGTGGTGAGTCTAAGCCTAATGACGCATTAACTGTATCGTAAATAAAGTAGCGAGATTCATTAAAGCCAACCGTACCACTAATGTCATAAAATGCATCTTTTAAGAAGCCACCAGTGAACATGCCTTTAGTACCAATTGTTAAAGAAGTATCGGTAATATTACCACCAAAGTTAGGTGTAAAACCGCCAGGCAGTGTTTCATTGAATGCAAAACAATTAGCAGAGGTTAGTGAATCTATTGCAGATTGATCTGGTGCACCGTTAGCTTGAATTTCTACTACTGGACAATCTAATTGGGCGTCATAACCATCTAAAGAGCCAACTAAAACAGTAGGTGTAGCAGCATCCCAAGCAGTTTGTCCAACTGGGTTGTCATCACCAGGGCGGCGCATATTTACACCATTAACATCGCGAATGTTGCCACCATATACACCTGGGCGAGATGTAGGGTTACGATAATAGAAACCACCTCGTACATCGCGCTCAGAGTAGTTACCAAACATGTAAAATTCAGAATCGTTTGTTAGCTCTAGTCCAACATTACCAAAAATTGAAATATCATCATCGACTTCTGGTGCACCCCAAACTTGAGCTAAAGGCGATACGTCTTGAACACCGGCTGCTGCAAGTCCAGCAGCATCAGGACGCTGTACAGAACGACTAGTTGCATCAGCTGTTTTGTATTGAAAGCTTAAATTAGCAAAACCATTGTCGGTAAACGGTAAACCAATGTTACCCGATACTTGAGTTGTATCGCCATCACCTTCGTAGTACTGGCCGTGGCGAACTTCTAATTTACCGCCTTCTGACGCGTCTTTAAGTTGGAAGTTCATTACACCTGCAATTGCATCAGAACCATACTGAGCTGCAGCGCCATCACGAAGTACTTCTACTTGCTTGATTGCAATACTAGGGATAACTGAAATATCAGCACCTTGTGCACCATCATTAATACCACCACCTAAAAATGCGATTACAGAAGCACGGTGACGACGTTTGCCGTTTAAAAGAACCAATGTGCTGTCTGATGGTAAGCCACGTAAGTTTGCTGGGCGAACAAGTGATGCTGCATCACTAATAGGGTTTTGGTGAACATTGAAAGATGGTACTGCACCTTTTAAAAGCTCAAGCATGTCAGTGTTACCTGACTTTTCAAGCTCTTCACCACCAATAATATCGATAGGAACCGGTGAATCACCAATTGAACGTGGAGCTGAACGCGTACCTACTACAGCAATTTTTTCAACATTTTTATTAACTTTGGCCTTTGCTTGCTCTTCATCTGCAGCAATAGCAGAGCTTGAGATGAATAAACCAGCGGTAGTGGTCGCTAGAGCAAATTTAATTGCCTGATTTAGTACGTTATTTTTTAATTTCATTCTAATTTTCCCCAGTTAGAATAATTTTTTGTTTAGTAATGCATTGTAAGTATTACTTATTTTGTGTTTTTGGACTGGAATACAGTGGATGTTAGGAGGAAGTTAAATTACTTGACTCCTTAGAGTTTTAGCTCACATCTAGTGAAGTCCTAATTACAGACTATACATAAAAAACAACGAGAGCAATTATTAATTAACCATTAAATAACAAAAGTTTAAATTAACTAAAAGTAGTTCAAATTGTGCATTATAAGAAGTTAAATGAAATAATTAAGTGCAATATGGTGCTTTTAAGGTGAGTTAATGCATTTTTTTGGGTTGTTCAGTTGTTGATTTTGTTAATTAACTGTATCAACTTTGGGTTGTGTTAGCTGCCATTTTTTAAGCTTTTCTTTGTATGTATCCCATACACACGGGCAGCAAGAGCCTCCGCCACAACATTCATCAGATTTTGGTTTTTCAGGTTTTAAAATGTTTTTAGTATTTTTTTTGAGCATGGAAATCAATTAATTAGGCACTAGTTTGGTGCAAATAATAGTAGATGAGGCGAATCAAGTAAATTATTCTTTGTGAACATGGATGCCTGTGTGAAAATGCATGTTATGCGATTATATAAAGTTATTCACCGTGCACCTTGGCGGGTAGTTAAAATTAGCAAGAAACGCCAACAGCTACGTTTTCGCCGTGCTATGGTGGCGCTTAAACTTGCGCTTGCTCAAGAAAAGCAAGAAACAAAAGAAATGCTTTCTATTTATAGGCGCTATACGCAAGGACAAACAAATCAAGCTGAGTTAAAGCGCGCTAACGAACAATTTGTCGATATTTTAAAGGGCCTTGGCTTGGGTGTATTTGCTGTATTACCATTTGCGCCTATCACTATTCCCTTAGTGGTTAAATTAGGAGGTTTAGTTGGGGTGGATGTACTACCTAGCTCCTTTAACATGAACAAATCAATTAAAGAGCTCGACGCAGAAATTAATCAAGAAAATCAAAAAGAAACTCAAAAAAAACAGACTAAAAAGTAATCTTACAAACCGTTAAATTAGCGATACCTTTTAGGTGCGCTTATTGATATGCTCTTAAGTACCATTTTTATATTATACGAGCTATTTAATGAGTGCATTACTACGTCATACATCTTCTGGTATTCCTTTATCTTTTATTTTAAAAAACGAATTATCTGACTGGCAAACTCAGCAACCTGCATTTATACAAAACTGGTTAAATAACACGGGCTTTGAAAAGCAAGGGCTAGCCCTTATTCCCGATGCTAACACTGGCGAGTTAAGCCAGGTATTTTGTTTAATGCAAAGTAGCGATGATTTTTGGGCAGCGGGTAATTTAGCAAATACACTTCCTACAGGTACTTATCAAATTCAAGACGACAGCGCTTTTGTAGAGCAGGTTGCTTTAGGGTTTGTACTTGGTGGTTACGAATTTAGTGAATATAAAGAAAAGCCAACAGCAAAAGCACAATTAGCCATTAGCGATAAAGCGTTATATGAGCGCATTAGCCAACAAGCTGATGCCATTACACTTGCACGTGATTTAGTAAATACCCCAGCGGTTGATATGATGCCGCAACATTTATCGCAAGTTATGGAAGATTTAGCTGCAACTTACAATGGCGAATTTTCACAGTGGATTGGTGATGAGTTACTAGAGCAAAACTACCCGACTATTCATATGGTGGGTCGTGCAAGCGAAAATAAACCGCGTTTACTTGATTTAAAATGGGGTGCAACAGATGCTCCATTAATTACGCTAGTCGGTAAGGGCGTATGTTTTGACTCAGGCGGACTTGATTTAAAACCAAGCTCTGGCATGCGTAACATGAAAAAAGACATGGGCGGCGCAGCGCATGTTATTGCACTAGCACAGCTTATTATGGCAGCTAACTTACCAATTAGGTTACGAGTGCTTGTACCCGCTGTTGAAAATGCAGTATCGCGCAATGCATTTCGCCCTGGCGATGTTGTTAAAACACGCAAAGGCATTATGGTCGAAATTGATAATACCGACGCTGAAGGCCGCTTAGTATTGTGTGATGCATTAAGCGAAGCACAAAACGATAATCCTGAGCTAATTATTGATTTTGCTACTCTCACTGGTGCATGTCGTGTTGCGTTAGGCACGGAGCTTCCGGGCTTTTTCTCAACAGAGCGCGATGTAGCAAATGGTATTATTGATGCAGGTTTGAGCGTGCATGATCCTGTTTGGCAACTTCCGTTGTTTGAGCAATACAAAAGCTTACTAAAAAGTGATGTAGCTGATATGGCAAATTGCGCAAGCACACCGTTTGGTGGCGCTATTACCGCAGCGCTTTACTTAAAGGAATTTGTTGAACCAACAACACCGTGGGTACACTTTGATGTTATGGCGTGGAACTTACGTGCATTACCAGGTCGTCCAACGGGTGGTGAAGCGTTAGGTATTCGTGCTGTATTTAACTACTTACAAAATCGTTTTAATAAGTAAGTTTTTGATTCAATAGTAAGAACTTGAGCTTATGAGTTTTAAACCTCATAAAGCTCAAGTGGCAAGTTATCTGGATCGGCAAAAAAGGTAAACTTTTTACCGGTTATTTCATCCACTCTAATATCCTCAACGTTTACATTGCACGACTCTAAATACGTTTTTGCAATCTGTACATCCGCTACCTTAAAAGCTAAATGTCTTAAGCCTTGTGCTTCGGGATAGCTGGGTCTTGCGGGCGATCCATCAAACGAAAATAGCTCTATTTGGCTACCATCGGGCATGGCTAAATCTAATTTATATGAATTACGATCAGCTCTAAAGTGCTCATTAATAACGTTAAGTTTAAGTACATTGCTATAAAAGTGTTTAGAACGTGCATAGTCACTACAAATAATCGCAGCGTGGTGAATACCGAAAAGTTTCAAATTTAATTCCTTAAAAAGCAAAAACGCACTTAAATAAGTGCGTTTTATATGTTGCTTACTACATGTTGTGTTAGCTTTGCTTCGCTTCTTTACATGCTTTAACGGCCGGTGCTACAAGTTCTAAACCGGTTTTATCACATGGCGGTAAAGCGGCATCGCTTACACTAATAGGCGTTACGCGTTCGCCCCACTTTATGTAACTTGCAGCCCACGTAAGGCCTGCACCAAATGCAGCAGACATAATATTTGAATGCGGTTTAATTAACCCTTGCTCAACGGCTTCACATAACGCAATAGCAATAGTCGCAGCAGAGGTATTACCATACTCACCAATGTTAACCATTACTTTTTCGTCAGGTACTTTTAAGCGATGCTGAATAGCCTGAATAATACGTAAGTTAGCTTGGTGTGGAACGAGTACATTAATGTCATCAAGGCTCAAATCGGCTTGTTTAAGTACATCGTCGCACGCTTCGCTCATGCCTTTAACAGCACGTTTAAAAATTTCACGACCTTCAAATAATAAATCAGATGGGCCAATTGGTTCATACTTATTTAAATCGCTACCAAAGTTGGTGATGTGTAAAATATCGCGGTCTTCGCTGTCACAACCGGTTTTGGTACCAAGTAAACCAGCAGGCGTATCTGCCGCTTCAAGTACTACTGCACCTGCGCCATCGCCAAATAAAACAGCGCTGTCGCGACGTGCCCAGTTTACGTACCAGGTCATACGCTCAGCGGCAATGACCACGGCTTTTTTGATCATACCCGCTTGAATTTGTGCTGTAGCAGCTTGTAACGCATATAAAAAGCCCGAACATGCCGCGTTTGTATCCATTGCGGCAGCGCCTGTTGCACCAATGTTTTTTTGCACTTGTGAGGCGGTATTTGCCACAACAGTTGAGGGTGTACAGGTTGCTAATATCACTAAATCAATATCTTTAGGATCAACGCCTGCGCATGCAATAGCATGCTTAGCAGCAACGGTTGCCAGCTCAGCGGTACTTACATGGCTCACTCGGCGAGATTTAATGCCAGTACGCGTGGTTATCCACTCGTCGGTGGTATTAACTATTTCACTAATTTCATCGTTGCTAATGCTTGCTGGTGGAATGCATTTACCCCAACCAGTGATATGTGCGTAAGGCATAGTATGTTCTCTTAAGGTGGTCTGACATGTGTTACTAATGGGGGAGTTATACCAAAAAACGGCTTTCAAGACTAGTTTATAGCATGCTTTGCATCGTAAATATTCGCAATTACAGGTTATTTAAGGTAATGCTAGTATAAAAAAGGAGCAAGTATGAAAACAACACTAATAACAACATTCACTGCAATAACGCTGGCATTAATAGCAAATGGGGCTTTTGCTCAACAGCATAAAATTATTTATGCGGGCAGTTTACTTGCATCCGAGGATCAAAAAGTAAAAACAGAGCAAACGTTAGTCATAACAGATAATACAATAACAGCCATTAAAAACGGCTACCTCACAAAAGCAGAACTTAAACTACCTGATGCCGATATTATCAATCTTAAAAATCAATTTGTAATGCCTGGTCTTATTGATATGCATGTTCACGTTACGTTTGAGCGAGATTCAAAAGCAAACCCTCACCGCTGGGCAACAGAATATGATGCCGATTATGCTTTGCGCTCAATTAAATATTTACAACGTACGCTCGATGCGGGTTTTACATCAGTGCGAGATTTAGGTAGCGATCACAAAGTAATATTTCCGCTAAAACGCGCTATTGAGCGAAATGATATTAACGGCCCTCGCATTTTTGCAGCGGGTAATACAATATCGCCTACCGGTGGACACGCAGATATGCACGGTTATCGAAAAGATATTACTGATGCGGTTACAGGTGGGATTGGCATTTGTAATGGCGCGGATGATTGTAGCCGTGCGGTACGCGAGGTAATTAAAAGTGGTGCTGATGTAATTAAAATTACTGCCACGGGTGGAGTACTAAGTAATACCGCTGCTGGGGTTAACCAACAACTTACAGATGCAGAGCTGATTGCAATTGTTGATACGGCTCACCACTTAGGACGTAAAGTTACAGCCCATGCACACGGTACACAAGGTATAAAAGCGGCCTTAAAAGCCGGTGTGGATTCTATTGAGCATGGCTCTTATTTAGATAAAGAGGCAATAAAGTTATTTAAAAAAACGGGGGCTTATTTAGTACCGACGCTTTTAGCGGGGGCAACGGTAAGTGAAGAGGTGCTTACAAACCCAAATATGCCACCGGCAATAGCCGACAAAGTGCGTGAAGTGACTCCAAAAATGCAGGCTTCGTTTAAACTTGCACTGAAAAACAAGGTTAATATAGCTTTTGGAACAGACTCTGGGGTGTCGCGTCATGGGCTCAATGCTAACGAATTTAGTTTAATGGTAAACAATGGTATGAGCGAAGCCCAAGCTATTAAATCAGCAACCATACATGCAGCTAAACTGCTGGGGCAAAGCGCACTCATTGGCGACTTGAGTGTTGGTAAACAAGCAGATATTATCAGTGTGAATGGCTCACCGCTTAAAAATATCGACGTACTTAAAAACGTGCAATTTGTTATGAAAGCCGGGCAAGTTTATAAACAATAGGGAAGGTTATGAGCAGCAAAATAAAAGTGTCGTTGTTTAATCATTTGATTGACGCTGAGCGCCAGTTACTAGACCCAGAAGTTCGCCAATCTGAGCGCGCATTAGATGCTTTACTCGATGATGAATTTATCGAAATTGCTGCCAATGGCACTACATTTAATAAATACCAAGTACTTACCCGCTTACCTACTGAGGTTGTGCCACAGTTTTATAATCAGCATTTTAAGGGCCGAATGCTGAGCGATGATGTAGTGCAACTTAGTTATCAAGCAGCTTATAGGCGCTCTGCTCGCGCTGAGTTTAATTATTCTTTACGTATGTCGCTTTGGCGTAAAAGTAATGAACAATGGAAAATGGTGTTTCACCAAGGAACGCCTTGTGCGCCGTTTTCAATTTCGATGGATGATGATTAAAAATCATATAACTGTTAAAATAACCTTATTAAACATTTGATTGGGCAATAACCTGTTGTTAATGCGTACCGACCCCACCATTAGTCGATTATTAATGCTGCGAAGCGGCTCTATTGCCGTGCAATTAATTGCGGTACTTAGCGTTTATTTTTTACTAGAACATCAAATTGCATTACTGCCTTTACTTATTGTTATTGCCGTTGAGGCTGTGTTTCAGCTTATTAGCCTATTTGCTTATCGCAATGTGAGCCGCGCTAAACCTTTGGGTATGTTGATGCAGCTAACTGCAGACGTATTATTTTTAACGATTTTGCTATCGCTAAGCGGCGGTGCAACTAATGCATTTGTTTCGCTGTTATTGCTCCCGATAATGATAGCTGCTGTTACGCTGCGAGAAAAAGGATTAGCTTATGTTGCGGTATTAGCCATTGCCGCATACAGTTTTTTACTTATAAAGATGCCCGATCACAGTATGCATCAAATGAATATGAGTGGTCATTTTATTGGCATGTGGGTTAATTTTGTTTTAAGTGCCAGCGTAATTGCACTTGTTATTGGCGCAATGAGCAGAGCACTTAAAGAGCGAGAGCGAATTATTGCAAACGTGCGTGAAAAACAATTGCGTAATGAACAGCTTGTTACCCTTGATGGGGCTGCTGCACAAATCACCCATCAACTAGCGACCCCAATTGCAAATTTACAGCTATTGTTTGAAGAGTTATTAGAAGACCAGCCAAACAACCCTATTGTTAAGCACATGCAAGCGCCGCTTACTCAGTGTAGTACGCAACTTAACGACTTTAGAAAACTCTCAGAGCAATTACGCCTTAAAAATTCGCAAGAGCATACCACCGTAAAGCAACTGCAAACGCAAATTACAGATACGCTTTTACTGCAATACCCTGATCAGCACATTAAATGGATTACGCCACCTATTGCGGCAACGCTATTGAGTGATGCGATGTTATTGCCTGCTATTTTAAATTTATTGCAAAACGCCGCGCTCGCTAATCAAAAACAAGGCCAAACTCAATTAGAGCTGAGTTGGCAGCAAGATAACTTACATAGTGAATGCGTTTACTTGTTAATTCGCGATTTTGGCCGTGGCTTTTCATCATCGCAATTAGCAGAACTTGGCGGGCAACTTATGCCAAGCGATCAAGGAATGGGGCTTGCTGTGCTTTTATCAAATGTTACTTTTGAGCGTTTAAATGGCTCACTTACCTTGTTTAACCATGCAGATGGCGGCGCTGTCGCCAAAGTTAAACTCGCTATTGTAAACACCGAGAAAACAGCCTCATGAAGTTACTTATAATTGAAGATGACATAAATTTAGCCAGCACACTGGCAAGGCGCTTAACTAAACAAAGCTTTACCTGTGAGGTGGCGCATAACCAAAGTGATGCGTTACTTGCTGCGCGTAAATTATTACCCGACTTTGTTTTATTAGACATGAAACTAGGCGATGACAATGGCTTGGCGTTAATAAAGCCGCTGCGTAGTTTGCTCCCCCAAACTCATATTGTTTTACTAACAGGGTTTGCAAGTATTGCAACCGCAGTAGAGGCAATGCGGTTAGGCGCAAACGATTACCTTACTAAGCCGGTTGATATGGCAACATTATTAAAAGCGCTTAACACCGAGCCTGTGGCATTGGCATCGAATGTTATTGATGATGCGGTTATGTCGCCAGAGCGCTTAGAGTGGGAGCATATTCAACAAGTACTGCACAGTAATAATGGCAATGTGTCGGTAACCGCAAGGCAACTTAATATGCATAGACGTACTTTGCAGCGCAAGTTACAAAAAAAGCCGGTGCAGCAGTAATTTAGTACTTAATTTAAGGAAAGTGTTATGAGCGATGATGCAGCTATATTAATGCAAAACCAAAAAATTATTTTATTTGATGCGCAATGTAAGCTGTGCAGCGCGTGGTGTAATTTTATTATTGCTCACGATAAAAATACTATTTTTAAATTATGCAGCGTGCAATCTCCAAAAGGGGAACTGTTGTTAACGCATTTTGGTTTTTCAACAATTGAATATGCTTCAATGGTTTACCTAGAAAACGGCAAAGCGTATACGCAAAGCCATGCTTTTTTTAATGTTGTTAAGCAGCTAGGTTACCCATATAAGCTAGCAACTGTATTTAGTATTTTGCCAAATAGGTGTAATAACAGGTTATACGATAGGGTTGCTTTAAACCGCTATACCTTGTTTGGAAAATATCAGTATTGTAGAATTCCCGCACCAAGCGACGCTGCGCATTATTTGTAACTTGGTTGTTATTGGCGCTGCCGCTAAGAATAGAATAACGTTGATATTTATCTTAACTTTTGTCAGATAAATTACAGCGAGTGTCTAGTTTATTTCACAGCTTATCTCATTTTCTAATACAAGAACCGTCGTTGCTAGATGTGGTTGGACAGATATTTGTCATAGAGTGTAATAAAGCGTAATAGAACTTTGTAGTCTTTATGGGTAACTTTAGCTTAATCTAGCTAAGGAAAAGACGACTATGAAAAACGAACTTGATATAGCAATTGTTGGTGGCGGTGTGTCTGGTGTTTACTGCGCGTGGAGGCTACAACAGCATGAAGGCAAAGAAAAGCGTATTGCGCTATTTGAATACAGTGACCGCATAGGCGGGCGTTTATATAGTAAAAAGTTACCAGGGTTACCAAATGTAGTTGCCGAGTTGGGGGGAATGCGCTTTATTCCTTCAGATCACGTTATGGTTAATGCATTAGTTAATGATTTGAACCTGAAAACGCAAAACTTCCCAATGGGCTCTTCCTTACCCATGTACCCTGATTCAAAAGATCCCGCTGTGAAAGATATAAAAGCGGGCAGTGAAAATAATCTCTTTTATTTGCGCGGTCAGTATTTTCGTTACCGAGATTTTGCGCAGTGCCCTGACAAAATACCTTATAAGTTAAACGCATCTGAACGCGGCTATGGACCCGAGGATTTACAAGTTAAGGTGATGAACTTAATTTGTCCTGGTTTTGCTGACATGAGCTTGTGCGAGCAAATGAAAGTTAAAGTATTTGGCAAAGAGATCTGGAAGTATGGTTTTTGGAATTTACTTGAGCGAGTACTAAGTAACGAAGCTTATTTATTCATGAAAGAGGCGGGCGGGTACGATGCTAATGTTGCTAATGCAAGTGCGGTTACTCAGCTGCCAGCAACAGAATACAGTGATGACACTGAGTTTCTCACTCTCACAGATGGATTTCAGGCACTGCCATTAACGCTGTGCGCGCAGTTTAAAGCGTTAAAAAGTTGTTTAGCCGAAAACGAAAAAGTACAAATGAATAAACGGCTAGTAAAAATTAACTACCTGAATGATCCTGATTATCGATATGAATTAATATTTCAATCAACGTGTACAGATCAATACGGCAAAACAATTGATGACGTAACCGTCACTGAGCAGGAAATTGTAAAAGCGAAACAACTAATTTTGGCAATGCCACGACGTTCATTAGAGCTTATCGAGTCGGAGTTTTTTGCTGATCCGTGGTTAAAAGAAAATATCCCTTCAGTACTTATACAAAAAGCGCTAAAAATGTTTATGGCTTACGAGCAGCCTTGGTGGCGAAGCTTAGGCCTAGTTGCAGGTCGTTCAGTGACCGACTTACCAATTAGGCAAACATATTATATGGGAACAGAGTGCGACCAAGCAGGCGGTTTACCAAATACAAACTCGTTATTGATGGCGTCATATAATGACATAGGCTCTATCCCCTATTGGAAAGGCTTAGAATCGGGTGAGTTATATTCTGGTTACACACCCAGCTATGGATGTGAAGGCTATACCCCAAAAGAAATAGTCCCTAAAAGCCAATGCCAAATAACCACAGGTATGGTGGAAGCCGCGCATAGACAAATTGAAGCGCTTCATGAGCAAAAAGAATTGGCGATGCCGTATTCTGCCATTTACCAAGATTGGGGAGACGCCCCATATGGCGGAGGATGGCATGAATGGAAAGCAAATTACCGTTTAGATGAAATTATGTGTCGTATGCGCCACCCTGTTGAGAAAGAAAAGATTTATATTATTGGTGAGGCGTACTCATACGAGCAAGGTTGGGTTGAAGGTGCTTTAAATACAGCAGAGTCAACACTCGAGGAATTTTTTGATTTACCCACACCATGCTGGCTAAAGCAACAACATAACTATTTACCCGTTGATTGTAATAAAGCCTGTAACGATAAAATTGAAAAAAAACAGCCTAATGCATGCAGTAAAACGCTAGACGAAGTAACAAAATTTGCATACGAAGGGATTAACCATGAGTACCAATAAATTTACAGTTGCTGACTATTTATTAACGCGCTTAAAAGAGCAAGGCCTAGATAAAATATTCCAAGTACCGGGTGACTATGTACAGGAGTTTATGAGCGCACTTGATAAGTTTGATGGTATTGATGCGGTTGGCGACATAACGGAGTTAGGTGCAGGTTATGCGGCCGAAGGTTATGCTCGTTACAAAGGGATTGGCGCAGTGTCTGTACAATATGGAGTCGGTACATTAAGTGTTATAAACGCAATTGCAGGGGCCTATGTTGAAAGAAATCCTGTGGTGGTGATAACGGCCAGCCCATCAATTGATGATCGAAAAATTATCGCAGATACCGGCGCATTATTTCATCATTCAACGGGTAACTATAAATCAAACCAAACTATATTTGAAAGTGTCACCGTGGCAAGCGAAATACTGTCAGATTCTGAAACGGCTCCTCAAATTATCGATGCAGCGTTGGCGTGTGCAATAAAAGAAAAAAGGCCAATTTACTTAGAAGCTTGGCAGAATGTGTGGGGAGCAGAATGTTCGACTCCAGCGTACCCGCTTGTTATTACCGATACGTCCGTTGATTTAAATATGCAAAATGCATTACTACACGCGGCTACACACAAGCTAGAAACTGCACAACAGCCAGTAATTATGCTTGGCATAGAAATAGCGAGATTAGGTTTACAAGATAAAGTAGAGAAGCTTTTAACTTCGCTTAATATTGCATATACCACTACCACGTTAGCTAAATCGGTGATCAGCGAGCGAAGTGGAGTCGGTCACGATTTATTTGTAGGCACCTATGCAGGTGAAGCCTCATTACCTGAAACGTTCGATTATGTGTCGCAGTGCGATGCAATTTTAGCGCTTGGCGCTATTTTTACTGATGATTACCTCACTATGCTAACTAAGCAAGGCTCTGATCTAATAAGAGTTAATATGGATGGTGCGCTTGTTGGCAATAGTGATCACTTCATCCATACCAGCTTAACTGTATTTATTAGCGAATTGACGGCATATTTTGAGCGATCAACTTCGTCTTTGAACTCAGTCTCTTTTAAGTTAAATACACCATTAAACACTGAGCTTGCTGATTTTCACAGCCAAATAAGCTACGAAAGCTTCTTTACTCTTTATCAACAAGAGTTAAACGGATCTCGTAGCTTAAAAGGTTACAACCTTATTTTAGGTGAAAGTTCATCACTTTATATGGCTGCAAGATTGATTGGCATAGAAAAAAGCCACTTTGTTAGTGATGCCGCGTGGGGATCATTGGGCCATGAAACCGGATGCTCTTTGGGTGTGTCACTTGCTAATGATAATCGCAGTATAGTTATTGCAGGTGATGGTGGTTTTATGATGATGTGTCAGACACTCTCAACACTGAGTCGTAATCACTGTAATACCGCTGTATTTGTAATGAGTAACGAGGTGTATGCCATTGAGCAATCATTTGTAGATATTTGCGCATTTAGACCTGAGGGGAAATTTGCTCCTTTTGATGAATTACCTTCTTGGAACTACGAAGCATTAGCTCAAGCTTACGGTGTTAAATATTTAAATGTCAATTCGGTGGCGGATCTGCAAAATGCACTTAATATCTTATATGAAGATACGTCAACGCCTTACCTCATTAAAGTTGATATTGCACGTGATGATTTAGCGCCAGCAATCCAAACGCTTGCAGAATCAGTAACAGGTCAAAAACGTGACGAGTGTATATGTCACAAGGATAATAAAGGGAATATACGATGAATAACCCAAATACAGTTCATGAAGTTTCGCAGCTGCCGCACGAGCAACTTAAAAGCGCACAGAGCCTGATGTTAAACTATTGGAACAATACGCTTAAATTTGTTCAAGCACTTAAATCTTCGGGTTTTAAGGATGATCAGCTGCTAACTCAAGCATCACCCTCGGTGTCTGAAACTCCAGGTTTAACAGGGTATCAAGCGCAAACCCTTATATTTAATACTCGTTTGCGATTCAATCCTGCAGTTATTGTAATGTGTGAATCAACAGAAAATGTAGCACAGGCTTACAAGCAAGCAATTAGCTTAAACTTACCGATCCGCGTTCGTTCTGGTGGGCACGATCACGAAGGGGAGTGTACGGGCACCGATGTGATTTTATTAGATTTGAGCCGATTAAAAGAGTTTAACGTTAAGAAAGTGAACGGTGACTATATTGCAAATATAGGCTCCGGTTATCGCTTTTTTCAGGTGGTACCAAAGCTTGCTGACAATAACCCGCCATTGACAATACCGCATGGTACATGCGCAACAGTCGGTTTGGCGGGTTTCATTCAAGGCGGAGGCTGGGGGCCATGGACTCGCAGTAAAGGAATGTGTTGTGAATCGCTGGTGGGGGCTACGGTTGTATTAGGCAACGGTGAAGTTATCGAAGTAAATGCTGAGGACGATATTGTTGATGCAAACGACCCATCCCATAAAAAACTATTATGGGCACTACGTGGTGGCGGGGCATTAAGCTACGGTATTGTTACCCACTTTAAAGTAAAAGCATTTGAGATCCCAGACGAGATCCATCGCTTTGTAATAAACTGGAATACTAATGACGAACATGCTTTGTCTACGCTTGAGCTTTTATCGCAATGGGAAGACGTTATAAATAATGCAAGTACCGACAAGCTGGTAGGCACTAATTTAAAAATTAATGCTATTGCGGCTAACAGTCAAAACAAGCCTTTGTGCCACCCAAGTACCATGTACGGCTATTGGCAGGGAAGTTGGCAAGCGTTAGAACAATTTGTCTCAAACCACTTTCCAAATAGTACGCCAATACATCAAGGTACAGATACTAAAGCGAACTATAATAGTGCATTAATGGGAAATTGGTCACGAAACTCCCTTTTCGATGTATTAAAAAAGCAAAAGCGTTTAGGTAGTTTAGCTAATGCCGATGGCACGCCATTTACGCCTGATTTTGATGCACCAGCACCCCATAAATTAACCTCTAAGGTTGTAAAAGGTAGCGGTTTAACAAAAAACGGAAAAGAGCAGTTAATTCAAAGTTTAACGTCAGATCTGATTAATGCTAAGAGTAGTGATTTAGGTTTATTCAGCTACGTTACACTTGGTGCAATTGCAGGTCCTTTTTATAATGAAATAAGCGAAAAAGAAGCAAACGCCCGCGTTTCATTTCCTTATTCAAAATCGCAGTACACTATTCAGTACCAAACATGGTGGAATGAGTCTGTTGAGTTAAAAGAACAAGGTCAAAATAATGAAGTCTACAATTACATTAATAGAGCAATGGATTGGATTGAGGTAAGCCGAGAGACCCAAATTGAAGGGACTGAAGGCGCATTTATTAGCTTTAAAGACAGTGCAATTCCTACAAAAGACTATTTCCTTGGCAGTTATGAGGATCTTATGAAGGTAAAAGAAAGGTATTCGCATGATCCTGCTAACCACCTGAGGTCACGTAAAACGATTATTTAATTTGATCGTATTAAGCTTTTTTAAGCCATAAAAATCTAAGTTAGCTAAAATGTCATTTTTATTTTATTAAAAAGTAAAAATGGCATTTTTAATCGGATATAAGATTCTAGTTAAAATCTATAAATCTTTGCAAGGCGTGTGGTAACTATAGCTATGGTATAAGTAGATGCTAGGTGTATGGGGTTGTGTTAAAATCGCCGCGTTTAATTTTAGCTAACGGTATAAAAGGCTTTTTTCATGGCAAATACAGCACACGCACTTCACATTTTGGTTAAGCACAAAGAGATTGCAGAAGATATTATTAAGCAGTTGGGCAAAGGTGCAAAGTTTCAAACCTTAGCTAAAAAGTATTCGTCATGCCCATCGGGTAAAAAAGGCGGGGATTTAGGCGAATTTGGACGCGGCCAAATGGTTCCACAGTTTGATAAAATTGCGTTTAAAGGCGCAATTTTAGAGCCTCATCTAGTTAAAACAAAATTTGGCTGGCATGTAATTAAAGTACTTTATCGCACGTAATAAAATGATTTTTTGGTATTTGCGTGTTGTGATTGCTTGTATATGGGAAATGACCACATCGCTGTAAATTTAACCTTTGAAGATAAACACGCGCTAACCTAAAATTTTGGGTTGTTTACTATTATAAAGTATTAAAAAAAACCGCATTTTATATCTGCGCGGTTTTTAAGTAATTAAATTATTGATTACTTAACTGGTAATTCGATATCTGCAAATAATTTATCTACATCATCTTGGTTACGCAATAAACTTGCTCGTTCAACACGTTCTTTTGTTAGGTGTGGTGCAAAACGCTCAATGAAGTCATACATATAAGTGCGTAAAAAACTGCCTTTTCTAAATCCAATTTTAGTGGTACTTGCCTCAAATAAATGGCTCGCATCAATACAGACTAAATCGGTATCACTTATTTGATCTATTGCCATTGAAGCGACTACACCGACCCCTAACCCTAGACGAACATAGGTTTTAATTACATCAGCATCGGTTGCTGTAAATACAATATGGGGTTCAAGACCATGTGCACTAAATGCTTTATCTAGTTCTGAGCGACCCGTAAAGCCAAATACGTAAGTAATGAGCGGATATTGCGCTATGTCGGCAACAGTTAAATTATTTACTTTTTTCGCAAGAGGATGGTCTTTTGCAACAACAATACTGCGATTCCAGTGATAGCATGGCAACATAACCAAATCTGAATAAAGATGAAGTGCCTCAGTCGCAATTGCAAAATCTGCGTCGCCACGAGCAGCTGCGTCTGATATTTGTTGTGGTGTACCTTGGTGCATATGGAGTGAAACCGCAGGATATTTCTTCATAAATCCTTGAATAACACTTGGGAGAGCGTAGCGGGCTTGCGTGTGAGTTGTTGCAATATTAAGCTTACCTTGATCTGGTAATGTATGCTCATTTGCAACCGCTTTTATGCCTTCTACTTTGGAAAGTATTTCTCGGGAAATATTAATTATTTCTTCGCCAGCGCCCGTCACATGGGTTAAATGTTTACCACTGCGGCCAAAAATTTGTACACCCAACTCATCTTCTAACATACGTACTTGTTTAGAAATACCAGGTTGAGAGGTAAATAAACTTTCAGCAGTTGCTGAAACATTTAATTTATGATTTTGTACTTCTACGATATATCTGAGTTGTTGTAATTTCATAGCTGCATATTTTAACGTTGTTATTCATATAATTTATAAAGGTAATACGTGTTAAACCCAAGCGTTTTTTAATTTTAAAATTCACCTTGAGTTTTAGGCATACACATTTATCTGTTTGGGATCTAAGGCTAGCACAATAAATATGCTTCAGATAGCAATGATTATCCGAGATAATCTTATAATAGGCCCTCCTTGTAATGCTTTTTTAGCATATTTATAAGTTAAGCAGCGCAAAGCTACCCTGTTAGTATATATTTAATGTAAGATTAAAAAATTAGATATGAATCCGAGAATTACACTATGATCGTTTCAATTATTATTGTGCTCATAGTCGCACTTATTGTGATTGCGCTTTGGGTAAGTGCTGTACAGCAACACAAAGAGAAACAAGAAGGCGAACGTCGCAAAGAGCTTACAAAGCAAAAGGCGATAATAGAAGAGACTGAAGAAGCACTTGCGAATAGTGCCAACATACCTTTGTCCGAATCTATTATTCGCGTACTACAACGCCGTGTTTATGAAGCGCTGAAAACTATGGTGGCAAATTCCACTGGTTCAAAGACGCTTAAAAACAGGTTAAGCGAAGCAAAAGAGCATCTTACGCAACCTGTTCAAGGCAATAATAATGACTCGCTGTCTTTACCGAGTAACGACAAACAGCTTGTAAGTCTTATCCAAGGTATAAAAAAATTACGCATAGTGTTACGCTCAGAACACAATAAAGGGCGAGTTGATAGCCAAGTGTTTACGGTTGAAGATAAACGATTAGAAAAGCTTCAACTTCGTATCAATATAGAAAGCCAAATAAAACGTGGTTTATCAGCACGTTCGGCAAACATGGTGGGTTCTGCTAGACAATATTTTGAAAAAGCCCAAGTTACTCTTAACGGGGTTACTTATTCTGACGAATATGTTTCAGCTAAACGTCAAGAAGTGGAAGGTTATCTAGAAGCAATTAGTGTAGAGCTTCGGGCATCAAATGCTAATGCGCTTAAAAAGAAAAACGAACAAGAGCAGGACGACTTGGATATATTATTTGCTCCTAAAAAGAAATGGTAAATATGTGTTATCAGCGATAAGCATCCTTTCATCTTAAATTGTTATTTGAAAGCCAGAAACTTTCTGGCTTTTTATATTTTTATTTCAGCCTACCCCTCAGCTATATTCATTTTATTCAAAATTGATGCTAGTCCGTGAATAATTGCATTTAAGCTTTATCTGTGTAAGACAAACTCGTAATAATACTTAATCAATTTGAAATTTATGTTAACTGCTTTAAAAGTTTCTTATTTACGACCCAATAGATGAAGAGTAATGCTGGCGTAATTGCCAAGAACAACTAAATAACGAACTTGCTGCTCTGTAATCGACACGGTTTTCTACCTCAAAATAAACCACCCTGTTAAGTAAATGGGTATAAAATTTAATTAAGAAAAATATATTTGTAAATTAAATGTTCCTTTTTTTCTTTGTTAATTATAATATTAATGCTTAAATTTTAAATCCCTCTAGATTTGCTTCAACTCATAGACATCTTTTATGAAGCCTTATTTAGTGTAATAGCAACAAATTATTAGATTGATTTTTATTACTACACTAGGTAACAGCGAATCACTAATTGGAATTAATAAAAATAATACGGATTATTGCCGAATGTATAAATTACCTTCAATGTTCAAATTGTTTCTAGTACTTACTTTTTTTACATCATATTCTTTTGCCTCATCAAGCTGGGTACCCATTGCAAATGATGGAATTACTACATTTATCCCCATACCAAAAGTTACAGTCAATGGTGTTGGTGTATATACCACTGGCGACAGCACTCGTATATCTATAGGTGACATAGGCGCAACAACAGCTTATTACTTCCGTACTAAAGATGTTAACAGTGGTGCTTTAGGGCCACTGCAATGTAAAACTGCCGAGCAAGTCAAAAATGATGGAAATAGCATATTAGCCGATCCAGGCATAAACACAGGCAAATATACGTATCAAGTTTCAGCCTGTATGACCGGTAGTGGCTGTGACATAAATGCGTTTGAGTCTGGAAGTCTAGCTTGTTCAATACCTGGCGCGACAAATCAGTTTGAATATAAAAGCGTAGCAGGAACAAGAGCAATCAGTGTGTCTGATAGTGCAACAGAACATGTTGGTACCATAGCCGCGCAGTTTAGGGTATCTGAAAGTGGGGCCGCAACTTATAACGTTCCAATTGCAATACCAAACGGTACTGCAGGTGTTGCTCCGCAGGTATCACTAAATTATAGTTCACAAGCTGGTGATGGCATATTAGGGCAGGGTTGGTCTTTAAGTGCATCTTCTGCAATTACTCGTTGTGGTAAAACGCCCGTTTACGACGGTAAACAAGGGGGGGTAAATTTATCCAAAACTGATAGGCTTTGTTATAACGGACAAAGGCTATTAAAAAATAGAACTGCAAAT
Source organism: Pseudoalteromonas sp. QJM3NY_22 (assembly GCF_056173065.1). NCBI lineage: Bacteria > Pseudomonadati > Pseudomonadota > Gammaproteobacteria > Alteromonadales > Pseudoalteromonadaceae > Pseudoalteromonas > Pseudoalteromonas sp. QJM3NY_22. Next base: position 391,189 of record NZ_JBWBTZ010000002.1, on the reverse strand, counting down.
ACTAAAAATAATTCCGATATTGGTATATCCGATAATGATTACTGGTCTACCACTGCTATTTATCACACTGCTATAGATAGTTTTGTTACTGTAAAACCATATTATTCTGGTATTTCATTAAGAGCATTTACAGTTGAAAATAAAGCGGGAGAAGTTCATTATTTTGGGGATGTTAGTGCAATAGACTCAAGCAAAAAATCATTGTTGGGTAAGAGCCTTGCCAGAGTATTTAAAACAGTTAATAGCTCAGAAACTCAAGGTAAAAACGATGCCTATATACATAGTAAAAACAGTACTGATCTAGCTAATATGTGGCTTATCAAAGCAGTGCAAGATGTTAAAAGTAATTATTTTGTATATAACTACAGCGATTTTTATAATAAGTACTCGACACACTTTGGTGAAAGTTTATTAAAAAGCATTGATTACACCGGAAATACTTCACAGAATACAGCCCCATTCGCATCGATTGTTTTTGTTTATGATCAAAGTAAAAAAGTTAAGTCGGGCTGGTCTGCTGGCTCACCTATTCTGCAACAGAAACTACTAAAAAGAATCCAAGTGAAAGTTGATGGAAAAGTATTTAGAACTTATACATCTTCGTATTATGAGTCACCTTTCCAAGACGAAAAAAATTATTTAGAGTCAATCAGTGAGTGTACTGGAGACGGCTTATGTAATGCGCCAATAGTTTTCAATTGGCAAAAGCCAACACCAGTAACAACGGCAACAAAAGAAATATGTAGAAAAGAAGATACAAGAGCACTACGCATCGATTGTTATGATGTGCCTGTTACCGACCCATTTAAACCATTCTCACCAACGTCTTCGAGGACTATATCAACTAAAAATAATAACGAAGCGCTTATTTTTGATTTTAACGGTGACGGATACTCAGATATTGTGTATCCAGATGGTTCGTGGAAAGTAAAATATGGTCCGCAATTGTCTAACCCTGAAACTCTTTCAGGAACAAGTGATTTAACTTCGAATGCAGAATATGCTCGAATAATAGACTTCGATGGTGACGGAGTATTAGATGTTATAGTTGCTAAAAATAACACATCAAACTGGAAAGTTATTTCTTATAAAAAATCGTTTTCACAATTAACGCAATGCGATAGTTATATGCGAAATAATCCAAATGACTGCTGGCCTATTAATATTAGCTTAAATGTAAATGATACTGGCATTTTAGCATCTGGATTAAAAGGGTTTACACAAATTTTAGATATTGACGGCGATAGTTTACAAGATATTGTAGTTTCTAACGGTGTTCAGTTGAAATATTACAAAAATCAAGGTGGAGGAAATTTTTCAGGAATTCAAAATTTAACAATTATTCCTACGCCATCAAAAACAGGTCCCCCTATAGACTTTGACAGGCCACCTATAATTACGCACACAATTTATAATGGAGATAGCAGATACAATAAAACGGGTGGAGCAAAAAATGCAACAGTATTAGACTTTAACGGAGATGGTATAACCGATTTATTAGTTGGTAGAAAGACTAGAACAAGAACTTGTACAGATGGCGGGCAAATACCAAGAAATATTGTAGATAAACAACAAGAATCTTCTTTCCAAACAAATACAGTAAATGGTCAAACATGCTCAAATCATTATGATATAGCGTGGTATTTATACTCAGGAAACGATTGGTCAGCTCCTATTCAATCATTTTCTGGGAATGCCTTCTATTCCCCAAAAGCAGTTGATCTTAATGGTGATGGTTTAACAGATGTTTTATGGAAAACAGGTGATGAATTAAGGTATCGGTTAAGTGATGGAACCAATCTTCTAGCGTATGACACTGTTAAAATAGCTTCTGATACAGGCGGTAATACATTGGTTTTTAACGACGACCAAGAAGATTACAGCTATTTCATGGACGTATCCGGTGATGGCAGAACAGATTTACTAATTTCTAATGCAACGAAAACATTTCGTACAACTTATTTTGCAATGCCAATGAGTGGCTACCCAGATAAAGTTTATTTTCAAGCTAGGGGGAGCTGGTCATTTGATAAAAAGAAAATGACTCAGTTTGCCGATATAGACGGTGATGGTAAATTAGATTGGTTGCAAGGAACTAATTCTGAATGGAAAGTATACCTTAATAAAGACGCTGGTAAGTTAATGAATGTAATATCGAATGTCGATAACGGTCATGGCATAACAAATAACATTACTTATTCAAGTATTACAAAAACGTATGATAACTTTGTAAATGGTAATGTCGCGACTTACATTCAAGAACACTCATCAAATGGAATAAAAGCAGATGGGTCATTAGATCCAGACTACATATCACCTAAAACAGGCATGTTTATGGTGTCGCGAGTCAACTCTTTAAGTAACTATGGAACAAATCAATCGGTACTGTATCAATACGGTGGCTTGTTAATGCATAAAAAAGGCTATGGTAACCTTGGGTTTGAATTGCTTCGTACTTTAGATTTGCAAACGTGTACAACCGAAACTGCATATAAAAATGAAATTATAGGCTACGATGATGATGGTGAAACTCCGTTTTGGGGTAAACGAGCATACTCATATACCAACTATGACACCTGTATGGCCACAACTACAGTGTATAATCAACTTGCGCCTTATACGGGTATTCCTAAGTCAACAGTTCAAACATTAGGGGCTGGCTCTGGCGCAGCAATAGTAAGTGAAGCAATCAATAGTGTAGGTAATAAAGCAACAGTAAATGGCGGTATCCAAGCTTACATTGAAAAATCGACTGAAGTTAGCTATGCACTAAACAAAGAGCTAACTGCCAGTAGCGTAGCCACAAGAAGTATTACCGAAAACGAATATGATTTTTACGGTAACGCAGAAACAATAACAAACACAACAGACAACAAAGCGTCTGGCGCAGTATCAACATCAAATGTATTGTCTGTTATTACAGAAAACACATACGGCAGTTCGAGTGTTGATAAAAAAATGGGCCGATTGGCAACCTCTCGAGTAAGTAAAACACTCAAAATAGGTGGGGTTACGGCTCCGGTTAACGGTACTGCTGGAAGCATAGTTAACAATGCGAGTTTTACCTATAATAGCGATAAACTATTAAAAACAGAAACTACGGCCTTTGGAACAACAACGCATGGCTATGACCAATGGGGTAATAAAAACAGTAGTACGTTTGTTACAAATAATTCAACGGGGAATGTGTCTAGTTCTCGCTCAACATCAATGCAATACGATAGTCGAGGCCGTTTTGTGGTTAGCTCGACTAATTCAAAAGGGTTTACAACAACAAGTAGATATAAAACGACTACTTCAGGCACAAGTTTCACCCACTTACCTAAAGGTATAATATTAGCCACTCAGGTTGAGGGCGAGAACGGCGGAAAAGTTACAAAAGAGTATAATTATTTTGGTACGCCAACTAAAACACTATCAAGCACGGGTAATCAATCACCTACATTACAGTCAGCAACATACACACGTTTATGTAGTAGTGTATCTTGTGGTGTTGCAGGGGCATTTCAACGAATAATTAGTGCGGCATCTGGCATGCCAGAAACCCATACATACCTTGATGCATGGGGGCGTGAGCTTGTAACTAAAAAACGTTTACTGAGCGGTAGCTGGCAGGTTGTAGAAAAAGATTACGATGAACAAGGCCGAGCTAAATGGGTCTCGGAGCCCGGCAGTGGCAGTGCATCAAGTTATAAAACGACGTTTAGCTACGATAAACTAGGCCGAGTTGATAACGAGTTAAAGCCAACGGGTGACACCGTTACCCGTGAATACGATGGACTAACAACCACAACTACCGACGAAAAAGGCAACAAACAAAAAGTAACAACTAACTTTGTAGGCCAAAAAGTATTAGTGCAAAGCTTAAGCGCAGAGGGCGAAACGCTCACTAAATTAGCCTATACCTATAGTGCTAACAACGATTTACTTACAACTAAAGTATACAAAGGTAATACGTTTAGCCATACACAAGTAACGCTAGTAGTAGATAAATATGGTCGCAAAACAAGTATGACCGACCTTGATAAAGGTACATGGCGCTATACATATAACGGCTTTGGCGAGCTAATTACGCAAACTAACAGCAGTAACCAAACGCTTGCTATGCGCTATGATGAATTAGGCCGAAAAATTGCGAGACTTGACGTAGACGGTTTAACCTGTTGGGAATATGACTCGCAATTAAAAGGCGCATTAAGTCGCGTTGCCTATAAAAAAGGTGCGAATCAAAACACCAACACGTGTAGCAGTAATTGGCCAACGCAACCTAATTACCAAGAAACATACACCTACGGTGATAATAATAAATTAGCTGAAATAGAAACCTTTATTGACGGTGAAATTTTTTACAGCCAATTAATGTACGACGAATATAATCGCGTTAAATACACGCAATACCCAGCAAATGGCTTTACTGTTGAACATGGTTATAACGACTATGGCATGGCAACAAAGCTGACTAATGTAACCCCCAACCATCGCGATTTTGGAAAAGTATACCAAGAAGTAAAAGCAATGGATGCACACGGTAATATAACTGACGTGCGTTATGCCAATGGTGTAAAGCAAACTAAAGGCTATAAAGCAACCAGTGGTTATATTGATAGCATGTCGCTTACCAAAGGCAGTAGCATGCTACACAACCAAAGTTTTAAGTTTGATGAAGTTGGTAACCTAACAGAGCGTAAACATAACTTTGCTTTAGGTGGCTCAGCGCATGATTACTGCGAAAGCTTCGGATACGATAGCTTAAATAGACTTGATTGGAGTCGTACCCAAGCAAGTACCACTACGTGTAACGAAAGTAGTGGCGGTATATATAAAAATTATGATTACGATGCATTGGGTAATTTTGAATATAAACAAGGTGCAGGGCATTACACATATCACAGCAGCATTAAAAACCGTGTATTAAAAGTAACAAGCGGCGCTAATGGCACAGGAACAGTGATATACGACTTTAGCAATTCCAACAGCTACGATAACCGAGGCAATGTACTTTCAGATGGCTCGCGTACCTTTACCTATAGCGCGTACGATAAACCAACACGAATTACTAAAGGCGGTATTTATACCGACATGGCATACGACCATAATCGTAATTTATACAGCCGCACAGACAAACGCAGCAATGGTACAACTCATACACTTTATGTAAAAGGGCTATACGAACGTATTAAAGGCAGTAATGGTATAACTGAGCATAAATATTACGTTGGTAATGTTGTTGTAACAGACCGCTCTAACGGTAATAACGATACTTTTTACTTACATAAAGACCATTTAGGTTCAACCACGTCAATTACCAATGCCAGTGGCGCGGTAGTGCAGCATATAAATTACGATGCATGGGGCAAACAAAACCGTTTTAGCACTTCAAGCAGTTTACAAACGCTACTATCGCAACAAAGCCCTGCTGAAAGTAAAGGGTATACTGGGCATAAAGAGCTGAGTGATTTAGGTATTATTCATATGGGTGGCCGTATTTATGATGCTACATTGGGCAGGTTTTTGCAGGCTGATCCGCATATTCAGGCTCCGAGTAATTCACAGTCATTTAATCGGTATAGCTATGTATTGAATAATCCGATGAGTTATACCGATCCAAGTGGGTATTTCTTTAAGAAGTTATTTAAAGGCATTAAGAAGTATTGGCGACAAATTGCGTCTATAGCAGTTATGTTCATACCGGGTGTGAATGTTATAGTGCTTGGCGCATTATCTGGGTATATTTCCACAGGCAGTTTAAAAGGAGCGTTAGTTGGAGCGTTTACAGCAGGTATGGCAGGTCCTGCCAACTCATTACAAGGATTCGTAGCAAATGGAATTGTTGGAGGAATTGCTAGTAAAGCAATGGGCGGAAAATTTGGACATGGATTTATTACCGCTGGATTTAGTAGTCTTGCTGGAGGACAAATAAGGAGTATTGGAAATGCTACTGTTAAAGTTTTAGCTAAGGCCGTTGTTGGAGGTACTTTGTCTAGAATAACAGGTGGAAAATTCGGAAATGGTGCTATGACCGCTGCGTTTGCACAAGCTATGGCTAGTTCAATTTCTGGAGAGAGCTTTTCAGGGAAAACAACCGTAAACTCGAAGCAAACGGTAAAAGTTGATACCTCACAAATTGAAAATAAGGATGATCAAAAATTTGTTATGGATCATTTGGATTCATTAGAAGGTGATAGTGATATTCACTCAGGTTCACTAATCAAGGCAAGACTAGATGTACTAAATGTTTCCTTTGCAACACAATTTACAAAACAAGATATTTTGATGGGGCATATGAAAAGCCAATATTTGTCTAGTCAGCAAACAACTGCATATTATATGTATAAGACTGCGAAATATGGAACTCTGGCTTTTGGCCTTGGGGCATTTGCTACTGCTTCTGATATAGAGTTGATAGGTACGGCAGGTTACGAATTATACAATGGGAGTTTATCAACAAAGTCAGCGGTTGGTATAGGAGTTAGTACGCGCAACGCTATTATAGATAAAATGAGTAACCATCATCCAATTACAAAAGCGTTAAATTTGACTGTATCAGAAACAATAAATATGTTCCCTTGGGATCAATAATGACTTCAGTAGATCGGGTATTATCACATCAACGTTTGATCGTTCTATTAGTTATGGCTCCTTCGCTTCTAATATTTGGGTTCTGTTCCCAAATATTAGAGGTAGAAGCAGTTTGGAGTTGTGGAGCCAGCTATATAGGTTTTTTGATTGGTTTTACACTAGGAATAAATATAGAAAAGCTTAGCTACATGAAAACCATATATGGCAAGATTGTCTATTTCTTCTTAGGTGCTTGTGTGCCATTCACTATTATGCTGAGGAAGGTATTTAATACAGAGCCATACATTATTTTTGTTGTTATAGGTGGAGCTATAATCTTACTCTTAAATCATTACATCTTAATAGAACGAAGTCTAAGGGAGCAAAGGCTTTAATTAATTCGGATTTGTTTAGATGAAATTGAACCTCAAGCGTTGTGTATTGTTAGTAAATTAAAGGGGGTCAGGTCTTTCTTTTTGCCTTTTTACTTAGTAGGACTAAGCTTTAAGTCATCAATTATTTTTTGACCAGAACAAAAAGAGAACTAAGGGGTCACCAGAACAAAACGGGGTCAGGTCTTTCTTTTTGCTTTTTTACTTAGTAGGACTAAGCTTTAAGTCATCAATTATTTTTGATTGGGTTAAAAATGGCTAGGCCATTAAGGTTGGAGTTTGCTGGTGCTTTGTATCATGTCACCTCGCGAGAAATAAAATAGGGTCAGGTCTTTCTTTTTGCCTTTTCACTTAGTTGGTCTAAGCTTTAAGTCATAAATTATTTTTTGACTGGGTTAAAAATGGCTAGGCCGTTAAGGTTGGAGTTTGCTGGTGCTTTGTATCATGTCACATCGCGAGGAAATGAACGAAAGTCTATTTTTTTAGATGAGGCAGACTTTGACGGCTTTTTACAAATTTTAAGCGAAGTATGCGAACGGTATAACTGGGTAATTCATTCTTATTGCTTAATGACTAATCATTATCATTTATTGGTTGAAACGCCAGATGCTAATTTAAGTAAAGGGATGCGACAATTAAATGGGGTATACACGCAATGGTTTAATAGAAAGCATCGACGTGTGGGGCACTTATTTCAAGGACGCTATAAAGCGATTTTGGTCGATAAAGACGCCTACCTATTAGAGTTAAGCCGATATATTATTTTAAATCCAATTAGAGCACACATGGTTGATAATTTATCGGAATGGCCTTGGAGCAGTTGGCCCATTGTAATGGGAGAAACAGAAGCCCCTGTTTGGTTAGCCATAGATACAATGTTGCTTCAATTTAGTAATTATAAAGCCATTGCAAGACGTAAATTTGCACAGTTTGTAGAGCAAGGAAAGGGAGTTAACCCTTGGAGAAATATATCAAATCAGGTGTTTTTAGGGAGTGATGATTTTGTAAATGAGCACCTAGAGTTATTGAAATTGCAGGAAGGTGACTTATCCGAGGTTCCGAAAAAACAAAGAAGGGCGCGAGCTTTACCTTTAGAACAATATAAGAAGCAGAGTAATAACCGCGATGACGCAATAAGGGCTGCGTATGCAACAGGCGGCTATACTTTGAAAGAGATTGGTGAGTATTTTCAATTGCACTATTCTCGTGTAAGTAAAATAGTGTCAAAAAGAAAGACCTGCGCCTAAAGCTTTAGGTGACTACAAATCTTGATACTTGAGTGCCCCCCAATTCCTGAACTTAATTCTACTTGTTACACCAATTTTTCACGAAGTGACGTAAGTAGCAGTCAAAATTGCTAGCGGTGATAATTATAGTGTGTCAGTTTTATTGTCTACTTATAGGTGAGGCCACACTTGCAGCCTTTATAGCGTATGAATAAAATGGGGTCAGGTCTTTCTATTTGCCTTTTCACTTGGTTGGTCTAAGCTTTAAGTCATAAATTATTTTTTGACTGGGTTAAAAATGGCTAGGCCGTTAAGGTTGGAGTTTGCTGGTGCTTTGTATCATGTCACATCGCGAGGAAATGAACGAAAGTCTATTTTTTTAGATGAGGCAGACTTTGACGGCTTTTTACAAATTTTAAGCGAAGTATGCGAACGGTATAACTGGGTAATTCATTCTTATTGCTTAATGACTAATCATTATCATTTATTGGTTGAAACGCCAGATGCTAATTTAAGTAAAGGGATGCGACAATTAAATGGGGTATACACGCAATGGTTTAATAGAAAGCATCGACGTGTGGGGCACTTATTTCAAGGACGCTATAAAGCGATTTTGGTCGATAAAGACGCCTACCTATTAGAGTTAAGCCGATATATTATTTTAAATCCAATTAGAGCACACATGGTTGATAATTTATCGGAATGGCCTTGGAGCAGTTGGCCCATTGTAATGGGAGAAACAGAAGCCCCTGTTTGGTTAGCCATAGATACAATGTTGCTTCAATTTAGTAATTATAAAGCCATTGCAAGACGTAAATTTGCACAGTTTGTAGAGCAAGGAAAGGGAGTTAACCCTTGGAGAAATATATCAAATCAGGTGTTTTTAGGGAGTGATGATTTTGTAAATGAGCACCTAGAGTTATTGAAATTGCAGGAAGGTGACTTATCCGAGGTTCCGAAAAAACAAAGAAGGGCGCGAGCTTTACCTTTAGAACAATATAAGAAGCAGAGTAATAACCGCGATGACGCAATAAGGGCTGCGTATGCAACAGGCGGCTATACTTTGAAAGAGATTGGTGAGTATTTTCAATTGCACTATTCTCGTGTAAGTAAAATAGTGTCAAAAAGAAAGACCTGCGCCTAAAGCTTTAGGTGACTACAAATCTTGATACTTGAGTGCCCCCCAATTCCTGAACTTAATTCTACTTGTTACACCAATTTTTCACGAAGTGACGTAAGTAGCAGTCAAAATTGCTAGCGGTGATAATTATAGTGTGTCAGTTTTATTGTCTACTTATAGGTGAGGCCACACTTGCAGCCTTTATAGCGTATGTGGATTTAAGGCCACTAGAACTAAAATTAATGACACCCCAGAAGAGCTTGGTCCTAAGAGTGTTCAACAGTTACTTACATTTGTCAAAGTGGGTAAACAACTCAAAAATTATTGCGTTTTGCGGGTATGTAATGTCAAGTTACATAAAAACGCCTCTATTTTGGCCTGTAAATATCCTAAAGTTGTTAAATTAGCAATGCGTTGTGTACATGAAGGCAAGGAGCTATAGTCGTTTCTGGTGTATGAGAAAAAGTCATTGCGATGTAATCTGTTAATTGATCTTGACCGGATCAACAATTAACCAGAGAGACATCGCAATGACTGAAAATGATAATGTTATTTCCATTGAAAAACCAGACAATCCGTTAGAGCAGTTGCTTAAAAGCGGGGCGCAGCAGTTGTTAGCTCAAGCGATTGAGGCTGAGTCGGCTGTTTTATTGGCTCAATACCAGCATGAGACCGTCGAGGGACTTCAGCGGATCGTCAAAAATGGTCACCAGCCTGAGCGTACGATCCAAACAGGCCTTGGTGATATTGAGGTCAAAATACCTAAAGTCAGGGATCGAAAAAAGGAAGGCATTAAATTCAATAGTGCCTTGATCCCGCCTTATCTGAAACAGACAAAAAATATCGAAGAGCTGATCCCATGGCTCTATTTACGAGGAATTTCGACGGGTGATATGCAGCCCGCTTTAGTGTCTCTTTTAGGCGAGCAAGCCAAAGGTTTGTCGGCCAATAGTGTCTCTCGGTTGAAATCCACCTGGGAAACGGAGTATCAGCAGTGGTCTAAACGTTCCTTGGCTAAACGTCGATATGTGTATATCTGGGCCGATGGGATTTACAGTAAAATTCGAATGGATGATAAGCTGTGCTTACTGGTAATTATGGGGGTAGATGAAACGGGCAGAAAGGAGCTATTGGCGGTGGTTGACGGGGTTCGTGAGTCTGAGCAGAGCTGGACTGAAGTGTTAAATCAACTGCGCTCACAGGGTCTAACAATACCACCAAAATTGGCCATAGGGGATGGTGCGCTGGGGTTTTGGAATGCCCTCACCAAAGTATGGCCAACAACCCAACATCAACGTTGCTGGGTGCATAAAATCGCGAATGTGCTAAACAAAGTGCCGAAATCAATGCAACCTAAAATCAAAGCGAATTTACAAGATATCTGGATGGCAGAGAGTCGAGCTTCTGCTTATAAAGCGTATGATTTATTTGTTAAAAATTACTCAGTCAAATACCCAAAAGCGACGGATTGCTTGATGAAGGATAAAGATGAAATGCTGGCATTTTATGATTATCCTGCTGAGCATTGGATGCACATAAGAACGAGTAATCCGATAGAGTCAACGTTTGCGACGGTAAGGCTGAGAACGCATAAAGTGAAGAGTTGTGGCAGCCGGACAACCACCTTAATGATGGTTTTTAAACTCGCGCAGTCGGCAGAGAAAAAATGGTACCGCTTGCGAGGATTTAAGCTACTGGCTGAAGTAATTACAGGGGTAAAATTTAAAGACGGCGAAAGAATAACTCAAGATCAAACAGAGCATCAAGATGAGCTCATACACCAGATTTGACAATAACTCGAAGACAAGCGGGGTATATAGGAAATGGTCATTTATTGCTATAAGTTAAAGCAAGCATCAGCCGATAAAAGTGGTGGAAACTTACCACGCAACTGATGCGTCTGTTCATAGCGGAGTAGAATAAAATTTCACATAGCAGTTATTTTGGAAATATAGGACTAAAGTGGCGAAACTATGAGTGATTTTAAAAATAATCTACTAAAAGAGATATTTATAAAGCTTTTTACATTTCATTAACGAGGTTTTTATAATAAAATAAAATTTTAATTAGGTACATAATTTATAAGGACATTGAGTTGAAGTTACTAAACCCATTTATAATTCCATTATTACTTTTATCAGCTACCAGTTACGCAGGCGCTCTAACCCGTACTGGTAAAGTTGAAAACGTTACCTTACATGACCCCGATAAATTAATGCTAAAGCTTACCTCAATGAACTAATCCGTATTTATTTTTAACCTAGGGTATAAATTGACAGTACCCGTTACCGGTTATACAAGCAGCGCTGAAACTTATAGGTAATGCTTTCATATGCCAAGTTGACTCAAGCTGATATGGGCAAAGTATGGTCTGGTGGTCCTGACGTTCCTAGTAGCTGTAAAGGCTAGGGTAGTGCGAGAAATGCAAATGTTCGGTGCTTTACTTAATAATAACAATTACTTAAATTAAAAAAGGAAATTAAGGTGTTAATAACACGTTTAACATTGTGCTTAGCGCTATGCTCTCCTGCGTCATTTGCTACTATAGGTAACGGGCACGTAACTGGTGAAATAACTAATATCACAAGTATTCGAGCAGGATTACTTGTGCAAATAGAAAACGGTGAGGTAGCACGAACATGCCAAAGTGGTAACTCCTGGATGCAAGTAAAACAAGAGGACACTGCAATAATTTCTATGTTAATAACGTCATGGACTTTAAAGCGTAAAATTACAGTTTACACCGACCCCACCAATACAAGTTATTGTCAGGTTAATCAAATAGATCCATATGAGAGCTAAAATAAAAGCTAATTAAAAAATAATAAAATTGAGATTATAATTTTGAAAAAATTATTTGTTTTATATGCACTATTGTTTTCATTTCACTCAAATGCAGCTTGGAAAAGTTCACCCTATGTAGAGATAGTTCAGCTATATCCTGCTGATAGCGGTTTAATATTTTTTACAACACATGCTGATACCACTGTATCTTCTTGTGAAGGAGGTAAACGGTTTTATTTACCTATAACCGGCGAAAATTACAGTGTTAAAGCAAGCATATTAATAGCTGCGTATATGAGTAAAAAGAAAGTGTTTATGACGTACGACTCAAATCAGCCAAAAAGCTGTGCTGCTGTGGTTAATCGCTTTATTGTTCAACAATAACTATAAGGAAATATTATGAAGGTCATTTTTGTTTCTTTCTTTCTATGTATTATAAGTTTGGTAGCTGAGGCGGATGATATTGGTTTAGGGAAAGTTGCTGCCATAAAAGAGTATGATTTTAATACACTTAGCGCAGTTAAAATTTACTTGGAAGCTTCCGCTACTGTAAAAAATAACAACTGTCAGGAAAATGGTAAAACATATGGTTTTATAACTATATCTAAGCATGATGCCAATACGGTTAATCGTATGTTTAGTATGGCGACAGCAGCTTATTTTTCAGGTAAAAAAATCCGCATTTTTTCTGAAAGCAATACATGTGAAATCGACTTTCTTGCTCTACAAGAAAGTGAATTTTAGTTTACATTTATTCGGAATATAGAAATAAGAGTTGAGTTTTTTATATTCACCTTACTATTTAGTTCATTTGCCAATGCAGAACGGTATTGGCCAGCAGAGCTTATTAATTGGAACTTAAACCTTAATAACGGTGTAGCTTATATTACATCTAAACAGTTTCCTAAACACTGTACTTACTCTCGTGCGCAAATAAACATGAATGGTACAGAGTTTAATAAAGCTATGTATGCATATGCTTTGTCTGCTAAAGCAAGAGATAAAAAACTAAGGTACGTAATAGATAGGACTCATTCAACCTTCATTATTAGCGGTTTGCAAGAAGTGTCAAGATAACAAAAATAAAAGGTATTAAAAATGAAGTTAAAAATAATAATTACACTGTTAATATTATGCTCTTTTAAAGCAATTGCAGCTTACAATAATAATATTAGAGGTGAGATAGAAAGTGTTTATGTTTATGCAGACCATGATGCAATTTATTTTAGATTCAAAAATCACCCCACAACGCATGAAAGCTGTAAGCCCACTTATTTTGTTATTAGTGCCAGTACTCCTGAAAACCGTCGTAATCAATTGCTCTCTCGCTTATTGTTAGCTCATAGCTTAGTTCTTAAGGAGCACAGACCGTGTGACTTCCTATCTTAAAACGGCAAATATCATTGTTTTTCTCAATGCTTTGCCGCTTACAATTTACCGCTAGTAGCTCAAATACACGATGTATCTTATGGCTGCACCGTGTTTGTTCTATGCAATCCAGAATATCATCCAACCAAAGATAACTGCACTTACTCGCTCTAAATGTCGAGATCGCACACTTAAACATACCCGCTGCACTATGGCAGATAAAACGCTTGATAAGTGTTTGCAGTATACTCAGCCAAACCAATGATTCGGCAATATGAGGATCTCGTGTGATGAACCCTTTAAGGTTATTCCATGACTTTAGTTCTTTGAAAAACAACTCAATTTGCCAACGAGTTGCATATATATCGAGTAGCTCGTCAAAGCTAAACTGTGCCTCTTTTAAATTAGTAACAAGGAAAACGGGGCGCTTTTCATTCGGTAAATAGATAAGCCTGTACTCGGGCCCATTTTTCTTCCAACGTACTGTTAATTCAAGTGGTTGGCTTGCGAATTTATCGAGTAACGTTTTGAGTTTAATGTTCTTTTCTTTAAGTTCTATACCCGCGCAATAGGCTGATGTAACGATTGGGTTAATGTTTTTATTTGCTCTGATCAAAAAATATCCGCCATCTTGAGCTACTTGCTCAAAGTAATCTAAGTCAAAATACCCAGCATCAGCAAGTAATAACGTATCTTCAAGTGTGTGGCTACCTGGTAAAAAGGCGCGCTCAGTTTCAACATCAGGACGGATATCTATTTCGCAGGGTTGTTCATTAAATAGGTCATAGGTAACGTGCAACTCAATTGCGGCAGGACTTACAGCAGTAAAACGACCAGCAAAAACCTGCGCTAATTCATCATGTAGAGCAAATGAAGAACCATCTTGCAATAACACTCGCTGTATTCCTCGCTGGGTAAAAAAGGTTTTATCCAGCGTGTTTACAGTCAATTTAGACATCGCTTGAATAACGAGCTCACGGACAAGCTCAGTCAAGGCTGGTTTTCGAATTTGATTATGAAAGGGTTTATAACTTATCGTGCAATCAGCCTGCGTTCGCAAGTTTTGATGGATATCTGACAAGTTAGCGTCTTGCAGGCAAGATAAGCTTTTAAATACGGCTTTGAGCAGAGAAACGATCGACAGGCAACGGTGTCGAACTTGAAATCCAGAGGTTTTTGCAAGCTCAATGAGGTGTTTTTCTGAGATAAGGGCTTTTAATTGGTTTGAAACTTGGTTAATCTGCATGTGAACTCTGTTTTTAGTCATGTTTTTATTGGCGTAACTATTTGATCATTAACAGAGTTCAACTTCAAGTTTTCTTAAGATCCAACCTATGATTGTTAGCTAAAGCGTCTAAAGAAAATATTAATATAGGGTACGACTCTAAAGGTGATTGCGCACATAGCTATATTCGTGTTCATAGGGTTGGCTAAATTTATCATAAAATTAAGGAATGAAAATAATGAAAAGAATGTTTTTAATATTAGCCGTTTTATTTAGTAGTTTTTATGCAAAAGCTATGGATACAGGTAGTTATCACCAAATATCTCAAATATTTGTTTGGGGAGACTATACGGGAGGTGTAATTAAAATATCTTTGAAAACACCCAGTCAAAATACGATAGATCATTGCCCTAGTGGTTTTTGGATTGATGCTGTTAACGATAAAAACGCATCTGTTTATAGTACCGCTTTAGCAGCTTATCATAGTAATTCAAAAGTGAGAATTTATGCAGATCATAATAAAGATTGGAGTGGCTTAAGCTCTAAAGAGTGTTACATACAACTAATTATACTTGAACAAAAGTAATCAGGAATAAGGAATTAATATATGAAGTGTCTTTTAAATGTGTTGTTTATTTTTTGTTTTATAAATAATAGTAGTTGTTTTGCTGGAGAGTGGCTTGCAAAGAAAAAGCTCACAGGTGTTTCATTTGAAACTGGTGGTTTTTATCTTTATTCAGAAGGGCAGTGGAATAATGCTAATGACTGCTCTCGCACCGATGCAATTGTCCTTAAGTCGAGCGATGTTAATTATGAGAAAGCCTATTCACTATTGTTGATGGCTTATGCCGCGGGTAAATCTGTGCAAGGTTATTCAGACGGATGCGTTACTCATGATGGTCGAACATATAATTCAATTAGAGGTGCTAAATATTTACTAATAACAGATTAATCATTAGTTGTTAGTTTTACTAAATATGTTTAAGGTTTTTTAATGTTAATTTGTTTTTTTACACCTTCTGCTTTATGTAATTTTTCAATTGGGGAAAGAAAAGTAGTAAAGCTAATTTTCATGATTCAGGTAATTTATATGTTTATTTTTCAGGTGTGCCATCTCACTCTGAGAATTGTGATAGTAAATTGGAATGCATCTTACCAAAAGAGCATCAATTTTTTCTCAAATATACTCTGGCTTGTTAGCTGGAATGTATTCAAAATCACCAGGATTGACTTAATGCCTTAGTATATTTGAGCATTAATAATATTTTATTAGTTTGTTCATTCATTTAAATATAAGTTACCATAACTGTTAATAAGTTGTATGCCATGGAAGGTGAATTGCTAACCCTTCCGCTATCTTCTTCGTTTATAATTGCTTACTATGAAAAATAATTGTTTACGCTTACAGTACGGCAGTTTTTGTACTATTTAAATTGATCATTTGGTAATAATTTAAAATATAATATAATATAATTTTTAAGGAAGAAAATGTTTTAAAAAATAGTATTCTTGTTTACGTGCTTTTTGTCTTTCACTGTTAATGCTAATCATTCTTGCAGCGGAAAAGTTAGGGATATACAAATAAATAAACATGGAGTTTTATATGCTACTATTTCAGGTTTAACATCTAGTGCGCAGCTATGTGATTTATCACCAGCAGCAGGAGCGAATGACGCTGAGTTTTGCAAAGCACTTTATAGTTCCTTATAGTTACTCCGTTCCATTAATTAATGTATTTACCTATCTCATTAATACATGGAATATGCTTCTGTTGATCACGAATATTTGAGCGGAAACAATCAATGTTTGTAACAAGACTTTCGGATCAACAGGAGTTATTTGTTTCAATACGCATACTCAGGGATTGTCGTAATGCCGACTATCTATAAGACCTGCGAGAAACACTATTAGCCTCTATCTATTCTTTCACTTTACCTCTAGGAGGCCCAAAATGGAAGCCTTTAACGTCTCAGATTTTGCAGCCCTTATCGGGATCGATTGGGCTGACCGTAAACACGATATTTGTGAAATAAATCGTGACACAAATACACAACATTTAAGTGTGATTTCCTCTGAGCCTAAGTCAATTAATGCATGGGCGCTTGAGTTAAAACAACGCTACAACGGCAGATCTGTTGCTGTCGCGTGTGAGCTAAAAAAAGGCCCACTTATATATGCACTCAGTAAATTTAAGCACATTGTATTATTTGTGATTAACCCATCAAGTGTTGCTAAATACCGTGCTGCATTTACGCACAGCGGGGCTAAAGATGATCCTACTGATGCAATTATTCAAGTTGAAATCTTACAACTTCATATGGATAAATTAACGGTTATTAGGCCGGATTCAGAGGACGTTAGGTGTCTTGCGCAGCTTGTCGAATACAGACGTAAACTAGTACAAGATCGTGTTAATTTAACCAATAAAATAGCCACAACGCTAAAAAATTATTATCCCCACGTGATTGATTGGTTTAAAGAAAAAGACACTCAAATATTCTGTGACTTCTTACTGCGCTGGCCCTCTCTTGCTCACGCTAAAAAAGCGAGGAAACAAACACTACTCGACTTCTTTAATCAACATAATTCCCGCTACCCACTCGTTAATGAAAAGCGGATAAAAGAAATAAAAGATGCTGAAATTCTCACCGAAGATATGGCGGTGATCACGCCAAACTTATTACTTATTGAATGCCTCGTTCCGCAACTTAAACAGCTAATGTTGGCAATAACACGATTTGATGACGAAATTAAAACACTTTATAAGCAACATACAGATCGCGCTATTTTTGATAGTTTACCTGGGGCGGGGCCACAATTAGCACCTCGATTATTAGCCGCTATGGGGTCAAATCGTGACCGCTATAAGTGCGCCGCTGACATACAAAAATACGCAGGCATTGCTCCAGTAACCGAACGCAGTGGCAAAAAGGAATGGATACACTGGCGATACTCGTGCACTAAATTTTTAAGGCAAACATTTGTGGAATGGGCTGGATTATCTGTGCGTTATTCATTTTGGGCTAAAGCCTATTATCGGCAGCAAGAAGCCAAAGGAAAACCTCATAATACCATCATCAGATCATTGGCATTTAAGTGGATACGAATCCTATTTAGGTGCTGGAAAACACATACGCCCTACGATGAATCAACTTACTTAACCGCATTGAAAAGTAAGGGATCACCGCTGTTAAAATTTGCGGTGGAAAGTGAGCTTTAGCGCTTGCTGTCCACCTCAGGGCGTGTTGTTAGTTGCTAAAGCAAGTAATAATACTGTTACTCTGTGGTTTAATATAGACTCAGACCTAAGGGATCCCCAAAAATAATCATTAAGTTTCAATTACATCACTCACATCCATATTTTTCCAATTGAGTTGCACTACCACTTGTGCGAAATAGGCGAGCCCTTCTAAATAATCTCGCCGTCGCAGTTTAATGGACTGTTTTTTGAAGTATCGCAACCCAACAAATGCCCATGACACTACTCGCCTGCTTTTGGTTGAGTTAGCTTGAAAAGATCCTGTCTTTCCTGCTTTGTCTATCACTGCACCCAGCATCATTGAGAACCAATGCGCCAGTGTTGCGAGCAGTAAAAGTATGTCTAATCGGTAGAGTTTGTTCGTTCTGTGTAGATCTGAGCCTAAGCCGAACCTAACACTTTTTTGATCTCGAAATCCGGCTTCTATTTGCATTCTCATACCATATAATTTGAGCACTTTTTCGAGAAAGTGGTGCTTTTTTGGAAGTGAAGAAACGAGTAGCCAAGGCTCCTTATAACCACGTTTTTTATCTCTTTTTAATAACTTATGCCCCTTGCCAACCAGCACTGCATGCGTTTGATATTTTGCACTTTTGGTCAACTCGGTCGCGCCAAGATACTGGCTCTTACGTTGATTGCTCTTGAATAGTGACTGGCATGGAACAAACTCATCGCTGCCCTGCGTTTTCAAGTGTGCCGTACCTCGAACTCGGCTAATATAATGCCAGCCATTGTTTCGCACGGCTTTGAGCCAAGGAACTTTAAAGCCCGCATCCGTCACAATGACGGGCCGGCAATCACTCGGCAAGATCAGTTTGAGCATCTTCAAGAACCGTTTTTGTACTTTTGGGCAATGATATTGAAAGCTGAGTGCACTTTCCTGATACAGGGTTAAAGAGCGACCTTCACTGACAATGCTGGCACGCAGAATACAATATTTGGTTTGTGTATCGGCATGACTCCAATCAACCAAAATGACGGGATGCTTTTCAGTGACCACAAAACGGCTTAAGTGAACATAAACCGTTGTTGATTCACGTAAAAGCTCGTGGTTACTGAGCAGTCGATCAATACGTTTAATATCATGTTTTTCAGTGGTTTTTGAATTCAAATTGCGACCGATAGACGTCAAGGTGCATTGCTGACAGTGCAAAAGAGATTTAACGGCAGCGACTAGAGTATTAAATCTGGCTTTATGAATTGATTTAGGGGTGACAGCGCGGAGCATATTGTGCAAAATAGTAAAAGCATTCATGGTGTTTAGCTCTGTTGTTTGTAAGTGATTCATAAGATCACAAAACACCATGAATGTTCCCTCGCTTCCCACATTTTTTAATACTGTTAGTTTATTGATATATAAAGGCTAATTCTGGGGATACTTTAGGACTCAGACTCATCTTGTTCAAAAGGGTCTTGGGTTAATTTATACAAAGATCACGGTTTATATCATTTTAGAATGGGCTCATAAACATAACTGTAGTAGTTCGAGAGATTTTATGAAAAAAATATTATTTATTTTAACTTTACTTTCAGCTAATTCATATGCTGCGCAAAATTTTTGCGGAGAAGTAAAGCGTATGCGTGTATGGGCAAACGGCTCCGACACTTATGGAGTTTGGGCTGAGCTAAAAGCAAATCCAAGTCAATGCCCAGGTGGGTTTTACTTAAATCATAACGCAACAAATAAGGAATTTGTTTATAGTTTAATTTTGGCCGCAAAGGCAGCTAATCAGCGTATTTGTTTTCAGGTGTATGACGTTAATTCGAAGATTGGAAATCGTTGCAGGATTCACTATGTTATGCATGAATAAAGTAATTATGATCTCATGAATATCTTTAGCAAAATAAAATTCAGCTTTATTATTTTTATACCCATATTATTTATACTTTTCGGTTGTAAAAATACACAAAAAAATACGAATTTAAATGTTCATTTACCACAGCATATGACTTATTCAGGTAAAGGTGTAGCGGCAGGCGTTGCATTAATGGGAGTTATTGGCCCTTCAGGTATAGCAATTGGTGCAGCTATTGATATCGGAATAGGTAAAGATATTCAATCTAAAAACAGTAAAGCAAGTTTGCTAAGCGCAATAAAAAAAACTGCAAGTGATTATAATTATTTGCAAGATAATGTAATTATAGACGTTGACTTAAAAAAAATTGAATTTAAACAAAAAGACGGTGATGAGTCTGTTTTTCTACTCATTAATGGTGTTATTACTTTGGCTACAGGTGAAAAATTTACCTTTAATGCTGAGAGCGATGAAACTTACAAACTCACAAAACTAAAAACTAAACAAAATTATGCAAATGAAATTGTAATCAATAAAGTGGCTTCAATTATTAAAAGTAGGCGAATATGTCAAATATAAAGTTTTTCATTAAATCTATAATATTAGTAAAGGGAATATTTTGAGAAAGGAGAATGTTATTAATAGTACAACAGTATATATGTTTTTAATTATACTATCGTTTAAAAGCTTCGCTGATTCATTTTGCTCGCAAATTAAGTCTTGGATCTGGGCCACAAATTTCAACTGGGTGATAGTAAGTAAATAATGCGCATACTAATTCTTAGTTCCCTTCTTTTGTTGACTACTACATATAAAGCAAATGCCGGTTGGGTAAGTTCAGGCGGGCAGGTAGAGACCTTAACTTTATATTCTCATAACCAAATTTTAGTAAAACTAAAAAATAATAATGGTGCCTCAGTCGCATCTTGTAGCAATAAAGAATACTTCATTGTCCCTGCTTCGTATGCAGCCGAATCTGAAATAGAATGTATAGCACATTGCTAGCTGCAAAGATTTCAATGCAAGAAATTACACTTTCATATAATGATGTCGGTAATTGTGATGCTTGGTGCTCTAGCCCTAATGTGTATAGAAAAATAGTGCGGATAACGTTTTAGTAAATTACGTTAATTTTAAAGGAATACAAGTTGTGAAATTAACGTAAGCGTCTAGCAAAGTGCACCTGCCAGTCACTCGTCAAAATGATTAAGCTATTTCCGAATTTCAATGAGGAGATAGTCATGAGAAAAACACGCAGCCTTGAACTGTGGCGCTGTATTATCGAAGAACAACAAGTCAGTAATTTAACTATCACTGACTATTGCCAGCAAAATGCTTTATCAAAAACAACTTTTTATGCCGCACGAAGTAAGCTTAATGAATCATCAGGCAGCTTTGTTCGCGCTAAAGTGACTAAACACGTTGACGTTATCGAACAGCAACAGTCAATCACCCTCACTATCGGCAAAGTAAACGTCAGCTTGCCACCCACAATGCCTGCCACTTATCTGAGTCAACTGTTACGCGAGCTTGCCTTATGAAAATGTTTGTCGAACCAAAAAGTATTTATTTACACCGCGAGGCCGTGGATTTTCGAAAATCCATTGATGGTCTAATCGCAATCGTTGAAGGCGAACTTGAGCGTGATGCTTATACAGGCGCATTATTCTTATTCTGCAATAAAGCGAAAGATAAACTCAAGCTCGTTTACTGGGATAAAACGGGGTTTGCTTTATGGTATAAGCGCTTAGAAAAACAAAAGTTTAAATGGCCAAATAAAATCAGCTTGCAGGAATTTGAACTCAGTCCTGAACAACTGGATTGGTTGTTGTCGGGATATGATGTGCTTGGTCATGAAGAATTGCAGTATCAATCGATGATCTAATCGATCATATTGACAGTAAATGATCGTTGCCACACCGTCTGTTTTATCTTTGCGTCAAGCAAGAAAACAGCGTCAAATTCTGTTAAATTGCGAACATGAAAATTGATGTACACTCACTTCCTGACGACCCAGAACAACTCAAGCGCATGGTGCTTGAGTTGCAACAGCTTATGGATGAAAAGTTAGCTGAAAAAGATGCGCAAATTCACGAATTACTGCAAGCTTATAACGCTAAGCTTGCCAAAGAGTACGCCAAGAAATCTGAAAAGATGCCGGGGGCAGGCGAAGTATTCAATGAAGCAGAAGATATTCTTGATGAACATGATAAAGCGCTATTGGCGACACCGGCCTCAGTAAAGAAAGAAAAAGCCAAACCGAAACGCCGCCCACTGCCGGCGCAGTTACCGCGAATTGAGGTGATTGTTGACCTTGAAGAGGATGGCAAAATGTGTGATTGCTGTCACAGCCCACTACATAAAATGGGTGAAAGCAGCAGTGAAGCGCTCGAGTTTGTGCCAGCGCATATCAAAGTTATCAAAACCATTCGTCCTAAATATACGTGCCGTCACTGTGAGCGTGAAGGCATTGAAAGTGTGGTAAAAACCGCCCTTATGCCCACAACAGCGATCCCAAAAAGCATCGCAACGCCCAGCTTGCTGAGCCAAATAATCATGTGTAAATATCAGTTTGGCTTACCGCTTTATCGTCAAGAAACATTGTTTGCCGATATCGGTATTGAGTTGAGTAGGCAAACCATGTCGAGTTGGATGCTACGCTGCGCAGACCTGCTGTCCCCCTTGTATCAACGCTTAAAAGAGGCGTTGTTATCGCAAGCAGTTATTCATGGTGATGAAACCCCGCTCAACGTTATTAACGCAGATAAAGCGACCAGCTATATGTGGTTGTATTGTTGTGGCGATGATAAACAGGGTAAAGGCACGAATATTGTCCTGTTTGATTATCATAACAGTCGCGCAGGACACTGTGTGGTTGATTTTCTTGATGGTTATCAAGACTATATGCAGGTAGATGGCTACAAGGCGTACGAGCAAACAAAAGCAACACTCGTGGCATGTCTAGCCCATATCCGTCGTAAATTCATCGAAGCGAAAGGGAAGAATAAAAAAACAGGTAAAGCGGATGTTGCACTCAACCTGATAGGCAAACTTTACGGTATTGAACAAAGCATCAAAGATAAAACGCACGATGAAAAATTCAATGTTAGGCAACAAAAAGCGAAACCAATCGTTGATGAATTGTATCGATGGTTGATAAAGCACAAAGATAAAATCCCTCCCAAAATGGCGCTAGGTAAAGCAATTAGCTATGCGATAAATCAGTTTGAGAAATTCAGGCGTTACCTCGATGATGGCAGGCTCAGTATTGATAATAACCGTGCAGAGCGAGCAATAAAACCGTTGTGATAGGGCGAAAAAACTGGTTATTCTCAAATACCTGCAATGGTGCACATGCCAGCGCCATACTCTACAGTCTTGTTGAAACCGCAAAGGCAAATGACCTTGTGGTGCATGACTATATCTCTACTTGCTTACAGCACCTTGCTGAGCAGCCAGATAATCTAGCGCCACTGCTACCTTGGAACATTAAGCAAAGCTAGGTGCCGTTAGCTATACGCTTACAAATTAACTGCTTTTTGTTTTGTAATAGTTACTTTTATTGTGGGGATGAAACCAAACTCAGCCTCTGCGTCATCATCTTTTTTTGGAATTGTGCAAGTAGCAGGTTATAGCTTCACTGGATCAGATTTGTTTTCTGTAACATCTCAATCAGAGTCTAGCTTTGATACTTTAGCTTTAGCTTCATCAAGCTCCAGTGAGATGTCGATTTCATTTAATGGGTTTTCAGTTGATTCAAAACCATTATATATTTATGTACCCAATGGTAGCTCAATTGAGAAATTAGTTGTCCGTTCTCAATCCTTCAGTTTTAACAACGTAGTTAAAATAATAGGGAAGCCTATTGATGCACTTTTTGTAGCTTCTTCAAATGATTTCTCATGTAATAGTTGTGGTTTTGAAAATGTTGGCCGAGTAACCTTTGTTAATGGTACTTTCTCGAATGACATTATGGATGTTCGTTCCTGCAGTACGGTTGCAATAAATAACCTGACAGCGCCTGGAGTGCAATCTTTAGAGGTCCTTTCTGATTCTATAAATATTAGTGGTACTACGAATTTAAATTTAAATGCAGTAACTCATCCTGAGGGCGGTTATATTATTTCGAATGAGGGGAACTTAGTTGCAGGGGCAGGAGAAAAATTAACGTGACATATATGGACGCTCCCTTGAAGTCAAGACGAGCTAATGTATAAACATCAAAATTGATGCCTTTATTCTATTATCACGTATCTCATATCACAGTAATGATGCGTCACAAGCTTGCTGAAAAGCAAAGGTACTGACATATATTCGAGCTATGGTGTCATGGTTATCATGCGCCATGCTCCTAATGAGCTTCGTACCAAGGGACCTAAAAAATATTCACCCAAGCGAGATTAAATCTCGTGTCTTTATCTGGTTAACCTTGGTTAGCGTGCGCTTTTTATTTCATTATAAGTGAAGTACATACAGGATAAGTGTATGTTACGACTTAAGTGCCCAAACACCCACTCAGGTTTTAAAACCTATGTCATAACCAGGCTGTCTTAAGTCGTAAACTCGGGTGTGATTGGCGTGTAAAATACGCATAATTAAGCATCCTTCTGTGTATTTTGCACAAACTGAGGTGAGTAGAGAGTTTGCTTGGTCAGCAATATCCACATCAGTCGAGCCAATCTGTGTGCGGTGGCGACCACCACACAATTAAAGTGTTTTTTCTCGCGTAATTGATTTATCCACTGGCTTAGCGCATCTGTTTTATGGTGGCTTCTGGCGATAAGGGCGCGAGCACCGTGAATAAGTTGTTTTCGTAGGTAACTGTTGCCGCGCTTAGTAATACCAGACATTTTACTTTTATCGCCTGACGCATATTGTTTAGGTGTTAATCCTAGCCACACCCCGAGTTCTTTTGCGCTCTTAAATGCCTGACCGTTCCCGATTGATGCTGCATAAGCAGAGGCATTGAGTACACCCACGCCAGGAATGGAGTGAAGTATTTTAGCGTTTGTATCCCGTTCAACGTGTGCAGTAAGCATCGCTTCAATAGCTTTAATGCGTTTAACAAGGGTTTTGTACTCAGTGTAAATATCACTCACCATAATGCGCAGCTGAGGGCGAAGCTCAGAATCACTTTCTAACGCAATTATCCCTTGCTGAAACGCCTTAATACCGACAGGAAATACATACCCAAAATCGACCAATAAACCGCGTAATTGGTTGGTTGCAGCAATCCTGTTTTGCAGAAGTCGCTCACGTATCTTATGGATCATGAGTATTTCTTGCTGAGCTTCGGTTTTAATAGGAACGAATTTAATATTAGGGCGTAAGCTTGCTTCATAGATAGCAAGGGCATCGTTACTATCATTTTTATTGCCGCGAACAAAGGGGGTAACGTGTTGTGCAGGAATAAGGTCAACGGTATGACCGTAAGACGTAAATACTCTCCCCCAGTAGTGGGAAGAATAACAGGCTTCCATCACCACGCGACACGGTGGGGGATTTGCCATGAAGGCGTTGAGTTTAGGTCTGTTTAAGCGTTTATTGCATTCTCTTTTGTGATGATGATTAAAGCCAGCGACTTGGAATACATTTTTTGCCAAATCAATTGATAATGTGCTAATTTTCATGATGGACGTTCCCTTTAACTGAGTGTGAGTTAACCAGTTTGGCGCATTGACGCCGTTTAGGGGAGCGTCCATCTCATCACCCATCTTAATTGGGTGAGCTTTGCTTGTTCAATTAAGGGGCCAGCACTACTTAATTTTGCTATATAAATTAGCTATTTATGTTCGTCGAGACTCAAATAAGTTACTGTGTCGGATGGCGCTTTGCTTATCCGACCTACGTTTTTAAATATATATGATGGGTGGTACCTTCTCTGCCAAGCTAGTTGCCAATATTGAATATTAGGCGGGTTCAACTTAAATTTTTACGCAGACGAAAATAGCGTTGCCTGAGCGTTCTGCCCATCAGCCGAAATTAGTTGACCACTACAAATCCCCATCTTTATTTTTATACTGTAAAGATCATTTATGAGAATCCTAGAGGCTGTGTTAGAGATAAATCACTTATGATGTTACGAATAACCACACGCATTTAGTGCTGTATGTTGACGATAAAATATCTAATAAATTTATAGTAAGGTGATTATTGTTCGCTTACTTATACGTAATAAAAAAAGCTGCAATGTGCAGCCTTTTTTAAGTGTTAAGCAACAATTTACTCGTTAAGCGTCTTGCTTGGCTTCTTCTTCACTAATTTGTTTTAGTGCTTGAATGAATGAGTCGCTTGGTTGTCCGCCAGTAAGTGCATACTTATCGTTTATGATAAATGTAGGTACTGACGTAATACCCATTTGTTTAAAGTTGTCTTGCTCTTGGCGTACGTCTTTTACATATTTGTCTGAATGTAGAATACCGCGCGCAGTTTCTTTATCAAGACCTACTTTTTCAACAACGTCGAGTAGTGCTTCTTCTTGATTTAAGTATTTTAAATCAGTGAAGTGCGCTTCAAAAAAGGCGAGTTTTAGCTTCGTTTGCTTACCTTCTTCACGTGCCCACATTAATAAACGATGTAAATCAAAGCTGTTGATCATGATGCGTTTGCCATCAAAATTAAAGGTAAACCCAGCACGCTTACCGGCTTCGAACATGTTTTTACGATTTTCGTCGCCTTGTTCTTCACTTAGGTTGTACTTTTGCATTAAATGTTCGTTTAAATCCTGACCTTCAATTGGCATATCTGGATTTAGTTCAAAAGGATGCCACGTAATATCTGCGCTCATTTCGTCTTTAAGTTGCTCTAGTGCAGTTTCTAGGTTTTTATAACCCACTACACACCAAGGGCACATTACGTCTGAAACGATATCAATTTTAAAGTTTTTCATATTTATCCTTTTGAGGATTGCTTATAACTAAGTATAAAAAGGGATATTGGGATTAATTTAGCTTTATCAATACCAAACTAAAAAGAGCAGCTAAACAGCTGCTCTTGAAGGTATTCAGTTTTAAGCGTTAAGCCCAAATGGGTCGTCAATGCTATGGCTAGGCTCTGTAAACCAATGAGGGCCGTTGTCGGTCATGTAAAAATGATCTTCTAGGCGCACGCCAAATTCATCGGGTATCACTAACATTGGCTCGTTACTAAAGCACATGCCTGTGGCAAGTGGGGTTTTATCACCGCCAACTAAGTATGGCCATTCGTGAATGTCTAGCCCAATGCCGTGCCCCGTTCGATGCGGGCAACCCGGTGTTTGGTACTGCGGGCCTAGCCCTTGCGCTGCTAAATAGTTACGTGCGCCCGCGTCAACGTCTTCGCACGTAGCACCAATTTTAGCTGCATTAAATGCCGCCATTTGCGCTGCTTTTTCATGATCCCAAAACATACGTTGGCGCATTGTTGGTTCGCCAAATACATAGGTACGGGTTATGTCTGATAGGTAATCGTGTACTTTACAGCCAGTATCAATTAGTACCATATCGCCTTTTTTAAGTATTTGGGCATCTTTAACACCGTGCGGGAAAGACGTTGCAACACCAAATAAAACAATACAAAAATAGTTACCTGGCGCACCTACTTTTTGGTGTGCTTGCTTAATAAAGGCTTCTACTTCGGTGGTGGTTATTCCCTCATAAAGCATACTTGCTGTGGCTTGATGTACGGCTAAGGTCATGTCCATCGCGCGTTGCATTAAGCTAAGTTCATGAACTGATTTATGCATGCGGCAATGCGCCGTTACAGGTTGTGCGTTTATGAGTGTTAAACCCGTTTGCGCTTTATTAATACCGTCGAATATAAAAAATTGTGCGCTTTCATCAATGCCAATGGTTGCGTTTTCATTAATGTTTAACTTTTTTAATACTTCGACAAAAAGTGCATAAGGATTTTCGTGCTCTTGCCACCCATGAATAGGTCCATCTATAACTTTAAACCCGTTTAGTGAACCAATTTCGAAATAAGGCGCAATGTATTGTACTTCACCAAGGGCCGGTAGTATTGCGCCAACCATGCGCTCGCTCGCGTACCATTTCATGCCTGTAAAGTAGGTAAGGTTGGTGCCAGCGTTTAAATAAATTGCATCTATGTTGTTTGCTAGCATATACGCTTGCGCCTTGGCTATGCGCTCTAAATGTTCGTCAGCTGCGATAGGGGTTAGCGTTTGCATCATATTACTTAAGCTTGCCAGCGCTTGCTCGCTTGATTGTGTACCAATACCTATAGTGGTCATGTTTTTCTCCTTGGATTTTTAGCTAGTGTGATTAATACCAAGGTAAAATTCAATGTTATGCGATAAGAGGCTATTAGTTTAAAGCCTCTTAAAAAGGCATATTATTTTTTAGCGTACGGTAAACGCGTGAGTTTATTACTTGTGTGGTAGCTATCAAGCCCGGTTACTGCCACGGTTTCAATAGCCTGTAAATCTAAAAAGCCATCACTTTGAAGTGCTACTTCATCTAAATACACATCAGTGATTTCACCGATTACAAGCTCTGTACCATTAACGGCTAAATGTTGGTTTTCTATAAATTTAACCGAGTATTTTAAGCGGCTTTCTTTTACAAAAGGCGCTGCAAAGTCATTTAAGTATTCGGGCGTTAAACCTGTCGCTGTAAATTCTGACTCGCCTTTATTGTAGCGGGCTGAAGTTTGATGGGCTTGCTTATAAATCGCTTTATTAACCTGGTTAATGGTGTAACTACCTGTTTCAATTATGTTTTCGAACGTATGTCGAGGCACGCTATTTGGTCGCATTATCATGCCAACTAGCGGCGGGTGAGCGCCTAAATGAATAACAGAGCTAACAATGGCGAGATTAGTATTGCCTTGTTTGTCTTGCGTGCCAATTAAGTTGGCGCTTTTAAACCCCGAAAGCGAATTAATTAAATGAGTACGGGTATGTTTTTCAAGTGCGTTTATGCGCTCTTTAGTAAAATGCATTAAAGGTCCTTACCACGGTATGGTTTCGCCTTGCCAATCTAAGTAGGCAGGCTTACCATTGAGTTCTAAATGAGGGTTATTAAAAGTAAGTGTAAAAAGCTGCTTGGCTACAAACTCAGCTGTAAAGAGTTTTCCAGCAGGTACGTTTTTTTGAAATGGCTTTGAAAGCGCAGTATCAGTAGTCCCTGGGTGAAATAAAACGAGCTTGGTATTTTTAGCTCTGCGTGCAAGTTCAATCGCTGCGGTTTTAAATAGCATGTTAAGCGCAGCCTTAGAGGCGCGATACGTATACCAACCGCCTAATTTGTTGTCGTTAATGCTGCCCACACGCGCACTGAGTGCTGTAATAGTACACTGCGTTTTATGTGTTAAAAGCGGCAAAATACTCTGCAAACAAAGTAGGGGAGTTAGGGTGTTTGAATTTAGAAGTTGGCTAAAATACTCAGCGTCTAAATCCTCCAGCTTTTTTTCAGGCATATGGGTTTCGTTGTGCAGTGTACCATTGAATATAATAACTTGTTGTATATCGGCATTTTGCTCTTTCAGGTAATTAGTAACACGCGCTAAACTTTGTTTTGTGTAGTCAGTATGCAGGTGGACAACACTTGAGCCAGATTCAATACTTTTTGAACTAATACAAACAATCTGATGAGTAGGCGTGTTTATTTGTAGATGTTCTACATATGCGTTTGCTATGGCACTGCTTGCGCCGAATAAAACAATAGTTTTCATTTATCACCTTTTGCTTTTAGTCCACATTGGCCGTTACTGCACTGAGTATTTGGCATTAAAAAGCGACTGATGGGGTGCCGGTACTTAGCAAATAACAGGTATCCGCAGTCAGCGAAAAAGCGAATTATTGGCAAGCGAAAAATTTTCAACCAGCCGTGTTTACCCACTAATTTCCATGCTTCGTACGTTACATCAAGCCCGTAAATCATTTCACCTGATAGCTTTTGAGCTTGCAGATAAGTCATTGCTTGGTCTTTATCAATATACGAATAGCGCTCACTAAAGTCGCTCGCGTTAAGATCTTCAAGCGTAATTAGATTTTTAGAATCAGCGTGTTTTAGTTGCTGCATTTCGGTGCTGCAAAGGGGGCAGTTACCATCGTAAAAAATTATCATGTGGGTGCTTTGTGATTATTTTATATATATTTTTTTACGACAAGACATTGCAAATGGATCTATTAAATATCCCTACATGATGATATTAATAGTGCCCTACGAAATAAAGGAGAATGAGAAATGAGTGAACAATACGCCGCCTTGCGAGGTAATGTAAATTTATTAGGGCAACTTCTAGGACAAACAATTAAAGATGCTCAAGGCCAAGCTATTTTAGATAAAGTAGAAGAAATTCGAGCTTTATCTAAATCATCTCGCAGTGGTAACGAAGACGACAGACAAGCGCTAATAGAAGTACTCCATGCGCTTAGTGACGAAGAGCTTTTGCCGGTTGCCCGTTCATTTAATCATTTTTTAAACCTTGCCAATGTAGCAGAACAATTTCATACCGTTTCGCGTTTTAATGACGTTGGCCTTGGTCAACAAAACCCTCTCACTCAAACATTAAAAACGTTAGCTACAAAAGCAGAACAAGGCCAGTTAGACAGTAATCATTTGGCCGAAACACTCTCAAAACTCCACATAAATTTAGTATTAACTGCTCACCCAACCGAGGTGACGCGCCGCACTATTATTAACAAACATGTTGAACTAAGTGATTGCTTAGCGTCATTAGAGCGAAAAGATAACTTAGTGCAAGAGCGTGACAATATTTTAAATCGTATTGAACAGCTGATTAGCCAAGCTTGGCATACCGACGACATTCGTCGCTCTCGCCCAACGCCAGTTGATGAAGCTAAATGGGGTTATGCGGTAATCGAAAACAGTCTTTGGCACGCTGTTCCGCGCTTTTTACGTGAATTTTCAGCCAATGTTAAAGATCAATTAAGTTTAGATCTACCAAAAGATTACAGCCCGATTGAATTTACATCGTGGATGGGTGGAGACCGTGATGGCAATCCATTTGTAACATCGCAGGTTACAGCTGAGGTGCTTGACCATGGTCGTTGGATGGCGCTTAACTTATATATTCAAGATTTAAAAACGTTGTGCGCAGAATTATCTATGTCAGACGCCAGTGATGAGCTTATTGAGTTGGCAGGTCAAGACTTTGAACCATACAGAGCGGTGATCAAAAAGCTTAAAAACCAAGTTGCAGAAACAGTAGCTCATCTTGGCGCTAAAATTAAAAATAAGCGTAGCGATTCACAAGATTTAATTACCGATATTAATCAGCTTAAACACCCTGTAGAGGTCTGCTATCGCTCGTTATTAAAGTGTAATATGAAAATCGTTGCTGATGGCTTATTGCTTGATTTACTGCATCGTATAAATAGCTTTGGCTTGCGTTTAGCTAAACTCGATGTGCGCCAAGACTCATCTCGCCACAGCGATGTGTTTTCAGAGCTGACTCGTTATTTAGGTTTAGGCGACTACAACCAATGGCAAGAGCAAGATAAACAAGCTTTTTTACTTACTGAGCTTAACTCTCGCAGACCGCTTATTCCAAAACATTGGCAACCAAGCCCTGATGTTCAAGAAGTGCTAGACACCTTTGATGTTATTGCTAAGCAAGACGAAGCAACATTTGGCTTGTATATTATTTCGATGGCGCGAACCGCTTCTGATATTTTAGCTGTACAACTACTTCTTAAAGAAAGCGGCTGTCAGTTCGATTTACCCGTTGCACCATTGTTTGAAACACTTGACGATTTAAATGCGGGTAGCGATGTAATTACTACATTACTTGATAATGTTTGGTATCGCGGGCATATTAAAAATACCCAAAATGTAATGATTGGTTACTCTGATTCTGCTAAAGATGCCGGCATGATGGCAGCAGGTTGGGCCCAGTACGAAGCAATGGATAAATTAGTACAACTTGCTGATGAGCGTGGTATTGAACTTATTTTATTCCACGGACGAGGTGGCACAGTAGGGCGTGGTGGGGCACCTGCTGCACAAGCGCTGCATTCACAACCGCCAGGTTCGTTAAAAGGTGGTTTGCGTGTAACCGAGCAAGGCGAGATGATTCGCTTTAAATTTGGTTTACCCGATGTAGCACTGCAAAGCTTAAATATTTACGCAGGCGCAGTACTACAAAGTAACTTATTACCACCGCCGGAACCAAAACCACAGTGGCGCGAAGTAATGAAGCTAATAAGTGAGGAGTCGTGTGAACACTACCGTAATGTAGTTCGCCACGATGAAAACTTTGTACCTTACTTCAGAATGGCAACGCCTGAGCTTGAACTTTCTAAGTTGCCGCTTGGCTCGCGTCCTGCAAAACGTAATCCTAATGGTGGCGTTGAAAGCCTGCGTGCTATTCCATGGATTTTTGCTTGGAGTCAAAACCGTTTAATGCTTCCGGCATGGTTAGGTGCGTTAACAGGCTTAAAAGCTGCGCTTAATAAGTACGGCGCAGAAACACTCAACGAAATGAGCTTACAGTGGCCGTTCTTTAGATCGCGCCTAGAAATGCTAGAAATGGTATTTAGTAAAGCAGATTGCTGGTTGAGTGAGCATTACGACAATGCGCTGGTGGAAGATATGTACAAACCACTGGGTGTAACACTTCGTAAAGAGCTTCAAGAAGCTATTAGCTTGGTGCAATCACTTAGCCCACAAAAAAGCCTACTAGCCGAACAACCTTGGATTAAGGAGTCGATTAGCTTACGTAATCCGTACACCGATCCACTTAACTTACTACAGGTTGAGCTTTTACGCCGTGCTCGCTCAGAGGAAAAACGAAACGAAGGTGACATTGATAATGCGTTAATGATCACGATGACAGGTATAGCTGCAGGTATGCGTAATACCGGCTAATACTTTATTTTGTTAGGTATACCTATTGGTATTAAAAGGGAGCACGCGATGTGCTCCCTTTTTTTGCGTTAAATAGGCTGGTATTTAACACCCTAACCTTTTAAACTACGTAGCCATTGAATAATTAAAAAATGTTATGGCTTCAGCAACTTTTACTGTACAGCAAGATACAGCACTTACAAATTCGCACATCACATTAAACGTAGCGCAAACAGCGTCATTACGTAGTCAATTGAAATCACAACGTGGCATATTAAACTCTAGTAATATTAAAGCGTTATGCGCTCAACTCAATGTGTCTGATGATGCATTACTACAAGGTTTAGTACCTTTAGCTTCTGAGTATGCTGTTGCGCCAGTGTCAGATTTTCATGTAGGCGCAATTGTTAAAGCACTTGATGAAAACGGTGAGGTAAACTTTTATTTTGGTGCAAATGTAGAGTTTGATCATCAAGCATTGAGTTTAGTGGTTCATGCAGAGCAATCGGCTATAAATAACGCATGGTTAAACGGCGCTAAAAAAATAGTTAAAATAGCGATTAGCGATGCGCCTTGTGGGTATTGTCGCCAGTTTATGAACGAACTAGCTGATGCGAAAGAGTTTGATATTTTACTTCCTGATCAGCAATTTAAACTTGCTGAATTACTGCCGCATTCATTTGGACCTACCGATTTAGGTAACGAATTTAGCTTATTTAGCCCAAAACCACAGCAAGGTAATTTTAGCTTTGATGGCCTTGATGAAACCCTTGCGCGTTTTGCACTTAATGCGTACGTGCCTTACAGCCAAAACTTTAGCGCCGTAAAAATAAGTACATTTAGTGATGGTGACTTTTACGGAAGTTACGCAGAAAACGCAGCGTACAGCCCAAGCTTGTCGCCACTGCAAAGTGCACTAAGTCAGTTCTTTTTAGCTGGGCTTAGCTTTAACGAAAGTACAGTAAAATCAATTACACTTTTAGAAACCGCAGGCCATGAAAACCAAGCGGGTGTAGCACGTGCTGTACTTGCAAGTTTTAAAAATCTACCGGCAATAGAAGTAATTAGCGCTCAGCTAAAATAACCTCTTAAAAACAATAAAGCACAGCCAGAGCTGTGCTTTACAATTTTATCTATTGAGTTTACTTGGTATTAATCAAGTAATACTTTAGCTGCTTCTAATACGACTGCTACAGATTTACGCTCAATTTCACCGTGGTCTACATTTGGTATTTCTTGGCGAGTACGGTTAACAAGTACGCCTGCTACACATGCTGCTTGTAATCCAAGGGCTGCACACATAGTAAATAATGTTGCCGATTCCATTTCGTAGTTCATCACGCCCAATTTTTGCCACTCTTCGCAGCTACCTTGTAGTGATTTAGGAACGTAACCAGAGTGCGTATCGTAACGCTCTTGCCCTGGGTAGAATGTATCGCTTGATGCAGTAATACCAATATGGAAATCGATATTTAAGTTTTTACATGCTTGTACCATAGCTTGTGTTGCATAAAAGTCAGATACAGCAGGGTAGCTAAGTGGTGCAAAATGTTGGCTAGCTCCGTCTAAACGTACAGACGCTTGGCTAATTAAAATTTCGCCTTCGTTAATGTGTGGCTGAATTGCACCGGTTGTACCAATACGTAAAAATTTACGCACGCCAAGTTGTGCTAATTCTTCTACTGCAATCGACGTAGATGGACCACCAATACCGGTAGAACATATAACCACAGAGTGGCCGTTTAATTGACCTAAATAAACATGAAACTCGCGAGTTTGAGCAAGGCAGGTTGGGTTGTCTAGGAATTGTGAAATACGTGCTGCACGATCTGGATCGCCCGGTACAATCGCAAGTTTTGCACCTTTAAGATCGTCAATACATAGTCCTAAGTGAAATACCTTTTCCATAGCTAAGCCTTTTATAATAATTTGTTGTCAATCTAGCATCATTGCTAGAAACGTTTATTAAGTACAGGACGATTGTCCGTTTTATCTTAACTCTTCCAATAAAGCCTTAATAATTTTAAGAGCTAATTTGATTTATTCACCAACTATGAATATTCACTCAAGTACTTATATACGTAGCCTTGTTGCGCTGTTGACATGTTCAAGCAGACATAATAAGTATCACTCAAGCGCGTAACTACGATTAAATGAATGATTACAAAGTTTCATTAATGTCAAATAAATTCAATGATTTAAATTTGTAGTGAACACGTAAAAACTAACGTGTTTACTTATATTAAGTACTGACTTATTTAGCAAAGTGGCATTTATTTGAAGTTTAGGCATTTTTAGTGATTTTGCATAACTAATCAAAAGTAATCAAAAGTAATTAGCTACGTACAAAATAAAAACCGAAGGAGTTTATTATGAGCACACAATTTGAAGCATTTAAAAACAAAGTTGAGCACTGTTTGTGCGCACCGGGCGATGGCGTATACACAGTAAATACTGCAAAAGAGCGCAAAGCCGCACTGCGTAATAAACTTTACGGACAAACTGAAAACGTTGATAACTTGTGGCGCGAGTCTTTAAACGAATTACCAAACTCACCACATAAAGCCGTTATGTTAGGTATTAGTTCAGACTGTGGCGGTGGTATTTTACGCGGCGCAAACTGGGGGCCGTTGTTTGTGCGCTCAGCATTAATTGATCAGCATCCGCAATGTCATTCGTTTGATTTAGGTGATGTACGTGTAATCCCACATTTACTTCATGACAAATACTTAAATGATGCAACCATTTCTAATTGCCAAAAAGCTTTGTATGGTAATGAAGGTAATGACTATTACGTAAGCCCGTTATCAATCACTGAGGATGTATGCGACAGCTTTTACACAACGTTTAAAGATAAAGGGATATTTGGTATAGGTGGCGATCACTCAATTAGTTACCCACTTACTAAAGCGTACTTAAAAGCAAAACGTGAGCAAGGTAAGCGCACGGCTATTATCCACTTTGACGCGCATACTGATTTACTTGTGGAGCGCTTAGGTATTGATTTATGTTTTGGCTCGTGGTGTACACATATATTAGAGTTTTTACCGGCACCGCATCATTTAATACAATTTGGTATACGCTCAAGTGGCAAGCCTAAAGCGCACTGGGAAAGTACCTTTGGCGTTAAGCAACATTGGGCACATGAAATCATTGAGCGCGGCGCAGCAGCGGTTGCTGCCGACGCTATTGCTCAGTTAAAAGCCGATAACGTTGATGAAGTATATGTAAGCTTTGATATTGATGCGCTTGATGCAGAGTTTGCATCTGCCACAGGTACGCCAGAACATAATGGTTTAACACCACAGCATGCGCTTGATATTTTATCAGCCATTGCGGATGAGTTTCCAATTACGGGGGCTGATATGATGGAAATAGCGCCATTCACCGACAGTTCGCTTGTCGGCCAGTCTAGTTCTGAAACAACGCTCAGAGAAGGCGCTAAAATATCGGCCTTTTTAATCAACGCAATGAACAAGTAAATTGGTCGTGTTTATACACTACTAAAAACTAGCAGTTCGCAGAGCCTCAGCTATATTTATTAATGTACTTATCATGAGGCTCAGTTAAATGAAGTGGTTTATCTTTTTACTGTGCGTTATCTGTATTAAGGTTAACGCCACTGAAATTACAATCGTAACGGAAGTATTTCCGGACTTTCAGTACATCAATGAAGATAACAAACTCATTGGCCGCTCTGTCGATAAAGTTCATAAAGCGCTAGAAGGTACAGGTATAAATTACACTATGTTTGCCTATAGTTGGGCCATATCGTACAACGCAACATTACGTGATAAAAACACCTGTATATTTTCGATAGTGCGACTCCCTAATAGAGAGAATAAGTTTACTTGGATAGGCGAGCTAGAAAGCTTTGACTCTGCTATATATGGGCTTAAGTCCAGAGGTATAAAGTTAAATACTCTCAATGATGCCAAAAAGTATAAAATAGCAGTACTGCGTGATAACTTTAGTCATCATTATTTGTTAGAGCGTGGCTTTAGCGAAAGTAAGCATTTATTACTTATAGATAGCCTAGACAAAATAGATAAACTTATTAGGGGCTGTTGATCTTTGTTTGAATTTTGTGCGTAAGCGGTAATCTCGTATAATTTACTTCGCCAAAAACAAACCTTACGAGATTACCATGCCCCGATTAATGCTCACTGATAAGTTGTGGTCGAAGCTAAAATCAATTTTGCTTGAAGATAGAGTTTATAACAAGCTTGAACACAGACAAACGATGGAAGGAATTTTATATCGCTTACGTGTTGGTTGCCCATGGCGTGACCTCCCTGAGTGTTTTGGTTTATGGAATACTATTTACCGCCGATTTCTACTTTGGTCTAAAAAAGGAATATTAATAAGGTTGTTCAAATCATTATCCGCCAATAGTGACACTGAGTGGGAATTCATTGATGGCAGTTATGTTAAAGCACATCAACACAGTACAGGTGCTGCGTCTCAACAAGAACAAGCGATAGCATTAAGTCGTGGCGGTAATACAAGTAAAATTCATTTAGCTGTTGATAGTTATGGCTTACCAATTGAATTTATTATTACAGGCGGCGATGTTCATGATAGTAAAGTGGCAAATGAACTGATTGAATTATTGCCCCAAGGCGATTTTGTTATCGCAGACAAAGGCTATGATAGTGAAGTCATTAGAAATAAGGTTCGAGAGAGAAACTCAAGCCCAGTGATCCCTAGAAAGAAAAACTCAAAAACAGGTAATGGTGATATTGATTGGTGCTTATATAAATATAGGCATTTAGTTGAAAATGCCTTTGCAAGGCTAAAGCACTTCCGTGCTATAGCGACAAGGTACGATAAATTGAAATTACAGTTTGAGAGTATGTTAGCGCTGGCATGTGCAATGATTTGGCTACCAATGTGAAAGATCAACAGCCCCTAGTACTCGCGACGATATTCTAGATTTTGTTGTGCTTAGTAAAAAGCAATTTGACTATCGAATTCAAGCTGAGCCAAGGCTTAAATTACTTGAACCTGTTCTGAGTTTGAATACAACACAATCCCCTTTGTACTTTGCTTGCAATATTAATATGGATCCTGCCTTAGTTACGCAATTAAAAGCTGCATTTAAAAATATTAGAATAGTAAAATAAGTGGTTTTATTAATATAACACCATGAAATATAATTACTTTAATATATTTTTTAAATTTAAATTGCTGCGTTTAAAAAACCGACTATAATCAGCTGCTTTTGTTTCAAAAGCACTAACTTTTTTGGAGCGTTAAATGGGTGATTTAATCGGGATTAGCTTATTGATCTTGATCAGTGCGTTGTTTGCTATGTCAGAAATAGCAATTGCGGCGTCGCGTAAAATAAAACTGCGAGTAATGGCAGATGAAGGAAATATAAAAGCTGCAGCGGTATTAAAGCTACAAGAGAATCCAGGGGCTTTTTTTGCCATGATCCAAATAGCACTCAACGCGATTGCGATATTGGGTGGTATTGTGGGCGAGCAGGCTTTATCTCCTTATGTTGAAAGCGTGTTGGTACTATTTTATCAAGGCGCACATGTAGAGAAAATTAGCTTTTTATTTTCGTTTTTTACTATTACGTCTTTGTTTATATTGTTCGCCGATTTAATGCCCAAACGCTTAGCGATGATCATGCCAGAAGCAGTCGCTGTGAGAGTGGTGACTATAATGCGTTGGGTGACCTTTGCCTTAACCCCGTTAGTGATGTTTTTTAATGGTGTAACTAACTTTGTACTGCGCTTATTTAAAGTACCCGCAGAGCGGGAAGACAATGTAACAACTGAAGATATTGTTGCGATGATGGATGCAGGTGCTGCATACGGAAGCTTGCAAAAGCAAGAGTATGAATTAATAGGCAATGTGTTTGATTTAGAAGCGCGGTTTTTATCAAGTGTAATGACGCCACGCGACCAAATTGTCTATTTTGATTTAAATGAATCGAGTCATGATATTGCGACTAAAATTATTGATCATCCTCATAATCACTTTTTAGTGGTGTCAGGGAGCTTAGATAAGTTACATGGCTCTGTTGAATCAAAAGATATTTTACGACAAGTATTAAAAGGTGAAGCAGCCAATATAAATGATGAGTTGATTGATAAAGATGTTTTTTATTTACCCGAGACATTAAGCCTATCAGAAGCATTAAATGCCTTTAAAAGTGCAGCCAAACCGTTTGCCGTTGTTGTTAATGAATACGCTTTATCGGTCGGTATCGTTACGGTAAAAGACTTAATGAAAGGCTTTATGGGGGATTTAATAACTCACCAAGGCGATGAATTAATTATAGAACGCGATCAAGACTCTTGGTTAGTTGATGGTTTAACTCCGATTAGCGATTTAGCAAAACTACTGGACATAGAAGAGTTTCCTGAGCAAATGCACTATGAAACCGTTGCAGGCTTTTTAATTTACAATATGAAGCGAATACCCAAGCGTGCGGAACATTTAACCTTTTCAGGCTTTAAATTCGAAGTGGTTGATGTAGAGGGTATTAGGGTAGAGCAGTTATTAGTTTCAAGAGTTATTACTTAGCTGTACTAGCTCAGACTTGATCTGACAGTTACCCATTTTTCTAATGGTGACTGTTAGTTTAGATTTGAGCTAAATTCTTTTCTGCCCAAACCGTTTTTCCATCCAATAATGTTTCAAGTGGTGTTCGACCGCAACATACTTTTCCTTGATGAGTCCGATCATTGTTGTAGTAATCCATCCATTCGTCCAGATCTTTTTGTAGTTTTTCCATTGAATCGTACAACTTTTTGCGGAATGTGATTTGATAGAACTCGTTCAAAATCGTCTTATGGAAACGCTCACAGATACCATTTGTTTGCGGGGACATTGCTTTCGTTTTTGTATGGTCGATGTCGTTAATTGCCAAATATAGCTGATAATCATGATGCTCAACTCGCCCACAATACTCAGTTCCTCGGTCAGTTAATATTCGAAGCATAGGCAATTTGTGACCTTCGAAATAAGGCAATACTTTATCATTGAGCATGTCAGCCGCTGTAATTGGCGTTTTCGTTGTGTAGAGCTTCGCAAAGGCGACTTTACTGTAGGTATCCACAAAGGTTTGTTGATAGATACGACCAACACCTTTAAGGTTACCAACATAAAATGTGTCTTGTGAGCCAAGATAACCGGGATGCGCTGTTTCAATTTCACCACAGGCTTCATCGTCATGTTTTTTCTTTTCTAGCGCAGCAACTTGAGCGTCAGATAAAATAATGCCTTCATTAGCGACTTTGTTTTCCAATGCTTTCAATCGTTTTTTGAAGTTTTCTAAATCGTGACGCAACCAGATTGAACGAACACCACTACCTGAGACAAACACGCCTAACTTACGAAGCTCATTGCTGGTTCTATGTTGACCGTGAGCAGGATAGTCAACTGCATAGTTAATGACGGCTTGCTCTGTTTCTTCGTCAACGCGATTCTTTATATTTCCTAAATTCGGATAATAAGTGCAATTTCTCAGATTAGATGGCCAGCTGTTATAATTCGGCCATTCTCTCGCCAAAGGAGATTGCTTTAATGAAATATAAACAGCTGACACAAGCAGAAAGATACCAGATTTACGCGTTAATAAAAGCAGGAAATAACCAAAAACAGATAGCTGATGAACTCACTCGTTCACCGTCATCTATCTCTAGAGATAGATGACGCAATAAAGGGCTTAAAGGCTATCGACCTAACCAAGCCAATAATTTTGCAGAGCAAAGACGCAAGTCATCTTTCAAAGCAAGTAAGTTAACAGATGATGTTACTGACTGGATTAATAAATTGTTGGTTGACGGACTTTCGCCAGAGCAGGTGGCAGGCCGCTTAGCTTTAGAGAAAAAGGTCGTTTTGCATCATGAAACGATTTATCAATATATTTACAGAGACAAGGCTCGTGGTGGTGAACTACATAAGACACTCACTCGTGCATGTAAAAAGTATAAAAAACGCTATGGAAGCTACGATAAACGTGGACAGATAGTTAATCGAGTCAGTATTGATGAACGCCCAAGTATTGTGGATTCAAAGTCTAGGATTGGTGATTGGGAGGGCGATACAGTGATAGGCAAAGGGCGTAAAAATGCCCTTGTTACAATGGTTGAACGTAAAACGTTATATACAGTCGTTCACAGAATTGAAAGCAAGCATGCGAAAATAACAGCCGATGCGCTGATCAAGTGTATGACACCCTATAAAGGTAAGGTTATTACCGTGACTTTAGATAATGGAAAAGAGTTTGCTCACCATGAGCATATTGCACAAAAATTAGAAGCGGATGTGTATTTCGCTCACCCATATTCATCATGGGAGCGGGGCATAAATGAGAATACCAACGGCTTACTTAGACGCTTCTTCCCCAAGGGAACTGACTTTATGTCGCTAAGTGAAGCAGAAATACAGGCGGCAGTTGATAAGCTCAACCATCGGCCAAGAAAAACAAGAGGGTATAAAACCCCTCATGAGTTATTTACGGGGCAATCAGAAGTTCTGGTGGCTGCATAATGATTGCACTTAATACTTGAATTCAAGTTTGGTGTACGGCGGTTCTTTTCGATTAATGCATCGATACCACCTTCATTAACGAGTTCTTGATAACGATAAAATGTATCTCGTGATACGCCCATGACTTTACAGGCTCTTGATACATTGCCTAGTTCTTCGGCAAGGTTAAGTAAACCAGCTTTGTGTTTTATGATTGGATTGTTAGTATGCAACATGAGAGTTACCTTTTTGTTTGTTTTGATTTAAAGATTCGACACCTTTATCAAAACGGGTAACTCTCACTTTTTCAAGTTGAATTGTCAGATCTTGTCTGAACTAATACAGTTAACATTGTTAACACCAAGCGATTTTGTCGTATCTTAATTACCAAGCGATTCTGTCGTAATTGCTAATTACCAAGGGAATTTGTCGGTCATTTTTTTATGTGCCTGTTAGTGTTTATTTTTTTGAATACTAGAAGGCATGTTGAGG
Organism: Pseudoalteromonas sp. QJM3NY_22; assembly: GCF_056173065.1. Taxonomy (NCBI): domain Bacteria; kingdom Pseudomonadati; phylum Pseudomonadota; class Gammaproteobacteria; order Alteromonadales; family Pseudoalteromonadaceae; genus Pseudoalteromonas; species Pseudoalteromonas sp. QJM3NY_22. The sequence continues at coordinate 349,667 of NZ_JBWBTZ010000002.1, read as the reverse complement.
ATGATTGTGATGGACTCTAAAGCTCAACTCACTGTTGATATCATTGCTAAGGTAGTCGAAGGTAGAATAACAATTGCCAATGCTGCAAAATTACTCGGTAAGTCTCGACGCACCATTGAACGCTACGTAAAGCAATATCAGCAAGTCGGTATTCAATTCGCTATTCATGGTAATAGCGGTAAAACCCCGCCAAACAAAACGCCAGTATCAATTAAGAAAGCAGTACAGGCTTTGATTAAAGATAAGTATTTCGATTTGAACTTGTTGCACTTGGCTGAGCAGTTGGCCGAAAACGAAAACATTGTTGTGAAGCGCGAAACACTGCGAGGTTGGGCGCATGATATTCACCATGTTAAACGAGCTAAGCGCAGGCGCAGCAATGTTCGTAAACGTAGAGAGCGTATGGAAGCAGCGGGCTTAATGATGCAAATGGATGGCAGTCCGCATCGCTGGTTTGGGGATAAAAAGCACTGTTTAATTGCCATGATTGATGATGCTACCAGTGAAGTATACGCAGAGTTCTTTCTCTCAGAAACGACGGTTGGTTGTTTGAAAGTGATGCGAGATTGTATTGAAGCCAAAGGCGTTTTTAAAACGCTTTATGTGGATAGAGCCGGTATATTCGGTGGCCCTAAACGCTGCAACTTCTCACAGATGCAGAGGGCTTGCGAGGAGCTAGGCATTGAAATCATTTTTGCCAACTCACCGCAAGGCAAAGGCCGTATTGAGCGAGCATTCGATACCTTCCAAGACCGTCTTGTTCCCGAGCTTAGGTTGAACAATATCAATGATATTGCTGCCGCTAATGCCTACCTTAAACACGTCTTTATTCCGCAGTTCTGGCAAACCAAAATTCAAGTTAAATCAAAGCAAGCACCTGAATTTACGGCTCTGTCGAAACACATCAACCTTGATGATATCTGCGTCATTAAAGATCACCGTAAAATACGTAACGACCATACCTTCAGTTATGGCAACAAGTTCTATTTAATAGATTCACCGCTCAAGCACTCCATTGCCAATCAGAAAATCGAGATAAGGAACACGAGTAAAAAAGGGTTTACCGCTCACTTCGCTGGCCGCAAACTCAAGATCTCTGAAGTTAATGAACCAAGCAAACTCGCATCAGAAGACTTGGCAGTACAGAAGAAACTTGAAGTATTAGCGTTAATCGAAAAACTCGGAAGCGTCAGCGCTGCATCACGCCAAAGTGGCGTATCACGAGATACTATTCACCGGCACTTAAGACTAGTTAAGCAAGGTGGCCCTGAAGCATTAAAACGCCAAGAAACACCTAATCTACGGCACAAAAACTGTGTGGATAAGGCAATAGAAGACGCCGTTGTGCAATTCTCTATTGAACACCCTCACCTTGGTCAGCAGAAAGTCGCGATGAAGCTCAGTGAAGCCTTAGGTGTTGATATTAGCGCGGGCGGTGTGCGTAGCATGTGGCTAAGAAACAATATGAATACCACCGCATTGCGAGTCGAAAAATCTAATGCTTTAGCTGAATCGGCATAAAAGATAGCCAGTTTAGCAACTGGCTGATATGCTATTTACGACAAAGTCGCTCGGTAATTAGACCGACATAATCCCTTGGTAATCACACTAATACAACTTAGCACAGTGCTAATATCCTTTCATAGCTTAGTTCTTAAGGAACACAGACCGTGTGACTTCCTATCTTAAAACGGCAAATATCATTGTTTTTCTCAATGCTTTGCCGCTTACAATTTACCGCTAGTAGCTCAAATACACGATGTATCTTATGGCTGCACCGTGTTTGTTCTATGCAATCCAGAATATCATCCAACCAAAGATAACTGCACTTACTCGCTCTAAATGTCGAGATCGCACACTTAAATATCGTCGCTGCACTATGGCAGATAAAACGCTTGATAAGTGTTTGCAGTATACTCAGCCAAACCAATGATTCGGCAATATGAGGATCTCGTGTGATGAACCCTTTAAGGTTATTCCATGACTTTAGTTCTTTGAAAAACAACTCAATTTGCCAACGAGTTGCATATATATCGAGTAGCTCGTCAAAGCTAAACTGTGCCTCTTTTAAATTAGTAACAAGGAAAACGGGGCGCTTTTCATTCGGTAAATAGATAAGCCTGTACTCGGGCCCATTTTTCTTCCAACGTACTGTTAATTCAAGTGGTTGGCTTGCGAATTTATCGAGTAACGTTTTGAGTTTAATGTTCTTTTCTTTAAGTTCTATACCCGCGCAATAGGCTGATGTAACGATTGGGTTAATGTTTTTATTTGCTCTGATCAAAAAATATCCGCCATCTTGAGCTACTTGCTCAAAGTAATCTAAGTCAAAATACCCAGCATCAGCAAGTAATAACGTATCTTCAAGTGTGTGGCTACCTGGTAAAAAGGCGCGCTCAGTTTCAACATCAGGACGAATATCTATTTCGCAGGGTTGTTCATTAAATAGGTCATAGGTAACGTGCAACTCAATTGCGGCAGGACTTACAGCAGTAAAACGACCAGCAAAAACCTGCGCTAATTCATCATGTAGAGCAAATGAAGAACCATCTTGCAATAACACTCGCTGTATTCCTCGCTGGGTAAAAAAGGTTTTATCCAGCGTGTTTACAGTCAATTTAGACATCGCTTGAATAACGAGCTCACGGACAAGCTCAGTCAAGGCTGGTTTTCGAATTTGATTATGAAAGGGTTTATAACTTATCGTGCAATCAGCCTGCGTTCGCAAGTTTTGATGGATATCTGACAAGTTAGCGTCTTGCAGGCAAGATAAGCTTTTAAATACGGCTTTGAGCAGAGAAACGATCGACAGGCAACGGTGTCGAACTTGAAATCCAGAGGTTTTTGCAAGCTCAATGAGGTGTTTTTCTGAGATAAGGGCTTTTAATTGGTTTGAAACTTGGTTAATCTGCATGTGAACTCTGTTTTTAGTCATGTTTTTATTGGCGTAACTATTTGATCATTAACAGAGTTCAACTTCAAGCTTTCTTAAGATCCAACCTATGAATATCCTTTAAAATAAGGTGCGCTTTAGTTTTTATATAAATAGCCAAGCTGTATTTGCTTGGCTTTTTTGTGTCTGTTAAACACTTCGTTTCTAAAATGAGATATTATTTCAATATGTTCAGTTGTTTTATTTTCATACAGTCTTGATTCTATTTTCATCTAATTAACATTAAATGCAACCTAAGACGTATATTGTACTGGGGAGTGTAAGTTTGTGTAAATTTCTTCTAATTAAGATTCATTCTCAGTGCGTTTTAATTTAGAATGATCGTTCACTCTAAACTAAAAGGTATTTAACATGCAGCGTTCCCGCATCGCTTTATTTGTATTGTCCGCCCTCGTAGGTTCTGTTGCTTTAACTGGTTGTGACCAAGCAACTGAGCAGTCACAAGCTTCAGCTCCTCAAGCTGTGCCAGTGGGTGTACTCACATTAAAAAGCCAAGCGCTTACTCTCAAAAAAGAACTTCCTGGGCGTATCAGTGCATTTCAAATTGCTGAAATTCGCCCACAAGTAAGTGGTATTGTGCAATCTCGTTTATTTGTCGAAGGTAAAGAGGTTAAGCAAGGCCAAGCACTGTATCAAATAGACCCAGCTACATTTGAAGCAGACCTTGCAGCAAGTGAAGCGAGCGTTGCACGCGCAGAGGCAAGCATTGCCAGCTCTAAATCAAAAGCATCACGTTACAGCGAACTCTTAAAAATCAAAGCAGTGAGTCAACAAGACTTTGACGAAGCGGATGCTGCGTACAAACAAGCAAATGCTGAATTATTAACGGCTAAGGCTCAGTTAAAATCAGCGCAAATTAACCTTGATTACAGCCATGTATCTTCTCCTATTAGTGGCCAAATTAGTAAATCAAGCGTAACAGTGGGTGCATTAGTAAGTGCTAATCAAAGTACAGCACTTGCTACAGTGACTCAATTAGACCCAATTTATATTGATTTAACACAATCGAGCAATGAGTTGACGCAACTTAAAAAAGCGATTGCATCTGGCCGTTTAGGTATTGATGCAAACAGCCAAACAGATGTTGAATTAATAATGGAAGATGGCTCGGCGTATTCTCACAAAGGAACGTTGCAGTTCTCAGAGGTGACTGTTGACCCAAGTACCGGCTCTGTAACTTTGCGCGCTAAATTCCCTAACCCTGAAAAGCTATTATTACCAGGCATGTATGCACGTGCATCTATTGTTGAGGGCGTTAAAGCGGATGCGATTTTAGTACCGCAACGCGGTGTAAGCCGTAACAACAAAGGCGAGCCAACAGCAATGGTTGTTAGTAAAGATAATAAAGTAGAAAGTCGCGTGTTAAAAGTGGATAGAACCGTTGGTTCAGATTGGCTTGTTACTGATGGCCTAAGTGATGGCGATAAATTAATTGTAGAAGGCTTACAAAAAATACGCCCAGGTGCGCCAGTGAGTCCTTCTGAAATTCAGTCATCTACAAAAGCTGATAAAGCACAATAACGGAGAGTTGTAATGTCACGATTTTTTATCGACAGGCCCATTTTTGCATGGGTACTGGCAATAGTAGTGATGCTAGCAGGTATTTTGGCTATACAAAGCTTGCCAATTGCACAGTATCCGTCAATTGCACCGCCAGCAATTAGTATCACGGCAACGTACCCTGGTGCATCTGCACGTACGCTTGAAGATACGGTTACGCAGGTTATAGAACAAAAAATGAAAGGGCTGGATGGCTTACTTTATATGTCATCAACGTCTGAATCGAGCGGTTCAGCAACGCTTACTCTTTCATTTAGTGCCGAAACAGACCCTGATATTGCACAAGTTCAAGTGCAAAATAAATTAGCGACTGCAACACCACTTTTACCTGAAGAAGTACAAAGGCAAGGTGTTGTTGTTGCAAAGTCTGCTCGTAACTTCTTAATAGTATTGGGTTTTGTGTCTAAAGATGGCAGTATGACCAACATCGATATTGGTGATTATGTATCATCAAACGTGCAAGATATTGTTTCACGTGTTGAAGGTATAGGTGAAGTGCAATTATTTGGCTCACAATACGCTATGCGAATTTGGTTAGACCCTTCAAAACTGCAAAATTATAAACTAACGCCAGCGGATATTAGCGCCTCAATTAGCGCGCAAAATGCACAAGTATCTGCAGGCCAATTAGGAGGAATGCCAGCAGTTGCTGGACAGCAACTTAATGCAACGGTGACAGCGCAAAGTCGTTTACAAACGGTCGAGCAGTTTGAAAATATTTTAGTAAAAACAAATCCTGATGGCTCTTTTGTACGCCTTGAGGATGTTGCACATGTAGAGTTGGGTGGCGAAAACTACGGTGTTGTAGCACGCTACGATGGACAACCTGCTTCGGGTTTAGGTATTAAATTGGCCAGTGGCGCGAATGCACTTGATGCAGCGGCAGGCGTTAAAGCCGCAATTGATGAGTTAAAACCTTATTTTCCTGAAGGGTTAGACGTAGTTGTACCTTATGACACCACACCGTTTGTATCTTTATCAATTGAAAAAGTGGTTCATACGCTTATTGAAGCGATTATTTTAGTGTTTGTCGTCATGTATTTGTTTTTACAAAACTTCCGTGCAACGCTTATTCCGACTATTGCCGTGCCTGTGGTATTGCTCGGTACGTTTGGTATTTTGTACGCATTTGGTTATTCAATCAATACGTTAACCATGTTCGCAATGGTACTTGCCATAGGCTTACTTGTGGATGATGCGATAGTTGTAGTCGAAAACGTTGAGCGCTTAATGACCGAAGAGAAGCTCTCGGCAATTGAAGCTACGCGTAAATCTATGGATGAAATTAAAGGGGCGTTGGTCGGTATTGCCATGGTGCTTTCTGCGGTATTTATACCAATGGCATTCTTTAGCGGCTCTACTGGGGTTATTTATCGTCAATTTTCTATAACACTTGTATCAGCGATGGGGTTATCGGTTTTAGTGGCCCTTATTTTAACACCTGCATTGTGTGCAACGCTTTTAAAACCAAGTCATGTACATAATAATAACACGTTATTTGGCCGATTTTTTACAGGCTTCAACCGTGGTTTTGATAAAACAAACTCAGGTGCACAAAGCTTTGTGGGCCGTATGCTTAAGCACTCTAAGCGCTATTTGCTTATTTATGGCGTGATTGTGGGCGGCATGGTTTATGTATTCTCAAGCTTACCAACGGCATTTTTGCCTGATGAAGACCAAGGTATTTTGTTTAACCAAGTGTCATTACCGGCAGGCTCTACAACACAAGAAACACTTGAGGTTGTTAAAAAAGTAGAGAATCATTTCTTAAATGATCAATCTGAAGCAGTTAACGGTATTTTTACCGTGACTGGTTTTAGTTTTGCAGGTTCTGGCCAAAACTCAGCGATTGCGTTTGTTAACTTTAAGCATTGGGATGAGCGTCAGCGCGATGACTTATCTGTTAAAGCGGTTGCAGGTAAAGCAATGGGCTACTTTTCAACAATAAAAGAAGCCTTTGTTTTTGCATTTCCACCGCCGGCAATTGTTGAGTTGGGTACGGCCAATGGCTTTACTCTCTTTTTACAAGACCGTGTTGGCCTTGGACATGATGATTTATTAGCGGCAAGAAACCAATTGTTAGGTATGGCAAGCCAAAGCCCAATTTTAGCGGGTGTTCGTCCAAATGGACAAGAAGACATGCCAGAACTCCAGCTTGATGTAGACTTAGCTAAAGCTGAAGCACTTGGTGTTTCACAAGGCGATATAAATAGCACGCTTGCCACTACTTGGGGTAGTAGTTATGTAAATGACTTTATAGACCGTGGTCGTGTGAAGAAAGTATACCTACAAGGTGATGCGCAGTCGCGTATGGTGCCTGAGGATCTAAACAAGTGGTATGTGCGCAATGATCATGGCGACATGGTGCCGTTTTCAGCTTTTGCTAGCTCGTTTTGGACATACGGTTCACCACGCTTAGAGCGTTACAATGGTTTTTCAGCAATGGAAATTCAAGGTAGTGCAGCGCCTGGTTACAGCACGGGACAAGCAATGGATGAAATGGAGCGTTTAGTTAAACAGCTACCTAATGGTATTTCGTCTGAGTGGACCGGTATTTCATTCCAAGAGCGCTCAAGTAGTGGTCAAGCACCCTTATTATATGGCTTGTCGCTGTTGTTTGTATTTTTATGTTTAGCTGCGCTTTATGAAAGTTGGTCGGTGCCATTTGCGGTAATGATGATTGTACCACTGGGTATATTTGGTGCGATTATGGCGGCACTGGCTGGTGGTTTATCTAACGATATTTACTTGCAGGTAGGTTTGTTGACCACCATTGGTTTGGCATCTAAGAATGCGATACTCATTGTTGAGTTTGCGATTCATAAAATGGAAGAAGGACTTGGTTTAGTTGATGCTGCTATTGCAGCTGTTCGCCTACGTTTGCGCCCAATACTCATGACTTCGATGGCTTTTATTTGTGGTGTTTTACCGCTTGCTATTGCTTCAAGTGCGGGTTCTGGTGCGCAAAATGCGTTAGGTATTTCGATTATTGGCGGCACACTCGCATCATCAATATTAGTTGTTGTATTTGTACCGTTATTCTTTGTGTTAGTTCGCCGTGTATTTCCTGGTAAAACTAACGAAACAACAAAGGAGAGCGCAGAATGAGCATTAAAACATTAAGCCTAAGTGCAATCACTTTATTAGTACTAAGTGGTTGCCAATTAGCGCCAGAGCAAAAAGACCTTGTGCTACCAGTATCTGATGCTTATGCATCAGGTACTGAGCAAAGCGCTGCGCAGCAATTAAAGTGGCAGCAGTTTTTTAATGATGAAAAACTACAAACGTTAATTAGTCAAAGCCTTGAGCATAATAAAGACATGCAAATTGCAGTGCTTAATGTGCAGCGTGTGCGTGGTTTGTATCAAATTGAAGACTCTGCTTTGTATCCGTCTCTTGATTTAAACGCATCAGGTACGCGTCAGCGCTTACCTGCTGATTTAGCGGGGACTGGCGATGCTACTATTAGCTCGCAGTACAGTGCAACAGTGGGTATTACCTCCTACGAGTTAGATATTTGGGGCAAAGTGCGTAACCAATCAGCGCAAGCCCTGCAAAATTTATACTCTACAGAGCTTAGCCAATACAGCACGCAAGTGTCGTTAATTTCAGAGTTGGCAAATGCATGGCTCAATTACGCGACGGATTTACAACTGCTAGAGCTTGCAAAAGAAACGCTGACTTCTCAGCAAGAGTCATTATCGCTTACGCAAAAAAGCTTTGATTTAGGTGCAGCTTCTTCAATTACCCTTGAGCAGCTTAGAAGTACAGTTGCTACAGCAAAAGTAGACATAGCAACGTACAAACGTTTGTTAAAGCGTGATAAAAGTGCCTTAGATTTATTAGTTGGTAAATCTGTTTCAGCTGATTTACTGCCTAATAAAGACCTGACTAACTTGATTAGCATGCCAGAAGTACCGGTTGGTTTACCGTCTGACTTGTTATCGCAGCGCCCTGATATTAAAGCCGCTGAGCATTTAATGCTTGCTGCAAATGCCAATATTGGTATTGCTCGTGCGGCGTTTTATCCAAGCATTAGCTTAACAGCCAATGCTGGGTCTGCTTCAAGTGACTTAAGTGGCTTGTTTGATTCAGGCTCGGGTACATGGAGTTTTGTGCCGACAATTAGCTTACCTATTTTTAATATGGGACGTAACCAAGCAAATCTTGATGTAGCAAAAGCTGATCAAGAAATTGCAGTGGCAACGTATCAGCAAAAAATTCAAAATGCGTTTCGCGAAGTAGCCGATGCACTTGCTGATAGAGAAGGTTACCAAGAGCAATTAAGTGCCCTTGATATGCTTATAAGTAGTTGACAAATCACGTTTGATTTATCAAAAATGCGTTACGAAAAAGGTGCAGATAGCTACTTGCAAGTACTTGATGCTCAACGTACATGGTACGGCGCGCAACAGCAGTTAATTGCGGGTCAGCAAGCGTATCTTGCGAGTCAAATTAACTTGTACAAAGCGCTTGGTGGCGGATGGAACGTAGCCAGTGAAATAACTCAGGAAGAGAAATAATATATGCGGCTTTTTAAAGCCGCATTACATATTTATATGACGAGACTATTTATAGCTTCTCGCTTTACTGAGCTTATAACTTGGTAGTGGAGTTGAACTTGAAGCCTAAATCAAAAAGGCAAACAGATCCCGCGATAGCACTGGCTAGGCGTGAACAAATATTAACAGCTGCTGCAGAGTGTTTTCGCCGAAAAGGTTACCATGGTGCGGGTATGGCTGAAATATCTAAAACGGCAGGGATGAGTGCAGGCCATATTTATAATTACTTTGAAAGTAAAGAAGCCATTATAGAACGCATTATTGAAAAAGACATGGAAGAAATGTTCTCCATCTTTCAAAAGTTTGAAGATCACCCTGGTGATGTTTTAGCGGCTCTTTTAGATGGTTTAAATATTGGTGTGCAAAGGCACATGGACACAGGATCATGTGTCATTGATTTAGATATGATGGCAGAAGCGGGTCGAAATGTTAAAGTCGCAACTCTCTTGCGTGAAGCAGATATTCAAGCAAGAGGTCGCATGAGGCAGCTTTTAACAAGCGAGCGAAGTGCGCTCAAAGACATTGATGAGCTTGAACTTGAAAGCCGAATTAATGTTATTTTTTCGATGATGGCGGGGTTATTACTCAGAAAATTACTTTACCCTGAGCTAACTGAAGAAACGGTACTAATCGCACTTCGCCCCGCGATGAAAACATTACTGATGCCATTTGACAAAGCCCAGTAACGCTCAAAATAAGCTAGCCAATACTTTGGCTAGCTTATTTTTTAGCTTACTTATACCAATCTGCAATAATACTTAATTAATTTGATGGATTAAACCTGATGATAACTGCGTTAAAAGCCTCTGATATAGGCAACTAAATAACGAAATTTTTGCCTTGTTATCGACACGATTTTCTTATCTCAAAATAGATCACTTAATTAAGCGAATAGGTATTAAAAGCGCTCGATTGACCATTGAATTGCAACGATTGCGATAGCAACGGAACCCATTGGCATTAACCACTTTTTATACCAAGTGTAGTGTCGTACATAAATGAGTATTGGTAAGGCCATCAGTAATATACTGAGCTGACCGATTTCTACGCCTAAATTAAACGCCAATATACTGAGTAGTTGATAATCGCTCGACAGGCCAAGCTCGCCAAGTACGCTCGCAAATCCCATCCCATGTAGTAAACCAAAAGCAAAAGTAAGCCAACCTAAGCGCAATACCAGCGGCCACACATTATTTAATGCTGCAAATAAAACCGATATAGCAATTCCTAGTTCTACCCAACGACTATTTGGCGAGACTAAGTTCATAGCTGTGGCGGTAAGCGTAATAGAGTGCGCAAGAGTAAACGCGGTTACTATCCATGCTGTGTGTTTAATAATTTGTTTTTTAGAGCTAATACCTTGCCATGCTTTATCGCTGCGTTTTAAAACACAGGTAAGTAACAAAGCGATTAAAAATAAAATATGATCAATTCCAATCCAAATATGTAAAACACCCTGATACACGTATTGATTAAACGTACTTAAATAACTTGATTGCTTAAAGCTGAACGTTTGTTGTGTCTCGTTGATATTAAATAAACGAGATACACCGTTTATATTTACGATGGATTTATGGTTGGCATCGGTTTTAAAAAAAGCAGAATAGGAAAGAGAGATTGCTTCATTGTCATAACAGCTAAACAGTAGCGGAATCACCAAATAAGGCTGGTTTAAATGGTTATCTAGCTGATAGATTCCTTCACTTTTTAAAGGGCATGTTTGCGCGTTTTGCGTGATATTTAAATTTTCTTCAATGAAGTTATTAATTGAGCTGCGTTTTACTTTTATTTCTGCCCACGAAATTTGTCCGTTTTTATCTAAATCCAGAGGCACTGCGTGCTCTAAGTCGCCTATATTAATTTGCCAGGTACCCGTGTATTGGTTTTTGTTGGTGTTGGTGTCATTATTGTTCTCGCTATTTAAGGTTATATAACTTGTACTTAGTTGATGGGCAAAGGTGTAAGTTGAAAAAATGCACAGCATTAAAGTGAGTATAAATAGATAAGGTGTTTTCATCGTGTATCTCGTTGCATCGCTTTTGCTTGAATAAGTAATTGCTCATCGGTACTCATTTTAGCCTGTTGCCAATTAATATGAGCTCAATCAAGTGCTTTAGCGATTTGGTTGTTCGTTAAAGTAATAAAGTTCTGTATAAAAATATCATTATGATTGTTTAATATGTAAATAAGTTTATTACCTTGAGTTTATGCTAATACCAATTCGTAATAATACCTAATCAATTTTAAGGATTAAACCTGACGCTAACTTCGTTAAAAATTTCTTATATAGAACAAATGAATATCGAAATTTTTGCCTTGCTATCGACATAGTTTACTTACCGAAAAATAGACCACTTAATTAAACGAATTTGTATAACTGATGTAGTTTAACTCGTTCCATTGTAGTTTTTAGCATTATTTTCAAAACGTACTAAATTTAGCTACCCATTCGTATTGATCCCTAGCACTAAATGGACACAATACTAAGCAATGTTCTTTAGTTCAAATGCTTCTGGGCTGAGATAGCCATTCGCACTATGCCTTCTAACTTTATTGTAATCAACTTCAATGTATTAAAATACTGCTTGGCGCATTGTTTTCCTATCCATAAATAGCTTAGACTTTCAATGAGTGGAAGAAATTTTCTGCGCAGGCGTTATCCCAACAATTTCCTTTTCTGCTCATGCTCTGCTGTAATTCATAATTTTGCAGCAGACTACGGAAGTCTCCAGATCAATATTGACTACCTCGGTCACGGTGAACGATAACACCTTTAGGTTGGCCTCTACGGAAAATAGCCATTTCTAACGCATCACACACGAGATCTGCTTTCATGTTAGGACTCATTGACCAACCAATTACCGCTCTTGAAACAGGTCGATAATAACGGCTAAATAAAGCCAGCCTTCGCTGGTCCATAAATAGGTAATGTCCGTTACCCACTTCTAATTTGGTGCCGTGACAGTAAAATCACGCTCAAGTAAATTAGGGGCAACTTATGATTGCTGTCAGTTGTGACCTTGAATTTACGAGTCGCTTTGGCCGCTAAGCCTTAGCGTCTCATGCTGTCGCCGTTTAATACATGTAGTTTGCTGATTATCTTCCAATTCAACTTGGATGCGAGTAGCACCATAACACTGCTTTGAATCAACAAAAATCTGTTGTATTTACTCATCTCGTAGCTGTTGTTGCAATGCTCGTTGACTAACCTGCTCAGCGAATTTAGGCCAATGATAAAACCCACTTCGCGACACTTCAAGCACCAAAGCCATGCATGACACCTTAAATTCTGCTTGGTGCGCTCGCATGAATTTGAACCGCTTTATTTTTGATTCTTCGCGAAGTAGGTGGCGGTGAATTCAATAGGTCAATGCAACACCTTATAATTGATTGTTAATTAACCTGAAATCTGCTTAAGCGATAACTGATGAGTTAAGCTCTACGTCAGTTAAATTAAGGTGTCTAAATCTCTAGCTGTAGCAGCAACACCGATTTTTGCAGCTAACGGAACAGCTTCTTGTTTAAATTCAGTTGTATGAGTTTTACGTGGTTTCTTTGTTTTCATAAGTACCGCTATGATTATTGTACTTACTTAGTAGTGTATCTAAAAGTAGTGGGAGGGATCACAAACACATTTAGTAATAAATTCGCATCATACAAATGCTAAAAGGGCCGAGGTTACAGGCGAAGAAGAGCTTAAGTACGTACTAGATGGTGAAGTTAAAACTGCTCAAAAACTGGTTATTACTATTGAACAAGCCTCATTAAATGTGATTTGTAAAGAGCAATAAATCGCGCTTGCTACAATCAAAAAGGAGCTAAATCAGCTCCATTTTTACATCATTTTTTAATTGATGGCCAAACAAACCCTGTTGTATCGGGCGCTTGAGAAGATGTTTCTCTCGGTGCACTTTTTGGTCTACGAATAGGTTTGTTATTTATAGTGTGAATATAAAGTGTTTCCACTTTATCACGAGCCCAAGGCGTTTTACGCAGAAACTTTAAACTCGATTTAATGCTCGGTTGATCAGTAAAACATTTAATTTTTACTTGCTCGCCAAGTGTTCTCCAGCCAAGTCGCTGTTCTAACTCAACAAGTATTTGTTCTAACGTTACCCCATGTAAAGGGTTTTTAGGTTGATTATCCATAGCCATACTACTTATTTAAACTTCGTGCATTGTAGCTCAAATCAGCTTTTAGCGCTAATTCACAGTGATTTTTTTAGGAGTCGTAGGGTAAATAGCATTGCCTTGTTTATCTGTTTTAAGCCAAATGAGTTGGCTGTTACTATGCTGGGGAGTTTTAGCACCGCACAAAAGTGTAAATGAGTGAATTTGTATTAATGACCCTTCGCTATAGCGTTTGTTGTCATACCAACAGTTAGATTCTTCATTTACAAACTGGTTTGCATCAATAATTGAATGGGTTTTAAGCGTTGTTGCTTCACTAAGTATTGAATACGATAAGCTGCTAAAACAAAAACATAGAATTAAAAAGTGACGCATTAGAGGCCTTTAAATAGGGAGGGTTAAAAATAATACATTAAGCTAAAAAACGTGCTAGTGTAAAGTACACAAAGTGATTTAATTATAAACTTAGTTATTCACAGAACAATAAAAAGGTGCACACAATGCAATTTAATCAAACAATGATCGAAGAATTCACACTATTAGCAAAATTCCCTCGCGACAGTAAAATGCAGGGTATTAAATTACATTCAGACGCAGAGCCAAGCTTACTTAGTGCAGCGCAACGTTTATTTGAAAAAGGGATTATAGATAGCCCAGATGGCGGATATTTAACTGATCTGGGCTTAGATTTAATTGAGCACGTTACGGTTATTCATAGTGCGCTACAAAGTTAGTTACTAAAAATTAGCTTAATTTGCATCGGGTTGATTTTGCGGTGCAGCATCATTAAATGCAGCTAGTTTATTACAATGCTCGTAAATGGCTGCAATTTTTGGATAAGCGCTCATATCTACGTTAAAACGGATCGCATTAAATACTTGCGGCACTAAACAAATATCAGCAAGTGTTGGTTGGTCGCCAAAACAGTAGTCATTACTTTCGTTTAGCATTAGTTCTATTTTTTCAAAGCCAACTTCTATCCAATGTCGATACCACTTATTTTTAGCCTCGTCATCAACACCTAATTCGTTTGATAAATACTTCAGCACGCGTAAATTATTAACAGGATGAATATCGCAAGCAATGGCAAAGCTTAAGTTTCTTATTTGTGCTTTTTGCCACGCAGTCCCTGTAATTAACGGCGACTGTGGGTACGTTTCATCTAGCCACTCCAGTATTGCAAGCGATTGTGATAAAACACCATCATCGGTTTCAAGTGCAGGTAGTAAGCCTTGCGGATTAGTGGCTAAGTACTCTTCCCCAAGCTGCTCTGTTTTTAAAAGGTTAATAATAGCAAGTTCATGATCAATTGCTTTTAAGTTAAGCGCTATACGCACTCTATAAGCCGCTGATGAGCGAAAGTAGCTGTATAATTTCATAATTAATCCTGTGAACCTGTAAATTGTTTTTTAATAGTACGCCAGCAATCGGTGTAGTTTGGTTGGCGTTCTTTACCTTCTAATGCATATTTTGTCGGTGAAATTATATAGCGCGACTCAAACATAAAGGCCAATGTATTTTCGTATTTTTGTGGTGTAAGTTCAGCGTTTGAAGCTTTTTCAAATACGTCGGCTTCAGGTCCATGTGGCGACATACAATTGTGTAAACTTGCGCCACCAGGTACAAAACCGTGCTCTTTTGCATCATATACACCTTCGATTAAGCCCATAAATTCACTCATAATATTGCGGTGATAATAAGGCGGACGGAATGTATTTTCGGCTACCATCCAACGCGGTGGAAATATCACAAAATCGACATTTGCCATACCTTCAGTAGCAGAAGGAGAGGTTAGTACAGTGAATATAGACGGGTCGGGGTGATCAAAGCTCACTGTATTCATTACATTAAAACGCGATAAGTCGTATTTATAGGGCGCACTATTACCCGTCCATGCAACTACATCAAAAGGAGAGTGCTTTATTTCACAGCTAAATAAATTACCGTTAAATTTAGAAACAAGCTCAAAGTCACCTTCTTTATCTTCAAAGGCTGCTACAGGGTATTGATAGTCTCTGTCGTTGGCAAAACCGTTGGCACCAACAGGCCCTCGCTCTGCAAGCTCTAACGCATGGCCATAATTTTCACAAATATAACCACGGGCTGTATCGTCAATTAAATCAACAGAGAACTTAATTCCTCTGGGAATTACAGCAATTTCACCTGGTTTAATACTTAACTTCCCGCACTCGGTGTGAATTAATAACTCACCTTGCTGAGGGACAAACAACATTTCGCCATCGGCATTGCAAAAGTAACGCCCTTGCATTGACTGATTAGCGACATATACATGAATGCCAATACCAGATTGTCCATTAGCACTGCCATTAGCTGCCATCGTTACCAAGCCATCAATAAAATCAGTAGGCTGTGAAGGCATATCAATAGGGTTCCAACGTAGCATTGTTGGTGGTGTTACGGCTTCAGTAATTGGGGCTGTTCTTATTAGGCCGTTATCAATTGCTTGGTAATCACCTTGCACTACAGACGGACGAAGGCGGTAAAACCAAGTGCGGCGATTTGAAGCGCGAGGAGCCGTAAATGCAGTCGAACTAAATTGCTCGGTGTATAAGTCGTATTTAACCTTTTGTGGGCTAAATTGTCCTATTGGCAATGCACCGGGTAGCGCTTGTGTTTCAAATTCATTACCAAAACCAGTCATATAACTTAATTGTGTCGCCATTACTGACTCCTGTGAGAGGGGGTTGGTTTAATATTATTTTTATTTAAGTTAAGATACTCTCAAATGAGACTAATATCAAATGTGCAACTCCGCACATGCGTAAATATTAATGAACACCAAAGTAAACCTTATAAAGCTGGGATAACCAAAAATGAAAATTGATTTAGCAACGTTTTTACCTTATCAATTAACGAATGTAGCAACACGTGTAAGTAACGACTTTGCCGAGGTTTATCAAACTAAATACGGTTTAAATATTCCTCAGTGGCGAATACTTGCTAATTTAGCGCAGTATGGCCAGAGCAACGCAAAGGATTTATGCACGCAAGCAAACATGGATAAGTCAACAGTGTCGCGCGCGGTAAAAGTTTTAATAGATAAAGGTTTAGTGAGAAGTGAGCTAAATAAGCAAGACAAACGCGCGGCCTTACTTGTACTGAGCAAAGCAGGGCAAAGCTTATATGAAAATATAGCGCCCGATGCACTGAATTGGGAAAAACAATTACTGAGCACTTTAACAAACGAAGAATACGAAGTATTAGTGAGTATTTTTGAAAAGTTAAATAACAAATTAAAGGCATAAAAAAGCCCACCAAAGTGGGCTTTTAAAAAATGTATTTGTTTACAATTCTAAATTAGAAAGTGTAACGAACACCTACACGCATTTGCCATAAAGACGCATCAGATTGTACTGATGTATTTGCGTTGTTTTTGTTAAAGTCTGAGTATACGTAGCGGCCTTCTTCATCAATTGATGTTGAAATCATGCTAGCGCCTACGAAAGGACCTTTCTTAAGTACGCCCCAATCATCGTTTAACAGATTTGTAAGGTTATCAATTACGAAGAATGCTTCACCTTTGTGACCTTCCATAAAACCTGGAAGCTCTTGTGTCACTTTAAAGTTAAACTTAACAAACCAATCAGAGTTCTCTGCGTTACGGCTAGTCGTTTGACCACGTTTTAAACCATTTGATGCAATAAATTCATTGAATTCATTGATATCAGCAGCACTCATGTCGTAAACAACGTTAGGATCGTTTTCTAGTGGAACATACAATAGCTGGCGGTTGCCATTCCAGTTTGAGTCACCGAATTTGCTATCACTGCCATCAAATGTGTAGCTGTAAGGTAAGCCTTTATATGCTTCACCGAATAGGTTAAAGCGAGTAGCAAATCCATCAACAAACTCATGACTATAACCAAGAGTCATAGTAAAACGATGTGGGATTTCGTAATCAGATGAAGCAACACCTGGGTTACCTGGATCTGTTAGCGCAATATTACCGTAGTTAGAACCTGCTGTAGAGCTAGTCATTGGGTTAACATCATCAGAATCTGTGTATGCATAACCAAAGTTTACGCTCACACCATTATCAAACATCTTGCTAACCGCTAATGAGATAACCGATGAATCACCGCTATCACCAGTTACATTTGTAAGAAGGTATTCCTCCTTGCGACCTTCAATTGACTCGTAGATAGGGCGACCGTCAAAAGTATTTTCGCCGCTATCTTGAAGAGCGATGTCACGCGTTAATGCAGCGTCTCTTTTCTTAGAGTATAAGTAATCAAGTGAAATAACATACTCGTTTTCAGTTGTGTATGTTGCACCAAGTGAATACTTCCATTCTGAAGGAATTTCGAAGCCTGGGTCAACAGCGTTTGTTGCTGAATCACCTGAGCCGATTACAGTATTACCAACCTCATCAAATAATTGCTGAGGAACTTCAAAACCTGGTTTACCAGCATTTACATTAGCTGTATTGAATAAATCAATTTTATTATCGTCATCGCGAAGTAATGTACTAATGTTTGTTATACCATCATTCGAATATGAATTTGATAACCAAACATTTGGATTACCACCAGAGAATAAGCCGACACCTGCGCGTACTTCTAGCTCGTCTGTTGCATACCACTGGAAGCCAACACGTGGTTGAATTAAATCAATACCATCAAATGTACTTTGGTTACTGTAGCCATAGCGGTCAGTAAAGTTTTGGTTGAAGTTAGGTACGTCATCACTTGTATATTTGTCGTAACGTAGACCAAACGTAATGTTTGCATGTAGGTCTGTAAATGCGTATTCGTCTTGAACATAAAACGTATGCTGAGCGTACGAAAAGCTCGCAGCAGCATCATTTGGATCATTCGTACCTGCCGCATTATTGTAGTAGATACGGTCGGCAAGACCTGCCTCAAAATTATTTATTGAGTCAAAACGATATTCACCTTCAGTATGCTGAACGAATAAGTTAAATACATCTAACTCTTCGAACTCATAACCAGCAGTAATTGTATGTTGATCAAGGTAGTAAGTACCTGCAACTTTAAATGTAGTTGTATCGTAATCTAAGTCATTTGATTGACGTGAATCATCTGGACCAATATAAACTGTACCACCATCGTCGGTACGAATTTGCATTTCACCAAAGCTGCTTGCTGCATCTAGTGATTGTACTGTTGCATCAAGCTCAGATTTACCAATTCGAACTTCAGTAGAGAAGTCATCTGACCAATCAGAGTAAACAGATGCAATGATTGAAGTGAATTCTGCACTTTGGTCATAAAAGTGGTTAGATAGTGATACACGGCTAGAGCCAGTATCAGACTGTGAAACAGTATTACCATCGTTGTAGTTGTAGATTAAGTTTGCGCGGTGATCTTCGTTGATGTTCCAATCTAGTTTAACTAGTATTTTTTCATCTTCAACAGGCATACTTGAAGGCATACCACCGGCATCATAACCGTAAACAGATTGAGAAATGCTCTGAATTCGAGAAATATCATCAGCAGTTACACTGCCACTGCTTAAACCATCGTAGTTAAACTGTTGAACGCCTTCAAGTTTTTCATATGAAGTGAATAAAAATAGTTTATCTTCAATTAGTGGAAGACCTACGTTGAAGCCGTAACGTTTTTCAGTATAGTTACCGTTATCAACGTCATCACCTTCAATTTTATCACCCTTGAAAGAGTCGCTAGTGTAATCATAGAAAACAGCGCCATGAACATCATTGCCACCAGATTTGGTTACTGCGTTGATGTTACACGATGTAAAACCACCGTACTGAACATCAAATGGTGCTAGCTCAGCAGATACTTGTTCAATTGAATCAAAAGAAAAAGGAGCACGGATAGTCGGGTAACCGTTTGAGCTTAAGCCAAAGTTATCGTTCATACGAACGCCATCAAGCGTTAAGCTGTTGTAACGAGGGTTACCACCACCACAGTTAATTGAACCACGGCTATCATCAATTGTGATACGCGGGTCGATACGAATAATGTCTTTTAAATCACGGTTAATAGCTGGCGTATTTTCAAGATCAGTTAGCGTAAATGTAGACGCCGGACCAGTACCACCAGACATTGCGCTAATTGGCGCGCCAGAAACTACAATTTGTTCCATGCTTGATTGTGACTCAAGAGAAACGTTTACTGGGTAGTCGTTACCAATATTAAGAATAATGTTATTGAATTCTTGGTCTGCATATACATCAGAATCAACAATTACTTTATAAGGACCGCCAACACGCAGGCCTTTGGCTGTGAAATAACCGGCGTCATTTACTTCAGTTGTTTTTACTGATCCTGAAGGCACGTGTAAAATTGTTACTTTAGTGCCGGCTGCGGGGTTGCCATTAGGCCCCATTACTTGACCTTTAATTGCAGAGGTCGTTTCGTTAGCCATTGCAGCGCCACTTACACCAACACATGCTGCAATAGCAAGTGAAAGAGCTGTTTTGCGTAATTGAGTTTTCATTTAATTTTCCCGTGTAGTTAATAATTAAATTTTTATATTTTTATTTTAAATTTTGAAAAATAAACAGTCGAAGTTCATTTATTCAAAATCCGTTACTAGTGTACCTCATTTATTCGTTACAAATAAAATACAACCGCAATATATTTTTAATAAATAGTACTATTTTTGTCTATTTGAGTGTTTTTTTGAGCAATAACTCTATATCGGGGTTTATATTACGCGGGCTTTATGACAAACATGTGAAATTGTAGGGGGAATATGAAAAAACCCATTACAAACTTGCAATGGGTTTATTGTGATTTACAAATAACTTAACACGTTATTTGTATTGCTTTAAGGCTTAAAATTTGTAGCTGATACCAACTTTAGCCTGCCAAGCTGATGACGATGAACTGATTTGCGAGTAATTACGCACATCCGCACCGTTATATGCTGAATCGATAATATAACGACCTTCCTCATCTAAACCACCAAAGTCATAAATAGTTTGGTTTGCATAGCTTAAACGTTTCTCTATACCCCAGTCACTGTTAAGTAAATTAGCAAAGTTATCAATCATGAAGTAAATTTCACCACTGTGACCTTGTGCAAAACCAGGGATCTCTTGCTTGATGCTTATATCCATGGTTGTTACCCAAGGCTGAGTTGCTGTGTTTTTACCGAGTATTTGGCCTCGTTCAGAGATACCGGCTTTGTTTAACAGCAGCTCTAACTGATTCCAATTCATTTTTGATTCACCCCAGTTTACGAGAGGGTCATCAGCTCCTGTTGGAATATAAGGTAAGTATGCACCGTTTGTGTATAACGTACTTGTATCGCCTAAATCACTGTCTTGGTACATATTCATCGTGTAGCTAAATGGGCGACCTGAACGACGTTCAAAGTAAACATTAAATTTGGTTGCGTAGCCTGAGAAGAATTCAGTATTGTAACCTAAATTAATTTTAAAACTGTGTTCCACTTCGTAAGAGCCACGTGCAGCAAGGTCTTCGTTACGGTTAACGGTAACATTATGTTTGTAGTTACCTTCAGCTTGCGATGCTGAACCAATAGAAGATTCAGTTACGTCTTGGTGTGCATAACTAAAAGAGGTAAATAAGCCGTTGTCCCATTCTTTAGCAAGGCCTGTTGAAATAATAATTGAACGACCATCTTCAGATGAGTTAGTCATTACGATATCAGCATTATCAAAGTTGTCATAAATAGTCTGGTTAATAACTCGTTCACCATCTGCCGCTAATCCAACTGGTTGAATCGAAGCATTGTGCCATACGGCTTCATTTTCTTTTTTATGATAAGCGATTTCTGCTTGCCACTTAAAACCGTTGCCCAATAATTCAGAGTCGAATTCGTATTCAAAACCAATTTGAGTACGAATGCTTGAAGGCAATTTAAAATTAGGGTCTATAAAAGCAACGCTGCCGCTGCCCTTTTCTAATGAGTTTTTAATTTCATCTGGGACTTGAGTAATATCAGCTTGGTTATTAGCATAATATTCATTAATAACGGTTGAAGGGGCGGTTACCTCTGTAATACCATCGGCTTGGAATGAGTTGTTATACCAAACGTTTGGAATGCCACCTTGGAAACGACCAATACCACCACTAATCGTAAGTGCTTCTGTAGCATAATATTTAAAGCCGATACGCGGTAAAATAATATCTAGTCCGTCAAGATTTTCTTGATTGGTAAAGCCATACGTATTAGCAAAATTTTCATTAAGTGTTGGTTTGTCATCTGATGATAAACGCTCATAACGCACACCCGCTGTGACTTCTAAATCATCGCCTATGTAAAATTTATCTTCAATATAAAGTGCAAGTTGGTTACGCGTTACATCATAAGCTTTATCAGCTGAATTGTTGGTATAGGCATTTTTGTACTCAAAAGCGTATGGGTAGTTACCATTTTCATCTTTTTTCCAATCTGAAGCTTCAAAACTTACCATACGATTTTCAAAGTCATCTAAGCTTTTAAACTGCCACGAGCCTAATGAATCTTCGGCAAATAGGTTATAAAGCTTTAATGATTCGTACTGTGCACCAAAGTTAATTTCATGTTCATCCATTAAATAGGTTGCATCAAATGTAAGCGTTAGGTTTTTAGTTTCAGATACGTTGGCGTGGCGGGTGCTGTCTGTGCCAAAAGCAAATTGAGCGCCTGTACCACGACCATTTTTTTCTTCTTCATAGACACGAACACTGCCTAAATCTGAACGTGTATTGCTGTTTGATGTTACATCTTTATACGCAATGCCTACCTCAGTAGAGAAGTTGTCACTCCAATCTGAGTATAATTTAGTTGAAAAGTTATTAAACTTAGTAACATAAGCATAGGTGTTAGATCGCATAACAACAGAATTACCACCGCTGCTGCTATTGCGCTCGTCTTGATCGTCTTGCCATTGATAAGTGAAATCTAAACGGTGGTCATCACTAGCATTCCAGCTTAGTTTTACTAGTAAGCTTTCGTTGGTATCTTCAGGCGCGCCGGCTAATGAATCAGTAAAGCCATATTCATTATTTAAGATAGAAATGAAACGATTATAGTTAGCTTCAGAAGTATTAAATTCATTTGAAGCACCAGAACCGTCAAAGCCGTAATCTAGATCTTGTTCGCTCGACCATTTAGAATAGTTTACAAAATAAAACAGCTCATCTTCAAGGATAGCGCCACCTACGTTGAAACCATATCGTTTTTCTGACTGGATAGGCTCGACGTCATAAAAAGAATAGGTTTTATGACCTGTTAATGGCTCTAATTCATCTTCTTCACGAATACTTTTTACGTCACCAGCTATCTCAGGAGTCGAAATTTCGTAAAAGCCAGAAAACTTGAACTCATTTGTACCAGATTTTGTTACTGCGTTAATAGTACCGCCCCCAAAGTTACCTTTAGAAGCTGAGAAAGGAGATACATCAACAGAAACTTGTTCAATAGCATCAAGTGCTACAGGAGGCTGAGAAGTAGGGTAGCCACCAAAGTTCAAGCCAAAGTCATCATTTTGACCAATACCGTCAACAGTTAAGCCGTTGGTACGCGGGTTACTACCTGCAAACGTTAGCTCACCACTACCATTAATGCTGGCGAGTGGATTTAAACGCGCAATATCTTTAATATCACGGTTAAAGCTTGGCATGTTCTCAATAGTATCAGAACCAAAAGTGCTACTAGACCCACCTGATTGTTGAACAATCTTATAACCAGACACTTCAATTTTTTCGATGTTTAGCGGAGCTAGCTGCGAGCTTAAACGGTAAGTTTCACCAAGGTTTAAGTAGATATTTTCAACCGTTGTGTCGTTAAACGTATCAGAATCGATGATCACCATGTAAGGACCACCTACACGTAAACCATTAGCGATAAACGTACCACTTTCGTTTGTAGTTAGTTCGCTAATAGTTCCCGTTGGTTGGTGAACTACTTTGATTTTAACGTTTGCAGCACTGCCACCTGAAGGCGTTGTGATTTTACCACGCATTGCAGATGAAGTATCAGCAGCCATTGCGCTTGTAGAAACACCTAGAGCTAAAATTACCGCTCCAGTTAATTTCGAAAGGCGAAGCTTAGTCATAATGTTGATTTCCCGTGTGTAGGTTATATAAATTTAATACAGTTTATTTGTCAGTCGTCATTTTCAGCGCCGTTTCTAACTCTTTTGCAGAAGGGTCAAATAAGGCATTTAGTAATCCAGCTAGTCGAATACCTGCTTGTTGTAAGCGCGTTTTTATAATCGGAGTGTTGTTATATATGTAGCTATAACCAATTTCATCGTTGGTATATTTATAAATTTTTGTTGCTAAATTATGAGATTCTTCAACCCAAGTTTTAGGTGAACTTTGTAAATACTCAGCAATTAGCTCTTTATTGTTTGTATCAATAAATTGTGCAAATTCGGTGTAAGACAAGTTCTGGTTTTCGATTAACTTAGTATCCCAAAGGCTGTGAAGGTTTGTTTCTTCGTTAAAAAATGAAACTTTGATACGGTTACCACCTCTGTCTTCACCTCGACCTGCATGAAATGGTTGGTGACTGTCGCCTACTAAATGTACTAAAAAACGTAAACTGAACTGTTTAGCATCCAAGGTGCTATTTTTATCAGTGAGCGTTTGCATTGAATAGTGAATGCCTTCAAGAATATTACTTACAGATTCTTTGTTTTTAGTATGTTCGTGATTGAAGCTGAAAGTTTTTCCTGGTGCTGCATTAATATAATGCCAACGAGATGATTGTTTTTGCCAAAACTCGCCAGGAGCAGAGCGCATTTCATCAGGCCACGTTGATATTTGCGCAAGTGACTCACCATCAAGGTAGGGTTGTATTGCCGTTTTTGTTGTTTCGGTTATATGAGATTCTGCAATCTTCCCTACAATACGATGGCCATTTTGACCCCAAGCGTATGAGTTAGTGCTTGTGAATATTGCACTAATCAAAAGCGCAGAAGATATCGAGTATTTTATATTGTTATGCATTAGAACTTCCTAAATGAATATTTCATGGGGTTGCTATAAGCTAATGCGGTCAATTGTCCTCACTTTTAATGTTGATAGGAAGGACTCATTAAAATTCATACTTTCCTATTTACTTGTGATTAAAATCAATAACTTATAATTAACAGGTAAAATTACTTGTTGTAATAAGTAAGTAAAGTTGTTCAAATGCAATATATGATTTATTTTTGAGTGGCACTGCGTTGAATTTGAAAAATATCGTGTTACATAAAACGTTAATTGTTACATTTTTGTTTATTTTATTGGTCGTTACGTGGGTTTGTGGACAAGTTAGTGTGTATAACGATGATTTGCATTTCCCAGTTATGATCGAAACCTCAACAGAGTGTCAAACAACAGCAACAAGTAATAAAAGCCAATTGATTGTTTTTACGCAATCAAGAAAAATAGCCAAGTTATTAACACAAAATTTGTGTTCTGATAACGTAGTGTCTAAGCAGTATGGCTCTGTAAAAGGATATTGGGGGTATAGAAGGGCAGACAGCTTTGAGTTTGTTGGTAAAGGTATTGCTGATTTAATTTTGGCTAAAAATAATATTATGGCAGCCTTTAAAGCAGAGTCAACCTATAACTACCAGCCTGTTGTTGGCTTTTCTGACTACACGGCTTTTTTTATATCTTCTAAAGAAAAGCCTCGAATCACAAAACAATACTTTTTAGATAAGCGCATAGGTTTGCTTGATTATCCGACCAGCCGCTCAGGGCATATTTTACCAAAGCAGACGTTTAAAGAGTTGGATATAAATTTAGCTAATTTGAAAATCACTTATGCTAGCTCTCATAACGAATTACGTGATTTACTCGCCGACGGAAAAGTAGATATTATTGCCTCGTTTTGGAAAGAGAGCGACGAAAAACGTTTTTCTAAAAACTATATTACGCCATTGAGTAATAACATTTCAGGAACAAGATGGTACTTAAAAATGCAGCAAAACAATACTGATTTATTGTGTGCAGTGCAAGCAAATTTACTGGATATGTCTAAAGATCAAAGTTTGCATTACTATCAAAACGTACAGCCATTTTGGAGTTGCGGTACTAGTTCAGTAAACTTAAAAGAGGAAGTTAGTGATGAGTAAATATAAACAACTGCTTGTTTTACTTTGCTTGTTTTTAACTTTATCGTCTGTTTTTTATATTTCTGTAACTCAAAAAAACCAGCAAGTAACTAAACAAAAAATAACGCAGATAGAAAGGCAAATAGCACTAGATTTACCATTACTTGATTTACCAAATGAGCTGCTTAAGCATTCAGGTAATAAAGATGCAGTTAACAGCTATATCAAAATCTTAAATAGCTACATTAATATGAGTGGGCTTAAAGTTGTTGCTATTGCACCAAAAAGCGAAATGGCAATACCTATAAACTCAAGCCAAATAATACGTAATTTGAGCACAAATAACGGACTCGTATTAGTTGTTTTTAGTGTTAAACACATTCACTTTCCGCTGAGTCATTTTATTTATTATTTTATATTTTTGGTATTAAGTGTGTTGATTAGTTTTTGGGTAAAGTTTGCGTTTATTAAACAAAGTAATAAGCAGTTTAATAATGCAAAGCATCAATCAATTGCAGAACCTACGCCGCTGATACTTATTGTTGATCTTAATGATAAAACATTATCTAGTAGTTGTAATACAGAACAAAAAATATGTTTAGCCAATAAGCCATTGTGCTTTTATTTAGCACTTGTAGAGTATTGTACAAATAACGATGATGTAGCACTTAGCCATAATAAAGATGTACCTGAGGAACTGCTAGAGCTTGCTAACAAGTATTTTTATAGGTTAGTCCAACTTGGTCACACGGTTAGAAAAAGACCAAACTTTAATAATAGTCTTGAAAAAACGTTGAGTGAAATACGTGCGGCACTAGATGAAGTACTTAACGAATGCCCTGAAGAAAAAGAGTTATATTACCCACCAAAAGCGTATGGTGAGGGCTCTCGTTCTCGTTTGCATAGTTATGGGCTGGCAAATATTAAAAAAGGTAATATTGAAATAAGAGGAAAGTAGCTTAGCTACTTTCCTCTTATTATCTTTATTTACTTAGGAGCAAACTCAGCCGTTTTAAGAGGGCTGTTTTTTGATATAAAGTCTTGAAGGGCTTGGGCATCTGTTTCATCTGTACTAACAAACCCCTTTTTATTAGTAAGCGCAGGGTAGCCATCACCGCCTGATGCGTTATAGCTATTTAGACTCATTCTATACGTATTATGTTTATTAAAAGGCTGGCCATTAATAACCACATTAACTAGCTGGCCATCTTTACGCTCAAACGATAGTTTATGGTATTGCAAATAAGCACCTGCATCCGGTGGGAAGCTCGTTACTGTATTTAAATAATCCCATAAATCACTGCCTTGCCAATCCATATAAGTAATGCGATTTTTAAAAGGATGTACTTTTAAAATATCTTTATAGCTTACTTCACCAGCATCAATTGAGCTGCGAATTCCACCACCACTTATCAGTCCAAAATCTGCACCCACTACATCCATTTGTGCTTGAATAATTACGCGAGCAAGATTAGTTTGTTGATAGCGAACTTTATTTCTGTCACCTTCTAAGCGAGCATCTACTTCACCAATGGTACCTTCAATTTGTTTAGCGCCTTTAGCTTGATATACCGCTAAATAAGATTCAAGTTTTGAATCTGGTTTAATGTACTCGTTTGCTAATACTGCTTTAGTAGAGCCATCAGCTTGTACTTTATCAACATACAAATTAACTGGCATAAGTTTGTAGTCAAGTAATGTTAATTTACCGTTTTCAAGTTTAAACTCAGCTTTACCCACATACTTACCCCATTCATGGGCCTGCATAATGTAAGTACCGTTTTGCTGGTCTGGTTTACAGGCAAGGCCTGGTTTAAAGTTATCGTCATTTACATTTGTATCACTCATACACACAGGTTCTTGTGAGTGACCACCAATGATCATATCAAGCGTGTTTGCAGGAAGTGAGCGGGCAAGCGTTACATCGCCTGGTGCATTAATGCCAAAGCTGGCATCAACATAATGACCCATATGAGTCAGTGCAATGGTAATGTCAGGGTTGTACTTAGCTTTTATTTCTTTAGCTAGTTTTGCGGTAACGTCAACAGGGTCTTTAAACTCTAAGTGCCCAATATACTGAGGATTACCAATTTTAGCTGTGTCGGTTGTTGTTAATCCAATAACGGCAATAGTTAAGCCATTTTTTTTGAATATTTTATAGCTATCAAACGCGTGCTCGCCTGACTCTTTTTCAAATATATTGGCTGATAAAAAAGGGAAATTCACCCATTTTTGTTGTTGCTTCAAAACATCGATAGGGTTATCGAATTCGTGATTACCTAATGCCATTGCATCGTAACCAATCAGCGACATTCCTTTAAAGTCAGGTTCTGCTTTTTGTAAATCTGACTCAGGAATGCCCGTATTAATATCACCGCCAGAGAGTAGTAAAACGGCATGACCTTGTTTGTTCGCTTCAGCTCGAAGCGAATCAATAAGCGTTTTACGTGCAGCCATGCCGTATTCGCCTTTTTCATTGTGCCAAAAACGTCCATGGTTATCATTTGTATGTAGAACAGTTAAGTATTGAGTTGAGGGACTACTAGTTGATGATGAAGTGCAACCAAGTACACTAAGAATAATTGAGAATAAAATAATAATACGCATAAAATACCTATGGATTAAGGTCTACTTAATTTATTGAGCGTGTAGTTTAAACTAGTTTAATCCTAAAAAAACGTACTTATTTACATTTTATTTAGAAGGTGCGGTTAATTGATTTGTGGCAGCACGTTCACGACGCCTCAATTCGGTATTCGCATATTCCCGCTTGCTGTGATTAGTACCTATCATCCATGTTAAAAAGCTCGCCGGTAGTTTTGTGTATGGTTCACCTTTGTGTAAACCAAAGTCACAAATTGTATGTTTAGTGTGTGGCATTGTTGGGTCCTATTATTTGTGTGTTTTTAAAGTAACAAAAAGTAGCTACGCTTTTTAGATGATTTGATTGTAAATAATTGAGTATATATAGCCAAAAAGCATATAAATAATGATGTATGTAATTAATTTGTTATCAACACGGTCTAATTTGTATCAACTTAAACTTTAGAATCGATTTTAATCGCCTATGGTATTAATGTATTAATGTATTAACTACTTATCTAAAAAATATAACTACAGGAATGTAACATGAAAAAACTTTTACTTGGCTCAGTACTCACTGCAGCAAGTTTTACAAGCACCGCTACTATTGTCGAAATGAACACGAGCCAAGGTGTGATAGAAATTAACCTCTTTGATCAACAAACACCTAAAACAGTCGAAAATTTTTTAAGTTATGTTCAAGATGATTCATATAACGAAACAGTGATTCACCGCTCTGTCAGTAATTTCGTTATTCAAGGTGGTGGATTTACATTTTCTGATTCATTAGATGCGATTACGACAAAGCCTTCTGTAGTAAATGAACCCGTTTTTTCTAATGTTAAGGGTACAATTGCTATGGCTAAATTATCAGGTGATGCTAATAGCGCGACAAGCCAGTGGTTTTTCAATATCACCGATAACAGTGCTGCACTTGATACGCAAAATGGTGGTTTTACCGTGTTCGGACAAATTACTGCAGCGAGTCAATCTACTTTAGATAAAATTGCAGCTTTGGTGCACTGTGGTGAAACTCCAGTTGTTGATATTACTGCTGAACAATGTTCAAGCAATGACGTAACGATTAGCAGTGCTAATTTAGTGACTATTCAAAGCGTAACTGTAATGGATGATGATCCGAATTCTTCAGCAGGGCTTACAGTCACTGCAAATACGTTAATTGACGCTGACACATCAACAGATTCAGGTAGTAGCTCTGGCGGCGGGTTAATTTGGCTTTTAGGTGCTTTCTTACTTGCGGTACCTCGTTTAAAACGTGCTAAATAATTAAAATTAACGGTAATGTGGATGGCCTAAACCAGCCGTCCACATTACTACTGTTAAACTTTGCTATTTAAAATAGTACTCGCCAAACCATTGCTAGCCAAATTGAAAACACACAAATACAACCCAGTAAAAACACGTTAAAACGTGCGCGTACGTTATTTTTACCTAAATGAATAACACTATGCACAATTCGTGTTGCTACAAATAAACAGGCCAGTATAGCCACAAGTGTACTGGCGCTATTAAGCAGTAGCGCAAGTAAACAACCCGCGTAGAAAAGTACAGGTATTTCAAACTGATTCGAAAAGTTCCTATCTGCAACCCTAATAGTGTCGCCAGCCTTATCTAACTGCATTGTTTTAAAATCACTTAAATCTAGTTGTTTGTTTTTAGCTGCGGCAAAGCGCCTTTTACCCATAATGAGCATAACAACCAGTGAAAGCGTAACTTGTGCAAACATGGCAAGTATGATGATTTTTTCCATTGTTTTTCCTTATTATTATTTAGAATTTGCGTGTTTTTTAATCTCGCAAGGTTGGCAGACTTCCAACTAATATCCGATTATGAAGACATTTTTCACAATGTGTTACACAAAATAGCGTTATTTTGTAGAAAGTTATTAATTGAAAATGTTAGTTTAGCTTAACTATATTGCTTTGAATTGGCGCACGCTATTTTGCGCAATACTTTTTAATGGAAAACAAAAATGAAAAAGATTATTGGTTTTAGTGCTATCGCACTTGCAGTTTTAAGTGGTTGTTCAAATACGCCTTCGGTTTCAGTGGCGCCTCAGGCCTCTTTATTATCAGATACGTTAGTCGTAAGTCCTAACGATAACCGCGAATATAAAACACTTAAGCTGGCAAACGACATTGAAGTAATTTTAGTGTCAGATCCGGGGGCTGAAAAATCAGCCGCAGCACTAAGCGTTGGTGTTGGTTTACTCCATGACCCAATGTCTCAACAAGGTATGGCGCATTATTTAGAGCACATGCTGTTTTTAGGCACAGATCGTTACCCAGATACAAAAGGGTACTCTGATTTTATGACCAAAAATGGTGGCGCGCACAACGCGTATACGTGGCTCGATATTACCAATTACATGTTTAAAATTAATAACGACGCGTTTGATGAAGGATTAGATCGTTTTGCCGATTTTTTCAAAGCGCCAAAGCTATATCCTGAATACACAGACAAAGAAAAAAATGCAGTGAACGCAGAGTGGTCAATGCGCCGCGAAATGGACTTTTTTGGTCAGTTTAAACTCGCGCGTAAAATGATGGGCGATCACCCCGCTAATCGTTTTTTAATTGGTAATCTAGAAACGCTTGGCGATAAAGAAAACAGTTCACTTCATAAAGAAACGGTTGATTTTTATAATAAATACTACTCTTCAAATATTATGAAAGTTGCGCTTATTTCTAATTTACCTATTGGTGAAATGGAGCAAAAAGCGCAAAAATACTTTGCTGATATAAAAAATAAAAACATCGAAAAACCTACAGTGACTGCAAAGCTTGATTTTGATAACGCTGGCGGAAAACGCGTGTTTTATGCACCAAATGAAGATGTAAAACAGCTACAACTTGATTTCACCATTGCTAATAATAATAGCGAATTTGCACTTAAACCAAACCGATTTGTAGCGTATTTACTAAGTAATGAAATGCCGGGCAGCCCAGCGCAACTTCTTCGTGATAAAGGGTGGGTGTCTCAGCTTTCAGCTTCAGCTGCACCTAATCAATATGGCAACTACGGTTCGTTAAATGTAAATGTAGAGCTTACAGATGAAGGCATGAAAAATCGTGACGAAATAGTTGCGACTATTATGCAGTACATCGATTTAATTAAAAAAGAAGGTGTTGATAGCAAGTACTTCAACGAAATTCGTACATCACTAAATAACCAGTTTAAGTTTTTAGAAAAAGGTGATGAGTTTAATTATGTAAGCTCGCTTACGCAAAGCATGCAAGACTATCCGTTAAATCACGCTATTAATGCACCTTATTATTATGCAAAGTTTGACGCTGACGCTATAAACAATGTGCTTGAGCAGTTAAATGCCGATACCCTTCGTATTTGGTATGTATCGCTGCAAGAAGAGACTGATTCACAACTACACTTTTACGACGGTAAATACCGCATCAGTGACATTAGCGATGATGAAATTGCCAGCTGGAAAAAACCAAGCGAATTTAAGTTAGCACTACCAACAGTAAACAATTTATTGCCTGAAAATTTTGCAATAAAAACTCAAGCATTTAAAGAGCAAAAACACCCAGAACTTGCTTACGATAAAAATGGTGTAAAAGTATGGCGCCAAGCAAGTCAAAAATTTGCAGAGCAGCCAAAAGGGCTTGTCGAAGTTTATATAAATACTCAACCAGGTTTGAACGATATTAAAGCAGAAGTCCTTTATTCTGTTTGGGCCGATTTATATAATATTCAACAAAGTCAGTTAAGTACCGAAGCAGCAATCGCCGGTATGAGCGTCAGCTTAGCACCGAGTAATGGTCTTGTTTTATCTATGAGTGGTTTTACAGATAAGCAAAATGTATTGCTTAAACAAGCTTTAACCGGATTAAAAGCCGATGAAACAGCACAAGCATTTAGCCAAGCGGTAGATCGTTTTAAACGTAATTTACTAAATCAACAAAAGCAGTTTCCGTATGCACAAGCATTTGGCGAGTTTTCAAAACTAACGCGTACAGGTGGCTTTGATACAGATGCGCTTATTAAAGCCGCTAACTCACTGAGTGTTGCCGACTTAGCACAATTAAAAACCGCTACGTTTGCACAAAACGATTTACGTGTATTTAGTTATGGTAACTACAATCAGCAAGATATAGACGCGATTGCAGAAGAATTAAGTGCAACATTACCAAGTAATCATAAACACAGTGAATTTGCGCGCAGTAAAGCATGGTTACCACAACCGGGCGAAACGCTGGTACTGCAAAAAGATATTGATGTAGCCGATGTAGCGGTGGTCGATATGACCGTTCACCCTGTTGCCGGTTATAAACAAAAAGCAGAAGCAGCTGTATTACAAAGCCACTTTAGAACAGTTGCGTTTGATAAAATGCGTACTGAGGAGCAACTTGCATACGCAGTAGGTGCGTTAGCTCGCCCAATTGAAGATTACTCAGCAATTGGTTTGTATATTCAAACACCGGTTAAAGGACCAAAAGAAATACAAGCTCGTTTTGATGAGTTTAAAAAAGAATACGCAGTTGAACTTGATAACATGAGCGACGAGACTTTTGAGCAGCTTAAAAACTCTACCCTTGTATCACTTAAAGAGCAGCCTAAAAACTTAAGTGACGAAATGAGCCCACTTATAAACGATTGGTACCGTGAAAACTTTACCTTTGATTCTAAGCAAAAGCTGATTGATGAAGTTGAAAAAGTAACGCTTGCAGATATAAAAGATTACTACAAGCAAACAATGCTTAACCCTAATGCCGCCCGTTTAAATGTGCAATTACGCGGTACTAAGTTTATAGAAAGTGACTTTGCCGATTTACCAAATCAAACTAAAATCACAACGCTTGATGCCTATTACAATGGTATTAAACTACAAAAATAAGCTTTATCTATGTAGCTAAAAATAAACCCCAATGTATCACTACATTGGGGTTTTTATTTAACAGACATTGATCAGACCAATTTCAAAAATTTCGATTTAATTTAAACGCTTAATTCTCTTTAATTTGATAAAATAACATCTCAACTTTGAGGTGTATATGAATCTAAAAATCAAACGGTTAGACCATCACGGTATTGTTTCAGGTGTTATAGAAGACTTAAAAATTGTCAGCCTTTTAGATCAATACTTACCTCAAGACGATAAACAAGAAATCACCCCCGGTGAAGCTGTAAAAGGCATGATCATGAATGGACTCGGTTTTGCCAATCGACCTTTATCACTCAGCCCTCAATTTTTTACTAACTTGCCTCTTGAACATTTATTTCGTGAAGGGGTTCAAGCATCACATTTTAATCGTCACAAACTTGGTAGAACTCTCGATCAATGCTTCGAGTTTGGCTGTGAAAGCTTATTTTCATTAGTCTCCGGACAAGCATGTGAAATAGAACAAGTTGATAAAACCTTTGAATCACTTGATACAACGAGTCACTCACTGACAGGTGAATATGCTTTTGATGATGGAGATAGTGATGAAAACGTCATTAAAATTACTCATGGCTATAGCAAGGCTCACCGTCCTGATTTAAAACAAGTCGTACAAGAAATCATTGTTAGCCAAGATGGTGGGATCCCGCTTGCATGTAAAAACTGGGATGGTAACAGCGCAGACACCGCTATTTTTAAAGCGCGAAGTAAGGCGCTTGTTGACGAGTTCAAAAAAAGCCAAGCTCCTAAATACCTTGTGGCAGACTGTAAACTTTATCATAAAAGTAATGCTGAGTTTTTAACCAAAATTCAATTTCTCACGCTAGTACCTTCAACAATTTCTCTTGAAAAATCCTCTATAAGTACAGCCATAGCAGCCAACCAATGGGTTAATATTGATGATAACTATCAATATGTTGTTGAAGAGATTGAGCATATGGGGATAAAGCAAAGATGGATGATTATTTATTCAAAAGCAGCTAATAGCCGAGCACAAAAAAGCATTGTTCGACAAGTTGAGCGAGCACACACAGGCATCAAAAAAGACCTCTTCCATTTACAAGCTCAACGTTTCGCTTGTCAAACTGACGCACAACGCGCATTAGATAAATTAGCGAAAAAGATGAAGCATCATCAAATAGCGACTCAGCAATTTATTAAGCATAAAGTCTATGAAGGTAAAGGGCGACCTAAAAAAGATGCGCCAGTAAAAAATATTGAATGGCAAATCACGGCAGAAATTGAAGAAAACGAAAGCGCAATAAAACAGATTGTAGAACAAAAGTCATGCTTCGTATTAGCAACGAATATTGATAAAGAAGCCCTTTCACCAGTAGGTTTACTTAAGCATTACAAAGCACAATCTGAAGTAGAAAAAGGGTTTAGGTTTTTAAAAGACCCCTTGTTTTTTGTTTCATCATTATTTATCAAAAAGCCAAGTAGAATAGATGCTCTGTTGATGGTGATGACACTTTCATTGTTAGTTTATTCAATCGCGCAAAGACGAATGAGAGCGAATATGAAAAAAGAAAAAGCCACGATAGCGAATCAAATCAATAAAGAAATATCTAACCCAACATTACGTTGGGTCTTTCAGTGTTTTGAGGGAATTAATCTACTCCAGCAAGGCGACAAAATCAGCTTGGATGGTTTTGATGAGTTCAGGGAAAAGATAATAAGGCTCATTGGTGGACATGCGTTGCATTTATATAAAATCCAAAAAGTTGCCTAGGGGTCTGATCAATGCCTGATTTAAGTAAATTTAAGCCATTATCAAAAAGCCTATAACAGCTAATGCCGCAGCAATCAGTGTATATGGCAATTGTGTAACGGCATGGCTCATTAAATTACAACCAGAACCTTGCGCTGCGAGTACGGTTGAATCTGAGTAAAAACATGCTTGGCTACCAAAAGAGGAAGCCGATAATAGCGCACCAATGACCAGTGGTATGTTTGCATCAACCGCATTTGCCAGTGGCATAACAATCGGAATTGATACAGCAAAAATACCCCAGCTAGACCCAGTTGCAAACGCTAAAATAGCCATTGAAATAAATACCACGGCTGGTAAGTATGCAGCGGTCATATAAGGGCTTAAGCTGCCAATAACAAACTGAGGCAAACCAATTAAGTCGCATACATCTTTAAATATAAACGCAGCTATAACAGTACCAATCGCGGGGATCATACTTTTAAAGCCATCAAGCATGCGTTCAATCATTTCACTTACGCTCATTAATTTTTGTAGAGCATAAAACGGGAGAGTGACCGCCATTGTTGCTAATAAGCCTTTGTATACGTCTATTTCAAAGTAAACAGTAAATGCAACCAGTAAAATAATCGGCACCAAAAAGTTACGTAATTTACCTTTAGGATCAGCATCTTCAAAGTTTTCTTCTACGGCTTTTACTGCATATTCATCCGCTGTTTGAACGTCATTGTATTGGGCTGGATCAACTTGAGCTTGCTCAATTTGAGCTTGCTCAATTTGAGCTTGCTCAATTTGAGCCATTTGCTCTGCTTTTTTCATTGGGCCAATCGCAGGGATAACACCCAGCACAACAAGTAAAATAACAAGCACTGCAAACCACGCGTAAAACATGTACGGAATAGCTTGAATATAAACAGCAATCCCTTTGCCTTCCTCAGCAATACCGTTATCTACCAATAAGCCACTAAAAAATACCGCCCAGGTAGATAAAGGGACAAGCACACAAATTGGTGCAGCAGTTGAGTCAACAACGTAAGCAAGCATCTCACGGCTCACTTTAAATTTATCGGTAATGCGTTTCATGGTTTCACCCACAGTAAGCGCATTTAAATAGTCATCAATAAAAATAACCACACCTAAACAAAAGGTCATAAACAAAGATGAACGCTTACCTTTGGTGTACTTAAGAGCTAGCTTGCCAAAAGCCGATGCACCACCTGTACGCACTAATAGTGTGATAAGTGCGCCAAAACCACCACATACAAGTATTAGCCAGCCGATGGTTTCGTCTGTCATCACTTTTAGCGATGTACTCGCAAAGTTAGTAAGTACCTGTGCAGGGTCGGCTATAACTAAACCAACTAAAGCACCAATAAGTAAAGATAAAATAGGGCGGCGTAATACAACAGCCAATACAACTACCACCAACGGTGGCAGTAAACTTAACGCAGAAGGTTCAAGCATTTAAGTATTCACAAAATTAAAAGCATGTATAAAAATTAAAATAGTATTAATTTTTATACATGCTTATACAAAAACAAAGAAGATGATAAGTTTGTTGTTAAATCATCTTCCAAGTCACTGCTTTTGTACGCGTGAGAGGGACACTTAAACAGTTATGTTAAATAGCTGTTTAAGTGAAACGCGTTGGCTTTGGCGCCAGACGGTGCGAGGAGTGCAAACCGCTATTGTTGTGCCTGTAAAAACATCGGCGCAAAAATAATCTGCTTTTTAATTTCAGTCAACAAAAAGTTACATGCTAAACAAAGTTTTTTAGAGGAACTTACATTGAACGCAGTATTTAAAACAAATCGTCTGTTGTTACGCCATGCGAATGAGATTGATGCAGCGGTTTTACTTAAGCTAGTTAATCAGGCTAGTTTTATAAAGCACATTGGCGATAAAGCAATTTATACCCTTGATGATGCCAAGTCGTACATCAATCAGTCATTTATTGCTTCTCATAACTACCAAGGCTTTGGTCCTTACGTTATTACTTTGCATAATGCTGAAGTGATTGGCGTTGTTGGGTTTTATAAACGTGCAGCGCACTTTTGCAACATAAACATAAATTTGGAATTACAAAACTGTGTGCAATAACATCACTAGATAATAGGGCATCGCAGAATGTGTTGTTAAAATTGGGTTTTAAAATAGAGGGCAAAGCGGTTATCAATAATGATAAAACCGCCGTGATTATATTGTCACTTAATGATTAAAGTCTTGCTTGTTCTATTTGTTTTGCAACATTTAGGTTTATATTTAGCCATGTTGCTTCAAGTGTCGAAACCAGGCCATCGTATCCATCATCATCTATAGGCACTAGGTTTGAAAAATTATGGATACTTATAAGACGTCGGCCTGTTTCTGGGTGTGTGTAATATAAACGCCAAAGCCCTGAAATATCAGCGTTACCTTGCATATCGCCATTAAAGTGATGAATTTCGTATTCAAGCTCATAAAATGTTTGTTGATCGAGTTCAGTAATGACCGGTAAGCCCTTTATAACCATCCAATTTGGCATAGCATTAAAAAGAGTTTGCTGGGCTGTGGCAGTAAGCATTACATCTGGCGATTCACCCCACAGGTTGTAATTAGCAGCATGAATTTGGTTGCTGTCTATTTTCATAGCAATGCCCAAATTATTTAAAGCGCCTCTGAGTACAACAGTTTGTATTCTTAGTTGCGCATCTGTATCCGCAATGTTTCGAGACGAAGCACCTATAGGCTGTTCAAACTGGTAATACTGTGTCGCAGTTTGTATTGATGAACTACAACCTGACAATAGTAATAATAAACTTGCAGTTAAAAATAACGATTTCATTATTGCTTCCTTGGTTTTGGATCTGCGGGTAATGATTTATCAAAAATTAGCATATTAGGTTGCTCGTTTAATCCGCGAGTTAGAGGCTGTAGGCCCTCACTTAAACGTTTAAACTCTTTTAATGTTTGCTGTATTTGATGATGAAGTTCAGAACCGGCTTGGTAACTGGCCATGGTTTTGTCGAATTGACGCATGGTTACTTCAAATTGCACCATACTTTTTGTCATTTTCTCAAAATTACGGTTAAAGTCGCCTGGTAAGTTTTGTGTATCTTTTTGGCTCAGTAGCTCTCGCATTTCATTAGCAAGCGCTCGATAGTCAGTAAATGTCGCTTGCATTTGCGCTAAGCTATCTTCAATTTTTAAGTCATTAACTTTATTGAGTACATCAGATACTTGATCTGCCAATACGGTTATACCGCTGGAAATGCTTGGAAAAACATCATATTGAACAAGTTTGCCTAAATGCGCTGCGGGTGCGTCGGGATATATATCAAAATCAACATACACCGCACCCGTTAATAAATTGCCGGGCTTTAATGAAGCGCGCATCCCACTTTCAATCCAGCCTTTTAAACTACCTTGCCAATATTCTTTAGCTGAAGCACTGTCATGATACAAGCGTCCGTATTCTACTTTTATAAGTACCGGAACGGCCGTATTATGGTTTCTAAAGTGAGCGGGCTTACCGTTGACAATTACATTAGCAGGGGCTTCTACAACAGTCCCTACACGCATACCTCTATATTCTACAGGCGCTCCTGTGCGCAACCCTCTAACGGATTGTTCGAATTCAATTAGGTAGTAATCAAAGTCGTAAAAGCGCTCTTCTAACGCTTCTTTATAGCTTTGGCTTAATGAAAAGCTATGCCCATCTTGTGCTATTTCACCCGGTGCCTGTTGCTCAGGTAACCCAACAGAAACACCGCCTTTTAAAAGTTTGCTTAAAGAGCCAGTATTTATATTAATACCGTCTGCAGAGAGGTCAATTTCAATACCCGCGTTCACCCAAAAAATAGAATTCATAGTGATGAGGTTTTGATAAGGTTCTTTAATAAACACGCCATACTTCATTGCTTGGTTTTCCCAATCAAAAGTAGCGGTTTCTATCTGACCTATTTTGTAATTTTTGAAAAATATACCGGTACTTACATCTAGTACTTCAGCATTATAACTAAGGAGTTTAAAGCGACCGCCTTTAACGTCTTTACCGATAAGTGCGGGTTCATCTTGGAGCGTAAACCTTTCTTTTAGTTCTTTACTTTCTCCTGGAGAAAACTCTAAATAAACACCTGATAAAAGAGTACTCATACCACTAATACCTGTTTCATCAATGCGAGGTTTAACGACCCAAATTTTTGCATCATCGGTTAATAAGCTATTGTAATTTTTATCTATTTGTGCACGAGCAATAACACTGTCTTGCGTGTCGGATAGCCGAACATGATCAATTTGACCTATTTTTACACTGCGCACTTTTATTTCCGTTTTACCTGCAATAATACCTTCGGCCTGTGGCATTTCGATAAAAATAGTAGGGCCTTTATTTGCTTGATACTGATATAGCATCCACATGCCTACTAACAGCGCAATTGCCGGAATGATCCAGATAGCGGAAATTTTCGGTTCTTTTGTTATTTCGGCGGTTTCGGTCATGCTTTGTTCTCTGATTTTTTGTTTTTAGGGGAATCCCACAACAAGCGTGGGTCAAAGGCATGGGCAGCCATCATTTGGCATATTACCATAACTGTAAAAAATACAATGCCAAGACCTGGAGTTACCGACATTAAATTACCAAGCTGTACCAAGGCAACTAAAATAGCAACGACAAATACATCTATCATTGACCATTTTCCAATAAACTCAGTCAGTTGATAAATTCGAGTATAACTTTTTGTATGCCGATTTGCAGGCTTTGTAACCATAATACATAAAAAGCTCAGCACAAACGCTTTAGCAAGCGGTACAACCACACTGGCTAAAAATATAATGGCAGCAATGGGATAGGAACCACTCTTCCAAAGTGTAATTACACCACCAATTAATGTAGAGGGGGATTCATCACCTAAACTAGTGGTATGCATTATTGGTAAAACATTAGCAGGAATATAGCAAATAACAGAGGTTATTAACCATGCAGTTGCTTTTTGTACACTATAAGGGTTTCTGACGTGTGTTTTAGTGTGGCAACGCTGGCATATATCACCGGTGCATAGTTGGTGGCATACATGGCAGGCTTTAATATTTTCATCAATTGCGCGTTTTGCGTTATCAGCGCCTTCGAGTAATTTTACAGGCTTAATTTGAGCCCATAAACGCGGGCGATTTAAGTGAACAAGTGCTGCTATATATAAAATAACAAACCCTACATAAGCCCAAAAACTTGCCCCAAAGCTAATATCAGCCAGCGACATAATTTTAACCATACTGACCAGCACACCGATTAAAAATATTTCTGACATAATCCAAGGCTCTAACGCAAGCGTGAATTTCAATAACCGCCTTGCTATGCCTTCGGGCAATGTTTTTAATACCCCTAAGTGCAGAGGGATCAAAATAAGGAGTAAACCCATAGGCAGGGCAATAATGCTCAAATCAATAAATAAGCCGAGTAGTTCGCTATCGTAATTAAATAAAATTCGTGCGGCATCGGGTAGAGTAATTGTTTGAGTAATGCCGCTACTGCTAAATGAAATGAAAGGGTAAAACATGCTGCTTAGCAACATTAACAAAGCGCTAAAACTCAGTGCAACAATACGGCTGTCGTGATTCACATCGGCTTCGCAAAGTTTATGATGACAATGTGGGCATATCGCCATTTGTTTCGCGATTATGCGAGGTATGTCTATGATCAGATCGCAGCAGGGGCAGACAGTTTGCAATGTAATACCAAGCAAGAAGAATGTTTGTCCAATTTTGCAATATTTAATGCATTAATACAACGCGAACAGTGAATAAGCCTTTAAAAGCCAAACATTTTAATATTGTTTGGCTTTAGGGCTTTTAGTCAAATAACGCCACCGTTTGGCGTGTAAGGGCTATTAACTCCCCTGATAGTGACCAAATACAGCCATCTTCTAAACCATAACCATCTTTTGAATGATGAGTGATTGCTTCAAAGCCAAGCCATTCGCCAGGTGTTAAGTTTGGTTCTTGCACAAACTCTAAGTACCAAGACATGCTACTAGCTGGAGCGGGTTGTTTAAACATTTGTAATAACGTAGGTGGCCATGCATCTGTTAATGCAATAACGTGCGCTTCTGTTATTTGCTCTGGGGTGTGCTTAAAGCGCATCCAGCCCCCTAAGTGAGAAGTTTCTGCGCTGCTAAATGGCATAGCGCCTTGTTGTGGGCATAAATCAACATGCTGAAAAAACTCAGGCATCTGGCCTTTAACAAAAGGGAGTGTATAGCGCTCGTCTACCGGTTTTAACCCTAAAGATTTCGAAACGGGCACATTAACACCCGACTCTCTACTTTTAGCAAAACATGCTTGTACGATAACGCACACTTGTTCATTTTGAATGGCTTTGGCAAGTACTTGTGTACTACTTTTACCTTGTCGTAGTATTTCTACTGATAAAGAAAAGGGAGTATCGGCAAGCAATGGTCCTACAAAATTAGTGCTAAGAGAAAGTAGACGACGATCACTTGCAACCTTACCCCTGATTGCTTGATACAACAGTGCGGCTGATAGCCCACCAAAAGCAGTTCTGCCTTGGCACCAGTTTTCTGGAAATTGCATTGTGCTAGTTAATTGTTCGGTATTGTCTGAACTTCCAATTTTTTCAGCTTGGAGAAGTAATTGTTCAAAATGCATGAAGATGTCCTTTTATAGTGCGATTTAATAAATTTATAACACAACCAAACTAGTCAGACCAGTAATTAAAAGCGCCTCTGGCGGTGTAAAAATCATCATTCCTTACAATTATTAGGGTTATTTTGTAAATAAATCATAAAAAATGAATTTTTTTTCATTTTTACAGTTGAAATAAGTTTGGCGCATCCCTATTTACTAAGTCATCGAACGTATTAACGAATATTGAAGTTGGAGAAGTTTCATGGGTAAAATTATTGGAATCGATTTAGGTACTACAAACTCTTGTGTTGCAGTACTTGATGGTGGCAAAGCACGTGTTATTGAAAACGCGGAAGGCGATCGCACAACCCCGTCTATTATTGCTTACACGCAAGACGGCGAAACATTAGTAGGTCAATCTGCTAAGCGTCAAGCGGTTACTAACCCGACAAACACATTATTTGCAATTAAGCGTTTAATTGGTCGTCGTTTTGAAGACGAAGAAGTACAACGCGATATCGGCATCATGCCGTTTAAAATTGTTAAAGCTGATAACGGCGATGCATGGGTAGAAGCGGGCGGCGAAAAACGTGCTGCACCACAAATTTCTGCTGAAGTACTGAAAAAAATGAAGAAAACAGCTGAAGACTTCTTAGGTGAAGAAGTAACTGAAGCCGTAATCACAGTACCTGCATACTTTAATGATTCACAACGTCAAGCTACGAAAGATGCTGGTCGTATTGCGGGTCTTGAAGTTAAACGTATTATCAATGAGCCAACTGCTGCGGCACTGGCTTACGGTATGGATAAAAACCGTGGCGAAAACATCGTTGCAGTATATGACTTAGGTGGCGGTACTTTCGATTTATCAATCATTGAAATTGATGAAGTTGAAGGTGAGCACACTTTTGAAGTACTTGCTACAAACGGCGACACTCACTTAGGTGGTGAAGATTTCGATAACCGTGTAATCAACTACTTAGTAGCTGAATTCAAGAAAGATCAAGGCTTAGACCTTAAAAATGATCCGCTTGCAATGCAACGTGTTAAAGAAGCTGCTGAAAAAGCAAAAATTGAACTTTCATCTGCACAATCTACTGAAGTAAATCTTCCGTATGTAACTGCTGATGCATCTGGTCCTAAGCACATGAACGTGAAACTAACACGTGCTAAGCTTGAGTCACTAGTTGAAGATTTAGTAACTAAAACAATTGAGCCACTTAAACGTGCACTTGCTGATGCTGATTTATCAGTAAGCGACATCAACGACATTATTCTTGTTGGTGGTCAAACACGTATGCCTTTAGTACAAAAAATCGTTGCAGAGTTCTTCGGTAAAGAGCCTCGTAAAGATGTTAACCCTGATGAAGCAGTAGCCGTAGGCGCAGCGATTCAAGGTGGTGTACTTGCTGGTGACGTTAAAGATGTACTATTACTAGACGTTTCTCCATTATCTCTAGGTATTGAGACAATGGGTTCAGTAATGACTGCATTGATTGAGAAAAACACGACGATTCCTACTAAGAAATCGCAAACATTCTCAACAGCTGAAGATAATCAATCTGCTGTAACAATTCATGTACTTCAAGGTGAGCGTAAACGTTCAAGCGACAATAAATCTCTAGGTCAATTTAACCTAGAAGGTATTCGTCCAGCACAACGTGGCACACCACAAATCGAAGTAACATTTGATGTTGATGCCGATGGTATCTTACATGTATCTGCTAAAGATAAAGACACAGGTAAAGAGCAAAAAATTACGATTCAAGCATCTTCAGGCTTAAGCGATGACGAAATTGAAGCGATGGTTCGTGATGCAGAAGCACATGCTGAAGACGATAAAAAGTTTGAAGAACTTGTAGCTGCTCGTAACCAAGCTGATGCTTTAGTTCATGGTACTCGCAAGCAAATTGAAGAAGCTGGCGATGCATTACCAAATGAAGACAAAGAAGCGATTGAAGCGGCTGTTGTAGATTTAGAAGCGGCTATTAAGAGCGACAATAAAGAAGAGATTGAAGCTAAAACTCAAGCGCTTGCTGAAAAGTCTCAAAAACTGATGGAAATTGCTCAAGCGAAAGCGCAGCAAGGTTCAGCAGATGCAGGCGAGCAACAGCAATCAGCTAAGCAAGATGACGACGTTGTTGATGCAGAGTTCGAAGAAGTGAAAGACGACAAATAATTGTTGCTAACGCTTCTCGCTAGCCAAAAACACTTAACTCAGTTGAGTGTTTAGGTTAGGATGAACAATTGAGGCGCGCGAGCAATAGCTTGTCGCGCCTTTTGCATGTGTTTAAGGTTCAAATTCAATGATAAATCGATGCGATTTATCGGTTTATCCAGCAGCTTACGCTGCAAATAGAAAAGAGTAGTGTGATAGATATGTCAAAACGCGATTATTACGAAGCCCTCGGCGTAAGCAAAGATGCGAGTGAGCGAGACATAAAAAAAGCGTATAAACGCTTAGCGATGAAATATCATCCAGATCGTACCGCAGGCGATAAAGATCTCGAAACAAAGTTTAAAGAGGTTAAAGAAGCCTACGAAATTTTAACCGATGCGCAAAAACGCCAAATGTATGACCAACATGGTCATGCGGCATTTGAGCAAGGCGGCGGTGGTGGCCATGGTGGTTTCGGCGGCGGCCAAGGTGATTTCGGTGATGTATTTGG
Organism: Pseudoalteromonas sp. QJM3NY_22; assembly: GCF_056173065.1. Taxonomy (NCBI): domain Bacteria; kingdom Pseudomonadati; phylum Pseudomonadota; class Gammaproteobacteria; order Alteromonadales; family Pseudoalteromonadaceae; genus Pseudoalteromonas; species Pseudoalteromonas sp. QJM3NY_22. The sequence goes on along the minus strand of NZ_JBWBTZ010000002.1, from coordinate 305,940 downwards.
CGACGTATTTGGCGATATTTTTGGTGGTGGCGGTGGTCAACGTCAATCTCGTCAGCAACGTGGCTCTGACTTACGTTACAACATGGACTTAAGCTTAGAAGAAGCGGTTCGTGGTAAAGAAGTTGAAATTAAAGTACCAACATGGGTGGGTTGTGAGCCATGTGACGGCAGTGGTGCTAAAGCGGGTTCTAAACCTAAAACATGTACTACATGTCATGGTGCTGGCCAAGTGCAAATGCGCCAAGGTTTCTTTGCTGTGCAGCAAACATGTCCAACGTGTCAAGGACAAGGTCAGATTATTTCAGATCCTTGTAACAAGTGTCATGGTCAAGGCCGCGTAGAAAAAACCAAAACGCTTTCAGTTAAGATTCCAGCTGGCGTTGATACCGGTGACCGTATCCGCTTAACGGGTGAAGGCGAAGCCGGAATGCACGGCGCGCCATCTGGCGACTTGTACGTGCAGGTATCGGTTCGCGAGCATGAAATATTTGTACGTGAAGCGAATAACTTATATTGTGAAGTACCAATCAGCTTTACTACAGCAGGCTTAGGTGGCGAAATTCAGGTGCCGACACTTGATGGTCGTGCAAAACTTAAAATACCGTCTGAAACGCAAACGGGGAAAATGTTCCGTATGCGTGGTAAAGGTGTTAAGTCTGTACGCAGTGGTGCCCAAGGCGATCTAATTTGTAAAGTGGTAATCGAAACGCCAGTAAATCTGAACGAGCGTCAACGTGAATTACTGACTGAATTAGATGAAAGTATGGGCACAGATAGCTCTAAAAACCGTCCTAAAGAGCAAGGTTTTTTTGACGGTGTTAAAAAGTTTTTTGATGATTTAACTAAGTAAATTTAAATTATTATAAATAATGAAACGGCGCTATTTAGCGTCGTTTTTTTTGCTTTAAATTTTATTTTTGTTACTGTTAATAAAAAATGATTAAGTATTATGACACCTGCAATCGATCTATTGAAAAAATCAAAAATCCCGTTTGATGTCTTAAGTTACGAGCACGACGCTAGCAATAGTCACTATGGGCTTGAAGCAGTTGAAAAGTTAAAGCTTAATAGCCATCAAGTATTTAAAACATTAGTGCTTGAAACACATGAAGGCGAATTAATTGTTGCAGTAACACCTGTTTCTCAACAAATTCATTTAAAGCAATTGGCAAAATTAGCTTCATCTAAAAAGGTGGCAATGGCGGCTGCACAAAAAGTACAAGCCAGTACGGGGTATATTTTAGGAGGGGTAAGTCCACTGGGACAAAAAAAACGCCTCGCTACCTACATTCATGGTAGTGCATCACAGTTTGAGCACGTATATGTAAGTGCAGGAAAACGCGGTTTAGAAGTGAAATTAATGACAACCGATCTTATTACATTAACTGGTGCAAAACTGGGGATATTTTAACTTTTTCTTTTTGACATTTACGGGGAGTCCATATAAGGCCCTAGTTTCCAGATTATGAGTTTGCCGCTTTAATAATTATTAACTACAGTCAAATAACCCATCATGCATAAGTTATGGCAGTATATGAATTTTTCTGATGTTGATTATTTTGCGGTATTAATTGCCGCGCTCTCTTGCTTTATGCTTGGCGGCATTTGGTATTCAAATAAAATGTTTAAACAAGCTTGGCTTGAAAGTTGTGGTTTAACAGAGCTAGATTTGCAATCAGCAGATCCAAAATTAATTTTTGGAGGGAGCTTTTTATTATCTTTTATAGCCACTTTTTTGCTTGCATTGTTTCTAGGTGAAAACCCTAACGTTGGTGAAAGTGTAGGAACTGGATTTATTATCGGTGTATTTTGGGTTAGTAGTTCACTTGGGCTTAGTTATATTTTTGAGCAACGGCCGATGAAGCTGTTTTTAATTAATGGTAGTTTTCATATTTTACAATTTTCTTTAATGGGCCTAATTTTGGGTATTTGGCCTTAGTCTTGTTACACTTTAGGTATTACTTTGAATTAATGACTAATTATGGCTAAACCAAATAAAAAAGGGCCAACAAAAACGGTTGATATTTTTTGTTCTGCTTGCAAAACCCCCTTATTTAAGTATCGAAAGGGCGGTAAAGGAGCGCTTGTTAAATGTTTTATAGAACGTATTAGCCAAAATTTCACAAAAGAGCCCTGTATTTGCCCTAACTGTAATCGTCCTTTTGCAAGGCCTGCTGTGATAAGAGGGATACCCGCTTATAAAATTATTGGTGGTAAAGTTACATTTAAATAAGCATATTGCTTATACGGACATATGCCCTTGTTAGAATTTATCATCTTGATAGAATCGCCCGGTTTTGCTGTTTCAATGAATGAAAAAATACCCTCCCCACGGATCGGGCCAGTTTTTTGGGTTATTTAAAAATGGATAAAGGATAGTTTCGTGATAGCACTCTTATTTGACATCATAGGTATGACAGGTACTTTTTTAGTCGTTGGCTCATTCTTTTTACTGCAGCTAGGTAAAACATCTCCAACTAGCTTAATGTACAATATGATGAATTTAACGGGGGCCATTTTATTGTTGATCAGCCTTTGTTATAACTTTAACTTAGCCAGTTTTGTAATCGAAATATTCTGGATTGCAGCGTCATTAATTGGTTTATACAAATATGTTAAAAATCGAAGAGCTGTAACTGCAAGCTAATTTAGCGAATAGATAATGCTCTATATCAATTTGCAATAATACGTTATCAATTTAAGGGATAAAGCCTGAGGCTAACAGAAGTCAAAACTTCTGATTTATAACGCCACGGATGCAGTAGATAAAGCAATGCAGAAGTCATTGCTGGGAACAACGAAATAACGAATTTTTACCTTGTTATCGGCAATGTTTACTACCTCAAAATAGATAATTTAATGAAGTGAATTGGTATAATAAAAATCACCGTGAATATTTTTGTTTGCGGTGATTTTTTGTTTTTACTCGCTCTGATTTTTGTTAACAAAAGTTTATATCGCTATGGCTAATAAGCCGTTAAACTAGGTTCTTTAAATTCATCAGGTTATTTTGTGGGTCAGTATGTTTTCTCTTTCTAAAAGAATCATTATTACTTGTATATTGCCCATATTTATTTTGTTGATATCATTTTTTCTCGGACGAACTCATGATATTGAGCAAGCAAACCTTCAGGCTGAACGCCAAGTTACTCAATTAAATAATTATATTGATACTGAACTTGCACGCTTTTCTGCGATCCCAGAGTTATTAACTTATAATGAGTTGATGATAAGTTTTGTATCAGGAACACCACAACATTATAGCGCAATTAATAATTATCTAGCTGATATTCAGCAAGCCAGCGGTGCGTCTGACATCTTTGTGTTGGATACGCAAGGTGATGTTATTGCAAGTAGTAATTGGCAGACTGATTACACTTTTTTGGGTAGTAACTATGCTTTTAGACCCTATTTTAAACGTGCTTTTACGGATGATAAAGTGGCCTATTTTGCACTTGGTATACGTTCAAATAAACGAGGCATATATTTTTCACAAGCAGTTTATAGTGATAATAAAGCCATTGGAGTAGTGGTTTTAAAAGTTAATGTAAGTAAGTTCGAAAATGATAGAGAGTTGCTAAATACGTCGAAAGGGAGCCATTTTTATTTACAACTTCCCGATCACGTTATTGCCATGTCTGATATTGAACAGTGGCGTTTAAATAGCTTTACTCAGCTCGGAGTTACTGCAAAGCAGGAGATTAAATCTAGCCGTTCTTATCTGGATCATCAACCAATATACATAAAGCAGCATCAGTCTCAGAGCCAAGGTACGACGCAATTTAAAATTGATAAACAGCGATATGTTTCGTCCTCAATGAAACTCAATAACTTTAATGCCACAATGCATATTCTTGTCGATGTATCAAAGGTCGATAGCGCACAAATATCGCGCTTATTTTGGGTTATTATTATCTACAGTTTTATAATTATTATTGGGTATAGCTTATTAGCTCGTTTTGCTGGATATAAAAAATTACTTTATTCAAGGCATAGTCTTGAGCAAAAAGTAATAGAGCGTACCCAAACGCTTGAAAAGGTACAAACGGCTTTAGTGCAATCAGCTAAACTGGCTACTATAGGGCAGCTGAGTGCTGGTATAAATCATGAAATAAACCAACCTCTTAGTGCAATTAATACATACCTAGCAAGTGCTAAGCGGCTATTAGCAAAAGGTAATTACGAAGCCTTAAGTCAAAGTTTGGTTATTATTGAAGGGCTAGTCGAGCGAGTGCATAAGATTGTAGGGCAGCTGAAGCACTTTAGTAAACCATCAGGGATGCAATTAAGACCATACCCGCTTGCTGCGCTTGTTAATAATGCATTAATGATTTCTAGCGCGCAGTTAAAGCAAGACAATGTGCAGGTAGAGCCCCCGCAATTTGATGAAGCAGTCATCGTTTGGGTTGATGCTCTTAAGTTTGAACAAGTGCTGGTTAATTTAATTACCAATGCCAGCCAAGCTATGAATGGTGCTGTTGAACGTAATTTGACCTTCAATTTGGAGTGTTTTGAAGAACGCGTTAAATTCTCTATTTTAGACACCGGTTCGGGTATTGAACAACATGTATTTAGTCATTTATTTGAGCCCTTTTACAGCACTAAAGATAGCAAAGGTCTCGGTTTAGGGTTATCAATATCAAAACAGATTATTGATTCATTTAATGGCTCTTTAAGCGCACACAATAGATTGCAAGGCGGGGCTGAATTTATTATTAGTCTTTCAAGTAAGCAGGGGGATAAGCATGATTGATAGTTTGTTGTGTAAACACATTATAGTGATTGATGATGAAGCGATGATCAGAGATTCGCTAAAACAACTACTCACACTAGAAGGTTATACAGTAGAGTGTTTTAACGACGCAAGTACAGCTCTTAGTAAGCTTAGCCGACGGTATAATGGAATTGTGCTTAGCGATATTAATATGCCCACAATGAACGGTTTAACTTTACTCGAGCAAATCACAGCCTTTGACAGTGAGCTTCCTGTGATATTTTTAACCGGCTATGCCGACGTGTCTATTGCGGTAAAAGCGATGCAATTAGGGGCGTACGATTTATTCGAAAAACCGCTGAACGAACACCTACTTGATTGTATTGCCAGAGCTTGTGATAAGCGCAGTCTTGTTATGGAAAATCGCGCATTAAAAGTGGTTGTGCAAAAAGCATCTGCGCCGGGTGTACGTATATTGGGGGATACGCCCAAAATGCAACATATGATGCATTTATTAAATACAGTAATAGATACGCCAACAGATATAATGATTGAAGGCGAAACCGGCACAGGAAAAGAGCTCGTAGCACGCTATTTACATGATCAGAGTATTCGTTCGAGTTGTAACTTTGTGGCGATTAACTGTGGGGCTGTACCAGAGCAATTAATAGAAAGCGAACTGTTTGGCGCAGCAAGTGGAGCATACACGGGTGCTACGCAAAGCCGTAAAGGTAAGTTTGAATACGCTCAAGGCGGTACGGTCTTTTTAGATGAAATAGAAAGTACCCCAATGTCGCTGCAAGTTAAATTACTGCGCGTATTAGAAGAGCGAAAAGTGACCCCTGTAGGCGATAATAAAGCCATCGATTTAAATATAAGGATTGTAGCTGCGACAAAAGTTGATTTACTTTCCTTGGTGGAGAAAGGCGAATTTAGAGCTGATTTATATTACAGGTTGAGCTTAGTTAAAGTAAATATTCCGCCTTTACGAGAGCGAAAAGCAGATATACTTTTATTGTTTAAGCATTTTAGTTCCATTGCTGCAACGCGCTATCACAAGCCTCCAGCACCCCTGAACAGCGAAATACAACAGCGCTTAGTTGCTTATGATTGGCCTGGTAATGTAAGAGAGCTCAGAAACCAAGCCGAACGTGCGGTATTACTTGGCGCCGAACTTGCCTTTACCGAGGTTAATACGCAGCAGTTTGGTGGATTATCTCCTGATTTGAGCTTATCAGAAAAAGTGGCTTTTTATGAGCAATCACTGATTGAATATGCGCTTGAGCAAAATCATGGAAGCATTAAAAATACCATGGAAACACTGCAAATTGCGCGTAAAACACTTTACGATAAAATGAGTAAATATAATCTTAATCGAGATATGTTTACGGAATAGTTGTGCGGATTTAGTGACAATATGTATTTCTAAGTGTGCGGTTAACCGCACACGCTTGTATAAATAATAACAGCAATTTTTTTAAGGTTATGAAAAAAAAGGTTTTTATATCATTGGCAGTAAATTTGCCTTATTAGAGCTGACAATAAGTTGATTCTAATAATTAGGACGCACAATGATAAAAACAACACACCTATCTACTTTGCTTATACCCCTGAGTAGTTTAGCAATATTGCCCAGTATTACTTTAGCCGCTGATTATACCGTTTACGGTAAAGCAGAAGTTCAAATCGCAAATACCGACACTGGTATTATGCGCTACGCCAAAGAAGGTACGCAAATTGAAGCGCCTTTTTCTCGTATTGGTATAAAAGGTCAGCATAAATTAAATGAATACTTAAGTGCAGTTTTTAAATACGAAGTACAGGTGAAAGGCTTTGAAGAGGATGATACAGAAGAGCCGTTTACAGCACGTAATACTTATTTGGGTCTAAAAGGGGCGTTTGGTGAAATCGTTATAGGTAGAAACGATACGCGCTTTAAATACTCCGAAGGAAAATTAGATAACTTCAATGAAACCCAAGGTGATATGGCGCAGGTAATAGCTGGGCAAGATCGGCTTGGTGATACGCTTACATACACATCTCAATATTGGTCTAATGCTCAGTTTTCGTTTACCTATGCTCCAAAAGACGATAATAAAAATAACAAAGCAGGGTTTGCAGCGACGCTAATCTACGGTGACCGTAATTTAAATAATACACCTTATTACGTCTCATTAAGTAGGGTTGATTCTTTGAACAATATTACAGCTAGCCGAATCGCGGGCGTGTATAAGTTTGAGAAATTACAGCTAGGTGCACTGTACCAACATTCGGAATCAGTTGATGAGACTAAGTCAGGCAACGGTTATGTATTAAGTGCAAGTTATACAATTGATAAATGGGTTCCAAAATTACAATTTGCTAAAGATGACTCTGCAATTCGTCAAGAGTCAAAAGCGATTCAGTGGAGTACTGGACTTGACTATGTCTTTGACAAGCAAACCACAGCGTATCTTTTGTATACCGATTTAGATCTCCAAGAAAATGCGGATAATAGTGTCGCACTTGGTCTCAAGTACAAATTTTAAGGGCAAATTATGACTCAGAAAATTATAAAAAACGAGCCAGTGAAAAATACATTAACGCAAAAAATTATATTATGGCTTGGCCCTGCTGTAATGCTATTAACGTGCTTGATAGACCCTCCTAGTGGTATGTCTGGTCTTGCATTTAAAACCGCAGGGTTAGCTTTTTGGATGGCATCGTGGTGGGTTAGTGAAGTTGTGCCAATACCTGCAACATCATTATTGCCACTTGTTATATCGCCGATTGCTGATATAGCACCTATAAAAAGTACCGCAGCGCCTTATGCACACCCCTTAATATTTTTATTTTTAGGTGGTTTTTTGATCTCCATTGCGATGGAACGTTGGGGGCTACATAAACGGATCGCGTTAACGACGATGCTTTATGCGGGTAAAAAGCCGAGTTTACAGATTTTAGCCATGATGTTGGTAACAGCATTTTTATCTATGTGGATGTCAAATACTGCAACAACAGTAATGATGCTACCAATTGCACTTTCAATCATACACTTAGTGAGCGAATCAAACTCAGAGGATGATGGATTTGCTAAAGCACTTTTGTTATCTATTGCATATGGTGCGAGCATTGGAGGAATTGCAACACTAATAGGTACACCGCCGAATGCCTTAATGGCGGCCTATTTGTCAGAAAGCTATCAAATCGAAATAGGGTTTGGTCAATGGATGCTTGTTGGTGTTCCGTTAGCAATTGTTATGTTGATAGTATGTTGGGTTTGGCTCACAAAATTCAGCTACAAGGTTGATGAAAAAACAGAACATTTACACGACAGTAAATCTGTTTTTATAAAAGAACTGACGACCCTTGGTCCTTTGCAGCGTGCTGAAAAAGGGGTGTTTTATGTGTTTGTATTAGCCGCTCTTTGTTGGGTTTTTAGACCTTTACTCGCTGATTTTTCTGGACTTAAAATTTCAGATACAGCAATAGCAATAGCGGCTGCATTGTTATTATTTGTTTTACCAGCCAATAAAGGCAGTGATGAACGAATTTTAGATTGGGTGAGTGCATCGAAAGTACCATGGGGAGTACTATTATTATTTGGAGGAGGGTTATCACTCGCTTCGCAAATAAAATCATCTGGCTTAGCACAATACATTGCGCATTTAATTGAAGGTGCAAGCGCAATACCTCTGGTTATGGCTGTATTGGTGGTTGTTGCGTTAATTACATTTTTAACCGAAATAACCAGTAACACGGCTACTGCCGCTGGTTTTTTACCTCTTTTAGGCCCTGTTGCGGAGAGTATTTTCGGATCGCCTTTAGTTTGGGTTATTCCAGCAGCTATTGCATGTAGCTGTGCGTTTATGATGCCAGTGGCAACACCACCAAATGCAATTGTTTTTGGCTCGGGAAAAATACAAATACGAGATATGATAAAAGCAGGGTTTATGCTTAATATTATTGCGATAATTTTAATTACATTAGTGACGATGACTATTGCAGCAAAAGTATTTAATTTTTAAACAAACTTAAACTTAGCTTATAGCTATCTCGATATGAGTCGTTTTGCCTATCATCTCAGTGCTGGGCAAAACGACTCTTAATGCTTACTTGTTTGGCTATTATAGCTAAATTAGTGTGATTGCTCGAAAAACAGTTCAGGGTTATTATCTGTAGTAACTTTGAAAATTGAGTAACCTACTTTGACCACTGACACTTCTAATACAGTTTCTTTAACCACACAGTTTGATGGGTTACAAGATGCCTTTCTAAGTACGCCTTATTTACCAATCAATAAACGTATTACGTTGCTAAAAAATCTCCGATTACGAATTGTTGAACTTGAAGAAGAGCTTGTAGATGCAGTTTCAAAAGATTTTGGCTACCGAACGGCATTTGACACTTTACTTGGCGACATTCTGCCTACAGTACAAACACTTGCGCATATAATAAAAAAATTGCCTAACTGGTCTAAACCAAGTAATCGTGCGGTAGGTTTAAGTTTATGGCCTTCAAAAGTCAGTGTAACTTATCAGCCTAAAGGGGTTGTTGGTGTTATTGCACCGTGGAATTACCCTATTCAATTAGCCATAGTACCTGTTGTAACAGCGATTGCCGCAGGTAATAGAGTGATGTTAAAACTGAGCGAATTTACACCACACACAAATGTGGTACTTGAAAAATTATTTAGCGCCGAAATACAAGAGCACTGCAAAGTAATTCAGGGCGGCAGTGAGGTTGCAAGTGAGTTTTCATCGTTGCCATTTGCTCACTTATTGTTTACGGGCTCAACTGCGGTGGGTAAATTGGTGATGGCCTCAGCGAGTCATAACTTAACACCAGTAACACTTGAACTTGGGGGGAAGTCACCCGTTATTATTACCGAGCAGGCTGATATTAAAAAAGCAGCGCAAACCTTACTATTTGGGAAAATGGCTAACGCTGGGCAAATATGTGTCGCACCCGATTATGTATTGGTACCACAAGCACTTGAGCATCAGCTCATTCAGCAATTATGTGAGCTTTATAAAAAGCATTTTAAAGAGGGTGTTGAAGGTAAAAACTTAACATCGATTATTAGCGATGCACATTACAAGCGTTTAACGGGTTATTTATCGCAAGCACAAGAACTCGGTGCAACGATTGTAAAACCGCTTGAGCAAAACCAGCAAGATGCAGAAAAACACCGTATGGGGCTGCATATTGTTACACAGGTAAGCGATGAAATGCAGCTCATGCAGGATGAATTATTTGGCCCTATATTACCAATAATGAGTTATAACAAACTTGACGATGCTATTGATTACATTAAACAACATCACCATCCATTAGCACTTTATATTTTAGGGCAAGATAAATCTGCTCAAGACTATATTATTAAGCAAACACTCAGCGGTACAGTTGCTGTTAATGACACGCTAGTGCAAGTTACAGCAGATGATGTACCATTTGGTGGTGTTGGGCACTCAGGTATGGGGCATTACCATGGTAAAGAAGGATTTTTAACCTTTAGCCATGCTAAAAACACGCTAGTTTCAGGTTCATTTAATCCGCGAGTTGGTATGTTACTCAAGCAAAGTAACGTGCTTATAAAGCTTTTAAAGTGGCTTTATATTAAGTAGGTGTGGCTTCAGATGAAAAAAGCTGAACTATGGTAATAGTTCAGCTTTAGTGAATATAAAGATTAGAACAATCGGCCTTCACCTGCATATGTACCAGCTAAAATTTTGGTATAAATAGCGTCCGCTTTTTCTTTAGCTTCCTCAACTTCTTTAGGTAGCATTTTTCGTTCATCGAGCTTTCGGCTATGGCTTGCTTGCATATTACCGTTGTATTCAGCAATAGTATTCCAAATGTATGACTTTTCTAAGTCTTTTGGCATGCCTAAACCTTCAAAATACATGAGCGCTAAGTTAAATTGCGCTAGTGAGTAATTATTAGCGGCTGCTTTTTCGTACCATTTTTTTGCAAGTTCAAAATCGTGGCTAACGCCATCACCATTCGCGTACATAACACCAAGATTAAACTGCGCAGCGGGTAAATTTTTATTGGCTGCTTTTTCAAATAAGTTTAATGCCATTTGTTTATCTAACTTAACGCCTTTGCCTTCATCATATAACACCGCTAATGCAAACATAGAGTCTACATGGTTTTTCTTAACACCTTCTTGATAAAGTTGAGCGGCTTTACGGTAATCGCGAATTACACCGTAACCCCCTTCATATAACTTCGCGAGTTCATATATTCCAGGTGCATAACCTTTATCAGCAAGGTATTCAAACTCTTTCAGGGCTTCTTCAAAGTAACCTTCATTAGCTGCTTTAATGCCATCTTCGAGCCCTGCATGGGCAAAAGGGCTTGTAAGCAACACGCTAGCAAGTATTAAAGTTTTTAAATTAAACTGTGACATATTCATGTCTCCAATTAGTAATCGTTGCAATATGTATTAGTCAAACGTCATTTTATTACAAATTAATGCGCTAAATAGACTGTTGTAACGTTTAAATGTGAGTGCAAAAAGAAGTGTCTACTGTTATGTTTTACGCCAGCTTTTATATAAACGCAAGATACAGTGCTTCTAGTTTGGCTGAATATGTAATGTATAGCTCAAAACAGAGTTTTTTTGCATGAAGTAAATTTATAAGTGGTGTGTAAGATACAGATATTGCAGAAAATTTAAAGAAATAAAAAAAGCCCGTTAGGGCTTTTTTGAGTCATATCAACCGTCACTAATATGAGCAATGTAGCAAGTAATTGTGATCTTGAGTGCTGACTACTTGGGTCGAGTAAGTAGCAAACACGAAGCGGCACAGTCTTCTTAATTAAATATCAGCATCCTTGCTGTAACTTCTTCCTTAGGCACTGAGGTCGTTACACTGTGTTTATGCGAACGATTATCACTTGTAATAGAATGCAAGTCAATAGTAAATGATAATTATTATCAAATGAATTTATTTAATAACAATATAAGTTAAAAAAGGAATGGGATGCTAAACAACACTAAAATGAAAAAATTCAAACATGTAGGCGTCGCTATTAGCATGTTGTTTTTATGCAGTTGCTCTGCCTCATTTACTTATAATAATTTAAGCTGGCTTTCATCGTTTTGGGTTGATGATTATGTTGATTTAAATAAACAACAAAACAAGCAATTAAAAAAAATTATCGAAACAACACAGCATTGGCATAGGTCAACGCAGTTACCAGCATACAAACAAGATATACAAAATATAAAAACCTTGTTTAACGAAGGTTTAAAACCCGTTCAGCTTAAAGAACACGTTGTTTTTGCAAAAAAACATTGGCGAAATTTACTTGAATTCGCTTATTTGCCTTTGGCTGAATTAGGTGAAAATTTAACGCCTTTACAGCGCAAAACATTCATAAATAATATTCAAGAAAAAATTGATGAAGAACGCGATGAACTTAACGAGCAAGCATTTATATCACGTAAAAAAGATCGTTTAGAAGAACAATTAGAATATTACGAGCAATGGCTCGGAAAACTTAATGCTGAGCAAAAAATACTAATTAAACTGACCAACGATAAACATCAGGACTCAAGTGAGCTGTGGCTCGAATACAAACAACAGCGTTTAAATGCTGCTAAGCAAGTATTTGAAAGTGAAAATTTAACGCAATCTGAGTTTATTGAGCAATTAAGCACGGTTATAAAAGAACGTGAATTATATATGAGCCCAGAGCTGCTTAAAATTAATGATGAAAACCTTAGTTTATATGTAAATTTATTAAATGAGTTAAATACCACTTTAAGTGATAAACAACGCGAAAATGTAAATGAACGTTTTGATGAGCTAATCGACACATTGGATGATATTATTGAGGGCTAAAACATTAATAATCAATCACTTTTCTATAAAAGTGTTACATAAGGTTACGGCAAAGTAAGGTTGCTGTTCAATTTTTGTAGTTGTTTAAACGAATCTAAAAATTGTCACGTAAAGTGGCAGTAATCATCGGCACACACGATGATTTTTTAAGGTAAAAGTGTATGGTTACTGATTTAAAAAATATATTAAATAGCTGGGAGCCTCTCAAAGATAAACAAGAGTGGGTTTTAGCCACTTTGTATCAAATAGAAGGTTCTAGTTATCGTAAGCTAGGCGCAATGATGCTTATTTCGAGTTTAGGGCAGCGTTTAGGTATGCTCTCTGGTGGTTGCCTAGAGGCTGACATACAGCGACATGCTAAGCAAGTAATGAGCACGTTAACTAGTAAAACGATAAGTTACGATGCAACAGATGAAGATGATTTAACATTTCAGTTAGGTATTGGATGTGGCGGTATAGTGCATATTTTACTTCAGCCAATTCATAAGACTAACGAGTATTTGCAGCTTGAACATATGAGAAAAGCACTTAACGACAATATAGCTGGGCACTACCTTCAACAAGTGAACCCTATTATACCTAGTGGCTGTGGGGAATTTGCTCTAAACGCAGAGCAACAAGGTTTATCAATTAATCGAAAAGCTCAACTGATTGAAATTAATGATGCAACGTTTTTAGATATTTCTATTTACCCTGCGCCTCATATACTTATTGTAGGAGGTGGGGCAGACGCGGTGCCTGTTTATACACTTGCTAAACAACTTGGTTGGAGTGTAACCGTATGGGATACGCGTCCAGCAAATGCTAAAAGGCAGTACTTTACAAATGCTGATGCTATTTTACGTTCTAAGCCAAATCAATTACGTGAGTATTGTATAGAAAACAAAGTGGATGCCGCTGTTTTAATGGCCCACAGTGTTGAGCTTGATGCTAGTGTGCTTTGCGTACTCGCTGATATAGCATTTAAATACATAGGTTTACCTGGCCCTAAACATAGACAGGCGCAAGTGCTAACGCAGGCGAATACTTCGCTAGAGAAAGTAAAGTCACCTGTATTTGGTCCTGTAGGCTTAAATCTAGGCGGCGACTCACCAGAGAGCATTGCACTTTCACTCATTAGCGAAATACACGCCGTGTTTTCAAATGAAAATGCCACCTCATTGAGTAACTGGGGAAATGAAAAGTGTTAATCGCTAAGGTGATATTAGCGGCGGGGCAGTCATCACGGTTCAATGGTTGTAAGTTAACTGCCGATATTGGCGCAGGCCAAACGATGATTGAACGTGCGGTTGATGTTATACAAGCACTTGATAGCTCTCCTGTATTTGTCGTCACTGGTGCATGGCATAAAGAAGTAAAAAACACGCTCGAAAATAATAAAAATATTAAGCTGATTGAAAATAAACAATGGGATAAAGGTTTAGGTGATTCTATTGCGACAGCCACAAAAGCTATTTTAAAAAATCAGCAGCCAGATGGTATTTTATTTATGCTTGCTGATCAGGTTGAGCTTACTACAGAACATTTGAGTGAATTAGTTGCAAATTTTAAAAAGCATCCTGCTCGTTGGTGCGCTAATTACGGCGAGCGTTTAGGCGTGCCTGCGATATTTCCTAACGTTGATCTATCGAAGCTTAGCGACTTAACTACAGATAAAGGTGCGCAGCATTTACTGCGTTGCAATGATGAAGAGGTTAATACTGTTAATTTAAAATGTGCGAGTTTGGATATAGACACTCAAGCGCAACTCCATGAGTTTATAGAAAAACGCTGTAAAGTATTTTCACGACAAAAGTAATGAGTAAGGTCAGTAATTACATTTTAAGAGTTACTATAAAAGCTTAATCAAGGGGCAAGCTATGGTGACGTTTACAATTAATGGCAAGGTGATTGAATCACACGCGAGTGAAGATACACCGTTGTTATGGGTTATTCGTGATGAAATTGGACTAAAAGGCACAAAATTTGGTTGCGGTATTGGGATGTGTGTGGTGCGTGTACTGTGCACTTAGATGGACAAGCTACGCGTTCGTGCTTGTTGCCTGTAGGCGCTATTGCAGGCAAAAACATTACTACCATCGAAGGATTAAATAACGAACATCCACTGCAAAAGGCATGGGTTGACGAACAAGTCCCGCAGTGTGGTTACTGCCAATCGGGCCAGATAATGCAAGCAGCTACATTACTGGCAACGAACCCAAATCCCTCTGAAGACGAAATAGCCAACTATATGAACGGCAACTATTGCCGTTGTATGGCGTACAAGCGCATTAAAACAGCGATTCAACGAGCAGCTGATGAGTCACAAAGTGTTGTCAATATTTTTGATCCAAACGAACAAGACGCTTAACTGGAGCTAATAATGAAAAAATTATTTCAAAAAAATAGTGAAATCGTTAATTTAAACCGCCGTTCGTTCATGATTGGTACTGCAAGCGCAGGTTTGGTTATGGCGTTTGCTCCAGCATTTTTTTCGGGCTCGCTAAGTGCTAAAGAATCAATAGCTCAGCAAGCATTCTCTCCTACAATTTGGTGGACAATGAACACCGAAGGTGGCGTTGAAGTAAGCATTGCAAAGGCTGAAATGGGTCAACATATAGGCACTGCATTAGCGCGTATAGTTGCAGATGAGCTGGAATGTGATTGGGAAAAAGTATCAATTACGTATGTAGATACCCATGAAAAATGGGGTTATATGGTAACTGGCGGTTCGTGGTCGGTTTTTCAAAGCTTTAAACCACTCTCCCAAGCAGGTGCCGCTGGTAGAATTGCGCTAATAGAAGCAGGCGCAAAAATGCTGGGTGTGGCTGTGGATACATGCCACGCTGAAAAAGGGTATATAATCTCTGGCGATAAATCTGTTAGTTATGCTGATTTAGTTAAAAAGGGTGAGTTCAATCGTACTTTTACAAGTGAAGAAGTTGCTACTTTACCACTAAAACCTGCCAATAAACGCCATTTAACAGGGCTTAAACAAGATTTTAAAGCGCTTGATATACCAGCTAAAACCAATGGTACTGCTGTGTATGGTATTGACGTAGAAGTTGAGGGGATGCTCTATGCTCGTCCAGTAATTCCGCCAACACGGTTTGGCAGCAAAGTGATAAGTGTTGATGACACAGCAGCAAAAGCTATTAAAGGGTACAAAGGTTATGAGATTTTAACCGACCCAAGTAATACGGTAGAAGGGTGGGTTGTTGTACTTGCTGATAACTACCCCAGTGCCATTAAAGCGGTTGATGTACTAAAGGTTAAGTATAAAAAAGGTAACGCAGCAAACGTAACTGAGTCTGATATTCAAAAAGAGGGTATACGTTTGTGTGAGCAAACCGATTCAGGTATTTTATTTGTTGATGAAGGCAATATTAAGAAAACGCAAAGCGATGCCAAAGAATTACTTGAATCAATGTATACCACAGCGACCGCTAGCCATTACCAATTAGAGCCTTTAAATGCCCTTGCTCAGTATAAAGATGGAAATTGGATTATCCATACCGGTAATCAATGGCAGTCGCTAACACTACCTGCGATAGCTAAAGCACTTGAAGTAGCGCAAGAGAAAGTGATTATCCGCCCTTATTATTTAGGTGGTGGCTTTGGTCGTAGATTATTTGGTGATTGGACTGTACCCGCAGCCCTTACAGCTAAAGCAGTAGGCAAACCTGTAAAACTTGTATTTACTCGAGCTGATGACAGCTTATTTGACCAATCACGCTCAGCTTCTGTTGCAAAAATGACAGCATCGTTTGATAAAAACGGCGTTTTCATGGGCTTAGAACATGCTTTTGCTGCGGGTTGGCCCACCAAGGCAATGGCACCGGGATTTTTATCCCCAGGTGTTGATGGAAAAGGCAAGTTTGACGCGTTTTCTGCATCGGGTGCCGATCATTGGTATAGCATGAACAGCCATCGCGCAAGAGCCATTAATAATGAGCTTGTACAAAGCACATTCATTCCAGGATGGTTACGCTCGGTTGGGCCAGGTTGGATTGCGTGGAGCCTAGAATCGTTCATTGACGAGGTTGCACACAAACAGGGGAAAGATCCTGTTGCTTTTCGCCTTGAAATGCTAGATGCAAAAGGCAAGCAAGCAGGTAAAGTACCAGAGAGTATCGGCGGGGCAGCACGCTTGCATAACGTACTTACAAAAGTATCTGAAAAAGTAGCCAATATTAAGTTAGGTGAAAGTGAAGGTATCGGCTTTTCAGCGAGTTCAGGGCAAGAACGTACAATGCCTGCATGGATTGCTACAGCGGCACATGTGCATGTAAATCGTGGTAATGGAAAAATTACCCTTAAAAAGCTGTATATTGTTGTTGATGCAGGTTTAATAGTTCATCCTGATGGCGCGTTAGCGCAATTAGAGGGGGCTGCACTTTGGGGAACGAGCCTTGCGTTGCATGAATCAAATACGTATCAAAACGGACAGGTTTCAGCGACTAACTTTAATACTTACTTACCACTTAGAATGAAAGATGTACCGGATATGGATATTGAATTTATACAAAGTGACGAGTTTCCGGTTGGTTTAGGTGAGCCGGGCGTTATTGGTATCGCCCCCGCGATTGGTAATGCTGTGTTCAATGCGGTTGGCGTTCGTTTACGAAACCTACCTATGAAACCAGATGAGCTTAAAAAGGGCTTATCAACATAAAACAGTAAAAGCAGTATATGTGTAAGAGGTTTGTATTTTAATGCGACCTCTTTAACATGTAATAAATATACTTAAGTTATACCCAAGGTTTAGTTATGTTAGTCGATCCAGCAGGACGAGAATTTAGTTACTTACGTTTATCAATTACCGACGTGTGTAATTTTAAGTGTGTTTATTGTTTACCAAATGGTTATCAATGTGACCACGACCGAGACTTTCTTTCGCTCAACGAAATAAGTAATACAATTAAAGCATTTGCTCATCATGGTATTAAAAAGGTACGTATTACCGGCGGTGAGCCAACGCTTCGAAAAGACTTTATAGATGTTATCCGCGCAGCAAAAGACACAACCGGTATGAGTCAAATCGCCGCGACCACAAATGGTTTTTCTTTACAAAAAAACATTAATGACTGGGTAAATGCCGGCTTAAGTGCCATTAATGTGAGTATTGATAGCTTTGATCCACGTATGTTCAACTCAATTACAGGGCACGATAAATTTGCGTCTGTGATGCGTGGTATAGATGCAGCGGTTGATAGCGGTATTTCGTCAGTAAAAATAAATAGTGTACTGATGAGACAATATAACGCCTCAGAGCTAGACACCTTTTTGAGTTGGCTTAAACACCGACCTGTCACTATTCGTTTTATTGAATTGATGCAGACAAACGATAATAAAGATTTTTTTGATGCAAACCATCTCTCAGGTGAATCAATAAAAACCAAGTTATTGCAAAAAGGATGGCAACGTATCGTTCAAGGTGCTTCAGCGGGCCCTGCGCAAGAGTTTTCGCACCCAGATTATCAAGGTAATATTGGCTTAATAATGCCCTATAGCAACGACTTTTGTAGTACCTGTAATAGATTAAGGGTGTCTTCGTTAGGTAATTTACACTTATGTTTATTCTCTGAAGAGGGCATCTCTCTAAGAGAGCATATGAACAGCGATTCAAACGAAGAGTTAATCGCATTGTTATCGCGCTATATTAAAACTAAAAAGCAATCCCACTTATTGCAACAAGGTAATACGGGTATTACGACTAATTTATCGATGTTGGGTGGCTAGCTGATTTTTAAGCATAAATAAGTCCGCAGCAATAAAGTGTTTTTTATTACTATTGAAGGGCGATTTAATCGCGGCGTGAGGTTTGCGAACTCGGTAACAGCTTCTGCGTTACCTTCCTTGTTACATCTATGTATGCAACAAGGAATAAATCGCTCCTAGGACGAGCCAACTGGCAGCGCGTGTTTGGTATTTATGTTGCGGTATTGCCTATTGATGGGGAAGAACCAAACATTAGCCTTACCTACAAGCCTAATTTAAACCATTTAATAGTGATTAACCTGAACTCTGGATAATAAATCCATCTCAAGCAATGTTCAGGTTAGTTAGCTTAACTTATTAAAAACAGTACTAATACTCAGAATTTTATATTTGTAAAGCTAGTTATCTCTATTTTTCACGTTAAACTGGATTTTTATTTCATTATTAAGTTTTATGAATGGATATCGTAGCTCTTAATGGTACTAAAGTTCTGAGATGGAATGTACTTAGGTGGATGTGCTTCTGCTTTGGCAGCTTATCTGCAATCTTTTCTGCCTTTAATTTAACAGTAAACAACTTTTATACACTTGGTTATTTAGAAATATGTTTTTCTTTATATTGTTTGTACACTTTTATTCGCTTAGGTAAACAAGCGCTTCAAGCTTGGCAATCGATTGTAATGTGCGCGCTTATTACATTAATAGTGGTGTTTGGAACTTACATAGCAACGCCTAAAAATGGTGTATTCATTTGGTCATTTGCGCTCCCCATCTTATATTATCTTCTGCTTGGTAAATACGCAGGGGTAATTTTATCAGCGTCCTTACTTAGTCTGCAAAGTATTATCCTATTCGAAAAGTCGCCATTACTCCCCTTTACCACATTTAATCTAAGCTTAAATTTATCACTCACGTATAATAAGTATATGGGCAGTGTCACATATTTGTGAAGTGAGTAGGGCACATTCTTCTAAACGATTAAAAAACTTAGCATTACTTGATCCATTAACAGGAGCAGGTAATAGACTTTCAATGAGCCATTATTTTGAAGTGGAACTACAAGATAAATCTCAACTTTTTTTGTTTTTATTAGATTTAGATTTTTTCAAACAAGTGAATGATAAATATGGTCACGATGTCGGCGATAAAGTACTCGTAGAAATTGCCACATTGTTAAGAGTGACTCTCGCTAAAGGGTATGTATTTAGAGTAGGAGGCGAGGAGTTTGCACTTCTTAGCGCATTCAAAAACGCTGATGATGCGTTTGCCGCTGCAGAAAAACTAAGATCGATAGTTGAAACCACTAATATAGACATTGACGGTAAAGTGATTAATTTAACCATCAGTATTGGGGTAACTGAATACAAAAATGGTCAAACTTTTCTTGAATTTGTGAACTTAGCAGATAAAGAACTCTATAAAGCTAAACGCCTTGGGCGCAATAAAGTATACGGTTAACGTATTGAAGAAAACTCTACTCAACTTGGTTTAATACATTTGTTCAAAGTTAGGAATGCCATTTTCCCAAATTGGTTTATCTTTTCCTAAGTACTCTCGGACCGCATCAAAAAACAATCGCGTTCGCACAGGTAAGTCACGATGTGGGTACACAGCATACATAGCACTGTATTCCATCAATTTTATATCCGTTAAGAGCGGAATTAATTTACCCTCGGTGATTTCATTGCCAATTATAAATGCGGGTGCTACAAAATAGGCCGTGCCTGAAATTGCTTTCATTAGGAGTACTTCCGCATCGTTTGCACGATATACGCTCTTTATTTTTTGCTCACAAGGCTCACCTTTACTATTGTAGTAATCGACTCCTTCAACCCTTATAGAATTGCTAGCATAGCTTGCTGCGGGCAAATCGGCTAAATCTTCCATTGTTTTAGGCATCCCATAAGTCTCTATAAACTCAGGTGCTGCGACAATCAATAGTCGGTTACGCGCAATTTTACGAGCAATAAGCGATGAATCTTTTGGCTCGCCAACTCTAAATGCTAAATCAAAGCCTTCGGACACAATATCAACGAGCCTATCATCTAACCGAAGTTCTACCTCAACCTGAGGAAAGCGTTTTTGAAAATTATTCAGTACCGGTTGCAAGTAACGGCGTCCGATCAAGGTTGATGATGTGATTTTTAATACGCCTCGGGGCTCTAAATGGTAGTTTTCAGCCATGCGGATTGTTTCACCAAGCAGCTCTCTTAGCTCAGCGGCTTTTTTTATCATTTCTGCGCCTGCAGCAGTGAGTGAAAATGAGCGAGTCGTGCGATTAAGTAGCCTAACGCCAAGTTCGTCTTCTAAGCGACTAATTTGCTTAGAAATAACAGAACGGTCAATGTTACGAATTTCAGCCGCTTTGGCAAAAGAGCCTTGTTCTACCACCTCAAGCAACATCAAAAGCCGACTTGTCGTATCCATTATTACATCCTAATTAATTTATTGATGCCATTTTGGCACTAATGAATTTAAAAATCTATGCTTTTTGTCCGCAAGCTTAATACGTACTATGCAACACTAATTATAAAAGGAGCGTCTTCATGAAAAAACATTTAATTGCTGCTGCACTCGCTGGCGCATTATTAACACTTGCGGGTTGTGCTGACGAAAGCACACCACCTTCAGCTCAGGCGCAACATCTTCAACCAATTGATGTTGCAACGGTACTTGTTAAACCAGTACAGAGTTGGCACACCTATACAACGCGTTTAGAGTCTCCTCAAGAAGTAGCATTAATGCCGCGCGTGTCAGGTGTTATTGATCACATTGCATTTAATGAAGGCGACAATGTTAAAAAGGGCGACCTATTATTTAAGTTAGACGACCGCCCATTTGCGGCTGTGGTAGCAAGCCTTGAAGCACAAATTAACAGTGCACAAGCTGCATTAGAACAAGCAAAAAGTGAAGCTAAACGCGCGGTACGTTTAACACAGCGTAAAGCAATCTCTACTGAGCAGGCTGAATCTCGTACATCTGTTTTACGCCAACGTGAAGCACAGCTTGTTGCTTTGCAAGCACAGCTTACATCAGCCGAACTAGATTTAGAATTCACTTCAATTGTATCGCCAATTGATGGTGTTATTTCGCGTGCAAACATTACTAGAGGCAATAATATTATTGCGGGTCAAAGTGTATTAACAAGCATTGTTTCTAATGAAAAAATGTATGCATACTTTGATATTGATGAACGCACTTGGAATAGTGCTTTTAGTAATGTAACAGCCGCTAGCCGCCAGCCTGTTGTTATGCAAAAAGTAGGGCAACACGACTTTGCATACAAAGGGTATATCAACTTTATTGATAACCAAATTAATGCCTCTACGGGTACTTTGCGTGTGCGGGCTGTATTTGACGAAGATAATAACCAACTTCGTTCAGGGTCATTTGCGCGTATTAAATTAGCGGCTAATTCAATTAGTGAACAAATTATTGTGCCAGACAGAGCAATCGGCACTGATTTAAAAAATCGCTTTGTATTAACCGTTGGCGAAAACAACGTATTGCAGTACAAATTAGTCACTGTGGGTGAGCGTTATGGTTCGCTTCGCGCAGTAACATCGGGTTTGTCTGAAGGTGATGTGATTGCCGTAAATGGTCCTGCTCGCGTAGGCCCAGGTATGCCAATTGCACCAAACACAGTGACAATAGACAGCAGTGATGTTGCATTCACACTCTCTAATGACGAATCACGCTTAGTGGCTAAGCAATAAGGTTTATTGATGAAATTTTCACACTTTTTTATTCAACGGCCGATATTTGCGGCTATGTTGTCTTTAGTTATTTTAATTGCAGGTGGCATTTCTTTATTTCAGCTACCGGTAAGTGAATATCCAGAAGTTGTTCCACCAACAGTAGTTGTAACAGCAAGTTACCCCGGTGCTAACCCAACGGTTATTGCTCAAACGGTGGCAACACCTCTGGAGCAAGAAATAAACGGCACTGAAAACATGTTGTACATGTTTTCACAAGCAACCAGCGATGGGCGTATGACCCTAACGGTAACATTTGCACTAGGTACCGATTTAGACCGTGCTCAAGTACAAGTACAAAACCGTGTAAACAGTGCATTGCCGCGTTTGCCAGAAGAAGTACAACGTTTAGGCGTGGTAGCCGAAAAATCATCACCAGATCTAACCATGGTGGTGCATTTATATTCGCCAGAAAAAACACATGACACAGCGTATTTATCTAACTATGCTGACTTGTATGTTAAAGACGAAATTGCACGTTTATCGGGCGTGGGCGACATTCGCTTATTTGGCGCGGGCAAATACTCAATGCGTGTGTGGTTAAACCCAGATGAATTAGCAGCACGTGAGCTAACAGCAACCGATGTTGTAAGTGCGCTTCGTTCGCAAAACCAACAAGTGGCCGCAGGTAGCCTAGGTGCTCAGCCGGTATCAAACGACAGCCAATTTCAAATACTATTAAATGTGAAAGGGCGTTTAAATAGTATTGAAGAGTTTGAACAAGTAATTATTAAAGTAGGCGATGAAGGTCAGTTAACACGTTTATCTGATATTGCACGTGTTGAATTAGGGCAAGATACTTACTCACTGCGCGCAGAGTTAGACACTCAACCAGCACTCGCGATGCCTATATTTCAGCGCCCAGGTTCTAATGCTATTGAGCTTTCTGATCAAGTGCGCGAAACCATGGCACGTTTATCAAAAGATTTCCCTGAAGGGGTTAAATACGACATTGTATATGACCCAACGGTATTTGTACGCGGCTCGATTGACGCTGTAATTGCAACGTTACTTGAAGCTATTGTACTGGTTGTAATTGTTGTTATTGTGTTTTTACAAACATGGCGTGCGTCTATTATCCCGCTTATTGCGGTGCCTATTTCACTTATTGGTACGTTTGCTGTTATGCAGTGGTTGGGCGTGTCGATTAATACTTTATCGTTATTTGGTTTAGTACTTGCCATAGGTATTGTTGTAGATGATGCGATTGTCGTTGTTGAAAACGTTGAACGTAATATAGAGCAAGGCTTGTCGCCTCTTGAAGCAACACGTGTTGCGATGAGTGAAGTAACGGGGCCTATTATTGCGATTGCACTTGTGCTTTGCGCGGTGTTTATTCCAACCGCCTTTATTACCGGTTTGTCTGGCCAGTTTTATAAGCAATTTGCACTGACAATTACCATTTCAACCGTCATTTCTGCTTTTAACTCTCTGACGCTTTCGCCTGCATTAGCAGCGTTGTTATTAAAATCGCATGATGCAAAACCAGATGCATTTACACGCTTATTAAATAAATTATTTGGTCGTTGGCTATTTAAACCATTCAATCGTGTATTTGACCGTGGCGCTAAAGGGTACGAAAAATTAGTTAAAAAGCTAATTCGCTTAAGCATTATTGTAATGGTGGCGTATGTTGCATTGGTTGGGGGGACAATTAAACTGTTTGATACTGTACCTGGTGGGTTTATTCCACAACAAGATAAGCAATACTTAGTGGCGATTGCTCAATTGCCAGATGCAGCAAGCCTTGACCGCACTGAAGATGTATTAAGACAAATGCAGCAAATTGCCTTAGATGTGCCGGGTGTTGCGCATACGGTTGCTTTTCCTGGTCTATCTGTTAATGGTTTTACTAACAGCCCTAACAGCGGCATTGTTTTTACACCTTTAGATGCGTTTGAAGACCGCGCCGATCCAAGTAAATCAGCTATGGCGATTGCCGCGCAGCTAAACCAACGTTTTGCCGTGATTGATGAAGCATTTGTCGCGGTATTCCCACCACCGCCAATTCAAGGTTTAGGCACAACAGGTGGCTTTAAGTTGCAAATTGAAGACCGATCAAACAAAGGATTCGAAGCGTTATTTAATAGCCTGCAAACAGTTATTGGTAAAGCACAGCAAGATCCTGCGTTAATGGGGCTTTACTCAAGTTTTCGTATTCAAGTACCACAAATGGATATAGATGTAGACCGCGAACAAGCACTAATTCAGGGTATTCCACTTGATGAAGTATTTAATTCGCTGCAAGTTTACTTAGGTTCGGTGTATGTAAATGACTTTAACTTGTTTGGTCGTACGTACCAGGTAAATGCGCAAGCAGATGCTGATTACCGTTTAGACCCTGACCAAATCCTTAATTTAAAAGTAAGAAACCGCGCGGGTAACATGGTGCCATTAGGTTCAGTATTAACGGTTACACCAACAATTGGTCCTGACCGTGTTATGCATTACAACGGCTACCCAAGTGCAGAGCTTAACGGCAGCCCAGCGCCGGGTTACAGCTCTGATCAAGCACAGCTGGCGATTGAAGCAATCCTTGCTGATAACTTGCCAAGCGGTATTGAATACGAGTGGACTGAGGTTACTTACCAACAAGTACTTGCGGGTAATACCATGGTGTATGTATTCCCACTGGTAGTGCTACTGGTATTTATGGTACTTGCTGCTCAGTATGAAAGCTTGCGTTTACCATTGGCTATTATTTTAATCGTGCCAATGACCATATTTTCGGCGTTACTTGGTGTGTGGTTTGTAGGTTCAGACAACAATATATTTACGCAAATAGCATTAATCGTATTAGTTGCCTTGGCATCCAAAAATGCGATTCTTATGATTGAATTTGCTAAAGATAAAAATGAGACTGGATTATCACATTTTGATGCCATATTAGCGGCGTGTCGTATGCGCCTGCGCCCAATATTAATGACCTCAATTGCGTTTACAGCTGGTGTTATACCGCTTGTGTTGGCAACCGGCGCAGGAGCTGAAATGCGCCATGCAATGGGGAATGCTGTTTTCTCAGGTATGATTGGTGTAACCGTGTTTGGCTTATTGTTTACACCGGTATTTTATATGCTTGTAGTAAATAAAAAAGAAAAAGCGCAGGAGTTACCACATGAATAAGTTAGCAAATAAAACGCTAAAAACACGCTTAACAATAAGTGCTGTATTGGTGGCTGCGTTTTTATCAGGCTGTGCGAGCAAAATAGATACGCTCAGTGAGCAAAACGCGATTAATGAGTTTGTTGCAAAAGCAGCCGTTGCTGAGCAGCTTACTGGCGCTGACGAAACAAACTGGTGGAAAGGGCTTGAATCAAGCCAATTGAATCAGCTGGTAACTCAGGCACTTGCAAATAACTACGATTTAAAAACTAGCCAATTAACGCTTAAAAGTGCGCTCGCACGATTAGGTGAGCAAAAAGCACAATACCTGCCGCAAGGTGGCGCTGAAATTGGTGCTCAGCGCAGTGGTCTAGGCGATGTAAATAGCCGCCAATCAAGTGCTAATTTAGCGCTCGACTGGCAACTTGATTTGTTTGGGCGTATTACAGCGTTGGTTGATGCAGCAAATGCATCGGCCATGAGCCAGGCAGAGCAATTACGTTTACTTCAGATTGAAGTAGTCTCGTCGGTTGTTAAAGGCTTTGTAAGCTATCAAGGTAATGTTGAGAAACAACATATTGTTGCCTTGCAAATAGAAGCGCTTGAACAAAGTATTGAAGTGCTACAAGCTCGCGTTGATGAAGGTGTTGCAAGCGAACTTGATTTAAATCGTACTATGGCACAGCTTAGACAGCAGCAAGCACTTGAACCTGCTTTTGAATATGCAAAATATCGCGACCTGTCAACGCTTGCCGTGCTTACTGGGCGTTTAACGCAAAACGTTAAATTAACAAACGAGCAAGCTATTTTAGAGCATCAGTTTGAGGTGTCATTTAATGAGCCAAATAATGCAATTGCACTAAGACCCGATATTAGCCGTGCGCTTTATGACTTTAGCCAAGCTAACAGTTTAAGTGTTGCCGCAAGCAAAGCGTTATTACCTGATATAAGTTTAAGTGGTTTTGCTGGAGTACTTAGTTTAGGTAGTAATAGCTTTAGTGATACACAGCAACAGTGGCAAGTAGCGCCGCAGTTACAGTGGTCTATTTTAAGTTATCCTGCGCTTTTAGCGCAGCGTGACGCGCAGCAGTTTTTAAGTGAGGCTGCTTACAGCGATTATCAACAAGTGGTGTTAAGTGCACTAAGTGAAAGTGAACTTTCACTGCAACTGTTGGTCAATCAAGCACAGCAGAAACGCTTTGCCGATGAGCGCTATGACTTTGCTAATAAAGCATTTTTACAAGCACAGGCAATGTACGAAGAAGGGCAAATTCCTTATCTTGAGTTGTTAGATGCGCGTCAGGATGTTTTAATAGCACAAGAGAATGCTGTCGATTCAAAAATTTCATCGCTACTCGCTAAAGTTAATGCCTATCAGTCATTTAACGGGCGATGGAGTTATGCTTTAAGCAACACTAAGAAGTAGAGTTATATTGATGCCTAATACTGATGTTACACATGAATACACTATACCGCACACTATGCGCGCCATTGTATTACCAGAGCCAAACGAAGAAATTAGCTTGGCTGACGTTCAATTGCCTGTCCCAGAGTGTGCAGACAACGAATTGCTTATTAAAGTTGAATACGTTGGCTTAAATCCTGTTGATGGGCAATTTGCCAAATCGGGTTTTTGTAATTGGCAATACCCCCATGTTTTAGGTCTTGACGCTGTGGGAGTGGTGGTAAAAGCAAATAAAGGCGTTTTTCCTAGCGTGGGTGAGCGGGTCATGTGGCATGCCAGTATGGGTGGTCAAGGTGTATTGAGTGAATACACAAAAGTACCTAACTACGCAGTATCGGTATTACCAGCAGGGTTAAGCCCTGCGGTGGCCGCTATTTTGCCTTGTGCCGGTATGGCTGCACTTATAAGCATAGACAAATTAAGTATTAACGAAGGCGACACTGTACTTATCGAAGGTGGTGCGGGGGCCGTAGGGCAGTTTGCTATTCAGTATGTTAAGCAGCGGGGGGCAAACGTTTTTGCAACTGCATCGAAAAGAAACCATAAACTGGTTAAGCAGTTAGGTGCTGAGGTGGTTTTTGATTACAACGATAAAAAGTTGTGTGACAAAATTCGCAAAGAGCTCGGCCCACAAGGTTTTGATGCCGTTATAGATACAATTGGTGGTGAGTCAACAGCTCGTAATATTGAGTTAATGCGTTTTTGCGGCAAAATTGCATGCCTAAATCCATTGCCATGCTTTGACCAGGACCTAATGTATCGCAGAGCGCCCAATATTAGCGTGGTATCGCTTGGTGGTGCATGGCTTGCTAATAGTTTATGTGCACAACAGCGTTTAAGCTTTATGGGTAACTTATTGCTAGAAGGCGCGTGTAATGGCGATATTAAAACGCCTGCACTCACCGCAGTTGAGTTTAATGCACAGGCTGTGTCTGATGCGCTTAATAAGCAATTAGCGGGTGGCTTTACGGGTAAACAAGTTGTTCATGTAGCACCATAAGTATACGTCACTTTAAAAAACGCAGCATTTTATGCTGCGTTTTTTTATGCCTATTTTATGTATTTTGCATCCCACCAAATCGTATTTTTATTTATTAACCTGAACTCTGGTTAAGAGATTTACTAACATATTGAATCATGGTGATATTTAAATTTATTTTCTCTAGCCAGAGATTTTCAATGAAAACAAGGCGAATTTACGCGTCAATAGCTGGCCTATTGCAAGTAAATTCAACGCAGTTAGCGCTGAAAATAGCTGCTAGAGATAGATTTATTATCCAGAGTTCAGGTTTATTAGCTGTTTTATTCGTCATTTTAATAAAAACAGTTATTTTCAGAGTACAACTGTAAGCCTTTGTGTTTCAACAGTTTACGTTCAGGTAAAGAAAATATATTGAAAAAACTGTTAATTAATTGAATAGAGTAATTGATCTAAACGATTTTTTATGACGTAATGTAGTTATTATTTAGCTGGTCGGATGAGTTCAATCATGAGTTTACGTACAAAACTAAAAAAAGTATTACCAAGTATTTCTATCACTGAACAAGAAGCGCTAGACGCGGGTGATGTATGGCTTGAAGGGTCTATCTATCAAGGTAAACCTGATTTCAGCGCATTGCGCGACGTACCTGCAGCTACATTAAGCGCAGACGAGCAAGCATTCTTAGACGGTCCAGTAAAAGAACTACTGGGCATGATTGACGATTCAGTGATTCAAAACGGTATTCATTTACCAAATGACATCTTAGAATTTTTGAAAAAAGAGCGTTTTTTCTCGCTTATCATTCCTAAGTCGTTTGGTGGTTTAGAGTTTAGCCCTTATGCAAACTCTACTATTGTTGGCACAATTGCGACTAAAAGCTCAGCAGTTGCGGTAACCGTCATGGTTCCAAACTCGTTAGGCCCAGGTGAGTTACTACTTCACTTTGGTACGCAAGAACAGCAAGCACATTACCTACCACGCCTAGCAAATGGTACAGATATTCCATGTTTTGCATTAACAAGCCCAGAAGCGGGTTCTGATGCAGGTGGTATTCCTGATGTTGGTAAAGTAACTAAAGGTATGTACAACGGCGAAGAAGTCCTTGGTTTAGAAATTACCTGGGACAAGCGCTACATTACACTTGCACCTATTGCTACCGTACTTGGTTTAGCATTTAAAGTAGTTGATCCAGATGGCCTACTTGGTGGTAAAGAAAACCTAGGCATTACCTGTGCACTTATTCCTAAAGAGCACCCAGGTGTTGAGCTTGGTAATCGCCACGACCCAATGGGTATTCGTTTTTACAACGGTACTACACGTGGTAACAAAGTATTTGTACCAATGGATTTTGTTATTGGTGGACAGAAAAACATCGGCCGTGGTTGGCAAATGCTGGTTAGCTGTTTAGGTGCTGGCCGTGGTATTTCATTACCTGCGCTAGGTGTTAGTACAGCACAAGTTGCATTTAAATCAGCATCTGAATACGCAGCAGTGCGTGAACAGTTTGGTTTAGCCATTGGCCAGTTTGAAGGTATTCAAGAAAAACTTGCCGACATTGCAGGTAAAACATACCTACAAGAAGCAATGCGCGTACTTACAACTGAAGGCTTAGGCATGGGCTTAAAACCATCAGTAGTAACCGCAATCGCTAAGTACCACATGACAGAGCTTGGTCGCGATGTGCTTGATTCAGCAATGGATATTCAAGCAGGTAAAGCGATTCAAAATGGTCCACAAAATACGCTTGCGAGCGGTTATGTTGCTCAGCCGATTGCCATCACGGTAGAAGGTGCGAACATTCTTACTCGTAACCTGATGATTTTTGGCCAAGGTGTTATGCGTTGTCACCCATATTTACAATCTATGGTTGAGTCAATTCATAGCGAAGACAAAGGCGCAGATAAAGAATTTAACGGTATTTTACGTAAAACAATTGGCTACAGCACAGCAAACAGCTTACGTGCTTTGCGCTTAGGTGTTTTACCATTTACAGCAAGTGCTAACTCTGAATTGCCAGAAGTACGCGACTACGAAAAAGCAGTACATAAGTTATCTGCAAAACTTGCAGTATATGCAGACTTCTCGCTACTTGTACTTGGCGGTAAGTTAAAGCAAGCAGAAATGCTATCAGCGCGCTTAGGTGATGTAATGAGCTTCTTGTACGCAGCTATGGCATCAATTAAATACTACGAGCAAAAAGTAGCAAGTAGTGACCGTGAGCAAGCAGCGCCTTATTTCCATTACGCAACTCGTTTTGCACTACAAAGCGCTGAAGAAGCACTGCATAAGTTTTTAGATAACTTCCCTGCAAGTGGTACTCGTAAGTTTATTCGTTTCATTACAATGAACTACTCAACTAAAATGCCAAAAATTAGCGATGATTTAATCCGCGAACTAGCTAAGCAAGCTCAGCTAGATACCGCATTTAAAGCGCAAATTACGCATTTAGTTAAACCAGTAGTGGGCGATGGTCATCATATTAATGAGCAAGCTTACAAAGCTAAAATGGCATCACTTGGCGAGCTGGCTAAAGTTAAAAAAGCACTACGTGCTAAAGTAATTAAACCAGGTGCACGTTTTAACATTACGCTTGATAACGCACTAGCGGCGAACGTAATTACCCAAGCTGAACACGTTCAGTTAATTGATTACAACATCAAACGTGAAAAAGCGATTCGTGTAGATGAGTTCGATTTTGATATGAACATACTAGACGATAACGCACAGCCGATTAACCCGCTTAAAAGCGTAGTTAATCAGTAAAATTAAATTCAATGATGCAAAGCGCCCGCAGTATCGGCGCTTTTATTCTTGAGTAAAAACAAGCGGGGCTTTTTTATGTTTTTAAAATGGAAATAGATAGCGGTATTGATTTGTAAGCGAGTATGTATGTGTAGAGGACTAAAAAGAGACGCTTATAATCTTGAAAAAGGGCTGATAACCCCGTTAGCACCTTGTTGTAGTACATGGGTAGCATACCCACTGAATTAAAACGTTGAACATTTTAGCGTTCTAAATAACTCATTAACTGCGTTAAAAACTTCTCATATAGATAAACTATATAACCAAGTTTTTGCCTTGTTATTGAGCTATTTATCTATCGCTATAATTGCTCACTAATTCAATACAGCGGGTATTATTTGTGTTGAACGCACATCGCTGTGACCTAGCTGAGCTTGAACAGTTCTTATATCGGCGCCATTTTGCAGTAGATGAGTAGCAAAAGAGTGTCTTAATGTATGAGGTGTTATTATTTTTGTTAACCCTGATTTTTGGACGGCTTTTTTAACCTCTTTTCTAATACAAGAGTGATGAAAATGATGTCGCCTTATTTCACACTTTGAGGATCTGAACTTAATATATGAGAAGGAAATAAATATTGCCACGCAAACGATTTTGCGGCACTTGGATATTTTTTTGTTAAAGCATATGGCATCCATACGCCAGAATATTCCGTATTATTTAAATCCAGTTTTAAATAGTCATCAACGTTCAAAATTTGATTTCTCAGCATAGGAATTAGCTCTGTGGCCAGCGTAACAATGCGGTGTTTATTACCTTTTCCATTCCATACTTGAATGCATTTATAATCAAAATCAATATCTTTTACTCTTAATTGCACCGCTTCCATTACTCTTAAGCCACTTCCATACATAAGGGCTGCAATTAAATAATAGCGCTTATTTAAATGAGCCATCAACATTTTAACTTCCTCTGGGGTCATCACGACAGGGAGCTTTGCTTGTTTTTTATTACGAGCAAAATTTAAATTTAATGAGAGTTCTTTTTTTATTATGTGCTTGTATAAAAATGACAATGAATTGAGTGCGGTGGCTTGCGTACGTGGTGCAACGTTTTGCTTTAACACTAAATGTTCTAAGTAGCGTTCGACTTCATTGTCCCCCATTGAGGCGGGATGGCGTTTATTATGAAAATGGATATAAGATGCAATCCATCTTAGGTAGGTATCTACGGTGCGTAATGAATACTGACGTACCAACATATAATCGGCTATATAATTTAAAAATGGAGAACGTGTTTTCATATTACCACTAATAATAATGCTGTTTTTATATACAGTATAGTTGTGCTGCTCCCATATTCAAGAAAATGAGCGACGAGCGCATTTTCTCTTTTATTGAGAGTTTGAATGCTAATAAAAAATTATATATAGCAATGTGTTAAGTTATTTGTTAAAAAAGAATTATTGAATACATGAGCGTGACATTGGCAGATATATGCGCGATGAGCGCACTATAAAATTGTTAGTCATCAAAGGATGAAATCGTGCCAACAACTGAAATAACTCAACAGCAATATGATGATGTACATTTTCCTGAAGGCAAAAGGGAAAAGGCTCTAGAACACGCACTTGATATCCGTAAATTTGAGATAGAGCTTTACTGGAAGCGGGCTACATATTTTTGGACATTCATTGGTGCTACGTTTGCGGGCTATATTGCAGTTCAAGCATCGACAGCTTCAAATAAGCAAGATTTAGCTGTTATTTTGTCCTGCTTAGGTTTTGTTTTCTCTATAGCTTGGCTATGTGTAAACAGAGGAAGTAAGCAGTGGCAAGAAAATTGGGAGAATCACGTCGATTCATTGGAGGATGATGTTACTGGGCCTTTGTATAAGGTGATTCTCACAAGGGCAGATCCCGTAGGCCTGAAAGAAAAAAGCATACATCTAATTACTGGCCCATCACCTTTTTCGGTATCAAAAATAAATCAAATAATCAGCATATATATTTCAGCACTATGGGTGTGTTTGTTGGTCTACTCGTTACCAAAGTTTGATTTTACGGCAAGCTTTAATCCTCTTTATGTTTCTGTAATAAGCATTAGTATAATTTCCAGCATATTGTTCTTCTGGCTGGGCCGTACATATGGTGGCGGTTTTTGGCACAAAGGCTCCATTCGTACCACTGAGATCAAAAATGACTAACAAGGCAATTAAAAATCGCCCACAAAAAGCGTGGGCTGGACTCGCTAACGCTCGCCTTTTATTGCGGCGTTATGTGTTTTTGAAAATTAAGGTGTTAACTTGAAATTAAATATTAGGCATTTTGAGCAATCAGATATTAAGGACTTAGCAGAAATTTATAGTTATTCTTCTGTAACAGAGAATACGTCTCAGGTTCCATTTTTAAGTTCTAGCGATGTAGATAAATTTTTTCAAAGTCCTACGGATTACATATTGGTCGCTGAATTAGATGAAAAAGTGATTGGACATGTAAGTCTTATTTTGTCAAATAAGCCAAGAGAAAAGCATTCTGCATCGTTAGCTATTGCTGTACACCCAGATAGTCATGGTAAAGGAGTTGGACGAAGATTACTTGCAGAAGCGATTAACCAAGCTGACAATTGGTTAAATATATTACGCTTGGAGTTAGAAGTTTATCCTGACAATGAAGTTGCATTATCCCTCTATAAAAAGTTTGGTTTTAAAGTTGAAGGTGAAAAAAAATGTTGTAATTTTAAGGCTGGAAAATTTACTGATTTACTCATTTTAGCTCGCTTAAATATATCGGTGTAACCAACACATAATCGGGTAGCCGGAGGTCTCTAACCTCCAGCCCCCACACCACCCATCATGCGGGTCCGCAATGGGCGGTTCATCTCCCGTAATGAATACCGATCCAAATATCTCTCAATGACACTAAACCTTGTGATGCTAAATAGTCATTGCCTAGCGCAATGTTAATTCCTTTTGTTTTTGAGCTTCGACAAGGCCCTTTACTGGTGATACCACAGGCTATCGCGAGTCGTTCGCTAACACCCAGTTTTATTAAACTGCGTACTTTCGTACGTGGTTTACGCCATTGCCGCCAGTAGCACATTCTTATCCTACGGCGGATCCAATGATCTAAATCCACCGTTAACTGATAAGCGTTGGCTATTAGGTAATAGTGTCCCCAGCCACGTAAATACTGCGTGAGTTTATGAATTTGTAGGGTCATTGAGATCCCCCAGTTGCGGTTAGTGAGTTCTCTTACATTTGCTTTAAATTTCTTTAGCGCCTGTTCGTGGATCTGCACTTGAGCGTAGCGGAAGGTAAACCCAAGAAATTTCGAGCCTGATACTGGACCGACTCGATTTTTCGATTCATTCACTTTGAGTTTTAATCGCTGAGTGATAAACGCAGTAATTTCCCGTTGGATTATTAGCCCTTCACTTTTCGTTTTTACTAAAATGATTATGTCATCAGCGTAACGTGCAAACTTAAGGTGTTTGTAGGTTAGCTTCTTATCTAATTCATCGAGTAAAATATTGGAAAGTAAAGGGGATAATGGCCCACCTTGAGGGACTCCTTTGGTTGACTCAAACGACAGACCCTTTTCGCGCTCTGCGATCCCTGCTCGTAGGTATTTACCGAGTAGGTGCATGAGTGCTTTGTCTTTGATTTTACGACCAACACGATTCATCAGCATGTCATGGTTTACCTCATCAAAGAACTTAGACAAGTCAATATCAACCGCTGTTTTGCAACCTTGTTTAACACAAGATTGAACATGGTCCACTGCTTGACTGGCTCTTTTATGAGGGCGATAACCATAACTATGTGGTGAAAATTGAGGCTCAAAGAAAGGGCTAATCACTTGAGCAATGGCTTGTTGGATCACTCTGTCGATAACAGAGGGGATCCCAAGCATTCGCTCACCGCCATCAGGTTTAGGTATTATCACGCGTTTGACTGGCAAGGGTTGATAAGTGCCGTTAAGTAATTGTTGTTTAATACCCAGCCAATGTAACTTAGCGAAGTGATTAAATTCCTCAATACTCATATTATCAATACCGGCAGCCCCTTTATTGCGCTTAACATGTTGCCATGAAGCGCTAATATTGTGGTTGCTCAGTACCCTTGCCATCAGGTCATGATTTGTTTGGTTGTATTCATTCGAGGTATTATTCACCATAGAACGCTGTTCATCACTATCACAACACGGTGATCTATGTGAATTCAAGTTCATTTGTAGTATCTCCTCTGGTTAAGATGTTCAGGCCTTCACCATGTCTTATCCATTACGATAAGTGTTGGGCTACTATGCCGTCTGCTGACTTCTGATAAATCACTCTAGCGATTACTCGATAAAGCGCGTCTAAACTAACGCTTGTTTACTGCTATTTCGCTCGCTGTAGGTCGCAGCAACCAGAGCGCCTAGGTTTTAAAGACCAGTCCCTAACTGGTAATCTTCAAGCATTAGCGCGGATGCGTGTTTATCAGATCTCCCCGAATAAGGTGCATCGACTTTCTCTGCACAACTGCATCATTTACGGTGGCCGTTAGATCACATGACTTCGCTATCTTGTGCTAGCTCGTCTCCAGCCTACGCCTCATATGATGTTTTTTGTTCATCAGCTCGCAGATTTGCTAGCGGCTTCCTCCAGACTATCTCTCGCGATTTAGCCCTTGCCATTCGCTAGTAGTTATCGTTTAATAACAGCATGTTATTTAAACGGTGATCTTCCTACAGAGGACTTTCACCTCATAAGTCGATGCCCATGTCGGGCGTACACAAGAACATTAAGCGGAAAAATTACAGTTGGCTGTTTTTCGTTCCTCAAACATTTTAGCCAACTATAATTTTCCGCTTATGTAAGCGTTATGTTTTAAAGAATACCGAAGTATTGGAGTCTGGCAGGGCTGGACCAACCGATACTTTGTGTTAGGGGTGCATAAATATCATTGAGCCGAGACCCGGCTTTGTCTTACCAGACCTTTGATCTTTGTGGTACCACACCCTGCTGGTGAAGCTGGTACCTTCACTACAATCCATACTTATGGGCTGCAATCCGTAGTATGGCGTCACTGGCCTGTGACGTTAAGCTCAGGTGTTTAATTTTCCTGAGCCGGCTCGGGGTTTATTTTGGAGAACATTATGTTCACCCTTAAAACTTCGAAAATCGAGATCACAATTGATATTGCTCGCATCATTAGAGCTACGGCTTATTTGATGTTAGTTCTTTTGTAGTCTTTGGCGGGGCGGCATTAGTCGCCCTAGGCCTAAAACATAACAACACGCCCTGAGGTGGACAGCAAGCGCTAAAGCTCACTTTCCACCGCAAATTTTAACAGCGGTGATCCCTTACTTTTCAATGCAGTTAAGTAAGTTGATTCATCGTAGGGCGTATGTGTCTTCCAGCACCTAAATAGGATTCGTATCCACTTAAATGCCAATGATCTGATGATGGTATTATGGGGTTTTCCTTTGGCTTCTTGCTGCCGATAATAGGCTTTAGCCCAAAATGAATAACGCACAGATAATCCAGCCCATTCCACAAATGTTTGCCTTAAAAATTTAGTGCACGAGTATCGCCAGTGTATCCATTCCTTTTTGCCACTGCGTTCGGTTACTGGAGCAATGCCTGCGTATTTTTGTATGTCAGCGGCGCACTTATAGCGGTCACGATTTGACCCCATAGCGGCTAATAATCGAGGTGCTAATTGTGGGCCTGCACCGGGTAAACTATCAAAAATAGCGCGATCTGTATGTTGCTTATAAAGCGTTTTAATTTCGTCATCAAATCGTGTTATTGCCAACATCAGTTGTTTAAGTTGCGGAACGAGGCATTCAATAAGCAATAAGTTTGGCGTGATCACCGCCATATCTTCGGTGAGTATTTCTGCATCCTTGATTTCTTTTATCCGCTTTTCATTAACGAGTGGGTAGCGGGAATTATGTTGATTAAAGAAGTCGAGTAGTGTCTGTTTTCTCGCTTTTTTAGCGTGAGCAAGAGAGGGCCAGCGCAGTAAGAAGTCACAGAATATTTGAGTGTCTTTTTCTTTAAACCAATCAATCACGTGGGGATAATAATTTTTTAGCGTTGTGGCTATTTTATTGGTTAAATTAACACGATCTTGTACTAGTTTACGTCTGTATTCGACAAGCTGCGCAAGACACCTAACGTCCTCTGAATCCGGCCTAATAACCGTTAATTTATCCATATGAAGTTGTAAGATTTCAACTTGAATAATTGCATCAGTAGGAGCATCTTTAGCCCCGCTGTGCGTAAATGCAGCACGGTATTTAGCAACACTTGATGGGTTAATCACAAATAATACAATGTGCTTAAATTTACTGAGTGCATATATAAGTGGGCCTTTTTTTAGCTCACACGCGACAGCAACAGATCTGCCGTTGTAGCGTTGTTTTAACCCAAGCGCCCATGCATTAATTGACTTAGGCTCAGAGGAAATCACACTTAAATGTTGTGTATTTGTGTCGCGATTTATTTCACAAATATCGTGTTTACGGTCGGCCCAATCGATCCCGATAAGGGCAGCAAAATCTGAGACGTTAAAGGCTTCCATTTTGGGCCTCCTAGAGGTAAAGTGAAAGAATAGATAGAGGCTAATAGTGTTTCTCGCAGGTCTTATAGATAGTCGGTATTACGACAATCCCTGAGTATGCGTATTGAAACAAATAACTCCTGTTGATCCGAAAGTCTTGTTACAAACATTAATTGTTTCCGCTCAAATATTCGTGATCAACAGAAGCATATTCCATGTATTAATGAGATAGGTAAATACATTAATTAATGGAACGGAGTAACTATAAGTTGCTTAAACGAACAAAAAACAGCTGGCTTTTGCTCGTTCCTCGCTAATTTTAGCCAGTTATTTTATTGCCGCTTAGCAAGGCGTTGGTGCGTCAAGCTAAGCTTGATCCATCTTGCAGGGTGCAAGTCCCTGTCGGGCAAGGTCTAACTAACCTCCTGTATCGAGTGTTGCGCCTTTGGCGGAGTGTGGGATTAGCAATTGCTTTTCAGTTATGAGGATAGCATCACACGAACAAGATTGGCGAAGCGTACACAGAGAATTATGTAGGCCATAGGGGTTATCGTGATCCTGAAGTGCTGATATCGCTCCGATAAATATTAGATCTGACTGACGAGGTTTGCAACGCCACCGAAGTCCATGCAAAACAGCCGTGTTAGTAAGGTTGTGGCGAGTCAGCGGAGTTTCAAAGCCGTGGCATGTATAAAGAGATGGTTTGAGAACTTGAGAGATCCAAAGGTGTTCCACAAGGATGGTGGTAGGAAAGCTTAACGAAAAGCAAAGCTAACGATGACCTTTTGGAAGTCAGATCAGCCCATAGTAGTCTGGGCAGGGGAAAGCCCTGTACATGGCGAAGGAGCTGACAGTTATATCGGGTACTAAGTCAACACATAGACCGGACAAAGTAGGGCTGGAAATATTATGACAACAACACTTAATACCCTTGCATTTAAAGCACATACTCACCCTAAGCACAGGTTTCAGAATCTATATGGATTGCTAGATGCCGCAAGCCTGTATGAAAGCTGGGGTCAACTCAATAAATTAGCCAGTCCGGGTATTGATGGCATTACGATGCCAAAATACAAGTCAACGTTAATTGAAAATATCGAACGTTTAAGTCAGCAACTCAAACAGAAAAGTTATCGAGTTAATGATATTAAACGCATCTACATCCCAAAATCCAATGGTAAAGAACGACCGCTAGGGCTTCCAACAGTTGATGACAAACTTGTGCAACAAAGTGTTAGTCAGATCCTGCAAAGTATCTGGGAGCAAGACTTTATGCGCAATAGCTATGGGTATAGGCCGAATAAAAGTGCACATCAAGCAGTACATAGCCTAACAATGAATCTTCAATTTAAAGGATATGGTTATATCGTTGAAGCTGACATTAAAGGCTTCTTCGACAACCTTGAGCATGAATGGCTGATGAAAATGTTAGCGTTACGCATTGATGATAAGGCAATGCTTAATTTAATCAACCAGTGGTTAAAAGCGCGGATAAAATCACCCGATGGCGTATTCACTAAACCATCAAGTGGAAGCCCTCAAGGTGGAATTATCAGCCCAGTGTTGGCTAATATATATCTGCATTATGCTTTAGATCTCTGGTTTGAAAAGAAAGTAAAGCCGAGGATGCGTGGAAGTGCAATGATGATCCGCTATGCAGACGATTTTGTTTGCGCATTTCAATTTGCAAATGACGCAGAGCGCTTTTATAAAGTGTTACCCAAGCGATTAAAGAAATTTAATTTAGACGTTGCGCAAGACAAAACCTCGCTAATGCGATTTAGTAGATTTCATGTTGGTCGAAAACGTCACTTTGTATTTCTAGGGTTTGAGTTCTATTGGGGCACAGATTCAAATGGTAAGCCACGACTTAGGCGACGAACGGCTGCGAAGAAGCAAAAGGCGACGCTGAGTGAATATTATCGATGGATCAAAGCAAGGTATTCATTAAAATTGAAAAGCTGGCTACCTCAATTGAGACGAAAACTGTTAGGATTTAGAAATTACTTTGGTTTACCAGACAACAGCCGAAGCTTATCCACAATATATGACTATGTGCTACATAGTTTATATAAATGGTTGAACAGACGCAGTGGTCGACAAAGTTATAACTGGAGTAATTTCAAGAAGATGATAGGGTATTTTAACATTGAGAGTATCAAAGTCAGCAAGCGAAATATCCTTGTTGATTGGTACTAGGGTCGTGTGTTTTTTTTTTTACACGAGTGAATATATAACTGAAGAGCCGGATGCGGTAGTTCCGCACGTCCGGATCTGTGTGGGGTCGGCCTAGCAATAGGTCGCTCTACCACGATAGGCTGTAGAATTACTCTTTTTAGGAACATACACAACTATTCTTGGTTGGTTGCTTTTTAACCTTGAATCCATCTATTCGCTGTGATCTAATAGATATTATTCACCCATGGTAAACTGTTATGGCTAACTATAAGCCTGACTTATCCTGTCAAAATAAATTCATTCCTATCAATTTCGCTGAGCAGATTCTGCCTGGCACATTTGAATATGCCCTTTGTTATATCGTCGAAAATAAACTCGATTTATCGGGATTTGACGCGTGGTATAACAACGACAAAACGGGCGCTGCTGCGTATCCGCCTTCGGTAATGTTAAAGATTATTTTACTGGGCTATGCACATGGTTTAATTAGTAGTCGCCGAATTGCTAAAGCGTGTGAGACGAACATTTTATTTATGAGTGTGTCGGGTGATATCCAGCCACATTACACATCTATAGCGGGTTTTGTGGCTAAAATGCATGAACAGATTGAGCCACTTTTTACGCAAGTGCTGATGATATGTGATGAGGAAGACTTGATAGGCCGCAACATGTTTGCCATTGATGGATGTAAATTAAAGTCCAATGCGAGTAAAGAGTGGAGTGGCACATTCGATGAGTTAGGCCGCAAAAAAGCAAAACTAGAACGCGCAAGTAAACGTATTATTGAACGCCACCAATCAGAAGATGGTCTGGGCGAAGAGTTGATAACTCAGGACTTAAAACAAAAAGAAAAGCTGGATAAAAGTGCAGATAAAATTACCGAGTTCTTAGCCACTCACAAAGAAAAAATAGGCAGTAAAGGCAAGCCTGTTAAAAGTAATATCACTGACCCTGATAGCGCGAAAATGACCACGTCAAAAGGGACAATTCAAGGCTATAACGGCATAGCGATAAACGATGACAAACATCAAATCATCCTGCAAGCACAAGCGTGGGGGTCGGTGGGCGAACAACAAACTCTACAGCCAGCTGTTAAGCAATTAAAACAGCAACTCGCTAAACTCAATACAGAAAAAATGGCAGATAAACACACCATTAAATTCACCGCAGACAGCGGGTTTAACAGCGAAGTGAACCTTGAATATATGGCGAAAAGTGGGTTCGATACCTACATTGCGGATAATCAGTTTAGAAAACGAAATCCGCTGTTTAAAGACAGCGAAACATACGAAACGGAGCAAGAAAAGCGCCGGCTAAAACGCAGCAAAGGCAAGCCACGCTTATTTACCTCAGATGATTTTCATTATGATGAAGCAACCCAAACATGCCGCTGCCCAGCAGGTAATGATATGTGGCGAAGTGGTATAAATGTAAAAAGTCACAATCAGCAATACACGCGATTCTGCGGTTACTTAAAAGACTGTAAAGCGTGCCCGCTACAACA
Organism: Pseudoalteromonas sp. QJM3NY_22; assembly: GCF_056173065.1. Lineage (NCBI taxonomy): Bacteria > Pseudomonadati > Pseudomonadota > Gammaproteobacteria > Alteromonadales > Pseudoalteromonadaceae > Pseudoalteromonas > Pseudoalteromonas sp. QJM3NY_22. The sequence continues at coordinate 265,411 of NZ_JBWBTZ010000002.1, read as the reverse complement.
GCAATGCATGCGAAAACCACCGATAGACAGGGGACGACAAGTTCAGTTTATAAATAATGAATCACGCAAAAAGCTGAGCTATGTAGACAAAATGAAAGTAAAAATAGATAGCCCCATAGGGCGACGACAATACAGTAAGCGATTAGGCTGTATTGAGCCAGTGTTCGGAAACATTACAGTGAATAAAGGGATGAATAAATTGACCTTACGGGGTCAAACGAAAGTGAACGCCCAATGGCAACTGTATTGCCTTGTTCATAATATAGAAAAGCTGAAAAACACGATGCATTAAGAGAGGCAACCCCTTTTAAGCCAAAATAAAGCCACTGAAACACCCGTAACTCCTTCCAAAACGCCAGTTAAAACAATACCAAACCAGCTTTTATATTCTATGAAAAATACAGTAATCAATTGAATCAAAATTGGAACTCAGCTATGGTCTATTTATCAATAAAAATAAATTTAAAAACGAGTTAATCTACAGGCTCGTTAGCCGTAAAAAAGGAAGAACATGATTACCTTATATATACTTGCCATAGTCTCTATTATCGTTGGAACTGCTGCTATTTACATGGCATTTTTAAAAGCATTTCCCGTTAAGTGGCTTTATTATCATTACTTTATTCGCAAGCCCGTAGCGTGGATGATTTTCATTGGAAGTGTATTCTGGGTACTTTGGCAAACCATACAAACGGAGCTATTTCCATCGGATGCACTACTTCCTCTTGCCATAATGGGGTTGGCTATTGTTTTAAGTTACAAAATGCATCAAGAGAGTGCATTTAAAGCAAAAGATTACCCTGAGATTGCTGATGATATATCTATTCTTCCTATTAATGAAAATACTGAATTAGCAGTAATTGAATATAATGGGGAAACCAAGGCTTATCCTTTGGATTATGTAATCCATCATCACATAATCAACGACCGATTTAGTAATTGTACTGTTGCTTTAACTTATTGTGCCATGTGTCGCAGTATTATTCCTTTTGATGTAACTGATATTGGTCCTTTGTTTGTTGGATCATTCAAGAATGCAAATATGATTGTGGCAGACCGAAAAACAAAAACATTCTTTCAGCAAGCTACGTTTGAATCACTCATAGGGAAATTGCATCCACATACATTGACTATGATCCCATTTCAAATTCTGCCATGGGCCGAAATAAAAAAACTAAGCCCTATTCCTCAAGTTGTTAACGTTACCGAGGACGATTTTAAAGAGTTTCAACTACCTGTACCTGGGCTTTGGAAAAAAATCATGGCGAGTGAGGTCACTCCAGGTTTAGGCGCGAAAAATCGTGATAAATCTTTTCCTGCACGAACCCATGTCGTTGGCGTTATTGATCCACTGGTTAATAATCATGTGGTGTATCTTAAGGACGAGCTGATTAAGAAAGGTATAACCAAAAACGAAGATTTGGGATTCTTTTTAGTTGCAAATAATGATTTTGTAGTTTGTTTTAAGAGTTCTTTAGGTGAGATGTCACTAGACATCAAATTGAGTATTGATAATACACTTGCCGACGTGTTAAGTGGTTCGGTCTGGAACATTCGAGGCAAGCTCATCAAAGGTGATATGGGAGAAAATTTGCAGCTCGTTGCCATCTCCGATGAGTATTGGTTTTCTTGGAGATTGTTTCATCCGCAAAGCAAATTGATTCGACTGCAATAGTCAAATTTACTCTGGCAATATAGCCGACTAACAAGCCACTGCACTCGGAAATTTTATTCGCTCCGCTCCCAAAATTCCTGTGAGTGGAGCGTTAAATGGCTATTAGCTTGAGTTACGCATGCTAGAAAGATGAGAATATTTTGTAACAATCGGTCGTTAAAAACTGTAATTCCGTCAATAAGCTCTTGGAAAAACGCCATCAAGATTGGACGATGGCGAGGTTCATGAGTACTCTTATTTCAAAGCTTTATTGATGGGGTCATTGTCGTCTGCTATGGATGCAATTAGACTTACTTCCTGACCGCTTGTATCATTAATTGCAGATGTAAGAGTGTAGCCTGAATCAGTAACAGTCTTTTCTTGGGACTGATTATCTCTGAGTTCCGTAAATATTTTTTCCATTGAGTAATCATTAGAAGTTAGTTTTTTAATATTTGTACCATTACTTTTTGAATAAGGTACTGAATACTGATGAGCAAACTTTAATTTGTCATTGTTAGTGGAAGTAAACACCATTGCACCATCTGCACCAAGCAGAGCCCAATCTCTTTTTTCTGCAAAGTACCACCCCCCAAAAGCAATACTGAAATCAGCTGTAACCCGCATCATTCCATGAATCTGCACGTAATTTGGTTTAACTTCTCCAATTTTTGCGTGGTCAACCATAAATGCTGACATCTTACCCGTATTTAGATATAAGTCTCCATCTGATTCTTTATAGTTATTTACAATTAAGTTATCACTCGTTCTGTTTATCACAAGGCCTAATAACTTGGATGGTCTTAAGAAAATAAAAAATATTATCAATATAATTACGAGTATTGCGATTGCAGCAATTGCGTTTCCTTTCAATGCTTTTAAACCTGCTTGTACGGCGGCAATCTCTCCTGCAATAACGTAAGCAGTAACAAATGCCCCTGCACTTATAGTTGTCACTCCAAGAAATCCTCCAGCAAAAATGTAAAAAGATGCCATGCCATAGTTAGGAGACTCTAGTGCATCTGCCAAACGTTTTGACGAAATTTGTAGTTGAGTTCTTATATCGTCCCCTCGAAGCTCACTGAAATCTTTTGCATTTTCAGCTGACATAAATAGATTAGGCTCTGCTGCTAAGTCGCCCATATCTGAAGATAACCAGTCAGTATTCCCCATTTTTCTGTGATGTTTTCTAGCTCCCTCAGTAAGTAATATCACTGCCTTATCTCTTATATTATCTATAGTCAAGTTTTTATCGAAGATGATAGATTTTAGGTCGATCTCAAATTTCTCTTCTAATTGAGTTATTAAGCTCTCACCAAATTCATTCGATTTCATAGAATTATATGTGCCAAGAATCTTCATTTTTTAATCCCTACAATAGTTATATATTTCTTGATGTTATTTAACATCATATTTATTTGATAAAGGTGTTGCTTATTTTTCAAAGCATTAAATAATGCCTAATAAAATATATAATAAAAAAAATAAAATGTTATTACACGTTATTACACAACTTTATCTACTTTAATAAATATGGAAAAAGGTATAGTGGACTCGCCATTTAATCGGGTAGCCGGAGGTCTCTAACCTCCAGCCCCCACACCACCCATCATGCGGGTCCGCAATGGGCGGTTCATCTCCCGTAATGAATATTGATCCAAATATCTTTCAATGACACTAAACCTTGTGATGCTAAATAGTCATTACCTAGCGCAATGTTAATTCCTTTTGTTTTTGAGCTTCTACAAGGGCCTTTACTGGTGATACCACAGGCTATGGCGAGTCGCTCGCTAACACCCAATTTCATTAAACTGCGTACTTTCGTACGTGGTTTACGCCATTGCCGCCAGTAGCACATTCTTATCCTACGGCGGATCCAATGATCTAAATCCACCGTTAACTGATAAGCGTTGGCTATTAGGTAATAGTGTCCCCAGCCACGTAAATACTGCGTGAGTTTATGAATTTGTAGGGTCATTGAGATCCCCCAGTTGCGGTTAGTGAGTTCTCTTACATTTGCTTTAAATTTCTTTAGCGCCTGTTCGTGGATCTGCACTTGAGCGTAGCGGAAGGTAAACCCAAGAAATTTCGAGCCTGATACGGGACCGACTCGACTTTTCGATTCATTCACTTTGAGTTTTAATCGCTGAGTGATAAACGCAGTAATTTCCCGTTGGATTATTAGCCCTTCACTTTTCGTTTTTACTAAAATGATTATGTCATCAGCGTAACGTGCAAACTTAAGGTGTTTGTAGGTTAGCTTCTTATCTAATTCATCGAGTAAAATATTGGAAAGTAAAGGGGATAATGGCCCACCTTGAGGGACTCCTTTGGTTGACTCAAACCACAGACCCTTTTCGCGCTCTGCGATCCCTGCTCGTAGGTATTTACCGAGTAGGTGCATGAGTGCTTTGTCTTTGATTTTACGACCAACACGATTCATCAGCATGTCATGGTTTACCTCATCAAAGAACTTAGACAAGTCAATATCAACCGCTGTTTTGCAACCTTGTTTAACACAAGATTGAACATGGTCCACTGCTTGACTGGCTCTTTTATGAGGGCGATAACCATAACTATGTGGTGAAAATTGAGGCTCAAAGAAAGGGCTAATCACTTGAGCAATGGCTTGTTGGATCACTCTGTCGATAACAGAGGGGATCCCAAGCATTCGCTCACCGCCATCAGGTTTAGGTATTATCACGCGTTTGACTGGCAAGGGTTGATAAGTGCCGCTAAGTAATTGTTGTTTAATACCCAGCCAATGTAACTTAGCGAAGTCATTAAATTCCTCAATACTCATATTATCAATACCCGCAGCCCCTTTATTGCGCTTAACATGTTGCCATGAAGCGCTAATATTGTGGTTGCTCAGTACCCTTGCCATCAGGTCATGATTTGTTTGGTTGTATTCATTCGAGGTATTATTCACCATAGAACGCTGTTCATCACTATCACAACACGGTGATCTATGTGAATTCAAGTTCATTTGTAGTATCTCCTCTGGTTAAGATGTTCAGGCCTTCACCATGTCTTATCCATTACGATAAGTGTTGGGCTACTATGCCGTCTGCTGACTTCTGATAAATCACTCTAGCGATTACTCGATAAAGCGCGTCGAAACTAACGCTTGTTTACTGCTATTTCGCTCGCTGTAGGTCGCAGCAACCAAAGCGCCAAGGGTTGAACAACCAGTCCCTAACTGGTAATCTTCAAGCATTAGCGCGGATGCGTGTTTATCAGATCTCCCCGAATAAGGTGCATCGACTTTCTCTGCACAACTGCATCATTTACGGTGGCCGTTAGATCACATGACTTCGCTATCTTGTGCTAGCTCGTCTCCAGCCTACGCCTCATATGATGTTTTTGTTCATCAGCTCACAGATTTGCTAGCGGCTTCCTCTAGACTATCTCTCGCGATTTAGCCCTTGCCATTCGCTAGTAGTTATCGTTTAATAACAGTGTGTTATTTAAATGGTGATCTTCCTACAGAGGACTTTCACCTCATAAGTCAATGCCCATGTCGGGCGTACACAAGCCAATTAAGCAGGACTAAAAACAGCTGGCCGTTGCTCGTGCCTCGCTATTTTGGCCAACAATTTTAGCCTCTTATTGGGGCGTTGGTGCGTCAAGCTAAGCTTGATCCATCTTGCAGGGTGCAAGTCCCTGTCGGGCAAGGTCTAACTAACCTCCTGTATCGAGTGTTGCGCCTTTGGCGGAGTGTGGGATTAGCAATTGCTTTTCAGTTATGAGGATAGCATCACACGAACAAGATTGGCGAAGCGTACACAGAGAATTATGTAGGCCATAGGGGTTATCGTGATCCTGAAGTGCTGATATCGCTCCGATAAATATTAGATCTGACTGACGAGGTTTGCAACGCCACCGAAGTCCATGCAAAACAGCCGTGTTAGTAAGGTTGTGGCGAGTCAGCGGAGTTTCAAAGCCGTGGCATGTATAAAGAGATGGTTTGAGAACTTGAGAGATCCAAAGGTGTTCCACAAGGATGGTGGTAGGAAAGCTTAACGAAAAGCAAAGCTAACGATGACCTTTTGGAAGTCAGATCAGCCCATAGTAGTCTGGGCAGGGGAAAGCCCTGTACATGGCGAAGGAGCTGACAGTTATATCGGGTACTAAGTCAACACATAGACCGGACAAAGTAGGGCTGGAAATATTATGACAACAACACTTAATACCCTTGCATTTAAAGCACATACTCACCCTAAGCACAGGTTTCAGAATCTATATGGATTGCTAGATGCCGCAAGCCTGTATGAAAGCTGGGGTCAACTCAATAAATTAGCCAGTCCGGGTATTGATGGCATTACGATGCCAAAATACAAGTTGACGTTAATTGAAAATATCGAACGTTTAAGTCAGCAACTCAAACAGAAAAGTTATCGAGTTAATGATATTAAACGCATCTACATCCCAAAATCCAATGGTAAAGAACGACCGCTAGGGCTTCCAACAGTTGATGACAAACTTGTGCAACAAAGTGTTAGTCAGATCCTGCAAAGTATCTGGGAGCAAGACTTTATGCGCAATAGCTATGGGTATAGGCCGAATAAAAGTGCACATCAAGCAGTACATAGCCTAACAATGAATCTTCAATTTAAAGGATATGGTTATATCGTTGAAGCTGACATTAAAGGCTTCTTCGACAACCTTGAGCATGAATGGCTGATGAAAATGTTAGCGTTACGCATTGATGATAAGGCAATGCTTAATTTAATCAACCAGTGGTTAAAAGCGCGGATAAAATCACCCGATGGCGTATTCACTAAACCATCAAGTGGAAGCCCTCAAGGTGGAATTATCAGCCCAGTGTTGGCTAATATATATCTGCATTATGCTTTAGATCTCTGGTTTGAAAAGAAAGTAAAGCCGAGGATGCGTGGAAGTGCAATGATGATCCGCTATGCAGACGATTTTGTTTGCGCATTTCAATTTGCAAATGACGCAGAGCGCTTTTATAAAGTGTTACCCAAGCGATTAAAGAAATTTAATTTAGACGTTGCGCAAGACAAAACCTCGCTAATGCGATTTAGTAGATTTCATGTTGGTCGAAAACGTCACTTTGTATTTCTAGGGTTTGAGTTCTATTGGGGCACAGATTCAAATGGTAAGCCACGACTTAGGCGACGAACGGCTGCGAAGAAGCAAAAGGCGACGCTGAGTGAATATTATCGATGGATCAAAGCAAGGTATTCATTAAAATTGAAAAGCTGGCTACCTCAATTGAGACGAAAACTGTTAGGATTTAGAAATTACTTTGGTTTACCAGACAACAGCCGAAGCTTATCCACAATATATGACTATGTGCTACATAGTTTATATAAATGGTTGAACAGACGCAGTGGTCGACAAAGTTATAACTGGAGTAATTTCAAGAAGATGATAGGGTATTTTAACATTGAGAGTATCAAAGTCAGCAAGCGAAATATCCTTGTTGATTGGTACTAGGGTCGTGTGTTTTTTTTTTTACACGAGTGAATATATAACTGAAGAGCCGGATGCGGTAGTTCCGCACGTCCGGATCTGTGTGGGGTCGGCCTAGCAATAGGTCGCTCTACCACGATAGGCTGTAGAATTACTCTTTTTAGGAACATACACAACTATTCTTGGTTGGTTGCTTTTTAACCTTGAATCCATCTATTCGCTGTGATCTAATAGATATTATTCACCCATGGTAAACTGTTATGGCTAACTATAAGCCTGACTTATCCTGTCAAAATAAATTCATTCCTATCAATTTCGCTGAGCAGATTCTGCCTGGCACATTTGAATATGCCCTTTGTTATATCGTCGAAAATAAACTCGATTTATCGGGATTTGACGCGTGGTATAACAACGACAAAACGGGCGCTGCTGCGTATCCGCCTTCGGTAATGTTAAAGATTATTTTACTGGGCTATGCACATGGTTTAATTAGTAGTCGCCGAATTGCTAAAGCGTGTGAGACGAACATTTTATTTATGAGTGTGTCGGGTGATATCCAGCCACATTACACATCTATAGCGGGTTTTGTGGCTAAAATGCATGAACAGATTGAGCCACTTTTTACGCAAGTGCTGATGATATGTGATGAGGAAGACTTGATAGGCCGCAACATGTTTGCCATTGATGGATGTAAATTAAAGTCCAATGCGAGTAAAGAGTGGAGTGGCACATTCGATGAGTTAGGCCGCAAAAAAGCAAAACTAGAACGCGCAAGTAAACGTATTATTGAACGCCACCAATCAGAAGATGGTCTGGGCGAAGAGTTGATAACTCAGGACTTAAAACAAAAAGAAAAGCTGGATAAAAGTGCAGATAAAATTACCGAGTTCTTAGCCACTCACAAAGAAAAAATAGGCAGTAAAGGCAAGCCTGTTAAAAGTAATATCACTGACCCTGATAGCGCGAAAATGACCACGTCAAAAGGGACAATTCAAGGCTATAACGGCATAGCGATAAACGATGACAAACATCAAATCATCCTGCAAGCACAAGCGTGGGGGTCGGTGGGCGAACAACAAACTCTACAGCCAGCTGTTAAGCAATTAAAACAGCAACTCGCTAAACTCAATACAGAAAAAATGGCAGATAAACACACCATTAAATTCACCGCAGACAGCGGGTTTAACAGCGAAGTGAACCTTGAATATATGGCGAAAAGTGGGTTCGATACCTACATTGCGGATAATCAGTTTAGAAAACGAAATCCGCTGTTTAAAGACAGCGAAACATACGAAACGGAGCAAGAAAAGCGCCGGCTAAAACGCAGCAAAGGCAAGCCACGCTTATTTACCTCAGATGATTTTCATTATGATGAAGCAACCCAAACATGCCGCTGCCCAGCAGGTAATGATATGTGGCGAAGTGGTATAAATGTAAAAAGTCACAATCAGCAATACACGCGATTCTGCGGTTACTTAAAAGACTGTAAAGCGTGCCCGCTACAACAGCAATGCATGCGAAAACCACCGATAGACAGGGGACGACAAGTTCAGTTTATAAATAATGAATCACGCAAAAAGCTGAGCTATGTAGACAAAATGAAAGTAAAAATAGATAGCCCCATAGGGCGACGACAATACAGTAAGCGATTAGGCTGTATTGAGCCAGTGTTCGGAAACATTACAGTGAATAAAGGGATGAATAAATTGACCTTACGGGGTCAAACGAAAGTGAACGCCCAATGGCAACTGTATTGCCTTGTTCATAATATAGAAAAGCTGAAAAACACGATGCATTAAGAGAGGCAACCCCTTTTAAGCCAAAATAAAGCCACTGAAACACCCGTAACTCCTTCCAAAACGCCAGTTAAAACAATACCAAACCAGCTTTTATATTCTATGAAAAATACAGTAATCAATTGAATCAAAATTGGAACTCAGCTATGGTCTATTTATCAATAAAAATAAATTTAAAAACGAGTTAATCTACAGGCTCGTTAACTGCTTTAAGGAGTCTTGAGTGTTCTTCAAGAAAAAGGAATTATCTTCAAAATCAGAAGAAAAACCCCAAGGCAATAAGGCTTCATTCTGGGGAGCAAGCGATCGTATGATTTGCTGCAATGGAATTGACGCTGAAAACAACGAATTCAATGTTACAAGTCATCCTAAACTTAAAGATGGTGGCTATGTTGCAACGCTAGAAATTTCAGCGCCAGATCAAGAGCAAGGTATCTTTATCCATGCATTCTATAGTGGCCATTGGTCTTTCGCTGTTAGTCCATCAAATGAAGAAATAGATGAATTGCCAAATTGGCATGTAGCTCGAGAATGGGGAACAAAAAATGCCCATTCTGAAACACTTAGTGTTTATTGCCCTAAAGGTGCATCCGTTGAAGTTATCGAGCGTATCGAAAGTGGCAGTTAACAATCAGTTGGTGAACGCCCCTGCGGGGCTGGGACGGTCAAACTTCGCTCGTTCCTCACTACGTATCACCGCCCCACAACAAAAGCGTTAGTTTTACGATGATGAAATCAAGTTTAGCAATATTAATCACAATGTATTTTCTTTTAGGTTGTGACAGTCGAGATGAGAAAACTATGGAAGTACCTGTTGAAATCGAATTTACAGAAAGTGACTTAAATTACTTTAATCAGCTTAGCCAATATGAATTAGAGTTAATTGATAATACTCTTTATTCTCATACGAGTGAAAGGTGGCAAAAAATAGCTATGGTTATTGCCAAATCTTTAAAATTGCGCGATCAATTTAAAGATCTAAATGATGTTAAGTTATTACTTAGGGTTCATCACTTGATAAACACTAGTAAGCTTGAATCACAAGGTAATATCAAAGCTATGCGTTTTAGTGAAGTAAAGCGAAAGTAAAACTAATCGGGTAGCCGGAGGTCTCTAACCTCCAGCCCCCACACCACCCATCATGTAGTGGTACAGTGATTTTGGCCACCCATTAAGAAAGAAATGTTATGCTAATAAGCATACAAAATAAACTAGACACCTATCCTAAATTTTGCACTTTTCAAAATTAAAGGCTAGCCTTTAATTAGTACAAAAAACAAGCTGGGTGATGAGATGGACGCTCCCCTAAACGGCGTCAATGCGCCAAACTGGTTAACTCACACTCAGTTAAAGGGAACGTCCATCATGAAAATTAGCACATTATCAATTGATTTGGCAAAAAATGTATTCCAAGTCGCTGGCTTTAATCATCATCACAAAAGAGAATGCAATAAACGCTTAAACAGACCTAAACTCAACGCCTTCATGGCAAATGCCCCACCGTGTCGCGTGGTGATGGAAGCCTGTTATTCTTCCCACTACTGGGGGAGAGTATTTACGTCTTACGGTCATACCGTTGACCTTATTCCTGCACAACACGTTACCCCCTTTGTTCGCGGCAATAAAAATGATAGTAACGATGCCCTTGCTATCTATGAAGCAAGCTTACGCCCTAATATTAAATTCGTTCCTATTAAAACCGAAGCTCAGCAAGAAATACTCATGCTCCATAAGATACGTGAGCGACTTCTGCAAAACAGGATTGCTGCAACCAACCAATTACGCGGTTTATTGGTCGATTTTGGGTATGTATTTCCTGTCGGTATTAAGGCGTTTCAGCAAGGGATAATTGCGTTAGAAAGTGATTCTGAGCTTCGCCCTCAGCTGCGCATTATGGTGAGTGATATTTACACTGAGTACAAAACCCTTGTTAAACGCATTAAAGCTATTGAAGCGATGCTTACTGCACACGTTGAACGGGATACAAACGCTAAAATACTTCACTCCATTCCTGGCGTGGGTGTACTCAATGCCTCTGCTTATGCAGCATCAATCGGGAACGGTCAGGCATTTAAGAGCGCAAAAGAACTCGGGGTGTGGCTAGGATTAACACCTAAACAATATGCGTCAGGCGATAAAAGTAAAATGTCTGGTATTACTAAGCGCGGCAACAGTTACCTACGAAAACAACTTATTCACGGTGCTCGCGCCCTTATCGCCAGAAGCCACCATAAAACAGATGCGCTAAGCCAGTGGATAAATCAATTACGCGAGAAAAAACACTTTAATTGTGTGGTGGTCGCCACCGCACACAGATTGGCTCGACTGATGTGGATATTGCTGACCAAGCAAACTCTCTACTCACCTCAGTTTGTGCAAAATACACAGAAGGATGCTTAATTATGCGTATTTTACACGCCAATCACACCCGAGTTTACGACTTAAGACAGCCTGGTTATGACATAGGTTTTAAAACCTGAGTGGGTGTTTGGGCACTTAAGTCGTAACATACACTTATCCTGTATGTACTTCACTTATAATGAAATAAAAAGCGCACGCTAACCAAGGTTAACCAGATAAAGACACGAGATTTAATCTCGCTTGGGTGAATATTTTTTAGGTCCCTTGGTACGAAGCTCATTAGGAGCATGGCGCATGATAACCATGACACCATAGCTCGAATATATGTCAGTACCTTTGCTTTTCAGCAAGCTTGTGACGCATCATTACTGTGATATGAGATACGTGATAATAGAATAAAGGCATCAATTTTGATGTTTATACATTAGCTCGTCTTGACTTCAAGGGAGCGTCCATATATGTCTTATGGCAATTGCAAGAAAACGACAAGTAAGTTTGGTTGATACAAAATACTACCACTGTATTTCGCGTTGCGTGCGCCGTGCATTTTTATGTGGCGAAGACCGTTTTACTGGTCAATCTTACGAGCATCGACGAGGGTGGGTTGAAGATAAGCTGCTTGAATTAGCGAAGGTATTTTGTATTGATGTATGTGCTTACGCTGTTATGAGTAATCACACCCACTTAGTACTGTATGTTGATGATAAAAAAGCGAATCGATTAAACGATAAAGCGATTATCATTCGCTGGCATAAGCTCTGTAAAGGCACTGTACTTACGCAAAAATATGTACAAGGTGAAAAGCTAAGTAAAGCCGAACTTATCTTTTTCAATCAAACAGTAAACGACTACCGCGAGCGCCTATCCAGTATCAGCTGGTTTATGCGATTGTTAAATGAAAACATTGCGCGCAGAGCAAATAAAGAAGATAACTGCACAGGACGGTTCTGGGAAGGCAGATTTACATCACAAGCATTACTAGATGAAGCAGCACTTGCCGCTTGTATGGCGTATGTCGATTTAAACCCAATTAGAGCTAAAATGGCTAAAACGCCTGAGGAATCAGACCACACCAGCGTTAAACAACGACTAACATACGCAAAAGAAGGCAAACAACCAAAACAACTACTGCGCTTTGCAGGAATGCCACGTCAGATAATGCCAAAAGGACTCCCGTTTGAGCTTAAATCGTACCTTGAACTTGTTGAATTAACAGGGCGTTGTATACGAGAGGATAAACGCGGTTATATTAAAAGTACACACTTACCCTTACTCGAAAGAGTTAATATTTCCCCCGAAAACTGGTTAAAGCTTACAACCCAATTTACGCGCGTATTTCATGGCGCAGTAGGCAGGCCAGCCTCACAAGAAAGTTATTGTGAAAACTTAAAGCGAAAGCGGCGAGCGAATATCAGTAACTGCGAAAAGCTATTGGCATAAAACTTAAACTACTCAGTAAAACTATTCAGTAATAAATCACAACTGCACCATGCAGTTATTTTCATGGGCCGAATTTAGGTTTCAGCGTGCTAATTTTTTTATGGATGAAATGTAAGTAACCAGGGCGGGATCACACTTTGTAAATAAACAAATTTTATGATCTAATACCATAAATTTCATCACCTTAAACTTATTATGTCACTCTTCTCACATTTAGAACTCGTCAAAGATAATCGTTCACATATAAATCAGCACCATAACTTAGTTGATGTGCTTTTTCTTATTATTACTGCCGTTACATCAGGGTGTGAAAACTGGCAAGACATTGAAGTCTATGGCGAAAGTAAGCTTAATTGGTTAAGAGGATTTCGTTCTTTCAAAAATGGCATACCCACTCGACATAGTATTGCTCGGATTTTTAGAACCGTTGATACTGACTCATTACTACTCGCGATGTATAGCTGGGTCAATCAAAACCGCGTTAAGTCAGCGCATCCTGTCATTGCCTTCGATGGCAAAACTATTCGCGGAGCAAGTAAACACATTGCTGATAAATTACATCTCGTCTCAGCATTTGATTGTGAAGCAGGTCTCACATTATTCCACCAAACAGTTGGCAGTAAGACGAATGAAATACCGGCAGTTCGGGATTTATTGAAAATACTCGATATCAATAACACCGTCATTACACTTGATGCTTTGCACTGCCAAAAAGAAACGCTAAAACAGCTAATTAGCAGACATGCAGATTATCTAGTGCAAGCAAAGGGTAATCAAAAGAAACTTTATAGCGCGATTCAAGATGCATTTACACACCAGTATGAATCTGAAAACTCAGAGATACTTAGTCATGTAACACAAGATGAAGGGCATGGGCGAAAAGAAGTACGCACGATAGATTGTCTTGATGCGCGTTTATTACCGAGTGAAATTAAAGAGAGCTGGCCATCAGTTAGAACAATCGTTGCGGTGCAGCGAGAGCGAACGAAGGGTAATAGAACGAGTATTGACACACATTACTACCTAACATCGTTGACAGACAATATATTGATAAGTAAAGCAATAAGACAACATTGGCTGATAGAAAATCAGCAACACTGGATACTGGATGTCGTATTTAAAGAAGATGCCTGTCAAATACATGAGCCATTAAGTGCGCAACATATGGCACTATTTAGACGCGTCGTTAGGAACATGATAAAGCAGCATACGAAAAGCAAGGGGTCAATAAGAAGTAAGTGTGTAAGAGCTTGTTATGATGATGCTTTTAGAGAAGAACTTCTTTTTGGTTAACATTTTTAACAAAGTATGCTCGCGCCCTGTGTAAGTAACCGAGTAGTAAAAGATAAATTCTTAACCAACAAATTAAATTTAATGGCAACGTTTTGTTTGTTTAATTATAGTGGCTGTCTAGTTTAACTCTATAGCTGTCTAGTTTAACTCTATAGGTACAGATGTTAATCTTTAGGAATAGTTTCTTCGAAGTCATCAATGTACATAATAACGGGCGCAACTAATATACAAGTAAGGAAAAGTACAAATAATGAATAAGTTATCATTTCATAAACTGAATAACCACCAGCATAAAAATCAAAAACAGTCTCCAAAATTATTAGTAATGGATAAGCAATAGCCGTTATTTTCCATATTATAGAATTCAAAATTTTTATTTTAAATGCATAACCAAAACTACCTAGAAGGATAAAAAAATCGAAAAGAAACAACCCACACATTATGAGGTTAGATTTTTCATTCCCTTCAATTACAGGCATTTTGAGATTGTTATTAATGCTGTATATTGTTAATAAAAGAGATAAAACAAAAATCAGCTTCCACAAAAGTCTATCTTTCATGATTTAATACCAGTATCCATAAGGAATTTTTTCTGGGTTTTCAGGCAATTTTTTCCAATCAATAGAGTTACTAAAATACTTTCTTTTGAAGTTTCTTCTTTTTGCACCGAAAGGAGCTGATTTAATCAGGATTTCAATAAGAGCTTGACTTTCTTCTGAAGTATAACCTTGAACAGTTATTGTCCTTTTGAGAGAGGGTAGAATTGCTTTATATAGCTCGTTTGCTTCTTTCTGATCTTGAAAAAAAACTTTATAGAGAAAATGTACACCGGAACCTACTTTGCTCAAACGTCCAAAAATTAAAGCTTTATTCATAGAAGAAGTTTTTTGAATTAATTCTTTCATACACCAAGATATCCTTATCATTAATATTTTTTCATTGTAGTTCATACTGATATTAGTGTCTATATTTTTATACCTGTTGTTCCTAGTTAATATTTTTCTTGAGATGTTTATTCATTTATATAATTAAGATGGGAGTCATTATATTCCTAGGGCTATATTTAAGGTAAGGGCCTGCGTTAAACTAAGAAAAACAGTCGAGTAGTTATTTTTACCATGGCATTTTACATTCCTTTATTACAACCTCATTTTAAGCACATTGAAATTGGCGATACGTTAACATCCCTTTGGAGTGGCTGTGGCAGTATTGTGCAGTGCCAGCTTGATGATGAGGCATGTGTTATTAAAGCGATTAAAATACCTAGCTATATAAACCATCCAAAAATTAAACAAAGCGAATTTGCACTTAAAAGAAAGCAGCATTCCTATAGCGTTGAATACACTTTTTATAAGCTTTATAGCCAGCATTTACCAGTACATGCGCAAAGTATTGAATGTATAAGCGCAATTAATAAAGATGATGAATACGCGCTGGTGTTTAAAGACTTTACTAAGCATGGGTTTACTCAAGCGAAAAGCGAACATATAAAAGCTATATTAAAGTGGCTTGCGCACTTTCATGCATTTAACCTAAACAAACCTGTTGACGGCTTGTGGCGGCAAGGCAATTATTGGCATTTAAGTACGCGGCCAGATGAGTTTAATAAATTAAAAACAAGCGCGAATGAAAAGTCCGATATTAAAAATTTTGCACATAAAATAGATGAGGAACTACAAAGTTGTGAGTACAAAACGCTGAACCATGGCGATGCAAAGCTTGCTAACTTTGCAGTGAATAAGTGCGGTAAAATACTCGGTTATGATTTTCAGTATATAGGTGCAGGTAGTGGGATAATTGATGTAATGTATTTTATGACCAGTTGCTTAAGTGATGCACAATTACACGAATGGGCTGAGGATTACCTTGTGTACTATTTTGATAATTTAAAGGCTGCTATTAATATTTATCACCCTACAGCACCAGCAGGTAAAATAGCTGACGATTGGCTCGTTTTATGGCCTGCGGCATGGGCTGACTTTTATCGGTTTTTAGTTGGCTGGAGTCCTGAACATCAAAAAATAAATAGCTATATGCTTAAGCAAGTAAATAACTGGTTAGCAGCTAATATTTAATAAACAGACTGTGTTAGCCACTTGCATAAATATCAAGCAAAGCAATAGATTTTTGCACAGCATATGAAAATCCCTTTAAAATTACAGGTCAAATGACCTTTTTTAATATAAAATACCGCTAATTATTGTCTCAGTAGGTTTTTATCATGGCTATTCACGTTATTACTCATCCTCTTGTTCAACATAAACTTGGTTTAATGCGCGCATATGGCATTAGCACTAAAAGCTTTCGTGAACTGTGCTCTGAAGTAGGCACATTATTAACCTACGAAGCTACTAAAAACCTTCCACTTGAAGATAACGAAATTACCAGTTGGGACGGCAATAAATTAAATGTGCAGCACATTAAAGGTAAAAAAATTACTGTAGTGCCTATTTTACGTGCAGGCCTTGGTATGATGGACGGTGTAATGCAATTACTACCAGCCGCTAAGGTTAGTGTTGTAGGCCTTCAACGTAACGAAGAAACGCTAGAGCCAATCCCTTATTTTGAAAAGTTAGTAGGTAATATTGACGAGCGTTTGAGCCTAGTAATTGACCCAATGCTTGCAACCGGTGGCTCAATGATTGCCACTATCGACATGCTTAAAAAAGCAGGCTGTAAAGAAATTAAAGTTATTATACTTGTAGCAGCACCGGAGGGCGTTGCAAAAACACTTGAGGCTCACCCAGACGTAGAAATATTTACTGCATCAGTAGACAGCCACTTAAACGAAAAGGGCTATATTATCCCTGGTTTAGGCGATGCGGGTGACAAAATATTCGGTACAGTTTAGGGGTGTTCAGTGCAAAATAACGCCACATTTTCTATAAAAACTATTTTAACGGGTGCACAAATGTTGTTTGTAGCATTTGGTGCATTGGTGCTTGTGCCGCTATTAACAGGGCTCGATCCGAGTGTGGCATTGTTTACAGCAGGGTTTGGTACTTTGCTGTTTCAGATAGTGACTAAAGGTCAAGTGCCTATATTTTTAGCCTCTTCATTTGCTTTTATTGCACCTATTATTGCTGCCGTGCAAATGTGGGGTGTGCCCGCGACAATGGGGGGCTTAATGGCGGCAGGTTTTGCATATATGCTGTTGAGCTTATTAGTAAAATTTAAAGGCGTAGCAACGCTTCATAAAATTTTACCACCTGTGGTTGTAGGCCCCGTAATTATGGTTATTGGTTTAGCCCTTGCACCTGTTGCTGTAAATATGGCGATGGGTAAAAGTGGCGACGGCAGTCTTCAAATTATTGATTACAATAATGCTATTTTTATTTCGATGTTTTCGTTATTAGTAACGCTTGTTTTTGCAGTATGGGGAAGGGGCGTATTTAAACTTATTCCTATTCTGGCAGGGGTTGTAGCGGGTTATGGCTTATCGCTTATTTTAGGTGTTGTGCAATTTGACGCAGTAAGTAATGCACAATGGTTCGCTGTGCCTAACTTCACATGGCCAGAATTTAAATGGCAAGCTATTTTGTTTATGGTGCCAGTGGCTATTGCGCCAGCCATTGAACACATTGGCGATATGATGGCGATTAGACAAGTAACCAACAAAGACTTTTTGAAAAAGCCTGGCTTGCACCGTACTTTGTTTGGTGACGGCTTAGCTACATCAGCCGCGTCATTATTTGGTGGCCCGCCTAACACTACTTACTCAGAAGTAACGGGGGCAGTAATGCTTACCAAAAACTTTAATCCAAAAGTAATGATGTGGACGGCCATTATTGCTATTGCTTTAGCGTTTATCGCTAAAATGGGGGCTGGGCTGCAAACAATACCGGTACCTGTAATGGGCGGTATTATGATTCTACTTTTTGGTTCTATTGCCGTTGTTGGCCTAAATACACTGGTTAAGTCGGGAGATGATTTAACTGCGCCGCGCAACTTAAGCATTGTTGCCCTTATTTTAGTGTGCGGTATTGGAGGAATGCATGTTGGTGGTAGCCAATTTAGTTTGGAGGGCGTAAGTTTATGCGCCATCTTAGGTATCGTACTTAACTTAATATTACCTAAAGCAGAGCCTGTAGAGGCTTAATTTTGAACATTAACTAATTAGTTTGCACCATAATAGCGCATTTTAAATGCGCTATTTTTTTAACCTATTAAAAAATATACAAAAAAAATATTGGTCTAGTATCTGCATTTACTCCTTCAGAACGTATTGTATGCAAGGAGTTACTATGTCAGAGGCCAATATTGTGGATATAACCCCGTTTTTAGTAAAGCACCAACTGCCTTTAAAGTATCAATATTTGAGTGAGCAATACTTTGTTCCACTCGCGCATGACATCCTCGAATCTAAAAAAACAAATACTCCTATTTTTGTTGCCATAAATGGATGCCAAGGATCAGGGAAAACAACACTCGCTGATTTTTTAGTTACGTGGTTTTCTAAAAACACATCCCTTAACAGTGTCGCATTATCTATTGACGATTTTTATTTAGCTAAGCAAGCGCGTAAACAACTTGCTGAGGATGTTCATCCACTATTTGCAACTCGTGGAGTACCAGGTACTCATGACACGGAGTTGATGAATAGCACTATTTCGCAGCTATTAGCAGGTTATATAAATGTGCCATTACCACGCTTTAATAAACACATTGATGATTGCGTTTCTCAAAATGAATGGTTAGCTAATTCAACGCCTGTCGATATTGTTATTTTAGAAGGATGGTGTGTAGGCAGTGAGCCGCAGCCATTATTTTCATTGAGTGAACCGCTTAATGAGTTGGAGCAGCTTCATGATAAGGAGGGCGTGTGGCGTCGTTGTATAAACAGTTGTTTAGCCAATGAGTATAAAGCAATTTTTAATAAAATTGATTACACCGTAATGCTTAAAGCGCCAAGCTTTAGTGATGTATTTACATGGAGACAAGAGCAAGAGCAAAAACTAATTGCTAAAGAAGGTGCAGGATCAGGCACGATGACTAATGCGCAGTTAGTGTGGTTTATTTCTCATTTTGAGCGTATTACACGCGAAAATTTAAATACTTTGAGCAGTAAAGCAAACGCACTGATTGAGCTTGATGGTAATCGCGATATAAGTGGGATGCATTTAATTAGCGATGACACCCTTCAGCCAATTATTTTTACCGATTTAGATGGCACTTTACTCGATCATAGCGATTACAACACCAGTAATGTGAGTGTGTTATTGCAACAGTTACAAAACGCACATATCCCAGTGGTGTTTAATACCAGTAAAACATTTTGCGAAGTGGTTGAAATTAAAAACGAATTAAACATCCAACAGCCTTTTATTGTTGAAAATGGCGCTGCAGTTTATATACCTGAACACTACTTTGAACTTAAACCGATTGGTTGTAAAAAAGTTGGCGCTTATTGGTGTTTTGCATTAGCCAAGCCTTTGTCGCGTTTATTAAGTGATTTAGAGTCGCTCGATTCTAAATACAAAGCGCATTACAAATTATTTAGTAACTTAACCGGTGAACAAATCTCTGAGTTAACAGGGTTGAGTGACGTACAAGCAAGGCGTGCGCAAACGCGAGACTACTCAGATCCACTTTATTGGTATGGCAATGATGACTTACTAAATACCTTTGTCGAAGATGTTAAAGCGCTTGGTTACGACATAAAAGTAGGAGGGCGCTTTATTCACATTGCCAAAAATACAGATAAAAGCGCAGCACAGCAGTGGTTAGTTAAGCAGTTTACCCATCACTTTAGAAAGCCTCTCACAGTCATAGCATTGGGCGATAGCGATAACGATAAGCAAATGTTAGAGCAAGCCAATATTGCCATTATTATTGCAAATCCGGCGAGCAAAAAACCGGTTAAATTGTCACATAACAAGGCACGCTATTCACAATCGCCAGCACCATTAGGTTGGATTGAAGAAATAACATCACTACCTTGTATTAACAGTATTTTAAGTATTACTGAGGAGCAAACATCTCATGGCTGATTTTTATCAAAATGGCGTAATTACTACATTACACAATATAGCTGACCGACCAATTGAAGAGCTAGAAAAAGAATTAATCGGGTTTAGTAAGCAGCGTCCAATGGGGCTTATATTACCATCGTTATTTAGCGAGTTAGAAGGCCCTGCGCTGCAAAATATAGTTAGCGAGTTGCGTGAAGTACCGTATTTATCGCAAATTACTATTGGCCTAGATAGAGCTGACGAAGCACAGTATCGCCACGCACTTGGTTTTTTTAAAGAGTTAAATCAAAACCACAAAGTACTTTGGAACGACGGCCCGCGCTTACAAGCTCTTGATAAAGAATTACAAGAGCTAGGCGTAGCGCCAAGAGAGCTTGGAAAAGGCCGAAATGTTTGGTACTGCATGGGTTATAAGCTAGCAACAGCAGAAGTAGAATCTATCGCACTGCATGATTGCGATATTTTAACCTACGACAGAAGCCTACTTGCTCGCTTAATTTACCCCGTTGCGCATCCGCGTTTTAACTATGAATTTTGTAAAGGCTTTTACCCGCGTACAGCAAACGGAAAAATTAACGGCCGTGTATCACGCTTATTAGTAACGCCACTACTGCGTTCATTCAAAACTATATTAGGTAACCGCGACTATTTGGAATACATGGACTCATTTAGATACCCATTAGCAGGTGAGTTTTCGTTCAGACGTGATGTATTAAACGACATTCGCATCCCAAGTGATTGGGGATTAGAAATTGGCGTACTAAGTGAAATGTATCGTAATTATTCACATAATCGTTTGTGCCAAGTAGATATAGCCGATAACTACGATCACAAACACCAAGCACTATCACTTGATGATCAAAGTGCTGGGTTATCTAAGATGTCGATTGATATAACCAAAGCTTTATTTAGAAAGCTAGCAACACAAGGCGTTACTTTTACCAGTGAAACTATTCGCTCACTCAAAGCAACGTATTACCGTATTGGTTTAGATTTTATAGAAACCTACCATAACGATGCAATAATGAATGGCTTAACGCTTGATGTGCATCAAGAAGAAAAAGCAGTAGAAATGTTTGCACAAAATATTATGAATGCAGGGCAACAATTTTTAGATAACCCAATGGAAGCGCCATTTGTACCAAGTTGGAACCGTGTTGTGTCAGCAATGCCAGATGTATTTGAGCGCTTAAAAGAAGCAGTGGAGTTAGATAACAAAGAATATAGCCAACCTAAAAAATAAATGTTCAGGTTAAGTAACTAAAAAATAAAAGGGGCGCATGTGAGCACAGTTAACGAACTATTTTTACAGCGGGTAGAGCAACATCTTCGAATAATTTATGAGGATGTTGAACTGCCCTTATCAATTGCTGAGCTTGCTCAGCAATTGATTAAAATTATTTTAGGCAGCAGTCCACTGCGCGACCCGACACCGCATACAAACAGGTGGGATGAACAAGATATAGTATTGATAGCTTATGGTGATTCAATTATTAAGCATGATAATAGTGATTTTGCGGTATCGAGCCCAATGGAAGCTCCGCTCAAAACACTACACCGATTTATAAAAGATCAATGCGATATGCAACTTAATGCGCTGCATATATTACCATTTTACCCGTACAGCTCAGACGAAGGCTTTGCGGTAATGAACTACGTGCAAGTGAACGAGTCCCTGGGTGATTGGGGAGATATTCAAAATATTGCTAAAGACGTAAAGTTAATGGCAGATTTAGTTATTAACCATTGCTCAAGCAGAAGCGTATGGTTTGAGAATTTTTTAAACGATTTACACCCAGGTAAAGATTACTTTAAAACGGCAAGCTTAACTGATGATTTAAGCCAAGTTGTACGCCCGCGTACCTCATCGTTATTGAATACCGTAACAACGCCAAGCGGCGAAAAACACGTATGGTGCACGTTTAGTCACGATCAGGTTGATTTTGATTTTGGCAATCCTGATGTACTTAAAGAGTTTGTGGGCATAATTCGGCATTATTTAGACAACGGTGTGCGCTTATTTAGACTCGATGCAGTTGCTTTTTTATGGAAGCAACTAAATACAAATTGTATTAACTTACCACAAACACATGAAGCCGTAAGGCTAATGCGCACGCTTATTGAGCATGTAGAGCCAAGTGTGGTCATAATTACCGAAACCAATATCCCAAATCAAGAAAACCTATCGTATTTTGGTAACGCCAATGAAGCGCATGCGATTTACAACTTTGCACTGCCACCATTATTGCTACACACTTTGTTAAGTGGTGATAGCACAGCACTTAAACACTGGATGATGAGTATGCCGCCGGCGCAAAACGGCACAGCCTACTTTAACTTTATAGCATCGCATGACGGAATTGGGCTTAGGCCAATTGAGGGTTTATTAGAACCTAGCGAAGTGGCTTCACTCGTAAGCACAACGATGCAATTTGGTGGGCGTGTTTCAATGCGTACCAGTAATGACGGCACACATACCCCATATGAGCTAAACATTGCATTATTCGATGCGCTACAAGGAACACATAACGGCCCAGACAAATTTGGCCTTGAACGGTTTATGTGTGCACACGCAATTATGTTTGCACTTGAGGGAATACCAGGGCTTTATATCCATAGTTTACTTGGCACAACAAACGATTACGAGCGTTTTGAAAACTCTCAACACAACAGAGCCATTAGTCGTCATCGTTGGCAAGAGTCAAAATTGTTAGCAGCGATTGGTGAAAAATACAGCCATCATCATAAAGTATTTAACGGTATTAAAGCGTTATTGGGTGTACGTAAAAAGCAAAGTGCGTTTCATCCTAATGCCACGCAGTTTACGCTGCATTTAGCGGGGGGATTATTTGGTTTTTGGCGACAAAGCATCGATCGAAAGCAAAGTATATTTTGTGTTTATAATATAAGCGATAAAGCACAAACCTTAATACTAGCCGATTTAAACCTAATTAATACGCAGCAATGGTTCGATTTAGTTGCAGTAAACACAATAGAAGAAGGGCAGTTAAATATTGAACTCGAGCCATATCAAAGCGTGTGGTTGAGCAACCTGCAGTAAATATTTTTAATGATTTAAATATAAAACTAACTGTAAAGGGGCTTTACAGTTAGTTTTAAGCCATTTCACTACCCGAGTTACTTTCTTTTCTATCCTTGATACAATCTGTATGTTTTTAACTTACTAAGGTTGTTCATGAAGTCTTTTTATATATTTTTCACATTGTTATTTAGCTCATTAGCATTTGCTGATCAGCCTGTTGATCTCGAAATAAACATGAAAAACACAGGGCTTGCTTATAAACAAGCAGTACAAGCAACTGATCTAAAAGAATTTAATATCGCAATCGATAAGTTTATTAAGCTGGTAAAAGTAAGTAAAACAGCCAAATTTTATAAAGAGCCCGAACAGTCATTACAAGGCCTTGATAAAGTAATTACTCAGGCTGAGCTTGCTAAAAATGCGGCTAATGAACAAGGGCTCGCAGAGGCGAAAGCATTATTAAAAAATATAGATGATTTACGTAAAAAATATCACAAACTACATGAGCCACCAGGCTTTTTTGAATTATTGTTTGGTTCGTAATCTAGGCTCAAACTAAAAAATTATGTATTAGTAAATATTTTAACCGACATTCATAGGTTGGATCTTAAGAAAACTTGAAGTTGAACTCTGTTAATGATCAAATAGTTACGCCAATAAAAACATGACTAAAAACAGAGTTCACATGCAGATTAACCAAGTTTCAAACCAATTAAAAGCCCTTATCTCAGAAAAACACCTCATTGAGCTTGCAAAAACCTCTGGATTTCAAGTTCGACACCGTTGCCTGTCGATCGTTTCTCTGCTCAAAGCCGTATTTAAAAGCTTATCTTGCCTGCAAGACGCTAACTTGTCAGATATCCATCAAAACTTGCGAACGCAGGCTGATTGCACGATAAGTTATAAACCCTTTCATAATCAAATTCGAAAACCAGCCTTGACTGAGCTTGTCCGTGAGCTCGTTATTCAAGCGATGTCTAAATTGACTGTAAACACGCTGGATAAAACCTTTTTTACCCAGCGAGGAATACAGCGAGTGTTATTGCAAGATGGTTCTTCATTTGCTCTACATGATGAATTAGCGCAGGTTTTTGCTGGTCGTTTTACTGCTGTAAGTCCTGCCGCAATTGAGTTGCACGTTACCTATGACCTATTTAATGAACAACCCTGCGAAATAGATATCCGTCCTGATGTTGAAACTGAGCGCGCCTTTTTACCAGGTAGCCACACACTTGAAGATACGTTATTACTTGCTGATGCTGGGTATTTTGACTTAGATTACTTTGAGCAAGTAGCTCAAGATGGCGGATATTTTTTGATCAGAGCAAATAAAAACATTAACCCAATCGTTACATCAGCCTATTGCGCGGGTATAGAACTTAAAGAAAAGAACATTAAACTCAAAACGTTACTCGATAAATTCGCAAGCCAACCACTTGAATTAACAGTACGTTGGAAGAAAAATGGGCCCGAGTACAGGCTTATCTATTTACCGAATGAAAAGCGCCCCGTTTTCCTTGTTACTAATTTAAAAGAGGCACAGTTTAGCTTTGACGAGCTACTCGATATATATGCAACTCGTTGGCAAATTGAGTTGTTTTTCAAAGAACTAAAGTCATGGAATAACCTTAAAGGGTTCATCACACGAGATCCTCATATTGCCGAATCATTGGTTTGGCTGAGTATACTGCAAACACTTATCAAGCGTTTTATCTGCCATAGTGCAGCGGGTATGTTTAAGTGTGCGATCTCGACATTTAGAGCGAGTAAGTGCAGTTATCTTTGGTTGGATGATATTCTGGATTGCATAGAACAAACACGGTGCAGCCATAAGATACATCGTGTATTTGAGCTACTAGCGGTAAATTGTAAGCGGCAAAGCATTGAGAAAAACAATGATATTTGCCGTTTTAAGATAGGAAGTCACACGGTCTGTGTTCCTTAAGAACTAAGCTATGAACCGACATTTAGGTTATATAAGGAATAACAATGGAAATTTCAGTTTCAATGTTAGAAGGCCAAAAGCAAAGTGCAAAATTTGGCGATTTAGAAGTGATAAGCGATCAAAGTATTGCTGCGGGTGGGAGTGCCGAACACCCTGAACCTTTTGACTATTTTTTAGTGAGCATGGTGCTATGCGCAGGGTTTTACGCACGAAAGTTTTGTGAACAACGTGATATTTCTACACAAGGAATGACGCTAACACAAAACAATGAAAACGTTGATGACAATGGTAAAAAGTTATTTGCTATTGAAATTAACCTACCAGAGGGTTTTCCTGAAAAATATAAAAAAGCCCTTATAGCTGCTGTTAATACGTGTACTGTTAAAAAAGTAATTCAGGCCGTGCCTGAATTTTCAGTCATTGTAAAATAGTAACGTCCTAAAATTAGGTAGCTTAAATAAGCTACCTAATTATGCATTAATACCCCGCTGAGATTACTTCTTTTTCATCCCTTGAACGGCTTTAAAGCGAGGGTTGCTTTTACAGATAACAAATACACGGCCTTTGCGTTTAACTATCTGACAACCAGCGCGCTGTTTTGCACTTTTGAGTGAGCTAAGTACCTTCATTATTTTTCCTCTTTTTTACTCGTTGAAACACCTTTAAATCGACGATTAAACTGTGCAACACGACCATCTGTGGTTACGGTTTTTTGCTTACCTGTATAGAAAGGGTGTGAATCACTCGACACATCAATAGGCACATACGGATAAGTTTTACCGTCTACCTCAACAGTGCGGTTGGTTTTAATTGTTGAACCGATAATAAAATAAGAGTCGGCAGCGGTGTCGTGAAAAGCAACTACTTGGTAGTCAGGGTGAATATTTGGTTTCATAATGCGCCTCAGTAAATGATATGTGATAATATATCATTTAATTTAACGCATTTTTTTGTGCTTTGCAAATAGTTTTAAAAGCAGTGAAAAGCACCAGTTTGATGGCTATTTGTGCAAATAAATCAAAAAATAAGCACTTAGATTAAAAATGCTGGCTATTAGCGTTTAGGCTGTTATAACTATATTTAAGCTAATAAAAACGTTAAAACCGCATTTACAGTTGATCACAGAGGTAATGTATGAGCGACGCAGTACAACAACAAGAAAAAATAGATCAAGGGGTGATGGATACCCTAAGAGAGCGTGACCATAGTGCCTTAGCACATCAACTTAATCCTTTAAGTTGTAACCACAACGACATTGTTGAGTTATTGGCACAATATATGGCACTCAGTGAGCAAGACAATGATGAATTGTTTGACGATTGGTTTGATAATTTATCTAAAGAACAGCATACGGTATTAAAAGTTTTTGAAATTTATCGAGGTCAATATGAGCATCAAAACTAATATTGTTTTAGATGCTTAGTTTTACTCTAAATACGAATAATTTAACTTTATGATTAAAGCGTTATTAGACTAATATAAATTTACTCTCTGATTAAAGTTTGGTTATACCGAGCTAAATTAGTTTAATAATTTCAATTTTTTAATAAATGTTTGTTAAAATTAGTCAGTTAACAGGAGTCAACAGTGGCAGACATTAATAAGTTAGTAAATAATATAAAAACAATAGTGAAAGATAATCAAATACCGCTTAATAAACTAATGACACCTGACTTTATTAGCTCACATACAAAATATAATGATTTTGATAGTTTATTGGCCGGAGGCGGTTTTGAAATAACGGATGAAAAACAATTTAATTTATTTCCTAGTAACGATTGGGAAGCGTACATAACTAGGCAAACGCAGTTTATATCATGGAGAGAGATGAGGATGAGAGCCATGGTTATTTATGTTGGTTATCAAATAACACTCGATGATTAATTTATTACCTTTATTATTTCTATTTTAAAAGATCACAAAGTTAGTTTTGGTTTTATAAAATCTAAAAAAGCGACAATACGAGACGAAACTGCGCTGTTTTTATAATAAACCGCTTGTATAATTTCACGATTATTTGGCCTCATAACCCAGGGCGGGATCACACTTTGTAAATAAACAAATTTTATGATCTAATACCATAAATTTCATCACCTTAAACTTATTATGTCACTCTTCTCACATTTAGAACTCGTCAAAGATAATCGTTCACATATAAATCAGCACCATAACTTAGTTGATGTGCTTTTTCTTATTATTACTGCCGTTACATCAGGGTGTGAAAACTGGCAAGATATTGAAGTCTATGGCGAAAGTAAGCTTAATTGGTTAAGAGGATTTCGTTCTTTCAAAAATGGCATACCCACTCGACATAGTATTGCTCGGATTTTTAGAACCGTTGATACTGACTCATTACTACTCGCGATGTATAGCTGGGTCAATCAAAACCGCGTTAAGTCAGCGCATCCTGTCATTGCCTTCGATGGCAAAACTATTCGCGGAGCAAGTAAACACATTGCTGATAAATTACACCTCGTCTCAGCATTTGATTGTGAAGCAGGTCTCACATTATTCCACCAAACAGTTGGCAGTAAGACGAATGAAATACCGGCAGTTCGGGATTTATTGAAAATACTCGATATCAATAACACCGTCATTACACTTGATGCTTTGCACTGCCAAAAAGAAACGCTAAAACAGCTAATTAGTAGACATGCAGATTATCTAGTGCAAGCAAAGGGTAATCAAAAGAAACTTTATAGCGCGATTCAAGATGCATTTACACACCAGTATGAATCTGAAAACTCAGAGATACTTAGTCATGTAACACAAGATGAAGGGCATGGGCGAAAAGAAGTACGCACGATAGATTGTCTTGATGCGCGTTTATTACCGAGTGAAATTAAAGAGAGCTGGCCATCAGTTAGGACAATCGTTGCGGTGCAGCGAGAGCGAACGAAGGGTAATAGAACGAGTATTGATACACATTACTACCTAACATCGTTGACAGACAACATATTGATAAGTAAAGCAATAAGACAACATTGGCTGATAGAAAATCAGCAACACTGGATACTGGATGTCGTATTTAAAGAAGATGCCTGTCAAATACATGAGCCATTAAGTGCGCAACATATGGCACTATTTAGACGCGTCGTTAGGAACATGATAAAGCAGCATACGAAAAGCAAGGGGTCAATAAGAAGTAAGTGTGTAAGAGCTTGTTATGATGATGCTTTTAGAGAAGAACTTCTTTTTGGTTAACATTTTTAACAAAGTATGCTCGCGCCCTGCCTCATAACCGCATTGGGTAGTAATTCAATAAGTCGCTTTTCATTTATGTCATTTCCAATCATAAAATCCGAAAGTAAAGCAATGCCTTGCCCAGGGCAAGAGCATGAAAAAAGTCTATGCGTTCAGTACCTTTTCAAGGTAGGCTGTACTGCGCATAGCTTTTTTCTGTTTTGCGGGCATGCCTTTACTAAAGCTTTTTTCTGCTTTTAGCTGATTAAATGCGATGTGTCTCAGCCCCGCAAATACAGGTGCTGCACCTTCGCGCCTAATTCGACACTCATCTTCTTTAAATCCTACATCTAAACGCCAATGTAATCCATTTTCTATTTGCCAATGTTGTCGTGCTCCTCTCGCGAGTTCTTCCGCTGTTAAATTCGCTGAACTAATATAGTATCTATAGCATAACTCATTGCTTAATTTACCTTTTTCTTTTCTATAAGAAACAATAACACCCACTGTTTTTACACCTTCCCAGTGTATCGTTTCTGATAAACCGCTCACGTTATGGCTCACTGCACAGCACCTAAATTCTTCTCTATTTTTTTGATAATCGGCTTCGTTAAACAAGAGCCCATCAGATGCTTGTCGTGCTACCTCAGGTAATAACACATCTTCTATTTGTGACAGTAGCCTTTTATGGTTTGCTTTTACCGCAAGTAAGTAATCGGCTTCTTTACCTACTATTTTTTTTGCAATTGATTTTTGACACCCCATAGCGTCAATCGTTACTAAGCAGCCTTTTATCTCTAATAATTCAAGCAGCTCTGGCAACGCTTTTATTTCATTCGACTTTTTATCAACAGGGCATTGTGCCAAAACAACACCATTTTCGCATGCAAATGCACTGATCATATAAAGCGCATCGCGTCTATCTGACTGATTAAATGAACCTTTCAATCGTTTACCGTCAATAGCAACTACACCGCCTTGAGTTAATTTGGAGCAGGCTTTCATCCAAGAAGAAAAGGAATCTTGGAATTGCGTCATGTCAATACGGCTCATTACACGAGCAATTGTGTCATGGCGAGGGATCCCTTGTTCAAGAAGAACATATTTTCTGAGCCAATCTAGTCTATCATGACCAAAATCTTCAATCTCTTCCCAGCCCTGACAGCCTGAAACAACAGCGCTAACAGCTAAGAATATGATATCAAATAGTTTATGAACAACTTTACCTTGTTGGCGAGGGTCGTCGATTGATTCGAAATATTTAAATAGCTGAATGTTAGACATGGGGATGCTCCTTAAAAAAGGAGTATAAGATCATACTTTTAAGTCAAGGTAAAGTTCGTGATCTTGCCCTGATGCCTTGCCCTACTAAACATAATTGTCGTACTGTCTCTCCGCTACTCGCGCTCAGCGAATAGCTTAGTTTTAAAGGTTGAATTAACGGCCAGCTATTAAGTTTAGGTGAGTCGGTAAAACCAATTAATTTATGGCTGGTTAAATCATTTATAGCTTGAATTCAAGTATTAAGTGCAATCATTATGCAGCCACCAGAACTTCTGATTGCCCCGTAAATAACTCATGAGGGGTTTTATACCCTCTTGTTTTTCTTGGCCGATGGTTGAGCTTATCAACTGCCGCCTGTATTTCTGCTTCACTTAGCGACATAAAGTCAGTTCCCTTGGGGAAGAAGCGTCTAAGTAAGCCGTTGGTATTCTCATTTATGCCCCGCTCCCATGATGAATATGGGTGAGCGAAATACACATCCGCTTCTAATTTTTGTGCAATATGCTCATGGTGAGCAAACTCTTTTCCATTATCTAAAGTCACGGTAATAACCTTACCTTTATAGGGTGTCATACACTTGATCAGCGCATCGGCTGTTATTTTCGCATGCTTGCTTTCAATTCTGTGAACGACTGTATATAACGTTTTACGTTCAACCATTGTAACAAGGGCATTTTTACGCCCTTTGCCTATCACTGTATCGCCCTCCCAATCACCAATCCTAGACTTTGAATCCACAATACTTGGGCGTTCATCAATACTGACTCGATTAACTATCTGTCCACGTTTATCGTAGCTTCCATAGCGTTTTTTATACTTTTTACATGCACGAGTGAGTGTCTTATGTAGTTCACCACCACGAGCCTTGTCTCTGTAAATATATTGATAAATCGTTTCATGATGCAAAACGACCTTTTTCTCTAAAGCTAAGCGGCCTGCCACCTGCTCTGGCGAAAGTCCGTCAACCAACAATTTATTAATCCAGTCAGTAACATCATCTGTTAACTTACTTGCTTTGAAAGATGACTTGCGTCTTTGCTCTGCAAAATTATTGGCTTGGTTAGGTCGATAGCCTTTAAGCCCTTTATTGCGTTTTAACTCTCTAGAGATAGATGACGGTGAACGAGTGAGTTCATCAGCTATCTGTTTTTGGTTATTTCCTGCTTTTATTAACGCGTAAATCTGGTATCTTTCTGCTTGTGTCAGCTGTTTATATTTCATTAAAGCAATTTCCTTTGGCGAGAGAATGGCCGAATTATAACAGCTGGCCATCTAATCTGAGAAATTGCACTTATTATCCGAATTTAGGATTAAAATACTTAGCTAAATTACATGTAATAAAGTAAATACTCAAATAGGTGCTGTTAACTTACATCACCTTTTTATTTTTTCACTCTAACCTGCCTCTAAAATACTCAACTTCCCCAATATATCAATGCAACCTAATAGGACTCTTTTTATGAATTCGTAGTGTGTCGAAATCTAAGATAGTTTTGTAGTGAACGCCAAATTTTATGGTAATAGAAAATCTACTTAGCCCACCTGTTTTAGTTGATAATTCATATGGTTTTGCTCTTACTAATGCAAATTGATGATTCTTCTGTTAGTTTAGCAACTGACCTGAAGCTAGGTGGAAAACACATGGCTCCCTCTTTAGTTGTTGAACTAGGCAAAGAAGCAAGTATCAATATTGATGGTAAAGAGCTTTCAGTTTTAGTAAGCAAATCAAGCAGCTAACAAGTTAAAAATTAGGAATATAATTAATGAGAAACTCAAGAAATGAAATAGTAAAATATGGAGTCTCTTTTGGTACAGCCCTAGCAATTGCTATTTCATGGAGTGCTAACGAGTCTGTGTTATGGGCAATTTTGCATGGTTTTTTATCTTGGTTTTATGTTATTTGGCATGTAATTACGCGATAAGTGTTTTCGCGTGTGCACTGATTGATTTGTAGACCGCGGTCAATGTTAATAGTTGAGCAATTACCATTTAAAACGATTAAGTTAAAAATATAAAAGGAATAATTAATAATGAAAGGTGCGGGTGGAAGCTCTGGTGGTATTGGGCATTTTTTTATTGGTTTAATTATGATGTGCGGTGGCTTTTATATGCTGCTAAACGCAATTTCGGTGACTTCTAATTTTGGACTAAGCTCTCGCATTTATAGTGTTAATGCTTTAGGTGGCTTTGGCGTTACAGGCGGCATGGTTATGATCCCGTTTATTTTTGGTGTGGGCCTAATTTTTTATAATTCTAAAAATATTTTAGGCTGGGTGCTATCGCTTGGCTCGTTAACAGCACTAATATTTGGTGTTATATCGAGTGTTCGATCTAGTATGCGAACTATGACGTCGTTTGATTTGATTGTTATTATAATTTTAGCGTTTGGCGGCTTAGGGCTATTTTTACGCTCGCTCAAATCGATTGATACTTAGGGCGTGTTGATCTTTGTAGATTGAAATTTTTCAATCTAGAGGGATTTAATCGCGGCCCGAGATAGATTTATTATCCAGAGTTCAGGTTAAATAGTAAGTGCTTATGGCTAAACAGGCCAAGCAAATTGCCTAAATGAGATGTTAAATCTTGGACAGGTTGCTTTAGGCGCACTCGCTAAAGCGTGTTGGTAGTTGTCTTGAAATCCTTTGCCCATGATAAGGAGTGAGCCATCTTCTAGCGTGAGACTATGCTGCTCTTGAGTGTTACTTTGGCTGCGGATTAAAAATTCGCGCTCTGCACCTAAACTTATTGACGCAATAATATCTGTAGGGCCAAACGCGGGTAGATCACTATGAAAGCTTAAGCTTTCTCCTCCGTCTGGGTAATAAAGGCACACCGCCACACTAAATTCGACACCCGTAAGATCAGTTATTTGCTGTTGTAATTGGCCTAAAAGAGGGAACCAAGCACTGTGACGACCATGATATGAAGGAAAAAGCTGGGATTGTTCTAATTTCGGGTCTAAAAAAATCATTCGCCAAGGGAAAATACGTATTTTATTGCCATCAGGCATTTGCATAAATTCAGGCTCATTCAGATTACAATGTGATGCTAACCATTCATATATGGCAGTACTTTGTGAGCGAGGCATAAACTGTGAATGGTAAGACGCATCGCAACTTAGTGGCAGCTTCATTTATTAATTCCTTTCATGGTAATACTTATTCTAATCTGGGCCTAGTCGCTTTTAGCTCATTAAACGCAATATTTGCTCTAAAATTAATAATACAGCCCACCAACTGGCGGGCTGTTTGTCTATCACTTAATTTAAGTTATTGAATGATAGAGAGTAATGCTGGGTTTGTAACTAGATTACGCACGCCATGAGCATGATCTTCGTTAAAGGTGTTACTTTCACACCATTTGCTAATGCTGTTTATATCTACTTTAGCCACTTTTGGTTTAACTGACCATGTTACTTGAAAAGGAGAGCCAGCTTCGTTGTAACTAGGGCCAGTAGTTGAGCCGCTATAAACAACAGGTTCACCCGTATTTGTAGGTGTAGCAATCGCTTGATAGTAACCATTAACAGATGACACAGTACTTATTTCAGTAAAATCAAGTGCGTTAGCATCGTTTACTAATACGTATACTTGCGCTTCAACACGTAGTTGCGGATTTTTAATCGAATCACTCAAACAACTACCCAGTGTAGGGCCAGGTTTAACCATTGCACTGCTATGTACATTGTGTACTTCAATAGTGTCGCCGACTGAGAGTGCGCCGTGTTCGCTCGGACAAATCTTTATTTTTGTAGGTTTGCTCTCATTTTTAGTTAAAGAGCCTGAATACACATAGCCACTTTGATAGCCATGACCATCGCCATTGCCTGCATATTTACTAAACTCGCCGCCGGCGTGTTCTGCATTTTTATGAAAATGGATATTGCATAAGTTCATTTGTGATGAAGCAGGCGCATCAGAAAATATTACTGTATTCTCGCCTTTATGATTATCAATATTACGCGGAGATTGAGGGCCAAAACCTTTATTAATTGTGTTTTTAGCAAGTGCGGCGCGCTGTGTTTTTACTACGTCATCGCTTACGTTCTCGTGGTTAGCTTTAGCAAGCGTATTAAAAGAAAGAATTGTGAGTGCAGCAGAAATTAAGCTTATTTTTGTTTTCATTGTCATTGAGTCAGTGCCTTTATTAAGGTGCTTTATTGCGAATTTTCGCTCGTTTGATACGTGATAGTTACGTTAATAGATCTCATTTAATCTAAAAATAATCCTAAAATAGTAAATAATCAACTCCTAAATTCGGATAATAAGTGCAATTTCTCAGATTAGATGGCCAGCTGTTATAATTCGGCCATTCTCTCGCCAAAGGAAATTGCTTTAATGAAATATAAACAGCTGACACAAGCAGAAAGATACCAGATTTACGCGTTAATAAAAGCAGGAAATAACCAAAAACAGATAGCTGATGAACTCACTCGTTCACCGTCATCTATCTCTAGAGAGTTAAAACGCAATAAAGGGCTTAAAGGCTATCGACCTAACCAAGCCAATAATTTTGCAGAGCAAAGACGCAAGTCATCTTTCAAAGCAAGTAAGTTAACAGATGATGTTACTGACTGGATTAATAAATTGTTGGTTGACGGACTTTCGCCAGAGCAGGTGGCAGGCCGCTTAGCTTTAGAGAAAAAGGTCGTTTTGCATCATGAAACGATTTATCAATATATTTACAGAGACAAGGCTCGTGGTGGTGAACTACATAA
The DNA here is from genome assembly GCF_056173065.1 of Pseudoalteromonas sp. QJM3NY_22. Classification (NCBI taxonomy): domain Bacteria; kingdom Pseudomonadati; phylum Pseudomonadota; class Gammaproteobacteria; order Alteromonadales; family Pseudoalteromonadaceae; genus Pseudoalteromonas; species Pseudoalteromonas sp. QJM3NY_22. The sequence continues at coordinate 231,281 of NZ_JBWBTZ010000002.1, read as the reverse complement.
GACACTCACTCGTGCATGTAAAAAGTATAAAAAACGCTATGGAAGCTACGATAAACGTGGACAGATAGTTAATCGAGTCAGTATTGATGAACGCCCAAGTATTGTGGATTCAAAGTCTAGGATTGGTGATTGGGAGGGCGATACAGTGATAGGCAAAGGGCGTAAAAATGCCCTTGTTACAATGGTTGAACGTAAAACGTTATATACAGTCGTTCACAGAATTGAAAGCAAGCATGCGAAAATAACAGCCGATGCGCTGATCAAGTGTATGACACCCTATAAAGGTAAGGTTATTACCGTGACTTTAGATAATGGAAAAGAGTTTGCTCACCATGAGCATGTTGCACAAAAATTAGAAGCGGATGTGTATTTCGCTCACCCATATTCATCATGGGAGCGGGGCATAAATGAGAATACCAACGGCTTACTTAGACGCTTCTTCCCCAAGGGAACTGACTTTATGTCGCTAAGTGAAGCAGAAATACAGGCGGCAGTTGATAAGCTCAACCATCGGCCAAGAAAAACAAGAGGGTATAAAACCCCTCATGAGTTATTTACGGGGCAATCAGAAGTTCTGGTGGCTGCATAATGATTGCACTTAATACTTGAATTCAAGACTTAATATAATGTTATTTAATAGACAAATCATACTTTAAAACAAGTGCATCAATGTAGCGAGTGCGTAATGTGCTTTGCTTTTCATGATCGGCACCATGACTCAGTGCACGGTTTAAAAGCTTCATAGCGGGATGTAAGTAAGAACGCTCGTCTTTGTCTAAACTCGCTTTACTACGCAGCTCAGTAATATCGTCAACAACGAGCCTACCAATATCAACCGATACTATTTCGTCAATTAGTCCGTTTTGGGTAAGTACGCCGTACTTGCTGCACAAAAACTGTTGCCACACTTGTTGTAAATGCTCGTCTATTTCGCAGCCAAATAATTCTTCGCTAAACTTGAACCCTTGCTGAGCTAGTTTTGTTAAGCTGGCGGTGTATTGTTGTGCAAAGTAATTAAAAGCATGACTCGATGACTCTATTTTTTGTTTTAGTAAGCCTTGCCCCCAATTTACACAGCCGCGTGGGTAGTAATCGTCATACTCTTCGCATTCATACAAACCTGAATATGAACTACAACTAAGTTGACTTTTAATACAATAACTTGGTTTGGGGAAAACACTTTGCTCTTGCCAAGTTAAAAGCATGTCTGAATCTATATTTAATGCTTGGCATAGTTCATCGGTGTTATAAAAATGAGTTGCTAAGTAGTCAGATAAACGCATAAAGCCTCTGGTATCGTTAAAATATAAATACTGTTTATATATACAGTATTTCATTTTTAATTAACAAACTCAATAACACAAGGTGTTTTATAATTAAATATGCGCTTACACCTCCAAAAGTACTGGCAAATATGTTACAAATAGCGCAAGTTTTATAAATAATGAATTTTTATGCGCACCCTAGAACAAATTAAACAAGCAAGCCTTATTACAGCGATTAAAACGCCATACTTAGCAAACGGTGAAATAGACCTAGCAAAGTATGATGAACTCGTTGCAATACAAATTGCAGCGGGCGTTGATGGCATTGTAGTAGGTGGCACAACAGGCGAAGGCCAGTTAATGAACTGGGAAGAGCATTTAATGCTTATAGCGCACAGTGCAAACAAGTATGGCGACAAACTGGTTATTGTTGGTAATACCGGTAGTAACAACACCCGTGAAGCGATTAAAGCAACTAAATATGGCTTTGCCAGCGGTATGGATGCAGCACTGCAAATTAACCCGTACTACGGACGTACGTCAATCGCGGGTGTTAAAGAGCACTTTAAGCGTGTGTTAGATATTGGCCCAGCCTTTATTTACAACGTAGCAGGGCGCACAGGTCAAGACCTAACACCTGATATTATTGAGCCACTTGCAAAGCACGAATATTTTATTGGTGTTAAAGAGTGTGGCGGCAATGAACGCATTGCCCATTATGAGCAACAAGGTATTGCATGTTGGTCGGGTAACGATGACGAAAGCCACGATGCGCGCCACACACATAAAGCGCACGGTGTTATTTCGGTTACTTCTAACTTAATACCTGGGTTATTTCGCCAATTAATGGATACTAAAAATAACGAGCTAAATACTTCGTTACAACCATTAATGAACTGGTTGTTCTGTGAACCAAACCCGATTGCTATTAATACCGCGTTGATGATGACAGGTGCAGTAAATCCAGTATTTAGATTACCGTATTTACCGCTTAGCGATGAGCAACAAAAAATCGGTTTGCCATTAATAAATCAACTTAACGAAAGTGATGTAGTAGGCGGTAAGGCTGACTATATAGATATAAAAAATATTGCTCTACTTTCTTAGTAATATGAGCCAGTACTGAATGATTTTAGTTACTGGCTTTTATTTAATGATTATTTACTTTTATTGCTAATATCGGTAAAATTCTCGTCCTTATAATTAATAAAATATGTATATCTGTGAAATTTGTTGTTGAAGAACTCGCTATATGGATAAAGCCTGAACAGCGACAAATAAAAGAGAGTAATTGGTTTGATTCCTCCGTATTAAATCTTAGTTGGGTGCCTGCTATGCAGCGACGCCGCATGACTCCTTTTATTAAAATGGCGCTCTTTAGTGCCCATCAAGTAAGTGCTCAAGGTAGCTATATTAATTTACCGAGTGTTTTCTCTTCTCGCCACGGCGATTTTCACAAAACGTCTAACTTACTTGTTGATGTAGTAAATGATCAGCCTTTGTCGCCAACTGGTTTTGGGTTAAGTGTGCATAATGCGGCTTCAGGACTTTTTGGGATAATACAGGGTAATACAAGTGCTACAAATGCAATTTCGGCAGGCGCTGAAAGCTTTGTTTATGCATTAGTAGATGGCGTTGTACGCCTTATTGATAGTGAACAGCAACATATATTAATAGTCCATACCGATGAAACCCTCCCTGACATTTACGTGCAGTTCGCTGATGAACAGCAAATAGCACACTCTATTGGTTTAATAATCAGAGCCCCGCAAGAAGGCGAACCTCATTTTAGTTTAAATAAAGTATTTAATACGGGCATGGAAAAAAGCGACTTACCAATGAGTATCCAATGCGCTAAAGCTTTGTATGAGTGCAGCAATATATTACTTGTTCATAACGCGCTTGAGCACGATTGGCAGCTTACGTACCATGCTTAAAAATGCACAAAGGCTATGTGGATTGTTTTGGCGAATGATTACTACTGCATTTTGCTTTTCAGTTTTTGGAATTGGTGGTTTAGTATTAGCCTTTATTATTTTTCCCGCTCAGCGTTTATTTGAAAATAACCCAGTTAAACAAAAGCTTAAAGCTCGAAAAACTGTGCATTACTGCTTCAAATTGTTTGTTAGCTTAATGCATTTACTGGGTGCTATTCGGTTTCATGTTAACGATAAAGCACAAATTGAAAGCTTAAAAGGACAATTGATATTAGCAAACCATCCTTCTTTAATTGATGTTGTTGTTTTAATTTCGGTGATAAAAAACGCAGATTGCGTAGTAAAGGCGCATTTATTTAAAAACCCTTTTGTGCGCGGCGTTATTAAAAGCACAGGCTATATAAGTAATGATGATCCGCAAGAGTTATTACGAGAGTGCGAGCAAAGTTTACAAACGGGTAATAACTTAATTGTATTTCCTGAAGGGACACGGACAGAGCCTCACAAAAAATTAAAGTTTAAACGTGGCGCTGCAAATATTGCAATTAGATGTAATGCGCCTATCACTACTTTTTTAATTAAAATGAAACCAAACACTTTAACCAAAGGCACTCCTTGGTATAAAGTCGCGCCATATCAGGCGCATTTTACAATGAGGCTTACGAGCCAGCAGTTTAATTGTGCAACGTACGACAGCGATATGCCTGCAATGCAATCACGCCAATTGACTAAAGATTTACAACATTATTTTACACAAGAGCTAAAAAATATATGAGCGAATTAAAAGAACAAATAAAACAACTGATTATCTCAAGCCTTGACCTTGAAGACATGACCACTGCTGACATTAAAGACGATGACGCTTTATTTGTAGATGGGCTAGGGCTAGACAGCATAGATGCGTTAGAGCTTGGCCTTGCGATAAAAAAGCAATTTGATGTGAAAATAGATGCAAATTCTGAGCAAACTAAAGCGCACTTTGCCTCAGTTAATTCTTTAGCAAAATTTATTGAACAAGCACGTTCTTAATATATAAAAGTAGGAAGAAAAATGAAAACCGCTGCTGAAATTTATGATGTATTACACGGCATTTTAGAAAACGAATTTGAAATAGACCCAGAAGATATTAGCTTAGAGGCTAACCTATACCAAGATCTTGATTTAGACAGTATTGATGCAGTTGACTTAGTTGTGAAATTAAGAGAAATCACAGGTAAAAAAATTGAGCCTGATGCCTTTAAGCTTGTGCGCACAGTGCAAGATATAGTCACCGAAATAGAAAAGTTAGTTAACTAATACTATGTTAAAAGCAGTTTTAACAACGTTAATTATGATTTGCTTGGCTTGCTACCCTATTATTGTGTACGTAGGTCTTACGCGTTTTAATAGTCAGATTATTACAGTATTACTGCTATTTTTACTCGGGCTTAGACTTTGGTTAAGCAGAGCCTTATTTGATAAAATGCCGTGGTTAAAGCCCGCTACATTTTTAGCAGCCATTACTATTTTGATTTCCAAGGTAATGGATAGCGACTTAGGGCTGCGTTTGTATCCCGTAATCATTAATTTAGTTATGTTAGTTGTGTTTGCGTATTCTTTGTATAAAGGGCCTTCTATTATTGAAACCTTTGCGCGCATTACTGAGCCCTCACTTGATGAAAACGCTCTGATTTATACAAAAAAAGTAACGCTAGTGTGGTGTCTGTTTTTTGTATTAAACGGTGGTATTGCCCTGTACACCAGTATTTTTAGTAGCCTAGAAACCTGGGCTTTTTATAATGGTTTTATTGCTTACTTAGCTATGGGCACATTGTTTGCTATAGAATGGTTAGTCAGACAAAAAGTAAAAAGGAACGCCGGTGTTTGATGCTTTTCGAAGTAATGCAATAAGAACATGTTTTAATCATACTGATAATGATATTTCTGAGCGTGAGTTTGTTAGTGATATAAATGAGGTTTTAGCAAAACTATCAACGTTAAACGCTACATCATCGGTTGTTTTATACACCACAGACGCCTACAAATTTTCCGTGTACTTATTTGCTTTGGCATTACACGGAAATACAGTGATTTTGCCGCCTAATGGGCAACCTGAAACGTTAAACTCCTTGCTTAAACAGACGCCGTTTTTTATTGGTGAGTCTGAATTAATAGCTGATTTAGCGGCTGATTTTTTAGATGTAAGCACTTTAGCCAATCAACCTCACTTTGTATTCATTGAAACAATTAATTGGCCTGAAGAAGGTACAATCGTTTTTTATACGTCGGGCTCGTCGGGTAAAGCAAAGCCAATTGTAAAAACGTGGCAGGTAATAAATAAAGAAGTAAATACATTAATTAACAGCTACGCACTGATTGATAATCCTATTTTTATAGCAAGTGTTTCGCATCAGCATATATACGGTTTACTGTTTAGGTTACTGTGGCCATTGCGTGCAGGGAAAGTTGTTAATACAGAACTACTGCATTACCCCGAGCATGTAGCTAAAAAGCTTAGGTTATTTAAAAAAGTAGTGTTTGTTTCAAGCCCAGCGCAGTTAAAACGGTTATGTATCGATAATGTATTAGTGAATGATAAGTCTCATTTACAATGGATATTTTCATCAGGTGGACCGCTACTAAATGAAGATGCCATTTCGTTGTTTACGCAATTAAATAAACCAGTCACACAAGTTTTTGGGAGTACCGAAACAGGTGGTATTGCATATCGACAAGTTACTTCACATGACAAAGTTAGCCTTTGGCAGCCTTTCTCGGGTATTAAAGTACGGGCTTTGGATGATCAGCGTTTAATTTTAACCTCTCCACTTGTTCGCGACAAAAATTACCCTTTAGATGATCGAGGCGAAGTACTTAAAAATGGTCAATTTAGATTATTAGGTCGATTCGACCGAATTATAAAATTAGAAGAAAAACGATTAAGTTTAGATGAGCTAGAACTACATTTGTGTACTAGTGAGTGGGTAAGTGAAGCTAAAGTAATCGCCTTGCCTGGTGAGCGATTAATTGTAGGGGCTATTGTTGTGCTTACGCATAAAGGGCAGATGCTCTTTAATGGTGACGGTAAGCTAGCTACAAATAATTTATTAAAAGCGCATGCATTAGCGCGCTTTGAGCGAATTTGTATCCCTAAAAAGTGGCGTTTTGTAGAGCAATTACCATACAACTCACAGGCAAAGTTAAATTTAAAAGCATTGGAGAGTCTTTTTGCAAAAGTTGACTAAAACACAGCCTGATTTACTGTCTTGTGAAAAAGCAGAGCAAAAGTATAAATTAAGCTTACTAGTTCCTCATGATTTAGATTATTTCAAAGGACACTTTACGGATGGCCCAATACTCGCAGGTGTTGTGCAATTAGACTGGGCTGTGGCTGCAATTTGTAAATATTATAAGGTTCAGCAATCTGTTAAAAATGTTGAAGTATTAAAGTTTCAGGTAGTGATTACCCCAGGTATAACAATCGAATTATTGCTTGATCAAAAAGCAGAGAATAAATACACTTTTTCGTATAATTCAAATAAAGGACAGCATGCATCTGGCCGTGTTGTTTTTGATAGCCTAATAAATGAATAACTTTTGTATTGTTATCCCAAATTATAATCATATTGCGGTTATTGATGATGTACTGAGCCAATTATCGTCATTTAATCTTCCAATTATTATGGTTGATGACGCAAGCAACGCAGAAGCTAAAAATGTATTCAGTAACCTTGATGCAAAATACGCGCAGTTGAGAGTAGTTACCCACGACGATAATCAAGGTAAAGGCGGCGCGGTACAAACAGGCTTAAAGCAGGCACATAAGCTAGGTTTTTCACATGCGATACAGGTTGATGCAGATGGACAGCATGATTTAGCTGACATTAAAAAACTAATAGCACTTTCAAAAGCTCAGCCTAAAGCGCTTATAAGCTGTTGCCCAATATATGATGACTCAGTGCCTAAACACCGTTATTTAGCACGTTATTTAACGCATGTGTGGGTATGGATTGAAACGTTAAGTTTTACAATTGTAGATTCGATGTGTGGCTTTAGAGTGTATCCACTTGAGCAAAGTACAAAGCTAATTGATGAGGTATCGCTTGGAAAACGCATGGATTTTGACCCCGAAATTTTAGTGCGTTTATATTGGCGCAATGTGCCTTTTGTATTTTTACCTAGCCAAGTAATTTACCCTGAAAATGGGCTTTCTCATTTTCAGCCATTACACGACAACGTGCGTATTTCGTGGTTACACACTCGCTTGTTTTTTGGCATGTTGATTCGCTCTCCTGTGTTAATTTGGCATAAATTAAAGAGGCGTTATGGCCGCTAAACATTGGTCTAAAATGCAAGAGCGCGGTAATTTCTTAGGTATTCAAATACTGTTATTTGCTCATAAATTACTGGGTAGAAAAGGTCTGTGGATTGTTTTGTTTCCTGTGGTTTTTTATCTTTTTTTAACAGGCAAAGTAGCACGTACAGCATCTAAAGCGTTTTTAGCGCAGGTTAATGTTTACCAAGGCTGCAAACAACCTGTTACGTTTAAAATGCAATTAACACACTTTTGCAGTTTTGCAGATAGCGCATTAGATAAAATTGATGCTTGGCTTGGGCGAATAACCCAACGTGATATTAAGTACACGAATGAGCATTTATTTGCTGAGTTAGATGAGCAAAACCAAGGGGCTATTTTTATAGGTTCTCACTTGGGTAATTTAGAAGTATGCAGGGCACTTAGCCAACACCGCAGCAGTAAAAAAATAAATGTATTGGTGTTTACCCATCATGCTGTTGAATTTAATAAAATGCTTAAAAAGATTAACCCAGATGTGTCGGTTAATTTAATACAAGTGACTGCTATGGGACCTGACTTAGCTATTTTACTAAAAGAAAAAGTAGAGCTGGGGGAAATAATCGTTATTGTTGGTGACAGAACAAGCACAACAACGGCTTCTCGGTCGGTACAGGTACCATTTTTAGGAAAAAACGCCCCATTTTCACAGGGGCCTTTTATATTAGCCGCGCTGCTTGATTGCCCTGTTTACTTTTTGTTTTGTTTAAAAGATAAAAAAAGCAAAAAGTATCAAGTGATATTTGAGCATTACAGCCAATCATTAAAAATGCCTCGACGAGAGCGACAGCAGGCGCTAACACTTATTATTACTGACTATGCAGAGCGTTTGAGTTATTACGCAGCTTTATATCCTTATCAGTGGTTTAATTTTTACGATTTTTGGAAAAGTGATCAGCAGGTAGTGCGCGATCAATCAATGGAGAGCAAGTGTGACTGAACAAAATATACAGCTTTTTGGCAATCAGCGATTATCAATTGAAGATATTGTTCGAGTTGCCTTTAATGAAACACAAGTGCAATTAAATAGCTGTGAAACTTTTAGCGTTAAAATTAATAGCGCTTTGTGTTTTTTAGACACACTTTTAAAAGAAGATGGCGTAATTTACGGCGTTACAACTGGTTACGGTGATTCTGTAACAGTTGCAGTACCCCTTGATTTAGTTGATGAACTACCTCTGCATTTAACTCGCTTTCACGGCTGTGGACTGGGGGATGTATTTAATAAAGTGCAAGGGCGTGCAATTTTAGCGACGCGTTTAACATCACTTTCACAAGGCTATTCTGGTATTAGCTGGGAAATGCTGCACCTACTTAAAGATTATTTAAATAACGATATAGTGCCTGTGATCCCACAAGAAGGGTCAGTAGGTGCCAGTGGCGATTTAACACCGTTATCTTACGTTGCAGGAGCGATGGTAGGCGAGCGTGATGTGTTTTACAAAGACCAAGTACGTAACAGTGCTGAAGTTATGAAAGAAGTTGGCTTAGAGCCACTAACACTAAGGCCAAAAGAAGGTCTTGCCGTTATGAATGGCACGGCGGTAATGACTGCATTAGCGTGTTTAGCGTTTGATAGGGCTAATTACTTAGCTAAACTGGCGAGCCGTATTACTGCATTATCAAGCTTAGCGCTTAAAGGAAATAGCCATCATTTTGATGAGATATTATTTTCAGTTAAGCCACATCCTGGGCAGCAACAAATAGCACGTTGGATAAGAGAAGATTTAAACCATCACGATCACCCTCGTAATGCAGACAGACTTCAAGATAGGTATTCAATCCGTTGTGCACCCCATGTTATTGGTGTGCTGCAAGACAGTCTGCCGTTTTTTAGGCACATGATAGAAAACGAGCTTAACTCAGCAAACGATAACCCAATAATTGACGGCCAAGGTGAGCATGTATTGCACGGCGGGCATTTTTACGGTGGCCACATTGCAATGGCAATGGATAGCATGAAAACAGCCGTTGCAAACCTTGCTGATTTAGCAGACAGACAAATTGCTTCTTTGGTTGATACTAAGTATAACAACGGCCTACCTTCAAACTTGTCTGATAGTGCACCAGAGCGCCGTTATATTAATCATGGTTTTAAAGCGGTTCAAATTGGCTGTAGTGCTTACACTGCTGAAGCATTGAAATTAACCATGCCGGCCAGCGTTTTTTCTCGCTCTACAGAGTGCCATAATCAAGATAAAGTGAGTATGGGGACTATTGCGTCACGCGATTGTTTACGTATTTTACAGCTAACAGAACAAGTGTTAGCAAGTACGTTATTAGCCAGTATTCAAGGTGTTAGATTACGTATTAAGCAAGGCGATCTTGAGTTTTCGACTTTAACGCAAGATATGCAAAACATGTATACCGATATAACTGATTACTTTGAAAACCTCACAGAGGATAGACCAATGGAAGCCGTGCTAAGGCAAACAATAGGGTATATTCAAACTAAACGTTGGGCGTTGTATGAATAGTAAAGGTGCATTATTAACGCATGTGGTAGAAATTGAAATTCCATTTCATGACTGCGACCCAATGAATGTTGTATGGCATGGTAATTACCCACGTTATTTAGAAGTAGCGCGCTGTGAGTTACTGCGTTTATTTGATTACGATTACCCACAAATGCATGAGTCGGGCTACGCGTGGCCTATTGTTGATATGCAAATAAAGTATATTGCCTCAGCGGTATTTACTCAAAAAATTAAAGTGGCGGCTTATTTAAAAGAATTCGAGAATCGACTACGGATTGACTACGTAATCACTGACTCGCTAACTAATAAGCGCCTTACTAAAGCCTCAACCACGCAAGTTGCGGTTGAGGTTAGCTCCAAAGAAATGCAATTTGAATCACCCGCTATTTTATTTAATAAGTTAAAAGCAGTTTTGAATTAAATTTTTATTTTATAGGCGATTAAATGAATTTTTTAAAATGTTTTACATTGAGCATTGCCATTAGCTTTTTGCTGTTTTGCTCTGTAGTAAATGCAGCAGCTATTAAAGGTGAGTTTAAGCAATATAAGCAATTTAATGGATTTGCTAAGCCTTTTATTTCGTCAGGTGTTTTTTCGTTAATTGACGAAAAACTAATTTGGCAAGTGAAAATGCCTGTTGAGAGTATGCTCATAATAGAAAACGGCAAAGTGCTTGCACAAAATGCCAATGGTGAGTTAATACCACAACCCGGTAGCGAGCAATTTGTAGGATTACTGAGTGACTTACTTCGCGTAAATATGAGTGCGCTGGAAACACGTTTTGACATTGCTAAAATGCAAGACGGCTGCACACAGTTAACACCAAAAGAAGCGATGCTACAGCAATTATTTAGTGATTTTATTTTATGTAATACTGCTAAGCAAGTGAGCAGTATTACACTAAATGAGCACTCAGGAAATAACACAAAAATTGAGTTTACTTATCCCAAATAAAATTATGTTTTTAAATAATGCAGTGGTTAATTAAGGGAATAGTGCAGTGACAAAACGAATTACCGTTATTGTAGGGTGGTTTAGCAGTTTAATTTTACTTTTTGCTGCAGCTTTTTGGCTGTCTAAACCAACGTTTAGCGCCGATATGTTTAGCTTGTTACCAAAATCACACTCCCAAATTGCACATGCGGAAGATGTTTTTTTTCAGCAAAATGCTAACCGTGTTATGTTCTCGTTTGCAGGAAATAATAAAAATAAAGCATTTGATGATTTCCAAAAATGGCTTGACGATAATGCAATTAAAAGCACATTTAACTTTCCGTCCGTTAACGATTTAGCGCAAACATTCTCACCTTTCAAACATGCGTTATTAAGTGATACTTACAAACAAACATTAAGCAACAAAACAACGTTTGAACATTATTACCTTGCGCAATTAAATCAGTTAGGCAACCCATTTGTAAGTGCTACCTTAAGCAAAGATACAAGTTTGAGCTTAGCGGCATTTATAGAAGATAACTTAAAACAAAGCCAATTGTTTACGCTTGAACAAGGCCGTTTAACTCGACGTTTAAAAGGCGTTGAATACCGTGTCATTTTGGCAAACTTAGCGCCTGAAAATTTAGGGGTTAATAAATCAATTGATTTAGCTGGCGCGATAATAAAACAGATCAATATACTTAATAAAACCTACCCTGATTTAAGCATTACTTACTCCGGTGTGCTATTTCATACGGCTGAAAATGCTAAACAAGCTAAATACGAGATGAGCTTGTTTGGTGGCATTAGCTTATTAGCCCTTATTGTTATGGTATTTTGGGTATTTAGGCGTTTAAACAGTATTTTATTAGCAAGCTTTACCGTACTGAGCGCACTTACTGGTGGCGCTATCGCTATGGTGTTGCTATTTAAGACTATTCATTTATTAACGCTTGTTTTTGCAGTTACCTTGATTGGTATTGCCATTGATTATGCATTTCATGGCATGACTGATTTAGCCAAAAAAGAGCATGAAAAAGGCTACAGTAAAGGGACACAATCTGCGCTTTTACTGTCTCTTATTACTACTACTCTGGGTTATTGCTGCTTACTCGGTGCGCCACTGACGTTATTGTCTCAAGTTGGGGTGTTTGTTATTGCCGGTTTGGTGAGTGCATGGCTATTTACCGTGTTAGTTTTGCCATTGTGGCAATCTACGCTCACGTTATCGCCTTCGAGTTTATTAATGAGTAAAAAACTCATCAATGTTTTTGAATATTGTAACCACCTAAAAACACCAATACTTATTACATTACTGGCCTTTATCAGTGCGTTATTTTTAATTAAACCAATTAGCTTTAATGATGATGTAAAGCTATTAAATGCAAGCTCCGATCACTTAATGCTAAACGAAAAAAAGCATTTGTTATTACTTGGACAATGGGACAGCCAAATTGTTTTTATGTTTGCAAATAGCGACGAAGCGCTTTTACAAAAACAAGAACAATTTTTAACACGCTTAACCCAACTAGACCCAAATTTTAAACATAATAGCATTAGCCATTGGTTGCCTAGTTTACAAAGACAGAGCGATAACCAAGCCTTGTTTGAACAGGCTAAAAACAAAGGGATTTTGGATATTGTAGAGCGCGTTACAGGGCAAGCGCTAGAAAGCACAAAATCACCGTTACTTACTTATGAAACACTCGCCACGAGTGCATTTAAACCATTATTACTTTCCCAAATGGTTGTTGAACTAAATCAGTCGATAACATGGATGTCTCTTTCGGGTATTTCATCTGATCAATTAATTAATGAAGTTGAAAAAAGCAAAGGTGTTTATATTTATAACAAACCTCAACAAATTAGTGCTTTATTAAGTGACTACCGCGAATATTTGCTATTAAGCTTGGTGCTCGCGGGTCTGATCAGCTGGCTGCTATTTAGCTGGCGGTTTACGATTAAGATAGCGCTTCTGCAAGTAACCATTTTATCTGTTGTGGTGTTGAGCATGCTCTGGATATGTAACGTAATTCAAGGTAGCTTGTCGTTATTTAATTTGCTCGGTGCATTACTTGTTATTGCTTTAGCAATTGATTACCTCGTTTTTTATCAAATAAATAAGTTAGAGCCCAAAAATGTACTGGCGATTAGTTTATCTGCAGCGTCATCAATGTGGGTATTTGGTATGCTGAGTGCCTCTGAAACCCCTGCTATTTTTAGCTTTGGGCTGAGTGTAATGATCGGGATCTTAGCTATTTATTTTTTATCACCGCTAAGTGTTTTAAAGCCTCAAAAGGAACAATAAATTGAATAACCTTGAGCAGTACGATGTTGTTGTTATTGGCGCGGGTCCATCAGGCGCTCTGGCTAGTAGCCTGTTAGTTCAAAAAGGTTGGCGGGTACTTGTACTTGAGCAACAGGTGTTTCCGCGTTTTTCAATTGGTGAAAGCTTATTACCGCAATGCATGGCCTACTTAGAAGAGGCAGCTTTAATTGATTCAGTACATGACAATGCAGCGTCTTTAGGTTTTCAATTTAAAGATGGTGCTGCTTTTCATCGGGCGGGGCAAAATACAACTATAAACTTCACCGAAAAATTTACTCAAGGCCCAGGCACTACGTACCAAGTAAAAAGAGCCGACTTTGACAAGTTATTAGCAGACAAAGCACAAGACCAAGGCGTAGAAATTCGATATCAATACACTGTAGTCGATTATAATGACGAATTAAATGGTGCGTCGTTACTTGTGCACAACGAGCAGCAGCAAGCTTACCGCGTTAATGCTCGGTTTGTATTGGACGCAAGTGGCTTTGGGCGTGTATTACCAAAATTGTTAGATTTAGAGCTTCCCTCTCACTTTCCTGTACGCAGCGCTTACTTTAGCCACTTTAAAGACAATATTAGTGATAAAAACTTCGATCGCAATAAAATTTTGATTACCGTACATCCTCAATATTCTGATGTGTGGTATTGGCTTATTCCCTTTAGTGATGGTACTGCGAGTATTGGGGTTGTGGCGCAGTCGGAGCGTTTTAATAACGACGAATCTAGCGATGTGCTAAATCAATTTATAGAGCAAGACCCTTATTTAAAAACACTGTTGGCACAACGTCAGTTATTAACTCCTGCGAGGAATATTAAAGGTTACTCGGCAAATGTGAGTAAGTTATATGGTAAGCACTTTGCTTTATTGGGTAATGCGGGGGAGTTTTTAGACCCTGTATTTTCATCAGGTGTAACAATTGCACTTAAATCAGCAAATTTAATTGCCCCACTTGTTGATCGCTATTTAAAAGATGAGAACGTTGATTTTGACACCCACTACGCACAGCCATTACAAGCTGGAGTTGATTGTTTTAGAACATTTGTAACAGGGTGGTACGATACGCGTTTTCAGGATGTAATATTTTACTCTGAACAAAATACTCAGGTACGAGAAATGATCAGTGCTATTTTAGCGGGCTATGCATGGGATACTAATAATCCATTTGTTGCGCAAAGTGAACGTCGTTTAAATGTGTTGGCTCAGTTATGTCAAAATTAATTAAGTATGCGGTGTGTATTGTATTTATATTTGCTGTATTGAGTGCATGTACGAGTTTAACAGCATCTAAAAATAGAGTGTATCTATCGCCTAATATTCAATTAAATATTAATAGCGTCCCAACACAAATGTTTGGACAGTCTTGGCAACATGTTTTGTATATTACGAATCAACATAAACAACACACTGTGTTTGCTCAATTAGCTATAAATGGCAGTGGTTCAATTAAATTATTGTTAATGACAGTGCAAGGCTTTCCAATTATGGAGCTTGAAAAACCTTTAAATGGCCCAGTAAAAACAAGAAAGATGTTGGCGGTAGAAGGGATAGACCCTCATTATATTTTGGCGGATATTGCATTAGTACATTGGCCAGTAGCATTTTTACAAAAGCAGTTAGAGGGTGCTTTAATAGAGCAGGTTGGCTCTAATCGGGAGGTATTTAACGATGAGGGTATATTTATCACCATTGACTATAGTGATGAGTTGACAACGTTGAACAATATTTTACATCAGTATCAAATAACATTTAAAAAGGTAGAACAGTGACATATTGGCTGAATGATTTAGGCATTGTGAGTGCGATGGGCATAGGCCAAGATGCAACCACAACAAGCTTAAATAAATATAACCCTGCAACTCCTTTATTAACTTTAAATAAAAGTTTAAGTGCTGAGCAAGCCCCGCTGTATGTAGGGCAAGTTCAATCTATTGCTTTATCAAATAATAAACGTATCGATACATTTATTGATCTAGCTTTAGAACAGATTAAGCCAACCTTAGATAAACTTTCGCATATTGATAGGTCGCGTATTGCAATTGTAATGGGTACTAGTACATCAGGTATTCATGATGGTGAAAGAGCGCGTAAAAGCTATGAAAGTACAAAGCTCTGGCCTGATGACTTTAGTTACAGTGATCAAGAGTTAGCTACACCCGCTCATTACATTGCACATAAAATAGGTGCATTAGGGCCTTGTTACAGTATTTCTACAGCGTGTACCTCAAGTGCAAAAGCGCTAATTAGTGCGCGTGCGTTGTTAAATGCTGATTTAGCTGATGTAGTAATTTGTGGTGGTGCAGATAGTTTGTGTCAATTAACAGTTAATGGCTTTGATTCGCTAGCCTCTTTAAGCTCTGGCCTATCTCAGCCTTTTTCTAGTGACAGAGACGGCATTAATATTGGTGAGGGGGCAGCTTTATTTGTAATGACTAAAAATACACCAATAACAAATAACGGCATTATGCTAGTAGGCAGTGGGGAAAGTTCTGATGCTCATCATATGTCTGCACCTGAACCTAATGGAATGGGTGCTCAAGAATCAATGGAGAAAGCATTAAAAAGTGCAAAGTTATTCTCTGGTGATATTGACTATATTAATGCCCATGGTACGGCCACCTTCAAAAATGACGAAATGGAAGCACTTGCAATTAATCGCGTGTTTGGCAACAATACCCCGCTTAGCTCAAGTAAGCATTTAACAGGACATACTTTAGGTGCTGCAGGCGCCATTGAAGCCGGTATATGTTGGTTATTATTAAAAGACAGCGGCCAACATATACTGCCATATAACGCAATTAAAGAAGACGGTGATTTGGCTGATATAAAAATAATAAAACAAGCGTTTAAGCCCGCTCTTAAATACTGCTTATCTAATTCATTTGCATTTGGCGGTAATAATGCCAGCTTAATATTGGGAGTTAACGTTGACTAATTACCCTATTGAGCAAGTGGTCCCGCACGACGCGCCTATGATTTTAATCGACAGCCTTTTAGCGTATAGCGAAGATGAAGCACAATGCATTATTACTATCACTGAGCAAAGCCCTTTTTTTAGTCCTGCGATTAATGGTGTACCTAGCTATATTGGCGTTGAGTATATGGCGCAGTCTATTGCCGCTTACGCTGGCGCGTTGGCGAATGATGAAAATAAACCTGTAAAAATTGGTTTTTTAATTGGTACGCGAAAATATCAAACTTATCTACCGTGTTTTAAAAACGGCAGTAAGCTGACTATTGAAGTGAAAAAGCTATATCAAGAAGAGTCAGGTTTGAGTGTATTTGAATGCCAAATACATGATTGTGAGACTGTACTTTGCCAAGCAAAAATTAATGTATTTCAGCCTGAAAATCCGCTGGAATTTATAAGAGAAAATCAATGATAAAAAGAATTTTAGTTACAGGTTCAAGCCGTGGTATTGGTAAAGCTATTGCGTTAAAACTTGCTGAGCAAGGGTTTGATATTGCAGTGCATTGCAGATCGGGTGTTGAGCAGGCTCAAGCAACATGCGATGAAATTAATAACTTAGGTAGAACGACCAGCTTACTGCAATTTGATGTATGCGATAGAGAGCTGGCAAAGGCACAAATAGAGCAAGATATAGCTCAGCATGGCGCTTATTATGGCGTGGTATGTAATGCAGGTATTACTAACGATATGGCATTTCCGGCCATGCAAGGGGAAGATTGGGATTGTGTTATACGCACAGGCCTTGATGGGTTTTATAATGTAGTACACCCAACTGTAATGCCTATGGTACAAAGCCGCAAAGGTGGGCGTATAATTACAATGTCGTCGGTATCAGGTATTGCTGGTAACCGAGGGCAGGTAAATTATAGTGCAGCAAAAGCCGGTATTATTGGGGCCACTAAAGCACTTGCATTAGAATTGGCAAAACGCAAAATTACAGTTAATTGTGTGGCACCTGGTTTGATAGAAACGGCGATGACTGACGAATTACCTATTGATGAAATGATGAAAATGATCCCCCTCAAGCGCATGGGGAGCGTTAAAGAAGTTGCAGGAACCGTCGCTTTTTTAATGTCTGATGACGCAGCATATATTACACGCCAAGTAATTTCTGTTAATGGTGGCATGGTTTGATGAAACGCGTTGTCGTAACCGGTATGTCAGTGGTCACTGCATTGGGTGATGATTGGTCTGAATTTAAACAAGCCTTAATTAAAGGTGAAAATGCGGTTGTTACTATGCCAGAGTGGGATATGGCCGACGAACTCAATACTCGTCTAGCAGCACCAGTTAACCACTTTGAGCGACCAAGTCACTATAAGCGCAAACAAGTACGTTCAATGGGGCGAGTGTCACTTATGTCAACTCGCGCTACTGAGTGTGCACTTGAACAAGCAAAGCTACTTGAACACGAAAGCCTAACAGATGGCTCTACGGGCATCGCATATGGCTCATCAACGGGTTCTACTGCGCCTTTACTCGCCTTTGCAAATATGATGGAAACGGGTTCTATGTCGGGTGTAACAGCAACCAGTTACATTAAAATGATGGCGCATACCGCCCCTGTAAATGTTGGTGTATTCTTTGGTTTAAAAGGGCGCGTTATAACAACAAGCTCAGCGTGTACATCGGGCTCTCAAGGTATAGGCTATGCCTATGAGGCAATTAAGTTTGGCCGACAAAAAATAATGGTTGCTGGTGGTGCAGAGGAGTTGTGCATCACAGAGGCTGCAGTATTTGATACCCTTTACGCGACATCTACAAAAAATGAAACACCAAAAAAAACACCTCGTCCTTTTGATGCAAATCGTGATGGCTTAGTGATAGGCGAAGGCGCGGGTACACTTATTTTAGAAGAACACGAGCATGCCAAAGCACGCGGGGCGACAATATTAGCAGAGGTGGTTGGCTTTGGTTGCAATTCTGACGGTGAACATGTTACTCAACCTACATCAAAAACAATGCAACTAGCGATTGAAATGGCACTGCAAGATGCCAATCTAAAACCAGAAGAAATTGGTTACGTAAATGCGCATGGTACATCGACAGACAGAGGCGATATTGCCGAATCTCATGCAACGTTTAACGCACTTGGCAATAAACCTATTAGCTCGTTAAAAAGTTATTTGGGACATACTTTAGGTGCTTGTGGTGCAATAGAAGCTTGGGCAAGCATTAATATGATGGCTGATAACTGGTTTGCACCAACAATTAATTTAGACAACGTTGATGACGAATGTGCTCCGCTTGATTACATAACGCACCAAGGTCGTGAGATTAATACCGATTACGTAATGAGTAATAATTTTGCGTTTGGTGGTATTAACACCTCTTTAATATTTAAACGCTATAAAGCAGATTAAACGCGTTAAAATAGAAGTAATGACTAACTGTTGACTCGTTTTTGCTGTATAATTTGCGACCCTTGATAATGTGGCCGTAGGTTATACAGCATGAATTTTAAATCTTTTAGTTTCGCTCCTGAAATCATCCAGGCGTTGGACGAACTTAACTATCACACTCTTACGCCCATTCAGCGCGCAGCAATCCCTGCTGTTCGTAAAGGTAAAGACGTTTTAGCCAGTGCACAAACTGGTACCGGCAAAACTGCCGCGTTTGCTTTACCTATCATCCAAAAATTGGTTGAGTCTGAACTCAGCACAACGAATGCACCTCATGCATTAGTACTTGCGCCAACGCGTGAACTTGCAGAACAAATTGCAAATAACTTCAGAGATTTTGCAAAGCATACATCGCTTAAAGTCGTTAGTTTATTTGGTGGTGTTAGTACCGCCGGCCAAGCAAACGCTTTAAAAGAAGGTGTGGATATTGTTGTTGCAACACCAGGTCGTTTATTTGATCATATTCGTTTAGGTAACTTAAGCCTTGCAAGTGTTAAGCACCTTGTTCTTGATGAAGCTGACCGTATGCTTGATATGGGCTTTATTGAAGATATGCAAAATGTCATTAAAAGCTGTGCAGAAGAGCGCCAGATTTTACTTTTCTCAGCTACATTCCCTGCAGCAATTAAACAATTTGCATCTAAAGTATTAAAACAAGCTGAAATAGTTCGTGTTGATCAAACTAACAGCACAGCAAGCACTGTTGAGCATGTTGTTTACCCTGTTGAAGAACGTCGTAAGCAAGAGCTACTTTCTGAATTGATTGGTAAGAAAAACTGGCAACAGGTGCTTGTATTCGTAAACATGAAAGAAACGGCTGACGAGCTTGTTAAAGAGCTTAACCTTGATGGTATTCCGGCGGGCGTTTGCCACGGTGACAAATCTCAAGGTAACCGTCGTCGTGCACTTCGTGAATTTAAAGAAGGTAAAGTGCGCGTATTAGTGGCTACAGAAGTGGCTGCTCGCGGTATAGATATTGATGGTTTACCTCGTGTAATTAATATTGATCTACCATGGCTTGCAGAAGATTACGTTCACCGTATTGGCCGTACAGGTCGTGCTGGTCGCCAAGGTCAAGCAATCTCATTTGTTAGCCGCGAAGAAGAAAACACCTTGTTTGAAATTGAAACGCTAATTGGCCAAAAAATCAAACGTGTATATTTAGAAGGTTACGAAGTAAGTAATCGTGAAGTACTAATTGATAAAATTGGTAAAAAACCAGCGCATTTACGCCGTACACGTTCTAACAAGTTATCAGGACAGGCAACCGGTGAAGCGAGAGCAGTTAATCGCTCACGTATTTCAAGCGTTCGTAAAAGCTTAAAAGGCGAAAAACTGTCACTTAAAAAGTCATAGTTAACGCCCTTAAGTTTAAAAAGCCTGAGTTTACTCAGGCTTTTTTGTGCCTAGTGATAACACCTCATCAATAATATTTGCGTATACATAAGCCGCTTGCTCGTCCTCTTTATTTGCTATTATGGACAAACCAACCGGTAAACCACTTACTTTTCCGACAGGTAGGGTTATGTGCGTTGTTCCTGCAATAGCAGATAACGAACTACTACTGCCATTAAAATTATCACCATTAACTAAGTCTGTTTTCCAGGCGGGTGATACTGTAGGCGCTATAACAATATCAAGCTTGTTGTTTTTATATACATTAACAATGGCTGTCGTTGCTAAAGTGCAATAGCGTTCTTTAGTCTCTTGGTATTTTTGTTTGTCTGTTAAATCAATAGCCTGCGATTGAACTAGGATATCTTGCTCAAAGTGGGGCATTTCTGTATTTTTATTTTGAATATTAAAATTAATAAGTGCTTTTAGGCTTTTAACAGCTACTTGTGCGGGAGTGCTTGCGAGGTAGTGATTAATTTCGGCTTTAAAGTCGTAAAGTAAAATATAGTATTCATCAACAAATAGCGTATCTAAGTTATCAGTAATAACTACATTAATAACAGTGTGCCCAGCCTGTTTTAATGCTTGTAACTGCTTGGCATAAAGGCGCTGCGTTTCAATTGTAAATTTATCGCTAGGTAGCGCACCGATAATAAGTGACGATTTTGATTTTAGATTACCTGCTTTTAATTCAAACCCTGTAGTTGTTGCATCAAGGGGGTCCTCACTTTGCAAAACCGACAAAACCAGCAGTGCATCTTTAAGTGAATGCGCCATCGGCCCTACTGAATCTTGACTGCTAGAAAGAGGCACTACACCTGAGCGTGATACTTGGCCCATACTCGGTTTTATTGCATAAACTCCATTTACTGAGGCAGGGCACGTAACTGAACCGTCTGTTTCAGTCCCTAATGCTATAGGCGCAAAGTTAAGTGCGATTGCCACAGCAGAGCCTGCACTAGAACCACATGGATTACGTGTTACATCGTGCGCATTATGTGTTTGCCCACCTACGGCACTCCAGCCTGACGATGAATAGGATGAACGAAAATTTGCCCATTCACTTAAATTAGCTTTGCCTAAAATTATAGCGCCCGCATTACGTAGTTGTTTAACAACAAAAGCATCATTATTAGTAACGTTATTTTTAAGTGCTAAAGAGCCAGCCGTTGTGGGAAGTGTGCCTTTCGTTTCTATATTATCTTTAAGAAGTACAGGTATTCCGTGTAATGGACCTGCCCAAGAGCCTTTGGCGGCAAGTTCATCTAACGTTTTAGCTTGAGCAATAGCTGTAGGTTCAATACTAATAACTGCATTGTATTGTGGGTTAAGTTTATTAATTCGCTCTATATAACTTTGGGTGAGTTGCTGTGCATTAATAGAATTATTTTTATATGCAGTGTGGATTTCATCGATGGTTTTTAGCTCTTGTGCTTTAGCGTTAAAAATTGCTAATACAATAAGCAACGAAAAGGTAAATGTTTTGATCATTGTTGAGGTGCTTGAGGTGTTATTATTTTCTATACATTTAGCACAAAAAAACCTCACAAAGTGAGGCTTTTCGATAAACAGCTTAAAAAAGAGGTTTAAGCGTTTTCTAACATAGACAGTGCGACTGCTTCAGCTGCTTTAATACCATCAATACCCGCTGATAAAATACCGCCAGCGTAACCTGCGCCTTCACCTGCAGGGTAAAGCCCTTTGGTGTTAATACTTTGGAATGTTTTATCACGCTTAATACTAATAGGCGACGAAGTACGTGTTTCAACGCCGGTCAATAAACCGTCGTTAGTTGAAAAACCACGAATTTGTTTATTAAACGCCGGTATCGCTTCGCGAAGGGCATCAATAGCAAATTGTGGTAGCACCTTACTTAAGTCAGTTAACTTAATACCGGGTGTGTAAGAAGGTTGTACTTCACCTAAGTCTGCAGATGATTTACCTTTTAAGAAATCCCCAATTAGCTGTGCTGGTGCATCGTAGTTGCTACCACCAAGCTCATACGCTTGCTCTTCAAGTTTGCGTTGTAAATCTATTCCAGCAAGTGGATTACCAGGGAAATCTTGCTCTGGTGATATACCTACCACAATAGCGCTGTTAGCGTTGCGCTCACTTCGTGAATATTGGCTCATACCGTTGGTAACAACGCGACCTTCTTCAGAGGTTGCCGCGACTACTGTGCCACCTGGGCACATACAAAAGCTGTAAACGGTGCGGCCATTGTGGCAATGATGAACAAGTTTATAATCGGCAGAGCCTAGAATTGGGTTACCTGCATTTGTGCCAAAACGACATTCATCGATCATTGATTGTTTATGCTCAATTCTAAAACCGACTGAAAATGGTTTGGCTTCAATATAAATGCCTTTTTTGTGGATCATATCAAACGTGTCGCGTGCACTGTGGCCAACGGCTAATACAACATGGCGAGTGTTTAGTTGCTCGCCATTTGAAAGTGTTAAACCTGTTACTTGTCCATCGTCTAAATGAATGTCATCAACACGTGTGCTAAAGCGAATTTCGCCGCCGAGTTCTATTATACGAGCGCGCATTTTTTCAATCATGGTGACAAGTTTAAACGTACCAATGTGTGGCTTACTTACGTATAAAATTTCATCGGGGGCGCCTGCTTCTACAAATTCAGTAATGACTTTACGGCCATAATGTTTTGGATCCTTTACTTGGCTGTATAACTTACCGTCTGAGAATGTACCTGCGCCACCTTCACCAAATTGCACATTTGATTCTGTGTTAAGTGTTCGTTTACGCCAAAAGCCAAACGTGTCTTTTGTTCGTTCACGTACTTCTTTACCGCGCTCTAAAATAATGGGTTTAAAGCCCATTTGGGCAAGTAATAAACCTGCAAATAAACCACAAGGGCCAAAACCAATAACGACAGGACGCTCTTTGATATTATTAGCTTGGGCTACAAATTTATAACTTGTGTCTGGCGCTACTTTTACATGTTGGTCTTTTTCGAATTCGGTGAGTAGATCGGCTTCGTTATCAACTTCTATATCGAGTGTATAAATAAGTAAAATAGCTGATTTTTTACGTGCATCATAACCACGTTTAAACACATTAAAACTGTGCAATTGTTCAGGTTGGATTTTAAGTTTATTTACAATTGCTTGACCAATTGCATCTTCGTCATGATCAAGTGGCAGCTTTATTTCGGTTAAACGTATCATTTATATCTCTTTTAGGTGTCATAGCGGGGTTTTATCTACCGCTCACAATAAGGGGATGCAGGGCACAACGGGTGTGCAAACATAAGGCGCGTATTTTACGTTAAAATAGCCTGATATGGCACTTATTTATTGTATTTTTGGGATGGATGGGTATGATCCACAGCTGTTGTTTAAAATAGTAGGTGTTAAAGTATTATGGCGTTTGTCGTTACTGAAAATTGTATAAAGTGTAAGTACACCGATTGCGTATCAGTGTGCCCAGCAGATGCATTTTTTGAAGGCCCTAATTTTTTAGCTATTAGCCCAATTGATTGTATTGATTGTGGATTATGTGTACCTGAGTGTTCAGCTGATGCTATATATCAAGAAGATGAATTACCAGAATCTCAAAAAGAGTTTACTGAGTTAAATGCAGAACTTGCACTTGTATGGCCACGTATTACACAAGTAAAACCTGCACCAGAAGATGCTGACGTATGGAATGGTATAGACAACAAACTTAAGTTACTCGAAACTTAATTATCATTTTAAAATTAGTCCTTTATTATTAATTCGTTAATATTTAGCATGATAATCTTTGCAAGGTATTAACAAATGTACTCGCTTAAATTACAATTCATCCTATAAATTACTCACACCGAGTAAAGCAAGTTTAAATGGATGTTTATGCAACTCTTTATAACCATAATAAAAAAAATTATTTTTATACTTTCAAGTTTTTCTTTATTACTAGCCAGCCTAGATTTAGCCGCTGAAAAACAGCAAGTATCCTTATCCCGCATTGATTCAAATATCACCGTTGATGGTGTTATGGATGAAGCGCATTGGAAAGATGCGACACGTGTTTCCTTACTCTACCAAGACGAGCCTAATGAAAAAGGCACTCCTCCTGTAAAAACTGATGCCTTTATCTATGAAGATGGCACAAACTTATATGTTGCCTATGTTGCACAAGACCCAGACCCTACGCAAATTCGTGCATCACTTCGTGATCGTGATACGCTCTGGGAAGACGACGTAGTTATTCTTGTTATTGATACATTTAATGATGAACGCAGTGGCTATGAATTCCATGTGAACCCGCTGGGCGCGCAAGGCGATATACGAATGACCGATACCGATGGGTGGAGCTCTGATACTTCATGGAATGCTATTTGGGATAGCGCAGGACAAATTAACGAGAAAGGTTATGTTGTTGAAATGCGTATTCCTTTTAAAGCACTGCGTTTTCCTGAAAATAAAAATGAGCTAACGTGGGGTTTTTCTGTAATGAGAAACTATCAACGAGATGTATTATATCAGCTATCAAACATGGGCTTTGACAGAAATGTGAAATGCAGCCTTTGTCAGTTTGATAAGTTAGTTGGCTTTAGTGACATTGAATCAAGTAAAAATATTCAATTAACACCTACCTTGACGGCACTTCGTAACGATAACAAACCTGAATTACCGGGTGATTGGAATAATGGCGATATAGACACTGAAGTGGGCTTAGATTTACGCTGGGGTTTAACAAAAGACGCTGTTTTAAACGCAACAATTAACCCTGATTTTTCGCAAGTAGAAACAGACTCTTTAGAACTTGATGTAAACACAACCTTCTCTATTTATTACGCTGAAAAGCGTCCTTTCTTTTTAGATGGTGCTTCCTACTTTAAAAGCAGCTTATTTGAACTTTTATACACGCGTACAATTGCAGAACCTAATTTAGGCGCAAAATTAACGGGTAAAACAGGCAATCATAGTTATGCTTTAATGCTGGCTGACGACGACAACAGTAATATTTTACTGCCAACGAATCAGGGCTCTGGCTTTGCAAGCTTAAACGAAAAAACGAATGCGGTGGCTGGGCGTTATCAATATGATATTGGTCAGCAAGGTACTATTGGACTTTCAAGCACACATAGAGAAAGTGATAGCTACCATAATACAGTATTGTCAGTTGATGGTAGTTATTGGTTTAATCAATCGGATACTCTTTTGTATCAAGTATCGACGGCTGATACTCGCAACTCGGCGTTTTTAATTGAAAACTATAACTTATCTGAAACTCAGTCAGATGAAGCTTATGCCTTAGAACTTACCCGCGATAAACGTGATTACAAATTGTTCGCCTCTTATGAAAATATTGGGCAGGATTACCGCACTGATTTAGGCTATCAAGCTAAAGTCGATTATGAAAAAGTAGGCTTAGGTGGCGGACAAACATGGTACAGAGATGAGTCAGATTTACTTACCTCATGGTCATATGAAGCTGACTGGGATAAAACGTGGGCGCAAAACGGCGACTTACTTGAAGAAGAATACGAAGGTTTTTTAAGCTTCAAAGGTCAAAAACAATCCATTTTTGAAATTGGTTTAGTGCACCGTTATGAAAATTATAACGATAATTTTTATAACCAAAATATTGGATATATTTACACTGGGTTCAAACCTACTAAAGATTTAAAGCTTTCGTTATATCTTGAATACGCTAGCCGAATTGATTATGCGAATGAGCAGATTGGCGATGTATTTGATACCCAAACTCAAGTAATATGGGATATTAACGACCACTGGCAGCTTGATGTGAAACATAATTACAGCCAATTAGACAACCCACAAGGGGATCGTGTATTTACAGCGAACTTGGTTGATTTTAGGCTTCATTATAAATTCAGTATGCGTTCAATACTTAAGTTAATTTTACAATTTGAAGATATAGATCGTAACGAAAAAGCTTACTTTTATCAGGTTAGTCAAACTAATAAGGATTATGGTAGCCAGCTTGTTTACTCATATAAAATTAACGCACAAACATTATTTTATTTAGGGTATTCAGATAGAGGATACCAAGACGATTCACTCAAAAATATTGAACGAGATCAGCGTACGTTTTTTACAAAAGTTAGCTATGCATGGCAACTTTAAAGTAGCTAAAACGAGGTGATTAATGTGTCTTAGTCACCTCGAAAGACTGTTACAATTTTATTTAAGTACAATAATTATATGTATAGTTTCGAGTTTAATTGTAAATCTCTTTTACTAGCAGATTTAAATTTTCAGTAAAGGTAGTGTTTGCTGAACTACTTCCTCAATAAAATTAATTCAACATAGCAAGTACATAGGGTCTTCGCTTTGTGAAGAACAACGCTCATATCTATCGTTTTTACCCTCTATAGCACTGAAAATAAACACATCAAAAGACACCTTATATTGGACAATATCGAATTTAAAGCTTACGTTTAGTTGTATAAAAAGTTGATAGTATTAAACAAAGGCATATCTTTAATGCATGTGAGCCCTCTAATAGAAAAAGAATTAAATGATAGTGTGCGGATCCTTTATTTAAATGCCTACTCTGGATTGTTTATATCTTTTATTGCTAGTACGGGCATAGTTTTTGGTTTTAGTGATGAGTCTTTTACTTCAGTTACCGATAAGCTTATTTGGTGGTTTATCATGGTTGTTGTTTTAGGGATCCGTTTGATAGATGTTTACTATTTTAAACGAAGCAGTAAAGCAGCGAGTTATATAGATTTATATAGATTCTCTTTAAGTGTAACCCTCACTGCGTTGACTTGGTGCTTTTATGGATTGTATTTCCATTCATCTTTCAGCGTCCTAGAGCTTACAAGTATAATCATCATTTTTTCTGCACTAGGTGGTGGCTCAGCAAATATTCTTTCAGCGCATCGACCAACATGTTTTATATACGCATTTTTGTTATTGATACCATATTCAGTGCTACTGACCCTATCTGAAGAACATTATCAAAATGTATTAGGAGTATTAGGTATAGGCTTTGGGTTTGTTACGCTTATTGCTTTACACAAGGCTGCAAACTTTACGCAAAATGCCATCCATTTAAAAAATCAAAATATTGAACTATTAGAACTGATGGAGCAGCGTGTCGAATTACGAACACAAGAAATTTATCATCTATCAAATAGCGATTCCCTTACTCAATTATTGAATAGAAACGCTTTTTTAAAAGAGTCAAAAAAAAGGCTATCGCGATACCCTAATGAATCATTTGCGTTGTTATTTATTGACTTAGATGGCTTTAAACATATTAACGATACTATGGGGCATGAGGTTGGGGATCAGATTCTAACAAAAACTGCCCAGAGAATTTCAGCAGTGTGTAGCCAAAATGAGTATAAGTGTCGGTGGGGAGGTGACGAGTTTTTATTACTTACTGATTATAACTGTAAGGATAAAACTAATGATTTTGCAAATAAAATCATTAGTGCCATTACACAAGTACATTCGAATAGCCATTACAAAGCGGGAATAGGTGCAACGATAGGTATTGCATTTTATCCTGAACATGGCAGTGATTTGGACGAATTAATACTAAATGCAGATATGGCGATGTATCATCAAAAGCGTATTAATAGAGGAGAAATTAGTTATTTTGATGATAATTTGCGTATGCAACTTGAGCGTATAAGGCGCTTAAATGACAGGCTTTCTTCTGCGGTACAAGACGGAAGTTTGTCGCTTGTTTTTCAACCTATTATAGATTCTAGTACAAATCGGCCTAGTTCAGTTGAAGCACTTTTACGTTGGCAAATGGATGGTGAACCGGTTCCACCGGATGAGTTTATTCCTATTGCAGAGCAATATGGGATGATTAGTGAAATTGGACTCTGGGTTTTAAAAAACGCGTGTATTCAAGGGCTTGAGTTTCAAAGAATCATTCCCGATTTATCCATTAGTGTTAATGTTTCTGTTATGCAGCTTCAAGGGCAAAAATTTGTTGTTGAAGTTGCTGATATTTTAAGAAAACTTAGCTTTCCAGCTGATAAGTTACATATAGAAATCACTGAGTCAGTATTTGCTAAGGATAAAAGTACATTTTTATCAACGGTTAAATCTTTGCAAGAGTTAGGGGCTAGGATATCGATAGATGACTTTGGTACTGGCTATTCATCCTTATCAAGTATGTTAGATATTGGTGTGGATATCGTAAAAATTGATAAAACGTTTATTCAAGATGTAGATAAAAAAGGGCTGAGTATAGTAAATGCAGTGGTACAAATGGCCAGTTCACTTAGCTTTGATGTGGTTGCTGAAGGTGTTGAGACAATTGATCAAAGCGAAAAGTTATACAGTTTAGGCGTTTCGCATTTACAAGGTTATTATTTTTCTAAACCGTTAGATGCGAGTTCTTTATGCGCTTATCTTGAGAGTATAAAAAAGGCTTCATAAGAAGCCTTTTAATTATTGATGTGTTTTACTTACAAATCAAAAGTACGTGATATGGCAAGTACGATACGCTCATCTGCGTAATCGTAGTCAAGGCTCGTATTTTCAGCCGCCACTTCAATACCAAACCCTTCATAACTAGTTTGATATGCTAAACGGTAATGGTTGTATGATTTTTTCTCGTTAACGTCCCACGCCCATTTTTGGCCATCAAGTGAGTTTGATATATCAAAACTTGCACGTATTGCATGATTTGGAGCTAGCTCATAGGTGTGTGCAACCATTGAGATTACATGACCTCCACCTTGACCAAAGTAATCCCAGCTATACCAAAAGTTAAGCTCAGTTTGGCCGTATTCACTCGCATAGCCAAACTTAGTGTAAGCTTCAGCGTAGTTACCATCGCTGTTATTACCTTGATAAGTGTAATAAGCAATACCGTAGTCAACGCTAAACTGCTCATCAAGCTGCACATACTTGCCTACATAAGCATCAAGTTCAAAATCAGTGTCATCACCAAAATCTACATTTGACGCCCAAACACCGGCGTATACACCGCTATCAAAAGCATAATCTAAGCTGCCTTGAATTGCAGGGTCGTTATCTGTCTGTGTTACACCATTAAATGTGTAATCAGACGCTGCCGTGATTGTTGTTGACCAATCAGCAGCTGCTGTTGTTGATAAAAGTGCAAATGGTAGTGCTACTACAAGTTGTTTTAGTTTGTTATTCATTGTTTATCCCTAGTGTACTGTGTCTATTTTTGTGTAATCAATCTTGTTTGCTTTTGGTGAGCTGTTTATATTTTTGACTGTTTTAAATTTACTGTATCCAATAAAAGCAGCACACAGAAAGAATAGTCCAATAACTAATGCGCCTACCCACTGAATTTGTAAAAACTCTAGTTTAAATAATAGTGTTAATAGAGACAGAGCGACAACATTCCAAAGTATATATTTCATTTTACCAAAACGTTTAACGGTAAGGTTTAGGTTATCTGTATATAAACGCACTAACGAGTCGAGTGAGTTGATTACAAATACAATACCTACAAATACCATAGCAAAGTTTTTAATACCTTGAGTTGGGATCCCTGCTTCATGGTAGTGATAAAGTACGCTAAACCATATCGCAATAGGAATAGAAGGGAATATCAACATCGCACCTAATACTTGGTATGTTTTAAGTCCACCAACAAAGCGTGATGTAAATTGACCAATCATTATGCTCCACGCAAACCACCAAAATAAGTAAAACTCATGGTAATCATTCAACGGTAAAACAAATTCGTTAATGTTGGCAAAGTAAGTGCCAATTGAGCCCAAGTTATTAGTAAACGCAGACATTTCACTATCACCAATAACAAACGCGCCAACCCACATGAAACCTATTAACGCTAAGAATAACCACGTAGTCGCAATACTTAAAATACGCACATATTTAATGTCGGTGCTTGAGTACACTGCAAAACAAATCGCAGCAAATACAATTAAATAAAACTCGCTAACTACACTTGTACCGTCACCTAATTCGGGTAAGTACCAAGGTAAATTTGTAAGTAGTAAATAAGCGGTAAATGCACATGTACCAATAATTACAACATTATTGATAAATTTGACCCAAGGAATTTCGAAAAATTTAACTTTAGGTTCTATTACACAGAAATAAAAGCACGTAAGAAAGTAAAATCCCCAGATCAAGAATCCCCAATAGCCAAATTCAATAGCCAGTGGATTTGCAAACGCGTATTCTGGGCTTGCTTTTATGTCTGCATAACCTGCAAACTCAGTTAAAGGAAACATAATAAGGCCAACATCAAGGCCTGATGTAAATAGTATCGCTATAAACGTAAAGGTTTTTACCGGTGTTACACCTACTACACGTACATTACCCCATTTAAGTAAGATAATAACAACTGCGAGTAAAGTAAAAATGATGCCTGCATTAAGCCAAATAGTCATTGTTACCCTCCAATAATGAATAAAAATAATTCATAAGCACTCCGTATTTTATTGTTTTATTCTCGCATTAACACAACGTAACCTATTTACATCGTGTGCCACTGCAAGGCACGCTCAGGTTTAGCCCGACGAGGCTAAACCTGAGCATGTGGCTAAAGTTAGATCTTTGAACTACGTTGTGTTTCTTGCCAGTTTGTTGTTATGGCAACATTCACATCCGATTTCTGTAATGGGTTTTTACCCAAAATTATGTCAGCTGCTTTTTCGGCAACCATAATGGTAGGTGCATTCAAGTTTCCGTTAGGAACTGTTGGGAATATAGATGAGTCAACAACACGCAGTCCTTCAATACCATGTACTTGCGTATTTGAATTAACAACGGCCATATCATCTTCACCCATTTTGCATGAGCAAGAAGGGTGGTAGGCACTTTCTACGGCTTGGCGAACAAAAGCATCTATTTCTTCATCTGTTTGAATATGTTTACCAGGTTGAATTTCTTCATCGCGGTATTCATCAAAGGCACTTTGTTCGATTATGTCGCGTGTTAAGCGAACGCACGCTCTAAAGCCTTCAATATCGTCTTGGTGTTCAAGGTAATTAAATAAAATAGTTGGTGGCTGCTCAGGGTTCGCAGAAGCAATAGTAACACTACCGCGACTTTTTGGTTTGTTATGACCAACATGTACCTGAAAACCATGACCTGCAAATGCACTTCTACCATCGTAACGCATAGCCGCTGGTAAAAAGTGATACTGAATATCTGGCCATTCAACACCTGGTTTTGAGCGAATAAACGCACACGATTCAAAATGATTCGTTGCACCTAAACCCGAACGCGTTAATAACCAGCGCGCGCCAATCAACCCTTTTGAAATAATGCCTAGCTTGCCGTTAAGCGTGATAGGTTGCTTACACTTGTATTGAAAGTAAAACTCAAGATGATCTTGTAAGTTTTGACCAACACCTGGTAGATGATGCTGAACTTCAACGCCTGCTTTTTCAAGCGCTTGAGTATCACCAATACCAGAGAGTTGTAAAATATGTGGAGAGCCGATTGGGCCAGCACTTAGTACAACGTCTTTTGCAGCATGTGCGGTTTTAACGTCGCCATTGACTTTGTATTCAATGCCTGTGGCTTTTTTGCCATCTAAAATCACGCGTTGTGCGAGTGCACCGGTAATAATCGTTAAATTACTACGCGATTTAACAGGGTCTAAATACTCACGAGACGCAGAGCTTCGCACGCCGTCTTTTACGGTCATGTGCATTGGGCCAAAACCCTCTTGCTGCGACGCATTATAATCATCTGTAGAAGCGTAACCGGCTTGTACACCTGCTTTTATAAACGTACGGTAAAGTGGGTTTTTCATTTCGTTGCCGTTATTAACGCCAAGCGGGCCTTTGCCACCACGGTAAGTATTTTCACCAAGGTAAAAGCTTTCTGCTTTTTGAAAATACGGTAAACACGATTGGTAATCCCAACCGTTTGCACCGTGTTGCTGCCATTCGTCAAAATCTTTTGCGTGGCCACGTACATATACCATGCCATTAATAGATGACGAACCGCCTAATACTTTACCTCGAGGACAATGCATTTCACGGTTATCTAAATGAGGCTCAGGCTGCGTATGAAACTGCCATGCGTATTTGTCACTATTCATAGGAATAGATAACGCGGTTGGCATTTTTATAAAAATACTTTTATCGCTACCGCCAGTTTCTAGTAGTAACACGCGGTTACTTGAATCTTCAGATAAACGGTTTGCTAAAACACAACCCGCCGAACCCGCGCCAACAATAATATAGTCGTAATGATTACTCATAGTAGGGCGCCTTAAAATGGGCTTTCTATGTCGGCCATACCAACATAAATAGACTTAGTTTGCGTGTATTGATCAAGCGTTTGTATACCATTTTCACGACCAATACCCGATTGCTTGTAACCGCCAACTGGCATTTCAGCAGGTGAGTTACCGTATGCATTAATCCAACAAATACCGGCTTGTAACTTATGAATAACGCGGTGCGCACGTTTAATATCGCTAGTAAATACGCCTGCGGCTAAGCCTAGGTGAGTTGCGTTAGCGCGTGCAATAACATCGTCTTCGTCGTCAAAAACAAGCACGCTCATTACAGGGCCAAATATTTCTTCTTTAACGATTGTCATATCGTCGTTGCAATCAATGAACACAGTCGGTGCTACAAAATAGCCATTAGGTGCAGACTCAGGTGAAAGCGTTGTACCACCAGTTAATAGCGTTGCACCTTCTTCAATACCTTTATTAACGTAGCTCATTACTAGTTCTTGGTGCTTTTTAGAGATAAGTGCGCCAAAGTTTGTATTTAAATCTTGCGGGTCGCCAGCAATAATGTTTTTCTCAGTGCGCGCTTTAAGCTCATCAATAAACTGCTGATATACATTTTTATGAACGTAAATACGTGTACAGTTAGTACAAATTTCGCCTTGCGTATAAAAGTTACCTAACATAGCAGCGCTAACAGCTTGCTCTATATTGGCATCATCAAATACTAATAGTGGAGATTTACCACCAAGTTCCATCGTGACATCTTTTAACGTACCGGCAGCACTTGCCACTACTTTTTTACCTGTGCCTACTTCACCCGTAAACGACACTTTATCAATATCGCTATGCTGCGTTAGCCACTGGCCTACATCGCCTGCGCCTTGAACAACATTAAACACACCTGCAGGTACGCCAGCTTCAACAAATACTTCTGCAAGTTTAATTGCGCCAAGTGGTGTTTCTTCAGATGGTTTGAATATAAATGCATTACCAGCAGCAAGGGCAGGGCCCGACTTCCAACATGCAATTTGTAGTGGGTAGTTCCATGCACCTATACCCGCACAGATACCTAATGGCTCTTTACGTGTGTAATAAAAGTCATCACCAACCATTTGTTGTTGGCCTACTTGTGCTGGCGCAAGGCCTGCAAAGTATTCAATTACATCAGCGCCGGTTTCAATATCAACACAATTTGCTTCTTGCATTGGCTTACCGGTATCTAGTACTTCTACGAGTGCTAACTCATCGTTGCGCTCGCGTAAAATAGCCACTGCTTTTAATAAAATACGACTACGTTCAACGGGTGTCATTGCTGACCACTGTGCAAAACCTTGCTTTGCACTGGCAATGGCTTCGTTTTGAATAAATTCGTCGGCAATTTCTACTGCGTAAATAACCTCACCCGTTGCTGGGTTTGTTACATCAAATGTTTTGCCGCTCTGATTTGCAAGAAAATGGCCGTTAATAAAATTTTGATAGACAGGTGTAGTCACGCTAGGCTCCATATTGCTTGATAAGTGAAAGTACATAGCTTTTTGCTAACTTTTCACTGTGTTTAAACTGATTATTGTCTGATTTACTCAGTACTGCTTTTAACCATAGGCCATCGATCATCGCGGCGCTAAGTTCTGCAGCTTGATTTGCTTGCTCAATAGGCATTAATTGCTTAAAAGAAAATGCTAAATTACTTTGCAAGCGTTTACTGTTTACGTTTTGTAGTCTGTGTAATTCTTCATCGTGCATTGATTGCGCCCAAAAACTCAACCACGTTCGGGTTGTATCATTACGCTGTTGTACAAGCGCAAAGTTGGCTTCGATAATAAACATTAAACGCTCAGTGGCAGTGGTTTGATGACTTACTTTACTTATTAAGCCTTGCTTTAAGCTTGTTAGTAAGTATCTAACCGTGGCTTCAATTAACCCCTGCTTTCCACCAAAATAATGGCTAATGATACCTGATGATAAACCTGCATTTTTACTAATGCTGTTTATCGTTGTGCCTTGAAGTCCCTTAGTAGCAACTGACTCTATAGTTGCGTCAATTAGCTGCTGACGTCTAACAGGTTCCATTCCGACTTTAGGCATAATTATTATTAATTGAACGTTCAATAAAGATAAGCTTAAGGTAATAGCTCTAATAATTCAAGGTTAAGGTAAACACCGAGATATTAAAATGTAGATAGAATATTAATGATCTAGTGATTAATAGAATAAATGCAATGATTTTAAAGTGGGGATGTATTTAATAAAATCAAATGGTTAAGTTTTTTTTTTGAGTATTTGATATGGTGATGATTTCGTTACTATAATAAATTAAGAAAATCATTATAAAATCGTTAGTACCGTAATAGTTAGAGTACTAATAGTGTTGTTTTAATGCAAAAGAGTATTAAACCTACAATTAGTTAGTGTTCTAATAAACACATGTGTAAATAGTTGACCCATAAATTAATTAATATTTAAACTAGATTCGGACAACATGATGCTCTGACTTTAAATTTTTATTGCAATTAAGCGTTATTAATAACGCCTTTAAATAGTAGGGGGTAACGTCTTAGTCTATTGCCAATGTAGTCATCAGCTAAAATTTGCTGGCAAATAAAGTCTATATCTTTGCTTGCCTCAAAGACCCAATCAAAACGCTCTATAGCCAGTAAAAAACCACGCTTTAAATGACTTTGAGAGCGGTACTGTTCTAGGTTTTTTTGAATAATTGAGATTTTGCTTGGATCAGCTTGAAGCTCTTCTACTACTTGGTTAATAAAAGTAGTATTGAGCTTACTGGTAGGGCGGTGTCTTAGTTTTCGTGGGTGCATTAGCGCTCGTTTGCAATGTTATATAATTTTTTCAAAAAGTCGTCCTTATGCTTTTCATGTTGGTAGTCAAGGTGGTAAGTATTATGAAAACCAAAGCGCAGTTCTACGCCGCTACCTTGTAAATATACGGTGTAACCGTCTACGTCAGAATAAGCAGTAACCCCTTGATAATGTTTACCTTCATCAGTCATTTCGCCTTTTTGAATTATACGTTCATAAACGGCCAAAATCTGTTTATTGTCGAGTTCGTTTTTCATGCTTTATACCTTTTATTTAGTAACTCATACCATACAGATATGAGGGTCGATCAACTTAAAAACAATAGCTAAAAAAGTGTGATATTGCTTTGTAATTTAGCCTTTTTAAATTATGCTCAAAACTCATTTATTGTTGAGCTTACACCATGATAGACAAGGCGTTACTACTAAAAACTCGTGAGTTATCGGATCAATTAATTGCATTGCAAACGCCTATTAGGATACTCGATGCTATTAATTGGGATAAACAAACTAAAGAGGAGTTTTTTAGACAAAAATGTCAAAAAAATCCACTTATTGATCGTGCATACTATCAACAGCGCGACCTCGGTTTTGTACCTAGCGAGTTACGCCAAGCGTTTTCTACTTTGCACCGTAACATTATTAACCAATTGGGGCAGTTAAATCCCATTGCTCAATACATGGGTAAAATGTGCACAGAGTATAAAACGGTATTAAGCATGCTTGAGTATCGTGGCACACCTGAGTTCCATGACTTATCGGTAGAGTTATTTGGTCATCCTAAAGATTTATTTCATGCCGGTGAGCCCTCACTTTCTGAGCTAGCTAATATGCTAGATAAACCGCTGCAAAATTTACTCATAGCCGACATACTACCTGACGACCCTAAAAATATTGCTGCTGTTGATGCGGTGCGTATTTTGTCTGAGCAAGTAAATGCCAGCATGGCAGGTATAAATGTAGAGGTAATGCTTAGCGATGGCATTGTCAGTGATGCAGCCGCCGGTGCAAATAATATAAAGCTAAATCAAGATGTTAAGTTTTCTCAGCGTGAGCTTGATATTTTAGAAGTTCACGAAGGGTGGATACACGTGGGCACAACTCAAAATGGATTAGCGCAGCCGTATTTAACCTGTTTAAGTAAAGGCACGCCTAGCTCGACTATTACCCAAGAAGGTTTAGCGGTCCTTACCGAAATTATCACTTTAAAGTTGACTCCAAGGCGCTTATCTAAATTAGTGAATCGTATTCAAGCCGTTACAAAGGTAATTGATGGTGCTGAGTTTGTAGACATTTACCGTGATTACGTAGCGCAAGGTTTATCAAAAGATGACAGTTACACACTTGCGCAGCGTGTATTTAGAGGTAGTACGCCAACAGGTCTGCCGTTTACAAAAGATATTGCCTACATTAAAGGCTTTGTACTGGTTTATAACTTAATACGCGTAGCAATACAGCTTGGTCGAATCGATAGGCTACCTTTATTATTGGTAGGTAAAATATCGATAGATGACTTTAGATTAATATCGCAGCTTCATGATTTAGGTGTGATAGAGAGCCCACAATTTGTGCCGCCACACTTTAAAGATTTACGCGGTTTGGCCACCTGGTTGAGCTTCGGTCGTTTTATTGGCGACTTATCGTTTGAAAAGTTAGAAAACGATTATAAGCCGTTATTTTTATAATTATAAATTATTGAAATTAAGTCCTTTAATAGAATTAAGAACTGTTGATGTCTAATAAGCTTTTTGGCGTGACAAAGCTAGTTTATATGTTAACGGCTAAGGCGTGTTGAACTTTGTCGATTGAATTTCGTTAAATCAGGGAGAATCATATCGCGGCGCGAGGTTTTTAACCTCGTGGTTCGGTAACTGCTCCTGCTTTACCCTATTGGTTTACTCCATGTAAGAGCCGAGCACAGCTTCCGCGTCTTACCTGCGTCCTTGTCTCTTGAACACAATTTGTCTGTCTGTTGAATTGGTATTAACAATTCGACAGATTCGACCATTTCAGCTAATTTCAACCATCCCTTTGCAGATGGCTTTATGCTAACTCGAACATTTCTCTTACTTTCATACCAACCACCAAAGAGCAACATGCCCTAGACGTTTATTTTAAGTTATTACTCTAGGTCATTTTTATAAAAATACAAAAGCCCGGATAAAATATTTATATCCGGGCTTTTTCATTTCATTATTCATTTATTAATAACTTAGAATGAAAGTCGAGCGCCTAAGTAAAAACGACGAGGCTCAACCCAGTCGGTTGCTTGACCAAATGCAAATGTACCATCACCTTTTTCTAAGCTCTGTTCAACCGTTGTTGCTTGATCATCAAGCAAATTAAATACATCTAAAAAGAACTCTGCTTTATAGCCATCAAAGTCATGAGTATATTTAACACGAATATCTAATGTGCCATAAGATGGTGTTACTTCGCTACCTACGTTTCCATCAGCTACCCAATTAGTTGTATAACCGCCAAAGTCATAGGCAGTATCAACTGGAAGTGGTAGGTACCGTCCTGAAATTGATTGCGTTTTACTATAGCGAGTACCTGAATTCCAGTTATATACACCACCTACCTCAATATTATTATCAAAATAATATGTACCTAACAATTTAAACTGATGCTCAACATTACCTGGCTGCTTGCCATACATATTTGGCGCACGAGGATCTAAAATTTCCCAGTCACCTTGGAAATCAGCGTTGCCATCTGAATTTGAATTACCTTTTGCATCGTTGTTTGTGTATGACGCAAGCATAAACCAATTATCAGTACGAAGTTTTTTAAACGTTACTTCAATACCTGTATACTCGCGTTTACCGCCAGCAAGAGTACCAATAACATAGTTAGAACCGGGGTTTTCATCATAACCAAAATATGAAAGAGGAAGTTCTAAGTCTGTTCCTGCTAAATAGCCTTCTTCAGAATAGATACTTAAATCGTAATCTTCCATAATATCTTTAGTAGTACGCTTAGTATACGTTACAGAGATATTGGTACTTTCGGTCAGATTCGTTGAATAACCAATTAAGTATTCATCCGTATAAGGTGTTTTAGTACTCGGTGAGAAAAAGGCATCTTGCTGTTTTGCACCACCGCGTGTTCTAAAGGTAACCCAGTCATCGTTGACATATACGCGTTCTTCTAAAACAGAGCCGGTTAAATTACCCGCAAAAGAAGTCATGTCAGTACGAAGTGGATCGTAATATCTGCCACCAAACGCCCAAACTTTAGAATCACCATCACCAAAAATATCGTATACAATGCTTAAGCGAGGTGCTATTTCCCAATCAAAAGTAAATATAGTCTCGCCTGTTGATGCTATATGATCCCACTTTTCAGCACGTAAACCAGCATTAACGGTTAGGTTTTCGTATGTTACGCTATCTTGGAGGTAGATCATTTTACCTTTAGTTTCAAGTTTAGACTTTGCTTGCTGAACTTGTTCTATTTGATAAGCATTTATATCACCGGTAGGGTTACCTGCACTGCTACTAAATATGATAGCTTTAACTTCATTTTCATCGACTACACCATCGCCACTTGTATCGGCACCGTGTAAGTTACCACTATCATTTAGAGCTTTTGCAACACGAACGTAATCAGCCGCTGCAAGACCTTTCTCACCAGTCCAAGAGCCTATTGCGTATGTTTCAAATGACACGCCACTATCAGCGGCCGCAATAGAATTATATTGAGTACTACCATTGTAAACACTGTTTGTAATATTTTCGTTTGTTTCAACAGAGTAACCAGCTTCGATAGTATGTTCACCAAAATCAGTATCTAAATAATATTCAAAGTTAATGTATGCGCTTTTCTTATTTCGATCCCTTAGAGTGTCAGCACCTAAACCCCCGATATCGGTTTGAGCTTTAGATGGCGATGCACTTAAAAAGGCAACATCACTGCGTGTTGATTTATCTGACGCTACAGACGAATATTCAGCTTCATGACTCATATAACCGGCGTTTATAATTAAATCTTCCCACGAATGTGAATAATCAAGTTTATAGTTGTCGCCACCAAGTTTTGTACCTGACTGTCTATTAAATGCCGTTGTAGTCGATGTTGAACCTGATTTCTCTCTCGGATCATTAAAGTAAGTAAAGACTAGTCGATCGTTGTCAGTTGCTTGCCATGTAAGCTTACCAAAGCCAAGATCAGACTCATCTGTTACTGAATGGCTGAATGCACCAGTGTCAGGATCGCTGATGTCGCTGTCACTATTTTTGAGTTGATAAGACGCGAAAAACCAAAGTTTATCTTTGATAATTGGCCCACCTAGGGTAATTGCAGTGTCATAATTTGAGAAATTATTATTTTCTTTTGACTCATTTTCGTAATCGGCGACTAAGCTGTCATTTTGAAAGTAATAATTTATAGAGCCATGGAACTCATTACTACCAGATTTTGTAACAACACGCGATACAAGACCAGCTCCACCGGCATACTTTGCTGCTACACCACCAGTAATGACTTGCTGCTCTTGAATTATCTCTGAGTTGATATTACCACCGGCTGTACCATCAACATTATCTGTTACATTAACACCGTCAATATAATAAACGTTGTCTGTTGAACTACCAACAGTACCACCAATATCAGAATAGTTGACACCTGACTTCGACGATGGATTGCCATCGGTAGTAGGTTTTACACCAGGTACTAGTTGAAGATAACTTTGAAAGCTACGACCAGTAGGAAGCGATTCCGTCATATCAAGAGTAACATCAAGACCAGTAGACGATGATGTAGTATCAATTGCAGTTACAGAACGGCCTGATACAACAATTTTCTCTATTGAATCAGTACTGGAAACGACTGAGTAATTTAAATTTAAGTTTTTGTCTGTAATTACTCGAACATTTTTTGCTTCGAATGGTTGAATTGAATTTCCTGTAATATCGACCACATATTTACTTGATGGATCTAAGCCCCTAAGTAAAACATAACCTGCTGAGTCAGATACTCCTTTTTTACTAGGGGCTGTTGATCTTTGTTTGAATTTTGTGCGTAAGCGGTAATCTCGTATAATTTACTTCGCCAAAAACAAACCTTACGAGATTACCATGCCCCGATTAATGCTCACTGATAAGTTGTGGTCGAAGCTAAAATCAATTTTGCTTGAAGATAGAGTTTATAACAAGCTTGAACACAGACAAACGATGGAAGGAATTTTATATCGCTTACGTGTTGGTTGCCCATGGCGTGACCTCCCTGAGTGTTTTGGTTTATGGAATACTATTTACCGCCGATTTCTACTTTGGTCTAAAAAAGGAATATTAATAAGGTTGTTCAAATCATTATCCGCCAATAGTGACACTGAGTGGGAATTCATTGATGGCAGTTATGTTAAAGCACATCAACACAGTACAGGTGCTGCGTCTCAACAAGAACAAGCGATAGCATTAAGTCGTGGCGGTAATACAAGTAAAATTCATTTAGCTGTTGATAGTTATGGCTTACCAATTGAATTTATTATTACAGGCGGCGATGTTCATGATAGTAAAGTGGCAAATGAACTGATTGAATTATTGCCCCAAGGCGATTTTGTTATCGCAGACAAAGGCTATGATAGTGAAGTCATTAGAAATAAGGTTCGAGAGAGAAACTCAAGCCCAGTGAACCCTAGAAAGAAAAACTCAAAAACAGGTAATGGTGATATTGATTGGTGCTTATATAAATATAGGCATTTAGTTGAAAATGCCTTTGCAAGGCTAAAGCACTTCCGTGCTATAGCGACAAGGTACGATAAATTGAAATTACAGTTTGAGAGTATGTTAGCGCTGGCATGTGCAATGATTTGGCTACCAATGTGAAAGATCAACAGCCCCTAACTAAACTTTCTGGTGACTGCACTGAAATGGTTGCGCCAGCTACTGGGTTGCCTTGTTTATCTGTAACTCTTATTTTCAGCCCACCAGTATCAGCAGCAAACGCAGTGCTAGAAATACTGATAGAGGCAGCAATAGCGATAGATAATAATTTCTTGTTAAATTTTTTCATTAATTTTCCCTAATTTATTGTTATTTGACTTGCTTTTGTTTAATAAATCACCATAAACATTAACACTATTTTTTAGAATGTAAATAGCTTTAACTTTTATTTATTTGTTTTAAATTAGTTGTTAAGTACTGATTTATGACGGGAGGGGCGGGATTCTAACTCTCTAAATAAGAAAAATAGTCTATTTAGTAGAATGAAAATTATATGTGATTTATCTAAAAAATGCAGTTGGGACGAGCAACTTCGTTTTAATGGTGAAACTATAAAATAGGGCAGTTACACAAGTATTTTGTTAAGCCGTCAAACATTGTTTTTTGCTTGCTCATTTGAAGCGATGATTTCTGCACGTTTAAACGTTGTAGTGGGTTGTCGTAGCTAATTTTATAAGCGCCCATCGTACATCTGATAATTAAACCACTGTTGTTCAATTTAGGTAACTGAATAGGCTGATAATTTCATTTATATTGTCGCAAGTAGGGCTTGAAATATAGAATCAAAATACTGGTTTTATTGTTTAGCACTGTCGGGTGGGGAGTTCGCTTCATCAAACATTAAACCGCAAAATGAACCGTAAATACTACCGTATAAGTAGTACCGTGTTTTGCCTTTACAAACAGACTGCCCCATTATTAATGATAATACTTGTCACACAGCTTATAACAATGAAACGATAAGGTTCTGCAGTAATTTTCACTGTTTCAGATGTTTAGGTAGTTGTTGAGTTTATTAGCGCACAAAATACGTCAAGCGGAAGTGCATTTACACTGTATGGTACAGGAGAATACCACCTGAATTAAGCGCATTAATAGCATTAACTTATTTAGTTGAGCTTACTGATTAACAAAATTAATCGGTAATCTTAATATTCATTTGTGTTGAGCTATATTAAACGTAGTTTTATATATTGCCATCATCCGCTCTGCTACCTCTGGCGAAGTCGAATTATGGTGAGTCTGCTTTAAAAAATCATAGGCTGCAGGTGTTTTCATGTAATTATCAATTAAGGCGATTGCTTTTTTTCCTTCTGAAGTTTTACTACAAGCAAAGTACCCATTTATAAACTCGGGGTATTCACTAATGTCTCGACTTTCTAGCTGAGAAAATTGCGTATCTGTTAAGTTCATTTTCATAGTGTTTTCATAATCGATGATCATATCAACACGTTTATGAATTAATAATTGGCTAAGTTGAGCAAAGCTGTTTGCGCCTGTTATTTTTGCTACTTGGGTTCTATAATCCGAAAATATCGCATCTAATTGTTGATAACTTGTTGAACTAACTATGGCAAAGGTGTGTTTGTTATTAAGTAATTTTGAAATAGAAACTTTTGTAGGTAAATCTTTTAAAGTGTTTTTGAAACCGAATAATTTGCGTTGCTGATGCATATAAGTTGGAATTTGAGAAAAGACAAGCTGTTTGTTTCGAGCTTTTGTTTTTATTAAATTAAAGCTACAAACTGCCTCGTTAGTCGATAAACGTTTAATTAATCGAGCATGATTTGTTCTCGTTAAAACGGTATCAAAATACGTGTTCAAAATTGGCTGAAAAAAATTATAGTATTGTTCGCCGGCTCTTGAATCGGCATCTTCATCTGAAAAATACGAATAAGATAAAATAGTGAGGGAAGGGTTCGCATAAACTAAAGAAGATGTAACTAATAAACTGATAAGAATACATATTTTAAAAAACTTCATATTTATGCCTTTTTCTTTAAAAATACCAAGTATCTCCAGTGTTGTCTTTATAAAAAGCCCTTTCGGGCTTTTTTGTACTAAATTTTGAATTTTATTATCGAGCGTTGGTGCTTTCAAATATTTTGTCAGCTGAGGCTGCAACAAAACCAGTATAAAGCTCGCCGTCTGCTTTAGGGTAACGAATAGCAAACTCATAAAAGCAGCTAGGAATGCTCATATCACCGTCACTAAAGGTAACTGAGTATTCATCAGCAAGTGTTGACGATTGCTCTAGTAACACCTCTGGTGAGCCTTTAACTTCGCCGCCTGATGTATTAAGCGAAAAACCTGCATTTTTTAGAGCTTGGTTAACATCATGAATGTTATCAAACTTAGCAAGCGTATTAATATTTACGGTAAAGTGATTTACGCGGTAACCCCACGCCGACATCCACGCGGCGTATTCACTTTCTGCAAGTAGTTGTTTATATGTATCAGTGCTTACCTGCCAATGTGTACCCGAATATAAGAAGTCATCGGCAGTGATGTCACTTTCTTTAATCTTTTCAACCATATCAATAACAATTGCTTGTAACTCTGGCGAGCATTTTTCTACTAATAGCTCAGAGATAAACACTTTTGGCTGATTAGGATCGCTATGCTCATAGTGTTTTGCGTAAAGTTTTTTAGCTTCAAAGTGGTACTCACCACATTCTTTGTAACCAATTGCTAAAAAGTGAGCGGCGAGCTTTTCAAGACTCACTTTTTCTATATTAAATGTACGCAGCGCAATATGATCGTTAATAATGTCATCTTTTTGCGTTGACCCTAAAAGGTCATGAATTTTATCTGCCGATGGTGTTACGTTTAAATAGTTTTCCCAAAGGTTCTCAAATAATGTGTTTACATCAGTATGCATGTTAAGTCCTTAAATCTAAAATTTGGTTATTCAATTACCAAGCCTGGTGCTAGGGTTTGCGGTAAGCTCACTTTATCTGACTCCACAGATGCTACAGGATATGCGCAATAATCGGCGGAGTAGTATGCACTTGCTCT
Organism: Pseudoalteromonas sp. QJM3NY_22; assembly: GCF_056173065.1. Taxonomy (NCBI): domain Bacteria; kingdom Pseudomonadati; phylum Pseudomonadota; class Gammaproteobacteria; order Alteromonadales; family Pseudoalteromonadaceae; genus Pseudoalteromonas; species Pseudoalteromonas sp. QJM3NY_22. The sequence continues at coordinate 187,526 of NZ_JBWBTZ010000002.1, read as the reverse complement.
GTGATTACCACTGGCGCCAATACCGCCAAATGGAGCTGCACTAGAGGCACCTGTAATGGGGCGGTTCCAGTTAACAATACCGGCACGAATGCGCTTTAAAAAGTGAGTGTAATCATCTTCACTGTCGCTAAGTAAACCTGCAGATAAACCAAAGCTTGTGTTGTTGGCTTCAATAATTGCGCTGTCAAAGTCGGTATAACGATACACTTTAATTAGCGGTCCAAAATGCTCTTCATCTGGCATGTCGGTAATGCTTGTTACATCAATAATGCCAGGGCTTACAAAACCTGTGCCTGGATTTAATTGCTTAAGTTCAACAAGGATTCGCGCACCTTTTGAGACTAATTCACTTTGCGCGGCAACCATACCCAGTGCTGCTTTTTCGCTTATCATTGCACCCATAAAAGGCTGCTCTGTAGCAAAGCTGTCGTCTACAACTATGTTTTTAGTTGCGCTTATTAGCTTTTCTAAAATAGCATCGCCGTTGGCTGATTTTTCAATAAATAAGCGGCGTGCACACGTACAACGTTGACCTGAGGTAATAAAGCCTGATTGAATAATATCGTGTACAGCGGCGCTTATATCGCTCACATCTTTTACAATAAGAGGATTATTGCCGCCCATTTCAAGTGCTAAAATTTTGCCAGGGTGTCCTGCAAATTGCTTATGTAATAAGTGGCCTGTGTTTGAGCTACCGGTAAAAAACAAGCCATCTATATCTTTATGAGAAGCAAGCGCTTTACCTGTTTCAATTTCACCTTGGACAAGGTTAATAACACCCGCTGGCAAACCTGCTTTTAACCAAAGTGAGAGGGTAAATTCTGCAACGTACGGAGTCAATTCTGATGGCTTAAATACAACAGTATTACCGGCTAAAATTGCAGGAACAATATGCCCGTTTGGTAAATGCCCCGGAAAGTTATACGGGCCAAAAATAGCCACAACGCCATGCGGTTTGTGTCTAATAAACGCTTTAGCACCGGGCATTGGGTTTTCGGTTGTACCTGTACGCTCATGGTACGCTTTTACAGATATAGCTACTTTGCCTGTCATTGCGCCCACTTCGGTGCGGGTTTCCCATAATGGCTTACCCGTTTCGCGTGCAATAATAGTAGCAAATTCTTCGCTGTGTTCTTTTAATTGTGCTGCGAAGTTTTCTAAAATGGCGATACGCTCTTTAAGTGGTTTGTCTGCCCATTGTAATTGCGCGGCTCTGGCTGCTTTTATAGCAGAATCTACTTGCTGGGCGTTTGCGCCATTACCTTGCCATACTACATCGCCATTACTTGGATTGATTGACTCAAATGCTGGGCCTTGCCCTGCATGCCATTGATTATTTATTAGGTGTTTATTCATAAATTATTTACAGGCGGAAAAATCGCGCTGCATCTCCTTGGCTTAAATTAAGCGCATTAGCCACATCTTGGCTAATGACGAGGGTATGTTTTGCATGATTGTAATGTGCTTCTTTGGTAAATGTTGCTCTAAAGCCACTTACGCCTTGATTACATACAGCCAGCGTATCAGAGCTATTTTGTGATATGTGATCAAGCTCGCCAATCGTAACAGGGCAAACTTGAGAGTCGCGAATGCTGCGAATATTTCCAAGCTTTGCTTCAACTGTTGGGCCTGCGTCAAATAAGTCAACGTAGCCTCTGTGCTCAAACCCTTCTTTTTCTAATAATTTTAGCGCAGGCTTTGTTTTTTCATGTACATGCCCAATCACTGCTTGGGCTTTTTTGCTAAGCAAGTTCACATAAATAGGGTATTTAGGCATTAACTCGCTAATAAATACCTTATCGCCTAAGCCAACTAAGTGATCCGCTTGTGGAAATTCGATACTAAAAAAGTGCTCTTGTAGCCATTGCCAAAAAGGAGAATGACCGTCTTCGTCGCTAACACCGCGCATTTCTGCGATAACAGTATCGGCAAAACGCTCGCTGTGCTGAGCCATAAACAAAAAGCGTGAACGTGATAAAAATCGACCCGTTAAACCTTTACGGCTATTTTCTCGCAAAAATAATGTGCATATTTCTGAGTAACCTGTGTAGTCGTTACACATGCTTAAAATATCAACGGTGTTATATACATTTAAAGTAGGCGAGTGGTGTACTGTTTTACCTAAATGATAATGATATAAAGGCACCGATAAGCCTACTGCGGCTTCTATAGCGGTTGTACCAATAACCTCACCTGTTTCACTGTCTTCTAAGACAAATAAATAGCTTTCATCAAGTGGCTGGTTAATGTTTTTGGCAAAGCTTTTTTCAGCACGTTCAATCTTTTCTTTAAGCTGTGTATCGTCCACAGGTAAAGAGGTAAACCCATGACCGGATTCAATCGCTATTTGTTTAAGCGCGTCAAAATCATTGGCAGTAATAGGACGTAATACTTGCATTTATTGCTTGCTCCAATAGCACGCTTGTAGGCGTGCTAATTTAAACTATATTAACCGTTTACTACATCGCTAACTGCTTTTTCAAAGCGCGCTAAGCCTTCTTTAATATCCTCAAACGGAATAACTAAAGACGGTGTAAAGCGAATTACATTCATGCCAGCTACAAGGTTCATTAAACCATTATTAGCACTGGCTACTAAAAAGTCGCGTGCACGGCCTTCAAATTTGTCATTTAGTACTGCGCCAATTAATAAGCCTTTACCACGTACTTCGCTAAATACATTGTACTTTTCGTTAATTGCGTTTAATTCGTCACGGAACAATTGCTCGCGCTCTTTAACTCCGTTTAGTACGTTTGGTGTATTTACTGTATCAAATGCCGCTTCAGCTACAGCACAAGCTAGCGGATTACCACCATAAGTAGAACCGTGAGTACCAATTTTTAAATGCTCAGCAATCGGTGTACGTGTGATCATAGCGCCAATTGGAAAACCACCACCCAATGCTTTTGCCGTTGTTAAAATGTCAGGAACAACCCCTAAACCTTCATAAGCATATAAATCGCCTGTGCGACCAACACCCGTTTGTACTTCATCAAAAATAAGTAATGCGTTATGTTTAGTACAAAGTTCGCGTACTTTTTTAGCAAAGTCATCTGTTGGTGAGATTATACCGCCTTCACCTTGTAATGGTTCCATCATAACAGCACATGTTTTATCGCTGATCAGCGCTTCAAATGCCGCTATATCGTTAAAATCACAATGTACTATGTCAGTTGGTTTTGGACCAAAGCCATCTGAATAAGCCGCTTGCCCGCCCACAGTTACTGTAAAGAATGTGCGACCATGGAAACCTTTATTAAAGGCAATAATTTGCGTTTTTTCAGCGCCATATACGTCTAGTGCATAACGACGCGCTAACTTAAGCGCTGCTTCGTTTGCTTCTGCGCCTGAGTTTGCAAAGTAAACTTTATCAGCAAATGTTGCTTCAACCATTTTTTGAGCTAAACGAAGTGCTGGCTCATTGGTCATAACATTTGATAAGTGCCAAATTTTTTCACCTTGTTCTTTTAGTGCTTTTACTAATGCAGGGTGACAGTGACCTAAACAGTTAACGGCAATACCACCGGCAAAATCAATGAACTCATTATTATTTTGATCCCAAACGCGTGAACCTTCACCACGAACTGGAATGATTGCTGATGGATTATAGTTTGGTACCATTACGTCGTTAAATAAGTCTCTAGTTACTTGCATTTTTGTACACCTAAATTAAATGGGCTTAGATAAAAGATTAGTTGCTAAATTAAAGAAGAATATAGCCGTTATTCTTGAGCAAACACGTTATTATTTTTTATAGGACACTATTATCGAAGGTTCGCAGTTAAAATTGCAGTGCTATTTTGTGAAAAATGGTTAGAATAAAAGGCAAAATAACGAAATAAATAACCATTATGATAACTCCACAAGACGAAAAGCTATTATCGATACTAAAAACAAATGCACGCGCGAGTATTTCTGACCTTGCCAGACTATTGAACCTGTCGCGCTCTACAGTGCAAAGTAGAATGTTAAAGTTAGAAGAAAGCGGGGTAATTAAAGGGTATAGCGTAGACTACGGATATGACTATTTAAACAAAATGGTATCGGCGCATGTATCAATAAAAGTAAAGCAAAAGCTCACCACTAAAACCAACTTAGAACTAAAACAAATTGACGCTATTTCACAGCTTTATGCCATAAGTGGCGAGTTTGATTTAATTGCGGTAGTTCAAGCACAAAATTTGGAGCAACTTAGTCATCTACTAGACGATATTGGTAATCTTGATGGGGTAGAGCGTACAACATCGTCTGTTATTTTAGAAACCAAATTTAAGCGCTAGAGTCGTTGAGTTCTTTTGTTTTTAGTCTTTAAGTGAACACTCGGTATACTTTAGGTTAATAATAGAAAGGTGATCCCTGCCATTATTTTTAGACACACGACTAGGGGCTGTTGATCTTTCGCATTGGTAGCCAAGTCATTGCACATGCCAGTGCTAATATACTCTCGAACTGTAATTTCAATTTATCGTACCTTGTCGCTATAGCACGGAAGTGCTTTAGCCTTGCAAAGGCATTTTCAACTAAATGCCTATACTTATATAAGCAACCAATCAATATCACCATTACCTGTTTTTGAGTTTTTCTTTCTAGGGAGCACTGGGCTTGAGTTTCTCTCTCGAACCTTATTTCTAATGGCTTCACTATCATAGCCTTTGTCTGTGATAACAAAATCGCCTTGGGACAATAATTCAATCAGTTCATTTGCCACTTTACTATCATGAACATCGCCGCCAGTAATAATAAATATCAATTGATAAGCCATAACTATCAACAGCTAAATGAATTTTACTTGTATTACCGCTACGACTTAATGCTATCGCTTGTTCTTGTTGAGACGCAGTATCTGTACTGTGTTGGTGTGCTTTAACATAACTGCCATCAATGAATTCCCACTCAGTGTCACTATTGGCGGATAATGATTTGAACAACCTTATTCATATTCCTTTTTTAGACCAAAGTAGAAATCGGCGGTAAATTGTATTCCATAAACCAAAACACTCAGGGAGGTCACGCCACGGGCAACCAACTCGTAAGCGATATAAAATTCCTTCCATCGTTTGTCTGTGTTGAAGCTTGTTATAAACTCTATCTTCAAGCAAAATAGCTTTTAGCTTGGACCACAACTTATCAGTGAGCATTAATCGGGGCATGGTAATCTCGTGAGGTTAGTTTTTGGCAAAGTAAATTATACGAGATCACCGCTTACGCACAAAATTCAAACAAAGATCAACAGCCCCTAAGTAAGTACAATAATCATAGAGGTACTTATGAAAACAAAGAAACCACGTAAAACTCATACGACTGAATTTAAACAAGAAGCGGTTCTGTTAGCTGAAAAATTATGAATTACAGCAAAGCATGAGTAGAAAAGGAAATTGTTGGGACAACGCCTGCGCAGAAAGTTTCTTTTACTTATTGAAAGTCAACGCTATTCATGGGGAGCCAATTATGGATAGGAAAATAATGCGCCAAGCAGTATTTGAATACATTGAAGTTTATTACAACAAAACAAGAAGGCATAGTGCGAATGGCTATCTCAGCTCAGAAACATTTGAACTAAAGAACATTGCTTAGTATTGTGTCCAGTTTTAGTGCTGGGGATCAATAGATCATAGATTTAAATATTAAAGCCATTGACAAGATAAAAAATTTTGTAAGGAGAATTTATGCTTTTTTAATATGCATGACTATACTCATTTTAATTTGTACATTATTTATTATGGATTATGCCCGCATATTTTTTTACCCTCTTATTAGGTTTAACTGAGCCTATCCAGTTAGGGACAAATTTACCCACCACAGCACCTAATAATGCAGTCAACCAAGTCGAATGTATTTTATTTGAAATGGGAACCCCTTTTCAGCTGAAAATCTTGCCATGGTTACGTGCACGTCGAGAAGTAAAGTTAGATCGCTTAGATGGATATTTCACAACCCATTTAATGCCTGAAATGAAGGCTTATGGACGCATATCATCTCCCATCTTTTTAGAAAGCTGGTACTGGTTTACTCACCCAGAGAGCATTAATAAACCAAAAAATAAAATGCGTTATGGTGCAGTAAGAGGAAGTTATCAAGCAAATTGGTTTAAAACTCAGAATATTATTGCTGAGGTGGAAGTAAATTCATTAGAAGAAATAGTAAATGTTATGCACCATAAACGGATTGATAGAATCCTACTTAATTTAGATGATTTTGAATTAGCAGCCTCTAAGCTAGGCATTAATGAAGACGAGTATCAAAGAGAATTTTTTAGATATGTACCTTTGGGATTATTTGCTTCGCATTCACTTATTAAACGCTTTCCTAAATTTATGCAGCAGTTTGATGAAAATATAGATACTTGTGCGCAAGCTCCATTTTTACTATCAAAAAGTGAAGAAAAGCAAATACTTGATAGGCTGTACAGGAGCGCTAAAACCTTATTAAACTTACCTAGTTTAGTAGAGCAAGTTCAAATAAGTAATGAGTCTCCTTTGAGTGAGCCCGAAATTAAGAGGCGAGACCAGCTATGGATAAAAGAAAATAAACACGTTGAGCATGCTGATGGGTTAACTATGCTTGATTTACCGTTATCTAAAGTATTTAAAAAATGGCAATCACAATTTAAAGGTGTTGTTACTGAGCTTATACTGACTGATAGCCAAGGAAAAAATATAGCAATAAGTAAGCTAACCAGTGATTACTGGCAAGGAGATGAAAATAAGTTTACTAATATTTTTGAACAGTCAAAAGACTTTAACTTTGATAGCGTTACATATGATGCATCAACACATCATTTTCAAGTACAGCTAAGTTTTCCTGTTATAGATGATAATAATAGTCATATTGGAGTGTTGATTTTAGGTGTTGATGTAGAAAAATCACTCCATTCGTCAAACGAAAAGAGTAACTAATTCGATACCTTTCACATAAGTTAGCTAAGCTTTAGAACTTTAGCTTAGCTAACACTATTTTACGGAAGTATTTTTTCTGAGGTCGGCTTTTTTCTTATAACTTCTTTTTTGGCTTCATCAAGCTTAATAAAGTAAGCATTACCGCCGATGCCTTTAAACTCTTCATCTGTGAATACGATGGTGTTGTCGTCAAAGAACGTAACAGCCTCTTTTTGAGTAACAATCCCTAGGTCTATTTTTGATACATCACCAGAGAAAAATTTATCACCTTCAAAGTTTTCAAATAACCAAATACTGGTTGAATCAAGTAATACCAATTTTTTACGGTCTGGACTTAAGGCTGCTGATGTTATCCAACATAGTTTTTCTAATGTAGTACATGTTTTGAAAGAATCGATTAACTCAGCTTTGAAGTTAGCGGCGTGATCGCCCACTTTATATACCTTAGTAATACCATCAAACGGTTCAGTGCGGTTTTTAGTAAATAAATATAAATGACGGCCAAGCGCGACAAATGCTTCTAAATCAAAATTTCGATTATTGGGTTTTATTGGACTTCCATCCATTTCTGGGTAGGTAAACTTTATAATTTCTGCTTGAGTTATATCTGTTTTTATATCTATTGGGTTTTCTATTTTATAAATAGTGAGCCATCTGCGATCGTTTTTGTTATTGCCAAAATCACCTAGGAAAAAATGCCCAAACTTGTTTTGAGTCATATCTTCCCAGTCTATGTTTTTGGCATTTTCAACTAAGATTTCTTTGGCGATAGAGCCATCTTTATTGAGCCTATATAGTTTGGGTTCATTGCCTCCATCGTTAATAGCCCATAGGCGTTTTTGCTTATCAAATTCTATACCTGATATTTCTTTTAATTTAGGATCAACTGAGATTTCTTTTTTGCTATAAAGGGTATAGATTGAAGAACCAATAAGTGTGGCTATTATTAAAAAGGTGATTGCTATAGTTATTAGAATGCTTTTTTTCAACATGAAAATTATGATATTTCAAAGTATTAATATGCGGTTTATTATCGTTTATAAAAGCGCATAACAAAAGAATTTTATAAGTTTAAGTAATACTTTTGAATTGTTTCATGTTTGGTACTAATAAAAGTTGAGACAATAAATAAAGTGTGGCACGTCTAGTTGGTTTAAATATTGCTCTATAATATTGAGCTTTTCAAAAGTGAATGTTTAGATACAAACTGCACTTTTTAGGTGCAAAAAAAAGAATTGCTGCACTGTAATAATGCGTAAATAAAGTTTTGGTTAACTTACAACGTGTTTAATGATTTTGAATGGAATCCACATCGCCTTTTTGTTTAGTTGTATGGCCTGTGGCAAAGATTAATTACCCTTTATGGTTTAGTTGGAGCCTGCTATGTTGAATAAACGTTTTTTTAAAACAAAAGATGAAGCTGAAGTTACTTTTGAGTTCACTCACCCTGAGGCAGAGCAAGTCTGTTTGCTAGGTGAATTTAATGATTGGCAGCCAGTGCCAATGAAGCTCAATAAAAAACAGGGCGTTTTTAAGTGTAAGCAACGCCTTCCTATTGATCAGCAGTTCCATTTTCGTTATCTAATCAATGGAGATATTTGGGATAACGACCACCAAGCCGACGGTTACATTGGTAATACATTTGGCACAGAAAATAGCATAGTGAATACGCAACGTATAAATTTAGGCCAATAAATGGACGCTCTTTCGCAGTTATTTTACCTGCATGGCATTGGTTATGAATTCACTAAATACACTGGTGAACAGGTTGTTTTTAGCGACGATACACGAAAGCAAGCTTTACAATGCTGTGGTATTGACACTAACGATGCTAATCAAATAGCGCATCTTAACTATGAATTAGATGCAGCTACTTGGCAGCAATTAGTTCCGCGTATTAGCTTGCTTGAATGGCCTGAAAATACCTTAAAGATTCGTATAGATGAGCGTCAACAGCATTTATGTGTAGGCATAAAAGTAGAGGCGCTTGGTCTTGACTTGGCATTTCAAACTATGCGTGATTTACCTGTCACAGGTGAATATTACTTGCATGGCGTGCGATATATTGAGGTTGCGCTTGAATTACCTTTTATCCCAGCTGGATATTATGATGCAACGATAAAAGTAGGCGAGCAATTTTCAAATACACAGGTTTGGTCTGTTCCTGAACAAGTATATCAAGTAGATGATATAAAGCGTACAGGGCTCTCTATTCAGCTTTATACTTTAAAAAATAAAGCGCTATTAGGTGTTGGAGATTTTAGCGATTTATTATCGTTAACTCATTTATGTAGTGCGCAAAACATGGATTATATTTTACTTAATCCACTTCATTTATTATTTGCCGATATGCCCGAGCGAGCAAGTCCTTATAGCCCTAACAGTCGTGCTTTGCTAAACCCTTTATATATTGCCATTGATTTATGTGACGACGCTAATAACAATGCAGCGCTAAATGCTTTAATGCAAAGTGATGATGTTATTTCTCTCATGCAAAGCAATGATCAATTTATAAATTACGAAAACGTAAGTCGTATTAAATATACGTTATTTAAAGCGCTTTATAGTCAGTTTGAATTAACTGCCAGTAATGAGCGTTGACAAGCGTTTACAGCATTTTGTAACACTCATACAAGTACGCTAAATACCCTTGAATCAGATAATTTAACGTTTGACTATTATTTGCAGTGGCAAGCGTATTTACAGTTAGCACTTTGTCAAAAAAGTTGTATAGAGCTGGGAATGGCTATTGGTTTAATCAACGATTTAGCTGTTGGGTGTGCTGGCGATGGGGCCGAATTTAAAAATCAGCAATCATTATTTAGCCAAGAGGCAAGTGTTGGTGCCCCGCCAGACCCATGGGCTGAAGCAGGTCAAAATTGGGGGCTTCCGGCACTCAATCCTCGCAGTCTTAGCAATAATCACTTCGAGTTTTATCGCTCACTTATTCGCGCAAATATGCAAAATGTAGGTGGTCTCAGAATTGACCATGTAATGGCTATTAGGCGTTTATGGTGGTGTTTTGAAACGAATGGTAAACAAGATGGCTGTTATGTTTATTATCCGTTTGAGCATTTACTCGCAATTTTAAAAATTGAATCGCATATTAATCAAAGTATTGTTATTGGCGAAGATCTGGGTGTAGTCCCCCCTGAGGTAAGAGATGCTTTAGCCTCTAGCGGTATTTTTTCTAACAGCTTATTTTATTTTGAAAAACAGCACGATGATGAATTTTTATTGGTTAACGATTTACCATCACGTTGCTTATTAATGATTGCCAATCACGATGTGCCTCCTTTTATGGGCTGGTGGCAACACGATGATTTAGATATAAAGCAGCAATACAGTTTAATTAACGAGCAGCAATGCAACGACTTAACCCACCAACGTGTTGAAGAGCAAGAGCGATTATTGCGCTTTATTAATGCCAATCAAACAAAAGAACTTAACCTACAAGCTAATGCAATGGACGTTTATAAATCACTTGCCTTATGTTTAGCAAAGTCGCAATCACGATTACTTGCGCTGCAAATAGATGATTTAGATGAGCAGCTTTACAGTGTGAATATTCCAGGAACAGATACCGAGTATCCCAATTGGCGGCGTGTTTTAACACACACTTGCGAAGAGATTTTTAGTAAAAATGCCTCTTTGTTAGCTGCAATAGATTCAATAAGGAAAGGTTAATGAGTAGCTCAGCAGTAGATAATATTGGATCTTCTTTTAATAGTTATGATGATCAAGTACAAGCGTTAAGCGCAGGTCGTTTTAAAGACCCGTTTAGCTTTCTTGGGGCACATAAACTAACAAACACAGACACAGAGTTACGACTTTACTTACCCACTGCGTTGAATGTTGTAATTAACCTTGGCGGTAAAAAAATAAAAGCGCTGCGATATAAGCAAAGTGATTTGTTTATTGCAAAGCTAAAAACATTGCCAAGCGCGCCATATCAATGTGATGTTGAATACACAAATACAGCCGTTACGTTTTACGATGAATACAGTTTTGACACTGCGCTCGATACACAGGCAATGTACTTATTTAACGAAGGTAGTTTAGAGCATGCATACTCACACTTTGGTGCACATTTTAGCACTCAACAAAATGTAGAGGGGGTGCGTTTTTGTGTGTGGGCGCCAAATGCAGCAAGTGTATCAATTATTGGTGAATTTAATTTTTGGCAAGCTAATCGTCACTTTATGCGCTTTCATCCTGCAAGTGGTGTATGGGAATTATTTATACCAGGCCTTAAAGCTGACATGTGCTATAAATTTGCAATTACCGCACAAAGTGGAGACGTGTTTGAAAAAGCAGACCCATATGCGTTTAAAATGCAACAAGCCCCCGGTACTGCCAGTGTATTGCAATACAAACCAGAACCTATAATTCTTGATGAACAAGCCTTAAAAAATAGACAAAAGCGTAATCATATTGATGCACCAATTAGTATTTATGAAGTGCATTTAGGCTCATGGCAACGCGCTGAAAATAATCGTTATTTAAGTTACGCAGAGCTTGCTGACAAGCTAGTTAGCTATGCACTTGAAATGAATTTCACCCACCTACAGCTTATGCCTATCAGTGAATACCCGTTTGATGGCTCGTGGGGCTATCAACCCGTTGGTTTATTTGCACCTACTAGCCGTTTTGGTGACTATAACAGTTTTAAATATTTTGTAGAGCAATGCCATAAAGCAAATTTAGGTATTTTACTCGACTGGGTACCTGGGCATTTTCCAAGTGATCCGCATGGTTTGCATCGTTTTGATGGCACTCATTTGTACGAACATGCCGATATGCGTCAAGGTTTTCATCCCGATTGGAATACCTATATTTATAATTACGATCGCCCTGAAGTTAAAAGCTTTTTGATTTCTAATGCAATGTATTGGTTACACCAATTTGGGCTTGACGGTTTACGAGTAGATGCAGTGGCTTCAATGTTGTATTTAGATTACAGCCGTAAAGAAGGTGAATGGATCCCTAATTGTTATGGTGGACGCGAGAACCTTGGTGCAATCGAGTGCCTAAAGCAGGTTAATTTACGAAGTTATAAAAACAACCCTGGCATCATGATGGTAGCCGAAGAATCAACTGCATGGCCAGGTGTTACACAAAGTGTTGAGCATAACGGTTTAGGGTTTGGCTATAAATGGAATATGGGGTGGATGAACGATAGTTTGCACTATATGCAACGCGACCCGCTTTACAAACAGCACCATCATCACGAAATAACCTTTTCGATGGTATACGCCTTTAGTGAGAACTTCATACTGCCATTGAGTCACGACGAAGTAGTGCATGGCAAAGGCTCACTTATTGAAAAAATGCCAGGGGATGATTGGCAAAAGTTTGCAAACCTTCGAGCTTATTATGCGTTTATGTGGGCGCATCCAGGTAAAAAACTATTGTTTATGGGTTGTGAAATAGCTCAGCGCAGTGAGTGGGGCCACGATCATTCGCTTGATTGGCACTTATTAGAGCATCAAAGTCACAATGGTATAAAACAAACAATTAAAACACTCAATCATGTATATAAAAACCAACCTGCTTTGTACGAACTTGACACAAGTGCAGCAGGCTTTGATTGGATAGATAACAACAATAACGATCAAAGTATTTTAAGTTTTGTAAGGTATGCCAAAAATGCACGAAATTTAGTGGTTGTTATAGCTAATTTCACTCCAGAGTCTTATCAAAATTACGTCATTGGTGTGCCAAATAAAGGCCGCTATAAAGTAATTTTAAATACAGATGAAACCGATTATTTTGGCTCAGGGATAGACGTTACACAAAACGAATCAAAGATAGTTACTACCTTCGACAGCCCTAATCATGGGTTCGCTCAAAGCATTTCTATTGCCATTGGTGGTTTAACTACTATTTATTTACAAAAGGTCGAAGATGAGTAATCAATTTGAAGTCACTCACGGCCAAGTTGAACCCTTAGGTTCAAGTGTTACTGACGGCGGTGTAAATTTTGCACTTTATGCGCCAAAAGCAACTCAAGCTTATTTATGTTTATTTGACAAAAGTGGCCATTCAGAAATATTAAAGGTGGCAATGAGCATTAACGAAGGCGGCATTTGGAGTATTCATATATTTCCTTTAAATGCAGGTGCTTTGTATGGCTTTAGAGTAGAGGGTGAATATAACCCTAAGCACGGTCAATTGTTTAACGAAAACAAACTATTAATAGACCCTTACGCAAAAGACTTATTTGGTGAGTTTACTTGGAGTGAGCGTCATTATGGGCAAATGCCAATCGGCACTAAAAGCACCGTAAATAATGCGATTGATATACCTAAGTCAAAAGTAGCAGCACCTGTGTTGTACGCGCATAAAAAGCCAAACCATAGATGGTCTAATACGGTTATATACGAATGCCATGTGAAAGGAGCAACGTGCCGTCATCCCGAAATTCCTAAGTACCTACAAGGGAAATTTTTAGGATTAAGTCATCCCAGTTTTATTGAACACTTGCAGAGTTTTGGTATTACAGCTGTGGAACTTTTACCTGTTCATTCATTTATTAGTGAACAATTTTTAACAGGTAAAGGGCTGCAAAATTATTGGGGTTACAACACGCTTAATTTTTTTACACCTCATAAAGACTACTTGGTTAAAGACGATATAAATGAGTTTAAGCAAATGGTGCGAGAGCTTCATGCGGCCGACATTGAAGTTATTATCGACGTTGTTTACAACCATACCGCAGAGGCCGGTAATGATGGCCCAATATTGTCACTTAGAGGCTTTGATAACTTAGCTTATTACCGCACTGTAAGCGATCGACCAGATTTATATATAAACGATACTGGATGCGGTAACACGATTAATATTGACCACCCTCGTGTATTACAACTTGTACTCGATAGTCTTCGTTATTGGGTTGAAGTAATGGGAGTTGATGGCTTCAGGTTTGATCTGGCGACTATTTTAGGGCGTTCTCAATCTGGTTTTAGCGCTTCTCATACTTTCTTACAAGCGGTTGCCCAAGATCCTATTTTAAACAAAGTAAAGCTTATTAGTGAACCGTGGGATATAGGCCCAGGTGGCTATCAGTTAGGTGCTTTTCCGGCACCTTGGCGTGAATGGAACGACCAATATCGTGATGTAATAAAGCGTTTTTGGAAAAGTGAAGAAGGCATTATTGCCACCGTTGCCAAACGTTTACATGGCTCATTTGATATTTTCGAGCACAGTGAGCGCGGTCCTCTCAATAGTATAAATTTTATAACTAGCCACGACGGTTTTACGCTTGCCGACTTAGTTAGCTACGAAGAAAAACACAATGAGGCAAATGGTGAGCAAAATCGAGATGGTCACAGTGCTAATCATTCTTTTAATTGTGGTGTAGAGGGGTTTACAAATGATCCCAAAATAACAGCGCTCCGCTTGCAACAGCAAAAAAACTTTTTGCTTACGCTTATTTTGTCCAAAGGAGTTCCTATGCTCTCATCTGGGAGTGAAATAGCGCACTCTCAAGGGGGAAATAATAATGCTTATTGCCAAAATAATCGTACCAGTTGGCTTGCATGGAAAGATTCACAATTAAGTCATACATTGACTCGTTTTATAGACGATGCACTAAAAATAAGAGGTGCCCACAGTGCGTTTAAGCACAGTGTTTTTTTAGATGATATTGATGAGCGCTTTACAGTTAGGTGGTTTACCGAAGACGGTGTAATCATGACTGACGCACATTGGCATGAAAATACGCGTCAGTTTTTAATGTACAGCTTGCTCGATAAGCAAAATAAACATGCACTTTTAATAATATTTAATGCGAGTAAAAAAGTAATGTCCTGCCAATTGCCGCAATCTCCAATAAGTGCGCCTTGGCAAATGGTTTTATCAAGTGTAAATAATGCATCTGTAAGTAGTAACAACGATGCGATGGTTGAAATTTCTGCACAAAGTAGCTGGGTTTTCAGTTCAAATTTAGAGGAAGTCGGTCATGGCTAAGCAAGATGAACAAGTGTGTGTAGTAAAGGGTTGGCAAGAAGGCCCTGTTATTGATGAAAGTACGTTAAAAGATGATTTAACACGTCACTTTTATTACACCCTCGGCCGAGATAAGGTCGGCGAATCACAGTTATATTTATATCATGCATTAGCGCTCACTATTCGCGATCGACTTGTTGCTCGTTGCAGAGAAACCAATCAACAAATTAGACAGCAAAAGCGCCGTAAAACGGCTTACCTTTCTCTTGAGTTTTTAATGGGACGAGCACTGGGTAACGCTATTTTAAATCTAGATTTAGATGATCAAGTTTCTTCTGCATTACAAGAATATTGTACAACAGTCGAAACGCTTGAAGATGCCGAACATGATGCAGGGCTAGGTAATGGTGGTTTAGGGCGTTTAGCAGCCTGTTTTTTAGATAGCTGTGCAAGTTTGGCCCTGCCTGTCATTGGGTATGGCCTTCGTTATGAATACGGTATGTTTAATCAGTCTATAAATGACGGAAATCAAATAGAACAACCCGACAACTGGCTTCGTGAAGGGCATCCATGGGAACTGAGTGCCCCAGAGCATGCAAAGCGCGTTAAATTTAGTGGCTATGTGCAAAGCTATACAGATAAATATGGCCGAGAGCATCGTCAATGGATGAGTTCACACGATGTATTAGCTGTGCCATATGATGTACCAATTCCTGGCTATAAAAATAATATTGTTAATACACTTCGTCTGTGGAAGTCAGAAGCGACAGATGAATTTAATCTAACTGAGTTTAATGCCGGTAGTTACTCAGAAGCTGTAGCACAAAAAAATCTAGCTGAACAAATTACTATGGTGCTTTACCCAAACGACAGTAGCGAAAATGGTAAAGAACTTAGGTTACGCCAACAGTATTTTTTATCGTCTGCGAGTATTCAAGACATTGTTGATCAATGGGTTGCACAACACGGTGAGAGTTTTTCTGATTTTTCTGATTTTCATGTGTTTCAATTAAACGACACACATCCAAGTATTGCTGTTGCAGAGCTGATGCGTATTTTAATTGATGACTACGAACTTGATTGGGAAGATGCTTGGCAAATTACGACTAAAACAATGGCCTATACAAATCATACCTTACTTCCTGAGGCACTTGAAAAGTGGTCAGTATCTTTGTTTGCAAGGTTATTACCGCGTATTTTAGAAATAGTTTACGAGATAAATGCACGTTTTTTAGCCCAAGTTGCACAGCAGTGGCCAGGGGATGTTAACAAACAGCGAGCGCTATCGCTTATTGAAGAAGGTGATGAACCGCAAATTCGTATGGCTTATTTAGCAATAGTCGGTAGTTACTCCGTAAATGGAGTCGCGGCACTGCATACTGAGTTACTAAAAGCAGGCTTGTTTAAAGAGTTTTATGCACTGTGGCCAGATAAGTTTAATAACAAAACAAATGGCGTAACACCACGTCGTTGGCTTGCTCACTGCAACCCTATTCTAAGCAAATTAATTAGCGAAAAAATTGGTAACGATTGGGTAGGCGATTTTAGTCAAATTAGTCAACTACGTCGATTTTTTGATGACCAAACCTTTCATATTCAGTGGCAATCAGCTAAACGCGAAAACAAACAACGCCTTGTTGATTTAGTCAAAGCGCGTTGCGGTGTTGAGTTCGATGTATCGATGATGTTTGACGTACAAGTTAAGCGAATTCATGAATACAAACGCCAACTACTTAATGTGTTGCATGTAATTCATCTATATGACCGTATTCGTCGCGGTGATACGCATGGGCTTGTTCCGCGTTGTGTGTTACTCGGTGGTAAAGCCGCGCCAGGCTATTACATGGCTAAAAAAATTATTAAGCTAATCAACAATGTGGCTGAGGTTATTAATAAAGATCCATTAGCAGCACCGTATTTACGTGTAGCATTTTTACCAAATTATAACGTAACAGCAATGGAAGTTATTTGCCCTGCAACCGATTTGTCAGAGCAAGTGTCTACCGCAGGTAAAGAAGCATCAGGTACAGGTAACATGAAGTTCATGATGAATGGTGCATTGACGATAGGTACACTTGATGGCGCAAATATTGAAATTAGAGATGCCGTGGGTGCTGATAATTTCTTTTTGTTTGGTGCTCAAGCACATCAAATTGATGATATTAAATCACGTTATAATCCAGAGCATTTAATTTCACAAAATAGTGACTTGGCAAACGTAATGCAGCTTTTAGAAAGTGGCCATTTTAATTTATTCGAACCATGCTTATTTGATGACGTGATCAATGCGATTAAGAGCCCGAACGATCCTTGGTTGGTCGCGCATGATTTTGAAAGCTATGTTGATGCTCAAAAACAAGTAGATAAGACCTACACTGATCAAGCCTACTGGACACAAATGAGTATTTTAAATACAGCAGCCAGTGGCATGTTTTCAAGTGATAGAACCATAAGCCAATACAGTGACGACATTTGGCATTTAGAACCCCTCAACATTAGTGCAACAGACTTAACGACAACTAAAAGTCATACCACTAACAGCAAAAACTAAATGGAGAGAGTATTATGCCCAACTACGAAAATCGTTATATAAGCAGCCTAACCAGAGAAACTTACGCACTAATACTGGCTGGAGGTCGCGGTTCACGCCTGCATGAACTGACTGACTGGCGAGCAAAGCCTGCGGTTTACTTTGGTGGTAAACATCGAATAATCGACTTTCCGTTATCTAACTGTATTAACTCAGGCGTTAGGCGCGTTGGTATTGCCACACAATATAAGTCTCATTCACTTATTAGGCACGTTAACCGTGCTTGGGGGCATTTTAAAAAGGAATTGGGAGAGTCGGTTGAAATTCTACCTGCATCGCAGCGTCAAGGCGATGATTGGTATTGTGGAACCGCCGATGCTGTTTTTCAAAATATAGATATTATTCGTCATGAATTACCAAAGTATGTGATGATTTTATCGGGCGATCATGTATATCGTATGGATTACGGTGCTCTTTTAGCTAAGCACGTAGAAAATGGCGCCGACATGACTGTTTGTTGCATCGAAGTACCTGTAGAAGAAGCCGCCGATACTTTTGGTGTAATGACCGTTAATGAGGAAAATCGTGTTTGCCGTTTTGACGAAAAGCCTGGAATGCCAAGTTCAGTACCTGGTAAGCCAGGTACGTGTTTAGCTTCAATGGGAAATTACGTATTTAACACCGAATTTTTGTTTGAACAGCTCAAAAAAGATGCGGAAAATGAAGGTTCTGGTCGCGATTTTGGCCACGATATTATTCCAGCAATAATAGAAGAGCATAACGTATTTGCCTTCCCATTTAGAGATCCAAACCAAGAAGGACAACCTTATTGGCGTGATGTGGGTACGCTAGATTCATTCTGGGAAGCTAATATGGAACTGGTAATGCCTGAGCCGCAACTTGATTTATACGATCCGATGTGGCCAATTTGGACCTATCAGGAACAATTACCGCCCGCTAAATTTATTTTTGATGACGATGATAGGCGCGGAATGGCCTTAGACTCAACAGTTTCTGGGGGTTGTATTATTTCGGGCTCTGCTGTTAGAAAGTCTTTATTGTTTTCAAATGTACATATTCGTTCATTTTGCGAGATAGAGCAGTCAGTCATATTGCCTGGTGCAATTATAAATAGAGGCTGCAAAATTAAGCGGGCGATAATAGATAGAAGCTGTGAGATACCAGCAGGACTAGAAATTGGTTTTGATCGTAAGACAGATGAAGACAATGGCTTTAGAGTGTCTAAAAAAGGCATCGTACTCGTGACCCGTGATATGCTCACTGAGCTTGCAATAAAGCTTGCGCGCCAAGCAAATGAAAATAAAAAGTTAGCTTAAATAAACTAGCTAACTAATTTTAAGCATGACAACAAGGCTTGCTCTTTATTGAGCAGGCTAATTAGGTTAAAGGAAGTAGTAAATTAATGCATGTATTAATGGTTGCAGCAGAGAACGACGCGTTACCAGGCGCTAAAGTAGGTGGAGTAGCTGATGTAGTGCGTGATGCACCAAAGGCGTTGGTAGAGCAAGGTGTAACTGTAGATGTTGTTATTCCTGATTACGGCTTTGCGTTTATTGAGCGTATTTATCTTGGTGAAGTAACGGTTGCTTTTAATGCACAGCCACATATTTTAACACTTTTTAAAGTACGACAAACGCAAAGTAATGTCAGCCAAATTATTATTAGCCACCCATTGTTTAGTGAATCAGGCACTGTTTACTGCAACGATGCACCCGGTAGGCCGTTTGCCACGGATGCAACCAAGTTTGCTTTATTTAATGGCGCAGTTTGTGAGGCTTTATTACAAGGGGTACTTACACGCCCTAATGCATTACATTTGCATGATTGGCACAGCGCGTGTGTTGCTGTTTTAATTAAATTTGAGCCACGTTATAGCGCACTAAATAACATACACATAGCCTACACTGTACATAACATAGCGCTGCAGGGAATAAGGCCTTTTAAACACGATGACTCGAGTCTAGAAGCATGGTTTCCTTCGCTTAGTTATAACGGTCAACATTTATGTGATCCACGTTATCCGCATTGTTTTAACCCAATGCGCAGTGCCATTAACCTATGCGATAAAGTACATGTTGTATCACCAACCTATAGCCAAGAAGTACTTAAACCAAGTAATTATGAACATGGTTTTTTTGGCGGCGAAGGGCTTGAGCAAGATCTGCAAAATGCGGTAGAACAAGGCAAGCTGGTTGGTATTTTAAATGGCTGTGAGTATCCTAAGTTAACAAATGAAAATGCAGACTTAAATACTTTATATAAAAAAATAGAGAACACTTTATTTAGCTGGATGAGTAACCATAAGCAGCTTCAAAGTGGTTATTATATTGCGCACCAGCGACTACAGCAATTTAAAGCAGCAAATAATGGCCCATTAGTAACAAGTGTAGGCCGACTTACAGAGCAAAAAGTCTTGTTGTTGTGCCAGCAGGTGAACGGTACTTTAGCGATTGATAACGTTTGCCAACTAGTTAATAAATACGGTGGTCGATTCATTGTTTTAGGTTCGGGTGACAAAGAACTTGAAAGTCTTTTTACTAAAGCGATGGCACGCAATTCTAACCTTTTATTTTTGCAAGGTTATGGTCAAGGTGTTGGTGATTTAATGTATCAACTAGGTGATTTGTTCTTAATGCCAAGTTCGTTTGAGCCATGTGGTATAAGTCAAATGCTTGCAATGCGAGCGGGACAGCCTTGCTTGGTGCATGGTGTTGGCGGATTAAAAGACACCGTTCAGCATAATGAAAATGGTTTTAGTTTTAGTGGCGACACATTAGCAATGCAAGCTAGTAATTTAATCACCTGTTTAGACGAAACACTCTCAATTAAAAAGCAAGAACCTCAAAAGTGGCATAAAGTAAAAAAGGGTGCTGAGCAAGCCCGTTTTTCATGGACGCAAATCGCAACTGCTTATATAACAACCTTATATAGGTAAATTATTACGTGCTTTGCAAAGTTCAGTGACAATTGTATCGCTTTAATGTTTAATGACTTAGTCTGATGTAAAAAACAAGAAGTAGGTAATGTGTCTGTATTTGTTGCAAGGCAAGCAATATTTAATCGTCGTCAAAATGTAGTAGCTTACGAGCTACTTTTTCGTGATAGCCCTAAAAATTATTTTCCTGATATTGCAGAAGGCCAAGCGACCGCTCGTCTTATTATGGAGAATCAACTTAACTTAGGTACTCGCCATATTACATCAGGTAAAAAAGCACTCATTAATATTGGTCCTGAATCATTGAAGCTCGACTTATGCGCTTTTTTGCCTTGCCAAGATGTTGTAATCGAACTACTTGAAACCATTGAGCCAAACGATGATAACTACGAACTATGCCGAGGTTTATTTCATAGTAATTATAAACTCGCACTCGATGATTTTGTGTATAAACCACAGTGGGATCGTTTTTTAAAGCTCGTCAAATTAATAAAATTTGATATAAGAATGACACCGCTTAACGAAATACAACCCATCGTTAAAAAGCTGCAAGCACATAAACAAATAAAAATATTAGCCGAAAAAATAGAAACACAAGACGACTATAAATTAGCCTTTGATATGGGGTTTGATTATTTCCAAGGTTATTTTTTTGCAAAACCCACTATGATCAAGCAAAACGATATCGATTATAATTATGGGTTAGTTGTCGCTATTTATGCTGAAATAATGAAGCCAAACCCAGATATAAAAGTTATATCTGGGTTGTTTGAGCTAGATGCCGCCCTTGCATATAAACTACTGCGTTTAATAAACAGTGGTGTTTTTCCTATACAAAGTCAAATATCGTCATTAAAGCAAGCACTTGTCTATTTAGGGCATGATCGTCTTAAAAAGTTTGTGAGCCTTATTGTTACCGCTCATACAGCAGGAAAAAAACCTGCTGAGCTAATGCAGGTTTGCGTTGTTCGTGCTCGTTTTTGTGAGCTTTTAGCAAAAAATGTAGCAAAGAGCCAAACTGGAGAGGCTTTTTTAACCGGTTTATTTTCATTGCTTGATGCAATACTTGATCAACCGATGAGCTTACTCGTTGAAAAGCTGCCTTTTCCAGATGAGATAAAAGCGGCATTATTAAATGATAAAAATAACCTTTACTATATTTTAAACGTTGTTAGAGCATACGAAACTGGAAGCTGGTGGGCGCTAGAGCAAGCTGGGCTTTTGTTGAATATAGACGATGCTATACTGCCTGCACTCTACCAGCAGTCGGTCAATTGGGCCGACTGCTATAAGAACAATATTTAACGGACACTAGCTTTAATGCGCAATTACAATATGGACTTCATTCGTGGCATAGCTGTACTGGGCTTAGTTTACATGAATAGCTATGCTTTTGGTGTTTTTGAATTAGGCTACATTGCGCACAGTAATGCCCCTGTTAGTGACTCTATTATTTATATTTTTAGTACCTTATTTGTAGACGGTCGTTTTAGAACGCTGTTTAGTTTGCTGTTTGGGGCTGGGCTTTATATTCAATGGCAACGTTATAAGTCTGATGTGCAGTTAAAAAGTAGGCTTTACTGGTTAATACTGTTTGGTTTAGCACATGGGTTTTTACTTTGGGCTGGTGATATTTTATTTGTTTATGGCATTTCAGGTTGGTTTACTCTGAAATACCTACAAAGCGATAATGCGTTACTTTTGAAGCGAGGTCTTGCATTTATTTTACTGTGTGGCATCACCACTGGGCTGGTTATGTATAGTGCACCTGTGGATATTATTTATCGCGACTCTCAAGATTTTATTTCTTTATATAGCCCACATTATTTTGATTATTTTATTTCTAACTTAGGTATGAATGCATTAATGGTATTTATAGTGCCGATAATGACCTTGTGGATGTGTGCAGGGATTATGCTCATTGGTATTTACTTGTATAAACAGGGGGTATTTAGTGAAGGCTTAAGCACAAAACAGCTAGTAACAATCGTTATTGCAACCACGATCTTGAGTGCATTTAGGCTCTATACCTCGCAATACAGTAGTGGCTTTATGTATGCCATACAAGAGTTAATAAATATGTTTGCGGCACTTGGAATGGCGACGTTGTATATTCATTTAATTGTTAAATTTTGCAATAACAGCGCACACGTTGGCAAGCTTATTCAGCAAACAGGGCGCTTAGCATTTACCTTGTATATTAGCCAAACACTCATGCAACTATTGTTATATAAAGTGCTATTTACACACTGGGTGCTCGGTTTTGATCGTATTGATTACTGGGTGCTGGCAACGGCATTAGTTGTAATGCAGCTCATATTTACCTTTATATACAGCCGCTATTTTAATCAAGGCCCGCTTGAATTTGTATGGCGTAAATTAACGAAAGCAAAAATTAATGCTTAAACACCTATAAATTCTAAATTAGGGGCGAAAAAATAGTGTGGGTGGTTTACACTACTCGCCTTAAAAATTACTACGCTATAAGTGCCATGACCGAATTAAAACGTTTAAATAAATTTATTAGTGAAACAGGATTTTGTTCACGCCGCGAAGCCGATAAATATATTGAGCAGGGTCGTGTCAGCGTTAATGGCTACTCTCCAGAAATGGGCGTAAAAGTAGCCGCTACCGATGTTGTATTAATTGATGGCAAGCCACTTAAAGCCACACCAAAGCGCGTTTATATCGCTTACAACAAACCCGTTGGTATTACGTGTACTACCGAAAGTAAAATTCAAAGTAATATTATACGAGCAGTTAACTATCCTTCGCGTATATTTCCAATAGGGCGCTTAGATAGACCGTCTGAAGGGCTTATATTTTTAACTAACGAAGGCGACATCGTTAATAAAATTTTGCGTGCGGGCAATAATCACGAAAAAGAATACGTTGTTACGGTGGATAAACCGCTTAATCGTCAGTTTGTTACAAAAATGGCTAATGGTGTTCCTGTTTTAGATACCGTCACTAAGAAATGTAAAGTCACGCAAAGTGGCCCTAAAGAATTTAAAATAGTACTTACCCAAGGTTTAAACCGCCAAATACGCCGCATGTGTGAATATTTAGGTTACGAAGTGGTTACGTTAAAGCGCACTCGTATAATGAACGTAACACTAAAAGGTTTAAAGGTAGGGCAGTGGCGTCATTTGTCTGATACTGAAATGGCGCAAATAAACGACTCAATTTCTGACTCAGGTAAAACCCAAGAGCATTCGCTTGATACTAACAAACAATCAGAAAATAATACGCCGTCGGCTCCCAAAAAACGTGATTTTCAGGGTGAAAACCCTCGCCGTTTTAATAAAGGCGAACAAAGTGGCGAGCGTAATACTGAGCGAAGTTCAAATCGCAACTCTGAGCGTAGTAATGCTAATGGCGAGCGCAAAAATGAGCGCAGTAAAGCACCTTATCAAAAGCGTTCTACCACGTATGTTGGTAAGCCAAAAAGTATTAAAGAGAATAAGTCGTCTAATGCTAAATCAGACTCACAACCAAGCTCAGGCCGTATTCTCAGTTTAAAAAAATAATGTGCAGCTAAGTGGTGGTGTTATACCACTTAGCTTAATTAAGTGTGCTATTTTGAGGTAAGAAATAGTGTCGATAACAAGGCAAAAATTTCTTATTTAGTTGTTATCAGTAATTGCCCCTGCATTGCTCTACCTTCTGCATCCATGCAGTCGTATATCAGAAGTTTTTAACACAGTTAGCGTCAGGCTTAAGCCCTCAAATTGATCAAGTATTATTACGGATTGATATTAGATACTAAAATGTCTCTAAGCTGAGTCAGCGTAATTTCACTCTATTACGAATTTAAGGTTTGTCTAAATCTCTATTTTAAATCCATTAAATAGCTTATTTATGTCGTTATATGAGTTATTGTCAAATCTGGTGTATGAGCTCATCTTGATGCTCTGTTTGATCTTGAGTTATTCTTTCGCCGTCTTTAAATTTTACCCCTGTAATTACTTCAGCCAGTAGCTTAAATCCTCGCAAGCGGTACCATTTTTTCTCTGCCGACTGCGCGAGTTTAAAAACCATCATTAAGGTGGTTGTCCGGCTGCCACAACTCTTCACTTTATGCGTTCTCAGCCTTACCGTCGCAAACGTTGACTCTATCGGATTACTCGTTCTTATGTGCATCCAATGCTCAGCAGGATAATCATAAAATGCCAGCATTTCATCTTTATCCTTCATCAAGCAATCCGTCGCTTTTGGGTATTTGACTGAGTAATTTTTAACAAATAAATCATACGCTTTATAAGCAGAAGCTCGACTCTCTGCCATCCAGATATCTTGTAAATTCGCTTTGATTTTAGGTTGCATTGATTTCGGCACTTTGTTTAGCACATTCGCGATTTTATGCACCCAGCAACGTTGATGTTGGGTTGTTGGCCATACTTTGGTGAGGGCATTCCAAAACCCCAGCGCACCATCCCCTATGGCCAATTTTGGTGGTATTGTTAGACCCTGTGAGCGCAGTTGATTTAACACTTCAGTCCAGCTCTGCTCAGACTCACGAACCCCGTCAACCACCGCCAATAGCTCCTTTCTGCCCGTTTCATCTACCCCCATAATTACCAGTAAGCACAGCTTATCATCCATTCGAATTTTACTGTAAATCCCATCGGCCCAGATATACACATATCGACGTTTAGCCAAGGAACGTTTAGACCACTGCTGATACTCCGTTTCCCAGGTGGATTTCAACCGAGAGACACTATTGGCCGACAAACCTTTGGCTTGCTCGCCTAAAAGAGACACTAAAGCGGGCTGCATATCACCCGTCGAAATTCCTCGTAAATAGAGCCATGGGATCAGCTCTTCGATATTTTTTGTCCGTTTCAGATAAGGCGGGATCAAGGCACTATTGAATTTAATGCCTTCCTTTTTTCGATCCCTGACTTTAGGTATTTTGACCTCAATATCACCAAGGCCTGTTTGGATCGTACGCTCAGGCTGGTGACCATTTTTGACGATCCGCTGAAGTCCCTCGACGGTCTCATGCTGGTATTGAGCCAATAAAACAGCCAACTCAGCCTCAATCGCTTGAGCTAACAACTGCTGCGCCCCGCTTTTAAGCAACTGCTCTAACGGATTGTCTGGTTTTTCAATGGAAATAACATTATCATTTTCAGTCATTGCGATGTCTCTCTGGTTAATTGTTGATCCGGTCAAGATCAATTAACAGATTACATCGCAATGACTTTTTCTCATACACCAGAAACGACTATAGCTCTCGTTATATTAGGGCGTGTTGATCTTTGCGGTATAAAAAACAAACAGCATAAGGATAAGGTATAATTGAATTCGCTAAAAAACATTACACGAACCCTCATGCCAAGATTAATGTTAACAGACGCGACATGGAATGTCTTATCAAAAGTAATGCACTTAAGTGGTCGAATTTATAATAAGCCTGAGCATAGAAAAACGCTCGAAGGCATACTCTATAAGATGCGTACCGGTATTCCTTGGCGAGATTTACCGTCTTATTTCGGCTCGTGGAGTGCTATTTATAGACGATTTAATTTATGGTCCAAAAAAGATATTTTGAATGAATTATTTCGAGTGTTATCCCACTATGCTGATATGGATTGGATCTTTATTGATGGCAGTTGACGTGGTCAACTAAATTCAGTCACCCTAGTTAAGAAACCATATCTAATGTTTCGATTCGTTCTTCAAAGTCATTTGGGCTTTGATAATTTAAGTACGAATGTAAGCGACGACTGTTGTACCACATACAGATGTAATTCATTACATCCTGTTGAGCCTCATAACGCGTTGGGTAGTTTTTCCAATGCACGCGCTCTTGCTTCAAACTACCGAAGAAGCTTTCTGCAACAGCATTATCCCAGCAACAGCCTTTCTTACTCATGCTACCAATGAAGTCATTTGACTTGAGCAATTTACGATATTGGTGGCTTGCATATTGAACCCCTTGATCTGAATGGATAATTAACCCTGTTTTGGGCTGGCGTTGCCACATCGCCATAGTCAGTGCGTCACAGACAAGCTGCGCTTTCATTCGTGAGCCCATGCTCCAACCAACGACTTTTCGCGAATATAAATCAATCACTACCGCCAGATACAACCAACCTTCTGCAGTCCAAACATAAGTGATATCTTGTACCCAGGCTTGATCAGCTGCTTCAACGTTGAAGTTTTGCTCAAGTACATTGGGATAAATAGGCTTATTATGCTCACTATTCGTTGTCACTTTGTATCTCTTTTTATAACGCACCCAGACATTTGCCTCTTTCATTAGCTGTGCTGTTTTGTAACGACTCACCGGAAAACCGAGTGCATTTAAGACTTTCTGAATACGCCTTTCACCGTAAGTATTATCACTGAAGTGCGCTATGTCCTTGACACAATCAATCATTTCTTGATGTGTTGGATCCTCTGATTTAGTTGAGAATCGCTTTTGATAACTATAGTAATTGTTACTTTTTACACCCAGTATTCGGCACATTGTCGCCACAGGCCAGGTCTTCTTGTATTGGGTTATGAACGAATATTTCACTTCGTTTCTTTGGCAAAGAAGACCGTCGCTTTTTTTAATATTTCACGCTCCATTTCTAGGCGTTTCACTTGCGCTTTTAGCTCTCTGATCTCTTCTTGCTCAGGGGTTAAATTACCGTTCCCTCTAAAAGCATGCCCATCATCATTTTCAGCTTCTTTTATCCAGCGACCAAGCATGTTGGGATTTACCCCTAAATTTCTAGAGGCTTCTGCTTGTGAGTAGTTTTGCTCAACAACTAATGCGATAGCATCAAGTTTAAATTCTTTGGAATACTTTTTACGTTTTGTCATTATCGATCTCCAGTTAAGTTGATTATCTCTTAACTGGGGTAGTCGAATCCATTAAACCACGTCAAGTATTGTCAGGGCTCACCAGCATAGTTGCGGTGCAAGAACCGCTGACAATGAATCAATCGGTAAGAGTCGAGGTGGTAATTCGACTAAAATTCATCTTGCAGTAGATAGCGGAGGATTGCCTGTTTATTATGAATTATCCTGTGGAAATACGCATGATATCGTCCATGCAGAGTCACTTGTAGCCAATTGCCCAACGAGTAATGTTGTTGTCGCAGATAAAGGCTACGATAGTGAAAAACTAAGAGAGTTTATTCGTGACAATAGCGCTACACCCGTTATTCCACGCAAGGATAACAGTTTAGTGGGTAATGAAGATATTGACTGGTGCATGTACAAATATAGGCACTTAGTTGAGAATGCCTTTGGTCGGATCAAACAATATAGAGGGATAGCCACACGGTATGAAAAGCTTGAGCGGAATTATCATTCCATGCTCGCTTTAGCATTCACTATGATGTGGCTACCAATATGGGCTGATTAATATATATACTACAAAGATCAACAGCCCCTAGGCGTATATACAGTAAAGCCTAATTTATATTGTGCATTAACAAGTACACTTAGTTATATGTTGGGTAAGCTGTTAAGATGCGCCGTCTTAATAATGTAGAAAGGTTATAGAAGTAGCATGTCAAAGTTTTTCTTTATGGGTAAGCCCGATATAATGGGTAAAAATAACAGTAGCGGATTTTCGCCAAAACGTACCGCAAAGGTAGGGACAGAGTTACATCCGCTAACATTAATTGTAAACTCGGCTGAACGACAATCTGAAGTACAAGCAATATTAGCAGAGCATTCGCTGTTTGCTTCGATTGAAGTTAAAGCAGACGTACCAGAAGATATTCGCGAACTAGACTTTGCGCTTAGCAAGTCAACACCACAAGTATTTGATAAAGTACCAGAGCGTAACACACCTTGTGTATGTGGTAGCGGCAAAAAATACAAAAAGTGTTGCGGCTAATTTATTAACCACTCAATATGTGGCCTTTCTTTTTTCATCGGTATTAAATAAAAATGCCACTGACCTTGAGCCAGTGGCATTTTTTTATGTTAACCGATTAGATGTTTAACTACTTACGCGGTTCGTAATCAATTCTAAATATAACCGTGTAAAGTACTGGCACTACAATGAGGGTTAGTATGGTGGCAAAGCCTAAACCGAACATTATGGTTACCGCCATTGACTGGAAGAACACGTCAAATAGCAGCGGGATCATACCTAAAATAGTGGTTATAGCGGCCATAGCAACTGGGCGTACACGACTCACACCAGAGTCAAATACGGCTTCATAAGGCGATTTACCTTCACTCAATTCGAGATTTATTTGATCGACCAGCACAATCCCATTTTTGATCAACATACCGCTTAAGCTTAACAAACCAAGCAAACCCATAAAGCTAAATGGTGTATTCATAATCAATAACCCTGCACTTACGCCAATAATAGCAAGAGGCACGGTTGCCCAAATTACCAAAGGTTGTTTAACTGAGTTGAATAATAATACAGTTACTGCAAACATAGCTAAGTAACCTAATGGTAAAGAGCCAAATATTGCTTTTTGAGCTTTGCTTGATGACTCAAACTCGCCGCCCCATTCCAGTTGGTAACCACGTGGCAGTTCCATATTCTCTATTGGGCCGCGAATACGCGCAAATAGTTTAGCTGGGGTTTCATCGCCGAGTACATTATGATCGGCCATCACAGTAATAGTACGTTTACGGTCGCGGCGCATTATTAGGCTGTCTTCCCATTGTACAATAAACTCGTCTACTACTTGGGTTACTGGTACAAATACACCAAGTACTGGGCTGTATATTTGAAGGTCGTGAACGCTTTCTACGTTTAAGCGCTCGTTAGCCGGGGATCGTGCAATAATAGGCAGCAACTGCGTACCATCACGATATACACCTACTTGCTTACCTGACAAACTGGTGAGTAATATATCATCCAAGTCTGATTTGCTAATGCCTAAGCGGCGTGCTTTTTGTTCGTTAAACTGTGGGCGAATCATTTTGGTACGTGCGCGCCAGTCATTACGAATATTGTATGCGCCATCATCGTTACCAATCAGTTCTTCGGCTTTAGCGGCCAGTTGCCTTAAAATAACAGGATCAGGGCCCGAAAAACGGGCTTCTATTTTGGCATCGGTAGAAGGGCCTATTTCCATTGGTTTAATTTTAAGTTGTGCAGAAAGCGCATACTGATTTGAATAATCACGGACTTTTTGCATTATAGTGGCAACAGCTTCCCTATCGGCAACACGAACAATCAATTGGCCATAAGCTGGGTATGACTTTTCTGGCGCGTAGGTAAGCATAAAGCGCGGTGCGCCTTGCCCTGTGGTACTTGTTACTTCTTCAACGAGTTCTTCTTTTTGTAAAAACGCCTCAAGCTGTTTAACTCCCTCAAGGGTTGAGCGAACATCAGAACCTTGTGCTTGCCAGTAATCTACATAAAACATAGGTGTATTAGAGGCAGGAAAGAATGACTGTTTTACAGAGCCAAAACCAACAACCGCAGTACACAGTAAAACAACCATTAATATAAGCGTGGTTTTTCTAAAGTGTAGAGAAAAATCTAATACAGCCTTATAGCCATTAAAAATAAAGCCTTTGTATGGGTCTTCATCTTCTTGGTCATTTTCGCCTTTGAATTGAGTTTCTTTAAACATCAAATTGGCAAAAAATGGCGTTAATGTAATAGCTGTTATCCAACTTAATAAAAGCGAAATAAACAGCACCCAAAATAAGCTACCGGCAAATTCACCACTGGCATCAGAGCTTAAACCTATTGGTGCAAACGCGGTTACCGCAATGACTGTTGCACCTAGTAAAGGCCACTTAGTTTGTTCAACAATATTAACTGCTGCTTTGAGTTTTGTTTGGCCACGTTTAAGGTTTATTAGTATCCCTTCGGTTACTACTATTGCGTTATCAACCAGCATCCCTAGTGCAATAATAAGTGCCCCAAGCGATATGCGCTGTAAATCGATAGCAAACAACTTCATAAATATAAACGTACCTAGTACGGTCAGTAGTAAAATACCACCAATTAAAATGCCGCTTTTTAGCCCCATAAACAAAAGCAAAACCACAATTACAATCGCAATAGCTTCAACCAAGCTGATAATAAATCCATCAACTGACTTTTCAACTTCTTTAGGTTGATTGTATACCGAACTAATATCAATGCCATGTGGTCGTTGATACTCAAGCGATGCCAAGTGTTCATCTATATGCTTGCCTATATCAACCACGTTAACACCAGAGGTAAATGACACACCTATTAATAATGCTTGTTCATTATTGTAGCGAATAATATTACTTGGTACTTCGGCATATTCTCTGTGTACCTTGGCTACATCACCTAAGTAAATTAGCTCACTTGCGCCTGTTTTTGAAATCAGTAGCGTTTCAAGCTCTTTTACATTTTTAAACTCACCCGTTGGATGAAAACGGATTGATTCATCGCCTACGCGAATTTTACCCGCGTTTGATACCGTGTTTTGCGATTGTAAAAGTTGAAATATATGACTAGGAGCTATGCCTAATTGCGCTAATTTACGAGTCGATATCTCTACCATAACCTGTGCTTGCTGCTCTCCAGCAACGGTAACTTTACTAACCCCCTTAACAAGTACCAGCTCGCGCTTTAAATAGTCTACGTAATCTTTAAGTTCATCATACGAATAGCCATCGCCTGTAACCGAATACATCACACCGTATACGTCGGCAAAATCATCTAAAATTATACTTGGGTAGACACCGGTAGGTAATGAGGGGGAGAGATCATTAATTTTACGACGCATTTCATCCCATATTTGTCGCAGTTGTTCTTTACGGTAGGTGCTTTTCATTTCTACTGTAATTTGCGATTTTCCATTTGACGAAATTGACGTTACATAATCGACATAAGGTAATTGCTGAATCGCATTTTCGATAGGGAAGGTTACTTCTTCTTCAACTTGTTGCGGTGAAGCACCTGGGTACATGGTTATAACCATGGCCTTTTTGAGTGTAAATTCAGGGTCTTCTAATTGCCCTAAATCAAAATACGATACGCTACCACCAATTAATAGCAGCAACGTAAACATCCAGCTGATTACTTTTTTTTCTATAGAGAGTTGTGCAAAGCTCATTGTTATAAGCCTCGCTCTTTATTCCACGCGCGTACCTTCATTCCTTCTTTTATTGAGTGTACACCCGCAGCCACAACTATTTGACCTTCTTTAATGCCGCTTAGTACTTCAATGCCGTCGCGATGAAGTTGACCAATTTCTACCGCTTGCTTATGAACCTGACCTGTTTGCTCGTCGTAAAGCCAAACATATGCATTGTTTTTAATGGTTTCTTGAGGATCAGAAAAAACGGATTCTATAGGTAAAATTGTGTAAGCAACTTGTGAGTTAGTTACTTTACTCAAATCAATTAGTACACTGCCTGTCATGCCAGCAAGTAAATTAAAGTCATCGGGTACAGGCAGAGAAAAAACAACTTTATAAGTAAGTGTTGCAGGGTCTGCTTGCGTATCCCATTCTTTTATCGTTAAGGTGTATTCTTTGTCGTCGTAACCGTCAAATTTAACAGTAGGTTGGTAGCTAGTGCCTTTATTAAAGCGTGCAACTATTTTTTCAGGAACTTGTATTTCAACGTCCATTAAATCGCGGGTTTCTAAACGTAATATATTTTGCTTCGCTTGAATATTTTCAAAGTTTTTAACAAATACTTTAGCGACGATGCCACTAAAAGGAGCACGTAATTCACTGTACTCAAGGTTTGTTTCAGCTATTTTGAATGCTGATTCAGCAACTTGCATATCAGCAGTTGCTTTATCGAGCTCTGATTGGCTAGTAATTCGTTTTTCAAATAATTGTTCTATCCGGTTAAGTTGAGATTTTGCAAGTTCATACCTAGCTTTTCTATCATCATATTGCAATTCAAAATCTTCAGGATCGAGCTTTGCCAATAGTTGGCCTTTCTCTACATGTTCGCCTGCTAAGACAGGAAATTTTACAAGCTCGCCATTTACTCTAAAAGCAAGGTATGACCCTTGGTTTGCAACAACTTCAGCAGGAAAGCTGCGAATGTTAATTTGAGAATCATGACCTATGTTGAATAATTTAACAGGGCGAATGGGCTCTTCTTTAACTTGTTGTTCTGGCTCAGAACAGGCTATTAAGCTAAGTAAGGTCGTTGTTAATAAACATAGACGAAAGAGTTTCATGTCTTCTCCGTTGCAGTGATGGCAAAATAATTAAGTGCAGCATACGCTGCAAACATATAAAATAAAAATCATTAAATTTTAGAAACTCAATAAGTTTTACTTATAATGTTGCAGAGCGGTATATGAAGCTGAATCAATTAATAATTTTAGATGCCATAGTGCAAAGCGCAAGCTTAAGTGGGGCAGCACTAAAGCTACATAAAACGCAGCCCGCGCTTACACTTGCTATTAAAAAACTAGAAGAAAAAATAGGATTTGAGTTACTAGATAGAAGTAAGTACCGATTACAGCTTACTGAAAAAGGGCGTATTTTTCACCGCGAGGCGCAGCAACTCCTGCATGCGAACGGCGAGTTAGCACAGCTTGCTAAAGAATTAGCACTCGGGAATGAGCCCCAATTTAGAATTTGTTACGAACAACTTTGCCATATGCAAAGTTACAACGAGATCATAAGTAATACTTTTAGGTTGTTTACCAGCACGGAATTTAGCTTAACAAGCGGGAAGCGCTTTATTTCGTTAGAGCAAGTAAATAATGGGCAAGCCGAATTAGGCATTGGCCCGTGGTTTGATTTATTCCATGCGACAGGCGATTTAGAAAGTGTACCCATAGGCAGGCTCGATATTGGCATTGTCAGCGCTAAAGGCGTACTTCCTCAAAAGCTAACCTATAGCGAACTGCAAACGTATCCGTGTTTAGCCATGTTTGAAAGTGACTTGAGTATCGACAGTGACAGACTATCGTACTCAAAAGGCTCGGCCATGATGAAAATTGATGATGTATCGACCTTAAAATCGTTTTTACTCTCAGGCGCGGGTTGGGCAATGATGAGCCTAGAGCACTGCGACCCTGAAATAAAAGCAGGCTTACTTCAAGAAATACACATAACTGACCGTGAGCATAAGTTTAGTGCACAAATTAGAGCCTTTAGACAACATGCAGTGCACCATGGCCCTGTAGCGCGCACTATATGGGAGCAATTTAGAGTACTTAGTGAGGCGTATTTAAATGAACGCTGATATTGATAAAGAAACACTCATTTATACTGTTATCGCAGGCATACCAACAGGAAAAGTAGCAAGCTACGGGCAAGTTGCAGCTCTTGCGGGCTACCCGCAAAACTCACGGTTGGTGGGGCGCTTATTAAAAATGATGCCAAACGACTCAATTATACCTTGGCACAGGGTAGTGAATAGCCAAGGTAAAATATCATTCCCTGCAGGTAGCGAAAAATACCAAGAACAACGCGAAAAGTTATTATCAGAAGGCGTACTGTTTAAAAACGACAAAGTGAATATGCGCGAGTGCAGGTGGGAGTGATATGACTATTATTGGCAGGTAAGTGCCATAGCTGACCTCTAGGCGTGAATTGATACTCTGTTGGGTGGCGCCTTCGGCTTAAGCAATCTACCTTTTGACGTAGGTCGGATAAGTGGCTTCGCCATGCCATCCGACACAGTAAAATACCTTGCCAATTATTATCAATATTTTATGTTGTCAACTGGCTGGAGAGTGCCAGAAGCAGACGTTTAACAACTTTCTAAAAATTTGTTTTATGAAGTGCAGCAATTTCCCATCCAGAAAATTCAAGACCATCATCAACTAAAAAGCTGCTTGGCTCGAATTCCATTGGGTTAACACCTGACATTATAAGTTTTTGTATTTTATCTTTTTGTTCACTCGTTAACGTCTTCCACCATAAAGGGGAAGTAAAAGTATTTTCTGCTACTGCGAAAAAGAACCTAATTAGTGCGCTAAAAATTTTACTTTCATCTATGGCCAATAGTGAATTAATGAAGCCTAAAACTTTTTTTGATTCTTTTACCCAACTAAAAACTACATACCCTTTCCCGTCACTAGAAAATGAATTGAAAATCAGTTGCTGAGCATCAACACTTAAATCTCCTAAATCTTGAATAAAGTTGCCAGAAAAATCACTTATTGGTGCAACAATTGATGAAACAGCCACAGGCATAGGTTCTGACGATTCGATAATCAGATGAGATAAATTACCAGTTGTGTTACCAAGAAGTTGATCATCAAGTTGATGCTTTAGCTCGGAAAGCTC
Source organism: Pseudoalteromonas sp. QJM3NY_22 (assembly GCF_056173065.1). Lineage (NCBI taxonomy): Bacteria > Pseudomonadati > Pseudomonadota > Gammaproteobacteria > Alteromonadales > Pseudoalteromonadaceae > Pseudoalteromonas > Pseudoalteromonas sp. QJM3NY_22. The sequence goes on along the minus strand of NZ_JBWBTZ010000002.1, from coordinate 153,017 downwards.
CTTGATAGCAGCATTAATACCCAGCTGTTGAACAGCTGCAAACTTCTGCAGGAACATTTGCTCTAATGGTTGCCTACCTCTATCACCACCTTTAATAAACTCAGATGTATTAAGCATGCCCTCTTTAGCATACAGCTCTTTTGCAACTGAACGGTACATCAGAGCTAAACATTGCTCTTCATCTCCAACAAACACCCTGTCTTCTATACAAGCAAAAAGCGTCTTATCATGAGTAGAACAAAACCCTTTAAACGTCGAAGCTTGATTAATTCCGATTTTCTCTGGGATTAATTTACCTTTATTTATCATTATATTTGGTAAGTTTATTTTTAAGCCCAATACATGGTTACTTTCATCTGCAATTTCTTCCAAGCTACCGCTTTTCGATATGGTATGAGCGTTAATAATTTTTTTACTACATTCATGTTTTAAATCAGGCGAAACGTAACATAATTTTCTTGATGAGTTTTTCTTTGTATGCCCAATTGCTTCACCTTTACTAATAGGAGCTTCATTTTCACGACCATAATGGCAATGTTTAAACTTCTTACCAGAATTACACCAACACTTTTCATTTCGTCCTATTTTCATGTATTCCCACTCACTTCCTGTCTGCTTGCAAAATATGTGATGATTGAACCAAATCTCTTACAATTTTAAAATGCGTAAATCGTACATATTTCTGCCGATATCACGCTCATTTTCTACTTTCTACAGTTTAAACAAATTACCTAAGATATTGCTATCAAATGCTATTTAACCAATCAATTAACGACGATATTAAGCAAATCTCAATGTCCGGTTATCGCTCGAACCAGACCATTCTAATTGGCTTTACCTGCCTAATAAACATAATTACTAATTGAAATATAATGGCAAACACACCCAGCAATAACAAATAAGTGCCAAATAGCGTGGCTAAATTGGGTGCTTTTAGCGCTGTAAAAAAAAGTGCCTAAACTATAAAAAATACCGCCGGCAAGTAGCCAGTAAAGTGCTTTTACATCAACACTTGAATAAAGCGGATATACAATAGCCAGTGCAAACCAACCCATGAGCAAGTAGGTGGCGAGTGATATTTTTTTATTGCCGTTTTTTACAAATACTTTGTACGCAACGCCCGCCAGTGCCACAGTCCAAATAAATGTAAGTGTGGCCCATGACCAAGCACCGGTTAATGAGATTAATAAAAAGGGAGTGTAGGTGCCGGCAATTAATAAGTATATGGCGCAGTGATCGCACTTTTTATAAAAAGCTCTTAAGCGTGGTTGAATACTGGCGTGGTACAAAGTGGACGACAAAAACAGCACAAATAAGCTGCTGCCATAAATTGCAGTACTAATATACGCTTTAGTGCTGGTGGCTTGGCTAAATAAATCCCACATAACAAATGCGGCAAATACAATACCAAGTGCATGACTAATTACGTTTAGTTGTTCTTCTTTTTTAGAATAGGGCGCTTCTAACGACATGACAGATCCTACCACTATTTGAATGAATTTTAGTGTACAAGTGTACGCTGAGTTTTTCAATCTTATAATTTTTATATAAATATAATAATTTATTATTTTTCATAAAGTTGAAACATCAATTTAACCAATGCGTAATTAATAAGACGTAAAAAAGTCGTAATAGTTCGTTAGATTACCGGTAATTCCTAAAAACAATTAACCGGACGAACAGTGAAAAACATGAAAAATAAATTAACAACACGGCCTTTTCTTAAACTTACTAAATTGTCTGTGGCGATGATTTGCGTTACATCAACAAATAGTTTTGCAGATCAAACCATAAATAAAGAACTTGATGAAATAGTGGTTGTTGCTCAAAAGCGTGCGCAATCAATACAAGATGTGCCTGTAACAATAAGTGCCTACGATGGCGACTTTTTAGAAAGCTTAGGTATTGGCGAACTCGACACTTTATCTGAAATAACACCGGGGCTTGTTATTCAAGAGCAAAGCCCTAACAACCCAGGCTTTGTAATTCGTGGTATTACGTCTGATAGTGGGTCGTCTCAATCATCCCCTCGTGTGTCTATTTATTATAACGGAGCAGATGTATCACGCTCTCGTGGCTCATACTTTGAGCTTTTTGATGTAGAAGGGATTGAAGTTGTTAAGGGACCACAAGCGACACTGTTTGGAACAGCAGCTTCTGTGGGGGCTATTAGTGTAGCAACACGTAAACCAGAAAAAGGTTTTTCGGCTCAATTAAAAGCATCCGTTGGTAATTACTCGGCCAAAGGTGTTAGTGGTTTTGTAACGGGTGGTAATGATTTAATGCAAGGCCGTGTTGCTTTTACTTATCGTGAACGTGATGGGTTTATAAAAAATATTGCAGGAGATAGTAACTCCCAAAATCCGGCTGGGTTTAAGCAAGATGATATGCATGCTATTGAGCGTTTTTCTTATCGTCCGTCTTTACGTATTACACCTAGTGACGATGTAACGATTGATTTGGTGTATACGTATGAAAAAAATGATGACTCGGGTACATCTTTTAAAAATGGGCTTTATGCACCAACCGGTGGTGATACAAGTCCATATAGTTTTGTTGAAATGCCAGGTAGTCCGTATGCAGAGTCTGTGTTTGGAAAAAAAGACTTAGGTGTAGAGCGCACAGTTAACGATTTAAATTTAACTGTAAATTGGGATGTAAGTAACGATTTAACAATCACCTCAATTACTGCAGGGCGTAATTTTGACTCTTTAGAAGTGTTTGATGCTGATGGTACACAAGCATGGTTTTTAGAATTTGCAGAAGCTGCAGAGGGCGACCAATTTAGCCAAGAATTACGCGCTGTTTATACGCAGAATAAGTTTACTAGTATTTTTGGTGTGAGTTACTTTGAAGAAGAGGGTAGCCAGCGTATTCCATTTAGTACAGAGGAGTCTATATTCTTAAATTGCTTAGGCGTATTGGGTTCAGGTGTTCCTTGTATTAATAATGATGGTAGCGTTAATATTTTAACGCCAGCATTAACAGGTGGTGCAATAAACGAGTTGCCATATTCATTAGAGTTTACAAACTATGGTGAAAACAAAGCGTACTCAGCGTTTGCTGATGTAACTTATGCTGCAACTGAGGCACTGGAGTTAACAGCGGGTCTTCGTTATATAAAAGAAGAAAAGCGCAGTGGTTATAGCTCTGCTGCACCCAATAGTGTTTTGACGCAAGCGCCATTGTTTACGGTTGATACTAATGGTGAAACATTCTATGGCGATGCTGATTATGATGATTGGCTGCCACGTTTTAATGCGCTTTATATAATAAACCCTACTACAAATATGTATGCGACTATTTCAAAAGGGCGTCGTTCGGAAGTACTTGAAGTAAGTTCAGCTAACGACGAACAAGGGAATGTTGAAGCCTCAATATCAGAAGTTCCAGCGGAAATTATTTGGAACTACGAAACTGGTATTAAAGGCAAAGCGCTTGACGGGCGTTTAGATTACTCTGTCGCTGTATTTTATCAAGATTACTCTAACTTTCAGGTTACGCTACAGGATGATGAAGGCGTTGCGTTTTCTGCTGATGCGGGCTCTGCCACTAATGTTGGCGCAGAGGCTGAAGTAAGGGCGTTAATTAATAATGAGTTTGAGATATTTGCCAATGCGGCTTACCTTGATGCTGAAATAGATGATGACAGTAATAACGGTAACCTCGCAGGCAATAAATTTAGATTACAACCAGAGTGGACGTTTAGTACGGGGCTGTTTTATTCAACAGAATTGTCAAACTCATTTAATTTAACGAGCTCTTTAATATATAGCTACCGCTCTGAAGTGTTTTTTGAGCCAGCAAATGCGCCAATATCAGGCTTAGATATTAGCCAATCTGGGCTTGGATTAGTCAGTGCGCGCTTAGGAATTGCAAGTGGTGATGATTGGGCTGTTAGTGTATTTGCCAGTAATTTATTAAATAAAGAGTACTTAGTTGATGCTGGTAATACTGGAGGAGGATTTGGCAACCCAACATTTGTTGCAGGAGCACCTCGCTTTGTTGGTATTGAGTTAACTCTTGGGTTTGGCGAACAATAATACATTTAACTACTTGATATTTTAATTGAGCCACTGCAAAGTGGCTTTTTTTATGTGACCACTTTAAAAAGTATAATTTCTATATTGGATAAATATGAAACCAGATCTTAAAGCTGCTTTACTTACCGCCATTGTTTATCCTGGAGCGGGGCATTTTTCTTTAAAAAAACACCTTATAGGCGCTATTTTTGCGGGTGTTTTTTCTGTTCTTTTAATTTTAACCCTTCAAGATATATTTGCGATTGCACAGTGTACTGCAAATGAAATTGTACACGGAAAAATCCCCATGTCGGTTACGGCTATTTTAAAAGCCGCGCAACAACCATCTAACGCCTGCGCTCAGCTCGCTGAATATAAGTACGTACCTTTAATGATTGTTATTTGGATATTGAGTATTGCAGATGCCTATCGTTTAGGACGTAAGGTGTTGCCCAATATAATTGACTAAAATGTATGCAAGGTGGTGTTTCTCAATCGATGGCTACCTATTTACTCTACTTAAACATTTTATTTTTACCTAATGTAAAAAAAGTGTAAAAAACAATATATCCCAGACAAAATCTTCGAACTTCGTTAAACATGCCTTTTATTCGAGCTATAGTCGTTTCTGGTGTATGAGAAAAAGTCATTGCGATGTAATCTGTTAATTGATCTTGACCGGATCAACAATTAACCAGAGAGACATCGCAATGACTGAAAATGATAATGTTATTTCCATTGAAAAACCAGACAATCCGTTAGAGCAGTTGCTTAAAAGCGGGGCGCAGCAGTTGTTAGCTCAAGCGATTGAGGCTGAGTTGGCTGTTTTATTGGCTCAATACCAGCATGAGACCGTCGAGGGACTTCAGCGGATCGTCAAAAATGGTCACCAGCCTGAGCGTACGATCCAAACAGGCCTTGGTGATATTGAGGTCAAAATACCTAAAGTCAGGGATCGAAAAAAGGAAGGCATTAAATTCAATAGTGCCTTGATCCCGCCTTATCTGAAACGGACAAAAAATATCGAAGAGCTGATCCCATGGCTCTATTTACGAGGAATTTCGACGGGTGATATGCAGCCCGCTTTAGTGTCTCTTTTAGGCGAGCAAGCCAAAGGTTTGTCGGCCAATAGTGTCTCTCGGTTGAAATCCACCTGGGAAACGGAGTATCAGCAGTGGTCTAAACGTTCCTTGGCTAAACGTCGATATGTGTATATCTGGGCCGATGGGATTTACAGTAAAATTCGAATGGATGATAAGCTGTGCTTACTGGTAATTATGGGGGTAGATGAAACGGGCAGAAAGGAGCTATTGGCGGTGGTTGACGGGGTTCGTGAGTCTGAGCAGAGCTGGACTGAAGTGTTAAATCAACTGCGCTCACAGGGTCTAACAATACCACCAAAATTGGCCATAGGGGATGGTGCGCTGGGGTTTTGGAATGCCCTCACCAAAGTATGGCCAACAACCCAACATCAACGTTGCTGGGTGCATAAAATCGCGAATGTGCTAAACAAAGTGCCGAAATCAATGCAACCTAAAATCAAAGCGAATTTACAAGATATCTGGATGGCAGAGAGTCGAGCTTCTGCTTATAAAGCGTATGATTTATTTGTTAAAAATTACTCAGTCAAATACCCAAAAGCGACGGATTGCTTGATGAAGGATAAAGATGAAATGCTGGCATTTTATGATTATCCTGCTGAGCATTGGATGCACATAAGAACGAGTAATCCGATAGAGTCAACGTTTGCGACGGTAAGGCTGAGAACGCATAAAGTGAAGAGTTGTGGCAGCCGGACAACCACCTTAATGATGGTTTTTAAACTCGCGCAGTCGGCAGAGAAAAAATGGTACCGCTTGCGAGGATTTAAGCTACTGGCTGAAGTAATTACAGGGGTAAAATTTAAAGACGGCGAAAGAATAACTCAAGATCAAACAGAGCATCAAGATGAGCTCATACACCAGATTTGACAATAACTCCTTTTATTCTCCTTTTCCTAATTCACGGCAGTGCTTCGTGAATTTTTTTGTTCAGTTAATGTTAATAATAAGTTGGTACTTTTAACTTACGTAAAATATAATGGGCAATTACTTTGTATTGCTTTTGCGGTTTTACTTTATTACATCAGCGAAATGACGACTGATAACTTCAATTTAAGGAAATATTATGGATAACAGTTTAATTAATCACAACAAAAGGAACTTTAAAGTGACGAGCTTATCGTTAGCTTTATTATTAGGTTGTTCAACAATGGCTAATGCCGCTGTTGAGAAATTAACGGTTAGCGGTAATCAAATTCTTGCTGGTGGTGAAAATACGAGCTTTGCAGGTACCAGCTTATTCTGGAGTAACACGGGGTGGGGGGCTGAAAAATTTTATACCGCAGAAACAGTAGCACGTGCTCATAGCTTAGTTCTTAAGGAACACAGACCGTGTGACTTCCTATCTTAAAACGGCAAATATCATTGTTTTTCTCAATGCTTTGCCGCTTACAATTTACCGCTAGTAGCTCAAATACACGATGTATCTTATGGCTGCACCGTGTTTGTTCTATGCAATCCAGAATATCATCCAACCAAAGATAACTGCACTTACTCGCTCTAAATGTCGAGATCGCACACTTAAACATACCCGCTGCACTATGGCAGATAAAACGCTTGATAAGTGTTTGCAGTATGCTCAGCCAAACCAATGATTCGGCAATATGAGGATCTCGTGTGATGAACCCTTTAAGGTTATTCCATGACTTTAGTTCTTTGAAAAACAACTCAATTTGCCAACGAGTTGCATATATATCGAGTAGTTCGTCAAAGCTAAACTGTGCCTCTTTTAAATTAGTAACAAGGAAAACGGGGCGCTTTTCATTCGGTAAATAGATAAGCCTGTACTCGGGCCCATTTTTCTTCCAACGTACTGTTAATTCAAGTGGTTGGCTTGCGAATTTATCGAGTAACGTTTTGATTTTAATGTTCTTTTCTTTAAGTTCTATACCCGCGCAATAAGCTGATGTAACGATTGGGTTAATGTTTTTATTTGCTCTGATCAAAAAATATCCGCCATCTTGAGCTACTTGCTCAAAGTAATCTAAGTCAAAATACCCAGCATCAGCAAGTAATAACGTATCTTCAAGTGTGTGGCTACCTGGTAAAAAGGCGCGCTCAGTTTCAACATCAGGACGAATATCTATTTCGCAGGGTTGTTCATTAAATAGGTCATAGGTAACGTGCAACTCAATTGCGGCAGGACTTACAGCAGTAAAACGACCAGCAAAAACCTGCGCTAATTCATCATGTAGAGCAAATGAAGAACCATCTTGCAATAACACTCGCTGTATTCCTCGCTGGGTAAAAAAGGTTTTATCCAGCGTGTTTACAGTCAATTTAGACATCGCTTGAATAACGAGCTCACGGACAAGCTCAGTCAAGGCTGGTTTTCGAATTTGATTATGAAAGGGTTTATAACTTATCGTGCAATCAGCCTGCGTTCGCAAGTTTTGATGGATATCTGACAAGTTAGCGTCTTGCAGGCAAGATAAGCTTTTAAATACGGCTTTGAGCAGAGAAACGATCGACAGGCAACGGTGTCGAACTTGAAATCCAGAGGTTTTTGCAAGCTCAATGAGGTGTTTTTCTGAGATAAGGGCTTTTAATTGGTTTGAAACTTGGTTAATCTGCATGTGAACTCTGTTTTTAGTCATGTTTTTATTGGCGTAACTATTTGATCATTAACAGAGTTCAACTTCAAGTTTTCTTAAGATCCAACCTATGAGCACGTGCTAAGTCTGAATTTAATGCAACATTGATTCGCGCGGCAATAGGCCATGGGTCAAGTGCTGGTGGTAGCTTAAATTATGACTGGGATGGGAATATGAGCCGTCTTGATACTGTTGTAAATGCTGCTATTAGCGAAGATATGTACGTTATTATTGACTTTCATAGCCATGAAGCACATACAGAACAGGCTACTGCCGTTCGATTCTTTGAAGACGTAGCTACAAAGTATGGGCAATACGATAATGTTATTTATGAGATTTATAACGAGCCGTTACAAATTTCATGGGCTAACGATATTAAGCCTTACGCCGAAACTGTAATTGATAAAATTAGAGCAATCGATCCTGATAATTTAATTGTGGTTGGTACACCAACATGGTCTCAAGACGTTGATGTGGCATCACAAGATCCGATAGATCGCGCCAATATTGCTTACACTCTGCACTTTTATGCTGGCACGCACGGACAATCATATCGAAATAAAGCGCAAACAGCACTCGACAACGGTATTGCATTGTTTGCTACAGAGTGGGGGACAGTTAATGCTGATGGCAATGGTGGTGTTAATGCTAATGAAACAGATGCATGGATGGCATTTTTTAAAACAAACAATATTAGTCACGCTAACTGGTCTATTAATGATAAAAACGAAGGGGCTTCGTTATTCACCCCTGGCGGCAGTTGGAATTCATTAACCGCTTCAGGCACTAAAGTTAAAGAGATCATTCAAGGTTGGGTTGGCAGTACCGTTGCTTTAGACTCTGATGGCGATGGTATAAGTGACAGCCTTGATCAGTGTGATAATACTCCTGCCGATACAGTGGTTGATAGTATTGGTTGTGCGGTAACTGATGCCGATGCTGATGGTATTAGCGATAGTGTTGATCAATGTCCAAATACACCTGCAGGGGAAACCGTTAATGATGTGGGTTGTGCTGTTGAAGTAGTTGAACCACAAAGTGATGCGGATAATGATGGAGTGAATGATGATATTGATCAGTGCCCAGATACACCCGCTGGTACAAATGTTGATGCAAATGGATGTAGCGTTGTAAGTTCAACCGATTGTAATGGTATTAATACATACCCTAATTGGGTGAAAAAGGATTATTCGGCCGGTCCATTTACACACAATAACACCGACGACAAAATACAATATCAAGGCAATGCATACAGTGCAAATTGGTATACAAACAGCCTTCCAGGAAGTGATGCTTCGTGGACGCTTCTTTATACTTGTAATTAAGCGCGTTTTATAAAATATGCGAAGAAGGTAAATAATACATTTACCTTCTTTTTATACAAAATGTTAGCCCTTATAAACACTTTGATGTTGATTAACAATGCTGTAGCTTGAAGTGTTAATGTTATCTACATAGCGCCAATCGGTTGTGATTTGCTCTTTAGTAATAGTCAGCAACATATAGCCACGGTGTGATAAGTCACAATAGTTTAAGTCGTTTATTAACAATGAAAGCGAGTCAGCCATCTGCTTTGCTTGTGCTGTATTAAGCGCTAAATAATGCTCCATACCCGGGGATGTAACACCAGGTGTTGCAAACTCTACTCCTACGCTTTCGCCTTTTGCATTTTTTAATGTGCCATGCCACGCATTGTGCGTATCACCTGCAACCACCACTAATTTTTTATTTAATGCGGTAACGCTTTTGTACAATGCTTCGCGCTCGCTTGGGTAACCATCCCACGCATCTAAATTATAAGGCATTAAAGTATTTACGCGTGCGAGTTGCTCGGGTGTTACCGCTTTATTTGCTAACACGGTTTTTTTAATTGCAACAAGCTCTTTTAATACCATCGGGATTTTAGTGCGATCGGATTGCGAGAATATTTCAGTAGGCAGCCACATTTTGCTCATGAGTACTTGCTGCCCTAATACTTGCCACTTTGCATTTGACTCAGTTATTGCACTCGTGAGCCAGTTTAGTTGTGTTTTACCTAGTAACTGCCTTTTTGGATTATTTAAATCACTGACAAAGCGCGCAATATCCATTTACTTGGTCTCGGGGTTTTTGTAATCGCTGTAGGCGAGTTGTTTATCGCGTGCTATTACGCGAGTATCTAGCATGTGTAAGCTTATTAAATTACCAAAATCAAACGTGCGATATATTTGCGGGCTTTGTTCGCCCATAGGCGGTCTAATTGGCAGCCATTCGTAATAAGCTTGAATAGCCGCTGCACGACGTTTAAAAAAATCACCTTCGTTAGTGTTGTGATTTTCCGCGCCATTTTTGTATGTATCATTAGCAACTTCGTGGTCATCCCATATTGCAATAAAAGGCGCTGCTGCGTGAAGTGCTTGTAGACCTTTGTCTGTTCTGTAAATTGCATAGCGTTTGCGGTAGTCGCTTAAAGTAATAATTTCACCGCTGTTATCGGCGGCTAATTGGCGGCCAATTTTTTCAGCATTTTCAGTGGCGTATCCACCCATTGGGTACTCGTAAATATAGTCTCCTAAATGCAGTACTACATCTAAATCCTTTTGCTTGGCGGCATCAGTGTAGGCATTAAAGTACCCAGCAGGGTAGTTTGAGCACGACACAACAGCCATTTTTATTTGTTCAATATTACTTATTGGTAGTGTTTTAGCCCGGCCAATAGGGCTTTGTGTTTGCAAACCCATAAAACGGTAAAAGTATTCGGTATTTGGTGCAAGATCTTGCACGTCTATTTTTATAGTAAAGTCGCGGCTTTTATCTGTTTGTTCGTAACCGCTGCGTAATATATTTTTAAAATCAGGATCACTTGCCAGCTCCCATGAAACAGTCGCAATGGAAGATGGTTGAGAGGTTGTGGCTCGCGTCCAAATTATTAAAGCATTACTTAGTGGATCACCACTGGCAACACCATGCTTAAACTCAATTGCTGATAATGGTCTGTCAGCTAGTGTTTGAGCGCAGCCTGTTATAGCGCTGGAAATAGCAACGGTAAATACACTGGCTACTGATGTTTTTAAAAAACCACGACGAGATAAGATAGACATACTGCACTTTTCAATTATTTATAGTAATGGAACTTTAACGTTTAGATATGACGTTTTTATAAACGCTAAATGTATTTACTGTGACTTTTATTAACGTGGGTAAATTGATCTTAATTATTAACCAAATATTGGTCAAAAAATAAAATTAAGTGGTTAGATTAATAGAGTGTGAATTTTTGAAATTAATTAAATTTATAAAAAACTATTTAATTACAATACTTTAATTTTTATTTTCATGTTGGCACAACCCTTGATTATATAACTTCGTCTAATCAAACAATATACAAACAAGGAATACCATTATGAAACATTCAATTAAAATCGCTATGGCAAGTTTATTAGTATTAGGTTCTGCGCAAGTACACGCAACAGAAGTGGACCTAGATGTTACTGATATATTAGCTCAAAGTGTAACAAGCTACGTTAAGCAAACAACATTCGAACTTGAAAAGTCATTAAAAGAAACGCTTTATTTTGATGCTAAAACTGTTTTAGTTGGAATATTAGATGAGGCTGTTTTAACCGAGAATACTGCGTCTAAAAATACTGACGCGAGTGTTAAAAACGTTAAATAAACCATTTAAAGGATTAAAACGATGAGCAGTGAATTTGGGTTATTTGCTTTAATGTTAGCGCCAGTAGCCAGTATGATAAGTGCATATTACTCAGTCCAAGTACTAAAAAGCATGGGGAGCTGGTTTAATATTTAACCAATGGTGGAGTAGGTAATTAATTCGATTCATGCAAAGCTGATCGACTTAGCAAAAGCGCACGTAAGTAAAGGCAGAGTGTTTGAAATAAGTAGACTTTATGAAACGTGCGATTTTTCCATTACCCATTTTTATGTTACCTGAAGGTTATACGCGATTACGCATATTTGAGCCTCGCTATTTAAATATGGTTAAAAACGCATTAAAAAATAATACAGGGTTTGTGCTTTGTACATTCGAGCATGACACGCCTTTTAATATAAGTGCGCAAGGTTGTCTTGTTGATATTATCGATTTTGATCAAGACGATAACGATGTATTATTAATTGATGTATATGCATCTAAAAACGTGCAAATTAATGATGCTTACCAAGACGAAGACGAACTGCGACATGGGCTGGTATCGCCTTGTAAGACGCCTTATTGGTACAAGGACATTAACAACTCAATTGGCAAACATTACCTATTACATGATGCGCTTTTAAACGTCTTTGAAAGTAATCCGGAACTTAGTTTACTGTACAAAAAAACTCATTTTGACAAGTTGCCTTGGATTGCAGCACGTTGGCTTGAGCTCCTGCCTATTTCTATCGAGAAAAAACAGCAACTTGCGTTTGAAACGAACTTTGATAACTTACTGAATTTCCTCCATACTGTGATTAATAACGAATTTGCCTAAATTTTATGATCCTAAATTAATTATTGCCCGTATTACTTAATACAAAAGCAATAACGGGATAAATTATTATGGTAAGTCAACAACAGTCACCACGTTGTGAACCTAATACAGGTAAGTACACTGCCATGCCAGATACGCCGAGTAAAGAGCTCATGCAAGCGCTTATAGACGTTGCGCAATCACGCGACAAAAAAGCGTTTTCCTATTTATTTGAATATTTTGCGCCAAAAATTAAACGCTTTGGAATTAAGCAGTTTGGTGTTGAAGCTCAAGCAATGGAGCTTGTTCAAGAGACGTTAACGTCTGTTTGGCGTAAAGCACATTTGTATCACAGTGATAAAGGTGCAGCGACTACGTGGGTTTATACCGTTATGCGTAATGCTTCATTCGATATGCTTCGCAAAATGAAAAGTAACAAAGAAGAAAACATAAGCGAAGATATTTGGCCGTTATTAAACGAATCACAAGATACACATCACGAATACAGTGATCATTTAGAAGATAAGCAAATTAAGCGCTATTTAGACAAGCTACCAATCGCTCAACGTGAAGTGGTAAGAGGCGTTTATTTTCAAGATATGTCGCAAGAGCAACTTGCACATCAACTTAACATCCCAGTAGGCACGGTAAAATCACGGTTACGTTTGGCCTTGCAAAAATTACGTAATGAAATGGGAGAACAGCATGATTAAACATCACCCGAGTGAAACTCTACTGACACAGTATTGCGATGCATCACTTGCTACATCACTGAGTTTAGCCGTTTCTATACATGTAGATATGTGCCCTGTGTGCCAAGCTAAAGTCGCTAAAATTGAAGCAAGTAATGCAGACGCGTTATTTAGTGAAGAGCCAGTCCAATTTGAGACAGTTCAAACTGAGCAATCTGAGTTATTTGAAGACTTTGAATTGAATGTTCTTGATATGATCACATCTGATGATTCTATCGACGAAGTTTATGAGGTAGAGCCTGTTTCTATTAAAGTAAATGAACATAACTACCAGCTTCCACGTGCTTTAACGCGTATTTCTCATAGTAAATTTACACAAGTTGGTAAGTTAGCGCGATCTCGAGTTTCGCTTGATGATGGTGCGCTACGTTCTAGCCTGTTACACATTGATGCGGGTGGTGAAATACCAGAGCACACGCATACTGGATTTGAAGTTACTCTACTCCTAGATGGTGAGTTTAGTGACGAAGATGGTAGTTACGTACCAGGCGACTTTATATGGCAAGATGGTAGTCATCAGCATACACCTTTAACGAAAGACGGGTGTTTGTGCTTTACAGTTGTCAGTAGTGCGCTACATTTTAATAAGGGCTTCAGCAAGTTACTAAATCCAATAGGTAATTTGATTTACTAAGAGAATATATGCACACAGATATAATAAAAATAGGTATAAGCGCCTGTTTAGCAGGCGAAAAAGTTAGATTTGATACGGGTCATAAAAAATCAAATTTTTGTATGGATGAGCTAGGTAAACACGTTGAATACACACGGTTTTGTCCGGAAGTAGCTGTTGGTTTACCGATACCTCGCCCAACTATTCGCCAAGTTAAAGTGGGCGATACTATTAAAGTATGTCGCCCAGATGGCACTGGCGAAGTAGGTCAGCAACTTACCGAATATGGTAAAAAAGTTGCAACAGAACAAGCTAAAGAGTTGAGTGGATTTGTATTTTGCGCGAAAAGTCCAAGTTGCGGTATGGAACGCATTAAAATATACAATGAAGCAGGCACGGGTAATACCTCAGAAGGCGTTGGTTTTTTTGCTGAGCAAATAATGAAGCACAACCCATTATTGCCATGTGAAGAAAACGGGCGTTTAAACGATATGCATTTACGTGAAAACTTTGTAATGAGAATTTACGTATTTAAAAACTGGCAAAAGTTAGTACAAGAGCCGCTTACGGTTCACAAGCTTACTCAATTTCACTCTCAGTATAAGTATTTGTTGATGGCTCACAATTATCAAGCTTATCGTGATTTGGGTAACCTGCTTGGAACGTTTGTAGGTGACGATATAAATGCAGTTGCTGATGAATATATTTTAGGTTTGATGACAGGTCTTAAAAAGCCAGCTTCTCGCAGAAATAATTGCAACACGCTAATGCACTTACAAGGTTACTTTAAAACTGATTTATCGAAGGTTGAAAAACAAGAACTTCGTGATGCGATAGATGAATACCGCGAAGGATTGGTGCCATTGTATGTACCACTTACCTTGTTAAAGCATCATTTGAAAGTTCATCCAAATGAGTACCTCGAAAAACAAGTGTTTTTTAACCCATACCCTCACGATTTAAAACTACGATTTGGTATTTAATGGATACATTATTTTGGTTTAGGCGCGATTTGCGCCTTTTTTCTAACGAAGCGTTAATTCAAGCGCTAAATGATGGCGCTAAACACGCCATTTTTTTTGTGTCTGAAAAGCAGTGGCAACAACACCAAGCTGCGCCTATTCAGATTGACTTACTCAAGCGCCGAGTTACTTATCTTCAATCACAACTTGCTGATTACGGTATTACTTTACATATTATTGAAGCGCCTAGCTTTTGTGATTGTACGCGCGAGCTTATTAACTTTTGTAAAGCAAACGATGTAAAACACGTAATTGCTAATACAGAATATGAGCTTAATGAAGTAAACCGCGATAAAGCAATTTTGCATGAATGCGATGAGCTTTCTATTACTTTTACTTTGTACGAAGGTGATTTAATTGCGCCTGCAGGCTCAGTCAAAAATCAAAGTAATGAAATGTATAAAGTGTTTACTCCATTTAAACGTGCATGGTTAAAGCAGTATCAAGATACACACTTTAGTTTGCCACAATGGCCTTTAACTTCTGACCCTATTGAATTTGACGAGAGTGATTTACTAAAAAGTGATGGGTGCTCAGATAAGTGGCCGGTTGACGACGAAACATTCTCTACCGTAGTTGATAATTTTATATGCGACAAACTTACAAGTTACGACGACCAGCGTGATATTCCTAGTGTAAAAGGCACATCGGGTTTAAGCCCGTATTTAGCACTAGGTATTGTAAGCACAAAGCAACTGCTTATTAATATTCAGCAGCGTTATCCTGATATTTTAACTACATCAAAAAGCAAAACGTTTACGTGGATTAACGAGCTTGTTTGGCGCGAATTTTACAGGCATTTAATTGCTGAATTTCCGAAGCTTTCGCGTGGCGATAACTTTAACGAAAAGTATAACGCTGTAGTGTGGCGTAAAAGCGAAAGCGATTTTAAAGCATGGTGCGAAGGGCGTACAGGTTACCCGTTAGTGGATGCAGCAATGCTACAACTTAAGCAAACCGGTTGGATGCATAATCGTTTACGAATGGTTGTTGCAAGCTTTTTAACTAAGCATTTATTAATAGACTGGCGTGAAGGTGAACGCTTTTTTATGCAGCACTTAATTGATGGCGATTTAGCCTCAAATAATGGTGGTTGGCAGTGGGCTGCAAGTACGGGCTGTGATGCTCAGCCTTATTTTAGAGTTTTTAATCCTATCAGACAAAGCGAGCGCTTTGATCCAACGGGCAAGTTTATCCGTAAGTACTTGCCAGAGCTTGAAAACGTGCCAGATAAACACATTCATTTTCCACACACTTATTTAGCCGCAACAGGCAAAGATAAGGAATGTTACTGGCCAGCAATAGTTGATCATAAAGCGGCACGAGAACGTGCACTTGCTGCATTTAAGGTGTGATATGGATAACCAGTTACCAGTAGATAAATTTGTTGAAATATACCAACAGCTTAATAGCACTAATCTTGATTTATTGAGTGATATTTACTGCGACAACATACAGTTTATAGATCCGATGCATGAAATTAACGGCATTGTAGAATTGCGCAGGTACTTTGCTAATTTATACAGCAATGTTAAGCATTGCCAGTTTGATATTAGTGATTCGTTTAATAGCGGTAACAATGCTTTTATTTATTGGACTATGCATTATGCACATCCAAAGCTCTCATCAGGTAAAACTATTTCGGTAGAAGGTCATAGCAAGCTTATTTTTAAAGATGGCAAAATTATCAAGCACAGAGACTACTTTAATGTGGGCGAGTTGTTATACAAACACATTCCTTTACTTGGTAGCGTTATAAAGCTAATTGATAAAAGGACAGGTTAATTATGATCACACTTATAACGGGTGCTACATCAGGTATTGGCGAGCAGCTAGCAATTAAATATGCGCAGCTAGGAGACACTGTTATAGCTTGCGGACGTAATAGTGAAAAGCTCGCCGAGCTTGCTAAATACGACAATATTCAAGCTTGTAAATTTGATGCAACTAACCTGCAAGATATAAAAGAGTCTACTATTGGCTTTCCTCATTTTGATCGAGTTATCTTAAACGCTGGTAACTGTGAATATATAGATGATGCGCGAAATTTTGATAGTGCATTATTTGAACGTGTAATAAACGTCAACTTACTTTCTATGGGGTATTGCCTTGAGGCGTTACTTCCTAAAATAAATCCAGGCGGCCAGCTTGTTTTAGTTAGCTCAAGTATTACTTATCTTGCGCTACCTCGTTCAGAAGCTTATGGTGCATCAAAAGCGGGTGTAAGTTACTTAGCAAAAAGCTTAGCTGTTGATTTAAATGATGTTGATGTGACTTTAGTTCATCCAGGTTTTGTAAAAACCCCGCTCACTAGTAAAAATGATTTCCCGATGCCTATGGCCGTTACCGCTGAAAAAGCCGCTGACTACATGATTAAGGGTATTCAAAAACGCCGCAAAGACGTTCATTTCCCTTATCGTTTTACACTTATATTAAAAGCATTACGTATTTTACCACTCCCACTTTGGCTTAGAATCGCAAAAGGATTAGCCCGTTGAAAAAAGTAGCAATAATAGGAACTGGTGTATCTGGTTTAACATGTGGGCATTTGCTTCACAAACATTATGATGTAACCATTTTTGAAAAAAATGATTACATAGGTGGCCACACTGCAACAGTTGATGTTGATGTAAGCGGCATCAAATACGCAATAGACACAGGCTTTATTGTGTTTAATGACCGAACTTACCCATACTTTGAAAAGCTGCTAAAGCGTATTGGTGTTAATAAACAAAAAACAGAAATGAGCTTTAGTGTTCACAACGAAGCCACTGGTTTTGAATATAATGGCCATACGTTTACAAGTTTGTTTGCACAGCGACGTAATATTTTCAGACCAAAATTTTGGCGTTTATTGTACGACATTGTTAGGTTTAACAAATTGTGCAAAGCAATGCATGAAAAAGGTGACTATCAATCTGAACAATCATTAGGACAATTGCTTAACGATAACCAGTTTAACGACTTTTTTAAATACCATTATATTCTTCCTATGGGCGCGGCTATTTGGTCTACCAGTATTAAAGAAATGGAAAACGTAGGCGTTGAGTTTTTTGTTAAGTTTTTCTTTAATCATGGGCTTTTAGATGTAACCAATAGACCACAGTGGTATGTAGTACCAGGAGGCTCTCGTCAGTACATTAAGCCGCTGATCAGAGGCTTTGCTGATAAAATTAACCTCAATACAAATATTAAATCTGTTACGCGTCAAAATGATGAAGTAACAATAGAGTTTGCCAATGGTGAGCAAAGTAAATTTGATAAAGTAATATTTGCTTGTCATTCAGATCAGGCGCTTGCACTACTTGGTGATGCTACGGAGCAAGAAAAGTCAGTATTGGGTGCAATAGCTTACACTGAGAACTCAGTGGTGCTGCACACCGATACAAATCTTTTACCAGATAGAAAAGCGGCATGGGCAAGCTGGAACTACCTACTTAATAACAACACTGATAAAGCAGCTGTTGTCACTTACCAAATGAATATTTTGCAAGGTATACAATCGGATACACAGTTTTGTGTAACGCTTAATCATCTTGAAGGAATAAGTCAAAGTAAAATTTTGCGCGAGTTTACCTATCATCACCCTGTATTTAACCAAGAATCTATTGCTGCTCAAAAATTAAAACACAGTATTGATGGGAACAATAATAGTTATTTTTGTGGTGCTTATTGGTACAATGGCTTCCATGAAGATGGTGTACACAGTGGTGTAGATGTGGCTAAACAGCTTGGGGTCGAATTTGACTAGTGCAGTTTATTTAGGCGATGTAAAACATCGCCGTTTTGCTGTTAAAGAACATCGTTTTAGCTATCCTTTGTATATGATGTGGGTCGATCTAAACAATCCTCAGCAATTAAATGGTGTACATAAAAACTTAGGTACATCAGGCTTAAAAGCCTTAAAGTTTAACGAGGCAGATTACCTACAAAGTTTATCAGCTTCTGACCAATCTCACATTATTGAACGTGCTCATAAGCAACTTTCTTCATTAGGTATAAAGGAAACATTTACTCATGTTTATATGCTTGGGCAACTACGCTGTTTAGGGGTTTATTTTAGCCCTGTTAATTTTTACTTTTTTGGTAATAGCGATAATAGCTTTACGTATATGATTGCTGAAGTAAGTAATACACCGTGGAATGAACGCCATTACTATTTAGTCTCCCTAGAAAAAAAAGTGAACTTTAAGAAGGTTTTTTCCGTATCACCTTTTATGAATTTAGATATGAACTATCATTGGCATATTCGACAGTCGTCTGATAAAACATTGATACATATTGAAAATAAACGAGATGAAGTATTATTATTTGATGCAACACTTCGTTTGAAACGTGCAGAGCTTACTAATCAAGAAGTCAGTAAGTTACTAAAACGTTTTCCGGCCATGACGTGGTCGATCTTTAAAGGTATTTACCATCAAGCGCTAAAGTTATTCATAAAGCGAGTGCCTTTTTTAGGTCACTCAGGTAGGCCATAAAACATATACAGATAGTTAGAACAATAAATAGGTATTTTAATGGATAAAGTGTCGAGCTTAAATTGTGAACAAAGCACGAGTTGGTTAACTAACATATATAAAAAATTAGTAACTAAAGCCTTTTCGTCAATTAAAACTGGTCAAATAGTTTTGATTGAGGGAAACGAAAGAACTATTTTTGGGGATTCATCTTCAGAACTAAAAGCAACTGTTACAGTAAATGATAAAGCAATGTATAAAGCATTTGCTCTGTCAGGCAGCGTTGGCGCAGGCGAAGCGTATATTCTTGGGCATTGGTCTTGCGATAACTTAACCTCATTTATAGAAATATTTGCTATAAATGAAAAGCAACTTGATGAGTTTGAAAAAAAATTCGCATTTTTTAGCAATGTCGCACACCGGTTCAATCATATAAAAAATAAAAATTCTGAATCAGGATCTAAAAAGAATATTGTTGCTCATTACGACTTAGGTAATGATTTGTACGAATCATTTTTAAGTAAAGAAATGCTTTACTCAAGTGCTGTATATCCTACAAAAGAAGCGACACTTGAAGAGGCTCAACTATACAAGCTTAAACGCATTTGTGAGCAAGTTGAGCTTCAAAAAAATGACTCAGTTATTGAGATTGGTACAGGGTGGGGGGCTTTTGCTATATATGCAGCCACGCATTATGATTGCCATGTTACAACAACAACTATATCTGACGAACAACACGATTACGTAGCAAATAAAATTATTGAGCTTGGTCTTGAAAATAAAATAACGTTACTCAAGCTCGATTACAGACTATTAAAAGGCAAGTACGACAAGCTTGTTTCTATTGAGATGATAGAAGCGGTGGGCCATGAGTACTTACCTAGCTTTTTCACCCAATGTGGTGAACTGTTGAAAGATGATGGTGCTATGCTCATACAAGCTATAACTATTGGCGATCAGCGTTATAAGCACTACTTAAAAAATTCTGACTTTATCCAACAGTATATTTTTCCGGGCGGATGTTTGCCATCACTTAACGAAATGAGTGAGCAGATTAAAAATAATACCGACATGGTAATTCATACTGTTAATGATATTGGTGCTCACTACGCACGAACATTAGCTGATTGGCGAACCCGTTTTATAAAAAGCTGGCCTGACTTGGATCGTTCAAAATTTGATGAACGCTTTTATCGCTTGTGGTTATTTTACTTTGCTTATTGCGAAGGTGCGTTTAGAGCGAGAGCTACAAGCACAGTGCATTTAATGGCACGTAAACCGAGGTTTATGAGCGATAACGATGATATTGCGCTCGGTTATTAATTTTGTTTTATTTCAAGCAGTGTGGTTTTTATCACTGCTGCTTGAGGCTGATTCGCTATTTTTTAGCGGATTGATTATTGTTTTAATGTTTTGTTTGTCAAAGCAGAAAAAACAAGACACCTTACTACTAATTAAAGCCCTACCTTTAGCAATGTTGTTAGAGTTTATAGCGGTAAAGTTAGGCTTGTTGGAATTTAAAGTTTATCCCTTTTCTTTATGGCTCGCCTTTTTATGGGTTGCATTATTACTTTCTTTAAACACCTCAATGATCTTTTTAGGTAGGTTAAAACTTTGGCAGGCCTTTTTAGTATGCATGGCTTTTGCGCCAGCAAGTTATTGTGCTGGGGCGCGCTTTGAAGTAATAAGCTTAGGCTTACCTTTATGGCAGTTTTGGCTCGTTTACGGTGCGCTTTGGTCTACTATGTTTACTGTTATTCTTTTTATAAACCAAAAAATCAAGTTATTCATCAATCGCTGATCGCCCACAATTCCCACTTCGTAACATTACTCATTGACTTGAGGGAGCTTATTTTGAAACTTATACTAAAGGCAGTTACTTTTTATTTGCTTACAACTTCAATTGTTTTAGCTGACACACAGTTTAATAAAGTAGGCGAAGCACGAATGGAGTATTTATTTTGGGATGTATATGACGCGGTTTTATTTACCCCTTCAGGTAATTACAGCGCAGGAACGCATCCTATTAAATTTAAACTTACCTATTTACGTGACTTTGAAGCTAAAGAAATCGTAAAAGCAACAAATGAGCAGTGGGAGCATATTGGAAAAAAAGAGCTAGCAGACAAATACGACAGTAAATTATTGTCTATTTGGCCTGATATTAGAAAAGGCGATTCGCTAACGCTGATCACTAATGAGCAGGGAATGAGTGTTTTTTATCATAATGATGAACAAATTGGTGAGATAAACGAACTTCAATTTTCGAGTGACTTTTTAGCCATTTGGCTTGACGAAAAAACTTCCGAGCCAAAACTACGAAAGCAATTATTAGGGAATTAATATGAATATATTAAACACGTTAAAAACAGCATTAATCTGCTTATCGGCTCTACTTTTAATCAGCTGTTCAGCGCCAAATGTTGAACATTATAAAAATACATCGCCAAATTTCGACTTTAAAACATTTTTTAGTGGAAATTTAAAAGCCTATGGCGTTGTACAAGACTTTAAGGGCGAATTGACCCGTAAGCTAGTTGTTGATATGAATGCAACTTGGGATGGTAACCAGGGCGTTATTGAGGAAGATTTTGTTTACGATGATGGTGAAACACAAAAACGTATTTGGAAAGTAACGCTTAATAACGATAACAGCCTAACGGGCACTGCTGATGATGTTATTGGTGTAGCTAAAGGGAAAAGTAATGGCAGTGTATTTCATTGGAACTATAATGTTGAACTTGCATATGATGACAGTACCTTAAACGTTAATTTTGACGATTGGATGTACTTGGTTACACAAACGCGCTTGATAAACCGCACATCTATTGTTAAGTTTGGTGTCGAGGTTGGGGAAGTGACCTTAGTTATCGAAAAAATATAGTTTATTATGTTGCCTAAGTTGCACCAAAATTGTACTTAAATTAAGTTGTTGTTAACCCAACATGCTGTATTTTACCGAGAATTATTTAAATTTTATGTGTTTTTGAAGATTTTAAACAAAAAATGCAATTTGCTGTTGCTAACTGTTTAAAAATGCATAAAGATAGGATTTGCGAAGGCAAAATAATAACGAATAGGAATCTAACAATGAATAAAGCTCAATTAGTTGAAAAAATTGCTACTGATGCAGAAATCTCTAAAGCTGCCGCTACTCGTGCTCTTGACGCGTTTACCGGTGCTGTAACTTCTTCTTTAAAAGAAGGTGATTCAGTAGCGTTAGTTGGTTTTGGTACTTTCTCAGTAAAAGAACGTGCAGCACGTACTGGTCGTAACCCGCAAACGGGTGCTGAGATCCAAATCGCAGCAGCAACTATCCCAAGCTTTAAAGCAGGTAAAGGTCTTAAAGACCAAGTAAACCCTTAATAGGTTTAACAAATTAAATAAAAAAAGGGCTAATTAGCCCTTTTTTTTATCTATTAAAAAGCCAAATTTCAATGGCTTAATTATAGGTAAGTTATGCTTTTAAGGCTTTATCGCCTCTTCCTATGCCTACAGCACCTGAGCGCACAACTTCAATAATGTCAGTTTCATGTCGCAACGTATCTAAAAATGACTCTATCTTATCTGTGCTACTAACAAGTTGTAGGCTGTAACTTTGACGTCCCATATCTAAAATAGCGCCTTGGAAAACATCGACCACACGGGTTACTGCGGCACGGGTTGATTCATCTTGCGCGAATACTTTAACTAATAAAAGCTCGCGTTCGATGTGACTCATCTCGGTTAAATCTATAATCTTTAATACATCAACAAGTTTATTAACTTGCTTTGTTATCTGCTCAACAACACGGTCATCACCCATGGTGGTAATAGTGATACGCGACAATGATTGATCATCAGTTGTACCTACAGTCAGGCTATCAATATTGTATGCACGTTGTGAAAAAAGCCCAACAATACGTGATAGAGCACCGGGTTCATTTTCTAATAATATAGATAAAATACGACGCATTATGCTTTTACTCCTTTACGTAACCACATCTCATCAATGCCACCTAATTTAATTT
Organism: Pseudoalteromonas sp. QJM3NY_22; assembly: GCF_056173065.1. Lineage (NCBI taxonomy): Bacteria > Pseudomonadati > Pseudomonadota > Gammaproteobacteria > Alteromonadales > Pseudoalteromonadaceae > Pseudoalteromonas > Pseudoalteromonas sp. QJM3NY_22. The sequence continues at coordinate 129,996 of NZ_JBWBTZ010000002.1, read as the reverse complement.
GCATTGGATATACATGCTCTTTTTCGTTGACAAGAATATCTAAAAAGACTAAGCGGTCGTTTATGCTCATCGCCCTGTCAATTGCAGGTTGTAGTTCATCAAGCGTATTTACTTGAATACCTACATGTCCGTAGCTTTCAACTAACTTAACAAAATCAGGGAGGGAATCCATATAAGATGATGAATGGCGTCCGCCGTAAACCATATCTTGCCATTGACGTACCATACCTAAAGAGCGGTTATTAAGTGATACAACTTTTACCGCAAGGTTGTACTGTAAACAGGTAGATAGTTCTTGGATATTCATTTGAATAGAGCCATCACCTGTAATACATACAGATTCTTTATCCGGAAAGGCTAGCTTTACACCCATTGCAGCAGGTAAACCAAAGCCCATAGTGCCTAGACCGCCTGAATTTATCCACTGACGAGGATGTTTAAATGGGTAGTATTGCGCAGCAAACATTTGGTGCTGACCAACGTCAGAACTTACGTAAGCATCGCCATTAGTGGCTTTATAAACAGCTTCTATCACGGCTTGTGGCTTAATTTTGTCGCCACCAGTGTTGTAGCTTAAACATTTTTGTTCGCGCCAGCTGATAATTTGACGCCACCAATCTTCTTGTGCGCTGCGGTCGATTTTAATTGGGCTTTTATCGATACCTGCTTGTAGTTGCTCCAGCACCGTTGCTAAGCAACCCACAACGGGAATATGCGCTTTGATTGTTTTAGAAATAGAGGTTGGGTCTACATCTACATGTACAATTGTGGCATTAGGGCAAAATTTTTGAACATTATTAGTTACCCTGTCATCAAATCGGGCACCTAATGCCAAAATAACATCGGCGTTAGCCATTGCTTTGTTTGCTTCTAGTGTACCGTGCATGCCTAACATACCGACAAAGTTAGGGTGCACACCTGAAATACCACCCAATCCCATTAGTGTGTTTGTAATTGGCGCATTTAACGATTCAACTAAGTGTGTTAATTGCTCTGACGTGTTTGAAATAACAATGCCGCCACCCGAATAAATAACGAGCTTTTTAGCTTCTAAAATGGCAGTAACCGCTTTTCGAATTTGCTTAGAGTGACCTTTAGTATTAGGGCTGTATGTTCTAAGTTCTGTTGTTTGAGGAAATTCGTATTCAAACTTAATAGCAGGGTTTAGCATGTCTTTAGGGAGTTCAACTACAACTGGGCCTGGACGACCTGTACTGGCTATATAAAAGGCTTTAGCGAGTATTGCAGGGATGTCTTTAGCACTTCTACAATTAAAGCTGTGTTTAACTATAGGGCGAGAACAGCCAACAATATCAGTTTCTTGGAATGCATCGTCACCAATTAAATTTGTAGGTACTTGGCCTGATAATACAACCATAGGAATTGAATCCATGTAGGCCGTTGCAATACCTGTAATACAGTTTGTAGCGCCAGGGCCTGAGGTTGCAAGCACAACACCCACGTCACCAGTTGCTCGTGCATAGCCGTCGGCCATATGCGTAGCAGCTTGCTCGTGACGCACGAGTATGTGTTCAATATCATCTTGTTGAAAAAGTGCATCGTATAAATCTAATACTGAACCACCGGGGTAGCCAAATATGTATTTAACCTTTAAATCTTTTAATGCCTGAACAACTAGTTCAGAACCATTATATTCTTGTTTGCTCATCCTCATTCCTCTGTGCGCTTTTTATGCATAAAAAAACCCCCGCGTAGTGCGAGGGTTTTTAAAAAGCAGTATCACCTTTTAATACATCCCCGCTGGGCTTATAACCAAGACCAGTACGAGTACGACTAAAAGATTAATGTGTGTGTTCATAGTTTTTACTCTACTTAGCAAAACACTGCTTTTAAATTAAGAATTCTGTATAGGTTTATTTTTAAGGGTTTTGAGCCTTTATGTCAACCTTGAAAGCGGTTTTTTGCATTTTAAATTCGTTTTGTGGCTTTTTTAAATTTAAATCTGCAGAAACTCTGTGTTTAACTGAGTTTACTAGCAGAAATTATGCACTTTAGGTTGTGGGTTCGATTTTAGATATAAAAATAGTGAGAGACCATTAACTTTTATTGCATATGTTAACTATATGTTTTTATCGCATGTTTAAATTCCTATTATTAGGGGCTGTTGATCTTTGTAGTATATATATTAATCAGCCCATATTGGTAGCCACATCATAGTGAATGCTAAAGCGAGCATGGAATGATAATTCCGCTCAAGCTTTTCATACCGTGTGGCTATCCCTCTATATTGTTTGATCCGACCAAAGGCATTCTCAACTAAGTGCCTATATTTGTACATGCACCAGTCAATATCTTCATTACCCACTAAACTGTTATCCTTGCGTGGAATAACGGGTGTAGCGCTATTGTCACGAATAAACTCTCTTAGTTTTTCACTATCGTAGCCTTTATCTGCGACAACAACATTACTCGTTGGGCAATTGGCTACAAGTGACTCTGCATGGACGATATCATGCGTATTTCCACAGGATAATTCATAATAAACAGGCAATCCTCCGCTATCTACTGCAAGATGAATTTTAGTCGAATTACCACCTCGACTCTTACCGATTGATTCATTGTCAGCGGTTCTTGCACCGCAACTATGCTGGTGAGCCCTGACAATACTGCCATCAATAAAGATCCAATCCATATCAGCATAGTGGGATAACACTCGAAATAATTCATTCAAAATATCTTTTTTGGACCATAAATTAAATCGTCTATAAATAGCACTCCACGAGCCGAAATAAGACGGTAAATCTCGCCAAGGAATACCGGTACGCATCCTATAGAGTATGCCTTCGAGCGTTTTTCTATGCTCAGGCTTATTATAAATTCGACCACTTAAGTGCATTACTTTTGATAAGACATTCCATGTCGCGTCTGTTAACATTAATCTTGGCATGAGGGTTCGGTGTAACGTTTTTTAGCGAATTCAATTATACCTTATCCTTATGCTGTTTGTTTTTTATACCGCAAAGATCAACACGCCCTAGGTATGATTACTACATAATTATGTTTGAGGAAGACACAGTGAAAAAAGTGATGTTAATTGCGCTTTTAACTACGCTATTAAGCCCAATAGTGGCAGCTAATAATATAAGTCCGCATGATGTTGGTATAACTAACGAAGAACGTATTTTATATTGGCTTAAAAAAAGAGACCAAATATCTTCAAGTGAGTTAGATAGTTCATTTAAGTCATATATGAGTAATAAAGAAGCTGCCAATCACTCAATTAAAAATGGCTTTAGGCAATTTAAATCCTCATCTAACGTTTTTTCAAACACAAATAAACAGCAGGTTGCTTTTTCAACGTCACTAGTGCCAGATCAAAGTGTTAATGATGTAAAAGTGTTAGCTATCTTAATTGATTTTCCTGATCTAAAACATGACGACAATCAGCTTGTAGAGCAAGACACCGACATGTTTTACGCTGAATATTCAACTGAGCACTATCAGCAAATGCTTTTTAATACTCAAGGTTATACGGGCCCTGATGGACAAAGCTTAAAAACGGCTGCTGATTATTATAAAGTGGCTTCGGGGAACAGCTTAAACTTTAACGGACAGGTATATGGCTGGGTAACCGCTGATAGCAATGCAAAAATATATGGTGAGCGCCAAGGCAGTACACGGGATATAAATGCACCCGCTTTAATTAAAGAGGCTGTGGAGAAGGCGGTTGCAAAGTTTAATATTAATTTAGCGGATTATGATTTAACCGATTTAGATGATATTGATGGCGACGGTATTTTTAATGAACCTAATGGCATCATTGACCATGTAATGATTTTTCATTCAAGTATTGGTGAGGAAGCAGGTGGCGGTTACCTAAGCACCGATGCTATTTGGTCGCACCGCTACTATGTGTTTGATGAAAATAGCGGGCCGAGCGAGATTGCAGGCAGCAATATTAAGCTCTTTGGTTATACCATTAACCCTATTGATGCAGGGATTGGTGTGGTAGTGCATGAGTTTGGACATGACTTAGGATTATTGGATGAATACGACTTGCAATCTAACACGGTTGGTGAGCCCGTCGCGTCTTGGTCAGTTATGTTGACAGGAAGTTGGGCTGGTTCGCCAAGAGGCTCAGAGCCGGTTATGTTTAGTCCTTATGCGCTTGAGTATTTACAAAAACGATACCGGGGTAACTGGGTTAACCAGCTTACACTTGATATGGATGAGATAGAGGCTAACTCACAGCAAACATTAATTAATACTGCGAGTACTTCACAACTGCAAAATCAAATAAAAATAACACTGCCACCAAGGCTCGAAAAATTTAGGGCTCCAGTAGAAGGCGATTTTCAATACTATTCAAATACGGGCGACAATATTAGCAACAGCTTAGCGAATACAATAGCGCTACCAAGCACAACTGAGACACTTACTTTAAGCTTTATTGCTTATTATAGTATTGAGCGCGATTACGATTTAGTTCAAGTAAAAGTAAATGGCGAGCCAATCGCGAGTAATTATACGCAAGCTCTGAATCCATACTACGGTGATATTGGTCCGTATATTTCAGGTGATTCATTTCTTAATAGTGATGCTAAGCAACCTAACGGCTATTTAACCCATAAGTTTGATTTATCAGCTTATGCTGGGCAAACAATTGATTTAAAAATTGAATACATAACAGATGCGAACACACATTATTATGGTTTTGTTGTTGATGATATGCGCATTGAGCAAAGTGATACTTTAATTTGGCAAAATAATGCACAAGATCAAGTTAACACTGAGTTTAATGGCTTTGAAAAAATTGGTAATTACACATATGCATCGCCATCACATTACTATTTACAATTGCGTTCATACACAGACGTTGACAGTAGCTTACAAGCAGAGCAGTACTCACCGGGGTTATTATTGTGGTACAGCAATGAATCTCAAGCAGATAATAACACTACCGAGCATCCAGGCAGTGGTTTTGCATTAGTGGTAGATGCCGATCAGCGCTCAATAAATAAAGGCAGTACGCAAACTCCGGCTGCTTCAGCAATTCAAATACGTGATGCTGCTTTTAGTCTATACCAACAAAGGGCAGGATTAGGTGATGATGATTTATCAGCTATCACCCAGTTCACTGATAAAAACGATTATAGCTTTTCAGCACAAAAACCATCGGGTGTTATGCTTCCACAGGTTGGTTTTGGGTTTAATATTATAAATCAGTCAGCTGATAGTGAAGACATAGAAGTAGAGCTTAATTACGATGTTACTAAGGGTATTAATTTTACCAAAACAGGTTTAACCGTTAATTTTAATGTAGAAGGTTTTGCACTCACGCCTTCGGATATATTTACGTGGAATTTTGATGATGGTAGCTCAAGCATAGAGTTAACCCCTACTCATGAATACCAAGACTATGGCATTTACAACGTTGAGTTTATGGCAAGTAATGGTACTTCAGATCAAGTAGCTGTAGTTCAAGTTACACTAGCTGAACCATTATCTGTAAATGAAATTGAATATGAAATAAACCAAGGAACTTTAACAGCTGAGGCTTCGCTTACAGGTGGGGTCGCACCGTATACTTATAATTGGCAGCTAGGGGATGGAAGTACTTTAACTACGCAATCGCTTACTTATAATTATTTATACTCTGGTGATTACCAAGTAACGCTTACAGTGACAGATAACGAAGGCACGGAGCAAACTAAAGCGATTGATGTAACTGCAACTGTTCCGCTTAGCATAAACGCAAACGCTACAGTTAGTGATTTAAGCGCACAATTTAATGCCCAAGTAACCGGCGGCTTTAATAGTTATACTTACAGTTGGGATTTTGGTGATGGCAGTGCGTTATCAAGTTTACAAAACCCAATACATACTTATCAAACTGACGGGACATATAACGTAACGTTGAATGTTACTGATACTCAAACCAATGATACTTTTACTAAAGAGTTATCTGCTAGTGTGCAAAAACAACAAAGTAGTTCGGGTTCAAGTGGCGGATCACTGGCGGGTTTATTAGGATTACTACTGTTAAGTTTATTTAGGTTTAATACTAATACCAATCCGCAAAATAGATCACTTAATTAAGCGAATTGGTATAACCTGCATAAATACACTAGGTTAGTGAACGTAGTTAGCAAACATAAAAAAGCCCGCTAAATTAGCGGGCTTTTTAAATTAATAACAAATATTAATTATAAACGGTCAATTACTGATTGAGTGAAATCAGTTGTACCGTGGCTGCCACCTAAATCGCGAGTTGTACGGTCGCCTGATTTAATTACATCAGCAACAGCACTACGAATACGCTCTGCTGTATCGCCCATATTTAAATGCTCAAGCATTTGAATAGATGCTAAAATTACAGATGTTGGGTTAGCTAGATTTTTGCCTGCAATATCAGGCGCGCTACCATGTACAGCTTCAAAAATTGCTGCATCTTCACCAATATTAGCACCTGGTGCCATGCCTAAACCGCCAACTAAACCAGCACAAAGGTCAGATAAAATATCACCAAATAAGTTAGTCGTAACAATTACGTCAAACTCTTCAGGTGTCATTACCAGTTTCATACATGTTGCATCAACAATCATTTCATTTGATTCAATTTGTGGGTAACGCTCTGCTACTTCACGTGCTACTTTTAAAAACAAACCAGATGTTGATTTTAAAATGTTAGCTTTATGAACGGCAGTTACTTTTTTACGACCTTCGCGTACCGCTAGCTCGTATGCAAAAGTTACGATTTTTTCTGCGCCTTCACGCGTAATTATCGATTTTGCTTGTGCTTCATTTCCGTCTTCACTTACTACTTGGCCAGCACCTGAGTACATACCTTGGGTGTTTTCACGAATAGTAATGATATCAATATCGTCGTAACGCGCTTTAGTACCAACAAATGATTTAACTGGGCGTACGTTAGCGTATAAACCAAATTGCTTACGAAGCGTTACGTTAATAGACGTAAAACCTTCACCTACAGGCGTAGTTAAAGGACCTTTAAGAGTGATTTTGTTTTTAGCAATGGTATCAACCGTTTCTTGCGGAAGTAACTCACCTGTTTTTTCAAGTGCTGCAAGGCCTGCATCAACAAATTCATAATCAAAGTCGCAACCTGCGGCTTTTAATATTTCAAGTGCTGAGTCGATAATGCTCGGACCGATGCCGTCGCCTTTGATCACTGTGATGGTTTGTTTGGCCATTGACTTTTCCTTTAAAGATTTTGATTTGCACATAAATTATTACTCTGAGAGAGTAACAGCTTGTTAGGTCATTTATGTGAATGGGATTGAAAATTGTAAGGGCGCATTTATACCAACTTATCGCCCATTTTGCTAGTTTATACTACAAATACTGGGTATAAATTGTATTTATAATGGAAATAAAAAGACTAAATAACCTGAACACAGATATAAGATATTTACTAACATATTGAACCATAATGATATTTAAAATTATTTTTCTAGCCAGAGATTTTCAATGAAAAAAGGCGAATTTGCGCGTCATTAGCTTGCTTATTGCAAGTAGATTAAACGCAGTTAGCGTCAGATTTAATCCCTCAAATTGATTAAGTATTATTACGGATTGGTATTAAATAGTATTAGATAAGGCAAGCTCTTGGAGCTGTTCATTAAATAAGTGATGGTTTTCCCATTTTTGAGTAGTTAATTGCTGATCTAATATTTGCTGTTGCCAAGTGCTTAGCTTTAGCTGCGGTTTAAATACGGTTTGTGTAAGCGCCTTTATTGCTACCCATAGTTTACTGCGTTCGTTGAGCTGCTTTTTTGGAAGATGTTCAGCTTCCAATAATGCGATTGCCCAAGGGTTATCACTTAATAGTAATGTAAGTTGTGCTTTTAGCTGCTCAGTGTCTAATGAACTAACACCAAAAAAGGCACTAATAGGCGTATTCAATGTGGTGTTAGGTGTTTCATCAATCATTATTTTTCTAGATATATGTGTACTGCATTGTGTTAATAAAAAATAAGCATAGCCATAAAGAGGCAGTGCGATATGTTCAAATTGAATCATTTTATTTTTACTAACCAATAGAGCAATAATTTCTACTATGCACTCTAGTCGCGTTAAAACAAATTGTTGTAAAGGGTGAGGAGTTACCTTAACCAGTTGCTCAAATATAACTCGCTGAATAATTGCAGGGGCATTAAAATAACCAACCATAGATAGACTATGTTTCAAATTTTTAGCCGCTTGATGTTCATTATTATAAGGTTTTACAGCCTCACATAGATTTTCTATTACATTAGGATAAGGCGCCATAATTTGGCTTAACGCTTTGTAGCTGTATTCATGCTGCAACTTAAGACGACTAATTAACTCTATCAAAGCTAGCGACCCATTATTTAGTATATTGGCAGTGGAAGTTATATGCTCACTGTCCCATACACTAATTTGGATACGTGAATCATTTGATTGCCACTGGATAGCGTTGCTGTTTAGCAATGCCTTGACTCTATACCACGCTATTTTATTTTTATTCTCGGCGTTTATTAGTATATGGCGCTGCTGATTGTCGCTGGCCAAATACACCATTAATTGATCATTATATATAACTCGGCTACCCGGTAATAATGGGCCTATATGTGCGATTAAAAATTTTATTAGCTGTTGCGCAAATAGGTTAGGTGTACGTATATATAAATCGCCAAGAGCTTTAAAAAGACTAATATGTTGTTTAGAAGGGCTATAAGTAATGTTCATTGCAATTATATTAGCGATAGCAACAAGCGTAATGCCACCATCATAAAGCATTATTTTTGGTGTAGTGACTAATGCTTGCTTGTACTTACTTAGTTTTGCAAGAACTTGCGTTATTGCTTTTGCTGAATCACCGCCAGTTAAGATTATTTTAGCGGTGAGCTGGTGGCGTAATTGCCATATTTTTTTATCACTATCACTAAACTTTAACTGTTTGGAAAGCTTGTTTAGTTGCTCACCCACGCATAAATGATCAACAAGTGCAGCACAGATATATAATTCACTAAGCTGATTATTGTATTGCTGGCTTTTACACAAAGCAGTGGTTAAAACACATTGATTGATAACCAAATTAACAGAGTAACTATATTTAGGGTTAAATACAGCACACCTAGCTTGTAAAGCTACAGGGTATTGTTCATATAATTCTCTGTATTGCTCAGAAAGTTTACATACTGCAGGGTAGACTGTCTGCCATTGTTTTTTTACATTATATAAAGTTAAAAATAGTTTTGTATTTTCAAGTAATTGGTTTAGTTTGACAGAAATAGGCTCATTCATTATGCCTTCACCTAGTTTTAATCCTGATATTTTTTATAAGCACTAGGCCCCCACAAAATAAGTTGACCATTTTTAAATAACAGTCCGGTACATTCATCTATGGTTGTTATGCCATCGGACGTTTTATGTTGCGTGCGATAAAAAATGATTTGAAGTACTTCATCACTATTGCGTTTTGCAAAAGTAAGATCTGGGCTGCCTAAGTAGTCAAGTACACTATTAATAGTAGTAGGCTGCTCTAGTGAAAGCTTTTCGATATAACGTTTATTAAATGCTTCGCGGTCTTGCCAAATCATCGCTTGGGGGTCATCTTTATAGAAAGTGATCACCAATGTTGCTATTAGCGCATATAGCCCTAAACCTAGAATTAAATACCTAAAAAACTTTTTCAACATTATTTACTCTGGTCACAGAATCTAATAATAGTATACGTATTGTAATTAGCACACGCTATAAACATGCGACTAACTAAGCCTTAATTGCTTTAAACTAAAACCCAAGTTTATATCCGTGCGTAAACTAACCAGTTGTTTTGAGATTACATACATATCCATATTTGCTTCTAGCTTTTTATGAATACTTGGGCTTAGTAATTTATCTTCTAGCGCTTGCTCAACAGTATTATAATTATTAATAAGTTGTTGAGCCGACTTTATCCCTATGCCTTTTACGCCTGGAATATCATTGGTTTTATCACCAGCGAGTGCCCAAAAGTCTACTAACCTACTTTGTTGAACTCCAAAACGTTCTTTTATACTGTGCTCATCAAGATATTGCTTTTTAAAGTAATCATAAATAGTTATGTATTGACCTAAATGAGGTAAGAAACCTTTGTCAGTAGATACAATTGTGTTGCTTACATTATTCGTTGCAGCTTTGCACGCAAGGGTGGTAATAATGTCGTCAGCTTCGTCATTAATAGGTTCAAATACTACAATACCTGTTTCTTCAATGGCTGTTTTGAAATGTATTAATGCATCCTTCAAAATTTGTGGCATTGGCGAGCGTGAATGTTTGTAATTTTTATAGAAATGGTAACGCCAACTTCTGTCACCATCAAACACAGCAATAGCATGGGTGGCGTTGGTAGTGTTAAGTAGTTTTTTGCATGCATGAGCTACTCTAGCACAACATGCTTCGATCATTTGATCATCACTGTGGTGTTTTTGGTTTACGTCAACCGCGTAAATGCGCCTAATTAGATTAAGCGCATCTATAAGAAGTAAATGTGGTTTCAAATTATAAAACTCATGCTTTTATTTCATAACATGGAGTGTACTTACTACCAGGGAGTTTCATACGTCCTTGGTCAACAAATGCCTGAAGCAGTTTATCCATATCTTTCATCAAAGCGGGCTCACCGCTTAAAATATAACGGCCATTTTGTTTAATCGCTTTTATACCTTCGTCTTTTACATTGCCGGCAACAATTCCTGAAAATGCTCGTCGTAAATTAGCTGCTAATAACTGTTTTGGTTGATTAAGGTGTAAATCAAGACCAGCCATATTTTCATGGGTTGGTGCAAAAGGTTGCTGAAAATCGTTATCAATCTTTAGCGTCCAGTTAAAGTAATACGCATCACCTTCGCTTTTACGATAATTGCGTACATCAGTCATTGCTGACTTTAATGTTTGTCCAACTAATTTAGGGTCATCAATAATTACTTCAAATTTGTTGAGCGCTTCTTTACCTAATGTCATTTCAACAAATTCGCACAGTTCTTTAAAATAAGCTTCGCTTTCTTTTGGGCCCGTTAAAATCACAGGCATGCATTGTTTGGCGTTGTCAGGATGTAACAATATACCTAATAAATACAAAAGCTCTTCTGCGGTGCCAGCTCCACCAGGAAAAATAATTATAGCGTGAGCGGTGCGTATAAATGCCTCTAAACGCTTTTCTATATCAGGTAAAATTACCAGCTCATTTACAATTGGGTTCGGTGGTTCAGCAGCAATAATACTTGGTTCAGTCAAGCCTAAGTAACGATTATCTTTAATGCGTTGTTTCGCGTGGCCAATGGTGGCTCCTTTCATAGGGCCTTTCATTGCGCCAGGTCCACAGCCTGTGCAAATATTTAAACCGCGTAAGCCTAATTCGTATCCCACTTGCTTAGTATATTTGTATTCAACTTCATTAATAGAATGTCCGCCCCAACAAACTACCATGCTAGGTTCGCTATTTACGCGCAATGCATCGGCATTTCTTAGCATGTCAAACACCATATGAGTAATGGCTTTTTGTTCTTTAAGATTTTTTTCGTATTTTTGACATATAAATAAAATATCGCGGATAACAGAGAAAATATGTTCGTGAATACCGGTGATGATCTCACCATCTACAAAAGCAGTTAAGGGTGGATTTTCAAGCTCAATTTTAATCCCGCGTTCACGGCTCAATAGGCGTATATCAAAATCTTGATATTTATCATAAATTTCGTTGCTGGCGTCCGTATGACTCCCTACGTTTAGCACAGCAAGTGCACAATTTCTAAATAGTTTATAGCGCTCGCTAGTGGATGATTGCTCTAATAAATCAACTTCTAGTTGTGACAATAAATCTAAAACCCCAGTTGGGTTTAATTGTATTAGCATCGGCGTTCTCCTTGCTATTCTTTTATGTAAATTACCACTTCGTGATATCTTTTATTTTAAATAAAAAATATAACATTATTTACTTATACAAAGACGATCCCGACCTGTATTTTTCGCTTCATAAAGAGCATCATCTGCTCGGTCAAAAGCGATTATAGGTGTATCGCCTTTCTTTAACTGAGTAACACCTAGAGAAATAGTTATTTCAATTTGTTTATCTTTAAATTTAAAAGGAATACTTTTAATTATCTTCCTCAGTTTATCAAGAGGGGCCGTAGCATTTATGAGCGAAGTACTAGGCATAAGTAAAACAAACTCTTCACCGCCATAACGGGCAATAAAATCTGATTTTCTAACAGATTTTTGTAGTGCTTTGGCTATAACTTGTAGTGTTATATCCCCAGCAGTATGACCAAATCTATCATTAATGGATTTAAAATGGTCAACATCAATCACCGCAAGAGTGACATCCGATGACTGAACATTAAATAGGTGTATTTCATGGTTGTAACGTTCATCAAATGCAGCACGATTAGGCAGTTTTGTTAAACTATCCAATAGACTTTTGAAACGTTGTTCGTTTAAGCGTTTTTTATATTTTGTTAGTTTGCTTTCAAGGCTACCAATACGACCATTAATTTCATCAAAGCTAGAAACCAGCATTTCTCTGTCAGTGCGTTCAAGTTTTTCTTTTGCAATAAAGTCTTCACTAAGCGATTTTAATTCGTTATCAACCAACTCTTTTAAAGATGATATAGAAGTTGCATTTTGAGTTTGCACATTAAGATTTTTAATTTTACTTTCAATGCTTTTATTTAGAACATCAAACTCAATTCCCATCGATTTTGAGTGTTTACTTGTTGATACAATTGAATGATGTAAATCTTCAAGTGTTTGGTTTAAAGAAGATAAAAAGCTTTGTGCCGATTTACGCTCTTTATTAATATTCTTTACAATAACACTAATTATACTAATAGAAGCTTTTAACAGTGCATCTAACGTGTCGCTTTCTGTAATACAATTTTTTATGTATTTAATTTCTTCAGTTGCTTCGTCTTCCAACACTAATTCGTTAGCTAATTTTAGTAATTTTTGTGCAAGCTCAGGTGTTGCAGTACATTCATCGTCAGACGCAGCTTCTAGTTTGAGACTTAATGTTTGATGATAAAAAGAAATTAGTTGGTCAAGTAAAGGTATAAAATCATGGGTAGAGTGCACTTGATTAATTTCGTGATCTAACAAATGGCGAAGTGTTCTACGTGTATCCTCTGGTAATCCTTTTGTTTTTTGCAGTTGTTTACCAGCATTCTGTACGCTGCTATACAAATCTCGTTGTTGGGAGAGTTGTACTGATTCTTGGTTTTTTAATAAAACAATTGTTTCACTTATCAATGGCGATAGATCTTCAAAGCTGACACCTTTAATGAGTGCAGCCCTGAACTTAGCAAGCCTATTATCTAATTCAGTATCAAGTCCTTTACAACTCAATGATAATTTAGCTGAGAAATCAGAAAGAGTGTCCACCTGATATTTACGCGCGTCTTCAACAGCCATTCGGGCGTCAATTGCTTGTTTTAGTTTCTTATCTGTAGCGTTAGATTTATCAGACACCTAAGCTTACCGCCATCGTATTAGTTATATTATCTTCAGTTTACAACAAATTTTTGTTATGTGTAGTTATCTAACTAAAAACTTAGTAATTTTAGTAAGCTAATGCGTATAAACTCATGTACAAGACTCTTTATCGTATTTAATTCACATTTAAATCCGAGCTTGTTAATCTAGCTAGTAATTAAGTTTCTATTAAGAGTTTTTATGAAAAAGTTATTAGCTTTATCGATTGTAGCTGCATGTTCTACTTCAGCTTTTGCTGATGTAAATTACGAATTAAAAATATCTGAACCACAGCATCATTTGAGTAATGTAAGTGTTGAATTTCCAAAATCAGCACAATCTCATATCGATGTAAAACTTCCTGCTTGGCGTACCGGGCGATACGAAATTTTAAACTTAGCCAATGGCGTACGTTACTTCAATGCAAAAGATGAAGATGGCAAAGAGTTAACGTGGGAAAAAGTTGACCATAGTACATGGCGTGTACATCTTAATAAGCCAACAGAAGTTAATGTTGATTATCAAGTGTATGCAAATGAACTAGGCAAACGCGCCCGTCATATTGACGACAGCCATGCATTTATTGATGCATCAGGTTTTTTTATGTTTAGCGAGTCGTTTCGTCAAGAGCCAGTAACAGTCAATTTAGATATACCTAAAAAATGGCGTTCTGTATCAGGTATGGATAATTTAGAAGGTAAAAATTCATTCAAAGCAGCTAACTACGATGTGCTTGTTGATTCGCCAATCGAAACAGGTATAAATCAATTACACACATTTGAAGTAGATGACCGGGAATATGACTTAGTTGTATGGGGCGATGGTAACTACGATGTAGATTTAATGCTTACAGATCTGAAAAAGCTAGTAGCGACAGGTAATGTAATTTGGGATGGCTATCCGTATGAGCGTTATGTATTTATGGTACATGCAACGTCGGGAGCGGGTGGTGCAACTGAGCATTTAAACTCTACTATTATACAACGCCCACGCGATCGATTTGGTAGCCGAGAAGATTACTTAGGTTTTATAAGCACAGCCGCACACGAATTTATTCATACATGGAATGTAAAAGCATACCGCCCACAGGGTTTAGTGCCGTACGATTACACGAATATGAATTACTCTAAACTACTTTGGATCGCAGAAGGTTCAACAAGTTACTTTGAAGATCATTTATTAGTGCGCTCAGGCATTCAAACAACAGATGAATTTTTTAAAGTAATGAGTAAAACAATTAATCGTCATTTACAAACACCGGGCCGTGAAGTGCAAAGCGCAAGCGAAACAAGTTTTGATAAATGGATTAATCAAGGTGGCGATCACGCACGTAATTACAGTACCAATATTTATTCAGAAGGTTCGTTACTTTCACTCGCTTTAGATATCGACTTACTAGAAAAAAGCCAAGGTACAATAAGCTACCGCGATGTGCACAAAGCACTTTATAACAATCATAAAATGCCAGCAGGGTTTACAGACGTAGATGTGCTTAACATTTTAAAAGATTTAACAGGGCGTGATTACTCAAGCTGGTGGCAAGAAAATGTAGAATCGCCTGCAAGTATCAACTTTGATGAGTTACTTGCTAAAGTGGGCTTAAAATATGAACGACCAGAAAAAGCAAAAGCGCTTGCGAGTATTGACGCCACCGCTAAAAATACCGGTGAGTTACTAACACTAAGTTACGTTCGTCGTGGCGGAAGTGCATGGGAAGCGGGTTTAACTACCAATGATAAAATTGTTGCTATAAATAAGCATCATGTAGGTAAAGATTTAAAAACGAGCCTAGAAACATTTAAAGCAGGCGAGAAAGTAACCGTTGACTATATTCGTCGCGATGCTCTTGATAGCTTAACATTAGTATTATCAGAAGATTTTGATAAACCTAAAAAAGTAGTTGCTAATAAAGACGCTACGCTTGAACAAAAAACGCTATTTAAAGCGTGGATCGGTGTAGAACACCCTGCAGATGTAAAAAAAGACTAAAAGTGATTTATACCAACCTGCATAAATACTTGAACAATTTAACGAATTAAATTTCACTATAACGTCGTTAAAAATTTTTTATTTAGAACAACTAGATACAAAAATTTTTGCCTAGTTCTAGCGTGATTTTCTTAACGTTAAATAGACTTCATATATAAGCAGATTGGTATTAAATCTAGTTTAAATACATTAATTTAAAGTAAGGGAGTGTGTGCTCCCTTTACTTTGTCATTTATCCATCTTAGTAATGGCTCAATTATTTAATAAGTAAATCGGTTACTATCGAACAAACAATAAAAAGGATTCTATAATGCGTTTAAAACCTCTTGTAGCTACATTAGCAGCCACATTTTCTTTATCACTTTCAAGTAGTGCCATAGCCGACGAAGGCATGTGGCAACCACACCAACTTCCAGAGTTAGAATCAATTTTAAAAGCCAAAGGGCTTGAAATTGATGTTGAGTCTATTTCTAAATTAACCGAATTCCCAATGAATGCGGTAATTAGCCTAGGTGGCTGTACAGCATCGTTTGTATCGCCAAAAGGCTTAGTGGTTACAAATCATCATTGTGTTTATGGCTCGGTTCAATACAATTCAACACCTGAAAACAACATATTAGAAAATGGCTTTTTAGCTAAAAGCCCTGCTGAGGACTTACCAGCAGCGCCGGGCTCACGTGTATATGTAACTAAAACGGTTACTAACGTAACAGATGAAGTAATTAAAGGTACTAACGAGCTAACAGCAAAAGCACGCTACGATGCACTCGAAGCAAACGAAAAAGCGCTAGTAGCCCAGTGTGAAGCCGACGAAAGCTATCGTTGTAACGTGTATTCGTTTCATGGTGGTTTAGAGTTTTACCTAATTAAGTCACTTGAAATAAAAGACGTACGCTTGACTTATGCACCGGCAATGGGCGTAGGTAAGTACGGTGGCGATATAGATAACTGGATGTGGCCGCGCCACACAGGCGACTTTGGTTTTTACCGCGCTTATGTAGGCAAAGATGGAAAACCAGCAGAGTACAGCGAAGACAACGTACCTTACGTACCAGACTCTTACCTAAAAGTAAGTGCAAAAGGCGTGCAAGAAGGCGACTTTGTAATGGTTACAGGCTACCCTGGGCGCACTAACCGCTACCGTATAGCAACAGAGGTAGATAACGTATTTAACGACAGCTACCCTAAAGCACGCGTTCATAACTCAAAATACGTGTCGCTTATTGAAGAAAACTCAGAAGACGGCAGTAAAGCGCGTATTGCTTACGAAAGCACCATTGCAGGTTATAATAACTACATTAAAAACTTTGGTTCGATGATCGAAAGCTTCAAAAAAGGCACTATGCTTGAGCGCAAAAAACAGTTTGAGCAAGAGTTAACACAATGGATCAATAGCGATAGTGAGCGTAAAGAACAATACGGAAGCGTATTAGGTGAGCTATCTGATCTAATTGCGCAATCACAAGAGCACAGTGAACGCGACCGAATGTTAGGTTATGTACATCGCTCACAAATGATCAGCACAGCACGACGTTTATACCGCCTAGCTTACGAAAAACAGAAGCCAAATAGTGAGCGTGAATCTGGCTATCAAGAACGTGACTTACCGCGCATTAAAGCAGGGCTTGAGCGCATGACGCGCCGTTATGATAGCAAAGTAGATAAAGCTATTTTACTGCACTTTTTAGAGCTGTATGCAGCACTTCCAAAAGAAGAGCGTTTTAGCGACGTTGATAACGTATTTAAAGTACAAAATGGGTTCGATAAAGCAACCCAAAGCGCGTTACTAGATAGCATGTATGAGCAGTCAAGGCTCGATAATGCCACGGTTCGCAATTCATTGTTTGAGCAATCGTTTAGCCAGCTAAATCAAAGCCAAGACCCATTTTTGCAGTACGCTAAAGCCATATTTAAAGTAATGAAAGCAGAGGAGGGTAAATCAAAAGCACTTGCAGGTAAATTACAAGCAGCTCGCCCAGAGCTAATGAGCGCAATCATTGCGTTTAACAAAGCTAAAAACAAACCTGTCTACGCCGATGCCAACAGCACACTCCGTGTAACCTATGGCACCGTAGGTGGCTACTCACCTCAAGATGGCTTGGTAGCAACGCCGTTTACATCGCTTGAAGGGTTACTAGCTAAAAACACTGATGTTGACCCATTTAATGCACCTAAAAAGTTACAAGAGCAAATTAAAGCCAAGCTTTACGGTGATTACACCGGCGGCATGAATACAGTACCCGTTAACTTTTTATCAAATGTAGACACTACTGGTGGTAACTCAGGTTCGCCAACACTTAACGGTAAAGCAGAGCTTGTAGGCTTACTGTTCGACGGTGTTTACGAAAGTATTATTGGTGACTGGGATTACAACCCTGAGCTTAATCGCTCAATCCACGTTGATTCACGCTACATGTTGTGGGTAATGGATAAAGTAGATAATGCACAAAACTTGTTAGACGAAATGACAATCGTAAAATAAGCCATTAGTGAGATAACAGAAGGGCGCTTACCGTAAAGGAAGCGCCTTTTTTGTAGGTATTTGATTCGCTTATTTATGACTGCTAAGTGCCATCAGCAGACAGTGGTAACGCCCTCAAAACAGTTGGTTATAATTAGCGACGAAGGAGCAAAACCAACTGGAGGATGTAACTAATTTTGTCCTTGTTTAACAGCTTATAGTTACTCCGTTCCATTAATTAATGTATTTACCTATCTCATTAATACATGGAATATGCTTCTGTTGATCACGAATATTTGAGCGGAAACAATCAATGTTTGTAACAAGACTTTCGGATCAACAGAAGTTATTTGTTTCAATACGCATACTCAGGGATTGTCGTAATGCCGACTATCTATAAGACCTGCGAGAAACACTATTAGCCTCTATCTATTCTTTCACTTTACCTCTAGGAGGCCCAAAATGGAAGCCTTTAACGTCTCAGATTTTGCTGCCCTTATCGGGATCGATTGGGCCGACCGTAAACACGATATTTGTGAAATAAATCGCGACACAAATACACAACATTTAAGTGTGATTTCCTCTGAGCCTAAGTCAATTAATGCATGGGCGCTTGGGTTAAAACAACGCTACAACGGCAGATCTGTTGCTGTCGCGTGTGAGCTAAAAAAAGGCCCACTTATATATGCACTCAGTAAATTTAAGCACATTGTATTATTTGTGATTAACCCATCAAGTGTTGCTAAATACCGTGCTGCATTTACGCACAGCGGGGCGAAAGATGATCCTACTGATGCAATTATTCAAGTTGAAATCTTACAACTTCATATGGATAAATTAACGGTTATTAGGCCGGATTCAGAGGACGTTAGGTGTCTTGCGCAGCTTGTCGAATACAGACGTAAACTAGTACAAGATCGTGTTAATTTAACCAATAAAATAGCCACAACGCTAAAAAATTATTATCCCCACGTGATTGATTGGTTTAAAGAAAAAGACACTCAAATATTCTGTGACTTCTTACTGCGCTGGCCCTCTCTTGCTCACGCTAAAAAAGCGAGGAAACAAACACTACTCGACTTCTTTAATCAACATAATTCCCGCTACCCACTCGTTAATGAAAAGCGGATAAAAGAAATAAAAGATGCTGAAATTCTCACCGAAGATATGGCGGTGATCACGCCAAACTTATTACTTATTGAATGCCTCGTTCCGCAACTTAAACAGCTAATGTTGGCAATAACACGATTTGATGACGAAATTAAAACACTTTATAAGCAACATACAGATCGCGCTATTTTTGATAGTTTACCTGGGGCGGGGCCACAATTAGCACCTCGATTATTAGCCGCTATGGGGTCAAATCGTGACCGCTATAAGTGCGCCGCTGACATACAAAAATACGCAGGCATTGCTCCAGTAACCGAACGCAGTGGCAAAAAGGAATGGATACACTGGCGATACTCATGCACTAAATTTTTAAGGCAAACATTTGTGGAATGGGCTGGATTATCTGTGCGTTATTCATTTTGGGCTAAAGCCTATTATCGGCAGCAAGAAGCCAAAGGAAAACCTCATAATACCATCATCAGATCATTGGCATTTAAGTGGATACGAATCCTATTTAGGTGCTGGAAAACACATACGCCCTACGATGAATCAACTTACTTAACCGCATTGAAAAGTAAGGGATCACCGCTGTTAAAATTTGCGGTGGAAAGTGAGCTTTAGCGCTTGCTGTCCACCTCAGGGCGTGTTGTTAGGCTAACTTATCTCGCACTCTCTTTTACAAAGTCGTGGTTTGATGCTAGGTTTATTCTACTTTCTCGTATATAGCCGATCCCTGAGCCGCTACTATACACAAACCCTTTCCGTTTCCAACCTATAGTATGCGGCCATGCAGATGGAATAGGGTTAACCATTTGTGTATGAATCATTGCTTCTTGGTGATCTTTAGCTTCGCGCCAATCAACTACTTTATACCTTTTGCTTCCCTCAAATTCTTCGTCTAAGACAGCATAATTAATTTTATGTCTTGATTCTGGTCGACTATGTTTAATTGGAGTAAATAAATCAAACAACTGTTTTTCTGATTTTTTGTTTTTGAAGAATATATTTGCCCGACTGTTTAAAAACTGGTGCTCATTAAATAATATTATCTCACGCTCACTCTTTACATGAACCCAACCATTTTTATGAGGTATGCTATAAACATGAGGATCAAACCCTACACATAAAATATCTGGGGTTAATGGAAGCAAAAAAATAACTCCCGCAGAACCTAGTCCAAAATTACTTCCTGAGACTCTTTCATCAATAATATGCCACTTATTAGTTAAGACAGCAGGATCATCAGAGGTAATAAAGTCCATTTTTGTTTTATTTTTAATGAGGCATACTTTTAAGTCATTTAATAAAAACCTTTCTTGAACAAAGTTTTTCATTGAAAGCTGTACAGCTTCTTTCATCTCCATCTTAAAGTCTTTAGGATCTATGCCTGCAACTTCGCCCATGCCGTCAGTCATTTCGACGCTACGCTTAGAAGCAGCTTCAGTTCTCATATACTGTAACTGCCAAAAGAAGATTAAAAATTCACGATGATCGTTTGTTAATTTATATCCAGCACTAGTTATTTCTCTAATTACACCAGAATAACGACCTTCTATGGGTTGTAGAGCTTTCTCTAATTCAAGATCGTCCCCATAAAAATAACTTTTGGAACATTGACTTTTAATAGGGGCGCAGTTAATAAATTTTTCTCGATCAATATTAAATATATTAATTGAGGCTGTTGAGTTCTCATCAGAAAATTGTTTTAGGTAACATTGAGGGACATAATGTTGGTTTTTATTTGATGCCATATACACCTTAATATACGAATTAGCCTAACACTTTAGTATTTATGCGACACGCAGTTTGTGTTGCATAATCGCTTGTTGGACTGAGGCGCTACCTGCTCGGTGTGTCAGAGTTGGTGTTGTTTATGCTATGGGAATTTGCTTTTTAGAGGCTCTAGCTAAATCAGCTAATTTAATCAGCTTACCTATTATAATTTAAGCTATCCCTGCGTTGCTCAGCATTTATTATGTCCCTATTAAACCTAATATTTAACCGTTAAGCAATGATATTTTTCACTCACACAGCCGCTACTAGCCTGAACAATTAAGCAGGTTAACTCATTGATTCTATTTAGCAGGCTAGCTAGCCGCTAACTCGTTCGCCCTGTTGTAAGAATTGCTGTCTCCGACGCTGATATACCAATAAATCGTAAGATGCCAACCGTGATTCTGACATCACGCCTTTTCGGGTATAACGTGCAAGGTAACTGACTAATTTTTCACTGTACGTTAAACAGGCTTTGTTATAAATATTATGCTTTCTGATATTTATATAAACATGTAAAAAAGAGGAAAGTGTCCCTTTATTCTTACTAAATTAAGGACGATTCCCTGAATGACCGCTCATCGCTCTTTGCCGAAGTTCGGCTCAGTGCCAATCTCAGACATTGAGCCGCCGCAATAAAAGGCGAGTGTATTGAGTCCGCCCCACGGCTTTTGTGAGCGTTTTTTCATTGCCTTGTTATATTACTAGTTCGACTTTCTTTGCGTAAACCATTCCTTGAGTCGTAGTTATTGGAACTTTGTTTGGTGTGCAATACATATCTATTTGATTAATGTTGTTTGATACTGAGAATTCATTACCTAGCTCTTTGATGATAGGTTTGCATGCTAATTCATCTATTTTTTGGCATTTTTCAGCAATCAAGTTTGTAACGTTAAAGATAAACCTGAATAGATCGCACCCAAGTTCATAGACCTCACCATCAAGTTTTAGTGAAGGCTTGTTACAAAATATCTTCATATTATTTAGAAGGTCTTCATTGTACGAATAGCATCCAGAAATTGAAGCCATCTCTTTTTTCACAAAGTTTAACTTTTTCTCATACTGCCTATTACTTTCTGGCACCATTGCATTATCGATAAACGACTTAACACTTTTTGCGAAAGTTTCAAATGGAATGATTAAATGTTGCACACGATCAAAATATACATTTTCCTCTATAGAAACTAGCATTCGAACATCGTCTACATCACCCACATGATGAAAGTAGTTTCTAATAATTCTTAATAGCTTAAATTCAGGAAAGTCTTTGATATTGCAATCAAATAACTCTTTGAGCTTATCTGCTGTTGAATGCAGGTTGTTCAAGTACGTGAACAAGCTATTTACATCATGCTTATCGATTGATTCAAGCCCTAACAATGTACGCTGGCTCTCAAAATATCTATCTATAAATGTATGATTCATCGAAAACCTCAATTGCGGTTGGTTTGGTGCGCAGCGGAAAACCAATCCGACAATATGCGTTTGTTAAATTGTAATTACTGCTGGCTTTAGAGTAACGAAACAATAAGGGAGCCAATTGAAGCTATGGATGCTGCTGTTGGCAAAGACTTAATCAGTGCGCTTACAACAACCTTACTTGGACGTTCATTTTTACACTGTTCTTCTATTGCGCTAACGACCTCTATTGCTTCAGATTTCTCTTCGGCCGATAATTCAAGGCGGTTTATTTCAGCCTTTAAAGCCTCAACACTTTCAGATAATTCATTATTTATATTTACAACGTTATTAGAGTTATCCGTTGAGTTATTATTTACGCGAGCATTATGACCATGAATATTATAAGTTATATTTTTAATTGCGGCTTCAGCTTCAGGAATTCCTAGTTTCTTGTAAGAAATTTTGTACCCAGAGGATAATCCACTCATGCCTTGATAAAAGCCGGGATCTATAATTTTAAAAGTTTCCTCAAGCCCACTAGGAAGTTTACGGACTAAGAGGTCACCCGATTCAATTGGTACATCATAACGCTCAGTTATTATTACATTAGGGGTTACAGCTGATTTTATACCTTCTACGACTTTACCACTTTGTTTACGCAACAATAATTGATCATTCATCATGTCTGAAAATGACATACATTACCTCCTTGCAATTTAATAGTGCGCTCATCTCGCATATTCCTGCCGAGTCCACGCTCATTTATATACTTTATATATGTTTTAACAAATTACCTAAGGTATTACTATCACTAAGTTTTCTAAATTTTTTAGGTAAAGTTAAGTGAATCAATATGCGCGCAGCGCTCATTTCCATAAATATATGCGCAAAGAGTAGTTTAACAAATCAATTAACGACGATATTTAGCAAACCTCAGTGTCCGCTTCTCGCTCTGAGCTGCCTTTAACTTAAATCAAACCACCTCAACACCCTTTAATATATTTCATGTGCATTTTATAACCAAGAAGTGCTAGGTTAGTGGTAAATTAATTGAAGGAAATAATTATGAAATTAGAGTCATTAGCACTGCACCACGGTTACGAATCCGAGGCTACGACCAAATCGGCAGCCGTGCCTATCTATCACACTTCTTCTTATACATTTGATAACACACAGCATGGTGCTGATTTATTCGATTTAAAAGTAGCTGGGAATATTTACACCCGCATAATGAACCCAACCAATGCCGTACTTGAACAACGTATTGCCGCGATGGAAGGGGGCATTGGTGGGCTGGCTGTTGCCTCTGGGATGGCTGCTATTACGTATGCTATTCAATGCTTGTGTGAAGTTGGTACTAATATTGTAAGCACCAGCCAAGTATATGGTGGCACGTATAACTTATTTGCACATACTCTACCTAGGCAAGGTATTGAAGCACGCATGATAAAGGCCGATGACTTTACCGCGTTCGAGAATGCAATTGACGACAACACTCGCGCTGTTTTTTGTGAATCTATTGGTAATCCGGCAGGCAATATTGTTGATATTGAACGTTTAGCACGTATTGCACACAGCAAAGGTGTGCCGCTTATTGTTGATAATACCGTGGCTACGCCGTATTTATGCCGCCCATTTGAGCTGGGCGCCGATATAGTGGTTCACTCACTGACAAAGTATATAAACGGGCACGGTACTGCTATTGGCGGCATGATTGTCAACTCAGGAAAATTTGATTGGAAAGCGAATGCCACGCGTTTTGCAATGATGAACGAGCCTGATCCGTCGTATCATAATGTGGTTTATACCGAAGCCTTTGCTGAAGCTGCATTTATCGGTCGCTGCAGAGTAGTGCCACTTAGAAATACTGGCGCAGCGCTTGCGCCTAAAAACGCATCTGACATTTTAATTGGCCTTGAAACCTTAGGCTTAAGAATGGATCGCCACTGCGAAAATGCACAGCAGTTAGCTGAGTATTTAGAAAACCATCCAAAAGTGCTTTGGGTTAACTACGCAGGACTTAAATCAAGCCCGTATAACGCAATGAGTCAAAAAATTACCAGTGGTAAAGCATCGGGTATTTTAAGTTTTGGTATTGAAGGTGGTCTAGAAGCAGGTACTCGTTTTATTGATGCGCTAAACATGATTTTGCGCTTAGTTAATATTGGCGATGCAAAGTCGCTTGCGTGTCATCCTGCGTCAACCACACACCGCCAATTAAACGATGAAGAGCTTGCTAATGCGGGCGTAAGTCGCGATTTAATTCGTTTGTCAGTCGGTATTGAAAACATTACAGACATAATTGCTGATGTAAGCCAAGCGTTCGATAAAGCATGACGTTAATTTATAGCCTCGGGATATCGAGGCTTTTAGCTCCATTACGCTTTTGAGATATCGGCTCGTGGTGTTTCTAAAATCGCTTTTTTTTCATCTTCAGATAATATTATCCAATCAAAAATTTCTTCGTTGGTACGTCCGCAGCCAGTGCAAAAACCACTGCGGCGTTCACATATGCCTAAACAGTCGGTTTTTAATTTAGATGGTTTTTTGTTTTGATTTGATTTGCGCATTGTTAAAGTCCTAACGGTGGTGCAATTTCAAAGCGAGTAGAAAACCCGTTGCCTTCTTGAATTGTAGAAAGTGTAATAACAGGGGTTTTAGTATCAAGTACAAAGGTGCTGTAAATTGAACTTGCTGTTTCTTTTTGGCTTTCAAACCAACCTGTTTTGGTTAAGCATTGGCGTAATTGCTTAGCCAGTTTTTGATGAGACTTTACAGTTTGCGTTTGTGTTTTAACAGGTGTTTGGCATTGGTAGCTTGATTGCTCTGACTTATTTAAAGTAACTGTACAGTTTGCTCCAATCATATGAGTATTAGTACGCCATTGATTAGTAAATTGGTTATTTACTTTATCTGTTTTTATTGAATTAAAACCAGATTCATAACCATTTATTAGGTTATTAATGGTGCTGCATTCATCGGGTATTACTGTGGTTTTTACAGACTGATTTGTTGTATTAGTGGTTGCTGTAGTTGTAGTCTGATTAGTTTTGCTGGTACAGCCCGCTAAGATAAATGCGACAACTAAAACAAATGCGACAATAGAAGGAGTAATATAGTTTTTCATAGTTCACAGTAACCGATTAATTGAGCCTCGCACTATACCATACATAATTTACTCAACTAAAAGCGAAAAACAAAAAGGCCCATAAAATATGGGCCTTTTGTAATTTGCTTTAGCAAGTGCTATTTATGGCGACCTTGCAAGCATTTAACTACATCTTCAAGGGCTAAGCCTTGGCGTTGTAGCAATACAGTCAGATGATAAATTAAATCAGCAGACTCGTTTGTTAGCTCATCGTTATCGTGTTTCATAGCGGCAAGGGCAACTTCTACGCCTTCTTCACCTACTTTTTGACAACTACGGCTTAAGTCTTTAGCAAACAATGAAGCGGTGTAGCTTTTTGATGGGTCGTCGTTTTTACGCTCAACAATCACATCTTCTAATTGCGCTAAAAAGCTCAGGCTTGGTTTTGCATCATCGCCAAAGCAGCTTTGTGTGCCTAAGTGGCACGTTGGGCCTTCTGGGTTAGCAAGGACTAAAATTGAATCGTAGTCACAATCGGTATGCACAGATACTACGTTTAAGTAGTTTTCTGATGACTCGCCTTTAGTCCATAAACGCGATTTTGAACGCGAGTAAAACGTTACTTTATTACTCTCAAGCGTAACGTTTAGTGCTTCGCTGTTCATAAAGCCTTGCATTAAAATAACACCAGAGCGGGCATCTTGAATAATAGCAGGGATCATTTCGCTTTTAGCAAAATCAACTTGGGTTTGGTTTTGTTGTGTTACTTGCATAATCTTGCTGCCACTTGGTTATCTGTTAAAAATTGTTTTAGTTCGCCAATGTTAATCACATTTTTATGAAAAACGCTGGCGGCTAGTGCACCATCTACTTTGCTTTGTTTAAATACATCAACAAAATCTTGCATACTACCCGCACCGCCAGAGGCGATTAAAGGAATGTCACACAGCTCGCGAATTTTACTTAGTTGCTCGTTGTCGTAACCGTTACGAACGCCATCTTGGTTCATACAGTTTAATACAATTTCGCCTGCGCCTAGGTCTTGTACGCGTTTAACCCATTCTTGTGTTTTATAGCGTGTACGGCTTGATGCATTAGGATCGCCGGTCAATTGATACACTAAATACTCGCCGGTAATTTCATCAAAAAAGCTGTCAATGCCGACTACAACACATTGCTTACCAAACTCATCGTGTAATTCTTTAATAAGTTCAGGGCGCGCAATAGCAGGGCTGTTAATGCTTATTTTGTCAGCGCCGCGCTCAAGTACCCGCGCTGCATCAGCCACTGATTTAATACCGCCCGCTACACAAAATGGAATATCGATATTTCGTGCAATACTTTCTACCCAATTTACATCAAGTAGGCGTTTTTCAACGCTTGCACTGATTTCGTAAAAAACCAGTTCATCGGCGCCAGCTTCGCTGTAGGCTTTAGCCATTGTTAAAATGTCGCCAACTATTTCATGGCCTTTAAACTTAACGCCTTTAACTACTTGGCCGTCTTTAACGTCTAAACACGGGATTATGCGTTTTGATAACATGCCAATGCCTCCTCAACGCTAAATGCGCCATCAAGCAATGATTTACCTAAAATAACGCCGCCAACACCTAGCTCTTTAAGCTTTTTAATGTCATCTAGTGAGCTTACGCCCCCTGAGGCTTGCACTTTAATTGTGCTGTTATGGCGAGTTAAATCTTCATATAATTCAAACGATGGGCCCGTCATAGTGCCATCTTTACTGATGTCCGTGCATAAAAAATCGATAACACCTAAGCCTACATAAAAATCTACCAGCTCAAGTAAACCAAACTCCGATTCACTTAACCAACCGTGTGTTGCTGGCGCCCAGCCCGTGGCTGTTTTATTTACATCAAGGGCAATTACAAAATGCTCTGCGCCAAATTGCTCAATCCAGGCTTTTACTTGTTCGCGTTTTTCTACTGCCATTGAACCAATAACAACTTGGTTTGCACCGGCTTTTAGCCAATCACTTACATCTTGCTCTGAGCGAATACCGCCGCCCACTTGATATGGTACGTTAAGTGCTTTGGTTGCAGCTTGAATATGTTTCCACTGTTTTTTACTTGGATCGCGTGCACCTTCTAAATCTACAAGGTGTAGTTTACCTGCGCCACTGTCGGCGTATTCTTTTAAACGCGCGCCAAGTTCGAAAGGGTAAAACTGTGCTGTGTCGTATTTACCTTGGTACAAGCGCACAATTTGATTTTGTAATAGGTCTAATGCTGGAATAATCACAAATAATCTCTTTTTTGTTAGTTAATGGACAGCTTACAACTGCCAATCAACAAAATTTTGTAATAAACGTGCGCCAACTTTTGCGCTGCGCTCTGGGTGAAATTGCATGCCTGCGTAATTGTCTTTGGCAACAATGGCTGAAAAGGTTTGACCGTACTCGCCGCTTACTAGTGTGGCGTCGTTTACGGTGTGCGCAAAGCTATGAACAAAATACACTTGCTCATCAAGCGTTAGCCCTTTAGTTAATGCATGCTCTTTATTAACGCTCAAGTTATTCCAACCCATATGCGGCGACGTTAAATTGCCTACATCAAGCGCTTTTACTTGCCCAGGTATTTTACCCAAGCACTGTACGTTACCTTCTTCGGTGCTTTCGCACAGTAACTGCATACCTAAACAAATACCCATAAGCGGGCGCTGGTATTCATTTATAGCTTGTTGCCAGCCGTTATCTACTAGGCGTTTCATAGCAACCGACGCATGACCTACACCTGGCAATATAGCGCGCTCAAAACCCGCTAATTGCTCTGGTGATGTAATTACTGTTGGCGTTTGCCCTAAGCGTTCAAACGCAAAGCGTACTGAATTTATATTGGCACAACCGGTATTAATTATGGCAATCATAAACATCCCTTAGAGCTGGCTGTTTGTTGGGTCGTGTCTTGTGCTACTGCCATACGAAGAGCACGTGAAAACGCTTTAAATAAGCCTTCTACTTGGTGATGACAGTTACCGTCGCTCACCGATAAAATAAGGCTAATGGCGGCGTTATCACTTAAGCTTTTGAAAAAGTGCTCAACCATTTGCACGTCTAAGTCGCCTGCTTTTTCGCGGCTAAAGTTAGCGTTTAATACAAATGATGCACGGCCCGATAAATCAATTTGTGCTTCGGCTTTACATTCATCCATAGGAAGCGCAAAACCATAGCGTGCAATTTGCGATTTAGTGCCAAGCGCTTGTTTAAGTGCAACACCAAGAGCAATACCAATATCTTCAACAAGGTGGTGCTCATCTATGTGTAAATCGCCTTTGGCTTTAATGTTTAAACCAATGTTTGCGTGGGTGCGAATTTGATCAAGCATGTGATCAAAAAAGCCAAGTCCGGTGTCTATGCTGCCATTTTTAGTTTGATCTAAATTTATGGCTACATCAATTTGGGTTTCTTTAGTGTTGCGTGTAACACGACCTTCGCGGTTTGCGGTAGTTAATTTTGTCACTATCGCACTCCAATCGCCGTCGTATAAAATACCTTCACAACATAAGTTTTGAGCAAGGCCAATATCAGTCTGGCGATCGCCAATAACAAAAGAGCGCGCTAAGTCTACTTTGCCAGAGCGCATAAGCTCGGTAAGTAAGCCCGTTTTAGGTTTACGGCAGTCACAATTTTGCTCGTCAAAGTGTGGGCAAATTAATACGGTCTCAAAGCTAATGCCTTGGCTTTGCATTATGTCCATCATTTTATCTTGTGCTATGTCAAAATCAGCAGTCGGGAAGCTGTCTGTGCCTAAGCCATCTTGGTTAGATACCATTACTAAACGGTAACCTGCGGCTTGTAATTGTAATAACGCAGGAATAACACCAGGTAAAAATGCTAGCTTTTCAAGGCTATCTACCTGTTTGTCGGTAATTGGCTCTTCAATAATAGTGCCGTCGCGGTCTATAAATAAATAGGGGTTACTCA
This sequence comes from Pseudoalteromonas sp. QJM3NY_22, assembly GCF_056173065.1. Lineage (NCBI taxonomy): Bacteria > Pseudomonadati > Pseudomonadota > Gammaproteobacteria > Alteromonadales > Pseudoalteromonadaceae > Pseudoalteromonas > Pseudoalteromonas sp. QJM3NY_22. The sequence continues at coordinate 100,776 of NZ_JBWBTZ010000002.1, read as the reverse complement.
TGATACTTCGTTTCCTGCTAAAGATGCTGCGGTAGCCGGCGTTTGTAAGCCATCTAACCAAATTTTTACTTGTTCAAGTTCTTGTTCACTGCCAATTGAAATTCGTAGCCAGTCGTCTTCACCGTATAGTGTAAAAGCGCGCATAACCAAACCTTGCTCAAGTGCAATTTTAAAGTAGTTTTTATCGGCTAATTTTAAAGTAACAAAGTTACCTTCACCAGTGAGAATTTTTAATGCAGCAGGAGAGGCGTTTAGCCAATCTACCAACTTAGCTTTTAAGCTATTTAAAATAGTAACTTGGCGGCGCATTGATGTAATTGCATCGGGTGCAATTGCTTGCGCTGCAATACTAGCTACAACGCCCGATACCGGATACGGCGCAATGACTTTACGAATTGGCGCTAGTACGCTCTCTTGTGCAAGGGTAAAGCCCGTTCTGAGCCCTGCCAGCGCAAAGGCTTTAGAAAGCGTACGCAAAACCACTACATTACTAAACTCATTAATAAGTTTAGTGGCGCTTTGCTCTGGGCAAAACTCTATATAGGCTTCATCAACAATTACTAAGGCTTTACCCGCAAGGGCTGTTGCAATTGCTTTTACTTTATCAAGAGGCGTTAAGCTACCCGTTGGATTATTTGGGTTACAAATAAATACCAATTTTGAGCTGCCAACAGCTGCAACTATTTCATCCACACTACCATCAAGTAATAGCGCTTGCGTTAGGCTATTAATAGCAACGTTATGAGTATCAGCCGTTACTTTGTACATACCGTAGGTTGGTAAAAATAACGCAATGCTGTCTTTTGCAGGTTCGCAATAAGTGCGTACTAAAAGCTCAATGCCTTCATCTGCACCGCGCGTCATTAATACATTTTCGCTTTTAAGCTCTGTATAAGCTGCGTAGCGGTCAATCACCAGTTGCGGTTGTGGATCAGGGTAGCGATTTAAATCTTCAATACTCAGTTCAAGGTTTTTAGCATACGGGCTTTCGTTAGCATTTAGCCACGTAGTACCCGTTAGCTTTTCACTTTTAGCAGAGCTATAGGCAGCAAGAGCTGCAATATTTTTAGGTAATAAGCTAGACGCTTGTGCGCTTTCATTGCTCATTTTTAATTGCCTCTAAACGAATTGAAACCGCATTAGCGTGGGCATCGAGGCCTTCTGCATCTGCAAGTGGTAAAATTGCTTTTGAAAGCTGCGTTAAACCACTTTTATTAATCGTTTGTACTGTGTATGTACGGAAAAAATCAAGCAAGTTTAAACTCGAGTAAGTTGCACTGTAACCATATGTTGGTAACACGTGGTTAGTACCCGATGCGTAATCGCCTGCAGATTCTGGAGTGTAGTCACCTACAAATACTGAGCCTGCATTTTTAACTTTATCTAGGTAAGGAGTTGCATCGCCTAGTTGTAAAATTAAGTGCTCTGGGCCATATTGCGCCGATACTTCAAATGCTTGCTCAACTGAATCAACCAAAATAAGTGAAGAATTAGCAAGCGCTTGCTCGGCTGTTTCTTTGCGGCTCAAATTAGCTAACTGGCGTGTAAGTGCCTGCTGAGTTTGTTCTATAATACTTTCGCTGTTACATAGTAAAATAACTTGCGAATCTGCGCCGTGCTCTGCTTGTGAGAGTAAATCGGCGGCTATAAATTCTGGGTTTGCACGTTCATCTGCAATAACTAATACTTCAGAAGGACCTGCTGGCATATCAATCGCCATACCTGGGATAGTTTGCGCAACGAGCTGTTTAGCCATTGTTACGAAGCTATTACCTGGGCCAAAAATTTTGTTTACTTTCGGAACTGATTCGGTGCCATATGCCATTGCTGCAATTGCGCCTGCGCCACCACTTTCTATTAAAGTAGTAATACCACATAACTTAGCCGCATATAAAATAGCAGGGTTAATTGCTTTGTCACCTTGTACCGGTGTAGCAAGTACGACGGTTTTAGCGCCGCTTAACTGTGCTAATACACCTTGCATAATAACCGACGATGGCAGTGGAGCACTGCCACCGGGTACATAAATACCGACTGCTTCGATGGCTTGATATTTCAGTTCACATATAACGCCTGGTTGGGTTGATAATTTAATATCTTTTGGCAACTGCGCTTCGTGAAAACGTTTAACATTTGCATAAGCGGTGTCAATTGCGTATTTAAGCTCAGCACTTAGTGCTTGCTCAGATGCGTTAATTTCATCTAGCGGTACGCGCAAACGTGGGTTAGCTCTATTATCAAACTCTTTTGCCATGCTAAGTAAGGCCTCATCGCCTTGCTCTTTTACGTTAGCTAAAATAGTTTTGCATATTGCTTCAACCTTTGCGCTTACAGAAACTGCAGGGCGCATTAGCGCCGCGGCTTGTACTTGTGAAGATTCCTCATTCCAACGAAGCATGGTACTTACTCCATCATTTTTTCAATTGGCATAACTAAAATAGAGTTGGCGCCTAGGGCTTTTAACTGCTCCATTGTTTCCCAAAATAATGTTTCGCTGCTTACCATGTGCAGTGCTACGTATTCTTCATTACCCGCAAGGGCAAGTAGAGTCGGTTGACCAGAACCAGGTAAAATTTCACAAATTTCATCAAGTTTATTTTTTGGTGCGTGTAGCATGATGTATTTGCTTTCTTTAGCTTGTCTAACACCACGTAGGCGCGGCATAAGCTTATTGATTAGTGCTAGTTTGTCAGCGTCTTGCAGATCTTTATTTTGAATTAAACATGCGTTTGACTCTAAAATTGTATCACCTTGAATTAAGCCGTTAGCTTCAAGTGTTGCGCCAGTAGATACTAAATCACAAATTGCATCAGATAAACCCGCACGTGGTGCTACTTCAACAGAGCCAGTAAGCATTACTGTACTTGCGTTAATGCCTTCGCGCTTTAACCACTGAGTTAAAATTTCTGGGTAGGTAGTTGCAATACGTTTGCCTTCAAACCAGCTCTTATCGCGAGCGCCTAGCTCTTGTGGCCATGCAAGTGCAAGACGACAGTAACCAAAATCTAGTTTTGAGAGTTTGTTTACTTCGCTGGGAACACCTTGACGTTCACGTTCTGCTTGAACTTCTACTAGTACGTTTTCGCCAACTATACCTAAGTCACATACACCGTCCATTACTAAACCCGGAATATCGTCATCGCGCACACGTAGTACGTCAATTGGCATATTAGTTGAGTGTGCAATTAAGCGTTGTTCACGAAGGTTAAGTTTAACACCTAACTGTTTTAGTAGATCTTGACAATCTTTAGATAGACGGCCGCCTTTTTGGATGGCGATACGTAGACGATTACTGTTGTTCATTATTCATTTTCCTTTAATTTAAAAACTAAAAACCCCGAGTGGAACCTCAGGGCGAAAATGAATCAATGTTATTTGAATCGCCAGAGGTTCCTTTTAGGAATAACCTCTCAGCGAAAGACCTGACAGGTTATTCCGGTGAATGGTGGTGATGATGTACTGTTGTCAGGTTTAAGCGCATTTTTTATCCTATATAACTGCCCGTTGCTTTGTTAACGTGCAGTTGTTATCTGTTTAAATAAATTTCGTATTCATAAAAACATAAACAGCTATATTATGGCAAGTTTTTTTTAGCTTAATTAAAGCATATGTTATAACTGTCGATAATATTAAGATAATAAGCGCAATTTTAGCGAATAATTGTTTGTTTATCATTCAAATTTAGCATTTTGATAATCAAACAGTTAAATAAGGAAGTACGTATGGATATCATGATCCCTTATTTAGGAAGAATCACCAGGCTAGAAGTTGAGTCAAAAGGCGCTTTCCATATTGCGGGTGTGCAAAGTGGATCGGCTACTGAAAAAGTTGAACTAGAGAATAAAAAAAGGCGTGAGTTACAAAAAAAGAAAAAGCTCAATATGCTTGATGATCAAAATAGTAAAAAAAAGTCTAACGTAGACGATGACGAAAACCCCCATTTAGATACATGGGCATAGGTTACGGTTAATAGGTAACAGTTACTTATATATTGCTCATAGGTTGGATCTTAAGAAAGCTTGAAGTTGAACTCTGTTAATGATCAAATAGTTACGCCAATAAAAACATGACTAAAAACAGAGTTCACATGCAGATTAACCAAGTTTCAAACCAATTAAAAGCCCTTATCTCAGAAAAACACCTCATTGAGCTTGCAAAAACCTCTGGATTTCAAGTTCGACACCGTTGCCTGTCGATCGTTTCTCTGCTCAAAGCCGTATTTAAAAGCTTATCTTGCCTGCAAGACGCTAACTTGTCAGATATCCATCAAAACTTGCGAACGCAGGCTGATTGCACGATAAGTTATAAACCCTTTCATAATCAAATTCGAAAACCAGCCTTGACTGAGCTTGTCCGTGAGCTCGTTATTCAAGCGATGTCTAAATTGACTGTAAACACGCTGGATAAAACCTTTTTTACCCAGCGAGGAATACAGCGAGTGTTATTGCAAGATGGTTCTTCATTTGCTCTACATGATGAATTAGCGCAGGTTTTTGCTGGTCGTTTTACTGCTGTAAGTCCTGCCGCAATTGAGTTGCACGTTACCTATGACCTATTTAATGAACAACCCTGCGAAATAGATATTCGTCCTGATGTTGAAACTGAGCGCGCCTTTTTACCAGGTAGCCACACACTTGAAGATACGTTATTACTTGCTGATGCTGGGTATTTTGACTTAGATTACTTTGAGCAAGTAGCTCAAGATGGCGGATATTTTTTGATCAGAGCAAATAAAAACATTAACCCAATCGTTACATCAGCCTATTGCGCGGGTATAGAACTTAAAGAAAAGAACATTAAACTCAAAATGTTACTCGATAAATTCGCAAGCCAACCACTTGAATTAACAGTACGTTGGAAGAAAAATGGGCCCGAGTACAGGCTTATCTATTTACCGAATGAAAAGCGCCCCGTTTTCCTTGTTACTAATTTAAAAGAGGCACAGTTTAGCTTTGACGAGCTACTCGATATATATGCAACTCGTTGGCAAATTGAGTTGTTTTTCAAAGAACTAAAGTCATGGAATAACCTTAAAGGGTTCATCACACGAGATCCTCATATTGCCGAATCATTGGTTTGGCTGAGTATACTGCAAACACTTATCAAGCGTTTTATCTGCCATAGTGCAGCGGGTATGTTTAAGTGTGCGATCTCGACATTTAGAGCGAGTAAGTGCAGTTATCTTTGGTTGGATGATATTCTGGATTGCATAGAACAAACACGGTGCAGCCATAAGATACATCGTGTATTTGAGCTACTAGCGGTAAATTGTAAGCGGCAAAGCATTGAGAAAAACAATGATATTTGCCGTTTTAAGATAGGAAGTCACACGGTCTGTGTTCCTTAAGAACTAAGCTATGATATATTGCTAGAGTTTAAAAAGGGAAGCCTATAAATAGGCTTCCCTTTTCTGTTGAACTAATTAGTTTTGACTTTTACTTTTTAATAGATAAAAGCTAAATATTGCAAACACACATACCTGAGCCACAATACCTTGCCATGTCGATTTTATACCAAGCCATGCAATATCAAAGCTCATCGGCAGCGACGCAATACCTATTATATCGGCCTCTTGTAATGCAATAACGGCTTTGCCCATAAGCACAAACGAGAGTGCAAATAGTAGGTAAGTGGTAATGGCAAAAAACTTAGCCACCGGTAATTTAATTGAGTATTTAATTAATACCCACGTAATAATAGCCAGTATTGCTATAGCTATCGCAAAACCCGATGCAATAGATGAATATTGAGCAGGTGAGCTTTGCGTTAATAATGACTGATAAAACAATACGGTTTCGAATACTTCTCGGTATACGGCAATAAAAGAAAGCCCCGCTAATCCCCATAATGTACCCGACTCAAGGCGCTTATCTATATTGTCTTTTATGTATTTTTGCCATTGCTGCGCACTTGTTTTACTGTGCATCCATACGCCAACATACAGTAAAATTACAGCGGCAAACAATGCGCCAACACCTTCCATTACTTCGCGGCTCGCACCACTTATTTCTATTAATGTTTGCGCAGCAGCCCACGTTAAACCACCAGCAATAAGTGCTGTTATCCAACCAATATGTACATATTTTAGCGCATCTTTGCGTTTAGTTTTAATAAGCACAGTCATAAGGGCAATAATAACTAAGAGTGCTTCTAAGCCTTCTCGCAGTAATATAACTAAACTTGCTGAGAGTAGCGCGCCGTCAGTTAGCTTAGTTTCGTTTAGCATGCTATCTGCTTTAGCGAGTTGAGTTAGTGCGGCACTTACTTTTTCGGCAACAACAGCCGTATCTTTTTCGTTTTTGAATGTTTGGCGCAGGTTCATCAGTTGTACTTCGATGTTTTTACGCAGTGTTTCATCGTAGGCATTTAAGTTGTTTTCAACAAGCTCAAAGCCATCTAAGTATGCGCTAATTGCTAAATCACTTGCTTGTGAGTAATTGCCTTTAGCATGCGCTGCTTGCGCTGCAAGTAACTGCGTGCGAGTAACTGTTATCGGATTTTTGTTAGCGCTAAATAATTGCTCTGGATTACCACGAAGCCATTTAACGTAATGTGCTTGTGCTTCACTTTGACCTGCCGATAATTGTGCGGGGTTTAGGTTTACAATCTGCGAAGCGGTAATGTTTTGTTCTACAGTTTGTGGTTTTTGAACATCTTTAAATGCCAAGCTACCTACATAAAAAGCTAAAGACCATCGTTGTTGTTCATTAAATTGGGTAAAAGCAACCATAGGTGTGTCGTCAATGCCGTTACTTACAGCGTCAAACAACCCCATTAAAGAGCGGTTTGTTGCGCGTTCTTCATCGGTAAAGTTGGTAGGCTCTGGCGATAAGTTTTTTGCAAGCGGGCCGTCGCCTTGACCATTTGGGCCGTGGCACATTGAACAGTTAGCAGCAAAAAGCGCTTTGGTTTGCTCAACGGGAAGTAGTGATGTAGGTAACGATAATTGCGGCATAAAGGTAAGTAGTGACTCACGAAGTGCTGAGCTTGCTGCACGTACATCTACAACACTCGCTTTATTAGCAATCGCTGTATGCAGTGCTTTAGCTTGTGCCTTTACTGTATCAAACTCATTGGTTTGGCTTGATAGCTGTCCAGCTTGCTCAATAATGACGTGCGAAAATTCAGTCATTTCTTGATATTCGTCAGGGTCTAGTATTTCACCATTTCCAACAGCTGCCACGTAATCTACACCTACATACTCTGCAAGCTGTGCAATTTGTTTTATTTTTGTTTGCTCATTAGGTGAGGCCGACACATTAAAGCTTGCCATAGCCATTATAAAAAACACAAAAAAACAATGAAATTGATGTTTGCCTAGAGATACAAAATTAAAAAACACGTGAGAATTATTTTTGGACATTGAAAAGCCCTACAGAGGAAAAGCCAAAATTATAATTGTTTTCATTTGTATTTCAAGCGGATTAATTTAAACAAAGCAGATAAATAAAAAGGATAACAATTTATAGAACTTTAAAGTGTTTTTGTAACACGAGAGTAACAGTAACCAAGTGATTTATATAATAACTTGGTTACTGATTTGATTGCTCACAAAGCATTTATTACTTTGCTTGCTCAGCTGACTTAATGCTGCTTTGAATAAGCGGCGAGATAGTTAAACCTTGTACAATAATAGAAAATATAACCACAACGTAAGTAACAATAACAATAAGGTTGTGTAAGTCAGAGCCGCCTACAAAAACTTGCTCGCGAGGGATTGCTGCCGCCATTGCAAGTGCAAGTCCGCCACGTAAACCACCCCAGGTTAAAATTTTAACACTGTGTTTATCGTAACTTCTAAAGCGTTTAAAGATAACAAAAGGTGCGCCTACGCTAATAAAGCGTGCTAGTAATACAGCCGGTACCATTAACAACCCTAAGCCAATTTCCCCGATTGTAATAGGCATAGTCACAATTAGCATACCAATTATTAAAAACAGTAGGGCATTTAAAAAGCTATCGGTTGCATGCCAAAAATCTTTTACGTAACGAGTGTCTTCAGGCCCCGTGCGCTCGGTTGCTTTAGTACGAGTAATGTTACCCATTAATATGCCGCTCGTTACCATGGCAAGTGCGCCTGATATTTCCCAAATATTTGCAGCAGCAAAACCTGCAGTAGGAATAGTTAAGGTTATCAATAAACGAATATTTACATCGCGGCTGTTAATAATTAAAAAGTGGCCAACCAAAGCAATAACCAAACCAAACGCAATACCGCCTAGGGCGTCTACAAAAAAGAGTTCTGCTATATCGCCAAATTGTGCATCGGTGCCATAAAAAGCAACCGAAAAAATGGTCGTAAATATTACTAAACCAATACCGTCGTTAAATAGCGACTCACCTTCTACTTGAATTGAGATTCCTTCTGGCGCTCGCATTTGTTTAATAATAGCAAGTACAGCAATAGGGTCGGTTGGGCTAATAAGCGCACCAAATAATAAACAATAAATAAAAGGCACTGGCCAGCCAAGAAAAGCAAATAAGTAAAAGCTTAAGTAGCCAACAATAAAAGTAGAAACAAGAGTGGAAAACAGTACCAACACCGTTATTTCCCAGCGTTGTTTTCTAAGTGCTAACAGGTTTATTTCCAGTGCACCTGCATAAAGCAAGAAACCTAACATACCTTTGAGGAGTAATTCGTTAAAGTTAATACTCGAGACGATTTTTGTCATTTCAAGTGCGTTTTGATCGCCTAATAATTTTACTGCAACAATCAAAAGTAAAGAAATAACAACCGAGCCTGTAGTTATTGCAATAGTAGTTTGCATTTTGAGGATGTACTGATTTGCAAATGCAATAAAAATTGCAAGTGCAGAGAGAAAACAAATGAGGTACCAAGCATTCATTTAATAACCTTAATTAACGAGAAAAACATATGATTAAGCGGGATCTAAACATGCCTATGTTACTCCCGAGATATAGCTATGTCACAGTGTTTGTTAGACAATTTGTATTTTTATTTTTAATAAAAATAGTTTTGGTAAATAACAAATTAAAGATGTTAAAGCTTCAGCCGCGCCTTTAAAAATAGGTTTGTTTTTTAGGCCTTTTGTTAACTTTAATAGTGTTTGTATTGTAAAAATCACTTTATTAAATTTATACACTTAATTGTATTATTTTTATTTCAATATGTTACTCAAAGTAAATAAATGTTTACATTATGTTAATTAAGTGTTTTTAATATTCAGCGCGTTTTTATTAATCTGTTGAATTAAAGGCTTTTAATTTATTTTTTAATACTTTAATTGTAAATTTTTTGTTTCATTTTCAATTGTATGATTTGTAGCCTAGGGTTGCTTTAATCGGGAACAAGATGTACCGATTAATAAAAGTATATTCAAACAAATAAACAAATGGAGCGTAAACGTGAATTTATCAAAAATCACAATAGCAACACTTGCTGCCTTTACTTTGGTACAAGCAACAAGCGCAGTAGCTGCAAATAAAAAATATTTAAATCAACAAGCAAATATAAATAATTCAGCACAAAATGGTGTGTCTTCTGTATTGATGGTTAGCCCTGATCAGTTAGTAGGTTTAGAGGCAGGAAATGAGCTGGTTGTATTAAAAGAAATAAAAAGTAATAACGGTGATACAACTCGTCGTTATCAACAAGTATATAATGGATTACCGGTAATTGGAGATACGGTGAGCTTGACGTTTAACAATAATGGGCAACTTAAACGTGCTCATGGTGCTGCTGTATATGATATATCAAGCGATATTGACACAGTTACTCCAAAGTTAAATCAAAAATTGGCAGTAGCTAAGGGATTGCAAAAATCATCTGCAGCGATAAAGTCTGTTGGCTTAGAAAAACATAATGAAAAATCACAATTAGCCATTTGGGTTGATGAGCAAGGTGAAGCGCATTTGGTTTATGAAGTGTCTTATGTTACTTACGGAAGTAACCCATCACGTCCATATCAAATCATAGATGCAAATTCTGGAGATGTACTTTTTAGCTTTGATAACCTTCAACATGCTGATGCGACAGGCCCAGGTGGTAATCTAAAAACCGGGAAATACATTTATGGCACTGATTTTGATAGCTTAAATGTAAGTCAGACGGGCAATAACTGTTCAATGAATACCACAAATGTAAAAACCATTAACCTAAATGGTGGTACTAGTGGCTCAAGTGCATATTCATTTACATGTCCTGAAAATACCTTTAAAGAAATTAATGGTGCCTATTCGCCACTTAATGATGCACATTATTTTGGTAACGTAATTTTTAATATGTATAACGATTGGATTGGTACGCCGCCGCTTTCATTCCAACTGCAAATGCGAGTTCACTATAGTAGTAACTATGAAAATGCATTTTGGGATGGCAGTGCGATGACCTTTGGTGATGGCCAAAATACGTTTTATCCACTTGTTAGCCTAGACGTATCAGCTCATGAAGTAAGCCACGGCTTTACTGAACAAAACTCAGGTTTAGTTTACAGTGGAAAGTCAGGTGGTTTAAACGAAGCATTCTCTGATATGGCTGGTGAAGCGGCTGAATTTTACATGAAAGGCACAAACGATTGGTTAGTTGGTAAAGATATATTTAAAGGCAACGGTGCTCTTCGTTACATGAATAATCCAACACAAGATGGTAGATCAATTGATAATCAATCAAGCTACTCTTCAGGAATGGATGTTCATTATAGTTCTGGGGTGTTTAATAAAGCATTTTATAACTTAGCAACTACATCTGGTTGGGATACTGAAAAGGCATTTAAAGTGATGGCACGTGCAAACCAATTATATTGGACTGCAAGCACTAACTGGGATCTTGCTGGTAACGGCGTTATGGATGCAGCTTGTGATTTAAATTACGATCCAAGTGCTGTTAAAGCAGCCCTAAGTGCTGTTGGCGTAAACTCTAATTTAAGTTCGGGTAGTTCATGTGGCACAACCACTCCGCCAGCGGAAGATGAAGCGTTATCTAATGGCGTTACTCGTACTGGTATAAGTGGCTCAGCTAAAGAGCAGTTGTTTTTTACACTTGATGTACCAGCGGGTGCTAGCAATTTAGTATTTAATACTAATGGCGGCTCTGGTGATGCAGATTTATACGTACGATTTGGAAGCAAACCCACACTTAGCACTTATGATTGCAACAGTACAACTTCTACAAGTACTGAAAGCTGCTCTATAGGTAGTGCTCAAGCGGGTACATACTACGTTATGGTAGAGGCATGGAATGCTATTTCAGGCGTTTCATTAACAGGTAGTTATGACGGGTCTACTGGCGGAGGTGTTTCGCCAATTAACCGTACAGAAAGCAATGTGAGTGTTGCTTCAGGTGGTTGGACACGCTTTACGCAAAATTTAGATGCAGGGTATTCTTCACTCGATATTTCAATGGCCGGTGGTTCTGGTGATGCTGATTTATATGTAAATTTTGGTTCAGCATCTAGTACTAGCTCTTATGAGTGCCGCCCATATAAAAATGGAAACGTTGAAACGTGTACGATAGAAAATCCTCAAGCAGGTACATGGTATATAGACTTACAAGGTTATAGCGCGGCAAGCGGTATAACATTAAGTATTTCAGCCAATTAAGTTAATTTCTAGGGAGCATTCGCTCCCTTTTTTATTTTTCAAAACTCCCTCGTCTCAAAGGCAATACTCGACTTAAAAGGTATCAATTAATGAAACACGCGATAAAAATTATGCTATTCAGTGCTAGTACTTTATTACTTACCCAACCCTCATACGCACAAGACACTGAAAGTGTTTGGGTAACGATAGATCCCGTTGCAGCCAAACATTATAAACAGGTTCAAAACTCGTTTAAACCAAATGATGAATTATTGAGTATACAAGATACAACATTACAAACAGTGAATTTGTTAAAAATAAGGCCTGCAAATATTGCTCATTTAAGTGAGTTTATGCATGATAATTATCATCGCTGTGGAGGGTTTGTTGCTCACGATTCGTTAATCGAGGCTAATGAATACACTCAGCAGTTAGCTGCCGTTCAAAATCAAAATCTAAGTGCGTTAGCTGCTACATATAGCATTGACAATCCGCAAACAACTCAGCAATTAATAAATAGTATTAGTCCAAATAATTTGACGAACACAGTTAATTCGATGAGTAGCTTTTATAATCGCTATTACACGGCTCAAACTGGGGTAGATGCCTCACAATGGCTAAAAGATTACTGGCAACAGTTAGCAGCTACACGTAATGATATAAATGTTGATTACTTTACTCATAGCTGGGCGCAGTCGTCGGTCATTGTTACTATTGCAGGAGATGAAGAGGCTGATGAAATTGTCATTATTGGTGGGCATTTAGACTCAATTAATCAATCAAATCCAAGCAACGGTCGCTCACCAGGGGCTGATGATAATGCATCGGGGATTGCTGTATTATCTGAAGTGTTAAGATCGATTGTTGAAAATGATTATAAACCGCAAAAAACAATTCATATAATGGCTTTTGCTGCAGAGGAAGTTGGTTTAAGAGGTTCAAAAGATATTGCTTCATCTTATAAATCACAAGGAAAAAATGTGATCGGCATGGTGCAATTTGATATGACTGGAAACAATGGCAGTAGCGAAGATATTGTAATGATGACTGATTACACTACAAATGCTCAAAACCAATTTTTAGGTCAGTTAATTGATACCTACTTACCTAACATTACCTATGGTTTTGACCAATGTGGGTATGGGTGTTCTGATCATGCATCATGGTATCAACAAGGCTTTGCAGCATCAATGCCATTTGAATCTAGGATGGCTGATATTAATCCGCTAATTCATACACAGAATGACGCTAATTTTGATGCTGACCACGCTAGTAAATTTGCAAAACTTGCTGTGAGTTATTTAGCTGAAATGGCAAAAAATGCTGGTGATATAGTGCCACCAGCTAATAATGAGTTACAAAATGGTGTTGCAGTTTCTGGCCTTGCAGGTGATGCTAAAGCGCAGCTTATCTATACGCTACAGGTACCTAATAATGCAAGTAACTTAAACTTTACTACCTCAGGTGGCAGCGGTGATGCAGACCTATATGTTAAATTTAATACAGCGCCTACATTAGGGGCTGTTGATCTTTGTTTGAATTTTGTGCGTAAGCGGTAATCTCGTATAATTTACTTCGCCAAAAACAAACCTTACGAGATTACCATGCCCCGATTAATGCTCACTGATAAGTTGTGGTCGAAGCTAAAATCAATTTTGCTTGAAGATAGAGTTTATAACAAGCTTGAACACAGACAAACGATGGAAGGAATTTTATATCGCTTACGTGTTGGTTGCCCATGGCGTGACCTCCCTGAGTGTTTTGGTTTATGGAATACTATTTACCGCCGATTTCTACTTTGGTCTAAAAAAGGAATATTAATAAGGTTGTTCAAATCATTATCCGCCAATAGTGACACTGAGTGGGAATTCATTGATGGCAGTTATGTTAAAGCACATCAACACAGTACAGGTGCTGCGTCTCAACAAGAACAAGCGATAGCATTAAGTCGTGGCGGTAATACAAGTAAAATTCATTTAGCTGTTGATAGTTATGGCTTACCAATTGAATTTATTATTACAGGCGGCGATGTTCATGATAGTAAAGTGGCAAATGAACTGATTGAATTATTGCCCCAAGGCGATTTTGTTATCGCAGACAAAGGCTATGATAGTGAAGTCATTAGAAATAAGGTTCGAGAGAGAAACTCAAGCCCAGTGATCCCTAGAAAGAAAAATTCAAAAACAGGTAATGGTGATATTGATTGGTGCTTATATAAATATAGGCATTTAGTTGAAAATGCCTTTGCAAGGCTAAAGCACTTCCGTGCTATAGCGACAAGGTACGATAAATTGAAATTACAGTTTGAGAGTATGTTAGCGCTGGCATGTGCAATGATTTGGCTACCAATGTGAAAGATCAACAGCCCCTAGAAAATTTTGATTGTAAAAGTACAACATCATCGAGCAATGAAAGTTGTGATATTGCGAGTGCCCAAAACGGTATTTATTACGTTATGGTAGAAGCATGGAACGCTATTGCTAATGTTTCTCTTATTGCCAGTTATAGTGAAACAACAGCGATTGAACCCATTAATCGAACAGAAACTGATATTAGTGTTGCTACGGGAGATTGGGGGCGGTTTACACAAGACTTAGAAGCAGGGTATTCCTCTTTAAATATAACTATGGCTGGTGGCTCAGGCGATGCCGATTTATATGTGAATTTTGCCAGTCAATCAACTGAATCTGTATATCAATGTAGACCGTATAAAAATGGTAATGCTGAAACGTGTAGTATTACCAGCCCGCAAGCGGGCAAGTGGTATATTGACTTAAAGGGGTACAGCGCAGCTAGTGGAATAACCTTAACTATAAATGCGCAATAATAACTAATGGGAGCTCTGCTCCCTTATTTATATACTCAAACCGATTACTTAATTACTTGCCCTTGATGTTTAGCTTACGTAAAATCCCGCTATTATTTATTGTAAAGTGATTGGTATTATCAAACAACTGTTTAGCGCAACCGGACCTTTGGCGTTGTCTTTAGATGGATACACTCCTCGCCAACCTCAAATAGATATGGCTGTCGCCGTTGCTGATGCATTAAAAAACAGTTCGCAATTGGTCGTTGAAGCCGGTACTGGTACGGGTAAAACGTTTGCATATTTAGCCCCAGCACTTAAATCAAAAGGCCGAACGATAATATCGACAGGCTCTAAAGCCCTACAAGAGCAGCTGTACCATCGCGATTTACCTCAATTAGTGAAAGCGCTCAGCGCCTCTAAAAAAACGGCCCTATTAAAAGGTCGTGCAAACTATCTATGTACATACAGGCTTAATCAGCATGTTGCACATGTACCTACGGACGACTCTGATGTTATGCATCAACTAGCCATGGTTGCTAAATTTGCCAGCGAAACGCAATCAGGCGATTTAGCTGATTGTATTGGTATAGAAGATGATGCCAAAGTACTGCCTTATGTAAATTCAACAGCCGATAATTGTTTAGGTAAAGAATGCCCAGACTTTCAAAGTTGTTATATACGCAAAGCACGTTTAACTGCGGCCGATGCCGATGTTGTCGTGATTAACCATCATTTGTTTTTTGCCGATATGGCCGTAAAAGAAAGCGGCTTTGCCGAGCTTATGCCAAAAGCAGATGCTTACATATTTGATGAAGCCCATCAGTTAAGCGAAATTGCCAGCGATTACTTTGGTGAAAGTGTTAGCACTAAAAAGCTGGTGGACTTAATTAATGACTTACGTGCTATTTATAGAGCCGAAATTCCCGATATGCTGCAGCTCGGTAAAAGCTTAAATAAGCTTGAGACAAGCGTTGCTGATTTACGATTACAGTTTGGCGTTGATGGCAGCCGTGGCGATTGGCGTGAAAAGCTCAGTGATAAACAAATATGCGCAGCACTTCATCGTGTGATCAGTGATTTAGATTTTGTTTACCAAGTACTTAAGCTTTGCCTAGATAGAAGCGACAAAATTGAGCATCCATTTGAACGTGCACTTGCGTTTAAAGGGCAGTTAGAGCGGGTTTTTGATACAGCCCAAACCGGCTTTAGTTATTGGTATGAAACAACGCGCCGTTATTTAACGATTAATATAACGCCATTAAATGTATCAGCTAAGTTTGCTCAAATGATGCAAGACACGGGCGCAGGTTTTGTATTCACTTCAGCAACACTTTCGGTTGACAACAAACTAGCGCATTTTAATGCAAGCCTAGGTTTAAAACCAAAACAAAGCATGATGGTAGATAGCCCATTTGATTACCCTAATCAGGCGCTGCTGTGTTTACCTCGCTACTTACCCGAATCACACGCTGATAATATGCCCCATGCAATTGTAAAATTAACGCTTGAGCTTATAAAATCAGCACAAGGGCGTTGTTTTGTATTATTTACTAGCTATCGAATGATGCATTTGGTAGCCGAAGGGCTAACTACACAAATAGACTACCCAGTTTATATGCAAGGGCAAATGTCTAAGCGTATTATTTTAGAGAAATTTACCCGCCATGGTAATGCGGTATTACTCGGCACGGCTTCTTTTTGGGAAGGTGTTGATGTACGCGGCAGTACGTTAAGTTGTGTTATTATTGATAAATTGCCATTTGCAGCACCCGATGACCCATTATTACAAGCTAAAATGCAAGATTGCCAAATGCAGGGGAAAGACCCTTTTGCGCATATACAATTGCCACAAGCTGTTATTGCACTTAAACAAGGTGTTGGGCGTTTAATACGCGATAGCAAAGATAAAGGTGTACTTGTCATATGTGATAATCGCTTAGTTACACGACAATATGGCCAAGTATTTTTAAAAAGCTTACCGCCAATGCGCCGAACACGAAGTTTAGAAGATGCCAATAAATTTTTACAACAAATTAATTAGAGTAATAAAATGATAAAAAGTAACATTCTAGCCCTTGATGCTTCTACTGAGGCGCTTTCAATTGTTTTACATTTTCAGGGCCAAACATTTCATCATTTTGAAGAGTGTCCGCAGCAGCACAGCCAAAAAATACTTCCACTCGTGGATGAGCTGTTAACTAAAGCAAACTGCAAATTAAAAGATTTAGATGTAATCGGTTTTGGCCAAGGGCCAGGTAGTTTCACTGGTGTACGTATTAGTGTAGCAATAGCGCAGGGTTTAGCGTACTCAACTAACTTACCGCTAGTAGGTGTTTCGACACTGGCTATTATGGCGCAACAAGCGTTTGAACAAAACGGCAGTCTTAGTGTTTACCCAAGTATAGATGCGCGTATGGGTGAAATATATTTTGCCCATTACCAAGCGCAAAATAATTTAATGCTTTTAGTTAACCAAGAATGCGTTATAAAACCTGATTTACTAAATAATGATTATATAGCAACCACTGAGCCATCTGTAGCGGTGGGCACGGGTTTTAAAACCTATTCTGATGCGCTTAATGACTTTGAAAATGTGACAATTAATAGTGAAATTACATTACCCGATGCACGTTATATGCTAGCGCATGTTGAAGCCGCTTTTTTAGCGGGTGATGTTGTAAAAGCGAGCGACGCTCAACCTAAATATGTGCGCGATACGGTGACTTGGAAAAAGCTACCAGGACGTGAGTAATCATATTATTTGCAAATTGGTTGTTTTTAAATCATAATTTTATGCATTATTAAGGTTGGAGACGCGTAATGACGCTGCCTATTGGTTCAGGTTTTTTTACCGGAGATATTCCGGGTAGGGTTAGCTCTACCAAAGTTGTTACTAATAAACCACAGAGCTTATTAGACCAACCGGCTGCTAAAAAAACGAATACCGATTATGTAAAAAGCAGTGTCGAGGGTGTTGAACTGGCTAATCAGCTGTTTAAAAGCAGTGCTAAAAGCAATGAGTACAGGCAAACAATTTACGACCAACCGACAGCTCAAGTAAGCAAAGCGATTTCTACTTATACTGAATTTGCTAATTTAGAACGCAGAGCAGAAGTACAAAATTTAATAGGCGTTGATATATACGCTTAAAGTGCATTACCGCGCTTTACTTGAATATAGCTATAAGATTTAATAAAAAGCCCGAACATGTGTTCGGGCTTTTTGTCATTCAAAATGAAATACAATTTTTATTTTTCAATAAAGCCGATGAGTTTATCAGCAATATCGGTATTGTTTTGCGATCCAATAAATTGTTCACTGCCTTTACCATAAGCAAATACCTGCACGTCTACAGCGGTGTGTCCGCCGGTTGTCCAGCCAGTAAAGCTTGCATCGCTAATAATGCTTTTAACAGCTAAATTAAGCGCTTTTTCACCCATTTTTTTAGCTTGCTCAAGTTTTATTTGATTTTCAGTTGTAAATTCAATATTGGTGTTAGCAGTCCATACTGGCTTTAAATCATCAGAATCCAGTAAAAGTTGAGTTAGTTTACCAGCAGTTGCTTTAACACCTTTTACTACATCAGTTTCCCATTTGTATTGACCATGTGCGCCAAGGGTTAAACCGCCTGTTGAATGATCGGCCGTTATGACTAATATAGTGTCTTTGTTTTTATCAACATACGCTTTTGCTTGTTCTATTGATTTAGCAAAATCATCCATCTCAGCCATTGCACAGGCTATATCGTTTGCGTGACCACACCAATCAATTTGGCTGCCTTCAATCATTACAAAAAAACCATTCTTGTTTTGGTCATCTAGCAAATTGAGCGCTTTAGATGTGAGTTGAGTTAGGCGAGTTGGATTTTCATCAAGTGCGAAAGGCAGTCCTTTAGGTGCGTATAAGCCAATGGCTGGTATTTTTGTTATCTGGCCAAGGTTTTTAATATCGTCACCGTATTGATAACCAGCAGCTTTAAACTCATCAACTAAGTTACGGTCGTCTCTAATAAAGTATTGAGTACCACCACCGAGCATTAAATCGACAGGTAATTTACCTACAATTTTATTATCAATGTAATCGTTGGCGATATCGTCGTAGTTATTACGCGATTCATTATGTGCAGCAAAGCTTGCTGGAGTGGCATGATTTATTTGTGATGTTGCTACAAGCGCTGTTGTCATACCGCGCTCTTTTGCTATTTCAAGCATGGTTTTAACTGATTTTTTGTCTGTATCTACTGCAATTGCGCCATTGTAACTTTTATGACCGCTACTCAGTGCTGTTGCACCTGCTGCGCTGTCGGTTACATAAGTATGATCGTCAGGGTAAGTATGTGCCATACCTTTCAAAATTGTATCGAAAACAGTACCTTCAATCTCTTTAGTCGCAGGGTCATCTTTAAAATAGCGATAAGCAGTGGTGTAAGCCGGACCCATGCCGTCACCAATCATATAAATTACATTTTTAGGTGTTGATTCTGCGTAAACACCTGATGTGGCGCATAAAAGTGCCAATAAGCTGATCTGTTTTTTCATGGTTGTACCTTATGAGTGTACCTTATTTAATAGCCGCTTTTATTGTATAGACTTAGTATGATAAATAAATGAATATTTGTAAGAAACCATTTCGGTTGGTGGATTATTTAAGCCGATAGGTTATAAATAGTAATTAAAGCTGTCATTCACAGTATTTATACTTGTTATTATTTATAAAAACATGCAATAGATTAAAACGCTGTTTAGTTTTTAGAAAATTGATCTTTTCTTAAATTTAGGGTTTATTTAACTTATTGAAAATTAATGGTTACTTTGTTTTTTATTTATTGAGTGAAAGTCTCATCAAGGCTGAACAAATAGGGAGATGTTAGTGGTCTGACAACTTGTATGCTATAAATGACAATGCATTAAAAACAACAAGAGGTTTGGTATGCAGCCATTTAATATTCAAACCAACAATTTAAATATTCGTGGTCAAAAGAAAGGGTCGGGCGCTGATGTTGTAATTGCACTGCACGGTTGGCTCGATAATAGTAATAGCTTTGCTCCTATGCTTGATGGCGTTGAACCTGAGCATACTTGGTACTGTATTGACTTTGCAGGCCACGGTTTGTCATCTTGGCGAAGTCAAGATGCTCACTATTATTTTGTTGATTATATTGATGATTTATACCAGTTTATAAATGCGCTTGGTGTAAAAAAAGTACATTTAGTTGGTCACTCGATGGGAGCCATGGTGGCAGGACTTTTTGCTAGCTGTTTTAACGATTATGTTAAGTCGGTTACCTTTATTGAAGGCATTGGCTGCGTTACAACCCCTAGCCAAGATGTATGCGAACAGTTAAAAAATGCGGTATTAAATAGAGCAAGATTAAAAAATAAGAAATCGAGAATTTATAAATCGAAAACGCTAATTTATGAAGCACGCTCACAAACTACCGATTTGAATAATGAACTAATTATGCTTTTAATGAATCGAAACATAAAAGCAATCGATGGAGGGTTTGAATTAACGACTGACCCAAAGCTTAAAAATCACTCAGGTTTTAGGTTTGATGAAGCGCAATGTATTGGTGCAATAAAAGATTTAATTGCACCATGTCAATTAATTATAGGTAATGAAGGTTATACGTTTGTAAAACAGAATTTAGCTAAGTATATTAGTTATTACAGTAACTTAAGTGTAATTAATGTTAGTGGTGGACATCATTGTCATATGCAAAGTAGTAACGAATGTTTTGAATATATTCAAGCATTTATGGTGCAAAGTGGTGCACGTTAATTGTATATTGTCGATAAATGTGGGATTATTCCCGCATTAGAGTATTTGCTCAATTGTTAAAGTGCCTTACTTAGATTAAGGTTAATAAAAATATAATTATAAACAGGGGCTAAGAGTGGAAAAAATCTGGCTTAAGCGCTACCCAGAGGGTATGCCTGAAACAATCGATCCTGAGCATTACAACTCGTTACTCGAAGTGTTCGAAAAAAGTTTTAGTGACTACAAAGATTTACCTGCATTTACTAATATGGGTAAAACACTGTCTTATGACGAAATTGATACAGCAACCAAAAAAGTTGCTTCTTACATTCAAAATAATTTAGGTCTCAAAAAAGGCGACAAAGTCGCTGTTATGATGCCCAATTTATTGCAAACGCCGATATCAATTTTAGGTATTTTACGTGCGGGTTGTGTGGTTGTTAACGTTAATCCACTTTATACCGTGCGTGAGTTAGAGCATCAATTAAAAGACTCTGATACCACCGCAATTTTTATTCTTGCAAACTTTGCAGATACGCTTGAAAAATCACTTGCACATACTGATGTTAAACATATCGTAGTTACGCAAGTAGGCGATTTGGTTGGTGGCTTTAAAAAATACATTGTAAACTTTGTTGTTAAGCACGTTAAAAAAATGGTGCCTACATACAATTTACCTAATACGATTAAGTTTTCTGACTTGTTAGAAGCAGATGCAGATGCATATAAACGCCCGGAAATGAACTTAAGCGATTTAGCTTTTTTACAATACACTGGTGGTACAACGGGTGTATCTAAAGGAGCAATGCTGAGCCACGGTAATATGGTGGGGAATCTTGAGCAAGTATCGGGCTGTTTAGATAAAGTATTGGAACGAGGTAAAGAAGTTGTTGTTACCGCATTGCCGCTTTATCATATTTTTGCATTAACGGCTAACTGCTTAACCTTTATGAAATATGGTGGTTTAAACTTATTAATTACTAATCCGCGCGATATGCCCGGGTTTGTTAAAGAATTAGGACAAACAAAATTTACTGCCATTACGGGTGTTAATACGTTATTTAATGGCTTGTTAAATACTCCAGGTTTTGCTGAACTTGATTTTAGCCATTTGAAAATGTCATTAGGCGGCGGTATGGCCGTTCAACGTCCAGTCGCTGAAAAATGGCAAAAAGTAACTGGCTCAAAATTAATGGAAGGCTACGGCCTTACTGAATGTGCTCCTTTAGTGACTATCAGTCCTTACGATTTGAAAGCGTACAACGGTTCTATTGGCTTACCAGCGCCAAATACTGATATAAAGTTAATTCTTGATAATGGTGAAGAGGCTGCACAAGGTGAGCCTGGTGAGCTATGCGTTAAGGGACCTCAGGTAATGCTTGGTTACTACAAGCGACCAGATGCAACCGCTGAATGTTTAAAAGATGGTTGGTTTGCAACAGGTGATATTGCAACCTATGATGAGGAAGGTTTCTTTTTTATCGTCGATCGTAAAAAAGACATGATTATTGTTTCTGGTTTCAATGTTTTCCCAAATGAAATTGAAGAAGTTATCGCTATGCACGAAGGTGTGCTTGAAGTAGCAGCTATTGGTATTCCACATGATGCAAGCGGTGAACAAGTTAAAGTTTTTGTTGTAAAAAAAGACCCTTCTTTGACTGAAAAAGATATAATAAATCACTGTCGTGATAATTTAACTAATTATAAGGTTCCCAAGCTCGTTGAGTTTAGGGATGAATTACCTAAAACTAATGTAGGTAAAATACTCAGAAGAGCCTTGAAAGATTAGCAACCTATAAAAAAGCCGGCAATAGCCGGCTTTTTTATTGTAGGAGACTAAGTGCAATATCAATTAATCGAAACACAAAATCAACTGAACACTTTTGTTGAACAAATAAAAAACAAGCCTATTTTAGCTATTGATACCGAGTTTATGCGTCGTCGCACTTTGTATCCAGAAGTTGCACTTATCCAAGTATTTGATGGCGAGCATTTAGCTCTGATTGATCCACTGGCTGAACTTTCTTTGTTTGATTTTTGGCAAATATTAAAAGACCCCACCGTACTAAAAGTATTACATTCACCTTCAGAGGATATTGAAGTATTTCAAAAATACGCAGGCTTTGTCCCTGCGCCGTTATTTGATACACAATTTGCACTGCAATTGCTAGGTGAAGGCAACTGTATGGGTTTTGCGCTTATGGTAAAAGAGCTGCTGGGTATTGAAATAGATAAAAGTGAATCGCGTACTAATTGGTTGCAACGTCCGTTAACGACTAAACAACTTGATTATGCAGCAGCTGACACATTTCATTTGCTGCCGTGTTTTAAATT
The DNA here is from genome assembly GCF_056173065.1 of Pseudoalteromonas sp. QJM3NY_22. Taxonomy (NCBI): domain Bacteria; kingdom Pseudomonadati; phylum Pseudomonadota; class Gammaproteobacteria; order Alteromonadales; family Pseudoalteromonadaceae; genus Pseudoalteromonas; species Pseudoalteromonas sp. QJM3NY_22. The sequence goes on along the minus strand of NZ_JBWBTZ010000002.1, from coordinate 78,335 downwards.
AATTATTGAACGTATCAAAGCAGCTGATTTATTTGATATTGTTATTAATGAAAGCGAATTAATTGCTAATAAACGTGCGTTTCAAACACCCGATGAGCTTTTATATAAAGATATTAAAAATGCATGGCAACTTAAACCACATGAGCTGGCTGTATTAAAAGAGCTTGCTGTATGGCGACGAAATAAAGCAATTAGAAAAAATTTAGCGCTTAATTTTGTTTTAAAAGAACATAACATGACTGAAATTGCAAAACGTGGCCCTTCTAGTCTAAATGCTCTTCGTCAAATTCCTGGTGTTGAAGCTATAGAAGTTAATCGTTCTGGTGTTGAGGTACTAAAATGTATTGAAGCAGCTAAAGCAATACCTGAGAGCGAGCACCCCGAAGTACTTAAGCGCTTAATTGATTTTCCTACTTACAAAAAAGTTGCTAAAGATATAAAGCAAAAAATCACCAAAGTAGCTAAAGAGCACAATATACCAGAAGACGTTATGGCTTCTAAAAAGCAAATTAATCAATTGATCAGTTGGAATTGGAAGCTTACTAATGAGCAAAAAAAGAGTCATATAAAGCCTGACTTACTTAGCTCTTGGCGTTATTCATATGTTCAAGATGCACTAAAAGAGTGGGATACTTAAGATTAAATATACCCTTTAATTGTGTGACATTTATCTGTTGATTTGCATGGTGAAAAACTTTTAGTTCAGCGCAGAGGATCAAAGCATAGGTATTTAGAGCCGCTATTACAAAGCAGATATAAATAAAATGGGCGCTTTAAGCGCCCATTTTATATTTACTTCTTTTCTTCATCAGGTAACGTAACGTTTAGCTCAAGAACAGCTAGATCATCTTCGTTTTGATCGAATTGAACTTGTACCGCATCGCTACTTACGTTCACGTATTTACGGATCACATCTAAAATATCTTGTTTTAATTGTGGTAAGTAATCCGGCGTTCCTCGTTGAGAACGCTCGTGCGCGACAATGATCTGCAATCGCTCTTTTGCTAATGACGCACTGTTTTTCTTTTCTGAGCGGAAGTAGTCAAGTAAAGACACGTTAACCTCCAAAAATCCGTTTAAATAAGCCTTTTTTCTCTACATCTAAGAAGCGAAAATCGACGGTTTCACCGAGTAAGCGGTTAATAGCATCTGCATAAGCTTGCCCAGCGTCAGATTCACTGTCTAATATAACTGGCTGACCTGAGTTAGATGCACTTAGTACCGCTTGAGATTCTGGAATAACACCTAATAAATCAATAGCTAAAATGTCTTGTACGTCTTCGACTGATAACATTTCACCTTTAGCAACTCGATCAGGATTGTAGCGTGTTAATAGTAAGTGTTCTTTAATGTTTTCTAGGCCTTCTTCAGCACGTTTCGATTTGCTGTGTAAAATACCTAAAATACGATCCGAATCTCGAACTGACGACACTTCTGGATTAGTTGTCACAATTGCTTCGTCAGCAAAATACATTGCCATCATTGCACCGGCTTCAATACCAGCTGGCGAGTCACAAACAATGTAATCAAAGTCTTCTTTTAATTCGTTTAGTACGCGTTCAACACCTTCACGTGTTAATGCGTCTTTATCACGCGTTTGCGATGCAGGGAGTAAAAACAATTTATCAACACGCTTGTCTTTAATAAGCGCCTGATTAAGTTTTGCTTCACCGTTGATTACGTTTACAAAGTCATAAACCACACGGCGTTCACAACCCATAATTAAATCTAGGTTACGTAAACCAATATCAAAATCTATAATAACAGTTTTATAGCCTTTTAGTGCTAAGCCTGTGCCGATTGCAGCACTTGATGTTGTTTTTCCAACACCGCCTTTACCTGAGGTAACGACAATTACTTTTGCCATGAGATTTATCCTTTAACCAAAGCTGAAATTTCTAATGATTCATTTTTTTGTTGTATTTGCACGGCGTTTCCCCAATGCTCACCTTGGAGTGAATCACTGATCCAATAATTACCATTAATGGAAACAAGCTCTGCCTCTAATTTTTGGCAGAATATATGTGCATTTTTTAATCCTTTTGCACCGGCGATAGCCCGCCCGCGAAGAGTTCCGTATATATGCACATTACCATCGGCAATAACTTCGGCGCCATGACTTACAGCACCTAACACAATTAGGTCTCTGTCTTTTGCATAAACTTGCTGTCCAGAACGAACTGTACCGCTAATAATTTGCGCTGGTAAATGCACTGTTTTTTCTACAATCGACGTATTAGCCTCTTGTTTAACAGGCTCGCTCTTAACGTCTTGTGAATAATTCAAAACAGATAAGCCAGCAGCTTTAGCTTGTGTATGTTGCTCATCTGAGCCATTACATACACCAACAGCGTTAAAGCTCATCCGCTCGATTAATGATTTTAAGTGAACAAAATCGAGTGAACTATTTTTTATCTCAATTAAGTTAACAACAATAGGTGCACCCTCAAAAAACTTAGGTGCTTGGGCTATTTTTATATACAGTTGTTCTGCTAAAAGGTTTATATCAGTAGTATAGAGATGCAAAACTGATAACGTAAAAAGATTCCCTTTTAACTCAAAAATTTGGTCCGACATACACGCTCAATTGAATTGTCTGATCAGAAATTAATCTTAGATAAACATAGGCTGAATAAGGCCTTTAATGAAATTTCTAATCTAATTTTTCTAACTTATTATTACTCTCATGTTATAGTGTGCGGCATTGTTAAGCAAGAATTTATAGGGCCATAATGCTCACTGCAGTATATAAAAGTAAGAAAAAAGCGGATACGTTCTTATTTGTTGAAAAAAGAGATGATTTTAGTAAAGTTCCGGAACCTTTGATGACTATGTTTGGTCAACCTGTTTATGTGATGATCATCAATTTAGCAAAACGTGAGCATTTAGGTGGGGCAGATTTAGAAACTGTAAAAGCAGCGTTATCAAACCCTGATAAAGGCTACTACTTACAAATTCCACCACCTGAGCAAAATTTGCTAAGCCAATTACGAAAAGACAATGGAGTCGATAGTGATTAAAAAACTTATCGTTATATTATGTGGTGTATGTTTAAACTCACCTGTGATTGCAAAAACTCAGGCTGATTTTCAAGATTATTTAGCTAATTTAAAGCAAGAAGCTATTGCAAAAGGTTATGAGGCCAAACTTATTGACGATGCGTTTGCAACAGCAACGTATAAAGAAAAAGTGGTTTCGGCTGACAAAAACCAGCCAGAAGTAAAAGAAACCCTTGAAACGTATTTACCAAAACGTGTACCACAATGGAAAATTGACCGTGCACGTAAGCTTTACGCAGAAAACAAAGAGGTACTTGAAAAAGTAGCGAAAGAGTTTGGCGTACAAGCACGCTTTATAGTCGCGCTTTGGGGACTTGAAAGTAACTTTGGCACTATACAAGGTGGTCATAACGTTATTTCATCATTAGTGACGCTTGCTTTTGATGGACGCCGAGAAGCACTTTATAAACGCCAGCTTTGGGCTGCACTGGATATTTTAAAATCAGGTCATATAACGCTTGATAAATTTAAAGGCTCATGGGCAGGCGCAATGGGGCAAACGCAATTTATGCCTACCTCTTTTAATGCTTACGCGGTTGATTACAATAACGATGGTCGTAAAGATATTTGGACTACAAAGGAAGATGCATTTGCTTCAATCGCTAATTATTTAAAGCAAGAGGGTTGGAATGACTCACTTACTTGGGGTCGCCAAGTTCAGTTACCTGAAAATTTTGATAGTAAATTTGTTTTAGTTCGTGGAACAAAAACACGCAAGAAGTGGTTAGAATATTGGAACGACTCAGAGCGCTCATTAGCTGATTGGCAAGCACTGGGTGTTCGTAAAGCTGATGGTTCTGATTTACCTAATGTAGACGTACGTGCTGCGCTGGTTATGCCTGATGACATAAATGGTCGTATGTATTTAGCCTACGATAACTACAAAGTGTTTATGCATTGGAATCGCTCGTATTACTTTGCTACTAGCGTAGGTTACTTGTCGGATAGAATTGGTTATCCAAAAATCTAATTTTTGAAATATACCTATAAATAAAGCCGCAATTGCGGCTTTATTCTTTTTTGAATATCTTATCTTTTAGGTCAATAACTTTACCAATTCCAGAACCTAGCTTCATCAGTTTATTAAGTTGCTCTGGCGTTAAACGTTGCAGCTCTGATGACCATTTAGTGACGGTTTCAAGTAGGTTGTGAATTTCCCCCATTTGTTTTTGCGCGTAAAGTTCATCGTCATTACTGGCTTCGTCTAATAAGTTATCGCGTAGAAGCGTAAGCGTTGGCTCTATTTCTCGTTTTTTTCGTTCTTCGAAAACACGATTAGCCATATCCCAAATCTCACCTGCAGGGGCGTAGTATTCTTTTCGATCTCCAGGTATATGTTGCACCTTAATTAACTGCCACGATTGCAGCTCTTTAATGCCCATACTTACATTACCACGAGAAATACTAAGCGCATCTGCAATCTCATTAGCTGTCATTGGGTTTTTAGTAATAATCAACAAACCACACATTTGTCCGATGGTACGATTGAATCCCCATCGGCTGCCCATCTCACCACAATGCATTACAAAGGCAAAATTTTTTTCGGATAAACTCATAGCTTAGTAACTTTCAGTAATTTCAGAAAGTAAATGCTAGCACGCTCATTATGGATAGCAAGATCTTACGCAGTGTAAAATTTGTTTTTCGCTACTAAAGTTTGATTTAGATTAACTTGTATCCGCCTATATTAGGTTATGTTATTTAAATAACCTGACGAAAATACTTTTTTTAACTTACGACTTCTTACATACGATGGAATGATTATGAAAGCTGCAATAAATAATGAATATAAAGGTAAATTAGAAATTACTGACCTGCCAATTCCTGAGGTTGGAACTAACGATGTACTAGTAAAAATAGCAGTCTGTGGTGTTTGCCATACTGATTTACATGCCTGTCATGGTGATTGGCCTGTAAAACCCAAAATGCCACTAGTACCAGGGCATGAAGGGGTTGGTGTTATTGAAAAGCTAGGCAGTAACATAAAACACCTTAAAGTTGGCGATAGAGTGGGTATTCCTTGGTTATATAGTGCATGTGGGCATTGTGAGTTTTGTTTAGATGGTAAAGAAACACTGTGTTTATCGCAGCACAATACTGGTTATTCTATTGATGGTAGTTATGCAGAGTATTGCTTGGCCCATGGCGATTACGTTGTAAAAATACCAGAGGGGTTAGGATTTTCTGAGGCGGCTCCATTATTTTGTGCAGGCGTTACAACCTATAAAGCATTAAAAGTATCCGGTGCTAAACCAAGGCAGTGGGTTGCTATTGTTGGCGTCGGTGGTCTTGGGCACCTAGCGGTTCAATACGCCAAAGCAATGGGTTTGAATGTAATAGCTGTTGATACAGGCAAAGAAAAACTCGCGCTTGCTAAAGAGCTTGGCGCAGATATAACACTCGATTTTAAAGACGTGGTTCCGAGTGAAGCTATTTTCGAACAAGTAGGTGGCGCGCATGGTGTTGTGTGTACTGCGGTCTCTAAAGCAGGGTTTGAACAAGCTTATAAAAGTGTACGCCGTGGCGGTAAATGTGTATTAGTGGGATTACCTCCAGAGGATATGCCACTTCCTATTTTTGATACAGTGCTCAATGGCGTGTCAGTAGTGGGCTCTATTGTTGGTACACGTAAAGATTTGCAAGAATGTTTAGAATTTGCTGCTCAAGGTAAAGTAAAAGCAATTATTGAAGAAAAGCGCTTAGAGGACATTAACGAAATTTTTGACGATATGCTCAAAGGTGAAATTAACGGTCGCATAGTGGTTACTATCTAACTTAAATTAAACGCTCATCAAACAAAAAAGCACGGTTTCTAAAAAACCGTGCTTTTTAAGTATTTAACTAGGGGCTGTTGATCTTTGTAGTATATATATTAATCAGCCCATATTGGTAGCCACATCATAGTGAATGCTAAAGCGAGCATGGAATGATAATTCCGCTCAAGCTTTTCATACCGTGTGGCTATCCCTCTATATTGTTTGATCCGACCAAAGGCATTCTCAACTAAGTGCCTATATTTGTACATGCACCAGTCAATATCTTCATTACCCACTAAACTGTTATCCTTGCGTGGAATAACGGGTGTAGCGCTATTGTCACGAATAAACTCTCTTAGTTTTTCACTATCGTAGCCTTTATCTGCGACAACAACATTACTCGTTGGGCAATTGGCTACAAGTGACTCTGCATGGACGATATCATGCGTATTTCCACAGGATAATTCATAATAAACAGGCAATCCTCCGCTATCTACTGCAAGATGAATTTTAGTCGAATTACCACCTCGACTCTTACCGATTGATTCATTGTCAGCGGTTCTTGCACCGCAACTATGCTGGTGAGCCCTGACAATACTGCCATCAATAAAGATCCAATCCATATCAGCATAGTGGGATAACACTCGAAATAATTCATTCAAAATATCTTTTTTGGACCATAAATTAAATCGTCTATAAATAGCACTCCACGAGCCGAAATAAGACGGTAAATCTCGCCAAGGAATACCGGTACGCATCCTATAGAGTATGCCTTCGAGCGTTTTTCTATGCTCAGGCTTATTATAAATTCGACCACTTAAGTGCATTACTTTTGATAAGACATTCCATGTCGCGTCTGTTAACATTAATCTTGGCATGAGGGTTCGTGTAATGTTTTTTAGCGAATTCAATTATACCTTATCCTTATGCTGTTTGTTTTTTATACCGCAAAGATCAACACGCCCTAGTTATAGTGTGTAACTAAAACTTAGTTTTGCATTACGCTCTTCCCCTGGCATACCACCTAAAAACATTGCTTTTGAGTAATACTTTTTATTGAACAAATTATTTAAGTTTAACTGCATATGCCATTTATCTGTGGTGTACGATACTGCTGTATCGTAAATCGTGTAGCTTGTTACATAACCATCAGGAATAGAGAACGAACTTGAATTAGTACTTCTGTTATCTACAAACGTAATACCACCACTTATATTTACTGCTTTAGGTAAGTTAAACATATCTGCGTAGTAGGTTACCCACGTACTTGCTGTTACGTAAGGCACACCTTTTTGGCGTGTGTCGTAACTGCTGCTGTTAGGATTACTTTTGTCACGGGCATCTTGATAAATACCGTTTACGTTTACTTTCCATTTATCGTTCAAGTAAGCGTTTAAATCAAGCTCAATACCTTTTGTTTGCTCTTTACCATCATAATAGCTTTCAGGTACATTTGAGCTTGATGTTACAGCGTCATAAAGCGGGTTTGCGTATTCTAAATTAGTACGAGAGCTTTCAAATACAACAACAGAAGCCAGTAGTTGGTCATCAAATGCTTTAAATCTAAAGCCTAAGTCGTTACTTATAGACTCTGAGTCTTCTCGGTCAGCTTCATTACCCGCCACAGAGCCTAATACACTATACGCTGTACGGCCTTTTGAATGATTTACAAATACAGATAAATCTTCAGATGGCTGATAAGTCGCACCAAGATTATACGTTAAGCCAGAATCTGACGTACTTGCTTCGGGTGTTGGTTCTGCACGGCTTGCGCTATAGCGCTCATCTACACCAAAGTGCTCGTAAGTTTGCTCAATCCGGTTATATGCCACGCCAATGCGTGTTGTAAGCTCTTCAGTTAGATAACCTACATGTTGAATGCCTAAACCCCATGCTTGTACTTTTTTATTATAATTGCTTGTTTTAAGCGGATCGTAATCATCAAAGCTACCCGATGGCCAATTTGGTTCTCTGATATCGTAAATATATGGTAATGAACCTTGGTACGTTACATCACCATCATTGTTTGTGAGTACGTAATCTTGATCCCATATTGAGAATTGTTTAAAACGAATATCTCTATCTTCGTAGTTTGCGTTAACAAGTAGTTCGTTATCTACGTCGCCTAGCATAAAGTCATAGCGTAAATCTAAAAAGTACTGCCATGATTTTTCATCGGCTTCTACTTGGCGGTATTCTTGGCGGCGTGCTGCAAACGGGTAAAGTACGCCGTCTTCAACTAAAGGTGCACGAGGGTCATTATTAATAATGCTACTGCGCGTTGAATAAACGTAGTTATAAGCACCGGTTTGGCGTGCAAAACTTGATGTGTAGTTGCGGTACTGTAGCTGCTGGTTTAAAAACAAATCGTCAGTAATGTAATAGTTATGCGTTAATTTAAAACGCAGTTCTTCACCTTCATTAGCATCTGCCATTGGCGAAATTATACCATTTGTGCCAAAGCTGTAAGGTGTTAAACCATCAGATGCCGATAGTGAATTAGCAAGTTGGTCGCGTTGTGCATCACTTAACTGTACGCCGCTTCCTGTCGGATCGTTTACTAAATCGGCACCAGTTACTTCACCCGCGCTTAAGCCGTTTGCAGTTTCTGCATTGTAAATACGAATAGGGTGACCAATAGAATCAACCGCTATTTCATCTTTTATATAGGCTGCAGAAAGCATGATGTTTTGTCTGTCATTAAGCACGTATTTAAGTGAGGTATAAATTTCGTCGCGATCTTCTTTTAAATCACGAAAGCCGTCACTTGACGCTGTTTTAGCCATTACACGATAAGCTAAATCATCTGTTATAGCGTTAGTGCTATCAAATGATAATGAATAGCTATCCCACTGGCCAAGCTCAGCCGCTACTTTGTGTTTTTCTTCAAACTCTGGTTTTTTTTCAATTAGGTTAATTACACCACCCGCACTGCCAATGCCATATAAACCGGTTGCAGGGCCTTTTAAAACCTCAACAGATTCAACATTTGTAAGTGAACGAGTAGGATTAAATGTATTGCCTAAACCTGCGCCACCGTACATGCCATCGTAGGTGTAGTTTGCGTCTAAACCACGAATTACTAAATTATCACCAATACCATAGTTATTGCCAGCCTGCGTTAAGCCACTTACGTTCCTTACTAAATCTTGAAGGCTATCTACACCTTGAGATTCAATTAATTCACGGTCAATAACAACAACCGGTGCGGGTGTTTGCATTAAAGACATGTCTGACTTAGTCGCAAGTTCTGAACTCATAACCACGCGGTTTTGTTTTTCGTATACGCTTATACGTTCAATGTCTTCTTCCGCTGTGGTAACTGCAATAGCTGCCTGTGCATTTAAGCATGCAAGAGTAAGTAGTGAGTATTTAAATTTTTTCATGGGGTGATAATTATTCGCATTTAACTATTTGCGCGAATGATAATGGTTATTGTTTTTAAAGTGAATAAAAAATTCAATAATTTTTATTTAATAGAGTTGATTGCTTTATATTTGAGCTTTAAGTGATTTTTTATAAACATTAATGCAAATTTGTTAACATTTAGTTTGGGAGCAGTTTGGTAAAATAGAAAATGTATATGTTAAAAAATAATTAAGGCTGAGTTTTAATTATTCAGCCTTTTATTAGGTTTTGTGGCCTATGGTAAGTAAGTTCAACACAGTTAGCGCTGAAAATAGCGGCTTTACCCAAAGCTCGGTATTATTTTTTAGCTCTATACACAACACCTGCTTTCATAACAAAAGGGATTTGCTCTAAAAGGGATATGTTTGTTAATGGATTGCCTTTAACGGCAATTATATCTGCGGCAAAGCCTGCTTTAATTTGTCCTAACTGATCATCCACTTTTAATAGTTTCGCGCTATTAATCGTTGATGCTTGGATTGCTTGCAGCTCTGTCATGCCAAACTCAACCATGCGGCTAAACTGTTTTGCATTATCTCCGTGCGGGTAAATTGCTGCATCAGTACCGAACACCATTTTCACACCCGCTTTTACAGCACGGCTAAAACTATCACGCTGCCTTTTAGACACTTGGCGCTCTTTATTTAGGTTTTCTTCGTCTACGCCGTTTTGCTCGCCATAAGTTAGCGTGTATTCGGTATTATAAATATCCATAGAAAGCCAAGTACCGTGCTTTTTGGCAAGCGCTATGGCCTCGTCATCTAAAAAGCTGGCGTGCTCTACGCTATCAACACCTGCTTTAATGGCTGTTTTAATCCCGCTTGTACCGTGTGCATGGGCTGCAACTGGTAAATCTCGCATATGTGCTTCATCAACAATGGCTTTCATTTCTTCAAAAGAATATTGCTGTGCACCTACTTTAGTCCCTTTTGAAAATACTCCACCTGTGGCGCAAAACTTAATAGCGTTTGCCCCGTATTTAATGTTTTCGCGTACTTTTATACGCGCAGCCCATGGACCGTCTGCGACGCCACTTGAAGTATATTTAAGCTCAGGAGGTAATCGGTTGTTATCACAGTGCCCGCCAGTAATTCCGAGTGATGGGCCTGCAGCCCAAATACGAGGGCCAACTATGTCACCCGCATTTATGCCGTCACGCACGGCTATAACGCTGTAACCTTCTGCGCCAACATTACGTACTGTTGTAAATCCAGCTTCTAAGGTTTTTTTGGCAAAATGAGCCGCTTTAATCGCCATTCTAGGAACTGACTGGCCTAAACGTTCACTGCGTGGAACCGTAGGATCGCTCGTTAAATGCACATGCATATCCATTAAACCTGGCATAAGGGTTAAATCAGGTAGTTGAATATGTTTATCATCTTTAGTAAGCGTTGGTTTTTTATTTTGTTCAATATTAGTGATCACGCCATCATCAATAGTAATTAAGGGGGATTTAATGAGCTTGCCATCTTCAACATCAACCATGGCTTTAGCTGATAGGTATGTAACTGCATAGGTATTAAAAGTGGTTAAGCAAAGTAAGGCAATAGAGGTGCTGAGTAGTTGTTTTTTCATTTTATTTTTCTTTTAAATCATATTTGAATTAATAGAAATGTAACAAGTTCAGATAAAAGTGCAAATTTAATACGATGAATGCAATCTATCGTAATTTCTTTATTAAGCACGGTTTAATGCGCATAATTAAAAAACGATATTAAAAAGGATTATCATGAAATCAATTAAATTAGCATTAGTTGCCAGCGGCGTTATGTTTGCTTTAAGTGGCTGTATGAATACTGGGTTTAGTACAAGCACTAATACCAGTGCGCAGCCAAACAGAGTTAACGCATCGGCAGGTATTGTTTCAGAGCTTTCGGCAGAGCAACAACTCGATGTACTTGTTGCACAGTATTACGATGAATCGCTCACATATAGCCCCATCAGAGCAACGTACAATGGTCGTAATGAGTTTAACGATCAATTTACGCCTGTGATTTCAAAAGAAAATAGAGCAAAGAAAGCGGCTTTTTATAAAAAATATCAACAGCGCTTAAACTTTATTGATAAAGCACAGTTAACAGGGCAGTCGCTTTTAAGTTTTGAAATATTAGAGCGCGACCTCGCTCTTAAATTAGAAGGTATGCAGTTCCCTGATTATTTACTACCAATTAACCAAATGGCGGGTGCGCATAACACCTTTGCAGGTTTTGGTTCAGGCCAAAGTGCTCAGCCGTTTAATACCGTTGAAGATTACACGGCTTTTATCTCGCGTAGCGAAGGTTTTGTAAAGTGGCTTGCCAGTGTAGAGCGCTCAATGGCGCAAGGCATTAAACTAGGTATTACGTTACCAAAACCACTTGCTGAAAAATTGCAGCCACAATTTGCAGCTCATGTAGTTAAAAATGCCGAAGATTCATTGTTTTGGGGACCAATTAAAAAATTACCAGAATCGTTTAGCGCACAGCAAAAGCAAAAAATTACAGCGCAGTATCGTCAATTGATTATGCAGCACTTAGTACCGGCTTATAAAAGCATGAGTGACTTTTTAGCTAATCAGTATATTCCTAATAGTCGAGAAAGCGTAGGTTACAGTGATTTACCAAACGGTAAGGCGTGGTACGAATACCAAATTAAGAAAAACACAACGCTTAGCTTATCTGCAGATGAAATTCATGACATTGGTTTAAGTGAAGTGTCGCGCATTTTAAGCGAAATGAAAAAAGTAAAAGAAACCGTAGGCTTTAAAGGTGAACTATCTGAATTTTTTGATCATTTACGTGATTCAGATGAATTTTACTACGACACGCCCGAGGAGTTAATTGCGGCATATGAAAACGTTAAGAAAAAAATAGACGCGCGTTTGCCTCTGCTTTTTAACATAGCACCCAAAGCCCCTTACGTTGTAAAAGCTGTTGAAGCATACAGAGCACAGTCGGCAGCAGGTGCATCATATGCATCTCCGGCACCTGATGGCTCTCGCCCTGGTATTTTTTATATCAATGCTTATAACTTAAAAGCGCAGCCTAAATTTTTACTCGAAACTTTATCGATTCACGAAGCAGCCCCAGGTCATCACTTTCAAATAGCACTTCAGCAAGAAATAGAGGGCTTACCTGATTTTCGTAAATTTGGTGGTTACACTGTGTTTGCAGAAGGTTGGGCGCTTTACGCAGAAAGCTTAGGTAAAGAGCTAGGCTTATTTACCGACCCTTATATGTGGTACGGGCGTTTATCGGATGAGCAATTACGTGCAATGCGTTTAGTGCTTGATACCGGTTTTCATGCAAAAGGATGGACGCGTCAGCAGGGAATAGATTACATGCTTACAAATTCGTCTATGGCAAAGAGCGATGTAATTGCAGAGGTTGAGCGATATATTGCATGGCCAGGACAAGCGCTTTCTTACAAGTTAGGGCAATTTAAAATTCAAGAATTACGTGATTTTTCTAAAAAACAACTCGGCAATAAACTTGATATTAAAGCGTTCCACACGCAAATATTAATTGATGGCGCATTGCCAATGCCAATATTAGAGGAAAAAATTAAGCGTTGGGTTAAATCTCAAAGCTAATTTGTAGCGCAAAGCCTGTACTTTGAAAGGGTATTGACTTTGCGCCATTTACAGCAATACGTTAGAATGCGCGCTCTTTAGGGGGCACGAGTAAACTATGTTTGATCAACAATTAGCAAATACACAATTTTGGCTTAAAAAAAGCTTAAGCGACATGAGTCAAAACGAATGGGAAGCCATTTGTGATGGATGCGGAAAATGTTGTTTAAATACGTTTATTGATAGCGAAGATGAAGACGAATTTACCGCCACCGATCAGTTACGCGAAGGTGAGCAATTAATATTTACTAATATTGTATGTCAGTATCTTGATAACAACACCTGTGGTTGTAGCGAGTACGAAAACCGCCAAACGCTTGTTCCTTCTTGTGTAAAACTCACAAAAGAAAACCTTAAAGACATCTTTTTTATGCCACAAAGCTGCAGTTACCGTCGTTTACACGAAGGTCGTGGTTTGGCTTCTTGGCACCCGTTATTAAATAATGGCGATAAAACGAGTATGCATGAGTTAGGTATTTCTGTAAAAGACAAAACAGTTAAAGATTGTGATGTTAAGCTCGATGACTTTGATTTGTACATTGCAGAATGGCCAACAAAGGACGTAGATTAATGAGTAAGCAACAAGCCGTAATTGGTTTAATCAATCCTAAAAGCCCGACTAATGTTGGCGGTGTATTGCGTGCAGCAGGTTGTTACGATGCTAAACAAGTTTTTTTTACAGGCAATCGTTACTTAAATGCTAAAAAATTTCATACAGATACAAAAAATGTGGTTGAACGTATCCCTTTAACTGAAACCGACAGTTTAGAGACGGTAAAACCAGAGGGCGCTACCGTTGTTGTTATTGAGCTTATTGAAGGTGCAACACCTTTACCTGAGTTTAAACACCCTGAAAATGCATTTTATGTATTTGGCCCCGAAGATGGCTCTGTATCAAAAGACGTTCTAAAGTGGTGTGATGAAGTTGTGTATATTCCAACTATTGGCTGTATGAACCTAGCGGCTACTTGTAATGTGGTTTTGTACGACCGCTTAGCTAAATTAGGTGGTGTTGAGAGCAGCGATACAACAATTATAAGCTCACGTGATACCAACAATAAAATGAAATGGGTGAAATCTTAGTTCATCTTTTTTCTTATGTAAATAATTATAAGTTATTGAATTTAATGATTTATTAAGCTTTCCGCATCTAAATAGGTTGGTGTTTATTTTGCCTATTTAAAAATGATAACCCTAATTCAGTATGCCGTAGTTAATATATTTGTGCTTAAAAGATTTGGACATAGAGTAAACGAATTACACTTGCTTGCTCTCACTTGCGTAGAAGTTGGCTTCGATGATTTAAGTAAGCTGGTAAGTATTAAGTAAAGTCGTGTTTAACATTATTAACTTTTTAATTAGGCTAATTAAAGAGAATATAAATACACAAGGCTAAATTTTCTCCTACACTTATTGCTATTAATACTATTTTTTTAATAGGTATGCCATGCGATTTTTGTTTATTCTCCTTTTGATCTTTACTGCGGAGACGGCTGCTGAAATACCGATTACTTATCAAAGTAGCGGTAATAATATTATGCTGCACGGTGAACCTTATAAATCAGGGACGCTCTATAAAGCAAATAACAGTAAACAAACGCTTCATATTGCGACATTAGATTGGCCCCCGTACATTGGTGATAAATTATGCAATAAAGGGTGGGTGTACCAATTTGCAGTTTCACTACTTAATAGTCAAGGTTATAGCGTCCATATTGAATTTTTACCTTGGGCACGAGCGGTAAGAAATGTTGAGTTAGGCAAAGCAGATATTTTAATGCCTGAATATTTTATTGAAGACACAGCACCTTCTGATTATGTATTAGGAAAAACTCGCAGCGACTTATTAGGTTTATCAAATTCATTTAAAGATGGCGAAATTGCGTTTCTAAAAAGAAAGCATGAGGCTGACCGCTTTTCTGGCAATTTGAAATCACTCAAAGGTCAACGGATTGGTGTGGTCCGTGGCTATCAAAATACGCCTGAGTTTGATGCAATGATGGACAATAATGAATTTCAAATGTAACTATTCACCATGGTAAATTATTTTCAAAGGATCTTTTTTAACTATTGACCGATCCCGCCAGTATGCCAAGCTAGGGCTATGACCTAATAGCCCTAGCTTCAATGAATTTAAACAGCATCAACATCGACGAAATCGTTGAGAAAACCAAAGCTCAATTACAAGAAGGTAAAACTCTCACGCCTGCGCTGAAGATGTCTATTGAACTCATTCTGGTTGTCGTTGTTATGTTAGCAAGTAAATTAGGACTTAACAGTAACAATAGCAGTATCCCGCCATCAAAAGACATCAACCGAAAAAAACAAAACAAAGAGAAATCAGCCAAGTCAGCGGGTGGTCAAAAAGGCCGTGCAGGTAAAACACTAACCCAAACACAGACGCCTGATGAGATCAAAATCATCCTAGTTGAACGTGATTTTTTACCGAAAGGTCACTACCGTGAAATTGGCTTTCAAAAACGACAGGTTGTCGATATAGATATCAGGAAAGTGGTCACTGAATACCAAGCACAAATTCTGGAAAATGAGCAAGGTAAGCGTTTTATTGGTGAATTTCCAGAAGACGTTAACAGTCCTATTCAATATGGGGTTGGTGTAAAAGCCCATGCAGTTTACCTATCCCAATATCAATTACTCCCTTACAACCGCATTGAAGAATATTTTTGTGATCAACTCGGTATTCCAATCAGTGCGGGTAGTTTATTTAACTTTAATGAACAAGCAGCGGCCTTGGTAAAGTCCTCCGGCGCAGAAGCCGCGCTCAAGAAAGCCCTGAAAACGACTTATCAAGCCTTACACGTTGATGAAACGGGGATTAATATAGGTGGTAAACGACGATGGCTTCATGGTGCATCAACGACGTGGTGGACGTATTTTTACCCGCATGAGAAAAGAGGGAAAATAGCGATGGATGACGCCGATATTTTACCTCACTTTACTGGGGTACTATGCCACGACCACTGGAAACCGTATTATCAATATACACAGTGCCAACATGCCTTGTGTAATGCACATCATATCCGAGAGTTAGAAAGGGCATGGGAGCAAGACGGTATGCAATGGGCAAAGGATTTGCAAACCCTACTGACTGAAATCAATAAACATCAAATAGATAACCCCGAGCTAGATGCAGACACAAAAGCTCACTATATAGAGAAATATCAACAAATATTGGCTCAAGGTGACATTAAATGCCCTCCACCGGATAGAAACAGCCGAGTAAAAGGCCAGCGAGGCAGATTGAAACGAACAAAGTCTAGAGCGTTGTTAGAGCGGTTAAGAGATTATCAAGATGATGTCTTACGGTTCATGACGGAAACAGCGGTGCCTTTTAGCAACAACCAAGGTGAGAATGATATTAGGATGACCAAGGTTCATCAAAAGATATCTGGGTGCTTCAGAAGCATGCAAGGTGCAGAGATGTTTTGTTTAATCAGAAGCTACCTCTCGACTTGCAGAAAACAGCATGTATCAGCAAGCCTAGCCCTTGAATTACTCTTCAAAAATCAGTTACCTGATATATTTATTGAAAATGTGGCTGAATAGTTACTTTCAAATAATGCATTCAGTTGATGACTTACAGCTTGTTCAGCTATTAGTGGCGAAAAGAGTTGATTTAATTATTGGCGATCCGACAGTGTTAAAGTTTTCAGTTCAATACTCATCGTTAAGTCATTCACAAAAACAATTTTTATTAAATTCAATCGAAGAAGAAAGTATTCCACTACAAAATAACCCTCTGTATTTTGCAATAAGTAAATTGAGTCATAATTGGCTTGGTGTTTTGAAGGATATTAATAAGGGATTATATAAATTTAATAATAGCGGCGAAACTCAACGTTTAATTGATAGCCTTAATTCTGAGTGTGGATACTAGTTAACCTGAACTCTGATAAATCTATCTCGAGCAGCTATTTTCAGCGCTAAATGCGTTGGGTTACTGCAATAGGTCAGCTATTGACGCGTAAATTCGCCTTGTTTCCACTGAAAATCTCCGGTTAGAGAAAATAAATTTATTCATGATTCAATACGTTAGTAAATCTCTTAACCAGAGTTTAGGTTAGTAACAATAGATGCTGTAGTGGAACGTTCCTATTAGGTGGCGTATTATTTACAAATAAACATGTAAAATCGTTTTTAATTTGTTAATGGAGTGAAAACGACGTGAGTGAAATAAATACAAAACAATCATTTTCGGTCAACGAACAGCAAAAGAAAAATTATCTGTTTCCGCTGACTGCAATGACAACCCTATTTTTTTTATGGGGTTTTATAACGGTATTAAATGATGTACTAATACCCCGCTTAAAGAGCGTATTTGATTTAAGCTACTTTGAAGCAATGCTTGTGCAATTTTGCTTTTTTGGTGCTTATTTTATTGTATCGTTACCCGCTGGAATTTTAGTTAAACAACTAGGCTATAAAAAAGGTATTTTAACAGGCTTAGTTGTGGCATCGATTGGGTGCATGTTATTTTATCCTGCTGTGGTTGTGCATGAATATTGGCTTTTTTTAAGTGCGCTATTTGTCCTTGCTTCAGGTATTACAGTTTTACAGGTATCTGCAAACCCTTATGTGGCCGCTCTTGGTCCTGAAAAAACAGCATCGTCGCGCTTAAACTTAGCACAAGCACTTAATGCATTAGGTACCACCGTTGGTCCTTATGTTGGTGGGTTATTGTTTTTTGGCGCTGCAGGTAGCCTTGCTGTTTCAGCAGGTTCTGCAGAATCAGTGAAAATTCCTTATTTACTGCTAGCAGCAGCTCTGTTGTCAATTGCTATTATTTTTGCCTTTATTAAATTACCAGAAATAGAAGCGCATAAAGACAATAACGATCAACAAACTCAAACTCGCTCATTAACTCAAGCGCCTCATTTAACAATGGGTGTGTTAGCTATATTTTGTTATGTAGGAGGAGAGGTTGCTATAGGAAGCTTCTTAGTTAATTACTTTGGCGAGGCACATATTGCAGGTCTTGAAGAACACTCAGCAGCTAAACTCATTAGTTATTACTGGGGAGGTGCTATGGTCGGCCGCTTTATTGGTTCTGCACTTTTACAAAAAATTGCACCATCTAAAGCTATTGCTTTTAATGCATGCAGTGTCATTGTTTTATTATTGATAACAATATTTAGCGACGGCGACGTTGCATTATATTCAGTATTAGCAGTTGGTTTATTTAATTCTATTATGTTTCCAACCATCTTTTCTGTTGCAATAGAACGATTAGGCTCATTAACGAGTAAAGGATCTGGTTGGTTGTGTCTTGCAATTGTCGGTGGCGCGTTGATCCCTCTGATACAAGGGTACTTTGCTGACACGGTTAATATACAAACTAGTTTCTTTGTCCCAATGTTGTGTTATGTATTTATTGCTTGGTACGGTTTGAACGTAGTTAAACTAGCGAAAAAATGGTGATTGAGCCGTTGTACTTAATCTTTTTAATTTCATAAGTTTAAGCTTTATCATATTTGGTTTAAATAATACCAATCTGCTTAGATATGAGGTAATTTAATTTGTTAAGTTGTCCAAATACCTATACAGATTGGTACAAGTAAACTAGCTCAGCTTGTTGCCTTTATAAAAGGCGATTGAAGATTTTGTTAGGGCTTACTAACTTTTACAATTCGAAAGTTGCTCTAACAAGTAAATTTAATTACCGCGCTGCTTTACACTGTATTCTCGGTTATTTACGGGAAATAACGACACCACATAGGTCTGCCTGAAAATAAGCCGACCATAATAAATACTCCTCGGTAATGATTAAGCCTTATTTAGTTAACGTACATTCTTCCCTTAATGCACAATGTTTTTAGTGATTGAATACGTATTCAATTACTAATCAAACCGTTACTTTGTGGAACGTTCCAATTTTATGTTTAACTCATCACACAGAAAATCCACGTTCTGTCAGTTAGTCCTTTACTCTTATTTTTAATGAAATCGCAGCTTACAGGGGTTATTAAGTAAGAAAACTTTCTAAATTTTGCTAAAATTAACTGGCTAACGAATATAAGAATAATGCATTTATGTCCGCTAAGCCTGAACTTTATAGCAAGGTGACTATTGCAGCGTTATGCACTTAAGCTTTCGTATTTTAGCCGTATTCGATTAATTACATGTATGTGAATAAATTTAGTCAGTTATTTTTACTAAATGATGAAGCGGTTTTATTTTTGATAGGCTATACGTATAAATAAGTTGAAGAAAAATTAAAAGTGGCTTTCGCTTTACTTTATACCAGTATGATGACGAGTGAAAACCCTCCTTGTCAACGTATTCTTATTGAAATACAAGGCATTTAACAACTCCCATAAAGTATTAAAGCAATAAAATAATGGTGAATAAAATTTCTAACAAACAAAGCTGGCTAAACTTAATTAACATTGACAGTGTTTATAGTTCTGACAAACAACGTCAAGCGTTTTCTTTATTCACTATGATTGCTATATCTATTGTTGTTATTAGCATTCTAATTTTTTTGAATTATGATGTTTACTCACCAATATTAACAAGTGCATTAATTGCAGTTAATGTAACCATTATTTGTAGTATGTTTTACTTTATAAAAACTGGGAAATTAGAAACTGTCGCATTAATTTGTATGAGTATTGTTTTTATATTGTGTATTGTCCTTACTTATACTGGAGGAAAGGAAAATACTGCATTGTATTGGCTCATGTTTTACCCTGTTGTTACCTTTTCTTCTTTAGGTGTAAGACTGGGCACATGGCTAGGTTTAACTTTATTACTGTGTTGTATCGCCATTTTATATGGTCCAAATTTCGGTCAAGTTGTGTATGGTGATATTGAAAAAACACGATTTATAGCATCGTTTACCTTAGTGTACATATTCTCATTTATTGGTGAATTTTTTAGGTATCGAAGTCATATGGCAATTGCTGATATTACACTGGAACAAAAACAAGATGCTTATATCGATCAACTTACAGGGATTGCTAATAGACGCTTTATTACTTCTCATTTTTTAAAGCTTGTTGATAGTTGACCGAATGAATACCTTCCATTTTCATTATTATTACTGGATTTAGATCATTTTAAACGACTTAACGATACGTACGTCCATGATTTTGGTGATATTGTGTTAATTGAATTTACCAAAATACTCGAATCACAATTTCCTACATCAGCAGTAAAAGCACGGTACGGCGGTGAAGAGTTTGTTGTTATTTTACCAAAAGAAACAAGTGCGAATGCTGTTGATATTGCTAACAGCTTTCGTGAACACGTAGCAGCACAAGTGTTATTAGCTGAAGATAAACTACAAATATTACTTACCTGTAGTATTGGTGTGGTACAAGTTGATAAAGTAGGTGATTATAATAGCTTGTTAAAACAAGCTGATGAGTATCTTTATAAGGCCAAAGCGCTTGGTCGTAACAAGGTTGTTTCTACATAAGATTAAGGATCAATATGAACCAATGTAAACTTATTTATATCCATGACCCAATGTGCAGCTGGTGTTGGGGCTACACACCCACCTGGCTTAAATTAAAAGCTGAGCTTGGAAATAAACTGACGGTTGAATATAAAGTAGGTGGTTTAGCCCCTGATAGCCAAACTGCAATGACGCAAAATATGAAAGACCGGCTTGAAAGTATATGGCATAAAATAGAGAACGAATTAGGCACACAATTTAATTTCGATTTTTGGAAGAAAAACCAACCAAGACGTTCAACATACCCAGCATGTAGAGCTGCATTAATTGCACGAAAAAAAAATAAAGAAAGTGAAATGATTGAAGCAATTCAACATGCTTATTATTTAAATGCACAAAACCCGTCAGATGATAGTGTTTTAATTTGTTTAGCTGAACAAATAGGTTTAAATAAAAATGAATTTACCGTCGCTTTACTATCGGATGAAGTTAATTATGAACTCAAAGTTGAATTACAATATACACGGAGTTTACCTATTCATGGATTCCCATCTTTAGTATTTCTTCGTGGGGATAAGCTGTATTCAATTGAGATTAATTATAAAGACTGGCGCCACACGTATAATCAAATTATTAAACTGTTAGATTAATTTATCTCTTTATTGTGAGTGTTTGCTCAATAAATGCTCACTCCTTCCTTTTAAGTCTTAATTATTTCAACTGTCATAAAATAGACTTTTTTGCGCAACATCCCTGTCATGTTTTATCTATAAACTTCTGCTCATTGGAAATCTCAAGCCATAAACTATTTGTCTAACAAAGTTTTTGGCCTTGAAAAATAAACTAGCAAATCTGCTAATTAACGAGTGAAGGTGTATGCGATGAAAGGCGTTAAACCATTAATCTTAGCTGGTATTGTGGCCGCAAGTGCAGCAGTACAGGCAAACGATTTAAATAAGGTTATTGATAAAAGCAGTGAAATTAATATATCCGCTGCGCAATCACAAACAAAAATAGACAAGATTGCAGATTCAATGCAGGGACGTTTACAGCAATTTAAAACCCTAAATAAAGAAATTGACGGCTTAGCTGTTTACAACTCTCAGCTAACTAAGCAATTAAATAATCAAATCGAAGAAATGGAATCATTGAATTTATCAATGGATCAGGTTTCGATTATTGAACGTCAAATAACACCTTTAATGATGCGCATGATCACTGGTCTTGAACAATTTATATCACTCGATGTGCCATTTTTACAAGATGAACGTGCAAAACGTTTAACGTCTTTAAAAACGATGATGGATCGTGCTGATATTACTTCCAGCGAAAAGTTTCGTCGTGTTCTCGAAGCGTACCAAGTAGAAGTTGATTACGGCCGTACAATTGAAGCGTACACCGCTTTGTTAGAAGTTAGTGGCAAAGAACGTGAAGTTGATTTCTTACGCATAGGCCGTTTAGAGCTTATTTACTTAACACGTGATGGCAAACAAGCAGGTAGCTGGAATATAGAAACGAAATCGTTTGCAGCACTGCCTGATTCGACAATAAGTCAAATTAACAAAGGTTTGCGCATAGCGCGTAAACAACTTGCCCCAGATATGCTAACTCTGCCAGTACATGCAGCAGAATAAGAGGTTGAAAATGAAATTGTTTACTCAAATGACAAAAATGGCTTTATTCGTTGCAAGCCTTAGCTTTACCGGTTCGAGTTTAGCCGCTGAGCCAATGAACCTTGATTCATTACTTAAAACGTTAGAAGAGGGTAAATCAGCCCAAAGCGTACAAAACCAACAACGAGAGCAAGCGTTTGCAACGCGTCAAAATGAACAAGTGCAAATGTTAAAAAACACACAAGCAAAACGTAATCAAATGCTTGTTGAGTCAGAGCGATTGGAAACGCAGTTTGAAGAAAATGAAGTTAAATTAGCCAATTTAACGGATGCCTTATCAAAGCGTATGGGCTCACTTAAAGAACTATTTGGTGTATTACAGCAGGTTGCTGGTGATTCGAGTAATAAATTTGCGACATCTGTCGTATCGGCGCAAATCCCTGGTCGCAGCGCATTTATGGATGAATTAGCACAAAAAATGGGGTCAACGTCTAAACTTGCATCAATCGAAGATATTGAAAAAGTATGGTACGAATTACAACGTGAAATGACTGAGCAGGGCAAAGTAAGTCGCTTTAATACCACCGTCATAGTCGAAGGTGGTAACAAGGCAGAGCAAGAAGTACTTCGTGTTGGTGCATTTAATTTAATCTCAAATGGTAAATACTTAGAGTACAATCCAGGTACAAACACGTTAAGTGAACTTACTCGTCAGCCTGTTTCACGTTTTACCGCAACAGCGAGTGATCTACAAAATGCTAAAAGTGGTGCAGTTCAGTTTGCACTTGACCCGACAGGCGGTTCAATTTTAGGTTTATTAGTACAAGCCCCAGATACTGCCGAGCAAGTACACCAAGGTGGTGCGGTTGGTTATGTTATTTTAGGTGTAGGTTTACTTGCACTGTTGATTGCGATAGAACGCTTTGTATCTTTACTACTTGTTGGTGGCAAAATTCGTCGTCAGCTAAAAGATAATGTAGCGCGAGATGACAATCCACTGGGTCGTGTTATGAAAGTAAAAGACGACTATCCAAATGTGGCCTACGACACGCTTGAACTAAAATTAAGCGAAGCTATTCTACGTGAAATGCCAAAAATAACACGTAACCTTACTCTCATTAAAATCATCTCTGTTGTTGCACCGTTATTGGGTTTATTAGGTACGGTAACCGGTATGATTAATACTTTCCAAGCAATTACTTTATTTGGCACAGGCGACCCAAAACTCATGGCGGGTGGTATTTCACAAGCACTAGTAACAACGGTTCTGGGTTTAGTTGTCGCGATTCCTACTGTGTTCATATATACGCTGCTTAATACACGTTCAAAAGGGTTACTGCTTATTTTACAAGAGCAGAGCGCAGGTATTATCGCAGAGCGAAGCGAGAAGGGAGCATAAACCATGGTGCTATTGATTGATTCAATCAATGCTATCCGTGATTTTCTCGACACCGGTGGCCAAGTTTTGTTGGTCATCGGGGTGTTAATCTTCGCGATGTGGTTATTGATACTCGAGCGATTTATTTACTTTTTCAATGGTTTTCGCAGTTATAAAAAAGGTGTTAAAAGCACATGGACTATTCGTGATGAGCGTAATAGCTGGAATGCTGAACAAATACGTCAAGCTATGATCTCGCGAGCAAGTATGCGCCTTAATACCAATTTGCCTTTAATTAATGTGATGGTGGCGTTATGCCCGCTACTCGGTTTATTAGGAACGGTAACCGGAATGATAGAAGTATTTGATGTTATGGCAATTACAGGTACCGGTAGTGCTCGTTCAATGGCGTCAGGTGTATCTAAAGCAACTATTCCAACAATGGCAGGTATGGTAGGTGCGTTATCAGGAGTGTTTGCCTCAACGTACTTACAACGTAAAGCTAAGCGCGAAGTAGAGCTTCTTGAAGACAGCATGGTGTTAGACCATTAAATAAATTTTGATAAGCGCCTTACAAGTTCGCTTATCCTAGGAGAATAAAAAATGAGAGCCCCTTTAGGTAATTTAATGCAAGAAGATGAAGCAGAAGAAATAAACATGACACCTATGTTAGATGTTGTTTTTATAATGCTTATTTTCTTTATTGTGACAGCATCGTTTGTCAAAGAAGCTGGTATTGATGTAAATCGTCCAGAAGCTGCAACAGCTGTAAAAAAGGAACGTGCAAACATACTAGTGGCTATTTCAGACAAAGGTGAGATTTGGATCAATAAACGTCAAATTGATATACGAGCTGTTCAAGCAAACATTGAGCGTTTAAAAGCTGAAAATCCTCAAGGCAGTGTTGTAATTCAGGCAGACAAAAAATCTACAACAGATACATTGATAAAGGTAATGGATGCAGCACGTGCCGCAGGTGTGTTTGATGTGTCGATTGCAGCTCAAGAAGCATAAGGGTTAGCAATGCGTTATTTAGTAGCATTAATTATAGCTGGTGTAGTGACTTTCATGCTTTTTTTAGGCATGCAAGCACTTATAACTGGCGGCGATGGAGCGATGAGTGAACCCGCTAAAGGGAACGTACTTGATTTTGTAAGGCTTAAAAAAGAAGAAAGCGTACAAAAAAAAGAACGTAAACCACAAAAGCCACCCACACCAAAAGAACCGCCTCCACCAATGGAGTCACCGCAAATGCAAAGTAGTGATGCTAATGCAAATGCTAACAACTTTGACTTTGGTGCCAATGTTGATGCGGATGTCAATTTATCAGGTGGCTTATCGCTGGACTCAAGTGATGGCGAATATTTACCGATAGTAAAAGTAGCTCCAGTTTACCCGCGCCGTGCATTGTCACGTGGTATTGAGGGTTACGTTATTGTTGAATTCACTGTAACTAAACAAGGTACTGTGCGTGAGCCCCATGTTTTAAAAGCAGAGCCTGAGTCACTATTTGATAAAGCTGCAATGGATGCAGCCCTTAAATTTAAATACAAACCGCGCGTAGTTAATGGCGAAGCTGTTGAAGTTGCG
The DNA here is from genome assembly GCF_056173065.1 of Pseudoalteromonas sp. QJM3NY_22. Taxonomy (NCBI): domain Bacteria; kingdom Pseudomonadati; phylum Pseudomonadota; class Gammaproteobacteria; order Alteromonadales; family Pseudoalteromonadaceae; genus Pseudoalteromonas; species Pseudoalteromonas sp. QJM3NY_22. Next base: position 53,501 of record NZ_JBWBTZ010000002.1, on the reverse strand, counting down.
GGTGTTCAGAACAAAATTTCTTTCCAGATCAATGGTTAATTTAGCGATTAATTAAACCTACGAGTAAATGGTTCGAAAAGCGAGGCGACTATGAAATCAATGACAACATTACGACCTGTGGCAAAACTTTTAAAATTAACACTGTTTTGTACCGCAGCGATAAGTACAAGTATTATTACTCCTAGTGCACTGAGCATTTTACCTAGTGTAGATGTAGCTACAGCCAATGCGGCGCAAGAGCAAAAAACTAAACGTGTGCCAGCTTTACGTGAAAAAGTATACAGCCAGCTGGCACGTGCACAAAAGCTCGCTGATGATGGCGATGTTAAGGCAGGACTTGAAGCACTTGATAGCATAAATGAGCGCTCATCGAGTATGAATTCGTACGAAATTGCGATGATGCATAATTTTTATGGTTTCATATATTACAATGAAAATGACTTACCAAAAGCTATTGCAGCGTTTGAAAAAGTAGTTGCTGAGGAAGGTATTCCAGAATCACTGCGTGTGAGCACGACGTTCAGTTTAGCTCAATTGGCAATGGCTAATAGTGACTATGAAAAAGTGATTGCATTTTTAGACCAATGGGATGCTATTAATACTAAACCGATTACTGATGGTTATTATGTATTGAGAGCACAAACCTATTATCAGTTAAAAGATTTTAAGCAAGGCCTTAATTATATTACCCAAGCAATTACTTTAAGCGATAGTGAAGGTAAAACACCTAAAGAAAATTGGCTAGTCTTACAGCGTGCAATGTATTACTCGCTTAACCAAACAGATAAAGTGGTTGATGTATTGGAACGTATGGTAAAGCTTTACAACAAACCTGAATACTGGGTTCAGTTATCGGGTATGTATGGTGAATTAGGAAAAGAAAGGCAACAGCTTAGTGTTATTGAAGCCGCGTACCAGCAAGGTTTTTTAACCTCTAAATCTGATTTACGCCAATTGGCTCAGGTGTATTTATATAATGGCTTAGCGTATAAAGCCGCCACTGTTATGAGTAAAGCTATAGATGCTGGAATTGCAGAGCAAACTGCAAAAAATTATGCTTTTGTTGCTGAGGCGATGATCCAGGCAAAAGAAGATGAAAAATCAATCACGTATTTTGCTAAGGCGGCTGATTTATCGCCAAGTGGTAAGTACGACCAACGTTTAGCCGAAGTGTATGTAAATACTGAGCAGTTTGAAGAAGCCGCCGATGCTGCGCGTAAAGCGCTTGATAAAGGTGACCTTGATTTTGAATCAAACGCTTTTGTTGCTTTGGGAATGGCGCAGTACAATTTACAAAATTTTGATGCATCAATTTTAGCGTTTGAACAAGCCCAAAAGCATAAAAAGTCACAGCGTTTAGCACAGCAATGGATCAAATATGTCAAGCGTGAAAAAGTACATGCAGAAACACTCAGAACAGCGTTACTTTAATTTTTAACTAGCGTGATTATTTGGTAACAGGTATACACGTCAAGCTATTTCATAATCGCACTATGCAAACCGCCTTAAATTTATTTTTGGTGGTTTTTTTCTAATTAACCATTTGAAATTTATGAAAATAACTTTGTCATCTTATGTTTATTAAAGTGTAACGGCTCTGTCATACAGCTCCCGTAAGGTAATCGCAGCTAAGAACTCAAGTGACCTTAATGCATTAAAAAGTGCCTTAAGGTGACTTGAGTTTAATAAAGCGCTAACAAAATAATTAAATACTTTAACGGAGTGAACAATGAAATTATCTGACTTATTCAAGGTCAGCCTTGTGGCTACTGCAATTACATTAGCCGGCTGTGGCGGTGATATAAATCTAAATGTTGAAGAAACGGTTGAACAACCAAATTCATCTACAAATCCAACACCACCAACAGCTGAAGAGTTACCCGGTACATTTAGCCAAAGTTTATCAACTGAGGTATCTACTGCCTTAGGTCGTTCTGTTACTGTTCAGGTTCTTTCTGGTGTTATAACACAAGATACAACACTTTCAACTGATGCAATTTGGGCACTTGATGGCGCTGTTTTTGTTGGTAAAGATAAAGCAGAAAGTGCAACGCTTACTATTGAGCCAGGCGCTGTCGTCTTTGGTAATAATGGAGGCGATTACATTGTTGTTAGTCGCGACTCAAAAATTGAAGCGTCAGGAACTAAAAACGACCCAATTATCTTTACATCTAAGCAAGATGTTTTAGGTGAAACAACTGCTGCAGGTCAATGGGGCGGTATGGTGTTATTAGGCAATGGTATTTCAAATAAATGTCCTGCTGAAGGCGATTGTGCACTTCAAGTAGAAGGTGTTGAGTCTGGTGCTGTGTTTGGCGGTACTGATAACACTGATAGTTCAGGTACTCTTAAATACGTAGTTGTTAAAAATGCCGGTTTTGAGCTTTCTGTTGGTAATGAGTTAAACGGCATTACATTTGGTGCGGTAGGCTCTGGTACAACAGTTGATTACTTACAAGTTCATAATAATGCGGATGATGGCGTTGAATTTTTTGGTGGCGCGGTTAATTTAAAACACGTTGTTTTAACAAGTATCGATGATGATAGCATTGACTGGGATAATGGCTTCCAAGGAAAAATGCAGTTTGTTTACGTCGAGCAAGATAAAAACTCTACTGATGCAAACCGAGGAATTGAAGCTGATAACGACGGTAAAATCCCTTCTAAAGATCCAAAATCGTTGCCTATGATTTCTAATTTAACCATTGTTGGTAATAACTTTAATGGTGAAGACGATGCTGAAGGTATTTACTTACGTGAAGGCACCGGTTTACACCTATACAACTCAGTGATCACAGGCTCTGATGAAATGGGTGAGTGTTTAGAGCTTGAAGGTATTGCATTGGCTGATGATGGCACGGCTTTATTTTCTGATAGCGAAACAGTAAATAATGCTAACGATGGCACTATATTAATGCAAAACACTTTTATGTCTTGTACTAATGGTGAAAACTTTAAAGACCCTAAAGGTGCAGATGGTTCAGTACTTTTAGCGTTAGAAGGGTGGTTTACGGCGCAATCTGGTAACGTTATTAATGACAAACCTATGCTAGGTGTTAATGGTCAGCCTATTGCCGGCTCTCCTTTGTTAGGTGCTGGTCAGGATGTTGCTAATACCGTTGACGCATTTTTCGACACAGTTGATTTTGCGGGTGCATTGAATGATTCTGATGATTGGCGTGAAGGCTGGGCATTTGGTTATGGTGGCGGAATTGTTACCGCACCTGAAGCCGTTGCAGGTTGCCCTACAGGAACAACTTCAATTTCACCAGGTGATGGCACAACGACAACGTGTGAAATATCGGGTCGTATTACAGCTGATTTAACACTAACCGCTGGTAACCTTTATGCACTTGACGGCGCTGTATTCGTTGGGGGTGATAAAACAGACTCAGCTACTTTGACAATTGAACCTGGTGTTACCGTTTATGGTAGAAACGGTAAAGATTATTTAGTTGTTGGTCGTGATTCTAAAATAGAAGCTAACGGCACAAAAGATAAGCCTATTTCGTTTACATCTAGTCAAGATGTAGCTGGCGAAGCAACAGCTGCAGGACAATGGGGTGGTTTAGTGCTTCTTGGTAATGCCCCGTCTAATAAATGCCCAGATACTGGTGATTGTGCTCTTCAAGTAGAGGGCGTAGAAAGTGGAGCGGTATTTGGTGGTACAGAGACGACTGATAACTCAGGTACTTTGCGTTATGTTCGCGTAATGAATGGTGGCTACTTACTTTCACCGGGTAATGAAATAAACGGTATTACTTTTGGCGGTGTTGGCTCTGGTACAACCGTTGAATACTTACAGGTTCACCAAAATGCAGATGATGGAATAGAGTTTTTTGGTGGTAACGTTCAAGCAAAATACGTTGTGCTTACAAGTATTCAAGATGACAGTATTGACTGGGATAATGGATTCCAAGGTAAATTACAACATGTACTTGTAAAGCAAGCTGCGGATAATTCGGATGCAAACCGTGGTATTGAATCAGATAACGATGGTAAATCACCGTCAAAATTACCTAAATCAAATCCGACTATTGCTAACTTAACTATCATAGGTAATACCTTTGATGGTGAAGATGATAGTGAAGGTATGTATTTCCGTGAAGGCACAGGCGCTCAAATCTATAACACTATTGTTACCGGTCCAGTAGGGATGGGTGAGTGTTTAGAAATTGAAGGTATTGCAAAAGATGACTCTGGAACCCCATTATTTACTGAAAGCGAAACAGTGAATAATGCCAACGACGGAACTTTATTGATTAAGTCTTCAGTTATTGCTTGCTCAGAAAACTTTAAAGACCCAAGTGGCGTTACTTTTGATACGCAAAACTGGTGGACGACAACCTTAGGTAATCTAGTTGCAACAGGACAACCTGATGTTGTAAATGGTATTTTTACAATAGATACAACAGTTCCAACAGACGTAAAGGCAATCGATAGCTTCTTTGATACTACTGACCATATAGGTGCAGTTTCAAGTACTAATGATTGGACCGCTGGTTGGACTGTAGGTCTGGAATAACACAGTAAGAACAGGTGTTAAATTTGTTTAACACCTTTTTATAACTTTCTGTTTTATATCAGATAGAGGTAAACATGAAACAATTTTCCAAACATTTTAGTTTATCAGCTTTAAGTACCGCAATTTTATGTAGTCTAAGCATGTCAGTTAATGCTGCTGAAGTTGATGATGAAGCTGTACTCGAAGAAGTTGTGGTTAGTGCTAGTCGTTTAAAAGGCACTGCAACGGCTGTACTTGAAGAGCGTAAGCAACAAGCATTTGTTGCCGATATCATGGGAGCAGAGCAAATATCCCGTAGTGGTGACAGCGATGCTGCGGGCGCTTTGCGCCGTGTAACGGGTCTTACATTAGTTGACGGTAAGTTTATATATGTACGGGGTTTAGGCGAGCGCTATTCGAGTACGCAATTAAATAGTGCTGCTGTGCCAAGTCCTGATCCAACACGTTCAGTTATCCCTTTGGATTTATTTCCTGCAGGTATAATCGAGAGCTTATCAGTACAAAAATCTTATTCACCATCAATGCCTGCTTCATTTGGTGGTGGTAATGTAGATATAAGATTAAAAAGTATTCCGAATCAGTTTGTTTTTGATGTTACAGGTCAGTTAGGTTACAACAGCAACAATTTTGATGATGGCCTTGAATACAATGGCGGTTCTAATGATTGGTATGGTTTTGATGACGGCACACGTGAAATGCCCGATTCGATTAAAGCTATTTATAAATCAGGTCAATCAATTGATGATGTTACACCTGAGCAAAGTCGTGCATTGGCACTTGATTTAAATAGAGGTTATGACCCAACTGAAACAAGTTTAGACCCAAATACTAAATTTACTGTAACACTGGGTAATAGCTTTGAGTCAGGTGATTGGCGTTATGGGTTTTTATCTGCTGTAAGTTACGATAATAAATATTTTGTAGGTGAAGAATACCAAGGGCAAGATTTCCGTCTAGGGGAGTCTACTGCTGCGCTTACGCGAGGTTATGACAAAGTGACCTCTAGTGAGCATAACGTAAAGCTTTCTGGGATGTTTAATTTTGGTATTGAGTACGATAAGTCTCATCGTATTGATATTAGTTCGCTGATACTTCGTGATACTGAAGACAAAGTTAGAGACCGGTTAGGTATTGATGAGAACAACAATCAATCGGATAACAAACGCATTCGTTCTTACGATATTAGCTACGAAGAGCGTGAGTTAATTGTAAATCAGATCAAAGGCACGCATACGTTTGATTGGTTAAACTTTGCAGGCTTTGATTGGAAATACTCTAATGGTCGTTCAAATCGTTATGCACCAGGTAACTTAACAACGCGATTTATTGTTACTGATGAAAACGAAGATGGTAATTATGATGTTCAAAATGAAATCGCTTTAACTAATGCAACAACGGCAGCACGCTATACGTATCAAGATTTAAATGATGAAGTAGAGAATTACGGGTTTAACTTCACGTTCCCTATTATGCTTGATGGCGTTGATATTGAATTAAAATCAGGTGCTGATTTTATATCAAAAGAACGCTCAGCGTCTAATCGTCGTTTTGACATTAATACGCGTGCCTTTAGCGGTGTAGATTTAAATGGCAATAAATTAAACAGCATTTTATCTGACGATGTAATTGCTAATGCTCAGCTTAATTTACCTATTTTAAATGATACGACTGTTTCCGGTGATGATTATAGGTCGGCTCAAAAAACGGATGCTTATTATTTTGAAGCAGATTTTTTCTTTAATAATAAATGGCGTATAAGTGGTGGTATTCGTTGGGAAGACTTTAGGCAAGTGTCTGTCCCTTTAGATCCATTTACAGGGGGTCTTGACTCATCAATTGAGTACGACGAGCTTGCAGATTTAGCTTTTCAAGAAGATGATGTTTATGGTGCGTTAGCATTTACATATGTTTATGATGATGAAACCCAATATCGTTTAAGCTATGGTGAAACAGTTGTACGCCCTGATTTACGTGAGATTTCAGAATCAACATATATTGATCCACTTACAGAATATCCAGTAGGGGGAACACCGGGCCTGCGTACAACACAAATCAAAAACTATGATTTCCGATGGGAAAATTACTACGATACAGGTGAAAACTTTTCAGTAGGTTTATTTTATAAAGATATGACTGACCCTATTGAATCAGTGCAATCACCTTCTCAAGACGGTCCTCCATTAGTACGAATAGCGAATGCTGAGGAAGGTTATGTAGCAGGCATTGAATTTGATTACCTAAAAGATTTTACTTTTTTAGGTGGTATCGGCCAAGATATCTTTTTAAGTGGTAATGTTACATTAAGTGATTCTGAAATAAAGTTAGATCGACAAGCAATTGTGGATCAAACAGGGGTTTCAGCTGCTGTAACAAATACAAAGAGACGTTTAACCGGACACTCTAAATACGTGGTAAATATGCAGTTAGGCTACGATGCGCCAAGTGGAGAGCATGCGGCGACAATTATTTATAATGTATTTGGTGAACGTATCATTATACCGGGTATTGAAGGTCAAGAGGATTGGATGGAGCAGCCATTTCATTCTGTAGACTTAAACTATACTTACTTCCCTGATTTTAATTCGAGCATTAAGTTTAAAGTGTTGAATATTTTAGGCCAAGATCAAAAAATTGAAGCGGATGGAGTATTAACTCGTTCTAAGGAAAAAGGAACTGAGTTTTCGGTTGAGTATAAGTATCAATTTTAACGCATAGCTTTGCCCAAGGAAGGGAATTATAATAACCATAGTTACCGATTAGCCCCGTTATTTAACGGGGCTTTTTTGTGTCAATATTTTTTCTATTTGCACTTTATAGTTGCATAGAGCTGATAACATTGGTTTTTTTTTACTACCAGTACTTTTCATGCCCCATGATTGGTTATACCAATCGAAGTCTCCGTAGGCGCTTTCATCCTCTCCGCAGGTAATTGTGCTTCCAGAAATTTCTTGATTGTGACCACGCTCTTCACAAAATTGATTTCCATTTGTAGAACCCACAAAAAACAGCTCTAAGCGCCCATTTATCCAAACCTGTGGTGCGTAATAGGTTGTTGCAGTATTTACCAATATACCTTGTTGCTGTTCCATATTTATTTCTGCGCGCTCAAAGGATACTTTTTCATTTTCTTTTAGCGTTATTGTGCTTGCTGAAAGCGTAGTATCTGCAAATACATTAAGTGATACTGAACTTAAAGTAAGTAGAGCAAGAGTGAATGTCTTCATTATCTTTTCCTTTAGTTGAATGTAGAATTACACAAAACATCTTTATTCAATGTGTCTATTAAGCGTGGTAAATATAAGTTTCAACAAGGTTAAGCTTTTATTAAAGTTTAAAATAAGCACTGCATGCCTTTGCATTTTTTACACTATGAAAAAAATTTGAGTTCTACTTTATTCACTAGTTTTAGGGGGCTGGTGGTGTTATTTTGACGTTAATGAAAATTAAATCTCACGCAATGAATTTAATTTTTAATGTATTAAGGCATCTTTTATGAACAAAACAGTGGAAAAAACAATGAAAAAAGTAGGATTAGTCGGTTGGCGTGGCATGGTAGGCTCCGTGTTATTAGAACGTATGCAGCAACAAAGTGATTTTGCCCATATCGACACTACCTTCTTCACCACCTCGCAAGCGGGTCAGTTAGGACCGGACATTGCAGGCGATGCAAAACCATTGCTTGATGCAAGTGACATTAGCGAACTTGCTAAAATGGATATTATTGTTACTTGCCAAGGCGGCGATTACACCAATTCCGTATATCCAAAACTTAGAGAATCTGGTTGGGATGGCTACTGGATTGATGCCGCTTCAGCACTTCGAATGAGTGACGATAGCATTATAGTACTGGATCCTGTAAACAAAGATGTTATTGAACAAGGCTTAGCGCAAGGCGTTAAAACGTTTGTGGGCGGTAACTGTACAGTATCGCTAATGCTACTTGCATTAGGTGGTTTATTTGAGCAAGACCTAATTGAATGGGTAAGCCCAATGACTTACCAAGCGGCGTCGGGCGCCGGTGCACGAAATATGAAAGAGCTTATTGCACAAATGGGCGCTATTCATGCAAGTGTCGCAGATAAACTAGATAACCCAAGCTCTGCTATTTTAGAAATTGATAAGATAGTAAGCGAAAAAATGGCTTCAAGTGATTTGCCACAAGACCAGTTTGGTGTGCCATTAGCAGGCAGTTTAATTCCGTGGATTGACGTACCTATGCCAAGCGGTCAGTCTAAAGAAGAATGGAAAGCGCAGGTTGAAGCCAATAAAATTTTAGGCTCATCTAAGCAGCCAGTGCCAATTGATGGTTTATGTGTACGTATTGGTGCAATGCGCTGTCACTCACAAGCAATGACCATTAAATTACGTGAAGATATTAGCGTAGAAAAAGTTGAAGAAATTTTAGCCTCGCATAATGAATGGGTTAAAGTTATTCCAAATGAGCGCGAAATTAGCGCTACTGACTTAACCCCAGTTAAAATAACGGGGACATTAAGTATTCCTGTTGGCCGTATTCGTAAATTAGCCATGGGCCCTAAATACATAAGCGCGTTTACAGTGGGAGATCAGCTGTTATGGGGCGCCGCAGAGCCATTGCGCCGCATGTTACGCATTATTATTGATGATGAGTAAACATTGTTAGTAAATTTTATTTTTCAGGGTTAGCAATTTGCTAACCCTTTTTATTTAACCTGCTTTACCAGTTTATAAATCGGGCTTTATAAACTGGTACATCATTTGCTGTAATTCCCATGTTAACCAGCTAACTACAACAAACCTTATAGAATACGTATTTTACTCGCATTATATGTACTGCTATTACAAAATTGCGTAGTTTTTACATGTTTAAAATACTGCTTTGTAGGTGGAAATAAAGGAAATTACAATGCGTTCATTTTTAAATTCATTACACCGTAAATGGTTCAACTTTCTTGTCGTAATTGTATTGCTGCTAATTACCCTCAGAATAGCTGCGCCTTATGCAGTGCAACAGTATGTAAATTACCAGCTAAAACATACGCAAGGTATTACGGGACATATAGGTGATGTAGATTTGTTTTTATATCGTGGCGCTTATGCCATTGACGATGTAGAAATTTACGCTACTAACGCAACCACAGCACCTAGACCTTTACTTGCGGTAAAAACACTTGATTTTTCACTTGCATGGTCGGCGCTTTTAAAAAGGAATCTGGTAACAAATATGGCTTTTATGCGCCCCGAAATTGTTATTTATGATAAAAACCCAAACGCAGCAGAGCAAAATCAACGTGTAAAAGATGAAACAACTTGGATCGGACTCGCCAACGATTTAGTGTTGTTCTCAATCGATACCTTAACTATTGAACAAGGTAAGTTGTCCCTAGTTAATGCAACTAGTCAGGGTGAAAAACCCACTTTTATATTAAATATTAATGCCAGAATTGAAAACATAACGAATGCGCAAAACCTATCAAAAACACTTGTGACTACTCTAAACGTAGAAGGTGCGTTAATGGGGTAGGCGGCATTAAGGCTTAATGGCAAATTAGACCCTTTTAGCAAGCACGCTAATTTTGATTTTAATGCAGAGGTACAGCGCTTTTCAGTTGAAAATTTAGACACTGTATTTAAAGTATATACACCGTTTGATATTGAAGCAGGGGGTATCGATGGCGCTATGGAACTTGTGGCTAAAGACAATAACTTAAATGGTTATGTAAAAGCAGGCGTTCAAAACTTGCGTGTTTTTTCGTGGCGCGAAGATATAGAAAAAGATGATGACGGCATATTTACTGCCATGTTTGAAGGCAGTGTTGATTTACTCGGCTCTATACTCGAAAACGATGAATCTAAACGTGTTGCTGCACGCATTCCTATTGAAGGTCAACTAGATAATACGGATGTTTCGACGAGTTATTGTCAAATCTGGTGTATGAGCTCATCTTGATGCTCTGTTTGATCTTGAGTTATTCTTTCGCCGTCTTTAAATTTTACCCCTGTAATTACTTCAGCCAGTAACTTAAACCCTCGCAAGCGGTACCATTTTTTCTCTGCCGACTGCGCGAGTTTAAAAACCATCATTAAGGTGGTTGTCCGGCTGCCACAACTCTTCACTTTATGCGTTCTCAGCCTTACCGTCGCAAACGTTGACTCTATCGGATTACTCGTTCTTATGTGCATCCAATGCTCAGCAGGATAATCATAAAATGCCAGCATTTCATCTTTATCCTTCATCAAGCAATCCGTCGCTTTTGGGTATTTGACTGAGTAATTTTTAACAAATAAATCATACGCTTTATAAGCAGAAGCTCGACTCTCTGCCATCCAGATATCTTGTAAATTCGCTTTGATTTTAGGTTGCATTGATTTCGGCACTTTGTTTAGCACATTCGCGATTTTATGCACCCAGCAACGTTGATGTTGGGTTGTTGGCCATACTTTGGTGAGGGCATTCCAAAACCCCAGCGCACCATCCCCTATGGCCAATTTTGGTGGTATTGTTAGACCCTGTGAGCGCAACTGATTTAACACTTCAGTCCAGCTCTGCTCAGACTCACGAACCCCGTCAACCACCGCCAATAGCTCCTTTCTGCCCGTTTCATCTACCCCCATAATTACCAGTAAGCACAGCTTATCATCCATTCGAATTTTACTGTAAATCCCATCGGCCCAGATATACACATATCGACGTTTAGCCAAGGAACGTTTAGACCACTGCTGATACTCCGTTTCCCAGGTGGATTTCAACCGAGAGACACTATTGGCCGACAAACCTTTGGCTTGCTCGCCTAAAAGAGACACTAAAGCGGGCTGCATATCACCCGTCGAAATTCCTCGTAAATAGAGCCATGGGATCAGCTCTTCGATATTTTTTGTCCGTTTCAGATAAGGCGGGATCAAGGCACTATTGAATTTAATGCCTTCCTTTTTTCGATCCCTGACTTTAGGTATTTTGACCTCAATATCACCAAGGCCTGTTTGGATCGTACGCTCAGGCTGGTGACCATTTTTGACGATCCGCTGAAGTCCCTCGACGGTCTCATGCTGGTATTGAGCCAATAAAACAGCCAACTCAGCCTCAATCGCTTGAGCTAACAACTGCTGCGCCCCGCTTTTAAGCAACTGCTCTAACGGATTGTCTGGTTTTTCAATGGAAATAACATTATCATTTTCAGTCATTGCGATGTCTCTCTGGTTAATTGTTGATCTGGTCAAGATCAATTAACAGATTACATCGCAATGACTTTTTCTCATACACCAGAAACGACTATAGCTCTGTTTCGACTTTCCAAGCTGTTATTTCTGTACTAAAAAACGCATTTTTTGATGCCTTTAGCATGAAGGTCGATAACGTCGTTTCTTTCGAAAACTCAAGTAATAGCGAACTTGCTAATAATGAAGGAGATTAAATTACTCTTATTAATTATTTAATAAAATCATGTTGATAGAATTTTAATAACGATTTATGTTAAACTGCTAACTTGAAACTTGTCTAAAGGATGTAGCGGTGGTAGGAAAAGATTTTTTTACAGATTTATTAGATAATACTAATACATTACGAGGAAAGGTTTTCGCTTTACTAATTCAATTCTTAATTATAGTTTCACTTGTTACTTTTTCTATCGATACATTACCTAATTTATCTGAAAATTTAAAATGGATTCTTTATCTTGTTGAAATAATTACAGTCGTTATCTTTTCTTTTGAGTACATACTAAGATGTTTGGTAGCTAAAAAAAAGTTAAAATTTATTTTTAGTTTTTATGGTTTAATTGATTTATTAGCTATCCTCCCTTTTTACCTATCTACTGGTTATGACTTACGATCTATTCGTATTTTTAGGCTCTTAAGGTTAGTTAGAATTTTAAAGTTATTTAAATATAATCAAGCAATTAAACGTTTTCATAGAGCGTTAGTAATAGCTAAAGAAGAACTAATTCTTTTTGGTTTTGTTGCTGCTATTATGCTTTATTTATCTGCTGTAGGTATTTACTACTGCGAAAGTGATGCTCAACCAGAACAATTTAGTTCTGTATTTCATTCTCTTTGGTGGTCCGTAACAACTTTAACTACGGTTGGGTATGGCGATATGTATCCGGTTACTGTCGGAGGGAAAATATTTACATTCTTTATTCTAACAATAGGTCTTGGTATTGTTGCTGTACCGACCGGGTTACTAGCATCAGCATTGTCAGAAGCGCGGAAACAAGATTTTGAGGACTGATATAGAGTATTTATGTCGTTAGCTGGCAATTGTTAGCATCGCTACATAAAAATAATAGTAGAACCTTTGAAAATTAAAATTTTAGGACGCTAATATACAATAATATTTTAACGCTTTTTCGATATCGAAAGTGTAAGGAAATTTAATGTTTATCAATAAACTAAAAAACAGCGCATTACTTATTATCGGATTTTGTATTTTGGCTGGTTGCAGCTCTGATGCACGTTTTCACGAAGTTCAATCTGCACGTCTTGATGAGTGCAACTATAAAGCGGATAAAGAATATTACGAATGCTTAAATAAACAGGACTCTAATTACGAAGAGTTTAAAAAGCAGCAGCAAGCCCAGACTAAATAAGTAGCGCTAGTACATTTATGACTAAAACTCAGAAACAACGCGATAAGCAAATTCGCTCAGTATTGACTATTGCGTGTGAAACAATAAAAGAAACCGTATTTGGCTTTCACTATTTAACGCATTCAGTGGATTTAAATAACGAAACAAACACGTTAAAAGTGCAGTGCTTTTTTAATGATGATATAGCTCTTGAAAGTGCAAAACCCCAGCTTGACGAATTAAAAGATATTATACTAAATCAGCTAGCAAGTATTAAACTGAATATTAAACCAGCACACATCTTATTTTTCGCCAATTAATAGTGGTTTAGTTGGTTTGACAGCACAGTGATGTTTATAATTACATAAATTACTTTAAAGGTTTCAATTATGGCCGTTCCTACGCGTTCGCAAATTTCACCAGGCATAACAGTAAATATTGTATTAAAAGAAGATCAACGCAGCGGTACATTAACCGAAGGTGTTGTTGAGCGTCTTTTAACAAAATCACCAAATCACCCGCACGGTATTAAAGTACGTTTAGAAGATGGTCAAGTTGGCCGAGTAAAAGAGATTTTATAATGGCAGCGTTAACAGAACAGGCTTTTTGGGAATTAGTAACCACGCCTGATTTAGGGCTCGATCCGCAAAGTGTGAGCGATAACCTAAAAACTAAACTTAATGATTTAAGCGATCAACACCTTATTGATTTTGATAAGCACTTTGGCATACATATGCGCAAATGCTTTACCTGGGATTTGTTTGGCGCTGCCTTTGTGATGGCTGGGTGTAATGACGATTACGGTTTTAGCGAGTTTAGATGTTGGTTAATTTCTCGCGGTAAAACAGTATTCGAAAACGCCTTAGAAAATGCTGACTCGATAGCGCAGTGTACACCTGTTTATTACTTAAACGAGCAGCCTTATCCGTATATTGATGAGTATGATTTAATAGCCGGTTTATTATTTGAAGAGCGTAACGAAGACGAATTGCCGTTTATTCCATCAGGCAGCGATGAACCCAAAGGTAAACGTTTTAAAGACAAACCTAAGTTTTTAAAGCAAAGCTACCCTTTATTATTTGCAAAGTACTGGCAATAAAATAAACAGTAATTTTTGTACTACCTAAACAATTTAATGAGTCCAATTTCTCCTTACAAGTAAGCGCATTGATATAAATCGTTTTGTTGTTTAAGTACGTATTAACTAAAGTACTTAACAGCAAAATGGTTTGTAATGCAGTATCTAGGAGGAATCTTTGTGGATTTAAACGTATTCAATCTAGAGGGATTTAATTGCGGCACGAGGTTTGTAACCTAGTGAGCTCGGTAATTGCTTCTGCGTTACCTTATTGGCTTATACACATGTAAGAAGAGCTATAGTCGTTTCTGGTGTATGAGAAAAAGTCATTGCGATGTAATCTGTTAATTGATCTTGACCGGATCAACAATTAACCAGAGAGACATCGCAATGACTGAAAATGATAATGTTATTTCCATTGAAAAACCAGACAATCCGTTAGAGCAGTTGCTTAAAAGCGGGGCGCAGCAGTTGTTAGCTCAAGCGATTGAGGCTGAGTTGGCTGTTTTATTGGCTCAATACCAGCATGAGACCGTCGAGGGACTTCAGCGGATCGTCAAAAATGGTCACCAGCCTGAGCGTACGATCCAAACAGGCCTTGGTGATATTGAGGTCAAAATACCTAAAGTCAGGGATCGAAAAAAGGAAGGCATTAAATTCAATAGTGCCTTGATCCCGCCTTATCTGAAACGGACAAAAAATATCGAAGAGCTGATCCCATGGCTCTATTTACGAGGAATTTCGACGGGTGATATGCAGCCCGCTTTAGTGTCTCTTTTAGGCGAGCAAGCCAAAGGTTTGTCGGCCAATAGTGTCTCTCGGTTGAAATCCACCTGGGAAACGGAGTATCAGCAGTGGTCTAAACGTTCCTTGGCTAAACGTCGATATGTGTATATCTGGGCCGATGGGATTTACAGTAAAATTCGAATGGATGATAAGCTGTGCTTACTGGTAATTATGGGGGTAGATGAAACGGGCAGAAAGGAGCTATTGGCGGTGGTTGACGGGGTTCGTGAGTCTGAGCAGAGCTGGACTGAAGTGTTAAATCAGTTGCGCTCACAGGGTCTAACAATACCACCAAAATTGGCCATAGGGGATGGTGCGCTGGGGTTTTGGAATGCCCTCACCAAAGTATGGCCAACAACCCAACATCAACGTTGCTGGGTGCATAAAATCGCGAATGTGCTAAACAAAGTGCCGAAATCAATGCAACCTAAAATCAAAGCGAATTTACAAGATATCTGGATGGCAGAGAGTCGAGCTTCTGCTTATAAAGCGTATGATTTATTTGTTAAAAATTACTCAGTCAAATACCCAAAAGCGACGGATTGCTTGATGAAGGATAAAGATGAAATGCTGGCATTTTATGATTATCCTGCTGAGCATTGGATGCACATAAGAACGAGTAATCCGATAGAGTCAACGTTTGCGACGGTAAGGCTGAGAACGCATAAAGTGAAGAGTTGTGGCAGCCGGACAACCACCTTAATGATGGTTTTTAAACTCGCGCAGTCGGCAGAGAAAAAATGGTACCGCTTGCGAGGGTTTAAGCTACTGGCTGAAGTAATTACAGGGGTAAAATTTAAAGACGGCGAAAGAATAACTCAAGATCAAACAGAGCATCAAGATGAGCTCATACACCAGATTTGACAATAACTCATGTAAGAATAAGTAATAGTCGAGCAAAGCTTCCGCTAGCTGCTCACGCCTTGGTTCCTGAATACGACTTCTCTCCTTTTATAGTAAATCTCTGTTATAGTTGTTAAAAGTTATAAAAGCTAAGTGATTAGGCATTTTGCTATTATTTAACACGCTGACTCACGAGGATACACCCACGAAATGAAATATTTAACACTCGCTTTATTAACTGTCGCTTTTACAAGTGCAAATGCTTTTTCTGAGCCGAGTAATAAAACACGATTTATACCGCTTTTAAAGTCAAAATTGGGAGCCTACGAAGTTGTGTCGGCCAATTCTGGATTATGTGTTAATAGTAATTTGAGTTTGACAGATGAAAGTGATGCAAGTGCGGGTTTTAAACTAGGTAAGCAAATTATATTTGGGTCGCTCCACAATGGTACCCGAACCATTAAAAAACCAAACTTTTGTTTTATAACCAGCACACTTAAATATAAAAGTGATGGCCTTGAAAACGGTTTAAGAATGAGCCGTTGTGAAGATGCAATAAACGAAAAAACAATTAGCCAAAGTATCCAATTTTTAGCTGATAACACACTAAAGTACACATTGAGCAAACCCAGTGTAGAGTGCACATTTAAAAAAGCAGATGAAAGTAAATAAAGCATCTAGTAAGTAGTAAGTAGCAAATCATTCGCAGTATATTTTAGGGATATCGCGCCAACGCGTGGTGTACTGCGGCGACAAAAAATCACGGTTCATGTGCCACCGGTCATTTAATTTACTACTAGCTAAACTAAGCATTCCTTTCCCATACCGTGTATTTATAGCATCTAGGCAACTCATTAATTGTGGGTTGTCAGTACGTTGGTTAAACAAATCACTTTGTTGAAATTGCTGTGACGTAAGTTCTAAAGCGCCTACACCACACTTGTAAAACCTAACTGCAGGTTGGTATATTTGATCAAATACCTCAGATACAGCATTAGCCATCACGCAGGTGTCGTTAGTGGGTGAGGGGAACTTATACACAAACGACTTTTTATAATATCTATTTTCGTGCGCGCCACTGGCTGCAAAAATATAAAGCTGGTGAGTGAGCGAACGTTGCGCTCTTAGTTTATTAGCCACTGTGGTTACATGGTTAATTAGCGCCGTTTTAAGGGCTGTTGGCTCACATATGCGCTCTCCAAAACTACGGGTCGAAAAAACCTCTCGCTTGTCTTGTCGTACATCATCCCAGTTTAAACATGTTATCCCGTTAAGCTCGCTTACTGTACGTTCAACAAC
This sequence comes from Pseudoalteromonas sp. QJM3NY_22, assembly GCF_056173065.1. Classification (NCBI taxonomy): domain Bacteria; kingdom Pseudomonadati; phylum Pseudomonadota; class Gammaproteobacteria; order Alteromonadales; family Pseudoalteromonadaceae; genus Pseudoalteromonas; species Pseudoalteromonas sp. QJM3NY_22. The sequence continues at coordinate 36,427 of NZ_JBWBTZ010000002.1, read as the reverse complement.
CACACTAAATGCACGGCGCATTGCTTTAGGGTTTTGCTGAGCAAGATCCCAAGCGGTGTGTATATTCATTATTTTAAGCTTTTTAGCTAGTCGCCGGCCTATTCCCCACACATCTTCGCAGCTCATTCTCTGTAAAATAGCTTGGCGAGTTTGCTCGCTATTTATTACTGCTACACCATTAAAACCACTGAGCTTTTTAGCGGCGTGGTTAGCAGCTTTTGCTAAAGTAGGGGTTGGGCCAAAACCTACACCTACAGGAAGCTTCGTTTCGCGCCACACTGTGCGCCTTATTGTATGGCCGTATTGGTGCCAGTCTTTAATTAATGATGTGTAGCCATTAAAGTGCAAAAACGATTCATCAATACTGTATATGTGTTGTGTATCGCAAAAGCGGCCAATAATATTCATCATTTTGTCGCTTAAATCAGCATAAAGCTCGTAATTGCTAGAACGAATAACAACGTTGTTTTGCTCAAGTAAATGTTTAACTTTAAAGTACGGGCCAAATTTAGGAATATTTAAGCGCCGAGCAATAGGGCAAATAGCGCATACACAGCCATCGTTATTAGTAAGTACAACCACGGGTTTGGATCGAATAGCAGGGTCGAATACTTTTTCGGCACTGGCATAAAATGACACAGCATCAACTAAGGCATACATTTTAGTAACTCTGGGCTTTGCCTGTGCATTCTTATTGATAGCGTTACTACGCCTTCGAGCTGAAACTCGTCTGCAGAGGTTAGTTGTACAGGCTTATGTAAAGAGGAAGCTGAAAGCAGCCGCGCATTGGTTTTATCAAGCAGTTTGCATACAAAAAGACCATTTAAGTTAGCAACAATAACGTCACCATTTTTTACCGGCTCTGCACGGTCGATAACTAATAAGTCACCTTCAAAAATTCCGACTTCTTGCATAGAGTTACCCGATGCAATACCAATAAACGTAGCATCTGGATGTTTTATTAAAAGCTCATCAAGGGTTACACCTAGCTCGGTGTACTGCGCTGCGGGTGATTCAAAACCACACACGCCTGCTTCTATATAAATGGGAATGACAAACATAACACGACCTAAAACGCATATACTGTATAAGTGTACAGTATATGCGTTTTGTGTAAGTTATGCCAAGAATGTATGGCTGATCAATCCATGTTTTTGATCATTTGTTGTGCGGTATCTAAAAAGTCTTTGATTTGTTGAGGGTTTAAGTTTTTACACATTTGATTATTTATTTTTTGCTCTGAGGCTAATAACTTATCAAAAAGAACTTTACCTTGCTCTGTGAGCGATAAAATAAAGCAGCGTTTATCGTGCTCACTCGCCTGTTTATTAATTAAATTTAAGCCAATAAGATCTTTAATTAAACGTGCTATTTGCGCTTTATCGCGCTGCGTTTTAGTAACAATATCGTTAGCCGTACAGTTATTTACGTTCGCGATAATATGTATGCAGCGTACGTGCATAGCATTAATACCAAGTTCGCCTGCGTTAATTGCTTCTCGAATTGTTACACGGTAATTTTGCATTAATTCAAACAGCGTATTTGATAAAGGTGTATCCATAGAACTCTCAATATAGTTGACAAAGTCAATTAACTTGTTATAGTTGATTTTATCAACCAATGGGGCGTTGTGCAATGCCTGCTTTTTATAGCAGGTTGGTATTAAAGTCTAAGTTTTGTAAAACGAGGTAATACATGAGTAAACAAGTTCGCAAAGCCAACGTATTAAGTACAGAGCAAATCACACCGCATTTACAGCGCATTGTTGTAGGCTCTGAAGATTTTAACGACTTAACCTCACAGTACATTGGTAACTATGTAAAAGTACTATTTCCAAAAGATGGTGAAGTAGATTTTAACTTAAAAACAGCCTGTATGCGATCATACACAATAAGGCATGTAGATGCACAAACAGGCGCGCTAACACTTGATTTTGTTATAAATATGCACCAAGGCCCTGCAACTGACTGGGCTAAAATTGCAAAAGTAGGCGACGAGTTAGGTATTGCAGGTCCTGGCCCTAAAAAGCTAGATAATTATGAGCATTCGCATTATGTATTGCTCGGCGATTTAACATCGGTAAATGCAATAAAAGGGTATGTACAGCAATTACCTTTAATTTCAAAAATTGATGCCTTTGTACATGTACCCACCGAAAAAGATATTATTGATTTAGAAACAAGCCGCGATGTTAATTGGCTTGTTACCGACAACGCTGACGAAGCGCTACTTAGCGCGCTTCAAAATTTGCACATTACAGCAGAGCCTCCCATTGTATTTATGGCATTGGAAGCTGGGCTTGTTCGTAGGGCAAAAACATTGTTAACAGAGCAATTTAATATACCGCGCGGTAATATTGTTTCCTCAGGATATTGGAAAAAAGGCGTGGATTCAGAAGGCTATAAAAAGCAGCGCCAACGTGATGCACAGCTTGCCTGAATACCTTAGAGCAAAATAACATATACCTATTTTGCTTTAATACCTCTGCCTAACTTGAATTGACCTAATAGCAGACCCATTTAAGTGTTTTATGCTAATGATGTAATCCATTATTAGCATGCATTTTTAGGAGCTGCTATTTTGTTAAATTCCATTCCTTTTTCGTTATTAGAACTTGCCCCCATGATCAAAGGGGACAGCGTTACTAACACTCTTCATAAAAGTACTAAATACGCTCAACGTGCTGATGAGCTTGGCTTTAACCGTTTTTGGCTTGCTGAGCATCATAATATGCCAGGTATAATTTGTGCGGCCACTTCAATTTTGGTTGGTCACATTGCAGGTAATACCAAAAAGATACGCGTTGGATCGGGCGGTATTATGCTGCCAAACCACTCACCTTTAGTTGTTGCTGAACAATTTGGTACGTTAGAGAGCTTATATACAGGGCGAATAGATTTAGGGCTAGGGCGTGCCCCTGGTAGCGACCCTGTAACGAGTCGTGCATTAAACAACGATATGAGCCGTGCAGAAAACTTCCCAGGTGAAGTAACTGAGCTGCAAACATTGTTAGGTCCTTACAATGGTACGCATCCTATACGTGCTATACCGGGGGAGGACACAAACGTGCCTATTTGGTTATTAGGTTCGAGTTTATTTAGCGCGCAACTAGCGGCGCAAAAAGGGTTACCGTACGTATTTGCAGGGCATTTTGCACCGCGCTTTGTGCACGAGGCAATAGCGCTGTATAAGCGCGAATTTAAAGCATCAAGCGTACTTGATAAGCCATACGTAATGCTTGCACTGCCTTTAGTGGCAGCAGACACCGACGATGAAGCGCAATACTTGTCGACTACTTCTAAGCAACGTGTACTCGAACTTATACGCGGTAATGAGCTGTGGTTAAAACCACCCGTTGAAAGTATGGACGGGTTATGGAGCGAACAAGAACGCGCTCATGTAGAGAACTTTTTAAGTCTAAGCGTAGTAGGCGGACATGTAAGTATTAAACACAAGTTAGAGATGATAGCTAAACAGCTAGAAGTTGATGAGTTTATATTTACCAATGATGTATTCGATAGTGAAAAACGCCACCGTGCACTCGAAATTTTAATGGAAATAAAGCACTAAAATATAGTTAGTTAAGCAAGCGTACACTCTGGGCTTGTTAACATACAGACATCATCAAAAGTTAAACTTTTTTAACTCATTTTATTAACTTTAAGTGATGTCTGTATTTGTTATTTAAATATTCAAAGTAAATTTGATTGCTATTTTTAGTACATATTTTACTTTATATACCGTTCTGTTTTTTCAATTGAACTGATTTAAACAATCAATTTTAAGATATCACTTTTGTTTTTTATGATGTAGCTATTAAACCAGACATCATAAAATTAAAGGCAGGTACACCGTGAACTCTCTAAACACCGCAACAGCTAATTCAGTTAACAAAACAGCGCAGCCAAAAGTTGCTCTGATTGCTGAAGGTGGCGGGCAGCGAGGGATATTCACAGCTGGCGTACTTGATGCTTGGTTAGAGCAAAGCTATGACCCTTTTGATTTATTTATTGGTACTTCAGCGGGTTCGCAAAACTTAACTAGCTACTTAGCGCGCCAAAAAGGCTACGCTAAACGCCTGATCAGAGGGCTTTCGCGTAATAAGCGTTTTTTTCAGCTTGGTCGCGGATTAGTGGGTAAGCATATAGTTGATTTAGATTGGTACTTTGACAAAACCACCGAAGTAAACAGAGCTATAGATTTCAAAACAGCGAAAACTAGTTTAGGTGAGCGTGAACTACTTATAACAGCAACAAATGCACGAGACAGAAAAGCTTATTACTTATCGCCTACAGGTGATAGTGGTCAATGGCGTGATTTGTTAAAGGCTTCTAGCGCACTTCCGTTTTTATACAAACAAGGTGTAAAGTTAACACCTTGGTTAAACGCAAAAGCGGCTAACGAAATACACCTTGCTGAAGAGCAAGCACAGAGCGACTTTTATCTAGACGGCGGTTTAGCAGCACCACTACCCGTGCGTGAAGCTTACAACCGAGGCGCTCGTAAAATTGTGGTAATAAGAACAGTTGACGCAAATTTTCAAGCGCAATCTGCATGGGTACAAAAGCTAAGAACACTTGCTATTGCATCAGGTTATTGTCCAAAAACATTGGACTACTTAATACAGCACGAAAAAGCGTATTTAGATGAGCTTGAGTTTATTGCAAATCCACCAAGTGATGTGGAAATAATACAAATTTTTGCAGACGAAAAACTGCATAGCAAATTATTAGGTAGTTCAAATAACGATTTACGTTTTGATCATAAATTAGGCTTGGCTGCAGGTCGATCTTATTTAGCGCAGCAAAGCCAATTTGAGATCAGCAATACGCATAATTACTCACAAAGCGAGTATCGTTACAATTAAGCCAATCGGATACCCAAATCATGAATAATACTGGAACTTGAAGTTGCAGTATTATTCATTCCAAAATTTTTAAATTGAAATATTGAAATATTGAAAATAACTTAAGTTGATGAAAGTAATATGCTTGTTTCACTATTTAAAATACCGTCAATTTCACGTACTTGCCTTAACACTCCATCAAACTCACTTAAATTTGCAGCTTGAAGCTCTGCAACTAAATCCCATGCACCATTGGTGGTGTGTAATTTTATAAGCTCGGGTATTCCGCGCATTGTTTTAATAACTTGTGAGGTAGATTTACCAACGACTTCTATCACATAATTGCGCGCACGGCTTCTGTTTCTATGTGTTCGTGAACCCGTACAGTAAACCCTAATATAGCGCCTGAGCTAACTAATCTATCTAACCTATTTTGCACTGTCCCGCGTGATACATTTAAAGAACCGGCTAAAGCTGAAATAGAAGCGCGGCCGTCTTTTCGTAATTCTGCTATTAAAGCATTATCAAGAGAGTCATAAATATAGGGGGTCATAAATCAAACCTTTAAAGAAGTTACTGACTAAAATACATAAATTGTACATAATTGCATAGCAAAATGATAAAAAATAGTACTATTTGTGTAATTAATTGCCATATTAAATAGCACGTAGCCTCGTTAAACTTGTTTTAAATTAACTAATACATTTATTCAAGAGGTTTCAACATGAGTCATTTTATAGCACAGCCAAAACAAGGCGTTCCATTTGTTAGCGTTCAGGCAATGGCTAAGCTTATAAATAGCTTAGGGGTCGAAAACGTTTTGCTAGATCTAACACATAAATTAGAAACCGACTTTGCCCGTTGGACGGAGTTTGATAAGTCACCTCGCTATGCAGCACACTCACCAGAGGGTGTAATAGAGCTAATGCCAGTGAGTGATGGCCAAATGTTCAGCTGTAAATATGTAAATGGTCACCCAAAAAACACCTTTAGAGAACTTCAAACAGTCGCTGCATTTGGTATTTTAGCCGATGTAAATAGTGGCTATCCGGTTATGATAAGCGAAATGTGTTTACTAACAGCACTACGTACAGCCGCAACTTCTGCAATGGTAGCTAAATATTTAGCGCCTAAAAACTCAACAACCCTTACTTTAATAGGCAATGGTGCTCAATCAGAGTTTCAGGCACTCGCTTTTAAAGCGGTACTAGGTATTACGCATATTCGTTTATACGATATAGATAAAAGCGCCTCTAAAAAAGCATTTGCTAATTTAAGTGCATGCGGATTAAACGTGACTATTTGTAATAGTGTACAAGAGGCAGTAAAAGGGGCAGATATTATCACTACCTGTACTGCTGATAAAACTAACGCCACTATTTTAACAAATGACATGATCCCACAAGGTGTGCACATTAATGCCATAGGTGGTGATTGCCCAGGTAAAACAGAGTTAGATGCTAGATTGCTTGAGCGTGCTAATGTATTTGTTGAGTACGAGCCGCAAACTCGAATAGAGGGCGAAATTCAACAAATGAGTCCAAGCTTTACAGTAACTGAGTTTCATAAAGTTATTAATAAGCAGTCGCTTGGGCGTACTAGCCAAGATGAATTAACCATTTTTGACGGCGTTGGCTTTGCGAGCGAAGACTTTACAGCACTGGTATTTATACGCGATGAGTTAATTAAAACGGGCGAGTTTGCTTTGCTTGATTTAATTACACAACAAGCGGACCCTCGTAATTTATTTTCAGTGCTTAGTGATCAACCATTAGTAAAAGAGCACGTGGCATGAGCGAAGTAAACCAAGCCCCCAGAGCTGTAGTGATGGTAAGGCCGCATCACTTTACATCTAACCCCCACACAATGCTCGATAACGCATTTCAAAGTGAATGTTTAGCACAAAATCAAAGTGAACAAGCATTTAAAGAAGTGACTAATGCCGTACAAATATTAAAAAATGAAGGGGTAACAGTTCACCTTTTTGAAGATGAGCAAACACACACTCCCGATTCAGTTTTTCCTAACAATTGGTTTTCAACTCATCAAAGTGGCCAATTAATAATCTATCCAATGTTTGTAGAAAACAGAAGGTTAGAATATCGAAAAGATATTATTGATTTTTTAACGGATCACTATAAAGTGTCTTCAGTGACTGATTATTCATTTTTATCGAAAGAAAATTCATTTCTTGAAGGCACTGGTTCACTGGTTATCGATCATCAAAATAAACTCGCTTACGCGGTAGAATCAAAAAGAACTACCAAGTCGGTGGTTAATACAATATGTGAGCAATTAAAACTATCACCCATAGTGTTTAACGCATATGACGAGCAAGGAACTGCGGTTTATCACACTAATGTTTTAATGTGTATTGCTACAAAATTTGTAATGATCAGTTTAAATATGGTGCCAATTAATCAACGTGCACAGTTAGCTAAACATTTTTTAAAAAGCCATCACCAAGTTATCGATTTAACGCTTGAGCAAATTAATAACTTTTGTGGCAATGCTATTGAGCTACAAGGTAAAAATGGTCGTATTTTAGCGTTATCGCAAACTGCGTTTAATGCACTTACACCGGCACCAATAACAGTTATACAAAAAACGGCTAAGCTTGTGCCATTAACTATACCTACTATTGAGTCGGCTGGTGGTTCAGTTAGGTGCATGATTGCAGGAGTTCACTTGCAAAATAAATAATGTATAGTTTTAAGGCAGCTTAGCTGCCTTATTTGCATTAAATTTTTAGTCGATGTCGCAAGCAAATGCCGTTATACCCAAAACAGAGTATTAATATAAAAAATATAAGAAGGAATTAGCAATGTTCGATACCGTCGTCAAAAGCGTAAACAACCTTTTATGGGGAGAAGGGCAAGTACTTATTTATATACTCTTGTTTACGGGGGTATGGTTTTCAGTACGACTAAAAGCAATTCAAATACTTAAATTTAAACATATGTTTAGCCTTTTAAAAGGCAGTAGCAAATGTAAAAAAGACGACATTTCATCATTTCAAGCGTTGTGTACAGGGCTTTGTGCGCGGGTCGGTACCGGTAATTTAGCCGGTGTGGCGGTTGCAATTTCACTTGGCGGCAGCGGCGCTATATTTTGGATGTGGGTTATAGCCATATTGGGTATGGCTACAGGCTTTGCCGAAAGTGTACTTGGGCAAGTATATAAAGTGCGTGATAGTGGCGGCGAGTTTAGAGGCGGCCCTGCATATTATATTCAACAAGGTTTGGGTAGCCGGGCGTTTGCCGTTGTGTTTGCCGCGTGTTTATTTTTAGGTTACGGCTTTACGTTTAGCGCAATGCAAACGAACACAATTACCGACGCACTTAATTACGCGTTTGAAGTTCCTACATTTTATTCAGGCCTAGTTATTACAGTACTAGCAGGCTCAATTATACTCGGTGGCTTTAAAGCAATTGCCCGATTTGCAGAGCTTGTTGTGCCAATAATGGGCATTGTGTTTGTACTTGCCGCCGTTATTATTACGATTATAAATTTCACGCAAGTACCCGCCATGCTTAAAGATATATTTTTATCAGCGTTTGGTTTACAAGAAGCAGGCGCCGGTGCAATGGGCGCTGCGATTAAAAACGGTATTCAACGTGGTTTATATTCTAATGAGGCCGGTGCAGGTAGTGTGCCGCATGCTTCAGCAAGTGCCAGCCCAATTCCTAATCACCCAGTAACGCAAGGTTACATACAAATGCTAGGCGTATTTTTCGATACAATCGTACTGTGTAGCTGTACCGCGGTGATCATTTTATTAGCCGATATAGACATAAGCGGTGAAATGGAAGGCATTCGTTTAACACAAAGCGCGATGACCGCTCATTTAGCACAAGGTGGTGTTTATTTTGTCGCAGCTGCTATTACCTTATTTGCTTTTACATCGGTAGTGGCAAACTACGCCTATGCAGAGAGCAACTTGCACTTATTTAAACTCGACAACAAAGTAGGGCGCGGTATTTACACTTTGCTTTATTTATCAATGATGTTGTGGGGCGCGTCGGCCACATTAAAAGAAGTCTGGGATTTAGCCGATATTGCCTTAGGGTTAATGACAGTGGTTAACGTTATCGCTATTATACTGTTAACGCCGACTATTTTGTCTGTCACGAGCGATTACCACGCACAAAGAGACAAAGGTTTAGAGCCCGAATTTAAAGTAAAAGATGTAAAAGTACAGGGCAAATGCGAAGATGGCATTTGGGACTAATTCAGCACACTTAACTATAAAAAGCGGTTTTATGGCAACATAAATCCGCTTTTTACTTTGCATAAATATTCACTTTCAGTATTGTAAAAATAACTGAAGCAACCAAAATAAAAGGCATTATTTTTTAGATGATCGAGATTCACGCAGGGAAAACAGCGGCTAAAATTATTAACGAACAGGGCTTTAAACCTGAACTTTTCACCTCTTTTTTAGGTGCAAGTGGCGGTCCTAAATGGTTTACATTATTTGGCTTAGATAAATATATTTTTGGTGAATTTTTTAAAAACCGCACCCAACCACTTAATTTAATTGGCTCATCTGCCGGCGCTTTTCGATCTGCATGTTTTGCACAAAGCGATCCCGTTGCTGCCATTGAGCGACTAGCAAAATCGTATTCGCAAACCCGATATTCAAGTAATAAACCAACACCAAATGAAATAACAATAAAAGCGCGCGCATTACTTGAAGATGTTTTTGGCGATAACGGCGTAACCGAAATTATAAATAACCCAATATTTAAAGCGCACTTTATAGTAGCAAAATCGAATGGCTTCATTGCCAGCGAAAATAAACTTATACAACTACTGGGCTTGTCAAAAAGTTACATGCTTAACCGCGTTAACCGAAAATTATTAGGCTCACAGTATGAGCGTTTTATATTTGGCCCAGCAACAAGTGACTTATCAATTACCGACAGCTACAATTTTAAAACGCAAAACATAGCGCTTACTCAAAATAATTTAAAAGATGCATTACTTGCATCGGGCTCTATACCACTTGTTATGCAAGGCATAAAAAATATTGCAGGCTCGCCGCAAGGAATAGAGTTATTGTCAAATCTGGTGTATGAGCTCATCTTGATGCTCTGTTTGATCTTGAGTTATTCTTTCGCCGTCTTTAAATTTTACCCCTGTAATTACTTCAGCCAGTAACTTAAACCCTCGCAAGCGGTACCATTTTTTCTCTGCCGACTGCGCGAGTTTAAAAACCATCATTAAGGTGGTTGTCCGGCTGCCACAACTCTTCACTTTATGCGTTCTCAGCCTTACCGTCGCAAACGTTGACTCTATCGGATTACTCGTTCTTATGTGCATCCAATGCTCAGCAGGATAATCATAAAATGCCAGCATTTCATGATTATCCTTCATCAAGCAATCCGTCGCTTTTGGGTATTTGACTGAGTAATTTTTAACAAATAAATCATACGCTTTATAAGCAGAAGCTCGACTCTCTGCCATCCAGATATCTTGTAAATTCGCTTTGATTTTAGGTTGCATTGATTTCGGCACTTTGTTTAGCACATTCGCGATTTTATGCACCCAGCAACGTTGATGTTGGGTTGTTGGCCATACTTTGGTGAGGGCATTCCAAAACCCCAGCGCACCATCCCCTATGGCCAATTTTGGTGGTATTGTTAGACCCTGTGAGCGCAACTGATTTAACACTTCAGTCCAGCTCTGCTCAGACTCACGAACCCCGTCAACCACCGCCAATAGCTCCTTTCTGCCCGTTTCATCTACCCCCATAATTACCAGTAAGCACAGCTTATCATCCATTCGAATTTTACTGTAAATCCCATCGGCCCAGATATACACATATCGACGTTTAGCCAAGGAACGTTTAGACCACTGCTGATACTCCGTTTCCCAGGTGGATTTCAACCGAGAGACACTATTGGCCGACAAACCTTTGGCTTGCTCGCCTAAAAGAGACACTAAAGCGGGCTGCATATCACCCGTCGAAATTCCTCGTAAATAGAGCCATGGGATCAGCTCTTCGATATTTTTTGTCCGTTTCAGATAAGGCGGGATCAAGGCACTATTGAATTTAATGCCTTCCTTTTTTCGATCCCTGACTTTAGGTATTTTGACCTCAATATCACCAAGGCCTGTTTGGATCGTACGCTCAGGCTGGTGACCATTTTTGACGATCCGCTGAAGTCCCTCGACGGTCTCATGCTGGTATTGAGCCAATAAAACAGCCAACTCAGCCTCAATCGCTTGAGCTAACAACTGCTGCGCCCCGCTTTTAAGCAACTGCTCTAACGGATTGTCTGGTTTTTCAATGGAAATAACATTATCATTTTCAGTCATTGCGATGTCTCTCTGGTTAATTGTTGATCTGGTCAAGATCAATTAACAGATTACATCGCAATGACTTTTTCTCATACACCAGAAACGACTATAGCTCCAAGGAATATATCGCGATGGCGGAATAATTGATTACCACTTTGATTTAAAAATTAATAACCCAGGACTTATTTTATATCCGCATTTTAATTCAGAGCCAAAAGCAGGGTGGTTCGATAAAAATTTAAAACGTAAAGTATCACCACTTAATTACGATAATGTGGTGATGATCACTCCATCAAAAGAATTTATAGCAAGCTTACCTTACGGAAAAATCCCAGACAGAAACGACTTTACCGATCTCGATGCAGATACACGTATAAAATACTGGAATACTGTTTTTAGTGAAACTGAGAAATTGGCTGAGACGTTTGACAAGAAATTAAATAACTTAAAGTTTGATATTAAATAGTATTGGTAATTTACACTGAATGAAAACTTTAGAATTATTGTTCTATAGCAAATTGAGGTGGATATGAACTATAAGCCCATAAATTACGGTCTGCTATTAATAATAAAAGGGCAGAAAGCCCTTTTATTTTAGTGTATTAATTTAGAAATAATATTGTCGAAATGATAACTGTTGTACAAATTAAGCACTTTCATAAAGCGCTCTTTATTTATTTTTTATTACTTTCTTAAATTGTTTTTTACCAACTAATTCGGGATTTTCCTCATCTATTTTCGGCTCGTTAGAACTTACTACTACAGTTGACCAGTTAGTCTTGCCCGTAGATTTATTGCCCTTGATATAATTCTTAGTAATTTTATTTTCCATTATCAATCCTTTGATTTTTTAACTTTTTTGAATTTTTTCAGTTCTTCATCTGTTAAGAGTGGAGCATCGGGATCATCTTTTGCATTTTCCTCGATCTCACCTTCAGTCATTTTTTTTAGGCGCTCGTAGTCAGTCTTTCCATCTACAGAGTCATCTTTGTTTCTTTTAATATGAGTTTCTGACATAAATTTATCTCGCTTTCATACTTTGATACACAACACGTTCTTTTTGACTGGCAGTTCTAGCAGAAATCATTCGCCTTGAAGTACCACTTTTTCTCCATGTATAGACAACCATTAAAACACCGAGCTTAGCTTCTCCAATAACTTGTATCCGCTCTTCACCATAATCATTACGGTCATCTATAGCTTCAATTCTTTCATCATCATCAAATATAGTCACAGCATCATTGAAATCGATACCATGCTTATCTATATTTTTACTATTTTTATTATCATCCCATTCAAATAACACAACTATTTCCTTGTTAGTAAGTAATGATTAAAATCACTAAATTTTATTTTTCTAAAACACATACTGTTTTTGTATATATAATTTAGACATCTTTATAATTTTCCCATTTTTAGTTTCAATACGCAAATAACAAATATGTTTCAGAAAGTAACTTACCAAAAGTATATTTTTTCTGTTTAGGTGTAAATACTTAGATTCAGCCCATAGATTACGGTACGTAATATATAAGAAAGGGCTAAAAGCCCTTTTTTATTAATAGCTTAGGGTTTCTGTCGGGTGTGACAGCTTGACCTAGTTGTTACCTTTGAGATTAATAGTTGTAGTAGACATGCTTGGTGGTTTTGAAGCTCTTTCGCATGCTCCTTCCATCATTAATTTATTTCTGTCGGTATTTGAGGAGTTATATTGCCCTCTCCAGAATGAGCAAATTTCATTGTTCGTTCTCTGGGCATTCCTTATCACTGCTTCTCTTTGGGCGTTTTGCCTACTGATAATTTGATTACGTTTTTTTTCTTTCAAAGCTTGAGTTTGAGCTCTAATTGCTGCACTTTTAGCCTCTAACCTAGATTGCTTCATAGCTGAACTTGCAGCATCAGCAACAAGTTTTATTTTATATAAATCAACAGCTTCATCGACCCCCCAAATTGTTAAACCAGCAAGAGTAAGTGAGAAGTATAGTTTTAAATAGTTTAATTCCATTTAGCTTCCTGTCCTTTCAGATATTTCACCAATAATATTAAGTAATTGGTCTTGTAAGTCAGATAAATAATTATCCTGTGTTTTATGATTTTCCTTAAGGGTTTTGTACATATACTCTGATTTTCTAGCAGACCACTTATAACGATGAACCAACTGAACATCAGATGGTTTAACTTCGCCCCAAGGTGTACTCATTGTATGATCATCTACAGAAATTTTACAGTCAGCCCATGCTCCAGTAGCAGGTAAATAACCTCGATAAATAATAGCTGTTAGTTTTTCCACTGGGAGACTGGCTTTACCTGATTTCACATAGCGCCTTACTTGCCTTTCACTTACGCCCAGTTCTTTGGCACCTTTTGCATAATCATAGCCAAATAAAGAAAGAAACTGTTTATGAAATTCTGATTTAAACATTGTGATTTTTACTCCTTTTAAAAAAATCACAATGGTTAATCATTATCTAACTCCGAATAGGTTTATCAGGGGCGCAAGCGCGGTATCGAGTAACTAAGGGCAGGGGTTGCGCTTCGCTTAGTTACGACCGATTTACTCTAATGCTAAATTAATATTTGTGTACGGTCTACATGGCTAAAGCCATCAGTGTATTAAACAGCCTTTTTCATACGGCCAGTTGTAATACTGCGAGCCATAAAAGGTATATGGTCAGGATTATCAATTAAAAACTCTATCATCTGCTTTATCTCAATTTCTGAGTTATCAGGTATCCAAAGGGTTACTTTTTTTAACCCTTTGCCTTTTTGCTTTTGTTCGTACTTTTGATTTCTAGTCATAATGTCACCAGTGACGGGTTGTTAATTGAGTTGTATTGCCAGAGTCGCAAGGCCACCTCCCGCAAGCGGGTCCCTCCTCGCTACTCTGTCAATTCTCTTGGTGCTTCATCAAAAACGCCCACTTTCGGAGAATCACAAGTTAAGAAGTCATGGTATTTTTTATAACTTATTTCTATAACACAACTGGAACGAACAACAACGGCATAGCCAGCAAGTATCAAATCACGTAACGACAAGTCAAAAATATGCTGACCATTTTGGCTTGCGCTTAAATAATAATTCTTGGTTAATTTTCCCAGCTCCATGTATTCACCCCAGCCAGCAATATGAAGACCGACTTTATAAAATGGATGCTTTTTCTCTTCAGCTTCAATTTCTTTTTCGCGTTGCTGAATAATTTTTTCAGCCTCTTTTTGCTTAGCTAAATACTCTGGAGGTAAAACAATATTTTGCACTGGAGCAGCTGCTAAATTGTATCCTGGTCTAGCTCCAGAGCTAGATTGAAATTCACTATTACTTACAATTGCTTGCGTTGATTTTTTTGTTTCAATTTCGTTTTCAGACTGTTTTTTAAATCCCAAATAAAGTAAAAAAATGGCGAGTATAAAAAACACAACAGAGCCTTTAATAAACCAATTGTCGTACCATTTTTTTATATCACTTGGTGCTGCTTCTTTTACTGATTGATCGCTTTTAGTATGAGACTTATAAAACTTAAAATATTTCTTTTCATACTCTCGCTCATGAGTTGCAACAACAGTTGCATTGGTAGCGCCCGAGCCATCGTGAACTTTCAGTATGTATTTATCATCTTGGCCCATCATAGACTTTTTAATAGCGCGATAATGATTTGATATTAAATCCCTAATATCCCTATCAACTTTCCTAAAGTTTTGAGTTATCAGCATAATGTCAAAACCATAATGACGATGCATATCATAAAATTGCTTAACCTCCTTATCACAACCGCCACTAGGTAAAGCTAGGTGACATTCATCTATAAAAAAATAAACTCGGTTGCCCTGCTCGTTCTTCCAGTCTTCATATTGTAAGTAATGTTCTTTTTTAGAAAATGGACGTTGACCGCCATAATTATGAAATTCACCGTCAACAACTTCAATTAAAGCACGGCAATACTCACCATAAACAGCACAAAAATGGTCAACGTCTAAAGGTAAATTAGTAACAACTTTTCGTTTATGCTCAGTAACAGTGGGGATAATATGCCTAACAACAGCTTCATAACTCTTGCCCCCGCCCGTTCTTCCTGATATGCCGTGAATCATTTTCTAGCTCCCTAATCTAACAAATGGAATTAACTGTAATAACATTCTTATTGTGATAGAAATTATTATCATACCCATAGCCTGAGATAGACCAAGCGAGGATGCGTAATAACTTACCTCTGGTGGTAGCACGTTAATATATGAAGCAATATCCAACCCCGAAAAAAAGCTATCTAATCCATCAATGGCCAGTAGCGAAATATCTAAAAAGCTTTCAAAAAAGAATATGCCCATGTCTTTGAATATCGCTTGAACTGTTAAAACAATGCTGTATAAAAAAGCTTGAAATTCATTCCATGTTTCAGCTAACCAATCCAACATATTAACCTCCAAAAATTAAGGCGCGACATAGAAAAGCGGCCGTTATCAAAATAAATATCTTTAAAATTGCAAGTAACTGAGGGCTTGCTGTTGGAAGTTCTGAACAGCCAAAATCCATACTTGCACCTAAATTGAAGCACATTTGAGTGTCAGGGGCTGAACCCCCAGAATTAAATTTAAATTGCTGCAAAAAATCAAACATTTCAGTTTGTTTAAACGCTAAGCTTTTCTCATCCCAAACGCCATTAAAGCCCTCTTCATATTCAGACTCATAAAAGCTAGATGATGCGTCAGGATTAAATTCTGAGTTAATATCTGTTTCGCCAAAACCTTCGGCAAATTCATCAAAACTATCAGATAATGCTTGTGTATTTTTTGAAGTGTTCAAAGTGTTTTTTTCAATACCACCTAGTGCTTTGTTACCCTCCCCTTGAATTTTTTTAAGCCCTTCAATGCCTGAATTAATACCATCAAGTCTGCGATTAGAGCCATCTAGCTTAGTACCCAATCCATCTAAACGTGTATTTGTTCCATCTATTTTTGATGAAATGCCATTAAGTATATTATTAGTACCCTCAGTAGTAGGAGGTTCAGTAGTAGGTGGTGTTTCTGGTGTTTCTGGTGTTTCACTGGGAGGTTTACCATCGGGCCAGTCATCAGGGATTTTATTGCCATCATCATCATCATGCGAACAATAAAACTTACCATCAATTGAGCCGCAACCAGCAGGACATTGATATTGTACAGAGCCAGAAACTTGGAGAACATTGCACTCTTCATTCGGGTCAATTTCACACATTAATGTCTGATTATTTGCACCATACGAGTCGCATTTATCAGGCTGGTCAGGCTCTTTATCATTTTTTTCTGGCTTCTCACCATACGGCGGCTCTTCACCCGAACAATCCTTACCAGTGGCCTTATAACCAGCAATTGGATTTTTAGAAAACTGACACTGCTTACCAGTGATGGGATTTGTATAACAAACTGAACCACCGGATGAAACTTGGTCATTATTAGGAAGCCAATTATCCAAACCAAATTCACTGCAATCATCACCTAGGTCAAGAGGTGTTTCTAATTCTTTAGCACAAAAAGTATCAGAACCAACAGGAACGGGGAAAATATGAAAAGGGTCAGTAGGGGGCGGACAACTTACACCCTCTTCAGGCGCTGGATTATCAAAAGTTAGAGGAATATAAAAAGATGTAGGAAGTTGAGAGCCATCGGAATAAATTCTAAAACCAGATAATTTAATTTGGTAAATGAGACCAGAAAAAACACACTCGGCACTTTGCCAATTATACTCACCAGATGAGCTTGAAAGAGGAACTAAAGGAGCTGCTGCATTACAAGAATTATGCTTGTTTTCTTCAAGAGTCCGGCCGCATTCGCTCGCATACTGATTGCTACCGCAATATCTAAATGTCTTTTTTGCAGGCTTCAAATCATCCATATCTAAATCTATAGCTTGAACGTTAGAGACAAAAAAAGCGCTGATGAGCGCCATTATTAAAATTAAATATTTCATGGCTGTTATCCCCAACCGAAATTTTTACAAACTATGTAACCAGCTATTGCCCCTATCAATGCACAAATTGTGTAGATAAGGGCGACAATTAGGCCGCCCATATTCCGTTCCTTATGCTTTAGCAACTGCACGCTTAGCAAGAGTAATTCCCTTGTAAGCCAACGCAACGCCAACGATTACAACACCAGTAGCGCCTACGAATGTTAAAACACCAGCCATATCTACAGCACCAAAAATATCATTCATGTTCTTATTCCTTAAAGTTTATTTATAACCATTCGGGCGGCTTTCACTTTGAAAGACAGAAACCCGAAAAATATAATAAGGCCAAAGCCCCAAGTGAATGACTCCCCAATTTCGAGAGCCGTTATCTGAATGCTGTTAACATACGCAGCCGCATCATGGCTAGGCACTAAAACATATCCTGTACATTGTTCTAGTGTTTCGCTTGTTGGGCTTAATGTGCCGTCAGCATTCAAATAAATACATTGCATAACTAACTTTTAACCTGCTTTGTTTCTGTAGGTAAGCTATGTAAGCGGAAGCCTTTCCAATCCATTTGACGTGCTACGTTTGCACCTTCGTAATATTCAATATTGAGTAAAAAAGGCTTTAAGCCCCAGCCGTTAGGGTCTGACTGTAAGTGCTCAATTTGCTGATACGTGCCATCATTAAATTGGTCAGCAGATACCTTTACAGATAAAATCTGTGCAGGGTTCTTTGTGTGAAGTTTAAATTCGCCAGTTGTAGGCAGGGGAGCGCCTTTATCATCTGTACGATTAACTTTTACTAGGTCTGTAATAGCGCCTTCAATATTCATAATTTCTCCAGTTAGGTTTAATTTTATTAATAGTTACAGTTAATGACACAAGTCCAAGCTCGCGACTTCGTCGCTCGAAATGTTGCCAGCCAGAGCTTCGTAATCCATGAATAAGCACATGTTTTGATAATCCTCAAGAACGCACGCTTCAAGGAACTGCATATCCTCATCACTAGGTGCGAATAAGCGGCCGTCATCGTGCCAACCTTGTATTTGTTCAGACACACCACACATAATTTTACGCTGTGATTTAATATCTTTTTCAGTGAGTATCTGGGTTGTACCGCGTCGAGTAATTACCACAACAGCATCCCAAGCAACGCCTAAAATTCGGTTAGCTGGTTGGTCGCCATATTTAGTGGCAAAGTAGGGTGATTTAGATTCACTACGGCTAACCTCGCCAGTAATACGGTCAACGATATCGGGCAATTGGTAGTGAATGCGTAACGTTTGGTCTTTGCGTTTAACTTGTACGCCACCCATTGCAAGACAAAATGCTTTCCAGTCTGATGAATCAGCGGCTTGGCGTACCTTCTCAAGTGCGTATTTTGAAACTGTATCTAGTGTTGTATTCATCGCGTTTGCAACCTCACATTTGCCAGTATCGCCTTGGCCTAATCGTCTAAGTTCGCGCCAAAGAGTGACCGAAGGGCCGCCAATTTGCTGAAAACGTCTAATATCAAATGTACTCGCCCAAGTAGATGCACGTTCTGCGGCATCAGCTGGAAGTATTTTCATTTCACCCGCTTGAGAGCAAATCACTTTATCGATGCTGTCACCAGTCACTGCTTTAGTAATATATTTAGCAATGTAACCAGCAGCAGAGCCTTTACTTTTATTAATCGTAATAGCCTTGAAACGAGTGGTGCTTGTTCTAAATTCGGTTGGTGTATCTTCGGTACAAAGCTTTTTAAGGATTGCGCGAACTTGTATCGCATCACCTTTTTCCATGAATAAAAGCATGTGCCAGTGTGGGCAACCGTCATGATGTGGTTCAACAACGCGAAACCCATAAGGACGTAAATTTTGTTTTGAGAATAGGGCGCGGGCACGTTTCCAAATGCCATTAAAATATTCTTGTGCATCTTGAGGTGTTGAACCATCGTATTTATTATTTGGTCAACCTGTATGGTGAACAGCATGAAATCGACTTGGTGCTGATAATGTGTAGAACTCACCACGATGGCCATGCATGTCTGCTAGTTCTTCAAAGCCACGAATACGAACCATTAACTCTGCCGCTTGTTGTTTACCAGATGTGTGCGAACGTTCAATAATTGATTGAAGTGTTTCGAACTCATCAAACGGGTTTGCATCGTTTGGAACAACAAATAAATCAGACATTATTTCGGCTGATTTGCGCTTACGTTCTCGGCGGTTCTGGATGGTTGGTTGTGATACATAAGCACTTGCTTTTTTATGTACGAGTCTTAAATCACGTGCTAGTTGTTCAATAGTAAACGCTTGGATTTTACGTAATTTACGACGCCAGAAAATTGGGTCAGCAAAGCGGTTTAAAATACCTGTTAAAGAATCTGCTGAAAAGTGTGTGCAATAAGGTGAAACTAGTTCAGGCTCTTGAATATCAAAGGAATTTAAGTATTTAACAAGGATGTTAAATACAGATAAAGTGTGACCGTTTTTACTTGTTTTCAGCTCACAATAACGGGCTTTTTGCTCTGCAATTTCACATAATTCATCGTCTGAGCATGATAAATTTATATGACCGTGTTTAAAATTCCCAAGGGTTAAAACGGTATCAGCAGATTTTAACCGCTTGTTTGCTTCAGCTAAATTGTTGAATTTTTCAGCCAGAAAATAGCCAGTACTGAGCATGTGAGCAAGGTTTGAATGACGCTCAAAAATACGATTTCGCCATGATTCAAAGTCAAAAAAACGTTCTTTCATTGGCTTAGAAAGGTTCTCGAAAACGTCTTTCGCAGTGTTCGCAGGGTGCAAATTTGCAGTTAAATTCATTGCTGTATTTAGCGGAAAGACTTGAGCGTATTGGGCGTTAGATAATGAGTTCATTTTGAAACCTCATCATCTGAATAAAAAGTTTTGTTAACTTGATACTTTGCTACTTGAAATAAAATTTCACATAGAACACCAAGAGAAAAAACAAAAATAGATGACCACATCAGTACAGTATGTTGAATAAGCAGAGAAAGTTGAAATATGACGAACGAAACCAAAATTGGAACAATATTAAATAATTTTAAAGTTGAGCTCATATTCTTATTTCCCTGTTAAAAACTGTCATTCTGTCAATGCTGAAAGATTCTAGTACTTATAAATTGATTCTGTCAAGCACGAAAGAATTGTTTCTAGCAGTTCATTAGTTTTAAATGAATGGTTACGCATATTAGAATGTTAAGTATGATATTGTTTAGATTAGATATTTATTGAAATGGAATTATGTAAAAATAAATTGAGTTTTTTTAATTGATTTGAGTTGAAGTAATGAATTACTGGTTAAAAAGGTCAATAAAAACTAAAATAGGTCTAACGGAGGGATTAACATGACATTTAGCTCAGAATTTTTAGAAAAGTACAAAACGTTCAAGAATATTGATAGATATAATGATCTTGCTGTCTATTTCCCTGAGCTAAACTCAGGCAATATTTCTAGCATTAAAAACGGAAAACGCTCATTAACAGCTAACCAAGTAATTGCTATGGCTGAAGAAATGAACCTTGATTGGAAAGAGGCTTTAATTAGTTTATCTATAGAAAAGACTAAAGATAAAGAATTAAAAAGCCGCTGGTCAGAAATAAAAAAGAAAATAACTGCAGCATGTGTGGCGGTAGCAATGGCAATTGCGAGTGCAGCAGTTATGACTAATACAGTCCCGCCTTTGCGGTATCGCCAATAGCCCATAAATTACGTTATGTTAAATTGAGTGGGTTTTAATAAAGCGAGCGTGATTATACAAACCAGCTCGCTTTTAGGAGAGTAACTTGGTGGTTAATTAAGCTCTGAATCAACCCAAAACTTAGTTCCTTTTAATACAGCTTGTAGTGCAAGGCCGTTTTCGGTTACAGAATATACAGTAACTTGATCTGCAATCGCTTCGGCAACCAGTGCACCGCCTTTATCTTCATATTTTGCTGCTGCATCAGCGTTTCCGCCAAATGCCCAACCATGTTCAATAAATCTATTTAGTGCAGCTTGGTTATGAAAAACCATTACAACGTTAAAATCTTTAACGCCTAAACCAAGTCCTAAACCGGCTTCGCCCATATTCATGTAAGTCGATTTACCTGTGAGATTATTTCTAACAACACCGTAACCACCGCCAAAGCTAGCAAGCACTACATTTACATTTGCGTTATCGAATACAGCATAACCAGCAGAGTTAGCAATTTGTTTTTTAACGTCAGGTTTTTCAGCGTATAATTTATCTAATGTGTTTGCTTTCATACTTTGTACAAGTGAACGTTTTTCGCTTGGTGATGCACTACCTGTAGTAGCACACCCAGTTAATGCAACTGTTAAAGTAAGTACGCTTAGTATAATTAGTTTTTTCATAATGTTTTCCTTAATAAGATATAGCAACCAACAACCATAGAATAATCACGGTATTAAAATAATTAGAGCTTTACTATGTCCAATACTATACAGTATCGGACTTTAACGTTATTCTGTAAGTCTATTATTTAATTGAATATTTATACATTATGCTTGTTGCTTTGGTTGATACGTTAAAACAATTAAGATATCAAATTGCCCATCTAGATGACGGTACTCTCAATTCAGAATACCCAGAACTTGCATCCTTTATACAGGAAATTGGCTTGACTGTAACTGAATCAAAAGCTGATCTGACATTCTTGTATCAGTTTTTATATGTTTATGGCCGAAAGTCAGAAGCCACTTATAGTCGTTTTCGAAATGAGCTTGAACGCTTTTATTTATGGTCATGGTTAATCGCAGAAAAATCAGTATTCGATTTAAAACGTGAAGATATTGAAGCTTACGTTGATTTTATGGTTGAACCCGATAAAGCATGGGCTGCAACTTCAGTGCAATGGCGTTATAAAGATGAACAAGGAATTCGTCGATTAAACCAAAATTGGCGCCCTTTTATGCTTAAAGAATCCATTGCTAGTCAGCAAACTTTATCGTCTATGTTTACAGCATTAAATGTGTTTTATAAGTTTGCCTTACTAGAAGAAAAAACATTTGCTAACTTTGTCCCTGTTGTTAAAAAAAATAGTCCGTACTTAGTTGTTCAATCACAAATTCAAATTCCAGACACATTAAGCGATATTCAATGGGAATACGTTTTTGGTGTAACGCGTGATTTATGCGAACATAACCCTGATTTAGAGCGAAATTTATTTACGCTTGCCTGCTTAAAAGGTCTTTATTTACGAATTTCAGAATTATCTGAGCGCCCACAATGGTCGCCGGTGATGTCTCATTTTTGGCAAGATAATGATGGTTTTTGGTTTTTACGTATAATGGGAAAAGGTAATAAATTACGAGATGTAACCTTAAGCGATGATTTTGTTGAATATTTAAAACGTTATAGACTATACAGAGGTTTACCTGCCCTTCCCCGTGTTGATGAATCAGATCCTTTGGTTCATAAAATTCGCGGGCAAGGTGGTATGACCGTAAGGCAAATTAGGCGTTTAGTTCAACAAAGTTTTGATTATGCACAGCAATCATTACTTGATGATGGTTTTAAAGATGATGCTGAACAACTTGGCGCTGCAACTGCGCATTGGCTTCGTCATACTGGTGCAACTCATGATGCGCAAACCAGACCGCTTAAACATTTATCGGAAGATTTAGGCCATTCTAAAATTGCGACTACCGATCAAATTTATATTCAAACAAATATTAAAGAGCGAGCAAAGTCAGGACTTAAAAGGAAAATTTAATGGAGTATTTAGTAATAGCATTTATAGGCGGATTATTTTTAATTTATTCTTTAACACTTCGCCAGTTAGAAAAAACAGAAGTAACAGGCCCAATGTTTTTTGTTGTTGGCGGAATATGTTTAGCTTTAATGCTACCCAACGAAGGGCATAAAATAAAAGAAGGCGTTGATCTTTTATTACCATTTATAGAGCTTACGCTAAGTATTTTTTTATTTTCTGATGCAGCTAAATCAAAGTTGAGTGTATTAAGGCATAGTTTCCAGTATCCTAGTTTACTGTTGTTTGTTGCCCTACCCTTAACTTTGTTACTTGGTATTGCTGTTGCTTTATTTTTCTTTGCTGAGCTTTCACTTATTCAAGCAGCGTTGCTCGCTATTATTTTAACACCTACCGATGCGGCATTAAGTAAAGGGTTACTAGCAAGTACACAAGTGCCTGAAAAAATACGCGAAGGAATAAATACTGAAAGTGGTTTGAACGATGGATTATGCGTACCCATATTTTTAATATTTATATTACTCGCTACAAATCCTGATTCAGCTATTACCGCAACACAAACACTAAGTGTGTTTGGACGAGAGCTTGGCTTGGCTTTATTAATAGCTATTACAAGTATTGCTGTTTTTATACCGAGTTTAAACTTTGCAATGAAACGTCATTACTTTGCACAAAATACCAGTCCGTTTTTATTACTTGGTTTTGCTATGGCTGTGTTTTCTATAACTCAGTATTTTCATGGCAGTGGTTTTATTGCGGTGTTTATTGCAGGCTTATTATTTGATAAATTTTCGACCGAAGAAGTTAGAACAGAATTAATTGAAGACTCAGAGCATATCGCAGATTTCACATCGCTAATGATTTGGTGCTTGTTCGGGTTTGTTTGTGCTTACTTAGTTATTCCGAAATTAAATACTGAAATTATAATTTACGCTTTGTTAAGTACAACATTGATTAGAATAATTCCTGTTATGTTGTCATTGCAGTTTACGGCATTGAATATTAAAGAGCGTTTTACATTTGCGTGGTTTGGACCAAGAGGATTAGCATCAATTGTTTTTACATTGATGGTGATTGATACGCAAATAGAAAACAAATATCAAATAGCGACAATAGCAATGACGACTATTTTGTTTAGTGTATTTATTCACGGTATAAGTACAAAGCCAATTGCAGACAGTTTCGCTAAAAAATCTAAATAGCTTTTATAAAAATTAGTGAATTTTTTGCCGAGGTATCAAGGCGTTTTTCCAGCCTCAAAAACGATCATTTAATTAAGCGAATGGGTATTAATAAAAAAAGGCGTAACTTATTTTTAAGTTACGCCTTTTTTTTAACTTTTATTAGCTAAGTACCTGTGCGAGTAATTCAATTGGGTGTTTTGGTTTAAACTTCTCAAAACGTTTAACTTGGCTACGACAAGAAAAGCCCGTAGATAAAAGTTGCTCTGGTTTATTTTTATCTACAATTGGTTTCCAGCTCATTTCGTAAAGCGCACGTGAGTTATCTTGATTTTGTGCTTCGTGGCCATAAGTTCCCGCCATTCCACAACAACCTGTATTTGTTGTTTTTAATGTTAAACCAATATCATTGAAAATTGTTTGCCAAACATTTGCCGCTTTTGGCAATGCAGTTGTTTCAGTACAGTGACTCAGTAATGTAAATTCGGTATCTGTATTTTGCTGTGCGCTTAGTGATTTAAACGATTGGGTCTCTAACCATTCATGGGCAAGTTGCACGTTAAATTCACCACGGTTATTTTCTAAAATTGTATTATATTCATCGCGGTAACACATAACGAGTGAGGCATCTAAACCGACTAACGGTGCATTGATATCATTTAATTTATTTAAAAACTCGGCTGCATTTTTAGCTGTAACTTTAAATTCATGCAAAAAACCTTTTACGTGTTGCGGTTTACCATTTGGTTTAAAAGGTAATAGCATTGGTTTTTTGCCAAGTTGGGTTATTAAAGTAATAAAACTTTCTACTAATTCCGCTTCGTAAAAGCTCGTAAATGGGTCTTGTACTATTAATACATAGTTACTTTGTTGCTCTGCATTTAATTTATTTAATAAATCAAAATCAAATTTTTGTGTTTTAGTAACACGCTTTGAAAGTGCAGGAATACTTAACTGTGGTGTATCAACATAGCCAACTGTTTTTTTAATAACATTGCTTACTAATGATGTTTTAACAATTGGATTTATGACTTTAGCGAACTTTGCCATTAATGGCGCGCTGTTTTCTATGTTACCAACAAGGTAATCTTTTAGCGGGCGTGCATAATAACTATGATAATAATTTAAAAAGCGCGAACGAAAAGTGGGTACATCTACTTTAATTGGACAGGCAGTTGTACATGCCTTACACGCTAAACATTCATCCATTGACGCTTTTACTTCGTGAGAAAAGTCGTAAATACCTTTTCGTTTTTCGCGGCTATGAACGAAACGTTCCCACCAGGTAATGACTTCACCTTTGTTAAGTTGCTTTTCTACTTCGAGCAAATCTACATTTTTTGACTCTTGTAATCGAAGCCACTCGCGCATTAAACTTGCGCGTCCTTTTGGTGAATTACGGCGATCGCCAGTTACTTTATACGATGGACACATAGGTGAATTTTCATCGTAATTAAAGCATATGCCATTACCATTACAGGTCATTGCATTGTTAAAACTGGTTTTAACTTCTATTGATATTTGCTTATCGAAGTGCGATCTCTTTTGTCCATCTACACTAACTAGTGAGTCTTCACTATCGATAGGAGTGCATATTTTGCCGGGGTTAATACGGTTGTTAGGATCGAAAGCTGTTTTTATTTTACGAAGTTGTGTATATAAATGCTCACCAAAAAATTCAGGACTATATTCACTTCGGTAACCTTTACCGTGCTCGCCCCACATTAAACCGCCGTACTTAGCGGTTAGTTTTACGACCTGATCTGAAATAGTTCTAAGTAGTTTTTCTTGTTCTGGGTCGCACATATCAAGTGCTGGGCGTACATGTAAAACCCCCGCATCAACATGGCCAAACATACCATACTGTAAATTATGACTGTCGAGTAACGCTCTAAATTCGACAATATAATCTGCTAAATTTTCAGGCGGTACAGCGGTGTCTTCTGCAAAGGCGAGCGGTTTTTGGCTGCCTTTTACATTACCTAATAAACCCACTGACTTTTTACGCATTGCGTAAATTTTTAGTATATCGCTTTTATCACTGGTTAACTGATAACCAATAACGCCATTAGTTTGATTTATTACGCATTCATCTAGAAGCTTACAAAGCGTGTCTACTTTGTCTTTTATATCATCGTTTGATACTGCATTAAACTCGACCATGTTAAGGCCTTGCATATCTTTATTTGGTACGTCGGTTATTAAGTCCGATACTAAATTCCAAATGATGTCTTCACGCGCTAAGTTTAAAACTTTGCTATCTACGGTTTCTACCGATGTTGCGCGTGCATCAACTAAAAACGGTGAATGACGAAGTGCTGAGTCAAAACTATCGTACTTGATATTTATAAGGGTTTTAAATTCAGCAATCGGTGTTAGGTTTAATTTAGCTTCAGTTACTATACCTAATGAGCCTTCTGAACCTGTTATTAGTCGGCTCATGTCAAAAGTAAGTAAGTCATCACTTAGTACATGCTCTAGGTCGTAGCCGGTTAAAAACCTATTTAACCGTGGAAACTTAGCTAAAATAGCTGCGCGTTCATTAACTGAAATATCTAAAACTGTTTTATATAAACGACCAATTAGAGAGTCTTGCTCGGCTATAATTTTTGCTTTGTCGATGTCTATTGGGGAGGTACACATAGGTGTGCCATCGACTAAATAAGTTGTAAGCCCTAAAACATGATCGCTTGTTTTTCCGTAAACTAACGAACCTTGCCCAGAGGCGTCAGTACTTATCATTCCACCAATAGTTGCCCTGTTACTAGTAGATAAATCGGGTGAGAAGAAAAAACCATAAGGTTTTAAGAAGTCATTAAGTTGATCTTTTATTACGCCGGTTTGAACGCGTACCCAGCTTTCTTCTACATTTATTTCGAGGATTTCGCGCATATAGCGAGACAAATCTACAACAATACCAGGTGTTAACGATTGTCCGTTAGTGCCTGTTCCACCGCCACGAGGACCAAAAGTTAATGATAAAAACGGGTCGCGAGATGCTGTTTGCAATGCGAGCTGAATATCTTTTTCACTTTTTGGAAAAATAACACCTTGCGGTATTTGCTGATACACACTGTTATCGGTTGAAGCGGTAATACGCGTTGCATAACTTGCGTCGGTATCTCCGGTAAAACCTTGGTTTGCAATGGTATTTAGGTAGTTAGCGACAAGTTCTGTCGCGGCATCTTGCTGTGTAATTGTTGCTATCATGACGGCGATATTTTAGGGCATTTGACTAATTATATCATGGTGATGGCGAATAGAAATTGAAGATTTTACAGTTTGTAACACTCTTTTAGTCGATTTTAATACAGCTTAAATTATACTCAAGTTAACGAGTAATGAGGTGTGTTATATGAAAAAATTACTATTACAGATCAGTGGCGTGTTATTTATTTTGCTAGGGCTATTTTTTGCGATTGTACCTGGCCCTTCACTTATATTTTTTATAGCGGGTTTATTGTGTTTTTCGTTTTACTACCCTAAAGCGCGACATTACTTATCACTTTGTCAAAAGGCGTTAACTAAATCATGTGCTTATTTAGATAAAAAATTAGCCCGTTAATTTACTTTTAATTGAGTATAAAAAAATGCCAGCAATTTATTGCTGGCATTTTTATAGCTTACCTATTTATAGCTTACCTATTTATAGCTTACCTATTTATAGCTTACATATTTATTACTTTGCTAATTTTTTAGCTAGGTATAACCATGTTTCTATTACTGTATCTGGATTTAGTGAAACAGAGTCAATGCCCTGCTCTACTAACCATGCTGCAAAGTCTTCGTGATCTGAAGGACCTTGACCACAAATACCTACGTACTTGCCTTTTTCTTTAGCTGTTTTAATTGCCATAGAAAGTAGTTTTTTAATTGCTGGGTTACGCTCATCAAATAAATGTGCGATTAAACCTGAATCACGATCAAGACCAAGCGTTAACTGTGTTAAATCGTTAGAGCCGATAGAAAAACCATCAAACATTTCTAAAAATTCATCAGCAAGTAATGCATTTGAAGGCAGCTCACACATCATGATTACTTTAAGACCATTTTCACCACGTTTAAGGCCATGCTCTTCTAGTAATTCAATTACGCGTTTACCTTCTTCAAGGGTACGTACGAATGGGATCATGATTTCTATGTTTTGCATATCCATGTCGTTTCTTACGCGTTTTATAGCTTCACATTCTAGTGCAAAACAATCGCGGAAGTCTTCAGAGATATAACGTGCGGCTCCACGAAAACCAATCATTGGGTTTTCTTCTTCTGGCTCGTATTGCTGGCCACCAACTAGGTTTGCGTATTCGTTTGATTTAAAATCAGACATACGCACAATTACACGCTCCGGTGCAAAAGCACAACCGAGCGTTGAAATACCTTCAACCAGTTTTGTTATGTAAAATTCTACTGGTGATTCGTAACCGGCAATCATGTCAGTAATTTCTGCTTTTAATGCATCTGTTTGAGCATCAAAATTTAATAATGCTTTAGGATGAACGCCAATCATACGGTTGATAATAAATTCAACTCGCGCAAGGCCAACACCCGCATGCGGTAAGCGTGCAAAGTCAAAAGCACGATCGGGGTTACCCACGTTCATCATAACCTTCATTGGCAGTTCTGGCATTTTATCAACGCGCGACGTTAATATTTCAAAATCTAAAATACCTTCGTAAATAAAGCCGGTATCGCCTTCGGCACATGATACAGTGACTTCTTGACCCGCTTTAATTAAATCTGTTGCGTTACCACAACCAACAACTGCCGGAATACCAAGTTCGCGTGCAATGATTGCCGCGTGGCACGTACGACCACCACGATTTGTAACAATAGCTGCAGCACGTTTCATGATTGGTTCCCAATCAGGGTCGGTCATATCGGTTACTAAAATGTCGCCTACTTGTACTTGATCCATTTCTTTGATTGAATCAAGAACACGAACAACACCGCTGCCAATTTTATGACCAATTGCACGACCTTCAACAACAACGTTGCTTGTGCCATTTAATTGAAAGCGTTCCATTACGTTAGAGTCTTCGTTTGAGCGTACAGTTTCTGGGCGTGCTTGGACTATATATAGTTTGCCGTCGTTTCCGTCTTTTGCCCATTCGATGTCCATAGGACGACCGTAATGTTTTTCAATGATTACAGCTTGCTTGGCAAGTTCTTGCACTTCTTCATCTGTAATCGAAAATTTATTAGAAAGCTCAGGGTCAACATCAACGATGTCTACTTGCTTACCATGTGCTTTATCTTCTGAGTAAATCATTTGTATGGCTTTAGAGCCAATATTACGACGTACTACTGAAGGTTTATTTTTAAGGAGTGTTGGTTTATGAACATAAAATTCATCAGGGTTAACCGCGCCCTGTACAACCATTTCACCTAAGCCGTAGCTTGATGTAATAAATACAACGTCTTCGAAACCAGATTCAGTATCGATACTAAACATTACGCCAGATGCTGATTTATCTGAACGTACCATGCGCTGTATACCTGCTGATAACGCAACACCACGGTGATCGTAACCTTGGTGAACACGGTATGAGATTGCGCGGTCATTAAATAATGAAGCAAATACGTGTTTAATAGCGACCATGACTGAATCGATACCGACAACGTTAAGGAAAGTTTCTTGTTGGCCTGCGAATGATGCATCAGGCATATCTTCAGCGGTAGCTGATGAACGTACTGCAAATGAAACATCTGCTGCAGTATCACCATGGAGTTGGCTATATGCGTCGCGAATGGCTTGATCTAGGTTTGGTTGGAATGGTGTGTCGATTATCCATTGGCGGATATCGGCACCGACTTTAGCGAGAGTATTTACATCATCAACATCAAGTGTATCTAGGATGTCATGAATTTTGGCGGTGAGTCCTGATTGATCTAGAAACTCATTAAAAGCATCTGCGGTAGTTGCAAAACCACCCGGTACTTGTACACCAGCGTTTGCGAGGTTTGAAATCATTTCGCCAAGAGACGCGTTTTTACCGCCAACTCGAGGAACATCTTGCATACCAAGCTCTTGATACCAGAGAACGTATTCTTGCACGGATCTTTCTCCAAAAAAAACAAATTGTAGGTCTAACTGTGAGAGTTAAGAAAGAAAACCTTTTATAAAGGTCGTCATCATTCTACACTGGCAACAGTCCTCACGTAAACCGTGGGAAACCCATTTTAGGGATTTAAACGCAATAAAAAGGTTAATTATGAGAACTGCTTTTTATATATCAGATGGAACAGCAATTACTTCAGAGGTGTTTGGGCATGCGACTTTGTCGTTGTTTCCTATCGATTTTAATCATAAAACAATTCCATTTGTAGAAACTGAAGAAAAAGCGCACGAAATTAAAGCTTTAATTAATGCAACTGCTGCAAAAACAGGTGAAAAGCCTTTCGTGTTTTTTACTTTTGTGAATCACAATTTAAGTGAAATTATAAAATCGGCTGATGCAGTTACGTATGATTTTTTAACTACGTATAGCGAAAAAATAGAAAAAGAACTCAATGTAGCCCCTGTTCCAAAAATGCATCGTACGCATTCTATCCACGAAAAAAGTTATGATTTTAGAATTGATGCGGTTAACTATGCTCTTATGAATGATGATGGCGGAAATATTAAAAACTTTTCCGAGGCAGACATCATTTTAATTGGCGTTAGCAGAAGTGGTAAAACACCGACAAGCTTATACTTAGCACTGCAGTACGGCATTAAAGCGGCTAACTACCCTATTACAGAAGAAGATTTAGATAATGAAGGTTTGCCTAAATGTTTAGTCCCTTATAAACATAAGTTATTTGGACTCACGATTGACCCTGAGAGGCTTGCGGCTATAAGGCATCGACGTATGGCTAACTCTAAGTATGCGTCTATTAAACAGTGCCGTATTGAGGTGCGCGAAGTGGAAATGTTGTATAAGCGGCACAAAATAGCTTACTTTAATTCTACGCATCATTCTGTTGAAGAAATTTCTGCAAAAATACTGATAGAAACAGATTTAGAGCGACGTAAGTACTAAATTACTCATCAGATTTGAAATAAAAAAACCGCAATTAAGCGGTTTTTTTAGTATTAACAAATATTATTTACGTGCGTCTTTTAGTAAATCTGCGACTAAAAAGCCTAACTCTAATACTTGGTCGGCGTTAAGGCGTGGATCACACTGCGTTTTATAACGCTGTGCTAGATCATCGTCAGATAAACCGTAAGCACCGCCTGTACACTCTGTTACGTGCTGACCTGTCATTTCTAGGTGAACACCACCTGCATATGAACCTTCTGATTTGTGTACAGCGAAGAACTGACTGATCTCACGCATGATATTATCGAAGTTACGCGTTTTGTAACCTGATGTCGCTTTTTCAGTATTGCCGTGCATTGGATCTGAGCTCCAAATTACTTTACGGCCTTCTTGTTGAACTCTTCTTACTAGCGCTGGGAGTTTTTCTGGCAGTACGTCTGCACCCATACGTGTAATTAGCGTTAAACGACCAGGAATGTTATCTGGGTTTAATGCATCAATTAAACGAATTAGATCATCTGGGTCCATACCTGGGCCAACTTTAACACCAATTGGGTTTTTAATGCCTTTAAAGAACTCAATATGCGCGTGGTCTAGTTGGCGTGTACGTTCACCAATCCAAACAAAGTGAGCAGAACAATCGTACCAATCACCCGATAAATGGTCGCGACGAGTAAGCGCCTCTTCGTAACCAAGTAATAAAGCTTCGTGAGAAGTGTATAAATCGGTTTCTTTTAAGCTTGGCGCAATTGTAGAGTTAATTCCGCACACTTCCATAAACTCTAGTGCGTCTTGAATTTTATCTGCAAGTTGTTGGTATTTTTCTTTAAGTGGATTTGCAGCAACAAAGCCCATGTTCCAGCGGTTAACCTGGTGAAGATCGGCTAGGCCACCTTGTGCAAATGCACGTAATAAGTTTAACGTAGCGGCACTGTGATGATAAGCCGTCATTAAACGTTGTGGATCCGGTATACGTGCTTCTTCAGTAAACTCAATATTATTAATGATGTCGCCACGGTAAGATGGTAAAGACACGCCATTAATTGTTTCTAAGTCTGCTGAACGAGGTTTAGCGTATTGACCAGCCATACGCGCTATTTTAACTACAGGGCATTTACCGCCGTATGTTAATACAACTGCCATCTGTAAAATTGTTTTGAATGTATCGCGAATGTTAGCTGCATTAAAATCGCTAAACGACTCTGCACAGTCACCACCTTGAAGTAAAAATGCACGGCCTTCGCACACATCTTCAAGTTGTTTAAATAAGCTTCTTGTTTCTTCAGCAAAAACTAAAGGCGGAGCCGTCTTTAATTGGCCTTCTACTGATTTAAGTATTTCTTGATCTGGGTACTGTGGTTGCTGCAGTATTGGCAGCTCTCTCCAGCTATTTGGGTTCCACGATTGCATGTTCTTTCCTCATTCCTACATTACCTGATAAGAAGAAATTACCGTATGCAGGCCCCTATGTTCAAGGACTAAATTCACTATTTACCAATTATTTAGTTATGAGTTAAGTATAATAGTAATCTTATTTAATCCATGTGGTTATATAACATACACTTTAGTTTTATCTTTAATAAACTAAAGTGTTTAAATACAAGCAATTATAGAGTGCTAATTGCAATTTTAGCGCATTGAGAATAAATAGAGCATAAGGGGTTATTATATGTAACTTAATGAAGAACACATCATACTTAAATGATGTGTAATGTAGCCTTAACTTTACAGTGAAATTTAATTAATAGTTAGCAACTACTATGTGCAGGCCTTAATGTATGATATGGCGGGTGTTAATCATTTATTTGCATAGTAAAGTATTCACAAACAGAACTAGATTCACAAGCGCCAAAACGTAAAGGTGTGGTACGCAATTTACGTTTTCTCTACCAACACGATAGTGTTTATCATCCTAAATTCGGATAATAAGTGCAATTTCTCAGATTAGATGGCCAGCTGTTATAATTCGGCCATTCTCTCGCCAAAGGAAATTGCTTTAATGAAATATAAACAGCTGACACAAGCAGAAAGATACCAGATTTACGCGTTAATAAAAGCAGGAAATAACCAAAAACAGATAGCTGATGAACTCACTCGTTCACCGTCATCTATCTCTAGAGAGTTAAAACGCAATAAAGGGCTTAAAGGCTATCGACCTAACCAAGCCAATAATTTTGCAGAGCAAAGACGCAAGTCATCTTTCAAAGCAAGTAAGTTAACAGATGATGTTACTGACTGGATTAATAAATTGTTGGTTGACGGACTTTCGCCAGAGCAGGTGGCAGGCCGCTTAGCTTTAGAGAAAAAGGTCGTTTTGCATCATGAAACGATTTATCAATATATTTACAGAGACAAGGCTCGTGGTGGTGAACTACATAAGACACTCACTCGTGCATGTAAAAAGTATAAAAAACGCTATGGAAGCTACGATAAACGTGGACAGATAGTTAATCGAGTCAGTATTGATGAACGCCCAAGTATTGTGGATTCAAAGTCTAGGATTGGTGATTGGGAGGGCGATACAGTGATAGGCAAAGGGCGTAAAAATGCCCTTGTTACAATGGTTGAACGTAAAACGTTATATACAGTCGTTCACAGAATTGAAAGCAAGCATGCGAAAATAACAGCCGATGCGCTGATCAAGTGTATGACACCCTATAAAGGTAAGGTTATTACCGTGACTTTAGATAATGGAAAAGAGTTTGCTCACCATGAGCATATTGCACAAAAATTAGAAGCGGATGTGTATTTCGCTCACCCATATTCATCATGGGAGCGGGGCATAAATGAGAATACCAACGGCCAAGAAAAACAAGAGGGTATAAAACCCCTCATGAGTTATTTACGGGGCAATCAGAAGTTCTGGTGGCTGCATAATGATTGCACTTAATACTTGAATTCAAGCATGATTAAAAACCCAAATGGTAGAGATATCTTTAGAATGATGCTGAAGTTAAAAACTTTTATATTTAGTCTCATTTCCGTGTTACTAATACGATATAAGTTCGTTTAACTCATCTTCCCTACTCTTAGTTAATCAGCCAATTCAGAACTAAGCGCATTAACTGGTTGATGTAATATACAAAGGTCTAATATGTAAAGTTTAATTCTTTGTTTAGGGATTTCACTTTAAACAAAGAACACATCATACTTCATTTGAATAATAGATAGAAATTAGCACTGAGTAAAATTTATTATTTATTTAGACAAAGCAAAGTGCATGTAATAATATTGACCTGGTAAGATGTGTTCTTTGAGGTGGGTAATGGTAACTAAGGTACAAATTAGAAGTCAGTTTGATTTAATGAACGAGTTAACTTTAAGGTTAATTGAAGAACTGAAAGAGTGTGAATTTTCCAAAGCAGAGTACTATCAGTTACCTGATGTTAGTAGTATAGATGAAAGTAAAGTTCCAGAATCTATAATCGTTTCTAAAATATCGGGCGCTCCGGCTCAAAAAGCAATCCTTAACTCCTTTTCTGACATTTATAAAAAATCGGGCTTAAGCAGTCGTGTTTTAAAAAGGCACCCAGGCTTGCTTGTTATTAAAAATGCAGATAAACATGCTTTAAATAATCGTATAGCCCAAGTGAATAAAGCTAAAGCTACATTTAAAGAATGTATTTTAGCTATTGATAGCAACGATGCGCGATTTGAAGCTGTTCACAATGCTATACCAAATTTAATAACGCTTGCTGCATATCGTAAAATTCATAGTGAGAGTGAATCCCCATTTTCAGTTAGGTTTACCTGGATGCACAAACATGCAACAAAAACACTTACTAAAAAAATGGCACTAGAGATGCTCGATAAATCGGCCTGTTATCGAAACCCAAGAATGATCGATCAGCAAAAGTGGCAATTACTTGTAGCTCAAGAACAAGCACGAGTTGCTAGTTTAGGTGAAAAAGAAAAACTACGAATACGCCGCCCTACTCGCGTAAGTCCCCAAGTAAATGTAAGATACACGGCACAAAATAGGTATCACGTTAGTGCAGCATTGCCATTTATCTTAATTAATCCGGAACCCGATGTAAAACTTGGCATATTACAAAACTATGAAAAACCATTAAGCCATCCACGCAAACGAGATTATGACTTTTTAGTCAACAGACTTTACTTAGAACAAGTAGATAAATGATTATGTTAAAAAGGCCACATTAAGTGGCCTTTTAGGTAGTTATTGGATAATAAAATAAATTCGTTGCTATTTTTCTACTATCTCTTCAATTTTATCTTCATCTATCAAAACCGCATTTTCAACAATGCGTTTACCACCTTGAATCTCAATACGTTTGTTATGCTTATTTAATGTCAGTATTTCGTCACAAAACTGATCAGACGGGTGCATTTCGTATGTGTAATCAATAATGTTACCAGTTTTGTCATCTTTGACGTTTGTAATGCTGTATTCTGATATCGCACCTTTTTCAATCAAATCTTTCATTGTTGTTGTCATATCACGGCGTAATGCTTTTAATTTATTCTCAGTAATATTGTCAGTTGAATAAATAGAACCGTACTTTTCCATAATAGAAAGCAATCTAAAATGATATGTTTTACCTGGAGCAGCATATCGCCAAAGATGGTACAAACGAAGCATCATCCAACGCGACAATCCCCGTTTTAATTCTTGTGCGCTATTAAAGTAATACCCTTTGTATTCAAGGTTATCAATCATGTTATGAACAAATGCATTTAAACAAGCTACACATTTAACATTGCCGCCTTGACCTTTTTTCCCACTAAAATGTAGTGACGATAAAAAGTTCATGTTTGATTCGTAAAAGGAATCATCAATGTCAGAGTTTTTTGTATCTGTTGCCGAATATTTAAACGAAAGTTTAGAGCCTTGTAATGCTTCAAGTGATTCTTTAATTGCAGGATACGGCATTGATTGCCCTACCGCTTTGAGTTCTTGCGCTAACTCGTTCATAGAAAAAACCACGGCATATTGAATACCGGACTTAAAATTAATTTTTACTATTTTACCTTTTGAAGCCAAACGAATTAAGGCTCGCTCTACTTTTTCTTCTCTATCTGATGGCCAAACCAAATATTCTACGTCTTCGCCATCTTTACGAGTACTCACAACAGCAGGTGTTATTTTTATTTCGCCATCGTATAAAATACCGTCCACTTTTTCTGATATTTTACGTGTAATGATTGTTTTTTTCGGTGCTTCTTCAAGCGGCAATTTCTTATGGCCAGAACGAACAAAGCGTCCCCATAAATCATAGTGATTAAACGTATTTGAATAAGCACGTAATCCATGAGCAGCATTTTCAATAGAAATGCGAACATCTTTATTATCTGTAAATAGTGCTAAACTCTCGTTATCAATTGCACTTTCCACCCCGTGAATTTGGCCTCTTAGTGTATCAGGCAAGTTATCTACCGAGATGTTGACCTTTCGGCTCAT